>NZ_CP195157.1:4800000-6317322 GCF_056037845.1 Janthinobacterium sp. TPC_1 | reverse complement strand
GGCGCCGATGCGCGTGAAGATGCGGTCGATGGGACCGATGGTGGCGGAAGCGGCCGGCACGTAGCTGCCCACGTAGGACAGCAGGGTGATCAATGCCACCTGGCGCATGAACGTCGATTTACCGCCCATGTTCGGACCGGTAATCAGCAGCAGCCGGCGTTCGTTGACGAGGCGGCAATTTCGACGATGTTGATGCACGGCTCGTCGACCAGTTGCGGCGCGGCCCAGTTGTGCTGCTGCGCGTGTTCTGTCAGCGCATTCAGGGTGTCGAGCTGGGCCAGGCCTTGCGAGATCGTCTGCAAGGTGCCGATGTGCGGCGCCAGCTCGGCCAGCAGCAGGTCGTACAGCAGTTTTTCGCGCACGAGGGCCTTGTCTTGCGCCGACAGGGCCTTGTCTTCGAACACTTTCAGTTCGGGCGTGATGTAGCGCTCGGCGTTCTTCAGGGTCTGGCGGCGGCGGTAGTCGTCCGGCACCTTGTCCGTCTGGCCGTGCGTGACTTCAATATAGAAGCCGTGCACCTTGTTGTATTCGACGCGCAGGTTGGCGATGCCGTGCGTGCCCGTTCGCGCGTTTCCAGGTCGAGCAGGAACTGGCCCGCGTTTTCCGACAGCGCGCGCAATTCATCGAGTTCGGCGTCGAAGCCGGTGGCAAACACGCCGCCGTCGCGCACCATGGCGGCCGGTTCCTGCGCCACGGCGCGCACCAGCAAGTCCAGGCAGGCCGTCGGCGTGGCCAGGGCTGCGTGGATGGCGGCCAGCAAGCCCGTTTCGCCACCCTGGCCAGGGCCATAACAACGGACCACGTCGCCGCGCAGGGCCGGCAGTTGTAATAAACCGTCGCGCAAGGCGGCCAGGTCGCGCGGACGCGCCGACAGCAGGGCGATGCGCGTGGTGATGCGTTCGATATCGGGCACTTGCGCCAGGGTGGCGGCGAGCGGACCGGCCGCTTCGCTTTGCGCCAGCGCGGCGATGGCTTCATGGCGCGCGCGCGCCACGTTCTGGTCGCGCCGCGCATGGTGCAGCCAGTGGCGCAGCATACGCGAACCCATGGCCGTGCGGCAATGATCCAGCAGGGAAAATAATGTCGGCGATTCCTGGCCGCGGATGGTTTCCGTCAACTCCAGGTTGCGGCGCGTGGCCGCGTCCAGGCCGATGAATTCGCTTTCCGTTTCCGTCGTCAAGGAGCGCACGTGCTGCAAGCCGCGTCCCTGCGTCGATTGCGCATAGCGCAGCAGGGCGCCGGCCGCGCCGAACGCGGCGCCGAGGCCATCGGCGCCAAAGCCCGTCAAGGTCGCCACGCCCAGTTGGTCGAGCAAGGCCTTGTGGCCGCCGACCACGTCGAAATGCCAGTCCGGCACGCGGTTGATGTGCGTGCCCGCGTAGTCGTCGAACAGGTTGCCGTTGTCGCCGCTGAGAATTTCCGCCGGCACGATGCGTTCCAGTTCCTGCTGCAGGCGCGCCGCCACGGTGCTGCTGTCGCCGGAAAACTCCATCAGTTTCAAGGCGCCGCTGGCCAGCGACAGCCAGGCCAGGCCCGTCGTGACCGTCTTGCGTTGCGTGATGCTGCACATGGCCAGCAGCGGCCGCTCGGCCTTTTCTGGCAGCAAGTCCGCATCCGTCAGGGTGCCGGGCGTGACCACGCGCATGACCTTGCGCTCGACCGGCCCCTTGCTGGTGGCAGGGTCGCCGATCTGCTCGCAGATGGCCACCGACTCGCCCAGCTTGACCAGCTTGGCCAGATAGCCGTCGAGCGAATGAAACGGCACGCCGCACATCTTGATCGGGTTGCCGCTGGCCACGCCGCGCGCCGTCAGGGTAATGCCCAGCAGGCGCGAGGCTTTTTCCGCATCCTCGAAAAACAGCTCGTAGAAATCGCCCATGCGATAGAAGACCAGCATCGTCGGATGGTTTTCCTTGATGCCCAGATATTGTTGCATCATGGGCGTGAGCTTTTCAGCGGAATTCTTCTTTGCCGCGGCGGCGTTGATTTCTTTTGGGACGGTGGTCATGTGTTCTTTGTCGTTGGTCCGGCGGCAGGAAAACGCATGCCTGCCGGGCTGTGGGTGGTGCTGTGTGCGTGCCAGGCCGCGCCAGGGGGCGGAGCTTGGGTTCAAGGCCGTCATTTTACCGCTTTCGGCGGGCGGGGCGGCGTATTGCGTGCGGATGTGAAAAAGCCGCGCCGGTGGAGGTAGCGTGGCTTTGGGGATGATGGTTTGCTCAGCGGGGAGAGAATGAAGTCATAGATCGTGTCTGACTGGCTAGAATTGACCTTGGTTCCACTCTAGTCCTAAATATGCCCTATTGAATGGCAAAGTCCTGGAATATTTATTGTAATATTCCGTCGCCACCTACAGAGCTTTCCGGGTCAAAGGAAAATACGCGCAATTCTGGTTGGACGTCTTCACCGCGCATGATACGTACCGTGATGACGAATGACAATTCCCAGCGGCCGGCGGCATAGCCAACGTCCAAGTTGTGTTTCCATTCCTGGCGGATGCGGTGCAGGGGCTTATCCTCTGGTTCACCCAACAGTTGCTGGATCTCGAAGTCCAGAGGGAAATGGTAGGTGGCGCCTACCGACTGAAGGAATGGCGATGGCGGTGAATAAATGGTGGGTACTTTCGGGCCGATCTGAGTCAGTTGCGGCACGGTGACGATGCAGCAATCGATGATCTGGAACGATGTGAAGCCGCTGTCCTTGGAGCCGCAGCAAGTAACGTCGAGATAGACATGCTGGCCTTTCTGGAAGTGCACGCCACCCATGTAGGGGCCATGGCGGGGATCGGCCGTGCCGTCGCAGGAGGTGAAGCTGTAGTCGAGCTGGTTGGTGATCTGGTCTGCATCAAAATGCACGGATAACTTCATCCAAGGGCTTACAGGCGTCATTTTTTACTGTCTCTTTCCAGGTTGATGAGAAATTGTTGGTAGCGAGCATCTCGCCGCAGGTTCAACAGATCGGGTGCTGATTCGATCAGATTGAGAGGGTAGCCAAGCTTGCTAGCTTGCAGTAGCGCAGCCAATGCCTCGCTTCGCTTGTCAAGCAGTTCATGTGTCAGAGCGGCGCGAAACTGTACGTCGGCAATCTGTGGCGCTAAGCGGAGTGCGTGTTGCACGTTTTTCAGGGCTGCATCTCTTTCACCTGCGTAGGCTTGGTACAGGGCCATGCGTGAAGTCCAGGTGATATTGTCGGGCATGCGCACAAGCATGGGCTGTAACAGGGCGATAGCGCGTAGATACGACTGTTTCGATGCTTGCGCTAATGCTGGCACCCAGCGCTGGGCATCGGCAAGATTGGCCCAAAGCAAATAGGTGCCAGGACTGCCTTTTTTCTCGGAAACGGCACTTTCAAATGCCTGCACGGCACCCAGATAGTCGCCCTTGGCAAACAGGGATGTTCCCAAATTAGTGTATAGCTCCCAGTGCGGACGTATGAGCAAACCTTGCTGGAGAACCGCAAGTGCCTCGTCTTCGCGATTCTGGCGCAGCAAAGTCGCGTTAAGATGGGCATAACCATTGGGCGATTGTGGGGCCATGCGTATGGATTTGCGAAATGTCTGCTCGGCAGCCGCATAGTCCCCCTTCCTGTAATACATCACGCCCAGCAACATATTAAACATGCGCTCATTTGGATAAGCGGCGATCGCTTGCTTTAGTATGGCGTCTGCTCGATCAAATTTCTGAATGGTCAGGTATAAGCGTGCCTTGCCATACAAACCAAACAGATTGTTCGGTTCCAGGTTCAATGCGGCGTTTTCTTCACGCAGCGCCTCGTCGTACTTGCCTTGGAGTTCAAGTACCCATGCCTGCGCAACATGGGCAAGAGCAAGCTGACTGTCCGCTGCCAATGCCTGTTTTGCGTTGACCTCGGCTCTTTGTAGCCAGGTGTCATCGCGCCCATTTCCGGTGTAGCGGAAGCTGGCTGCCAGTGACAGGCCAGCGGCGGCGGCGGCATTGCCTGGATTATGCTGTAGTACGGTCATGAAATGCTCGATTGCCTGTGCCTGGCTGGTATCGAGGTCAAACACACGCAGGGCGTCCATGCCGGCTTTCATAGACGCCATTTCGGAATAAGGCTTTGTTCCGTATTGCCCGCTCAACGCAGTCCATAGTTGTGGCCCTTGCCAGGCTCCCAGACCCAGCACGAGCACGGTGCCAGCCGCCAGCATGGCGCGCTTGACGGGCACCTGCAGGCGGATCGCAATCGAAGCCGGCGGCCTGGCGGGTTTGGCGTGCTTGGTGGGCGCGGTGTCGGCGGCCAGTGCCGGCGCCGCTAGCGTGCGCTGCCCACCTATCGCCTCGCGCACATCGCGCATGGTGCGTGGCCGTTCGGCCGGGTCGTGCGCCGTCATCGCGCGCACGAGGGCGTTGATGGCGGGCGGCACCGTATCCGGCAGGTCGGGCCACGGCTCCGTCGCCTGCATGTGGGCGGCGGCCAGGGCCAGGCCGTTCAGGTGGGCGAAGTGGCGCTGGCCGGCCAGCATTTCGTACAGCATGGCGCCCAGCGCGTAGACGTCGCCGCGCGTGTCGGGCAGACGGCCCATCAGGCGCTCGGGCGCCATGTAGGCGATGGTGCCCTGCAAGTCGCACAGGGTAGTCGTTTGCGTCGCTTGCGGGTCAATGTGGCGCGCCAGGCCGAAGTCGAGGATGCGCACCTTGCCATCCGCCTCCAGCATCAGGTTCGACGGTTTCAGGTCGCCGTGCACGAGGTCCATGGCGTGCGCCTCGTCCATGGCGTCGGCGATCTGGTAGGCGATGTCGAGCGCGGCCTGCAAGTCAGCCTTGCCGCCGTGCATGAATTGCCCCAGGGTCTGGCCTTCGACCAGTTCCATGACGATGGACTGGCTCGTGCCCTGGCCCTCGATGGCAAAGATGCGCACGAAGGCCGCATGCTTGAGCGAGGCGGCCAGGCGCGCTTCATTGATGAGTTTTTCCGGATGCAGCACGTCGGCTTGCGGTTTTAGCCGCTTCAGCGCCACGCTGCGGCACAGCTTGGCATCCCACGCTTCGAATACATGGCCGAAACCGCCTTCGCCCAGCAAGCGGCGCACTTCGTAGTGCCCGCTGATCGTGTCGTCTTGCGGCGGGGTCTGACGCAGGGAGTCGAGCAGTTCCATATACCTTGGCTTCAGAGTGCATCAGCGTGGACGTCAAGCATCGAGAGGGTCAATGCGATGTTTGAATGCCCAAGATGATTGATTTTGAGTAACATCCTGATTTAAAACGATTGTTTAGAATAAGTCAATTAATATTGACAAGGAGTGAACAAAAGTTGCTGCCGGATGGCGATTGCTATTTTTGCACCCGGCATGCCGGCCATGTGCGCGAACGCAATGACGAATGTTTCGTAGCACCCGATAATGCCAACGGGAGAGGCACCGCATGGACCGGTGCCGCGTTGTGTGCCGGACAAGGATAGGAGTCATTATGCGCGGCGTGATCCGCTTGAACGACCCCACCAGCCACGGCGGCAAGGTGGTGGGGGCGGCGCCGGACAGTACGGTGCTGGGCGTGGCCGTCGCGCGCAAGGGCGACCCTTGCGTGTGTCCGGTCAAGGGCCACGTGCGCTGCGTGATCGCCGAGGGCGATCCGCAGGTGCTGATCGATGGCGTGCCCGTGGCGTTTGATGGGCACAAGACCAGCTGCGGCGCCAGCCTGATGTCCACCGTGGGCAGCAGCGGGCGGCCTTAGCCGATGCAAGCGTCGATGGCCGCGCCCAGCTTGTCGACGATCTCATCGACGTGGCTGGCGTCGATGATGTAGGCCGGCGCCAGCAGGATGTGGTCGCCGTGCAGGCCGTCGATAGTGCCGCCCATGGGGTAGCACATCAGCCCATTTTGCATGGCTTGCGCCTTGATGCGCGCGTGCAGGCGGCGGGCCGGGTCGAACGGCTGCTTGCTGGCGCGGTCCTGCACCAGTTCCAGGCCCAGGAACAGGCCGCGGCCGCGGATGTCGCCCACGTGCGGGTGCTCGCCGAAGCGCTGGCGCAGCCGCTCCTGCAGCAAGCGGCCCATGGCGCGCACGTTGGCCAGTAAATCGCGCTCCTCGATCTGCTGCTGCACGGCCAGGGCGGCGGCGCAGGCCGTGGCATGGCCGATATATGTGTGGCCGTGCTGGAAGAAGCCCGTGCCAGCGCGGATGGTTTCGCGGATATCCTGGGATACCATCACGGCGCCGATGGGCTGGTAGCCGGCGCCCAGGCCCTTGGCGATGCAGATCAGGTCGGCCGTGACGCCTTCCTGCTCGCAGGCGAACAGGCTGCCTGTGCGCCCCATGCCGCACATGACTTCGTCGAGTATCAGCAGGATGCCGTGGCGCTGGCAGATGGCGCGCATGCGCGCAAAATAGCCGGCGACGGCGGGCAGGGCGCCGGCCGTGGCGCCGACGACGGGTTCGGCGATGAAGGCCATGACGTTCTCCGCGCCCAGCTCGGCGATATGGTCTTCCAGTTCCTGTCCCAGGCGCGCCACGTAGTCGGCATCCGTTTCATGCGCCTGCTGCTCGCGCCACGCGTAGCAGGGCGACACGTGGGTCACGCCAATGAGCAGCGGCTCGAACTGCTGGCGGCGCCAGGCGTTGCCGCCCGTGGCCAGCGCGCCCAGGGTGTTGCCGTGATAGCTCTGGCGGCGCGCGATGACGTGGCGGCGCTGCGGCTGGCCCCGCTCGACGAAATACTGGCGCGCCAGCTTGAGCGCGCTTTCCACCGCTTCCGAGCCGCCCGAGACGAAATACACGCTGTCGATGCCGGCTGGCGCGCGGGCGACGAGGAAATCGGCTAACTGCTCCATCGGCTCGCTGGTGAAAAACGAACTGTGCGCGTATGCCATCGTGGCAATCTGCCGCTGCACGGCGGAAATCACGGCCGTATCCGAATGGCCGAGGCAAGAGACGGCGGCGCCGCCGCAGGCATCCAGGTAGCGCTTGCCGTTCGCATCGATCAGGTAAGGGCCGTCGCCGCCCATCGCGACAGGATAGTTGGCGGTCAGGCTACGGTGGAAGACATGGCTCATGGCATCGCTTTCTTATCGGCAAGGGGGAATGGCCGATTATAGGATGCGCTGCGCCGCATTGCAACGTTTGATGTATTTGTTTTTAATTTACATCATTTGATGTTTTTGCATAGGCGCCCAGCGCCCGCAGCTGGTTTTCCGCCGCGCCGATGGCGTGTACGGCATCGTGTCCCGCGCGCGCCACCAGCAGTTCCACCAGGCTTTCTACGGCCGCGATGCCGGCCACGATGGACGGGAAGAACGAGGGGCTGTCGACGGCGATGACGATGCTGGCCTCCGCTTGCAGGGCCAGCGGCGAGATGGCGCTGTCGCTGATGGCGACCACCTGGCAGCCGGCCTGGCGCGCCGTTTGCGCCACCAGCAGCGCTTCGCTCGAATACGGGGCGAAACTGACGACGACGACGGCCTCCCCGGCCTGCAGGGCGCGCAAGTCCATTTCCAGGGTGCCACCCTGGCCGCTCAGCAGCTGCACGCTGGGGCGCAGCAGCCGGTACAGGTAGTGCAGGGTGTAGGCGATCGGGTGGGCGGCGCGAAAGCCCGCCACGTGCACGCGGGGCGCCGCCTGCAGCAGGCTGGCGGCCGCGTCCAGGGCCGCGTGGTTGGCGCTTTCCGTGGCGGCCAGGTTGCGCTGCTGCACCGCGAACACTTCGGTGACCAGGTCGCGCTCTCTCCCCTCCTTGCTGGCCAGAGCGCCCGCCTTTGCCGCGTAGCCGGCTGGGCCGGCGCGCAGACGTTCCACGAAAATGGCTTTCAGTTCCGGCCAGCCGGCAAAGCCCAGTTGCTGCGCCAGGCGCACCAGGGCAGCCGATTGCACTTGCGCGCGCGTGGCGATGCTGCGCATCGAGGACACTGCCACCTCATCCGGATGGTCGGCCAGGTAGCGGGCGCCGGCCAGGAATTGCGGGCTCAGTTCCGCATGGCGCGCCTTGATCAGGTCCATCAGTGCCGCATAGTTATCGGGGGGTGTCGCTGCCTGCATCGCCTTGCCTTAAATGAATAGCTTGCGGCGATGGTACAGGATTCGTCAGCGCGCCGGTAGCGGCGTGCCTTGCGCCCGGGCGGTCGTGCGCGGACGCAGGCGGGCAAACAGGTGCGGCCCGGCCGGTTTGCGGCGCGGTCCCGTCGTCAGTACGCGCAATGCGGTGGGTAGCGGCACGTCGTGGCAGTGCAAAAACAGGGCGGCGGCGCCCGTGCCGGCCATCTCCTGCAAGGCCAGCGCATGTTCGACCAGCGCCGCCGTGCGCATGTCGAGCCGCACGGGGATGTCGGGTTGAAATAACTGTGTATCGATGGGCCGTGCATTGCGCATGCTGTCCCCCGCCGGGTTCGCTAGTCAAGCTATCAGAATAAAAGCGCTGCGGCGCCACCACTTTGCGCCAGATCAATTCCACTGTCGGATAGATTCCATAGAGCAAAAAAAAAAAAAAACGCCAACCGTTGCCGGCTGGCGCTGAAAACCCTCGAAGGAAGAAAGGGTGGGGGGACGGGCTAGTAGCTCCAGCGGACGGAGAGTCCCACGACCTTGTCATAGCGCCGCACGTCGCGCACATAGTCCGGCGTGTCGTGGTAGTCGCGGTAGGTCGAGTCGAGCAGGTTGTTCGCGTCCAGGGTCACCGTGGTATGCGGGTTGAGCTTGTACGAGACGGACGCGTCCAGGGTTTTCGTCGGTGCCACGGTCAGGTGGATGCCCTTGCCGCGGTAGTTGTAGTCGTCGACGTACTTGTCGCGCCAGCTGTAGGCCAGGCGCGCCGACCACGGTCCCTGTTCGTACAGGCCGACGATATTGGCCGACCACTTCGACATGCCCGTGAACGGGTGGGCGCTGCCATTCAATTCTTCCAGTTCGCCCGTCATGTAGGTGGCGTTGGCCTGCAGGCCCAGGCCGCCAAGCCAGCCGGGCAGCTTGTCGTAGAACTGCTGGTAGGCCATTTCCATGCCTTGCAGATGGCCCTTCGAGGTGTTGCGCGGACGGGTGATGTCGTACTCGATGCCGTTGTACGTTTCCTTGGCCGAACCGGACAGGATGTAATTCTTGAAGTTGTGGCGGAATACGGTGGCCGTGACGGAGCCCGTCTGCGCGAAATACCATTCCAGCGCCAGGTCGAGGTTCTTGCCTTCCACGGGTTTCAGGTCGGGATTGCCGCCGCCGCCCGTCGGGCGCACCATTTCCAGGCTCTGGCCCAGGCTTACGCCGGGATTGAAGTCGGCGAAGTTGGGGCGCTGCACGGCCTTGCCTGCGGTCATGCGGGCGATCAGGTCCTGGCGCAGCATGGCTTTCAGGGTCAGGCTGGGCAGCACGTCCGTATCCGACGTCTTCACGCGCACGGGCGTGACGATGCCGTTTTGCGAGGAATTGCCTTGCAAGTCCTGCTTGGTCTGCACCACGCGCACACCCAGCGTGCCATCGACCGGTACTTGCGCCAGGTCAAAGCCGATGCGCGCCTTGCCGTAGACGGCATTGGTTTTTTCCACATCCTTGTAGTGGGTCATCGGATCGTCCGGACTGCGTTCGCTGCTGCCCGTAAACAGCTGGCGCAGCACGGCCGTGTTGTTAAGCATGAAGTCGCGCGGCAGGGCGTGAGCCAGCTTTGCAGGCCGAAGTTGCCCGTGTTTTCGTGCGAGGCGCAGGCCAGGCCGGGAATCGCGTCCGCATACATGGTCGAAGACAACCCGCCCTGGCCATTTTTTTCGCGTATCGATTCGGCCTTGCGCTTGGCCAGGCGCACGCCGCCCGAAAATTCTCGGAAGAAGCCGGTGCTGTCCATGTCGTAGGTGACGTCGCCGCGCCAATCGGTGGAGCTGCCTTCGTCGTGGCTGTGGTTATCGTAGAAGCCGAGCAGCGTGTAATTCTTCGGGTCCAGCATGTTGTAGCCGGGGTAGCTGATCTGCGCGCCGCCGTTCACGTTTGTGCTGCCGATGATGCTGGTCGGGTGGGCGAGGAAGTCGAGGATGGGGAATTCGCGCTCGAAGTTGCTGACCGTGCGCGCCAGTTCCGTGGTGGCGCGCAGCTGCGGCGTGATGTCCCAGCGCGCGCCGATGGCGCCTTGCGAGCCGATCGAGCGGTCGCGCCGCGCCTGGGTCGAGCCCAGCGTGAACGGCGACCATGGGCCGTCGATCTTGCCCACCGTGGCCGCCTGGCTGGTGCCGGGGATCAGGGTGATGTCGGGATTTTGCCCCCAGGGCAGCGAACCGACGAAGAACTGGCTGTCGAACGCATGCTTGATCAGGGTCGACATGCCTTCCGCATACACTTCCACCTGCGAGTTCGGACGCCACTGGAAGGCGGCATTCGCCGCGTAGCGCTTGCGGTCGCCCACGGTCGGGATCATGCCGACGGAATCGGGGCCCGTGATGTTGCCCGCTTCGGGGCGCTTGACGGGTTCGGCGTTCCAGATCGTCTCGTCATAGTACTTGCTGCGCTGGTAGGACAGGCCGAGCAGGGCGCCGAATTCGCCGTATGAGGTCTTCCAGCGGTTTGAGACCATGCCGCTGACGTTCGGATCCGTCGAGCCGGACTTGTCGCGGTGCTCCGCGCGCACATTTCCCGAGGCGGTAAAGCCCTTGAAATCGAACGGGCGGTTGGTGCGCACGTCGACCACGCCGGCCGTGCCGCCTTCGACCATGTCGGCGCCCTGCGATTTATACACGTCCACGCGCTGCAGCATGGCCGTCGGGATGTCGGCCAGGTACAGGCTGCGGCCCACGGAGGTGAACATTTCGCGGCCGTTGAGCAGGGTCACCACGCCGGGCAGACCGCGGATGATGACGGAACCGGCTTCGCCGCCTTCGCGGCGGATCTGCACGCCCGTCACGCGGCCGAGGATTTCGGCCACGTTCTTGTCGGGGAATTTTCCGATTTCATCGGCGACGATGGAATCGACCACCTGGTCGTTGTTCTTCTTGATCGTCTGCGCGCTCTGTGCCGCCTTGCGCACGCCCGTGACGGCGACGACGGCAATGCCGGCATTGTCGGCGGGCGCTGCCGCCGGCGCCGTTTCTTCCATTGGTGCTTCCGTGGCGGGCGCCTGTTGCGCCCAGACGGAAGCTCCGCTCAGCAGCCCTGCGCCGGCCAGCGCGGCCACCGTGGCCTTCAAGGTCAGCCGTGTGTTGTGTCGGGACGTGCGGGTGCCCGTTGCCATCAATTGCTTCATCTTGTCTCCACCTGTATTTTAGTTATGTTGAGAACGCTGCGGCAGTTGCCGCCGGAGCTGAAACTTGCTCAAGAAACATGGTAGGGGGTATGACTTTGCCCCACAAATGACTTCTTTTGCGATGTCCATATCAATTCCGGTATCCCTGCTGCATTCATGCGCCCTGGCGGCGCGCCGCGCGTTGCCGAGTCCGGCGCATGCGCGTTGCGGGCGCTCCACAGGAGGTGTCAGGCGGCGCAGGGCGCGGCGCTTTGCGCCAGCCAGGCCATGAAATGCGCCTGCGGCATGGGGCGGGCAAAAAAGTAGCCCTGCAATTCATCGCAGCCGGCGCGGCGCAGCACGTCGGCATCGGCCGCGCTTTCCACGCCCTCGGCGGTGACCGTCAAGCCCAGGGTATGGCCAAGGCCGATGATGGTTTTCGTCACGGCCAGGTTTTGCGGCGAACCGTGGATGTCCTGCACGAAGCTCATGTCGATTTTCAGCTTGTCGAGCGGGAAGCGGCACAGGTAGTTCAGGCTCGAATAGCCGGTGCCGAAATCGTCGATCGACAGCGCAAAACCCAGCGCCTTGATGGCGTGCAGGGTGGCGATGGTGTCGTCCACGTTGTCCATCAGGATCGATTCGGTCAGTTCGAATTCGATCTGTCCCGGCGTGACGGGAAACTCGCGCAGCACCTCGCGCAAGGTGGCCGCCAGGGTGCCGCTTTTCAGCTGGATGGCCGACAGGTTGATCGACACGGCGATGTCGCCCGCGCCCGCCTCGCGCCAGGCCACCTGCTGGCGGCACGCTTCGCGGATGACCCACGCGCCGATGGGAACGATCAGGCCCGATTCCTCGGCGGCGGGGATGAAGCAGTCGGGCGCGATCAGGCCGTGCTGCGGGTGCTGCCAGCGGATCAGGCTTTCCACGCCATTCAGGCGGCTGCTTCCAGCATCGATGCGCGGCTGGTAGTACAGCACCAGTTCCTGCCGCTCGATGGCGTGCCGCAGATCGCTCTCCAGGTGCAGCTGCTGCAACTGCTGCTCCTGCATCTGCGGCGTGAACATGCGCGCGTGATCGCGCCCGCCGCTCTTGGCCTGGTACATGGCCGCATCGGCGTGGCGCATCAGGGTATCCATGTCGCCGCCGTGGTCCGGGTAGATGGCCACGCCCACGCTGCACGAGACATACAGCTCGTTGCCTGCCACCTGGTGCGGCTCGCGCATGGCCGGTATCAGCCGCGTGTCGAGCAGGGCGGCGATGGATGCGGCGTCGCCGATGCCGTTGAGGATGACGACGAATTCGTCGCCGCCCAGCCGGCTGACGGTATCGCCTTCGCGCACCAGCTGCAGCAGGCGCATTGAGACCGATTGCAGCAGGGCGTCGCCCACATGGTGGCCCAGCGCGTCGTTGACGTGCTTGAAGCGGTCCAGGTCGATGAACAGCACCCCCACCTTTTCGCCGCTGCGGCGCGCCTGCGCGATGGCCGCCGCCAGGCGCAGTTTCGACACGTGCCGGTTCGCCAGCCCCGTGAGCGCGTCGTGGTGGGCCATGTGCTCGATCTGCCGCTCGCTGGCCTTGCGTTCGCTGATGTCGAGCGAACTGGCGATGAAGTGCGTGGTGACGCCATCGAGGCCGCGCACGGCGTTCATCACCAGCCAGGCCGGATAGCTTTCCATCGACTTGCGCTGCACCGAGATTTCACCCTGCCAGTAGCCGCGCCGCGCCAGGGTCCGGCGCAGACTGTCGAGCTGCTCGGGCGGGTTGTCGGGCGCCAGCAGGAAGGCGGGGCGCTTGCCGATCAGCTCCACCATGTCGTACAGCGAATGGCGGCGGAAGGCCTGGTTGACGGTGATGATGCGCATGCCGGCGTCCATCACGATCAGGCTTTCGGCGGAGGCCTCGAAGACCTTGGCCCATAGTTCCAGGCGCGACTCCATCAGCTTCATCTTGTTGATCGGCGTGAAGGTCGACAGCACGGCGCGCTGGCCCTGGTAATCGATCAGGCGCGCGGAAATCAGGGCCCAGGTGGGCGTGCCGCCGCCGCTCCAGCACACCTCGAATTCGTCGACGGCGCCCAGGTCGCTCAAGCGCTGGAAGAAGCGCGAACGGGCTTGCGGATGCATGCCGCCCACCCACGGGTCCAGTTCCAGGCCGCCCTGCCACGCGTGCGCGGCCTGGTTCGCGTGCAGCACCTGGTGGTGCGGGATCGAGGTAACCATCAGCGGGATGGGAATGGCGTCGACCAGCTGGCGCTGCGCATCGGCCGCGCTGGCGCGCGCCACCAGGTCCTGCTGCGCCATGCGCTGGAAGTCAAGCTGCTGCAGCATGGTGTTGAAGGCGCGCACCAGACGCCCCGTTTCATCCTCGCTGTCCCAGACGGCGCGCAGGCTGTGGTCGCCCGTTTCGCGCACTTCCTGCGCCACGCGCGCCAGGCGCCGGATGGGCAGGGCGATCTGGCGCGCGACGAAAAAACACCAGGCCCAGTATCATCGCCAGCAGCAGCACGGCCGTGCCCAGGTGCAGCCACATGCGCGTGAAAAAGCCGTCCACGCGCAGCTGGATCAGGCGCTGCAATTCGTTGCCCGTATCGCGCCATGCCAGGCGCAGTGTGGCGAGGGCCACCGCGTCGCGGTGCAGCAGTTCCCGCGCGCCGGCGGGGTTGGCTTGCGCGCCGGCCAGCGCCTGGGTACTGGCGCGTAACTGCGCCACGGCGTGCCGCAGGGCCGCGCGCGAGCCATCCAGGTGCTGGCGCAGCAGCGGCGTGCTGGCCGCGAATGCCTCCGTGTAGTCGCTGCCGATGCCGCCCATGGTGGCATCCATGCGTCCTTCGAGGATCAGGAACTGGGTTTGCAGGCGCTGGCGCTGCGCGCCTTCGGCTGTCGCCAGCTGCAGGGCCAGGGCGCGCGAGCTGTTGATCACTTCCAGCAGCTCGGGAAAGCGCAGGATCACCAGCGACATCGTGTAATAGCTGTCCAGGTCCGGGTCGAGGATCAGGTTCGACTGGTTGCCCACCCGCGTGAGCAGTGCGCGTCCGGCCACAAAGGCGGGCGAGGGCGCGATGCCGTCGTCCGGCGTAGCGGACGGGCGGCCGGCCTGGCGCAGCAGGGCGGCAAATTGCGCATTCAGTTCGGTGCTGTGCATGCCTGCGCCGAAGCGCCGTTCGGCCTGTTCCACGGCCGCCGCTTGCGCGCCCGGCGGCAGCAGGGCATCGCGGATGGCGGCGATGTAGTCATTGCCCGCCATCTCCTTGCGCGAGAAATCGATGGCGATGTATTTTTCGTTGATGAGGATGCCGGAAATGAAGATCACGGCGGACAGGTCGAGCAAGTAGATCAGCGCCAGTTTGCGCCCCACCGTCAATTTTCCGATCATGCGCGAGATTCTGCCCAGCATGCGTGCCCCACCTTCTCGTCAGCCCATTTATGTTTTCTTATGAGCAATTTTCATGCCTGAATTTACAAGCTTGCAAGGGGGCTTTTGCACCATGCGGGTGCGCGCAGGAAGGCGACGGGGCCAATAAAAAGGGCGGCCCGCAGGCCGCCCTCGTGTGCCGTCAGGCTGCGCTTACGCTTCGGCGACGCGCTTGGCGATGTGCGCCAGCGCTTCTTCGACCTGGTCGATCAGGATCAGGCACAGGTCGCCTTCACCGAGGCGCGCCAGGGCCTTGTCGATGGCGACGAATTCGCCGTTGATTTCATCGATATGGCTGGTGCGCTTGGCGCCGTCCAGGCCCTGGCGCAGCAAGGCCACCACTTCGCCGTCGGCGCGGCCGCGCTGGCATTGATCCTGGTACAGCAGCACGTCGTCGAAGGCGGCGCCGAGGATTTCCGTCTGCTGGCGGATGTCTTCGTCGCGGCGGTCGCCGGCGCCGCTGATAACCACCGAACGGCGCTTGGCCGGCATGCTTTCCACTGCCTGCACCAGCGCCAGGATGGCGTCCGGATTGTGGCCGTAGTCGGCGATCAGCGTGGCGCCCTTGTAATCGAAGACGTTGAAGCGGCCCGGCGCATTGTCGGCTTCATTGGCAAAGGTTTTCAGGCCCAGCGCGATGGTTTTCCAGTCCAGGCCCACGGCCCAGGCGGCGGCCAGCGACGCCATGACGTTGTCGACCTGGAAGCCGATGGCGCCGTTGCGCGTGATCGGCACCTGCGACAGGGCGATTTCGTGGCGTTCCTTGCCTTGCGCCGCGACCAGCTTGCCGTCTTCCACGTACACCACGCGGTTGCCTTGCGCACGGTGCGTGGCCATCACGGGATGCGTCTTGTCGGCGGCGAAGAAGGTTACCGTGCCGCTGCAATTCTTGGCCATGCGGGCCACGGCCGGGTCGGTGGCGTTCAGCACGGCCACGCCGCTGTCGGCCACGTTCTGCACGATTACGCGTTTGAGCACCGCCAGGTCTTCCACGGTGGTGATGTAGTTCAGGCCCAGGTGGTCGCCAGCGCCGATATTCGTCACCACGGCGACCTGGCAGCGGTCGAAGGCCAGGCCTTCGCGCAGCATGCCGCCGCGCGCCGTTTCGAACACGGCCGCGTCCACGTCCGGGTGCAGCAGCACGTTGCGCGCGCTGCGCGGGCCGCTGCAGTCGCCGCTGTCGATCTGGCGCCCTTCGATGTACACGCCATCCGTGTTCGTCATGCCGGTGCGCAGGCCGGAAGCCGTCAGCAGGTGGGCGATCAGGCGCACGGTGGTGGTCTTGCCGTTGGTGCCCGTGACGGCGACAACGGGGATGCGGCCATCGTCGCCCTCGGCGAACATGGCGGCGATGATGGCTTCGCCCACGGGGCGCGGCTTGCCGAACGACGGCGCCAGGTGCATGCGCAGGCCCGGCGCGGCGTTCACTTCGACGATGCCGGCGTTCTGCTCTTCCAGCGGTTTCAAAATGCTTTCGGAGACGACGTCCACGCCGCAGATGTCCAGGCCCACCATGTGCGCGGCGGCGACGGCGCGCGCCGCCACTTCCGGGTGCACGTCGACGGTGACGTCGGTGGCCGAGCCGCCCGTCGACAGGTTGGCGTTATTGCGCAAGATCACGCGCTGGCCCACGGGCGGCACGGATTCGGCCACATAGCCCTGCTTGGCCAGGCTGGCCAGGGCGATGTCGTCGAAGCGGATTTTCGTCAGCGAGGTGGCGTGGCCGCTGCCGCGGCGCGGATCCAGGTTGACCTGGTCGACCAGTTCGCGCACCGTGTGCTGGCCGTCGCCCACCACTTGCGGCGGGTCGCGGCGGGCGGCTGCCACCATCTTGTTGCCGATGACGAGCAGGCGGAAATCGTGGCCCGGCAGGTAGCGTTCGACGAGGATGTCGTCGCGGAATTCCTGCGCCGCGAGGAAGCCGGCCGTCAGCTGTTCGCGCGCGGTGACATTGACGGTGACGCCCTTGCCCTGGTTGCCATCCTTTGGTTTCACGACGACGGGCAGGCCGATCTCGCAGGCGGCGGCCCAGGCGTCGTCCGCATCGACGACGACGCGGCCTTGCGGCACGGGCACGCCGGCCGAATCCAGCAGTTTTTTCGTCAGTTCCTTGTCCTGCGCGATGGCTTCGGCGATGGCGCTGGTGCCGTCCATTTCGGCGGCCTGGATCTTGCGCTGTTTGCTGCCCCAGCCGAACGTCACGAGGCTGCCTTCGGTCAGGCGGCGGAACGGGATGTTGCGCGCCACGGCGGCGTTGACGATGGCGCCCGTCGAAGGGCCCAGGCGCACGTCTTCATCGAGTTCCTGCAACTGGTGCAGGGCGCCGGCCAGGTCGAACGGCGCATCGGCCAGCGCGGCCTGGCACAGCTGCTGCGCCAGTTCCAGGGCCAGGCGGCCGACGGCTTCTTCCGAGTATTCGACGACGACCTGGAAGATGCCCGTTTCCAGGGTCGGCGTGGTGCGGCTGAAGGTGACGGGGCAGCCGGCTTGCGCCTGCAGGCCCAGCGCCGCCAGTTCCAGCACCTGCGCCATCGGCGCGGCGTTGTAGTTGCCCAGCGGTTGCAGCGGGCTCAGTTGCGGAAAGAGTGCGCGCAGGCGGGCTTCGAAGCCGGGCAGCTGCGCGATGTCGAGTTCCTGCGTGGTGCAGGAAACAATGGCTTCCACGGCGGTGTCGTGGCTCCAGAGGTTAGGGCCCCGCAAGGCCCGTACGCGAGATACTTCCATAATTAAACCGTAATCCTGTTGTGTTCTTGTGGGCCCGGCCGTAGCCGGGCTTGAGTGCTGCCTTAGTTGCCGATGCAGCCAGGGGCCGCGTCAAAGGTGCGCAAACCTGCGCAAATCAGGTCGACGGGCAGGTTCATGGCCCAGGCGGCGGCCGCCACGGCCAGCACGCTGTCGACATTGCCGGCCGTGGCCGGTTTCAGCAGGTCCAGGCACAGCAAGACCGTTTCGATGCCGCCTTCTGCCAGCACGATGTGGTTGCCGCGCACGAACACGGCGCGCTGGCCGGCGGCCAGTTGCGCCGCGATGGCGGGCAAGCTGCCATCCTGCGCATACAAGGTCACCGTACCGTCGCACAGTTCGGCCAGTTCCAGCACGTGCGCGTTGGCGGCGTTGAGCACGGCCACGCCCGTTGGCACCACCACGTCGACCTGGCTGCGCACGGCCTTGTACAGGCCCGCTTCGTCCAGCACGTCGAAATCCTTGACGCTATCGAGGCTGCCCATGTCCGTGACGATGCCGACCTGGCATTTGTCATAGGCCAGGCCTTCGGCCAGGATCATGCGCGGATTGCTCTCGAACAGGGCCGTCTGCACGGTGCGGTTGAGCAGCAGGCGCTGGCCCGCGTCCCAGTTCACGCAATCGCTGCTGACGACGCGGCGCTGGTCCAGATACATGCCTTCGCTGCAGACGGCGCCCGTGTGCAGGCCAGACAGGTTGAGCAGCTTGCACAGCATGCGCACGATCAGGCTGGCGCCGCGCGTGCCCGTCACGCCGATCAGCGGAATGCGGCCCGTTTCCTCGGGCGCGAACAGGTGGTCGACGATGGCCGCGCCGACAGGGCGGGGCTGGCCCACGCCAGGCTTGATGTGCGCCAGCAGGCCGGGGCTGGCATTGACTTCGATGATGGCGCCGCGCTGCTCTTCCAGCGGACGCGTGATGTCGGTGGTGACCAGGTCGATGCCGGCGATATCCAGGCCCACCACGCGCGCGGCCAGCAGGGCCGCATGCACGACGGACGGGTGCACGTCGTCCGTGACGTCGATGGCCACGTTGCCGTTCGGCTGGATCAGCACTTTCTGGCCCGCCTGCGGCACGGACAGGGCGGTCATGCCCTGGCGCTGCAGTTCCAGCACGATTTCGCCCGATTCATGCGGCTTGACGGTGCCCAGCGGGAAATCTTCGCCTTCGCCGCGGCGCGGGTCGGTATTGATCTGCGTGTTCACCAGTTCCAGCACGGACGAGACGCCGTCGCCGTCGACCCACAAGGATTCGCCCTTGGCGGCCGCGATCAGCTTGTTGCCGACCACGAGCAGGCGGTGTTCGTCGCCCGTGATGAAGCTTTCCACCAGCACGGCCGAGCTGTCGCCCTTGCGCGCGGCCAGTTCATAGGCCGCCTTCACGTCGGCTTCCGTCATCAGGTTCAGCGACACGCCGCGGCCATGGTTGCCGTCATACGGCTTGACGACGACGGGCACGCCGATGTCCTGCGCTTCTTCCCAGGCCGCCTCGGCGCTGCGCACCAGGCTGCCCTCGGGCACGCGCACGCCGCACGACTTGAGCAGGAATTTGGTCAGATCCTTGTCGCTGGCGATACCTTCGGCAATCGCGCTGGTGCGGTCCGTTTCGGCCGTCCAGATGCGGCGCTGCGCGGCGCCGTGGCCCAGCTGCACCAGGTTGCCGTCGTTCAGGCGCAGGGAAGGGATGCGGCGCTCGGTGGCGGCATCGACGATGCTGGCCGTGCTTGGGCCCAGGCAGCGCGAGTCGACCATGTCGCGCAGGGGCGCCAGGGCCGCTTCCAGGTCATAGGCTTCATCGTTGATGGCGGCCATCAGCAATTCGCGCGCGGCGGCCAGGGCCGCGCGGCCCACGTGCTCTTCGCGCGTGCGGAAGGCCATCTTGTAGACGCCGCGCTGGCTGGTCGAGCGCGTCTGGCCGAAGCCCGTGCGCATGCCTGCCAGGTTTTGCAGCTCCAGCACCACGTGTTCGAGGATGTGGGCCGACCACGTGCCTTCGCGCAGGCGCTCGAAAAAGCCGCCCCGTTCGCCCACGCCGCAGCGGTGCTCGATCATGCCGGGCAGCCACGCCACCAGGCGCTCGTACAGGCCGGGCAGGGTATTGGATGGATAGTCTTCCAGTTCGCCGATGTCGACCCAGGCTTCAATCACCGGGCGGTAAGTCCAGATGTTGGGGCCGCGCAAGTGGGTGACGCGGGCAAATTCGATGTTCTTCTTCTTGATCATGTAAGTGGTTTCTTGATAACAAGCCAGGCGTCTGGGCGCCAGATACTTTATGTTGGCTCTACAGAGTCTTTTCAGGCTCGTGCTTGGTTCTTTATCCCGGGTATGCGCAGTGTGCCACTTTTAGCGGCCTCTTGTCGCGTTTGCTTCTCGTATTCTGCTGGTGTTGTCATTCTAATTGTTACTAATTGTTGCCATACTTGTTATAAAGATACCGACTCCGGGCTAAGCTGGAGCATTTGCGCAACAGCGGGCTGTTGTATACTTGCCTGCGTACGATGAGCGCGCATTTTTTTGCGCCGTTTTGCCATCATTCATTACCGGCAGGCATCCATTCGATACAATACAGGAAATTGCCACTGGTGCATCCACCTCGCCACCGCGCAATACACAAACATTGATCGGGCGTCTGCCCCATCCCCCAAATCCCGCCCTGAAGGGCTTGGCCTCGAGCCGGAGTATGCTTTACGATGACAACTGAACTGAGTGTTCCTGCAACAACTATTCCCCTCACTTCGCTGCCGGAACACTGGCTGGCGGAAGTGGAGAGCAACCTTTCTCCAGGGGAGAACGTTTTAAGTAGCGTTGAGGTTGACCTCGATGCGCGATTACGTTTCACAAAAGGCATAATTGTTGTCACCGAGAAGCGTTTACTGGCCCGTTCCCCGGGCGATACCGCCTGGAAAAGTTGGTCTTTCCGCCACGGACTGCGCCTGACGCACCATGACCACGCCGGTGTCGGCCACCTGGAACTGTTCGACGACCACGGCCGCCTGGCTTCGTGGCGTTTTACTTTGGGCCAGAATTTGCATGCGATCCGCGTGCTGGAACAGTTCGTCGAGCGCCTCGACAGCCACCTGACGGGCCAGCCCGTGCTGGAAGCGGAGCAGGAAGTGTGTCCAAGCTGCAAGGCGCCTCTGGAGCCGGAGCAGGAAGAATGCCCGATCTGCGCCAAGGTGCTGCACACGCCGCCATCGACCTGGACCCTGTTCCGCCTGTGGCGCTTCGCCCACCCCTACCGCGGCCAGCTGGCGCTGGGCTTCATGCTGATGCTGCTGAGCACCGCCGCGCACATGATTCCGCCCTACCTGACGGCGCCGCTGATGGACAATGTGCTGATCCCGTATCAAAACGGCAAGCATATCGACCCGTGGCTGGTGGTGTACTACATGAGCGGCTTGCTCGGCTCGGCCCTGCTGGCCTGGCTGTTGGGCTGGGGCAAGACCTATGTGCTGGCCCTGGTGTCCGAACGCATGGGTGCCGATTTGCGCTCGGCCACGTATGAACACCTGATGAAACTGTCGCTGGAATTTTTCGGCGGCAAGCGCACGGGCGACCTGATGGCACGCATCGGCAGCGGCAGCGACCGCATCTGCGTCTTCCTGTCGCTGCATTTGCTCGATTTCGCCTCCGACGTGTTGATGATTATCATGACGGGCGTCATTTTGTGGTCGATGAACCCGTGGCTGGCCATCATGACCCTGGCGCCATTGCCCTTCATCGCCTGGATGATCCACCTGGTGCGCGACCGTCTGCGCACGGGCTTTGAAAAGATCGACCGCGTGTGGAGCGAAGTGACCAACGTGCTGGCCGATACCATCCCCGGCATTCGCGTTGTCAAGGCGTTTGCGCAGGAAAAGCGCGAAGCGGCCCGCTTCCGCGACGCTAACGCGCACAACCTGGCAGTCAACGACAAGTTGAACAAGGTCTGGTCGCTGTTCTCGCCCACCGTTTCCTTCCTGACGGAGATGGGTTTATTGGTCATCTGGTGCTTCGGCATCTGGCAATTGTCACGCGGCGAAATCACCGTCGGCGTGCTGACCGCCTTCATCGCCTACAGCACGCGTTTCTATGGCCGCCTCGATTCCATGAGCCGCATCGTCTCCGTGACGCAGAAATCGGCGTCCGCCGCCAAGCGCATCTTCGACATCCTCGACCACGTGTCGAGCGTGCCGGAACCGGCGCAACCGGTCAAACTGGACAAGATCGAAGGCCGGATCGACTTGCGCGAAGTCGGTTTCCGTTACGGCAACCGCGCCGTCAACCGCGGCATCACCCTGAACATCAAGGCGGGCGAGATGATCGGCCTGGTGGGCCACAGCGGTTCGGGCAAGAGCACGCTGGTCAACCTGATCTGCCGCTTCTACGACGTGTCGGAAGGGGCGATTTTGCTCGATGGCGTCGACATCCGCTCGTTCGCTGTGTCCGACTACCGCCGCAACATCGGCCTGGTGCTGCAGGAGCCGTTCCTGTTCTTCGGCACCATCGCGGAAAATATCGCCTACGGCAAGCCGCACGCGACGCGCCAGGACATCATCGCCGCCGCGCGCGCCGCGCATGCCCACGAATTCATCCTGCGCCTGCCGCAGGGCTACGATTCGATGGTGGGCGAGCGTGGCCAGGGCTTGTCCGGCGGCGAACGCCAGCGCATCTCGATCGCCCGCGCGCTCTTGATCGACCCGCGCATCCTGATCATGGATGAAGCCACGTCGTCGGTGGACTCGGAAACGGAAAAAGAAATCCAGAAGGCGCTCGATAACCTGGTGCAGGGCCGCACGACGATCGCCATCGCGCACAGGCTGTCGACCCTGCACCGGGCCGACCGCCTGGTGGTGCTGGACCGCGGCCAGGTCGTCGAAGTGGGCAGCCACGATGAACTGATGGCGAAAGAGGGCGCCTATTTCCGCCTCTACGAAGCACAGGCGCGCAATAACGAACTCGCCCTGGATGACAAGGAATAAGCATGGCCAGCACAACTTTTACATTACACCGCGACCCTTTCGGCAAGCTGGTGATGACGGACGCGGACGGCCAGGTCTTTGAAGGCGTGGCGCCCGTGCGCGCCTTTCCCATCCAGTCGCCCGACGAAGGCATTTCGCTGGTGCTGGGCAATGGCAAGGAAGTGGCGTGGATCGATCACATCGACGCCATGCCGGAGCCGGCGCGCAGCCTGCTGCAGGAAGAACTGGAAGGGCGCGAATTCATGCCGGAAATCGCGCGCGTGAAAAGCGTGAGCAGTTTCGCCACGCCGTGCACCTGGTACGTCGATACGGACCGGGGCGAGACGCAGTTCGTGCTGAAAGGCGAGGAAGACATCCGCCGCATCGGCGCCACGTCGCTCTTGATCGCCGACAACCACGGCATCCACTTTTTGATACGCGACATGTTCAATATCGACAAGACGACGCGCAAGATTCTGGATCGCTTCCTGTAAGCGATGCAACAATGAAAAACGGCGCCTTCACGGCGCCGTTTTTCATTGTTGCAGCATATCTGTGTGTTTTTCGCGCATCGTCTCAAGTTGCCCTTGCAAGCATGCTAATAAATCGGTGCGTGCAGGCAGCGGCAGTTTGTCCGAAAAACTGATGGCGTACTGGGGCTGGTCGGCCGCATACTCGATGCCGAACTGCATTTTTTTACCGGCGACAAAGTGCTCCAGTTGCTCGATGGCGGCAGGCAGGGGTACGGCGCCGGTCAGATAGCCAGGTTCATCGCTCTGCGTTGTCTGCGTGCGCATGGCCTTGCCCTGGCCTGCGGCAGCCAGCCAGAATCCCGTGGGGCCCGGCAGTTTCGGCTGGAGTTGTATCGGCCGCACATTGAGCTGGCTGACTGGCAGGCTGTTCCTTCCCGCCTTGACAGTGCCCCGCAATGTCGACGCTGAAGTGAGCAGCAGGAACTCGTGTCTTTCCAGATTTTCCCCGACCATCACCGTCGCGGTCAGCTTGATGCCGCATACGTCAAAGCCCGCTTCGGCGCGCTCGATGATCGGGTGCATGCTGACCTGCCTGGGTGTGACGAGCATTGCCGACAGCGCGGGCGCTGACAGGCAAAGTGGCACGGCAAGCGCGCACCATCGAACAAAATGCATGGATGTCCTTTTTTTTTGAGTGCCCGGGTGGATCCGTTGATCCACCCGGTGGAGTCGATGGCTTACTGAAACGCCACTTCCGCAAAGCTGCGCAATTTGCGGCTATGCAGCCGGTCCACGCCCTGGCGGCGCAGCAGTTCCACGGCGCGGATGCCGATGCGCAGGTGCTGGTCGACCCGTTCGCGGTAGAAGTGGTTGGCCATGCCGGGCAGCTTGATTTCGCCGTGCAGCGGCTTGTCGCTCACGCACAGCAGGGTGCCGTACGGGACGCGGAAACGGAAGCCGTTGGCGGCGATCGTCGCGCTTTCCATGTCCAGCGCGATGGCGCGGCTCTGGCTGAAACGGCGCTCCGGCGTGCGCTGCGGCAGCAGTTCCCAGTTGCGGTTGTCGGTGCTGGCGACTGTGCCCGTGCGCATGATGTGTTTCAGATCATGCCCCGTCAGCTGGGTGATTTCCGCCACCGCCGTTTGCAGCGCCTGCTGGATTTCCGCCAGCGGCGGGATCGGCACCCACAGCGGCAAGTCTTCGTCGAGCACGTGGTCTTCGCGCACATACGCATGCGCCAGCACGTAGTCGCCCAGGCTTTGCGTGGTGCGCAAGCCGGCGCAATGACCGAGCATCAGCCAGGCGTGCGGGCGCAGCACGGCGATATGGTCGGTGATGGTCTTCGCGTTGGCGGGACCGACGCCGATATTGACCATGGTGATGCCGCTGCCGTCCGCGCGCAGCAGGTGGTAGGCGGGCATCTGCGGCAGGCGCGGCGGGGCGGCGCCCAGCGCATCCTCGCTTTCGACCGTCTGTCCGACCCGGCGCGTGACCACGTTGCCCGGTTCGACGAAGGCGACGTAGCCGTCGTCGTCCGAGGGTGCGGCCGCATCGGGCGCGCGGTCCATCAGGGCGTGCCCCAGGCGGATGAATTCGTCGATGTAGAACTGGTAATTGGTAAACAGGACGAAGTTCTGGAAATGCTGCGGCGAGGTGCCGCTGTAGTGGCGCAGGCGCTGCAGCGAGTAATCGACGCGCGGCCCCGTGAACAGCGACAGCGGCTGCGCTTCGCCGTGCGCCGGTTCGTGCGTGCCGTTGGCGATGCCGTCGTCCATGGCCGACAGGTCGGGCAGGTCGAACAGGTCGCGCATGGCCAGACGGCGCCCCGCATCCATATTGCCTTCGATATGGTCATGCTCGGCGAACGAGAAATGCACGGGGATGGGCTGGGCGCTGACGCCCACTTCCAGGTGCACTTTCTGGCCGCTGTTATGGTTTTTCAGCAGCAGGGTGAACTGGTCCAGGTAGTAATCGCCGAACAGGTCGGGGCGCGTCAGGGTGGTTTCAAACACGCCGGGGCCGGCGACAAAACCGTAGGCCAGCGGCGAGTCGGCGCGCGCCACGGTGTCCGTCTGGATGCGCACGAAGGGGTAGCAGGCGCGCACGCGCTCGTGCATGTCTTCGCCGGCGACAAAGCGCTGCAGCGCGTCGCGCAAGTGTTCGATGCTGCTGCGGTAAATGGCTTGCACCTGTTCCAACGCCAGGCGTGGATCGTCGAAGCGGGAGGAGGCGATGAAGGGGGGCGTAAGCAAGCGGATTCTCCTTGTGGCGGTTCGTGCATACCATTGTAAGGCAGCAAGGCAACTCATGTTGGCGCATGTCGGGGGCGCTTGACGGATTCAAATAGAATCTGTATTCTATTTGAAATGGTCAGACTCGCCAAATTCAACGAAAACAACTTTATCGACAGCGCGATCGCCGTCGCCGCCCAGTGTGGCGTGGGCGCCGTGTCGATGGCCGCCATCGCCGTCAAGGCCGGCGCGCCCATCGGTTCCGTATATCACCGCTTCGATTCGCGCAATGCGATTTTGGCGCGCGCCTGGCTGCGCGTGAAGAGCGACTTCCGCGAGGAGGTGGCCAGCCGCTGGCTCGGCGGCGACACCTGGGCTGGCGTGCACGGCTTGCTGGACTGGTGCCGGCGCAAGCCCGTGTATGCGCGCTTCCTGCTGCAATGCGAGGACAGCCCCGATTTCTGCAGTGGACTTGGCGAGGAATTGCTGGCCGCCGTGGAAGAGGAACAGGCGGCGCTCGACGCCTGCTTTGCCCGCTGCGCCGAAGCCATGCCCGCCACCAAGGAGCTTGATCTCGATCACATGCTGCTCAAATTCGTCCTGATCGACGCCCCCGTGGCCGTCGTCAAGCCTTACCTGACCCAGGAGCGGCCGATACCTGCCAGCGTCGACGCCATGCTGCGCGCCTCGCACGACGCCGTGCGCGGCTGGGCGACCCAAACCATCACACACTGACAAAGAAAAGAATCCCCATGCGCTATTCCACCCAGCTTGAACACGGCAAGAAAATCCCCCTGCACGACGAAGAAGGTTTCATCGGCATGCGCGCGGCCGGCCGCATCGCCGCCGACACGCTCGACTACATCGCGCCTTTCGTGAAACCGGGCGTCTCGACGGCCAAACTCGACGCCCTGTGCGAGGAATTCATGCGCGCCGCCGGCGCCATCCCCGGCACCATCGACTACCACGGCTACAAGCACGCCAGCTGCATCTCCGTCAATCACGTGGTCACGCACGGCATCCCGTCCGAGACCAAGATCCTGAAAGTGGGCGACATCCTCAACATCGACGTGACGCCGAAGTTCCAGGGCTGGTTCGGCGACACCAGCCGCACCTTCAAGGTGGGCGCCGTCTCTCCATCCTGGCCAACCGCCTCGTCAACACGGCGTACGACGCCATGATGGCCGGCATCCACACCGTGCGTCCGGGCGCCACCCTGGGCGACGTGGGCGCCGCCATCGAGGCGGTGGCCAAGGCGCAGGGTTTTTCCTCCGTGCGCGACTTCTGCGGCCATGGCGTGGGCCAGGTCTTCCACGACACGCCGCAAGTGCTGCACTATGGCCGCGCCGGCACGGGCATCGTGCTCGAACCGGGCATGATTTTCACGATTGAACCGATGCTCAACGTGGGCAGCTACCAGGTCAAGGTCTTGCCCGACAAATGGACGACGGTGACGAAAGACCGTTCGCTGTCGGCGCAGTTCGAGCACTCGCTGGCCGTGACGGAAACGGGTTTCGAGATTTTCACCCTGACCGGTTCGACCGAGCCGCTGGTCTGAGCATGGATGCGGCCAGTGCCAGCTTGACGCAGCGCCTGCTGAACAAATACCGGCACGACCCGGAAGACGCGCTGCAGCACGTGGCGCTGGCAGTGCTGCAGCAGGAAGGCATCCGCGACGACAGCGTGCTGCGCCTTGATCGCATCGCGGCCCTGGCGCCGCCCGTCGCCGGCGTGGTGATGCTGGCCGAGTGGCTGGCCTATGTGGACTGGGAAGGCTTCGACAGCGCCCTGTACGCGAATATCGACGCGGTGGCGGCGTTCATCGCAGGCGAATTGAACTTGCCCGAGGCGGCCGCCAATCTGCTGCAAACGCGCGCTGCAGCCATGTTTGAATCGCAGCGCCCTTTGCTGGCGACAGCGGCCTTGCTGTTCATCGAACGCCACATCGCGCTCTTTCCCAGATAGCGGCCTGCGTCTTACAATGGCGGCAAGCACTGTTGCCCCATTTTGAAGACTTCCGCATGAGCGATTTTCCCGAAGATATCTACACCGAGCCGTCCGCCGACGTGCACACCCTGAACAACCTGGGCCCCCTGACGGGCATGGCCGGCATCTGGACGGGCACGCGTGGCCTGGACGTCAAGCCGAAAGCCGACGGCCCGCGCAAGCAGGCCTTCGTCGAGCGCATCGAACTGCAGCCGATCGACCCCGTCACCAACGGCCCGCAACTGTTCTACGGCTTGCGCTACTACATCCACATCACCAAGCCGGACCAGGTCAAAACGTATCATGAACAGGTGGGCTACTGGCTGTGGGAGCCGGCCACTGGCGCCGTGATCCAGACCCTGGCCATCCCGCGCGGCCAGATTGCCATGGCCTCGGGCACGACGACGGCGGACGCCACCAGTTTCGAACTGGTGGCCAAGCGCGATTCGACGGCCTACGGCATCTGCTCGAACCCCTTCCTCGAACACGCGTTCACCACCGTCGAATACCGCATCAAGGTCGACATCCACGCGGACGGCACCTGGGGCTACGACGAAGACACGGTCATGCTGATCCGCGGCAAGGACGAACCGTTCCACCACACGGACCGCAACCTGCTGACGAAAATCGGCGAACCGACGCCGAACCCGATGGCCCTGCAGGCGCTGGCGGCAGCCGCCGCTTAAGGCTGTCCCTGGGCCACGGCCTTGATCGCGCGCTCTTCTCCCATGGCGGCGGCGATCTTCCAGCGCTGCATGGCGCTGGCGCGGTCGGGGCGTTTCAGCCCCGCGCCTTCCCAGTCCATCAGGCCCAGGTTATAGATGTCGCCCGCGCTGCCCTTGTCGGCGGCCAGGGTGAACCATTTGCGCGCTTCCTTGTGGTTGACGGGAATCTGGTAGCCGCGCACGTGGTACAGGCCCAGTAGATGCATGGCTTGCGCATTGCCCTTGTTCGCTGCCTGTTTCAGCAGATCCAGGCCGCGCGCCATGTTGCGCGGCTCCTGCCAGCCTTCGGCCAGCATCACGCCCTTCGCCGTCAAGGCGTAGCTGTCGTTCTTCACCAGGCCCTTGCCGACCAGGGGCTTGGCGGCTACCTGGCGCGCTTCGCGCTGCCGCGCCGTCGGCGCCGTGGCGGGGCCGCTCTGGCCTTCGCCCATCAGCAGCATCCAGCCATATAGTCCATACGCGCCCGCGTCGCCCTTGCCGACCAGGTTTTCCAGCATGGCCAGCGCCTGCGCCTTGTCGCCATTTTCGTACAGCTTGACGGCCTTGGCGGCACTTGCGTCCTGCGGCACGGCGGCCGGCGCATGGGGCGCGACGGGTGCCGACGCCATGGCCGCCTGCTGCGGCGGCGCAGCGGGACGCACGCGCACGGGCAAGCCATAGCTGGCGGCCAGCACGGCCAGGCTGGCGGGTGCGAGGATCAGCACTTGCGCCAGCTGGTTGCGGCGGCCCTTGCCGGCGATGCCCATGGCGCGCTCGGCCTGCTGCTCGCCGCCCAGCGCTTCACTGAGCACGTTTTTTACCTTGCGGTTGAACAGCCAGTAGCCGGCGCCCGTGACGAGCAAGCCGGCGACGGCGGCGGCCCCGCGCCCGGCGAAGAACCAGGTGGCGATGGCGGCGGCCAGCGCGGCCAGCGCGCTTTTCCCACCAGAATTGCTTGGCCAGCCGCGTGTAGACCTGGCGCAGGGCACCGAGCACGCAGGTGCGCACGTTCTGCGCATACTCGGCCGAGACGACATCGACGTGCGCATGGTCCGCGTCGCCGCTGAGGACCGATTCGATCACGTCCGCATTCAATTCCGACGCGGCCACGTCGCGCAGCGGCGTCAATAAACCCTGGACGTGGGCCGAGAACAGGCCGTCATCCAAGCTGCCGGCCAGCGCGTCGCTGAGCGCCTTGAGGTCGCCGCGCAGCAGCTTTTCCACGATGTCGTCCAGGGTCAGCCAGCGCAAGTCCGTGCCGTACGCCACCAGGTGGTGCTTTTCCCCGTTGCAGGCGGCATCCAGGCGCACGATGCGCAGCTTGGCCGCATACAGGGCGTCGACTTCCTGCGGCTGGTCTTCATTGTAAATGCTCACTTTCGCCAGGGCCAGACTGCTGGCAATGGCCGCCAGTGAGTGCACGCTCTCCTTGTCGCGGATGCGGCGCGCGTCGTCGGGCGCCTGCTTGGGCAGGCTGACGCTGTAGCCGGGCGCCACGTGCACGTCGACCCAGGCCGCCTTGCCCACCTTGCCGGAACCGTCGCACGGGTTGCAGCGCAAGTCGCCCACGCCGCTGCAGGTGCGGCACGTGATCTTGCCGCTGGCGCGGCAGGTGCCGCAATTGATGTTGCCGGAACCGTGGCAAGTGTTGCAGCTGACCTTGCCGTAGCTGCAATGGTAGCAAGAGCGGTATTCGGTGCGGTACTGGGGCCGCGTTTCGCTGTGGTAGCTGGTGTGCGAGCTGCCGTTGCTGTAGGTGGTAGTGGGCACTTGCACCGTGATGTAGTCGATGACTTGCTCGGACACCGTGCCGCTGCCGCTGCAATACGAGCACGACACCTTGCCGCTGCCGTAGCAGCCATAGGCGTCGCAGCTGACGGTGCGCCCGCCGTGGCAGTTCCAGCACGTTTCCGTCGTCGCGCCGTGGCAGGTGTGGCAGCCGATGCGGCCTTTTCCGGAACAGGGGCTGCAGGTATCGAGGTGCCAGTACTTGACGGCGTGCGGCAGGTAGACGCCCGCTTCGACGCCGTTGTAGGCCTGGCCCGGCTGGCGCAGGGCCGCGTCGAGCTTGCTTGCCGCGCGGCGCAGCCGCTCCTTTTCCTGCGCGTGAGCGAGTGCTCCCACCTCGTGGGAGCCACAGCGGCAGTCATTTCCCGTCGGCGCAAAATAGCCATTGATGACGCGCTGCTCGAAGCGCGCCTCGAGCGCGTAATTGGCTTGCAGGGAAAAATCCTGCAGCACGTCTTCCTCGCCCAGCGGCGTGATGTCATGCGGCTCGAAACGCGTCTTGTCCTGCACCAGCGTGCGCAGCTTGCCCAACACGGTGGGGACTTCCTCCTTGCCGAGCGTGAGGGGCGCTGGCGCCGTCACGGCCGTCTCTGTCACCTGCGGCGCATCCTCGCTGCCTGGGGTTTCATGGGCCGTCTCGGTGCTGGGGTTCATGCGCATCCTTTTGCTCTCTGGAAAGATGTTTGAATTTTAGCATCCCAATATGACAAAGCATGACAAAGCGGACCCGCTTTTTCAGCGCAGGCCGCGGCGGAACTGGTCCGGCGTGCCGCCGCTCTGGCGGCGGAACATGGCGATGAAGGCGGAGGCCGTGCTGTAGCCCAGTTCCAGCGCGATCGCCTGCACGGTTTCTCCCCGTTCCAGCATCGGCAGGGCGGCCAGGAAGCGCTGGCGCTGGCGCCATTCGCCGAACGGCATGCCCAGTTCGCGCTGGCAGCGGCGCGCCAGGGTGCGTTCGGTAACGTGCAATTGCGTGGCCCATTCGGACAGTGAGCGGTTACTTCCCGGCTCCGCCTGCAGGGCCGCCAGCAAGGTCGCGATGACGGGTTCGTCGCTGCCGGGCAGGTAGTTGCGGCTGCACGGCGCCAGCTGTAACTGGTCGACCAGCACCTGCGCCAGGCGCCGGTCGGCTGCGCTGGCGGGCGTGGTGACGTTTCTTTCGGCGAAGTCGGCCAGGATGGCTTTCAGCAGGGGGCTCAGCACCAGCGCGCACGGCTGCGCCGGCAGCTGCGCGCACAGGCTGGCATCGATGTAGGCAGAGTGAAACACGACATCCTGGCGGATATAGCCGTCATGCAAAGTTTCCGGCGGTATCCACACGGCGTACTGGGGCGGCGACAGATAGCGCTGACCCGCCACCATGATTTCCATCACGCCCGTGGAGCAATACGTGAGCTGGCCCCACGGATGGCTCTGGTAATCGAACTGCTGATGCGCGTGATAATCGTCGAGGCGAAAGTACACGGGATAGGGCAGGGTGTCGGAAACGGCGGGGAAATGCTGGTTGCTGGCCATGGTGTCTTTGTCCTGTTCTTCGCATCGATTGTCCGGTTTTCATTATATCCATGGAATCAGACCATGCGAAAATGGCGGTCATTGAATCGTGGAGTACTTGCATGAAAGCCAAGCATTATCTGTTTCCCGTGATCGCCGTGCTGATCTGGGCCATCAATACCATCGTCAGCAAGCTGGCCGTCGGCGTGATCGACCCGGCCGCCATCTCGTTTTACCGCTGGCTGCTGGCCGGCGTGCTGCTGGCGCTCGTGTTTGCCCGCCCCGTGTGGAAGCAGCGGGCCGTGGTGAAACCGTATCTGGGGAAACTGTTTGTGCTGGGCATGTTGGGCATGGTCATGTACCAATGCCTCGCCTACATCGCCGCGCAAACGACGACGGCCACCAACATGGGCATTCTGGCATCGATGATGCCGCTGCTGGCCGTGGGCCTGTCCGTGCTGGTGTTGAAGGAGGCGCCCACCGTGGGCGGCGTGTTCGGCGGCCTCGTGTCCTTGCTGGGACTCGGTTACCTGCTCAGCCATGGCGACCCGGCCGCGCTGCTCGCCCATGGCGCGGCCGTGGGTGACGCGCTGATGCTGCTGGCGTGTTTGTCGTATGCGGGTTACGGCGTGCTGCTCAAGCGCTGGAAGATTCCCCTGAATAACTGGCACTCCTTGCTGATTCAGGTCTGGTGCGCCGTGCCCGTGCTGTGCGTGTATTACCTGAGCCAGTCGGCGCCGCCCGTCACCGGCGCCGGCTTGCCGCTGGTGCTGTTTGCCGGCATCCCCGCCTCCATCATCGCGCCGTTCCTGTGGATGCACGGCCTGGCCAAGCTGGGCCCCAGCCGCGCCACCACCCTGATGAATCTGCTGCCCGTGTTCACGGTGATTATCGCCATGCTGTTCCTCGGTGAAACCTTGCACAGCTATGACGTGATCGGCGGCGGCGTGACCCTGCTGGGCGTGGTGATGGTGCAATATCTGAAGCGCCCCCTGCGTCGCGCCAGCGCCTAGTTTTTTTGCTATGCTGATGTTTTTCACAAGGAGCCATCATGCCGGACATTGATACCCTGTTGAGCGAACTCGAAGCCTTCGGCAACACCAATGATGCGGCGCACGCGGAACGCGCCAGCCGCATGCTCAACATCACGCGCGACACGGGCGAGCTGCTGGCCGTGCTCGTGCACGCGCGCGGCGCGCGCCGGGTGCTGGAAATCGGCACCTCGAACGGTTACTCGACCCTGTGGCTGGCGCGCGCGGCGCAGGCGCTGGGCGGCAGCGTGGTGACGGTGGAAAAGGCGCAGGACAAGTTTGATATGGCGCATGCCAACTTTGCGCGCGCGCAATTGCAAGGCGTAATCGGGCAGCTGCTGGCGGACGCGGGCGACGTGCTGCGCGATGCGGCGGACGGCGCCTACGATTTCATCTTCCTCGATTCCGCGCGCCAGCAATACGAACAGTGGTGGCCGCAGCTGGACCGCGCGCTGGCGGCGGGCGGCGTGCTGGTGGTCGACAACGCCAGTTCGCACTACGCGGACATGGCGGGGTTCCTTGACGCCATCCGCGCCGACAGCCGCTACACGACGTGTCTGGCGACTGTCGGCAAGGGCGAATTCATCGCCGTCAAGTCCGGCAACTGATTACTCGGCGACGATAGCCGCTTCCAGCACGCGCACCAGCGATTCGACGCCTTGCGCGTCGACCTCGTCGAAGCGGCTGATCAAGGGGCTGTCGAGGTCGAACACGCCGACGATTTGATTTTGCGCAAAAACGGGCACCACCAGTTCCGAACGCGAATTGACGTCGCAGGCGATGTGGCCGGGAAACGCGTGCACGTCCTGCACGACGATGGACTTGCCTTCGACCACCGTGGTGCCGCACACGCCGCGTCCTTTCTTGATGCGGATGCAGGCCGGCTTGCCCTGGAACGGCCCCAGCACCAGTTCCTCGCCTTTCAGAAAGTAGAAACCAGCCCAGTTCAGGCCCGGCATGGTATTGAAGACCAGCGAACTGAAGTTGGCCGTATTGGCGATGAAGTCGGTTTCGCCCGACAGCAAGCCTTGCAATTGCGAGCGCAGGTCCGCATACATGGCTTGCTTGGCGGCGGGGGTGTCGGTGCCGTAGGCGGCGTCGCTGAGGGTAAACGTCATGGTCGTGGTGGGCGCGCAAAATGGGGAAGGCCTTATGGTAGCGCGTCTGGCGCATCCGCGTGCGGCCCTCGCTTTTGCAGGTGTTCCTGCGCCAGCCGGCGCAGCAGGGGCATGGCCGCATGGCCGTGTTCTTCCCGCCAGGCCAGGCCGATGCCGGCCGCCAGTTCTTCTCCTTCCAGCAAGGGCCGGTAAGCCACGCCAGCCAGGCGCAGCGCGCGGAACGAATCGGCCAGCAGCGCCATGCCCTTGCCGGCCGCCACGTCGCCGAGCAGCACGTGGTGGTCCACGGCTTCGCGCAGGAAGGCGGGCGCGAAGCCATGGCGGCGAAATACCTGCTGGCAATGGTCGAAGAAGGCGGGCTGGCGCGCCCGTTCGAACCAGTAAATCGGTTCTGCCGCGATGTCGGTCAGACTGAGCTTGCGCTTCTTCGCCAGCCGGTGCCCGGCGGGCAGGGCCAGCATCATGGGCTGGCGCGCCAGCGGTTGCACGGCCAGCTCGAACGTGGCGCTGGGCAGCGCAAGCAGTGCCGCGTCCAGCTGGCCCTTGCGCACGCTAGCCACCAGGCGCGGCGAGGGCGCCGCCGTCAGTTCCAGGCGAATACTGCCCAGTTGTCCTTCCAGCGCCGCCAGCAGGGGGCGGAACAGGCCGGCCGCCACGGAGCTGGTCAGGCCCAGGCGCAGGCGTGCCGGGGCGGCATCGCTCTGCAGCGACGCTTGCGCCGCATCCAGCAAATCGAGGATATGCAGCGCCTGCGGCAGCAGGGTGCGGCCCGCCTGCGTCAGGGCGACGCCCTGCGTGTCGCGCTCGAACAGGCGCGCGCCCAGCCGGTCTTCCAGCAGCCGGATGGCGCGCGACAGGGGCGGCTGGGTCATGTGCAATTGCTCGGCCGCCTGGCGGAAGTTCAGGCAGCGGGCGACGGCGCAAAACAGGGTCAATGCATGGGTGTCGAGGGCTCTCATATCAGAAAGGTATCACGAAATTGCGCATTCCCTTGCCAGCCGGCGCGGCGCAGACTGGCCGCATTGACACTTGAGGGAGATCAACATGCAACTGCAACAACGACGCATCGGCCATAGCGGCTTGAACAGCTCGGCACTGGGCCTGGGCTGCATGGGCATGTCGGAATTCTATGGCGCCACGGACGAGGCGCAATCGATGGCCACGCTGGAAGCGGCCCTGGCGGCGGGCGTGACCATGTTCGACACGGCCGACGCCTACGGCTTCGGCCACAACGAGCAATTGCTGGGACGTTTCCTGGCGCGCCACCCAGGCCAGGCGCTGGTTGCCACCAAGTGCGGCCTGGCGCGCGAGCCGGGCAGTTATGCGCGCCGCGTCGACAATTCCCCCGCCTACATCCGCCAGGCGTGCGAGGCGTCGCTGGCGCGCCTGAGCGTGGAGAGCATCGACCTGTTTTATCTGCACCGCCTGAACCTGGACACGCCGTTGGAAGACTCGATGGGGGCGCTGGCGCAGCTGCGGCAAGAAGGAAAAATTCGCGCCGTGGGCCTGTGCGAAGTGAGCGCCGCCACCTTGCGGCGCGCGGCGGCCATCTGCCCCGTGGCGGCCGTGCAGAGCGAATACTCGCTGTGGACGCGCGAGCCGGAGCAGGGCGTGCTGGCCGCCTGCCGCGAGGTGGGTGCCAGTTTCTTTGCCTACAGCCCGCTGGGCCGCGGTTTCCTGACGGGCGCCATCGCCGATGCGGCCAGTCTCGACGCGGGAGATTTCCGCCACTTCAATCCCCGTTTCGCCGCCGGCAACCTGGCGCGCAACCAGGCCATCGTCGCGCTGGTCCGTGACCTGGCGCGCGCGAAAGGCTGCACGCCGGCCCAACTGGCGCTGGCCTGGCTGCTGGCGCAAGGCGACGACATCATCCCCATTCCCGGCACCAAGCGCATTGCCTATCTGCATGACAACCTGGGCGCGCTGGCCGTGCGGCTGGACGGCGCGGAACTGGCGGCGATGAACGCGGCCTTTCCCTTGGGCATGGCGGCGGGCGCGCGCTACACGGACGAAGGCATGAAGGGCGTGGATGCCTGAAAAAAGACGCGCGAGTGTACGCCAGCGTACCTAACTGATGTTTTCCCTGCGGGATAATCGCCGGCGATCTGCTAGCATTTGGCAGGTTGCACGGTATTCAACGGTCAGGTATCCGATGAGGTGGATGTTGTTAGATGATGATATTTTCGATATAGAACTGAAATTGTTGCTTGAAGGAATATTGCTGTGCTATCAGCACGATTTCCGCGATTATTCGGTGGCGTCCCTGCGCCGGCGCATGCGCCAGGCCATGGAGCGCTTCGGCTGCGCCAGCCTGTCGCAATTGCAGGACCGCATCTTGCACGAGCCGGCCATGTTCGCGCAGATGCTGCAATTCTTCACGGTGCAAGTGAGCGAGATGTTCCGCGATCCCGCGTATTTCCGTGCCTTGCGCGAAAAAGTCGTGCCCATCCTGCACACCTATCCCTCGATCAAGATCTGGGTGGCCGGCTGCAGCAGCGGCGAAGAGGTCTGGTCGCTGGCCATCTTGCTGGACGAGGAAGGCTTGCTCGAACGCAGCATGATTTATGCGACCGATATCAACGTGGAAGCGCTGGCCGCCGCCGAAGCGGGCATCTATCCCATCGAGCGCATCGCCCAGTTCAGCGAGAATTACCAGCTGGCGGGCGGCAAGCGCTCGCTGTCCGACTATTACACGGCCGCCTACAAGGGCGCCATCTTTGACCGGCGCTTGCGGCGCCAGTTCGTCTTCGCCGACCACAGCCTGGCGACGGACAGCGTGTTTTCGGAGGTGCACATGGTTTCCTGCCGTAACGTGATGATTTACTTCAATAAAGACTTGCAGGACCGCAGCCTGGGCCTGTTCCACGAAGCGCTGGTAAACCGGGGCTTCCTGGGCCTGGGCATGAAGGAAAGCCTGCATTTCAGCCGCCACGCTGCCAGCTTCAACGAGCTGAGCCCGGCTGAGCGCATCTTCCAGCGTGCCTGACATGCTGCCGACCTGCGACGTGGCGCCGCCGCCACCTGGCCTGCGCCTGATCGCCATCGGCGCTTCGGCCGGCGGCGTGGAAGCGCTGGGCATCGTGCTGCGTGCCTTGCCCGCCACCTGCCGTGCCACCGTGGTGGTGGTGCTGCACCTGGCGCCGGGCCGCTCGAGCCAGTTGCCGCACCTGTATGCGGAACGTTGCCAGCTGCCTTTGCGCGAAGCGCAGGACAAGGAACCGCTGCAAGCGGGCACCGTGTATTTCGCGCCGCCCGATTACCACCTGCAAGTCGAGCCCGATGGCTGTTTTTCCTTGTCGCAGGAAGAGCCCGTGTATTTTTCGCGTCCATCCATCGATGTCCTGCTGGAAACGGCAGCGTACGCCTACCGGCGCGCCATGCTGGCCATCATCCTGACGGGCGCCTCGGCCGATGGCGCGGCGGGCCTGGCGCGCGTGCGGCAGCTGGGCGGCAGTGCCTGGGTGCAAGACCCGCAGCGGGCCAGTTGCGGCATCATGCCGGCCGCCGCGCTCAAGCGGGGCGCGCCGACCGCGTGCTCGATTTGCCGCAAATGGCAGCCAGCCTGGCCTTGCTGGACAACGCGGGGGACAAGTGAATGGGAGTGGTGCAGTGCGTGTAATATATGCAAAAACTGAAGCAATATTTATATCCATATCGAAATATTATGGCATCTTGCCGTGACGATGCCTGAAGACTACTCCGTGACCGCACCTATCCATATCCTCGTCGTTGACGACATCGCGCAAAACCTGGTCGCCGCCGAAGCCGTGCTGGCGCGGCCTGGCATTGTCATCCTGAAAGCCAGCTCGGGCGCGCAAGCGCTGGAATTGCTGTTGACGCATGAAGTGGCACTGGCCCTGATCGACGTGCAAATGCCGCAGATGGATGGTTTTGAATTGGCCGAACTGATACGCGGCAGCGAGCGCACGCGCAGCATTCCCTTGATTTTTCTCACGGCCGCTTCGCGCGAACCGAGCTACAGTTTCCGTGGCTACGAGGCGGGCGCCGTCGATTTCCTGTGTACAAGCCCATCGACGTAAAAGCCTTGCAAAGCAAGGTGGCGGTGCTGGTGCAGCTATACCAGCAAAAGCGTGAATTGTCGGCCCAGCTCGACGAGCTCAAGCATGCGCTGCACCTGAATGAACTGTTCACGGCCGTGCTGGGCCACGACTTGCGCACGCCCCTGTCGGTGGTCATGAACGGCGCCATGCTGTTGCCGATGATGAGCGACCACCCGAAGGTGATCGTCACGGCGCAGCGTATCGAAAGCAGCGCCAAGCGCATGGCGCGCATGGTCGACCAGTTGCTGGACCTGGCGCGCATCCGTTCCGGCACGATGGAGTTGCGCAGCAGTACGCACGACTATCTGGCGCTGGCGCGCGCCATCGTCGAGGAATTCGAGACGGCCGGCCAAGCCCCGCTTATCGAGCTCAGCAGCGTGGGCGAGCTGCACGGGCAATGCGATGCGGGCTTGCTGTCGCAAGTCATCTCTAACCTCCTCAGCAATGCCCTCACGCATGGCGAGGCGGGTGCGCCCGTGCAGCTGGCCCTCGACGGGCGCGCCGCCGACAGCATTGAATTGCGCATCGCCAATCGTGGCGTGATTCCCGCCGCCTTGCTGCCGACCCTGTTCGAGCCGTTCCAGCAGGCGGGTGAAAAGCGCCGGACGGGGCAGGGCCTGGGACTGGGCCTGTACACGGTGAACATGTTCGTCCAGGCCCACGGCGGCACGGTTGAGCTCAGTTCGACGGCCGCGCAGGGCACGCTGGCGACGGTGCGCATCCCGCGCCAGTGCCAGGTGCGCGTGCAAGCGGAACTGCCCACATGAGCGCGCCAACCTGGCCGCGCGGCGGCGGCAGCATGGGCGAACTGGTGCGCCAGCGCGACTGGTCCGCCACCAGCCTGGGCGCCGTCGATGGCTGGCCCGCCCATTTGCGCGCCAGCGTCGACATCGTGCTCAATTCGCCCATGGCGATGGTGCTGATGTGGGGCCCGCAGCACGTGATGATCTACAACGACGACTACATCCAGATCGCCGGGGCGCGCCATCCGGCGGCGCTGGGCGGCACGGTGCCGGCCGTCTGGCCGGAAATCTGGGACTGGAACGCGCGCATCCTCGCGGCGGGATTGCGCGGCGAGACGCAGGTGCACCGCGAATGCTGTTTGCCGCTGTTGCGCGACGGACAGCGCACGGACGTCTGTTTCGACCTGTTTTACGCGCCCGTGCATGGCGCCGATGGCCAGGTCGATGGCGTGCTGTGCACGGCGCTGGAGTTGACGGCGCGCATGGAGGAGGGGCGCCAGCTGAAACTGGCCACGGCCGAGTTGGGCAAACTCAACGCCAACTTGCAGATGGAGAGCGAGGCCGTGCGCGCGGCCAACCGCCGCCTGGGCGAGGAGCGGGCGCTGCTGCGCGCCCTGTTCCAGCAGGCACCGAGCTTCATGGCCCTGCTGCGCGGGCCGCGTCACGTGTTTGAATTGGCGAATGAACATTATCTGCGCCTGGTGGGCCACCGCGATCTGCTGGGCAGGTCCGTCGAAGAGGCCTTGCCCGAAGTCAAGGCACAGGGATTCATCGAACTGCTCGACCAGGTCTACCGCACGGGCGTGCCCTTCGAAGGGCGCCAGGTCAAAGTGGATTTGCAGACGGCGGATGGGCAAACGGGACAACGCCAGATCGACTTCGTGTACCAGCCCATCAAGGATGACGAGGGCACGGTGACGGGCATCCTCGTCGAAGGCATCGACGTTACCGAACGCATGGAAAGCGAGGAGCGCTTGCGCCTGGCCCAGCAGGCGGGCGGCATCGGCACCTTCGAATGGTTCCCCGAGACGGGCGCGATGGTGGTGTCGCCCACCTTCCGCCGCCTGTGGGGCATTGCCGACGAGGTGGAAGTCACGGAACGCCTGCTGGTGAGCCTGGTTGACGAACGGGACTTGACGAAGGTTGGCCCCAGCAAGCTTGATCTGGCGCCCAATCCGCTGGAATACGTGGAGTACCGCATCCGCCGTCCCGTCCGCCGATGGCGCGCTGCGCTGGATCGCGCGCCAGGGCGAGGTGTTCGCCGGACGCGTGCCGGGACAGCGCCGCTATGTGGGCGTGTCGTTCGACGTGACGGAACGGCGCCAGATCGAGGATGAACTCAACGCCAGCCAGGAGCGCATGGCGGCCATTTTCGGACAGGCTTCCGTGGGCTTGTCGGAGCTGGGCCTCGACGGCCGTTTCCAGCGGGTCAACGGGGCCCTGTGCTGCATGCTGGGCCGCTCCGCCGAAGAGTTGCTGAGCCTGAACATGAACGACATCATGCATCCGGCGGATGTGCCCGGCAACGGCGTGCTGTTCCGGCGCCTGGTGGAAACGGGCGAGTCGTTCTCGCTGGAAAAGCGCTACCTGAAGCCCGACGGCTCGCAAGTGTGGGTGTCGAGCAATGTCAGTCGCCTCGTCGATGAGCAGGGTCATACGCGTTCCCTGATCGCCGTCAAGACGGACATCACGGAGCGGCGCCGCGTGGAAAAGGCGCTGCATGAATTGAACGAAACGCTCGAGCACCGGGTCGAACAGGAAGTGAGCGAGCGCACCAAGGCCGAAGACGCCTTGCGCCAGGCGCAAAAGATGGAAGCCGTGGGCCAGCTGACGGGCGGCATCGCGCACGATTTTAATAACGTGCTGCAAATCATTTCCGGCAATTTGCATTTGCTGCAGCACCTGGCGGGCACGGATGGCCTCATGCGCCAACGCCTGGACACGGCGATTGCCGCCGTCGAGCGGGGCGCCAAGCTGTCGTCGCACCTGCTGGCGTTTGCGCGGCGTCAACCGCTCAAACCCGTGGTGGCCGATCTGGCGCGCGTGGTGCGCAACATGGATGCGCTGCTGCGGCGCGCCCTGGGCGAAGCGATCGACATCGTGCTGGTGGGCGGCGGCGGGCTGTGGAATACCCTGGTCGACCGCAGCCAGATCGAGAACGTCATCCTGAACCTGGCCATCAATGCGCGCGACGCCATGGATGGCGTGGGCAAGCTGACCATCGAGCTGGGCAACGTCGTGCTCGACGAACAGTATGTGCACAATCTGGTTGACGTGCCGGCGGGCCAGTACGTGATGCTGTCGGTGACGGACACGGGCCGCGGCATGAGCGGCCCCGTGCTGCAGCGCGCGTTCGAGCCTTTCTTTACCACCAAGCCGGAAGGCGCGGGCACGGGCCTGGGCTTGTCGATGGCGTATGGCTTTGTCACGCAAAGCCGCGGCCATATCCGCATCTACAGTGAACCTGGCGTGGGCACGGGAGTCAAAATCTATCTGCCCCGTTCCCTGATGGCCGAAGCGGACGAGGAACTGGAATTGAGCGGCGTCGTCACGGGCGGCACGGAAACCGTGCTGGTGGTGGAAGACGACGTGGGCGTGCGCACCACCGTGGTCGACATGCTGGGGGCGCTCGGCTATACGGTGCTCAAGGCCGAGGATGGCGAAAGCGCGCTGGCCGTGCTGCACAGCGGCGCGCAGATCGACTTGCTGTTTACGGACGTGATCATGCCCGGCCCCGTCAGCAGCACGGAGATGGCGCGCCAGGCGCGCGAGTTGCAGCCCGACATTGCCGTGCTGTTTACGTCCGGCTATGCGCAGGATGTCATCGTGCACGAAGGACGGCTGGACGCGGGCGTGGAATTGCTCAGCAAGCCATACCGGCGCGAAGAGCTGGCGCGCAAGCTGCGCCATGTGCTGGCCAACCGCCAGCAGCAAATGCGCGCGCGCCAGTTTGAACGGTCCGGTGCGCCCGTGGCTGGCACGCTGGCGACCGGCAGCGCGGCGGCCAGCGTGCGGGGAAGCGGCACGCCGGGACTGGACTTGACGGGCCATGCGCCGGAACCGCAGGGGGACATGCCGACATCGATGAAGATACTCGTGGTGGAAGACAATCTCGATTCCCAGCTGATGGTGTGCGAACTGGTGGGCATGCTGGGCCACACGGTCAGCGGCGTGTCCGATGGCGAGGCGGCGTGGGAGTTGCTTAATGAGCAAGACTTCGATATCCTGTTTACCGATGTCAGCCTGCCCGGCATGTCCGGCATCGCGCTGGCACGCATGGTGCTGCGCGAAAAACCGGACATGCGCATCATCTTTTCCACGGGCTATGGCAAGGAATCGATGGATGAACTGGGCTTTTCCGCCAGTGTCTTGCGCAAGCCCTATGACTTGACGGAGTTGCAAGCGGCACTCGACCAACCCTGACGGGCACGCGCCGCCTCGGCGGCCTGCCCGTCCCACCCACCACCCGCAGAGGTAAAGATGACTCCTGAACTGACCATGCTCGCCTGCAGCCTCGTGCTGGCGCTGGTGCAAATCCTGCTGCCCGCGCTGTTCCGCACGCGCGAAACGGGCACGGCGTATAACGTGAGCGCGCGCGACGGCGAAGGCCCGCCCGTGGGCAAGATCACGGGCCGTTTGCAGCGGGCCCAGGCGAACCTGTTCGAAACCCTGCCCCTGTTCGCCGCCGCCGTGCTGATCGCCCACGTGACGGCGCGCAGGAAAGCGCGCTCACGCTCTATGGCGCGGCCCTGTACCTTGCCGCGCGCGTGCTATATCTGCCCCTGTACGCGTTCGGCGTGCCCGTCGTGCGCACGCTCGTCTGGTGCGTGTCGATCGCCGGTCTGCTGATGCTGTTCTGGGCCATCCTGTTCGCTTCTTGAATTCCTACGCCAGCTGTGGCGCCAGTCCTATGGCGGTGCGCCAGGCCCGGCCGTAAAGTGGCGGCAAGCTGGCAACTGGCGCCGGCATGTCAGGGACCGGACCACGATGGCGACTACTATTTCTGCAGTGCAAGATCCGGGCCGCGCCCGCCAGCGCAAGATCCAGCGCCTGCTGCGCTCGGTATTCGGCATCGCGCGCCTGCGTGCTGGCCAGCAGGACGTCATCGACAGCGTGCTGGCCGGGCGCGACACCCTGGCCATCATGCCCACCGGCAGCGGCAAGTCGCTGTGCTACCAGCTGCCCGCCGCCCTGTTGCCGGGCGCGACTTTGGTCGTGTCGCCGCTGATTTCGCTGATGAAAGACCAGCTGGAAAAGCTGCACGCACTGGGCATCACGGCCGTGCAGCTCAACAGCAGCCTGTCGCGCGCCGAGGAAGACGACGCCATCGCCCGCATCGCCCAGGGCGGCCGGCTCATCATCTTTTGCACGCCGGAACGCCTCACCAATGCCGCCTTCCTGTCCCTGCTGGCCGGCGCGCCGCCCAGCCTGGCCGTCATCGATGAAGCCCATTGCATTTCCCAGTGGGGCCACGACTTCCGTCCCGCCTACCTGGACATCGCGGCCGCCCTGCGCGCGCTGGGCCGCCCGCCCGTGCTGGCGCTGACGGCCACGGCCACCGGGGAAGTGGTGGCCGATATCGACGCGCAACTGGAAGCGCGCAAGCTGAACGTCATCAATACAGGCATCTACCGCGCCAATTTGCGTTACCGCGTGATCCAGGTCACGAATACCGCAGAAAAACAGGATGCAGTCCTGCGCCTGCTGCGCGAGACGCCAGGACGGGCATCGTGTATGCGGCCACGGTAAAAGCCGTCGAGGAGCTGGCGGCGCGGCTGGAGGAACTGGGCGAGAGCGTCACCCGCTACCACGGCAAGCTGGCGGCACGCGAGCGCAAGCACAACCAGGACTTGTTCATGGGCGGCGAGCGCCGCATCATGGTGGCCACCAACGCGTTTGGCATGGGCATCGACAAGCCCGACACCCGCTTCGTCATCCATTTGCAGGTGCCGGCCAACCTGGAAGCGTACTACCAGGAATCGGGCCGGGCGGGGCGCGACGGCTTGCCCGCCGACTGCACCTTGCTGTACTTCCAGGAAGACAAGCGGGTGCAGCAGTTTTTCCTGGCGAAGCATTACCCGACAGCCGGCGAACTGGCCGCCATCATTGCGGCAGCGCAAGACTTGCCGGCCACGTTTGCTTTCGCTGCGCTGGCGTCCAGTCTGCCCGAGTTTTCCGACGGCCACCTGAAGGTATGCCTGAAGCTGTTGAAAGACGGCAAGCTGCTGCGCCAGGACCGCAAGCTGGGCTACAGCCTGAGAACGACCTCGGCCAGCTCGCCCGCGTATGCGCAGCTGGCGCAGATCTACGTCGACAAGCAGGAGCGCGACAAACAGGCGCTCGACCAGATGGTCGCGTATGCGCAAAGCGGCTTGTGCCGCTGGAAACTGTTGCTCGATTACTTTGGCGACGCCGGCGCTTTCGAGCGCTGCTGCACCTGCGACAATTGCCAGTCGCCGCCCGCGCTGGCCATGCCCATCACCCTGGACGAGCTGCCGGCGCCTGCCCAGGCGCCATCGCCGCCGGCGCCCCAGATCGCCGTCGGCAGCCGCGTGCGCGTGCCACGCTACCAGATCGGCACCGTGCTGTCGGTGGCCGGCGACCAGGTCACGATTGCCTTTCCGGAAAATACCACGCGCACCTTCATGGCCGAGTTTGTCGCACCGGCGTGAATCCAGTGTGCGCTGTCTGACAGATGATCTGGCGCAAGAGCGCTAGAATCAGCCCATTCCAAGGCGGTTTTTTCGTAGGGAGCTGGGCATGGCGGACATGGTAGTGGTGCGCAAGGAAGGCTTGTACTGTGTGCCGGGGCAGTTCTACATCGACCCGTGGCGTCCCGTCGAGCGCGCCATCATCACGCATGCGCACGCCGACCATGCGCGCGTCGGGCACCGGCACTACCTGTGCGCCGCGCCCGGCGAGCAAGTGCTGCGCGCGCGCCTGGGCGCCGTGTCCATCCAGGGCCTCGCGTATGGCGAGACCATCGAACACCACGGCGTGCAAGTGTCGCTGCATCCGGCCGGCCACGTGCTCGGTTCGGCCCAGGTGCGCATGGCGCACGGCGGCGAAGTATGGGTGGCGTCCGGCGACTACAAGCTGCAGCCCGACCCCACCTGCGCGCCATTCGACCCCGTGCGCTGCGATACCTTCATCACGGAATCGACCTTCGGCTTGCCCATCTACCGCTGGCAGGCGCCGCAGGAAATATACGACGACATCAACCAGTGGTGGCGCGGCAATGCGGCCGAGGGGCGCACCAGCGTGCTGTTCTGCTATGCCTTCGGCAAGGCGCAACGCATCCTGGCGGGCGTGGACGCCAGCATCGGTCCCATTATCTGCCATGGCGCGGCGCAGGCATTGACGCAGGTCTACCGCGAGTCGGGCGTGGCCTTGCCCGCCACCGTCATGGTGGACCAGGTGACGGACAAGGCCGCCCTGAGGACGGCCATGGTGATCGCGCCCCCGTCGGCTGCCGGTTCGCCGTGGATGAAGCGTTTCGGCGACTACAGCGATGCGTTCGCCAGCGGCTGGATGCTGCTGCGCGGCGCGCGACGTCGGCGCGGCGTGGACCGGGGTTTTGTCCTGTCCGACCACGCCGACTGGCCCGGCCTGATGCAGGCGATCAAGGCCACGCAGGCCGGACGCATCATCGTCACCCACGGTTCGATCCCCGTGATGGTGCGCTGGCTGCGGCACAACGGCTGGCAGGCGGGCGGTTTCGAGACGGAATATGGCGACGACGAGGCCGATGACGGTGCGCCCGGTGCATCCGCGGCGGCGGAGGACGTCAGCCATGCGTGAATTTGCCCGGCTGTACGGGGAGCTCGACGAGACGACCTCCACCAGCCGCAAGCTGGCGGCCCTGCAAGCCTATTTTCGCGGCGCCTCGCCCGAGAATGCGGCCTGGGCCGTGTATTTCCTGGCCGGCGGCAAGCCGCGCCAGGCCGTGCCCACCAGATTGCTGCGCGAATACGCGACGGAACGGGCGGGCCTCGACGCCTGGCTGTTCGACGAGGCTTATCACGCCGTGGGCGACCTGGCGGAAACCATCGCCCTGATCCTGCCCGCGCCGGGCAAGCGCAGCGACATCGGCCTGGCCGAGTGGGTCGAGCAGCGCATCGCACCGTTGCGCGGCGCGGCGCCGGACGCCATCCGCGCCGCCCTGCTGGGGTACTGGGACGAGCTGGAAACGCGCGAACGCTTCCTGTTGATCAAGCTGATCGGCGGCGGCTTTCGCGTGGGCGTCTCAAAACTGCTGGTGACGCGGGCGCTGGCATCCATCGCCGCCGTCGACAGCAAGCTGATCGCCCAGCGCCTGATGGGCTGGACCGATGGCAAGGTCAGCCCCACGGGCGCGGGATTCTTGAAGCTGATCGCCGCGCCGTCGGAGGGCGAGCATGCGCTGCGCGGCGGCCAGCCTTACCCCTTTTTCCTCGCGCACCCCCTGCAGGCGGCGCCGGAAACCCTGGGCGAGCTCGCCGGCTGGCTGGTCGAATGGAAATACGACGGCATGCGCGCCCAGCTGCTGCGCCGCGATGGCGTGAACTGGCTGTGGTCGCGGGGCGAGGAATTGATCACGGAGCGCTTTCCCGAACTGGCGCAGCTGGCCTTGCCCGAGGGTACTGTGCTCGATGGCGAAATCCTCATCTGGCAGCCGGGCGGCGTGCCGGCGCCATTTGCCGATTTGCAACAACGCATGGGCCGCAAGACGGTCTCGTCCAACTATTGGCTCAGCTGCCCGCCGTGCTGGTGGCTTACGACGTGCTGGAACTCGATGGCGTGGACGTGCGCCAGTTGCCCCAGCTGGAGCGCCGCGCGCTGCTGGAAACCGTGGTGGCGCAGGTGGATGCGCCCGCGCTGCGGCTGTCGCCGCGTGTTGAAGCGGCAAGCTGGGACGCCCTGGCCGCCATCCGCGACGAATCGCGGGCGCGCGGCGTGGAAGGCTTGATGCTGAAAGCTGTGGCGGCCGCGTATGGCGTGGGCCGCACGAAAGACGTGGGCACCTGGTGGAAGTGGAAGATTGATCCGTATGCCATCGACGCCGTGCTGATCTACGCCCAGGCGGGCCATGGCCGGCGCGCTTCGCTGTACACGGACTATACGTTTGCCGTATGGGATGAGGAGGGTGGTGAAGAACGCAAGCTGGTGCCGTTCGCCAAGGCGTATTCGGGCTTGACGGACGCGGAAATCGCGCAGGTCGACGCGGCCATCCGCAAGACGACGATAGAAAAATTCGGCCCCGTGCGCAGCGTCAAGCCCACGATGGTGTTCGAGATCGGTTTCGAAGGCATCGCCGCTTCCAGCCGCCACAAGGCGGGCATCGCCGTGCGCTTTCCCCGCATCCTGCGCCAGCGTGACGACAAGGCCATCGCCGACGCGGATACGCTGGCCACCCTGAAGGCCATGCTGGCCCAGACTACATGAGCAAGCGATGAGCAAAAGCGCGCTGGCGCAGCGCATCGATGCCTGGTTCACGGAGCGCGGCTGGACGGTCTTTCCCTTCCAGCGCGCCGTCTGGCGGGCTGGCGCACAGGGCCAGTCCGGCCTGCTGCATGCGAGCACGGGCTCCGGCAAGACGTATGCCGTCTGGTTCGGCGCCTTGCTGCGCGCCGAGCGCCTGGCGCGCAAGAGCCGCAAGCAGGGCTTGCGCGTGTTGTGGATCACGCCCATGCGCGCGCTGGCGGCCGACACGGTGCGCGCGCTGCAGGCGTCCGGCGAAACGCTGGCGCCCGGCTGGCGCATCGAGGCGCGCACGGGAGACACGAGCGCCGCCCAGCGGGCGCGGCAGGCGAAGTCCTGGCCCGAGGTGCTCGTCACGACGCCGGAAAGCCTGTCCCTGATGCTGAGCCAGGCGGACGCGCAGGAACGCTTCGCTCTGCTGGAAACGGTGATCGTCGACGAGTGGCATGAATTGATGGGCAGCAAGCGCGGCGTGCAGGTGCAACTGGCGCTGGCCCGTTTGCGCCGCTGGCAGGAAAACCTGATGACGTGGGGCCTGTCTGCCACCCTGGGCAATCTGCGGCAGGCGCAGGACGTCTTGCTGGGAGAACAAAATGCTGGCGTGCTGGTGGAAGGTAAAGTCAGGAAGCGCATCCTCGTCGACAGTTTGATCCCCGTCAACCCCACGCGCTTTCCCTGGGGCGGGCATCTGGGCATCCAGATGCTGCAGCCGCTGATCGCCGAAATCGAAGGCAGCGCCACCACCCTGGTGTTTACGAATACGCGGTCGCAGGCCGAGCTGTGGTATCAGCACCTGCTCGATGCGCGGCCCGACTGGGCCGGCCTGATCGCCTTGCACCACGGTTCGCTGGACCGCGAAGTGCGCGAGTGGGTCGAGCAGCACCTGAAGACGGGCGAGCTGAAAGCCGTCGTGTGCACGTCCAGCCTGGACCTGGGCGTCGATTTCCTGCCCGTCGAGCGGGTGCTGCAGGTGGGCAGCGCGAAGGGCATCGCGCGCCTGGTGCAGCGGGCGGGACGCAGCGGCCACGCGCCGGGGCGCATTTCGCGCGTCACCCTGGTGCCCACCAACAGCCTGGAATTGCTGGAAGCGGCCGCCGCCCGCGCCGCCCTGGCACAGGGCCACCTGGAAGCGCGCCCCGTGCCGGACAAGCCGCTCGACGTGCTGGTGCAGCACCTGGTGACGATCGCGCTGGGCGGCGGCTTTGAGTCGCCGGCCCTGTACCAGGAAGTGCGCGCGGCCTGGTCGTACCGCCACTTGACATTGGATGAGTGGCAATGGGCGCTCGATTTTGTCGCGCGCGGGGGGCAAAGCCTCACGGTGTACCCGGAATACCGCAGAGTGCTGCCCGACGATGCCGGCATCTACCGCGTGCCGGACGTGGCGCTGGCGCGGCGCCACCGCATGAGCATCGGCACCATCGTCTCGGAAGCGGCGATCCAGGTCAAGTTCCTCGGCGGGGGACGCATCGGCAGCATCGAGGAATCGTTTATCGCGCGCCTGAAGCAGGGCGACCATTTTCTGTTTGGCGGGCGCATCCTCGAATTCGTGCGCGTGCACGAGATGACGGCCTACGTGCGGCGCGCCACGGGCAGCCGCGGCGCCGTGCCGCGCTGGCAGGGCGGCAAGATGCCGCTGTCGTCGGAACTGGCGCACGCCGTGCTGGACCAGCTGCAGCTGGCGCAGGAGGGGAAAGCCAGCGGGCCGGAAATGCGCGCGCTGGCGCCGCTGCTGGCCATCCAGCAGGCATGGTCCAGCCTGCCCACGCGCACCGGCTTGCTGGTGGAAACCTTGTCCAGCCGCGAAGGCCGGCACCTGTTCGTGTATCCATTCGCGGGCCGCTCCGTGCATCTGGGCCTGGCCTCGCTGCTGGCCTACCGCATCGCCCGCGTGCAGCCGGCCACCTTGTCGATTGCCGTCAACGACTACGGTTTTGAATTGCTGGGCGCGGACGATATCGCGTTTGCGTCGCTGTTCGGCGCTGCGACGGGCGCGGGGGTGGCCCTGTTCGGCACGGACAATTTGCTGGAAGACGTGCTGGCCAGCCTGAACGCGACGGAACTGTCGCAGCGGCGCTTCCGCGAAATCGCCCGCATCGCCGGCCTCGTCTTCCAGGGCTATCCGGGCCAGCCGAAAAGCGCGCGCCAGCTGCAGGCGTCGTCTTCGCTGTTTTTCGAGGTGTTCCGCAAGCACGATGCGGCCAATTTGCTGCTCACGCAGGCGCAGCGCGAAGTGCTGGAGCAGGAACTGGAACTGACGCGGCTGCGCGCCACTTTGCGCGAGTTGCATGAACGCAATATTTCCCTGCAGCCGTTGGAGCGCGCCTCGCCGTTTGCCTTCGGCCTGATGGTCGAGCGCTTCCGCGAACAGCTGACGACGGAAAAGCTGTCGGACCGGGTGGCGCGGCTGGTCAGCGCGCTGGAAAAGGCGGCCGCATGAACGGCCCGCAGCAAGCGCACTGCGTGGTGGAGCTGGCCGGCGAAAGCGTCTGGCTGCTGGCGCACAAGGCCGTCTACTGGCCGGCGCGCAGGATGCTGATCATTGCGGACATCCATTTCGGCAAGGCGGCCGCGTTTCGCGCGCTGGGCGTGCCCGTGCCGCGCGGCACTACCACGCAAAACCTGCTGGCACTCGACGCCTTGCTGGCCAGCTACGCCTGCGAGGAAATCGTCTTTCTCGGCGATTTTCTGCACGCGCGCGCCGCCCATGCGCCCGCCACCGTGGCGGCCATGCTGGCCTGGCGCGCGCGCCATCCCGACGTGCGCCTGACGGTGGTGCGCGGCAACCACGATGCGCATGCGGGCGATCCGGCCGCCGCGCTGGGCATCCGCATGGTCGATGAACCGCACAGCGTGGGCAGGCTGTCATTCTGCCATCACCCGGACACCGTGGCGCCCGGCTATGTGCTGGCCGGCCACGTGCATCCCGTGTTTCACTTGCGCACAGAGCGTGGAGGCCTGCGCCTGCCGTGTTTCCTGCTGGGCCGCGAGCGTGCCATTTTGCCATCGTTTGGCGCCTTTACGGGCGGCCATGCGATGCGGCCAGGCGCCGGCGAGCGCGTCTACGTGACGGCCGATGAGGCGATTTTTCCGCTGCCCGCTAACTGCTGAGTGTCTGGTACTTTTGGTGGAAAACTGAAAGTAACTGCGCCACCACGGGCGGGACTCATCCTACATGCGCTCTTGCCATCCTCCTATTTCTAGCGCCCCATGCGCGCACTAAGATGACGGTTCCCTTGCCATGCGAGGGGGAAGAATTGCATGGTTTGCACTGTTTTCTGATTCCATCGATCAAGGAGATCATCATGGCCACATCGAGCGACAATAAACAGCAAGGTAGTCAAGGTAGTAAAACCAGTAGCAGCAGTGGCGGCAGCGGCGGCAGCAAGCAAAGCGATACCAGCAAACGGGGCTTCGCTTCCATGGACCCGGCCCAGCAGCGCGAAATCGCCAGCGAAGGGGGGCGCGCGGCGCATGAAAAAGGCACGGCCCATGAATTTACGTCGGAAGAGGCACGCCGTGCGGGCAGCCAAAGCCACAAGAACGATGCCAACCGGCAAAGCGCCGCCAGCTCCAGCGGCTCGCGCGACAATGCCAGCGTGAACCAGGAAGGCAACCGCGACAGTGGTAACAAGCAAAGCGGCGGTGCAGGTTCAGGGTCAGGCTCGGGCTCGTCCGGCTCGCGCAACAAGTAAGCGCCAGCAAGGCCGGTCTGGCCGGCGGGAATCCCCGTATTTCCGCCGGCCAGTTGCCGCGCTTGTCGGCGGCAAAATTTTGATGCATTGCAGCAGCCATGGACTATGATGAAATAGCTGCGCTGGCAATGATCTCGCAGTCAATTCGCATCGATGATCAGGGAGAACATGATGGGCAATTCGAATACGCCGCAACCGGGCAATCGCCAGGGCGGCACGCCGTCCACGGCGGGCAACAAGCAAAGCACGGCCGACTCGGCCGAAAACTTCGTGCTGGTCGATAGCGAGCAAGGCCTCGATATCGGCGACGATCTGTTCTCCATCGGCGAAGTGCGGCGCGCCGACCGCTTGCCCCATCACCAGTCCGCTTCCACCGGGCAAAGCCGGCAGAGCGCCGACGATGCCCCCGACACGACGGGCAGTACGGGCGTCTGAGTTTTTATTCTTGATTATCTGATAATCCCCGCAGGGTCAGCCGCCAGACGTGTTCGCGCACGTCGGCGGCTTGTTGGCGCGTCTACCTGGCTCGGCCTTGCTACAGGTCGATGCGGCCGTGTTCGCCCAGCAGGTCTTTCGGCGGCTCTCCCGTGATGGCGGCCTTGGCCATCTCATAGAATTGCATCATCTTGCTGGCGCTGCTATCCCAGTATTCTGCCGACTGGATCGTCACCTTGATCAGCGACAGCTTCGGATCGTCGAGCCCGCCCGGGAACCAGGCTTTTACCAGCGGATTCCACAATTCCTCCGCCTTGGCACGGTCCTTCAGCAGCTGCGCGTGGCCGCAGACGGACACGTACAGGCTGTCGCCCGTGTCGACGAAGCTGACATTGACTTGCGGATTGTTCGGCAAGTCGCGCGTATAGGCTGCCTCGTCCGAGACAAAGAACCAGATGTGTCCGTCGCCGTCGACCTGCTGCTGCGTCAACGGCCGGCTGGTGAGGGTGCGCATGTCGTCGCTGGTGGTCAGCATGCCGAATTTGATGTCCTTGATCCTGGACGCGATGCTGGCCAGCTGTTCGCTGGAATACGCTTGCATGGGTGCTCCCTTGTTGGTTGTCCTGAACAACAGCATAGGCGGATGCTGCATGCGGCTCTGTACGGCAGCTTACGTACAGTGGTGCTTTGTTTCAAAGCTGTTACAAAACGCTGGCCCGGCGGCGTGCCCCATGTATTGACTTAATAAATGATAATCATTATCATTTGTTTGAAAATATCGGCATGCACTTTGATTGAAGGATGGGAATGAAGCACACTGACTTGTCGCGCCACCTGGCCCGCTCCTTGCCGGGAGCCCTCGATGGGTAATGCGGGCGCCGCCGACAAGGCCAGGAACAACGCCAGCCGCGCCGTCTGGTTGAAGAACTTGCATCAATGGCATTGGATCAGTTCGGCGCTTTGCCTGCTGGGCATGTTTTTGTTTGCCATTACCGGCATCACCCTGAACCACGCTGGCCAGATCGAAGCCAAGCCGTCGGTCACGCGCCAGCAGGCGACCTTGCCGGCCCCGTTGGTCACGGAACTGGCCGCGTATGCCGCGCAGCACGATGGCGCCAACGCACCGATGCCGGCCGCTGCTGAAACATGGTTGAAAAAGCAATGGTCGCTTAATGCGGGCGGCCGTCCCGCCGAATGGAGCGTCGACGAGGTCTACCTGCCGTTGCCCAGGGCGGGCGGCGACGCCTGGCTGCGCATCGGCCTGGAAGACGGGGCCGCCGAATACGAATTGACGGACAGGGGCTGGGTATCCTGGCTCAATGACGTCCACAAGGGCCGCAACACGGGCGTGGCCTGGAGCTGGTTCATCGACATCTTTGCCGGCGCCTGCATCGTGTTTTGCCTGACGGGACTATTGATTTTGAAGTTCCACGCGGCCAACCGGCCTTTTACCTGGCCGATGGTTGGCCTCGGTATCTTGATACCCTGCGCGATCGCCTTGCTGTTTATCCACTGATCGTTTTTATTTTTCCTTTTTACAGGCACACCATGAAATTACGCTACTCCCTGGCGCTTGGCCTTCCCCTGATCGGTACGTCGGCGATGGCGGCCGACCTGGCCCTCAAGATTGAAATCCCGCAACTGAACGTGGCGGAATACCATCGTCCTTACGTGGCGGCATGGCTGGAAACGGCCGATCAAAAGGTCGTCGGCAACCTGACGGTGCTGTATGACGTGAAAAAGAAGGACAAGGCGGGCGAGAAATGGCTGAAGGACATGCGCCAATGGTGGCGCAAGAGCGGCCGCGACCTGGCCATGCCCGTCGACGGCGTCAGCGGCGCCACGCGCGCGCCCGGCGAACATACCTTGACTTTCCCCGGTGCCAAGGCCTTGCTCGACAAGCTGCCGGCCGGCGAATACCAGGTGGTGGTGGAAGCGGCGCGCGAAGCGGGCGGACGCGAACTGGTGCGCGTGCCGTTCCAGTGGCCGCTGAAATCGGCCCAGTCCGTGCCGGCCAAGGGCAAGGAAGAACTCGGCAATGTCGTCGTCCAACTCAAACCTTAAGGCGCCTCTACCATGTTGAAGCAACTGAATAAACCGCTGATCGCCCTGGCCCTGGCCGGCCTGGCCATGAACGCCCACGCCCACCGCGGCTGGATGGTGCCGTCGAGCACGATGGTGGAAAGCAAGGACGCCTGGGTCACGGTGGACGCGGCCGTCTCCGACGGCCTGTTCGAGATCGACCACCAGCCGCTGCGCCTGGATGCGCTGCAAGTCATCGGTCCCGATGGCGCGAAAGTGGCGCCGGCGAACACGGTGACGGGCCGCTTGCGCAGCGTCTTCGACGTGAAGATGGAAAAGCCGGGCACCTATAAAGCGGCCATCGTGTCGCAGAACGTCATGGGCAGCTACAAGCTCAACGGCGAGCTGAAGCGTTTCCGCGGCAACGAAGAGACGTTCAAGAAGGAAGTACCGGCCGATGCGCAAGAGCTGAAAATCACGCGCACGGCGGCGCGCCTGGAAACCTTCTTCAGCAATGGCGAAACCAGCACGGAAGTATTCAAGCCGACGGGCGTGGGCCTGGAATTCGTGCCGGTGACGCACCCGAACGACTTGCGCGCGGGCGAAAAAGCCACGTGGCGTTTCCTGGTCGATGGCAAGCCGGCAGCGAATCAGGCCTTCAGCCTGGTGCCAGGCGGCGTGCGCTACCGTGGCGTGCTCGGTGAAATCCGCCAGAGCACCGATGCCAAGGGCGAAATCACGTTCACCGTGCCGGCCGCCGGCATGTATTACCTGAGCAGCACCTGGCCTGCGGCAGCCCCTGCCGTGGCCGGCCAGCCGCCAGCCATGCCCGAACGCCGCATGACCTACGCGGCCACCGTGGAAGTGCTGCCGCAGTAAGCGGCGGCATCGTCACGAGAGCACCGATGCGCCGGGTCCTGCTGCCGCAGCATATTTCCGATCAGGTCGCGCCGCCCGGCGCCGCGATCCGGGACTTGCGCGGCTTGACCATGGGCACCAGCTGGTCGGTGCGCCTGGTCGAATCCGCCATGCCGGGACGCGCGGGCAGCGCCGACCTGCAGCAGGGCTTGCAGCAGCAGCTGGACCTTGTCGTGGCGCAAATGAGCCACTGGAGCGACGAGTCCGACCTGGGCCGCTTCAACCGGGCCGAGCCCGGCAGCTGGCACAGCCTGCCCGCCGCGTTTTGCGAGGTGCTGGGCTTTGCCATGCACGTCTCGCAGGCGTCGGGCGGCGCGTACGACCCGTGCGCGGGCGCCCTCGTCAACCTGTGGGGCTTCGGCCCCCGCCAGCGCTACGATGAACCGGGTTTCCTGCCGCCGACCAACGAAACGGTGGCCCTGCTGCTGGCGCAGCGCCAGCGCCGCCGCCTGGAGCTGGACTTGCCGGCCCGCCGCGTCCGCCAGCCGGGCGCCTTGCAGCTCGATCTGTCCGCCATCGCCAAGGGCTATGGCGTGGATCGCCTGGCCCGCTACCTGGACAGCCAGGGCATCCATCATTACCTGGTCGAAGTGGGCGGCGAGCTGCGCGGCGCCGGCAGCAAACCCGACGGCCAGCCGTGGTGGGTCATGCTGGAACAGGTCGATGGCGCCGCCGATCATGCCGAGAATGCGCAGCATCCGGCGGAAATGCTGCTGGCGCTGCATGGCTTGTCCGTGGCGACGTCGGGCGACTACCGGCGTTTCTTCCAGGATGGCACGGCGCGTTTTTCGCATACCATCGATCCGCGCAGCGGCATGCCGATCGCCAATCAACTCGCTTCCGTCACCGTCGTGCATGAACAATGCATGGCGGCCGACGCCTGGTCGACGGCCTTGACCGTGCTCGGTGTCGAGGCCGGCATGGCGCTGGCAGAAGAGCAGGGCCTGGCCGCGCGCTTCCTGCAGCGCGACGGCGCTGGCTTTCACGAAACGCTGAGCAGCCACATGCTGGCCATGCTTGACGAATGAACGATTAATTCCATGATTTTTACGCACGATACGACACGGCTGGCCTTGCTGGCCGCCCTGTCCCTCAGTTATGCGGGCGTGTGCCTGGCGCCCTGGCTGCGCGCGCGCGCCAAACGTCGCGCGTCGGACGCCGCCAGGGCGGCGCTGGCGAACAGTCCCGCCTGGCTGGTGGCGTATGCGAGCCAGACGGGCAATGCGGAAGAGCTGGCCACGCAAACGGCGCAGAGCCTGCAACTGGCCGGCATCCCCGTGCGCCTGTGCGCGCTGGCCGAACTCACGGCCCTTGATCTGCAACAAGCGGAACGGGCCCTGTTTTTGGTCAGCACCTATGGCGAAGGCGACGCGCCCGACAATGCGGCCGCCTTCATGGGCCGCCTGATGACGGGCGAGCTGGCGCTGCCGCAATTGCACTATGCCGTGCTGGCCCTGGGCGACCGCAGCTATGGCCAGTTCTGCGGCTTCGGCCGCGCGCTCGACGCCTGGCTGGCGGCACAGGGCGCCTCGCGCCTGTTCGAGCGTATCGAAGTCGACCGCAGCGCCAGTGCGGCCATCGAGCAATGGTTCCAGCACCTGAGCCACCTGGCCGGCACCAGCGATGCGCCCGACTGGAGCGCGCCCGCCTTTGGCGACTGGAAATTGATGCAGCGGCGCTTGCTCAACCCGGGAGCGCGGGCGGCGCCATCTATCACGTGGAACTGGCGCCCGTGGCGGGCGCTTTGCCGGACTGGCAATCGGGCGACCTGGTGCAGGTGGCGGCGCCGCTTGATCCAGCGCAACCGCGCGAATATTCGATCGCCTCGGTCCCGCGCGATGGCGGCGTGCACTTGCTGGTGCGCCAGCATGCGCATCCCGACGGCAGCCTGGGCCTGGCCTCGGGCTGGCTGACGGCGCAGGCGGCTGTCGGCGACGTGGTGCAGCTGCGCTTGCGCCAGCACAAACGCTTCCGGCTGGAAGACAATGCCCAGCGGCCATTGATTTTGATCGGCAACGGCAGCGGCATCGCCGGCTTGCGCGGCCACCTGAAAAGCCGCGTGCTGGCAGGGCAGCGGCGCAACTGGCTGATCTTTGGCGAGCGCAATGCCGCCCACGACTTCCATTACCGCGAAGAAATTGAAGGCTGGCACGCCAGTGGCGATCTGCCACGCCTGGACCTGGCGTTTTCGCGCGACCAGGCAGAGCGCACCTACGTGCAGGACCGCCTGCGCGGCAATGCCGATGAAGTCAAATTGTGGCTGGAGCAGGGCGCGGCCATCTACATCTGCGGCAGCCTGGCGGGCATGGCGGGCGGCGTCGACCAGGCGCTGCAGGAAATGCTGGGCCGGCCCGCGCTCGATGCGCTGGCGGCCGAAGGGCGCTACCGGCGCGATGTGTATTGACCGGCTGCACATAAAAAAAGGACTGGCCGGGCCAGTCCTTTTTTATTGGGCAAGCCCGCTTACGGCTCGATGGCGTCCAGCGCGGCCGGCTCCATTTCCCCGCTCACTTCCTGCAAGCCGCGCGCCAGGCTGGAGATGCTGGGGTTGTCGATGAAGACGCAGCGCTTGCCCGTGCGCTTGCAATAATCCTTCACGCGCCAGTAGGCGCTGTGGCTGATGCAGCCCGTCTGGCAAATCACCAGGTCGGCCGCCGCCAGGCTCGAATCGAGCAGGTTGGCATTGTCTTCCAGCCGCCGTCGTGGTGGGCGAACTGCGCGCCCACACGCTCGATCAGGGCGCGGTAGGTGGCGACATTGCCGCTGCGCCCGCCCACGCACAAGACGCTTTGATCGACGAGACGGATCGGCATTTTCAGCTTGCCGCCCGTCGGCACTTCCAGCTTGGCAGCCGGTGGCGGCACGGCGGCGGCCTGGCGCGGCTGGGCTTGTTTCAAGTCCGCAATTTGCTGGCGCAATTCCTTTTCGCGCTCATCCATCTGCGCCAGGCGTTCGACCAGGCGCGTGCGCGATTCCAGCGCGGGGACGGCGGCCTGCAATTGCGCCAGCTCAAGGCGCAAGCCGTCGATCAGGCTATCCTTGCCGATCGATTCGGCACGCGTGCGCAGCAGCAAGGCTTCCTGGCGTTCCAGTTCGCCCGTCTTTTCCATCAGCATGGCCTGGCTGCGCTGTTGCAGCTTGGCCAGTTCGTGCGCCAGGCGCGCATTTTCTTCCTGCAAGGCCGTAAAATTTGCCATGTCGGCGCGCACGCAGGCGCCGGCCTGGTGCTGGATCATGTGCAGGTCGCGGCACATCTGCTCTTCCAGTTCGGCGTCGCAGCGCGGGTGCGTCAGGCCGGCCCAGAAGGCGCCCGACACGTCGCCGTTGGCGACGGCCGTGCGCCACAGTTCGGCCACTTGTTCCGTGCTCTTGGCGCCGCGAAAGCGCAGGATCACGGGGGCGTAGCGGCGTTCGAGTTCCTTTTGCAGCGCTTCGGACAGGCGGTTGCGCGCGCCGCATTCCGTCACGGCGCCCACGTGCACTTCGTAGTCGTCGGCCAGCACGCGCCCGCCCGTCATCTTGCCCACCAGCTTGCGCAGGTAGCCCAATGGCAAGCCCACGCCCACCAGCGGGCAATGGCAGGTGTGCGACAGTTCCCACAGCCGGCGGCGGCGCGAAGCGAGCGCGGCCGTTTCCGTGCCGGCGTGGGCGCAATTGCTGATGACGGGCAGGGACTGGTCTTTGTCACACAGGCGATATCCTGTTGGGCGGTGGGAGTGTTGATGAGAAATTATTGCGGCAGGGGCGAGGCAGGGGGCCTGGCGCGCAGCAGGCGTGCCAGCCGCTCGAGCAGGGTGGCCTTCGGTGGCGCGGGGCGGTGCAGCGCCACCAGGGCGGCCCATTGCTGCGACAATTGCTGGCAGGTTGCTTGCAGCACGGGGCCCAGGCCGGGCGAGCTGGACAGTACTTGCAGATGGCGTTCGATGACACCGGCCAGTTTCTCGCAGGGACTGCCCGCATGGTAGTGCGACATCAGGTGCAGCACGGCCGACAACAGCAATTCAGGCTGCTGGCCTTGCGGGGAAGGAAACATCGGGGAAGGTCGGTCGTGCGCCATCAAACACTCCTGTACGGTGGTTTGGCTGGCTGCGCGCAAGGAGCGCGACTGGCTGGCGAGTGTGGTGACTGGCTGCCGTGCTGCTTCAGGCAGTCAGGATCAGCTTGTTCAATTGGGTGACGCGCAGGCGATAGATCTTGCCGCTGTGCTCAATCTCCACTTCGCGGCCCTGCTGCAGCAGCGCTTCGCTGGTGATGCGGCGTGCCGGCTGGGCCATGCTGACGGGCGGACGGACGTGGGCGGTAGCGGCATCCTGGATCAAGGCTGGTTTTGAGCTTTGCATGTTGGGCTTTCTTTATCTCAGTTGAGAATGATTCGTATTTGCATTATTGTTGAATGTGGCCCGAAAAGCAAGGCTTATTTGTGCCGGATGCAGGCTTTTTTTTGACTGCCGGGGAGGGGCGTGCCGTGTGCGGGGCGCGCGGTGGCGCCAGCGGGCTGCAGAAGGGGCGGACAGCAAAAAAGACCCGGCAAGGCGGTGCGCCTTGGCCGGGTCAAGCCTGTGCCAAGCTGGAAGGAATCGGTTGGCGTGAATCGGGTGGCGCTAAATCGTGGCCAGCAGTTGCGCCGAAGCGTCGGCGGCCGCTGCCGTATCGGCTTTCAGCTTGGCGGCGGCCAGCTGCTTGGCGCGCGAGCGCGAGGGCGGCAGGCGGCGCAGGGTTTTCAGGGCCTCCGGATCCTTGATGCCGATGGTGCGCTGATCGACCGAGATCAGGCCGATTTCATTGAAGGCGGACAAGGTGCGGCTCACTGTTTCCAGGGTCAGCCCCAGGTAGCTGCCGATTTCGTGGCGCGTCATGCGCAGGTTGAACAGCTTGCTCGAGTAGCCCATCTGCGCGAAGCGGTCGGCCAGCGAGACGAGGAAGCGCGCCACGCGGGCTTCGGCGCTGAGGGCGCCCAGCATGCCGATCATGGCTTGCTCGCGCACCAGTTCGCGGCTCATCACGCCATACATGACGTTTTCCAGTTCCAGGTGGACTCTGCCCAGGGCCGTGAGTTTCTTGAACGGCAGCAGGATCAGGTCGCAGTCGCAGTCGACAGGGCCACCGCTTCCGAGGAATAATGGCGCGAGTGGATGCCGTCGACGCCCAGCATGTCGCCTTTCATGGGGAAGCTGAGGACCTGCTCATTGCCGAATTCGTCGATGAGCACGGTTTTCAGGAAGCCCGAATTGACGATGTACAGGGTGTCGAACGGTTGCCCGATGGTGTGCACGCGCTGGCCCGTCTTGAATTGCACGTGCTGGAACAGCAGTTCGTCGGCGGCGATGGTACAAGCGCTGGAGATATGCAGCAGGTCGCACACCTCCTTCAGGTTCGACCATAGCCGGCCCTGGCGCTGGCGCCCCGCTTCCATCGGAGTGGCAGGGGGCAGCGATGGAGCGGCAGCGCGGGTTTCAGGCGTTTGCGTGGACAGCATGTTCATCTCCTGGTGACAGGTAGTTCAGAGTTGAATGACGGGGTGCACAGGGCGGCGGGCGGGCAAGGGCCGGCGGCGCGCGTCCAGGCAGGTAATGCTCAATTCGCTGAAGACTTGCTGTGTGATGAAATAACTTCCCAGCAACTTGATTACTGGTTTCAGTATGCCAACAACCGTATGCAATTAATATCAGCAGTGGCTGAATATGGCAGTAGGAGCTGTGGTAGATGAAGTAGGATTGTTCCTACAGTCGACGCGCGGGCGCGCGCCGTTGGACTTAGGTCTTGAAGGGGGAGAGCAGGCGGTGCGCGACGGCATACTGGACCATTTCAGACAGCGAGCTCATGCCCATCTTTTGCATGATGCGCGTCTTGTGCGTACTCACGGTCTTGACGCTCAGGTGCAGATTGTTGGCGATTTCCGTGATCGACTTGCCTGCCACCAGCAGGGAAAAGACTTCGAATTCGCGGTCCGACAACTGTTTATGCAGCAAGCTTTCATTCGGCATCATGATGTTGAGCACGAGTTGCTCCGCCACCTCGGCGCTGATGTAGGGACGGCCCGACGCCACCTTGTGGATGGCGCCCACCAGCTGGGTGCCCGCGCTTTCCTTGGTCAGATAGCCTTGCGCGCCGGCGCGGATGGCGCGCACCGCATATTGTTCTTCCTCGTGCATGGTGAGGATCAGGATGGCCAGCTTGGGTGCTTCGCTGCGGATTTGCCGGATCAGGTCGACACCGCTGCGGCCCGGCATCGACAGGTCGAGCAGCAACAGATCGAAGCCGCCCTGGCGCACGTGGTTGAGCACTTCGAAGCCGTCGATGGCTTCACCCACGATATCGATATCCGGTGCGCCGTCGAGGATGCGCTTCAATCCTTCACGCATGATGGTGTGGTCGTCGGCAATCACAATACGTATCATAGGCGGGCAATCTGGAAGCGTGTAGTCTGCTCTGGCCGTTTCGTGGCGGCCAATTGTTGAGAAGCGAGAAACATTGTCATTTTAACTGAAATGGCCGCGGATTTGCCTTTTTCTTAATGTGCAGGTGTGCAGGCCGCGGCGGCCCCATGGCCATGTGACCCCTTATTTCGTCGGGGGTTCCTTGATCAGCCTATGCACGAGCACCGGCAATTTCGAGTGCGACAGCACTTTATTGGTCACGCTGCCCAGCAGCAACTGACCCCAGCCGCTGCGGCCATGCGAGCCCATGAAGATCAGGTCGCATTGCTGCAATTGCGCCACTTCCACGATTTTCAGGGCCGGGCTGTCGGAAAAGGCCGTCAAGCCCGTCGCTTGCAGGCCCCGCTTGGCCGCCGCGTCGAGGATGGGCTGCCAGTGGTCGGCGCCCGCCTTGCGCATGGCGATGCGGTATTCCTCTTCGCTGGGATAGCTTGGTGGAATGATTTCGATGTACACCGGGTACTGGTATTCGGGCGCCACGTACACGGCAAGGATATCGGCGTGCATCTGTTCGGCAAAGGCAACGCCGGCACAGGCCGTCAAGTTGGAGACGGTGGAACCGTCCGTGGCGATCAGAATTTTCTTATACATGGCAGGTCCTTTGGCGGTGACTCAGCGCGCGCAACGCCTCTTATTGTAGACGGGGCGGCAGCATTGTATTCATGTAAAGACTTGATAATTATCAATACAACTGCACCTTCAGTATAGACAACATTGGCAGAAAGATCGTGTTTTACCTGCAACGATGTCCGTATGGCGCTGTTGCGCAGGCGCCCGGGAGCAGGATTTCTTGTGTCATGCGTGGTCTTGCACGCACGCCAATGGTAGTATTTCAAAATACAACAGCAGGAACACTTATTTCCTGACGGAAAAGCTCTTGTGGACAAGCTTTGCACCAGGAAGCGCGTTTTGAGATTTACCAACAGGGCGGCGCCCTGCTACACTCGCACCATCGCAGCGGTATTGCCTCAAATCATCTTAATCGAGACATTGTGGGTATCAGTCTGTAAAACGCACAGTTCAGGCGGAATTTTGACAAATTATGGAGAAGCAGGGATATGACCAACGCCGCTGATGATTTCGATGCATTATTCGATGAAGTATCTGCGCAAAGTGCGGCAGCGGCTCAGCCCGCACCTGCCGCCGCGCCCGCTCCCGCCGTGATTGCGGAGGACGATTTTGACGCCCTGTTCGACTCCGTGTCGGCCAGTGCCGCCGTGCCGGCGCCAGCCGCAGCGGCCGAGCGGCCGTCGCGGAAGCGGCGCCCGCGGCAGTTGCCGCGCCTGGCGAAGCGGCCGATCCCGTCGACCAGTCCGACAAGCCGATGTTCGAGCGCCTGGGCGGCATCGTGCGCCTGCTGCACGATTCGCTGCGCGAACTGGGCTACGACAAGGCGTTGACGGAAGCGTCGTCGCAGATCGTCGACGCGCAGGACCGCCTGGAATATGTCGCCACCCTGACGGAGCAGGCCGCCAACAAGGTCCTGAACACGCTCGACGAAGGCATGCCGGCGCAAGACGTGCTGTCGAAGAAGGCCAAGGACATGGACGGCCGCTGGACGGCGCTGTTCGACGGCAAGCTGAGCCTGGAAGAATTCAAGGCCCTGGCCGGCGATTCGCGCCAGTTCGCGCAAGCCGTTGCCGAGGCGACGGAAGCGGAAAAAGCCCGCTTGCTGGAAATCATGATGGCGCAGGACTTCCAGGACATCACGGGCCAGCTGATCAAAAAAGTGGTCAACATCACCAAGACGGTGGAAAACGAGCTGGCCCAGCTGTTGCGCGACAACGCGCCGGCCGAGGTGCGCGAAAAACTGGCGCAAAAGCCGGTGCCGCTGATGCAGGGCCCGTCCGTGCCGTCGGTGGCGCTGGACCAGGATAATGTAGACGACCTTCTTGCGGATTTGGGATTCTAATGGACGATATGCTCAAGGATTTCGTCGTTGAGGCGATGGATCTTGCGGTTAATGTAGAAGAGCACTTATTGCGCCTCGAGCGTGATCCTGACAACAAGGAAACACTGAATGCCGTGTTTCGTTCCTTCCACACCATCAAGGGTGGCGCCGGTTTCATGGGCTTGCCCGCGCTGGTGGCGGCCTGCCACCTGACGGAAAACCTGTTCGACGCCTTGCGCACGGGCGCCGCGCCCGTGACGCCGATCGCCATCGAGGCGGCGCTGCAGGCGTCCGGTTTCGTCGCCGACCAGCTGACGGAACTGGCCAATGGTTCTGCGCCGGAAAGCTTGCCGCCATGCCGGAAGAGCTGGAACACATCCTGACGAATGCCATCGAAGGCAAGGGCATGGATGCGCCTGCGCCAGCCGCCGCCGTGGTGGCGGAAGTGGCCGCGCCCGTTGCCGAGGCCGTGGCGGCGGCGCCTGCCGCTGCCGCTGCCGTTTCCACCGCCGGCGCCGATGGCCTGGACTGGGAAGGCATGTATAACGCCGTCGTGCCCGAGGGCAGCCGGGTCGCTGCCGCGCCGGTGTCCGCCGTCGCCGCTGCCCCTGCCGTCGTGGCCGCGGCTGCGCCCGCCGCTGCTGCCGCTGCCGCCAAGCCGGCCGCCAAGGCCTGGGATGGCGCGGAACGGCGCGAAGAGCGTCCGGAAGTGCGCCATGCCGCGCCCGTCAAGGAAGACAGCATCCGCGTCGACGCCGTCAAGCTCGACGCGCTGCTGGAAGTGGCCGGCGAATCCGTGCAGGCCGCCAACCAGGCTGCCGTGCTGCTCGAACGCTTGCTTCAATTCAAATTCGAAGGCCAGGCCGCCACCCTGATGGCGACCTTGGCGGAAACCCTGGAACGCGCTTCGCGCTACTCGACGGAACTGCAGCGGGCGACTTTGGCCACGCGCATGCAGCCCGTGGGCCGTCTGTTCCAGAAATTCCCGCGCCTGGTGCGCGAACTGGCCAAGGACCTGGGCAAGGATGTCGAACTGACCATCGAAGGCGCGGAGACGGAAGTCGACCGCGTGGTGGTCGACAGCCTGTACGACCCGCTCGTGCACATGCTGCGCAACTCGCTCGACCATGGCGTCGAATCGCCGGAAGCGCGCCTGGCTGCCGGCAAGCCCGCCAAGTCGTATATTTCGCTGAAAGCCTGGCAGGAAGCCAACAGTGTCATGATCGTGCTGCAGGATGACGGCAAGGGCATGGACCCGGTCTTCCTGCGCAGCAAGGCCCAGCAAAAGGGCTTGATCAGCGAAAACGCGCAATTGAGCAACGACGAATGTTTCCAGCTGGTGTTCCTGCCGGGCTTCTCGACCAAGGAAGTGGCATCCAGCGTCTCGGGACGCGGCGTGGGCATGGACGTGGTGAAAACTGCCGTGGAGAAAAACCGCGGCGCCATCCACATCGAGTCGACGCTGGGCAAGGGCACCAAGTTCGCCATCCGCCTGCCGATCGAACTGTCGATCGTGCCGACCATGCTGGTATCGACCTCGGGTGCCGCGCTGGCGCTGCCGATGGCCGTGGTGCAGCGCGTCGTCGAATTGCCGGAAACCTTCATGGAAGTGGGCGGCGCGCCCGTGCTGAAAGACCAGGGCCGTCCATTGCCCGTGCGGTCGCTGGCCGGCTCGCTGGGTTACGAATCGTGCAGCGAGCGCGTGGGCATTGTTGTCGCCGCGCCACAGCCGTATATCCTGGCCGTCGCAGCCGTCGATGGTACGGCCGACCTGGTGATCAAGCCGATGACGGCCATCACCGTGGAAGGCATCACGGGCACGGCCCGTTCGGCAGAAGGCGAGCTGGTGCTGTGGTGGGGCTGTCCTTCCTGATGGACGGCTGCCGCGGCACGGTACGCATGGCGGCATAAGCTTTGCTTTGAAAAATCAAGCCCGCTGCGCAGATTGCGCAGCGGGCTTTTTTTATGCGCCGTCCGGTCGCAGCGTGCCGCCTTCCAGCCAGCGCCGCACGCGCACGATCTCATCGTCGCGGCCCGCCTCGTCCTTCGGCGGCGGCAGGTAGATGTCGGGCATGATGCCGCCCAGGTCCACCTGCAGCTGCGGCAGGCGGGCCGAGCGCGAGGTGGCGTATTGCAGGTGGCGCAAGCCCGAAGGCAGAATGTGCAGGCGCAGATTCGAATAGTCGAGCGCGCCGTAACTGTTGCGGCCGATCAATTTGACGTGAAAGCTTTGCCGCGCCGCCAGCAGGAATTCTTCGCAGGAACTGGCGCAGTCGCGGTCGACCAGCACGGCCACGCGCGCCGGCCGGCGCGGCTCGGGCGTCTCCACGCGCGCATAGCTGATGGTGCCGCCGCTTTGCTGCGGCGCGTATTGGCCCGTCTGGACGGTACGCATCTGCGCCACGGCCTGGGCCGCAAAGGCCGCGCATGCCTGGTCGCCGGGCGCCAGCAGCGCGCAGACTTTCTCCTGGCCCGCGATATTGGCCGGCGTGGACAGCCATTCGGCGCCCATGCTGACGATTTCGCCGGAACTGATCCAGGACAACAGCGGCGCATACGTGCTGTCGCTGCCGCCGCCGTTGCGGCGCACGTCGAGGATCCAGTTGGGACGCTGGGCCAGCGCGTCGCGGTGGGTCTCGAGCAGGCTGGCCACGGCGGCGCGGTAGCGGCCGTGGAAGCTGGGCAGGACCAGGAGCACGGTCGAGTCCGACAAGATCTGCAGCGCCGGTTCCTTCGAGGGCGCCGCCTGTCCCGCCGCGGCGGGCTGGGCCGGCGCCGGTTTGGCGATGTCGAGCGCGCTGCCCGGCTTCACGTGCAAATGGCCCTTGCGCCACATGCCCGCATAGTTTTGGATCAGGATCGCGTCGCACGCCTTGCCGTCGGCCGCGCCGGCCGCCGCCGTTGCGGCCGTGGCCAGCGCCAGGTCGAAGTAGGCCTGGCCCTTTTGCGCCAGGTGGGCGCGTGCGCCCGTATCGTTTTCCAACAAGAAAGGCGCAATGGCGCGCAAGTCCTGCGCGCAGGTTTCTCCCGGCGTGGCGGCCGCCGCATGGGCGCCGGCCAAGGGCAGCGCGGCCAGCGCCAATAAATGCAGTTTCATCGAGGTCCCCAGGTGTGGCGGCGCGGGTGCGCCGGTCATTATTGTCGAAATACAATACACGAAAGATTGAAGAAAAAGTATCGTTTTCTGGTCGCGCCGTGGCTCGTTCGGCAGCCTGTCCGCAGATGGGGCCGCCGTGTCGCCGATATGCCGATATCGGCAATTTCCAGCTCATATCCAACAAAGTCGCCGAACTTTGTATCGCCAATCCCACGCTTTTGCCTATTTCGGTTCTGTGTTGCCCAATATATATGGCATAATCCTTGTGGATCACCGTATGACCTGGTATCACTTGATCACTTACTACAGGCTGTGGCAACGCTGCATAAATCATGATGAAGACGCTTTACGACAAACTTTGGGAATCCCACGTTGTTCGGGCCGAAGATGATGGCACGACAATTCTGTACATCGACCGGCACCTGCTGCACGAAGTCACCAGCCCGCAAGCCTTCGATGGCCTCAGCGTGGCGGGCCGCCAGCCGTGGCGCATTTCCGCCAATCTGGCCGTGGCCGACCATAACGTGCCCACCACCAGCCGCGTCGACGGCATTGCCGATCCGGTCTCGCGCCTGCAGGTGGAAACCCTGGACAAGAACGCCAGGCACTATGGCTTGACCTACTTCAATATGAACGACAAGCGTCAGGGTATCGTGCATGTGATCGGGCCTGAACAGGGCGCGACCCTGCCCGGCATGACGGTCGTCTGCGGCGATTCGCACACGTCGACGCACGGCGCGTTCGGCGCGTTGGCGCACGCATCGGCACGTCTGAAGTGGAACACGTGCTGGCCACGCAAACCTTGCTGCAAAAGAAATCGAAATCCATGCTGGTGCAGGTCGACGGCGCCTTGCCGCCCGGCGTGACGGCCAAGGATATCGTGCTGGCCATCATCGGCAAGATCGGCACGGCCGGCGGCACCGGTTACTGTATCGAATTCGGCGGCTCGGCCATCCGCGCCCTGTCGATGGAAGGCCGCATGACGGTGTGCAACATGGCCATCGAGGCGGGCGCGCGCGCCGGCATCATCGGCGTGGACGACACCACCATCAATTACGTCAAGGGCCGCCCGTTTTCGCCGGCCGGCCCGCACTGGGAACGCGCCGTGGCCTATTGGCGCACCCTGCATTCGGACCCGGGCGCCCGCTTCGACCTCGTCGTCACGCTCAACGCGCAAGACATCGTGCCGCAAGTGACCTGGGGCACGTCGCCTGAAATGGTGGTCGGCGTCGATGGCCGCGTGCCTGATCCTGACCACAGGAAAAAGACAGCGTCAAGCGCGATGCGATGGAAAAGGCGCTCGTCTACATGGCCCTGAAACCGAATACCGCCATCGAAGACATCCGCATCGACAAGGTCTTCATCGGTTCCTGCACCAATTCGCGCATCGAGGATTTACGGGCTGCCGCCGCCGTGGTGCGCGGCAAGTACCGCGCCTCGAACGTCACCCTGGCGCTGGTCGTGCCCGGTTCCGGCCTGGTGAAAGACCAGGCCGAGCGCGAGGGACTGGACCGCATCTTCAAGGATGCCGGCTTCGAATGGCGCGAGCCGGGCTGCTCCATGTGCCTGGCCATGAATGCGGACCGCCTGGAACCGGGCGAACGCTGCGCGTCCACGTCGAACCGCAACTTTGAGGGCCGGCAAGGGCAGGGCGGACGCACGCACCTGGTGTCGCCCGCGATGGCGGCGGCGGCAGGCATCGCCGGCCACTTTGTCGACGTGCGGGCTTTGCGATGACGGCAGGGACTGGCGCCGCTGTTTACACTAGCGGTCTCAGTCCCTTATTTCTTATCGAGAACTCATCATGAAAAAACTCTTCGCCCTCCTCATCGCCACCGTCATCTTGTCCGGCTGCAACACCGTCTCCGGCATCGGCCGCGATGTGCAGAAAGTCGGCCAGGTCGTCACTGGCGCCGGCGGAAAATAAACCGCGACGTGCCGGCGCCCTGCGCCGCGCGTCTTACCGAGTAGAAACAGCATGGATAAATTTACGATTTACGAAGGCCTGGTGGCCCCGCTGGACCGCGCCAACGTCGACACCGACGCGATTATCCCGAAGCAATTCCTGAAATCGATCCACCGCAGCGGCTTCGGCCCCAACCTGTTCGACGAATGGCGCTACCTCGACCATGGCGAACCGGGCCAGGACAACAGCCGCCGTCCGCTGAACCCGGAGTTCGTGCTCAACGAGCCGCGCTACCAGGGCGCCTCGATCTTGCTCACGCGCAAGAATTTCGGCTGCGGCTCCTCGCGCGAACACGCGCCGTGGGCGCTCGATCAATATGGCTTCCGCGCCATCATCGCGCCCTCGTTTGCTGACATCTTCTTCAATAACTGCTACAAGAACGGCTTGCTGCCCATCGTGCTGTCGGAAAGCCAGGTCGAGCACCTGTTCAATGAAGTCAAGGTCTTCCCCGGCTACAAGCTGGTGGTGGACCTGGAACAGCAGTGCGTGCGCACCAGCAATGGTTCCGTCTCCTACCCATTCGAGATCGACGCCTTCCGCAAATATTGCCTGATGAATGGCCTCGACGATATCGGCCTGACCCTGCGCCATGCCGACGATATCCGCGCCTTCGAAGAGCGCCACCTCGCCACTCAACCGTGGCTCGCCAATGTCATCTAATCGATAAAAATATGAAAATTGCAATCTTACCCGGCGACGGCATCGGTCCTGAAATCGTCGCGCAAGCCGTCAAGGTCTTGAATGTGCTGGGCGAATCGTTCGAGCTGGAAACGGCGCCCGTGGGCGGCGCCGGCTATGCGGCCCATGGCCACCCTTTGCCGGAAGGCACGCTGGCGCTGGCGAAAGCAGCCGATGCCGTGCTGTTCGGCGCCGTCGGCGACTACCAGTACGACAACCTGGAGCGCCAGTTCCGCCCGGAGCAGGCGATTCTGGGCCTGCGCAAGAACCTGGGCCTGTTTGCCAACCTGCGTCCGGCCATCTTGTACCCGGAACTGGCGGGCGCCTCGACCCTGAAGCCGGAAGTGGTCTCCGGCCTGGACATTTTGATCATCCGCGAATTGACGGGCGACATTTATTTCGGCCAGCCCCGCGGCGTGCGCGAGTGCCCGGACGGTCCGTTCAAGGGCCAGCGCGAAGGTTTCGACACCATGCGCTATGCGGAAGGCGAAATCCGCCGCATCGCCCACGTGGCGTTCCAGGCCGCGCAAAAGCGCGACAAGAGACTGACCAGCGTGGACAAGGCGAACGTGCTGGAAACCTTCCAGTTCTGGAAAGACATCGTCATTGACGTGCACAGGAATACCCCGATGTTGCGCTAGATCATATGTACGTCGATAACGCGGCCATGCAGCTGGTGCGGGCGCCGAAGAAATTCGACGTCATGGTGACCGGCAACATGTTCGGCGACATTCTGTCCGACGCGGCCGCCATGCTGACGGGTTCGATCGGCATGCTGCCGTCCGCCTCGCTGGACGCCAACAACAAGGGCTTGTACGAGCCATCGCACGGTTCGGCGCCCGATATCGCGGGCAAGGGCATCGCCAATCCGCTGGCGACGATCTTGTCGGCCGCCATGATGCTGCGCTATTCGCTGAACCGCGAAGAGCAGGCAAACCGTATCGAAGGCGCCGTCAAGCAAGTGCTGGCGCAGGGGCTGCGCACGGCCGACATCCACGAAGCGGGCACGACTTTGGTCGGCACCGAGGCGATGGGCGATGCGGTGGTCAAGGCATTAGGATAAAATATTTCAATGACGGCAGTCGCCGTCTCATCTTGAGGAATGGTAATGAAATTAGTTGGCTTGGTAGGTTGGCGCGGTATGGTCGGTTCGGTCCTGATGCAGCGCATGCAGGAAGAGGGCGATTTCGCCCACATCGAACCGGTGTTTTTCACGACGTCGAACACGGGCGGCGCGGCGCCGGCCATGGCGAAGAATGAAACCATCCTCAAGGATGCCAACAACATCGCCGAACTGTCCAAGTGCGACATCATCATTTCCTGCCAGGGCGGCGACTACACGAGCGCCGTCTTCCCGCAGCTGCGCGCAACGGGCTGGAACGGTTACTGGATCGATGCGGCCTCGACCTTGCGCATGGAAAAGGATGCCGTCATCGTGCTCGACCCCGTCAACCTGCACGTCATCAAGGATGCGCTGGGCAAGGGCGTCAAGAACTATATCGGCGGCAATTGCACCGTGTCGTGCATGATGATGGGCCTGGGCGGCCTGTTCCAGCACGACCTGATCGACTGGATGACGTCGATGACCTACCAGGCGGCCTCGGGCGGCGGCGCGCAGCACATGCGCGAACTGCTGACGCAATTTGGCACCATCAACAGCTCCGTCAAGGCGCTGCTGGAGAACCCGGCGTCCGCCATCCTGGAAATCGACCGCCAGGTGCTGGCCACCCAGCACGGCTATTCCCCGGATGAAATCAAGCAGTTCGGCGCGCCGCTGGCCGGCAACCTGATCCCGTGGATCGACAAGGATCTGGGCAACGGCCAGTCGAAGGAAGAGTGGAAGGCGGGCGCGGAAACGAACAAGATCCTCGGCCGCGGCATCGACTTCGGTACCAAGGAAATTCCTGTGGACGGCCTGTGCGTGCGCATCGGCGCCATGCGCTGCCATTCGCAGGCGCTGACCATCAAGCTGAAGCAAGACGTGCCGCTCGATGAAATCAACGACATCATCGCCAGCAACAATCAATGGGTGAAATTCGTGCCGAACACGCGCGAAGCGTCCGTGCGCGACCTGTCGCCAGCGGCCGTCACGGGCAGCCTGACGATTCCAGTCGGCCGCGTGCGCAAGATGAGCATGGGCGGCGAATACCTGTCCGCCTTCACCGTGGGCGACCAGTTGCTGTGGGGCGCGGCCGAGCCGCTGCGCCGCATGCTGCGCATTTTGCTCGACGCGTAACAGCCATAAATCAGCAATAATTTGCTGATGCAGATCAAGCCGGGGCAGTTTTCCCGGCTTTTTTTTCGTCCCGAGCCCGTCAAGGCTCAACCATGCGGAGCTTGCATAGCTCTGGGCATGATGATATGTTGATACCTCTGGAAAAGTAACAGTTTTCCCATGTCAACTAAGATGCCGCCAACTATGCCTGTACACACTCGTCCCCGGGTCGCCTCCCTTGCCATTAAAACACTCAGCAGCGCTGTCGCCTGTGCGGTGTTATTGTCACCGGCGGTATCCGCAGCCGAGCTGGGCAAGATCACGGTGCTGTCCGCCGCCGGCCAGCCGCTGCGCGCCGAGGTCGAATTATCGGCCGTCAAGCCGGGCGAGGCAGCCAGTCTGCTGGCCAAGCTGGCGCCGCCGGAGGCCTACCGCCAGGCCAACGTGGAATTCAATCCCGCGCTGAACGCACTGACGTTTGCCGTGGAAAATCGCAACGGCAAGTCCTTCATCCGCATCAGCTCGGCGCAAGCCGTGGCCGAGCCCATGGTCGACCTGCTGCTGGAGCTGAGCAGCAAGAGCGGGCGCCAGGTGCGCGAATATGCATTCGTGCTCGACACGCCCGAAGCGCGCCAGACGCGCGGCGCGCAAGTGACGGCGCCAGTCGAACCAGGCAAGGCCAAGCCGGCCGCTGCGGCGGAGACCGCGCCGGCGAAAAAGGCGGCGGGCGAATACAAGGTCAAGACGGGCGACACCCTGAGCCGCATCGCCAGCGAACTGAAGCCTTCGGGCGTCTCGCTCGACATGATGCTCGTCGCCCTGTACCGCGCCAATCCCGATGCCTTCAAGGGCGAGAACATGAACCGCATGCAGGCCGGGCGCATCCTGGCCGTGCCGGCGCGGACGCCGTGCGCGCCACCAGTGCGGCCGAAGCGAAGGGCATCGTGACGGCGCATGCCATCGATTTCGAAGCCTACCGCAACAAGCTGGCGGGCCAGGTGTCGCAAAGCAAGCCGGCCAAGGCCGCGCAGGCAGCGCAAAGCACGGCCGGCAAGATCGGAGCGACCAAGGTCCAGGAAAAACCGACGGCCGTGAGCGAGTCGCAAGATAAATTGAAACTGTCGAAGGCGGAGCCGGCGGCCAAGTCGGCCGGCAAGAGCGCCGTCGCCAGCGAGGAAGACAAGATCGCCAAGGCGAAACAGGTCGATGAAGCGGCCGCGCGCGTCAAGGAGCTGGAAAAGAACGTCAGCGACCTGGAAAAGTTGATGGCGGTCAAGAGCAAGGCCATGGCCGACAAGAGCGCGCCCGCGCCCGTCAAACCGGCCGAGGCCGCTGCCAGCGCGTCGGCCAGTGCAGCGGCCAGCGCCATCGCCAGCGCGCCCGCCGAAGCCCAGCCGCTGTTCCGAAAGCGAAACCGGTGCCGCTGGTGAAAAAACCGTCGCCGCTGGAACCGACCTTTGCCGACAAGATCAACGACCACCTGGGCGCCATCGGCATCGGCCTGGCCGCGCTGCTGGCCGCCGTGGCCGCGCTGGTGATTGCGCGCCGCCGCAAGGAGACGCCGCCGGCCCAGGACGATATCGCCCCCGTGTTCGAGCCGGAAGCGCCGGTAACGCCGCCATCCGGCCTGGCGCCGGAAGACCAGCAGTCCGAGGCGAGCAACCACCTGTTCGGCACGGGCGCCGCCGCTGCCGGCGTGGCCGCCGCAGCGGGCGCCAGCATGCTTGAAGGCAATGAAACGGATCCCGTTGCCGAAGCCGACGTGTATATCGCCTACGGCCGCGATGGGCAGGCGGAAGATATCCTCAAGGAAGCCTTGCGCATCCACCCGGAACGCCATGCGGCCCGTTTGAAACTGCTGGAAATCTATTCGGCCCGCAACGATGTGCGCGCGTTCGAAGACCAGGCCAGCGAGCTGTACAGCCTGACGCGCGGCCAGGGCGAAGAGTGGCCGCAGGCGGCCGCCCTGGGCCTGGCGCTCGATCCTGCCAACCCCCTGTATGGCGATACGGAAGACGACGCCGTCGTCAGCCTGAGCAAGGGTGCGGGCGACGACGTGCATGGCCAGAGCATGGACTTGCCCGACGATCTGTCGACGCCTGCGCCGCTGGCAGACCTGGCGCCGGCCGAGCCGGTATCTTCCGTGACGGCCCGCGATGTGCGCGATCCCCTCGATTTTGACCTCGACAGCCTCGATTTCGAGCCCGTTTCCACCAGCGACCCGATCGTCATGCCGGGGCCGGACAGCAAGCCGGTCGTTGCCGCGCAGGATGCGCACGATGCGCAGTACGACGCCAGCATGGATTTCGGCCTGGACCTGGAGCCGCCAGCCGGTCCCGTCAATGGCGTGGGTGCCGGTTTGACGCCTTTGCCTGATCCGTTGAAAGACGTGGACCTGGCCCATTTCGACCTCGACGAGCCCGTGGCGCCCGCTGCCGCGCCCGTCGCGGCGGCCGAGCCGTCGATCGACAGCCTGTTTGACGATGCGCAAACACCAGCCACCTTGCCGGAAGCCATACCGCCAGCACAGGAATTCGACCTGTCCGGCATCGACCTGGACCTCAACGATGGTAAGGCGGCCAGCGTGGGCGTGGACGACCCGCTGTCGGCCATCCACATGGAAATGGATACCAAGCTGGACCTGGCGATCGCTTACCAGGAAATCGGCGACAAGGAAGGCGCGCGCGAGCTGATCGATGAGGTCATCAAGGGCGGCAGCGAAGAGCAAGTCGCCAAGGCGAATACGATGCGAGCTTTGCTGAGCTAAGCACCTGATACGACGTCCATGGCAGCGTTGCACGGTCTCGCCGTACTATTCGTACTGTCTTCGACCGCGCGCCTTGCCCTGAACGCCGTCTCAGGCGCTTGTGAGGTCGGAGGGCAGGGCCGCCTGCGCCCGGTATAATGCTTCGATGCAAAATATTACGACAGTAACGCCATTCAAGCGTATCGTCCTGGGCCTGCAGTACGACGGCACGGCCTGGCATGGATACCAGAAGCAGGAAGACGGCCAAACGGTGCAGGACCAGCTGGAAAACGCGCTGGAGCAGTTTGCCCGCGTGCGCCTGGCCACCACCTGCGCCGGCCGCACGGATACGGGCGTGCATGCGCTCGAGCAAGTCGTGCATTTCGATACGGAATTGAACCGCGATGTGCACTCGTGGGTGCGCGGCGTCAACGCCTTCCTGCCGAAATCGATCGCCGTGCGCTGGGCCAAGGAACTCGAAGGCAATCCGACGGTCAATGACTTCTTCCACGCCCGTTTCAGCGCCCGTGCGCGCACTTATCATTATGTGTTGTATAACAACGCTACCCGTTCGCCGCTGGTGGAGGGGCGCGCCGGCTTCTTTTTCCGCCCGCTGGACGTGGAACTGATGCGGCAAGCCGTGCAGCCGCTGCTGGGCTGGCACGATTTCACGGCCTTCCGCGCCGCGCAATGTCAGGCCAAGTCGCCCGTCAAGCTGATGCACGACATCCGCATCGAGCGGCGCGGCGATTGCGTCATTTTTACGATTACGGCCAATGCCTTCCTGCATCATATGGTGCGCAACCTGGTTGGCTCGCTCGTGTATATCGGCACGGGGCGCGAAAAGCCGGACTGGCTCGGGCATTTGCTGGAAAGTAAGGATCGCCACGCGGCGGCGCCCACCTTCATGCCGGACGGCTTGTACCTGGCGCAGATCGATTACGATCCGAAATGGGAGTTGCCTCAAGACAGTAGCAGCGCCTTGCCCTGGTTTTGATCTGCATCAATAAAGGATGAACATGCCACGCACACGCATCAAGATCTGCGGCCTGACCCGCGCCGAAGACATCCAGACTGTCGTGGCGGCGGGCGCCGACGCCATCGGCTTCGTGTTTTATCCGAAAAGCCCCCGTTACGTCACGCCCGGGCAGGCCGCCAGCCTGATCGCCGCCATGCCCCCGTACGTGACGGCGGTGGGCCTGTTCGTCAACGCCACGGTGGACGAGGTGCGGGCCACCAGGGCCGTGGCGCCTTTATCTCTGCTGCAATTTCACGGCGACGAGACGCCCGAACACAGCGCCGCGCTGGCTGGCGCCGTGCAGACGCCGTTTACGCAAGTGTTCCGCGTCAAACCCGACACCAGCTTTGAAGATTTGCTAGAATACGAACAGCGCTATCGCGCCGCCAGTCCCTTGTTCTCGAGCCTCTTGCTCGATACCTATGTGGATGCGTATGGCGGTGCAGGAAAGGTATTCGATTGGTCCCTCATTCCAGAAGAACTCGCGCCTCGGGTCGTTTTAAGTGGTGGCTTGAGCGTACAAAACGCGACTGACGCAGTGGTGCGCGTGCGCCCTTACGCCGTCGACATCAGCAGTGGTGTCGAAGCGTCCAAGGGCATCAAGGACGCATCCCGAGTCCGCGCGTTCATCGCCGCGGTGGGGGATGCCGATGCCATCATTGCCAGAGGAAACCACCATGAATGACCACACCAACTCGCCCGGCGCAGCCGCCGCATTGTTCCACGCCACCGATTACCCGTTTCCCGACCTGCGCGGCCACTTTGGCCCGTACGGCGGCTCTTTCGTTGCCGAAACGCTCACGCACGCGCTGGCCGAGCTGAAGGACGCCTACGCGCGCTACAGCGTCGATCCGGAATTCCTCGAAGAATTCCGCTACGAGCTGAAACACTTCGTCGGCCGCCCGTCGCCCATCTACCACGCCAAGCGCTGGTCCCAGATGGCCGGCGGCGCGCAAATCTACTTCAAGCGCGAAGACCTGAACCACACGGGCGCGCACAAGATCAACAACGTGATCGGCCAGGCCCTGCTGGCCAAGCGCATGGGCAAGCCGCGCATCATCGCCGAGACGGGCGCCGGCCAGCACGGCGTGGCCACGGCCACCATCTGTGCCCGCTTTGGCCTCGAATGCGTGGTCTACATGGGCAGCGAAGACGTCAAGCGCCAGGCGCAGAATGTGTACCGCATGAAATTGCTGGGCGCGACCGTCGTGCCCGTCGAATCGGGCTCGAAGACCCTCAAGGACGCGCTGAACGAAGCCATGCGCGACTGGGTCACCAACATCGAAAACACCTTTTATATCATCGGCACCGTGGCCGGTCCCCATCCTTACCCGATGATGGTGCGCGATTTCCAGTCCGTGATCGGCGAGGAATGCCTGGTGCAGATGCCGGAAATGACGGGCCGCCAACCCGACTACGTGCTGGCCTGCATCGGCGGCGGCTCGAACGCCATGGGCATCTTTTACCCGTACATCGACCAGAAAGACGTCAAACTGATCGGCGTGGAAGCGGCCGGCGAAGGACTCGATACGGGCAAGCACTCGGCGTCGCTGACGGCCGGTTTTCCGGGCGTACTGCACGGCAACCGCACCTATCTGCTGCAGGATGAAAACGGCCAGATCATCGAGACGCATTCCGTCTCGGCCGGCCTCGACTACCCGGGCGTCGGTCCGGAACATGCCTGGCTGAAAGATTCGGGCCGCGCGCAATACGTGTCGATCACGGATGACGAGGCGCTGCAGGCTTTCCACGACTGCTGCCATATCGAAGGCATCATCCCGGCCCTGGAGTCGTCGCACGCGCTGGCCTACGCGGCCAAGCTGGCGGCTACCTTGCCGAAAGACCAGATCGTGCTGGCCAACCTGTCGGGCCGTGGCGACAAGGACATGCATACGGTGGCGGAACGCATGGGATTGAATTTCAGTTAAACAACTGTCAATTCTCAATAACGCGTAGGTCGGATTAGCGCGCAAGCGCGTAATCCGACATCCTCCACCGATAAAGAAAGCTCCCCATGTCCCGTATCGCCACCACCTTTGCCAACTTAAAATCCAACAACAAGACCGCCCTGGTCACCTTCATCACCGCCGGCGACCCCGGCCCTGACGCCACCGTGCCGCTGATGATGCACGCGCGCTTGTCGAGGGCGGCGCCGACATCCTGGAGCTGGGCGTGCCGTTTTCCGACCCCATGGCCGAAGGTCCCGTGATCCAGCGCGCCTGCGAGCGGGCCCTGGCATTCAATGTCGGCATCCACGACGTATTCGGCTATGTGCGCCAGTTCCGTGAAACGAACCAGACGACGCCCGTGGTGCTGATGGGCTATGCGAACCCCATCGAGCGCATCGGCAGCGCCGCGTTTATTGATGCAGCACAAGCTGCCGGCGCCGATGGCGCCATCGTCGTCGACTATCCGCCCGAAGAGTGCGAGGAATTCGCCAGCGCCATGCGGGCGGCGGGCCTCGACCTGATTTTCCTGCTGGCGCCCACCTCGACGGAAGAGCGCATCGCGCAAGTGGCCAAGGTTGGCGGCGGCTTCAGCTATTATGTGTCGCTGAAAGGCGTCACGGGCGCCGGTAACATTGATACGGAACAGGTGGCAGAGCGCCTCGCGGCCATCCGCCAGCATGTAAAAATTACCCATCGGCGTGGGCTTCGGCATCCGCGATGGCGCCACGGCCATGGCCGTTGCCAAGGTGGCTGATGCCGTCGTGATCGGCAGCCGCATCATCCAGGAAATTGAAAATGCGCCGGAAGGGGGCGCCGTGGACGCCGTGCGCAGCTTTACGGCAGGCATCCGCGCCGCACTGGACGCCTGAGCAAGCTTGCCGTTTGCGCAAGATGCGTTGGCGGCAAAGTTCGACAGCCCGGCGATAAACGGCTACACTTCGGCCACTGATTTGCCTGTTATTGTGCAATAGATAAAATTTTTGGCGGCGTCCTGCGGGGCGCCGCCGTTGACCGTCTGCCGGGGGCGTCCACCGACGCTACCCCAACAAGGGCCCAAGGAGAAAATATGAGTTGGTTGGAAAAACTGCTGCCACCGCGCATACAGCGTTCGGACGCCGCCGCGCGCAAGACCATGCCGGAAGGCCTGTGGGTCAAGTGCCCGTCGTGCGAAGCCGTGCTGTGTACTACGGACCTGGAATCGAATTTGCACGTGTGCCCGAAATGCGACCACCACATGCGCATCCGCGCCCGTGAACGCCTCGACAGCCTGCTCGACGCCGGCGGCCGCTATGAAATTGGCCAGGAAATCCTGCCCGTCGATACCTTGAAATTCAAGGATAGCAAGAAATACCCGGACCGCCTGAAATCGGCCATGGAAGCGACGGGCGAGACGGATGCGATGGTCGTCATGGGCGGCGCCATCATGAGCTTGCCGGTGGTCGTGGCGTGCTTCGAATTCGAATTCATGGGCGGCTCCATGGGTTCCGTGGTCGGCGAGCGCTTCGTGCGCGGCGCGCAGATCGCGCTGGAACAGAAAGTGCCGTTCATTTGCATCACCGCCACCGGTGGCGCGCGCATGCAGGAAGGCTTGCTGTCGCTGATGCAGATGGCCAAGACCACGGCCATGCTGACCAAGTTGTCGGAAAAGAAATTGCCATTCATCAGCGTGCTGACCGATCCGACCATGGGCGGCGTGTCCGCTTCGTTCGCCTTCATGGGCGACGTCGTCATCGCCGAGCCGAAAGCGCTGATCGGCTTTGCCGGCCCGCGCGTGATTGAAAACACCGTGCGCGAAAAACTGCCGGAAGGCTTCCAGCGCGCCGAGTTCCTCGTCACCAAGGGCGCCGTCGACATGATCGTCGACCGCCGCAAGATGCGCGAAGAAATCGCCCGTCTGCTGGCCTTGTTGCAAAACCAGGCTGTCGAAGTCTTGGCTTAATGTCAAAGTAACAGGCCGGGCGGTGTCCTGCGGACCCGCCCGGTTGCCACGCCATACCGTTTGCGCGCCTTGCGCACTGTCTCCTCATCAAGAAGTCTCCCATGCAAAACCTCCCCACCACCTTGCCGGACTGGCTCGCCCTGCTGGAAACCCGCCATTCGGAAACCCAGATCAACATGGGCCTGGATCGCGTGCAAACCGTCAAGGCGCGCATGCAGCTCGCTTTTACCTGCCCCGTGATCATGTGGCGGGCACGAATGGCAAGGGTTCCACCTGCGCCATGCTGGAATCCGTGCTGTTGCGTGCCGGCTACAAAGTGGGTTTGTACATCAAGCCGCATTTCCTCGATTTTAACGAGCGCGCGCGCGTGCTGGGCGAGATGGCCAGCGACGAGCAGCTCGTCGCCAGCTTCCAGGCCGTCGAGGCCGTGCGCGGCGATACGCCGCTCACGTATTTCGAATTCACCACCCTGGCCATCCTGCACCTGTTGTCGCAAGCCAAGCTCGATGTGGCTATTCTCGAAGTGGGCCTGGGCGGACGCCTCGATGCCGTCAACGTGATCGACGCGGACGTGGCCATCGTCACCAGCGTCGACATCGACCACACGGATTACCTGGGCGATACGCGCGAAGCGATCGGCTTTGAAAAGGCCGGCATCTTCCGTCCGGGCAAGGCGGCCATCTGCAGCGACCCCGTGCCGCCGCAGTCGCTGATCGATCATGCCGAGGCCATCGGCGCCGACCTGTGGCTGATGATGGGCCGCGATTTCAACTATTCGGGCGACAAGCAGCAGTGGAACTACGGCGGGCGCGAGCAGCGCCGCAATTCGCTGGCCTACCCGAGCTTGCGCGGCGCCAACCAGATCCTCAATGCCACGGCCGTGCTGGCCGCGCTGGAAGTGCTGAAGCTGAAACTGCCCGTGGGCGCGCAGGAAGTGCGCACGGGCCTGGTGACGGTGGAATTGCCGGGCCGTTTCCAGGTCTTGCCTGGCCGCCCCAGCGTGATCCTTGATGTAGCACATAATCCCCACGCGGCGTCGGCCCTGAACCAGAACCTGGGCAATATGGGTTTCCACCCGTACACCTACGCCGTGTTCGGTTCCATGCAGGACAAGGATATCGATGGCGTGCTGGCCGCGATGAGCGAGCACGTCGACCACTGGTGTCTGACGGGCCTGCCTTCGCCGCGCGCGGCCACGGCTTCCGAACTGGCCGCCAAGGTGCAGATCATGCTGGAAGATAAACCCGACAGCAGCGAGCATACTGTGTCTATTTTCGATGATCCGGCACAAGCTTTTGCAAATGCAATGAGCCGGGCCGGTGAGAATGATAGAATTGTGGTCTTTGGTTCTTTCCTCACCGTTGCCGGCGTGATGAAGGCCCGAAAATCCTCACTTCACTGAAACGCACTCGACTGAAAATCACGCATGGGCTTGTTCTCGAAACTGTTTAAAAACAAGCAAGAATCCTCTGGCGAAGACAGCGGCTTTTATGTCCCTGGCGAAGCGCAGTCGCCGACCCGCAAGCGCGCCGCCAACACCTCCGGTGGCGGCGGATCGCGCCGTGGCGGCAAGGAAGCGCCGGATCCGGTCTTGCCTGAAAAAAAGCGCGCACGCCGTCGCCTGCCTGGTCGGGGCCATTGCCCTGGCCCTGGGCGTGGCTGTCGGCTTGCCGATGCTGCTCGATTCCGAGCCGAAAGCGCCGTTCAACGATATCGCCATCGACATTCCATCGAAGGAAAAGGCTGCGCCGGCACCGGCGCCTGCGCCCGTGCCGGCCGTTCCGGCCCAGGCTGCCGCGAATGGCCTGGACCAGTCCGAGGAAATCGTCGACGCGCCGCTGCCGCCTGCGGCCAAGCCCGCGCCAGCCCCGGCCCCCGTGCTGGCCGCCGTCCAGCCAGCTACCGTCAAGCCGGCCTACGTGGAACCAAAGCCCGAACCGAAACCGGTCAAGGTGGAGCCGAAGCCGGAACCGAAACACGAGCCCAAGCCGGAACCGAAGCACGAACCCAAGCCTGAGGCGAAACCGGAGCCCAAGCATGAGGTAAAACCGGAAGCCAAGCCCGAGACCAAGCCTGCCAAGCCGGCGCAATCGGCCGACGATGCCGCGCGCGCGCTGGCGATTCTGGAAGGCAAGCCGCAAGAGAAAGCGCAAGACAAGCCCCACGATGCCGGCAGCGGCAAGTTCGTGGTGCAGGTGGCGGCGCTGGCGACGCAGGACAAGGTCGACGAATTGCAGGACAAGCTGCGCGAAGCGGGCATCAAGTCGTACACGCAGAAAGTCTCCAGCCCGGCAGGCGAACGCATCCGCGTGCGCGTGGGGCCGTTCGGCAGCCGCGAAGACGCGGAAAAGACGCGCGCCAAGCTGCAAAAGCTGGGCCTGGGCGGCTCGCTGGTGCCGGCGTGATGTTGCAAGGCTGAACGCGCGTGACGATTTTCGATTACCTGGTGCTGTTCGTGCTGGTGACCTCCGTACTGATCAGCATGATGCGTGGCCTGGTCAAGGAAATACTGTCCCTGGTCAGCTGGATCGTGGCTTTCGTCATTGCCAACGCCTATGGCGCGACCCTGGCAAAATTCTTGCCGGAAGCCGTGCCGGGCGAAGCCATCCGTTTGTTGCTGGCTTTCGTCGTGCTGTTCATCGGCGTGCGCATTTTGATGGGATTGCTGTCCATGACGGTCGACGCGCTCGTCAAGGTGACGGGCCTGAGTCTGGCCGACCGCACCCTGGGCAGCCTGTTCGGCCTGGCGCGGGGTCTTGTGATCGTGCTGACCGCCGTCATCTTGTGCGGCATGACATCCATACCGCAGCAGCCATTCTGGAAAAACGCGCTGCTCAGCCCTTACGCGGAGCAAGGCGCGCGCGCCATCAAGCCTTATCTGCCTGCCGCTTACGCGCAGCATGTGAAATTTTGAATTTTTTTTAAAATCAGTAGCACAGTTTAGGAGCACACCATGTGTGGCATCGTCGGCGTCGTTTCCCATCAACCTGTCAATCAATTGCTCTATGATGCATTGTTGCTCTTGCAACATCGCGGTCAGGACGCGGCAGGGATTGCGACCAATCACAGCAGTATGTTTTCCATGCACAAGGCCAACGGCCTTGTGCGTGACGTCTTCCGTACGCGCAATATGCGTTCGCTGCAGGGCAACTCGGGCATCGGTCACTGCCGCTATCCGACGGCCGGTTCCTCGAGCGAAGAGGAAGCACAGCCGTTTTATGTGAATGCGCCGTTCGGCATCACCCTGGCGCACAATGGCAACCTGACCAACTGGGAACAGTTGAAGCAGGAAATGTTCAAGAACGACCGCCGCCACATCAATACCGATTCCGACTCGGAAGTGCTGCTCAACGTGCTGGCGCATGAAATCCAGGAAGCGACGACGGGCCTGAACCTGGACCCGGACGCCATCTTCAAGGCTGTCACCGTGCTGAACCGCCGCGTCAAGGGCGGTTACGCTGCCGTGGCGCAAATCGCCGGCGTGGGCTTGCTGGCCTTCCGCGACCCGCACGGCATCCGTCCGCTGTGCCTGGGCATCAACGAAACGGAGCAGGGCGCCGAATACCTGATCGCCTCCGAATCCGTGGCCCTGGAAGGCATGGGCTTCCGCTTCGTGCGCGACATCGGTCCCGGTGAAGCCGTCTTCATCGATGCCGACAAGCAATTACACAGCCGCCAGTGCGCGGACAACGCGAGCCTGAACCCGTGCGTCTTCGAATTCGTCTACCTGGCCCGTCCCGACTCCGTCATCGACGGCGCCTCCGTGTATGCCACGCGCCTGAAAATGGGCGAATACCTGGCCGAAAAGATCCGCGCCGAGTTGCCTGGCGTACATATCGACGTGGTCATGCCGATTCCCGACTCGTCGCGTCCGGCCGCCATCCAGCTGGCCATGGCGCTGAACATCGAGTACCGCGAAGGCTTCATCAAGAACCGCTACATCGGCCGCACTTTTATTATGCCGGGCCAGGCGGCGCGCAAGAAATCCGTGCGCCAGAAGCTCAACGCGATTCCATCCGAATTCAAGGATAAAGTCGTGTTGCTGGTCGACGATTCCATCGTGCGCGGCACCACCAGCCGTGAAATCGTGCAGATGGCGCGCGAAGCGGGCGCGACGAAGGTCATCTTCGCCTCGGCCGCGCCACCGGTGATCTACCCGAACGTGTACGGCATCGACATGCCGACGCGCGACGAACTGATCGCTTACGGCCGCACGACGGAAGAAGTGTGCCGCGAAATCACGGCCGATTACCTGGTGTACCAGGATATCGGCGCGCTGAAGCAGGCGATCGCCGACGTCAACCCGGCCCTGGTCAACTTTGAGGCGTCGTGTTTCGACGGCGTCTACGTGACGGGCGACGTGTCGCAGGAATACCTGGACCGCCTGGAATATGCGCGCCACCATCCGAAGGCGGCAGCGCCCGAAGATACGCCACGTTCCCAGCTGAACCTGAACCTGGCAACGACAGAAGCGTAATTATCTTGCCCGGCTAGCGCCGGGCTTTTTTTGCTCCGCGATCATGAACGATAAAAAAAACTACGGCTTTACCACCACCATCCTGCATAACGACCGCCGCAAGGGCATCGAGCACGGCTCGCTGCACAAGCCCGTGCACACCTCCGTCGCGTTCGGCTACGGCGACGCGCGCCAACTCGCTTCCGTGTTCCAGGGCAAGGAGCCGGGCTTCCGCTACGGCCGCCAGGGCAATCCCACCGTGTCCGCGCTGGAAGACAAGGTCAACAAGAGGAAGACGGTGTGGCGACCTTATGCTTCGCCACCGGCATGGGCGCCATCGGCGCCGTGGTGCAATCCTTGCTGCGCGCGGGCGACCATGTGGTGTCGTCGGCCTTTCTGTTTGGCAACACCAACAGCCTGTGGCAAACGGTGACGGGGCAGGGCATCGCCGTGTCGTTCGTCGATGCGACAGATGTGGCCAACGTGGCGGCCGCCATCACGCCGGCCACGCGGATTGTTTTTGTGGAAACTATTGCCAATCCGCGCACGCAGATCGCCGACCTGAAAAAAATCGGTGACTTGTGCCGCGAGAAAGGCATTTTGTACATCGTCGACAACACCATGACGACGCCGTATCTGTTCCGCCCGAAGGCCGTGGGCGCGGGCCTCGTGGTCAATGCCTTGACGAAATCCATTGGCGGCCACGGCAATGCGCTGGGCGGCAGCTTGACGGACACGGGCGTGTTCGACTGGACGCGCTATCCGAATATTTTCGACAATTACAAAAGCGGCGCCCGCGCAGTGGGGCATCGCGCAAATCCGCGCCAAGGCCTTGCGCGACTTCGGCGCCTCGCTGGGGCCGGAAGCGGCGCACCATCTCGCGGTCGGCGCGGAAACCATGGCCTTGCGCATGGACCGCACCTGCTCGAACGCCCTGGCGCTGGCCACCATGCTGGCCGCCGACCCGCGCGTTGCCGCCGTGCATTACCCAGGCTTGGCCTCGCACCCGCAGCACGCGCTGGCGAGCGACTTGTTCCGCAGCTATGGTTCGCTGTTCAGCTTTGAATTGAAGGATGGCATCGATTGCTTCGATTTCCTCAATCGTTTGAATCTGGCTATTCCAGCGAGCAACCTCGGCGACACGCGCACCCTGGTCATTCCCGTCGCCCACACGATCTTTTACGAGATGGGCGCCGAGCGGCGCGCCAGCATGGGCATCGCCGAGTCGCTGATCCGCGTTTCCGTCGGGATCGAGGATGAGGTGGATTTGCTTGAGGATTTCCGCCAGGCACTCGATGTATAGGTAGCCGGATAAATGAAAAGGGCCGCAACAGTCATGCTGTTGCGGCCCTTTGTTTTTCGCCGTTCAATGGTAATGTCTTCGTGCCTTCAGAAACCGTAGCGAGCAAGCCCAATATCGGGTTGAGTAGCGGAGCTGTACATTGGTACAGCGAGCAACGGATGCCCGAGAGTGGGCTGCGCAGTAGGTTTATGAGGGCGCGCTCAATCAATGCCAGCTGCGCATCAGTCCGACGGCCAGGCCTTCCAGGGCAAACTCGTCTTCCGGCGACACGGTTATGACCTTGAAGTCGGGGTTTTCCGGGAACAGTTCGATCACGGAACCCGTCTTCTTGTAGCGCTTGACGGTGACTTCGTCGCCGATGCGTGCGACGACGATCTGGCCGTTCTTGGCGCTGTCGACCTTTTTGACGGCCAATAAATCGCCATCCATGATGCCGGCGTCGCGCATGGACCAGCCGCGTACCTTCAGCAGGAAGTCGGGCTTGGCCGAGAACAGGGCAGGATCGACGTTGTAGCTCGCTTCGAGGTTTTCCTGCGCCAGGATCGGCGAACCGGCCGCCACGCGGCCGATCAGGGGCAGCGACATCAGCAGGGCTGGCGGCACTTTCGATGCAAGGGCTTCGGCTGCCGCACTTGCCGCCGCACCGATCAGGCGGATGCCGCGCGAGGTGCCGGGAGAAATCTCGATCGCGCCCTTGCGGGCCAGGGCCTGCAAATGCTCTTCGGCCGCGTTGGCCGATTTGAAACCCAGTTCATTGGCGATTTCGGCACGGGTGGGCGGAAAACCCGTGTTTTCAATCGCGTCCTTGATCAGGTTCAGAATTTGTTCTTGTCGTGCTGTCAGCTTGATCATGAGCGGTGGGTGCATACTAAAATGCTGTCTATATGAACAGTCTGTATTTTTGTACAGTATCGCCCACTATGCAAGGGGATTTCCGTGTTTTCGGCGAATTTCGCAAGAAATACTTGTCCAGGCGTGGAAAGCGCGGCGGCGCGCGGGCTTTTCCGGCGCTGGCGCAAGGAATGATTGAAACGTTTGCAAAAGGCGGTTATAATCTTCGGCTGACCTTCCCACACCCGTCTTGACGCCGGGGTGGGCGATTATCAATCCGACCTGAAGGAGTTTGCATGCGTCATTATGAAATAGTCTTTATCGTCCATCCGGACCAAAGCGAGCAAGTGCCCGCGATGATCGAACGCTACAAAGCCAGCGTAACCACCCGCGGCGGTTCGGTTCACCGCGTGGAAGATTGGGGCCGCCGTCAAATGGCTTACTCGATCCAAAAGCTGCCTAAAGCACACTACATCTGCCTGAACATCGAGTGCGACAACGAGACCCTGGTCGAGTTGGAAACAGCATTCAAATTCAATGATGCCGTGTTGCGTCACCTGACCGTTAAAATGAAGAAAGCTGAAACAGCTCCTTCGCCGATGATGAAATCGGTACAACGCGAAGACGCGGCCAAAAGCCACCGCACCGACCGAAGCACCAGCAGCCGCTCCAGCCGCAGCCGCTTAATTCTTGACCAGGATCGTGCGCTGAACCAGCTACAAGTAACCGCCATCATTGCCGAGCGCGAAATATTGCGCTATACCCCGGCAGGGCTGCCGATTGTGAATGCAGTATTGCAACACAGTTCGCAGCAGATGGAAGCAGGGATTGCCCGTTTGACCGAGTTTGATGTTGCCGCGCTAGCCGCTGGCGAAATCTCAGGCCGGTTCAGTCAGGCAAGCTTGGGCGGGGTGTATCAGTTCACGGGTTTCCTGGCCAGAAAAAGCCGCAACAGCAAGAGTTTGGTGTTTCACATCATTGATTTTAGTGCAGTCAATTCTGACTAGCGCATTTTAGATACAGGAGCCTGACATGGCATTCGGTAAAAAGTTCGACAAAAATAAGCTCAAGCTTAAAGAAAAACGCAAACAGCAAAACCCTTTGTTCAAACGTAAGAAGTTCTGCCGCTTCACGGCAGCTCACGTTGAGCAAGTCGACTACAAAGACGTCGATACGCTGAAAGACTTCGTCCAGGAAAACGGCAAGATCATGCCAGCACGCCTGACCGGTACCAAAGCGCACTACCAGCGCCAAGTCGACACCGCAATCAAGCGCGCTCGCTTCCTCGCGCTGCTGCCATACACCGATCTGCACCACGCTTAATCGGTCAGATATTCCTGGAGAAGAACTATGCAAATCATTCTGTTAGAAAAAGTTGTAAACGTCGGTAACCTCGGCGAAGTCGTCAAAGTCAAGGACGGTTACGCACGTAACTTCCTGATTCCACAACGCCTGGCACGTCGTGCTACGGCAACCGCTGTGGCTGAATTCGAAGTCAAGCGCGCCGAACTGGAAAAAGCTGCTGCCGCCAAACTGGCTGCATCGCAAGCCCAAGGCGAAAAACTGAGCGGCCTGACCGTTCAAGTTGCTCAAAAAGCTGGCGTCGATGGCCGTCTGTTCGGTTCCGTCACCAACTTCGACATCGCTGAAGCGCTGACCAAGCAAGGTTTTGCTGTTGAAAAAGCACAAATCCGCATGCCTACCGGCCCGCTGAAGATCGTTGGCGAGCACAACGTTTCGGTTGCTCTGCACACCGACGTGGTCGTTGAAGTGGTAATCGCTGTCGTTCCAGACGCGAACGCGTAATCGTCTGCGGGCCTGGCCCGCAAGCGCTGCCGTACTATGAAAAGCCGGGTTCGCCCGGCTTTTTTGTGGCCTTTTTTTCGCTCATTTTCAGCCCTTTATTTTTGCCAGCACGCCGAAGCGGGTATAATTCGCGCCATGAACGCCCCCTCTGATCCGCAACTGGATTCCCTCCGTATTCCGCCGCATTCGATCGAAGCAGAACAATCCGTCATCGGTGGTCTGCTGCGCGACAATGCTGCATATGACCGCATCGCCGACTTCATGCATGCGGAGGATTTCTATCGCTATGACCATCGCATCATCTTCGAGCAAATCGTCAAGATGGTTAACGCTTCCAAGCCAGCCGATGTCATTACTGTTTTTGAAACCCTGACCCAGCTCGGCAAGGCCGATGATGTGGGCGGACTCGCTTACCTGAACGCCATGGCGCAAAACACGCCATCGGCCGCGAACATCCGGCGTTATGCCGAGATCGTGCGCGACCGCGGCGTGCTGCGCAAACTCATCACCGTCGCCGACGATATTTCCGGCACGGCCTTCAGCCCGCAAGGCAAGGAAGTCAAGCAGATGCTTGACGAGGCCGAGTCGAAGATTTTCGCCATCGCCGAAGAGGGCGCGCGCGGCGCCCAGGGCTGGACCGCCATCCAGCCCCTGCTGACGCAGGTGGTCGAGCGCATCGACGAGCTGTACAGCCGCGACAACCAGAGTGAAATCACGGGCGTGCCCACCGGTTTCATCGACCTCGACCGCATGACCTCCGGTCTGCAGCCGGGCGACCTGGTGATCGTGGCGGGCCGTCCGTCGATGGGCAAGACGGCGTTTTCCGTCAACATCGGCGAAAACGTGGCCATCGACAGCGGCTTGCCCGTGGCCGTGTTCTCGATGGAGATGGGCGGCGCCCAGCTGGCCATGCGTATGCTCGGCTCCGTCGGACAGCTCGACCAGCACCGCCTGCGCACGGGCCGCCTGAACGACGAAGACTGGCCGCGCCTGACGAATGCGATCCAGAAGATGAACGACGCGCAGTTGTATATCGATGAAACGCCAGCGCTCAATTCCATCGAATTGCGCGCCCGTTCGCGCCGTTTGTCGCGCCAGTGCGGCAAGCTGGGCCTGATCATCGTCGATTACTTGCAACTGATGTCGGCCAATACCCCGGGCGACAACCGCGCCACGGAGATTTCCGAGATTTCGCGGGGCTTGAAAGGCCTGGCGAAGGAACTCGGTTGCCCCGTGATCGCGCTGTCCCAGCTGAACCGCTCGCTGGAACAACGCCCGAACAAACGTCCCGTCATGTCCGACTTGCGCGAATCGGGCGCTATCGAGCAGGATGCCGACGTGATCCTGTTCATTTACCGCGACGAGGTGTATAACCCCGACTCGCCGGACAAGGGGACGGCCGAAATCATCATCGGTAAACAGCGTAACGGTCCAATCGGCAGCATCCGCCTCACCTTCATGGGGCAGTACACCAAATTTGGCAATTACAGTGGTGGCCTGGCGCTTTACCAAGGCGACTAAGACTCAGCAGCACTGGCAATTCCATCGGCCGCCCCCGACAACGGGGCGGCTTTCTGTAGTAAATAACACGACTCAATGCTTAACGGAGAATGACATGTTTGGACGCTTGATGCCCACTGAGGGCAAGTTTTTTGAATTGTTTAACCAGCACGCGGAATTGTGCGTCAAGGGCGCCAAAGAGATGCTCGGCCTGATGACCAATTTCGACGACCTGGAAAACCGCGTGCATGCGATCGAAAGCATCGAGAAACAGGCGGACAAAGTCACCTACGCCACCGTGGAAATGCTGCACAAGACCTTCATCACGCCGATCGACCGCGATGACATCCATCAACTGATCACGCGCCAGGACGACATCCTCGACCTGCTGGAAGATGCGGCGCAAACCGTCTCGCTGTACGACCTGAAGGCCGTCACGCCGGAAGCCAAGCGCCTGGCCGAACTGGTGCTGGCCTGTACCGAAAAAGTGCGCGACGCCGTCGCCATGCTGCACAACATGGACAACTCGCGCAAGATCGTCGCCATCTGCGAAGAGATCGACCGCCTGGAATCGGATGCCGACCACGTGATGCGCGCCGCCATGTCCAAGCTGTTCCGCGACGAGCCGGACGTGCGCAACCTGATCAAGCTGAAAGCGATCTACGAAATTCTGGAAACCGTGACCGACCGTTGCGAAGACGTGTCCAATATTATCGAAGGCATCATCGTCGAAAACGCGTAAGCGTTGGGCCTGTCCTGAACCAGAATCAGAAAAGAAACTATAATGACCATACAAATCAGCATCTACGTGCTAGGCCTGTTGATCGTCCTCGCGCTGCTGTTTGACTTTCATGAACGGCTTCCACGATGCCGCCAACGCGATTGCCACGGTGGTCTCGACGGGCGTATTGAAACCGCAGACCGCGGTTGCCATGGCCGCCACGTTCAACTTCGTCGCCATCTTCGTGTTCCACCAGCTGACCGTGGCCGCCACGGTGGGAAAAGGCACCATCGACCCGGCCGTGATCGACCAGTACGTGATCTTCGGCGCGCTGATGGGCGCCATCTTCTGGAATCTGTTTACCTGGTACTACGGCATTCCCTCGTCGTCCTCGCACGCGCTGATCGGCGGCCTGGTGGGTGCAGCCGTCGCCAAGTCCGGCACGGGCGCGCTGGTTGCGGCCGGCCTGTGGAAAACCGTGGCCTTTATCGTCATCGCACCCGTGCTGGGCTTCGTGTTCGGCTCGATCATGATGCTGCTCGTGTCGTGGATATTCGTGCGCTCGACGCCGCGCAAGGTCGACAAGTGGTTCCGCCGCTTGCAACTGGCATCGGCCGCGGCCTACAGCCTGGGCCACGGCGGCAACGACGCGCAAAAAACCATCGGCATCATCTGGATGCTGCTGATCGCCGCCGGCTACTCGAGCGCGGCCGATGCCATGCCGCCGATGTGGGTCATCATCTCGTGCTATACGGCCATCAGCTTCGGCACGCTGTTCGGCGGCTGGCGCATCGTCAAGACCATGGGCCAGAAGATCACCAAGCTCAAACCGGTGGGCGGCTTCTGCGCCGAAACGGGCGGCGCCATCACCCTGTTCGTCTCGACGGCGCTGGGCATTCCCGTGTCGACCACGCATACGATCACGGGCGCCATCGTCGGTGTCGGCTCGTCGCAAAAAATGTCGGCCGTGCGCTGGGGCGTGGCAGGCAATATCGTCTGGGCCTGGATCTTCACGATTCCCGCTTCCGCGTTTGTTGCCGCAGTCGCCTGGTGGATTGGCCACCACATCATGTGATGGATAGCCAACGCCAGTAAAAAGGGAGCCTTGCGGCTCCCTTTTTTTATGCGCCGGCCAGTTCCACCGTCAGCCCCTCGCTGGCGAGGAACACCTGCAGGCCGGCCAGGCGGCTCGCATAGCGGCCCATCACGTCGGCAAACACGGCTTCGAGCTGCTCGTCACTGCGGGTCGGTTCGTGGTGGGTGCAGTACAGGCGCCGCGCGCCGCAGCGCAGGGCCAGGTCGAAGGCGGCGTCGAAGGTGCCGTGGCCCCAGCCCTGCTTGCCCGGGTATTCCTCGCGCGTGTATGAGCAATCCATGATCAGCGCGTCGACGCCGGCAATCAGCGCATCGATGCCGGCCTGGCGCTGCGCATTGCGCGCCGCGCAGGCCGCGTGGTCGGCGTGGCCGGGCGCATGCAGGTTGTAGAACGGTTCATGGTCGCCGCTGAAAAACAGCGAGGCGCCGCCGCAGTCGATGCGGTAGCCGAGGTTGACGACCGGATGGTTCATTTCCGCGCCGCGCACGCGCGCGCCGCCCACGTCGACGGTGTCGCCGGGCGCCAGCGTGCGGTATTCGATGCTGGCCGCCATGGCCGCTTCGCTGACGGGGAAATAGCTGTTTTGCAACTGCACCGCCATCACGTGTTCGATGCCGCATCCGCTGACGCCGTCCAGGGCGCCATGCAGGCGCATGCGGTTGCCGGCCACGAACAGGGGCGAGAACATGGGCAGGCCGTGGATGTGGTCCCAGTGGCTGTGCGTGATGAAGACATGCGCGTCGACGGGCTGGCCGGGCGGCAATTGCTGCGCCAGCGCGAAAATGCCGCTGCCCGCATCGAGAATGATCAGGCTGTCGTCGTCAGTGCGCACTTCGATGCACGTGGTGTTGCCGCCATAGCGGGCCGTGCGCGGGCCCGGGGAGGGGATGGAGCCGCGCACGCCCCTGAACGTGAATTTCATTCAGTACCTTGTTACAGTGTAATTATTGTTGATTCTATTCTAATTAATGAGATTGGCGGCAACATTTATACGTGTTGCAATATGGCAAGTTATTTCATTTTGTTGTAACTAAGTAATGTACAGTGCGCGGGGTGGCCGTTACACTGGCGCTTGCCCGCTTCCTCTTCCCTTACCTGATCGCCATTCACATGCCTCAGTTGCACCCTGAGAAAATCGCCCACAGACTGGAGCAATTGACCGAACTCAGTGTCGCGCTCGGCCACGGCCTGGGCGGCGAGGGACACGATATCGGCGCGCTGTTGCAGCGCATCGTGCTGCTGGCAAAAAGCATGAGCGGCGCCGATGGCGCCACCCTGTACCGGCCCGCGCTTGATGGCCGCCAGCTGGCGTTCGACATCAGCGTCAACGACAGCCTGGGCATCGCGCAGGGCGCCGACATCGGTGTGCCGGGCGTGCCCCTGTTCGATGGCGCGGGCCAGCCCAACCTGGCATCGGTGGCGGCGTATGCGGCGAACCTGCGCCGCAGCGTGAATATCGCCGATGTCTACCGCGACGAGGGCTTCAATTTTTCCGGCATGCGCGAGTTTGACCGCCACCATGGCTACCATACGCAGTCGATCCTGACGGTGCCCATGAGCGACCACGAGGGCGATTTGATCGGCGTGCTGCAGCTGGTCAATGCCAAGGATGGGGAAACGGGGCAGGTGCGCGCCTTTTCTTCCACCGACCAGCGCTTCATTGAGGCGCTGGCCGCGCAGGCTGGGGTGGCGCTGACGAACCAGCTGCTCATTTCGCAGCTGGAAGAGCTGCTTGAATCGCTCGTTACCCTGATCAATATCGGCATTGATGAAAAGTCGCCGTACACGGGGCGGCACTGCCAGTTCGTGCCCGAGCTGACGATGCTGCTGGCCGATGCCGCGCACGCCACGCAAACGGGGCCGCTGGCCGATTTCCGGCTCAGCGACAACGAGCGCAAGCAACTGTGGCTGGCCGGCCTGCTGCACGATTGCGGCAAGATCACTACGCCCGTGCACGTGGTCGACAAGGCCACCAAGCTGGAGACGATTTTCGACCGTATCGCCCTGATCGACACGCGCTACGAAGTGCTGCTGCGCGACGCCGAGATCGCGGCCCTGCGCCAGCAGGCGGCGCAGCCGCAGCAGAAGGACGCCATCGCCGGCGCGCTGGCGCAGGAGCAGGCGGCGCTGCGCGAAGAGCGCGACTTCATCCGGCGCGTCAACATAGGCGGCGAAAGCATGGCGCAGGCCGACCAGGAAAGAGTGCGGCAGATCGCTCGGCGCCGCTGGCGCGCGGCCGACGGCCAACTGTGCGATTTTCTTGACGCCGACGAGACGGAAAACCTGACCATTCGCGCCGGCACCCTGACGGCAGCCGAGCGGGCCATCGTCAACAACCATATCAGCGTGTCGATCCGCATGCTCGAAGCGCTGCCCTGGCCCAAGCACCTGCAGAAGGTGCCGGAATACGCGGGCGGCCACCACGAGCGCATGGATGGCAAGGGCTATCCGCGCGGGCTGACGAAAGAGCAGATGTCGGTGCCGGCGCGGCTGATGGCGATCGCCGACATTTTCGAGGCGCTGACGGCGCGCGACCGGCCCTACAAAAAGGGCAAGCCGCTGTCCGAATCGCTGCGCATCCTCGGCAATTTCAGCCTGAACGGGCATATCGACCCGGAGCTGTTCGACGTCTTCATCCGCAGCAAAGTCTATTTGACCTTCGCTGAAAAGCACATGCATCCGAGCCAGATCGATGCCGTCGACGAGGCGGCCATTCCGGGCTATACCCCGTGAAGCTGCCGCTGGCCTGGCGCAAGCACGGGGCGCGGTCGCTGCTGGGCATCGTGCTGACGCTGGCGGCGGCTGTCCTGTGCCTGGCCGGGAATGAGAATATTGCCCGCCTCGACGCCATGCTGGGCGACTGGCGCATGCGGGCCGAAACGCCGCAGCTGGACCGCCGCATTGTCATCGTCGACATCGACGAGCAAAGCCTGGCACGCGTGGGCCGCTTTCCCTGGAGCCGCGACATCCAGGCGCGCCTGGTGCGCCAGCTCACCGGCCATTACGGCGTGTCTGCGCTGGGCTTCGATATCTCGTTTCCCGAAGCGGACACCAGTTCCGGCTACGCCGTGCTGCAAGGCCTGGCGCGCGGCGAACTGGCCGGCGTGCCCGGCTTGCCGGCGCAACTGGAAAAACTGCGCCCGGCCATGGACTACGACGGCCTGTTTGCAGGCGCCATGCGCGGCCAGCCCGTGGTGCTCGGCTACAGCGTCTCGGAGCAGCAAAGGAAGGGCGTGCTGCCCAAGCCCGCCTTTACCGTCGCCGACTTGAACGGGCGCACGGTCACGGCCTACGTGGCGCGCGGCTACGAAGCCAATATCGCGCCCCTGCAGGCGGCCGCGCAGGGGGCCGGCATCTTCACGGCGCTGACCGATGCCGATGGCGTCGTGCGTTCCTCGACCCTGTTGCAGCGCATTGGCGACGGCTATTATCCGTCGCTGTCGCTGGCCACCGTCGCCGTCTACCTGCAGGCGCGCGCCATCGCCCCTCGTTTCACGGGCACGGCCGATACCCTGTCGGCGCGCGAACTGGCCAGCGGCGGCCTCGAACACATCATGCTGTTCACGCCGCGCGGCGCGCTGGCGATTCCTGTCGGCGAAGCCTTGACGACCACGGTGCAGTACCGCGGTGCGGGAGGTCCCGATGGCGGCGCCTTCCGTTATGTGTCGGCTGCCGACGTGCTGGCCGGCACTGTGCCGCCCGCGCTGTTGAAGGGCGCCATCGTCCTGGTGGGCACCACGGCGCCCGGCTTGAACGATATCCGTGCCACGCCCGTGAATGCCGAGTATCCGGGAGTGGAGGTGCACGCCAACCTGATCAAGTCCATGCTCGACGGACGCTTCAAGGCGCGGCCCGACTACGCGCTGGCGCTCGAACTGGTGCAGCTCGTGCTGTTCGGCCTGCTGCTGGCGGGCGCCCTGGCCGTGCTGCCGCCGGCCGGCGTGATGCTGGCCAGCGTGGGCGCGCTGGCGGCCGTCATCGGCATCAACCTGTACCTGTATGCCGTGCACGACCTGGTGCTGGGCGGCGCCGTGCTGCTGTTGCTGATCCTTGCGCTGTTCATCGCCAACCTGGCATGGGGCTATTTTTTCGAGGTGCGCAAGGGCCGCGCGCTGGTGGCCCGTTTCGGCGAATACGTGGCGCCTGAACTGGTGGCCGAGATGGCCGACGATCCACAGCGCTACACGATGGAGGGGGAGAACCGCGAACTGACGGTGCTGTTTGCCGACGTGCGCGGTTTCACGGCCATTTCCGAGCAGCTGGCGCCCGCCGCGCTGCGCGAATACATCAACGCATACCTGACGGCCATGTCGGAAGATATCCGCGACAGCCACGGCGGCACGCTGGACAAATACATCGGCGACGCCGTGATGGCGTTCTGGGGCGCGCCCGTCGCCTTTGGCGATCACGCCAGCCGGGCCGTGGCCAGCGCCCTGCTGATGCAGCAAAGTGCGGCGCGGCTGAACCAGCAGTTTTGCGCGCGCGGCTGGCCGGCGCTGCGCATCGGCATCGGCCTCAATACGGGGCCCATGCATGTGGGCGACATGGGCTCGCGCATCCGCCGCGCCTATACCGTGATGGGCGACAGCGTCAACCTGGCCGCGCGCCTGGAGGGCGCCAGCAAGCTGTATGGCGTGGGCATCGTGGTGGGCGAGGCCACGCGCGCGGCCGCCCCGCAATTCCTGTACCGCGAACTCGATCGCATACGCGTGCTTGGCAAGCAGGAAGCGGTGGCCATCTTCGAGCCGCGCTGCCTGCTGGCCGGTGCCGCAGCGGCCGAACTGGCGCAGATCGAGCGCTGGCACGCGGTGCTGGCCCGGCTGCGCGCGCGCGACTGGGCGGCGGCTGGCGCGCAGCTGGCCCGCTTGCAGGCGGACTTTCCCGACGATGGCCTGTACCGGCTCTATGCGGCGCGCCTGGCGCAATACCGCGACACGCCACCGCCGGCCGGCTGGGATGGCGTGACGGAATTGCAAAGCAAATAGCCTGTCGTCGCGCCGGAAAAAACTCCCATGGCGGCTTTTTTCAGCATTCCGCGCGCTGTTTGTTGCGTTGCGATAAAAATCAGGGAGAAATGTTAGAAATTTCTGACTGGAAACTAAAAGCCGTCTAAAATTTGTCTTCAATCCATTGCCGGACACGCTGGCGCCTGCGGGCCGCGCGCTTGTCCGGTTACACAAGAAATCCTTCACATGACATATCGTTTGGTGCACCTGCTTGCGGGTTCCGCGCTGCTGTTCGCCGTCGGCGCCGCCGGTGCTGCCGTTTCCATGGATGAAGCTGCTCCTGCCACGCAGGAGGACGGCGTGCCGCGCTTCGAGATCCGCCGCTTCGACGTCCAGGGCAATACCCTGCTCACGTCCGCGCAGGTGCAAGCCTTGCTGGCGCCTTTTACGGGAGTACGGCGCGATTTTTCCGACATCGCCCGCGCCGTCGAGGCGCTGGAGGCGGCTTACCGCGGGCGTGGCTACAGCGCCGTGCAGGTGCAACTGCCGGAACAGGAACTGGAACGGGGTGTGGTGCGCCTGAGCGTGCTGCAAACGCCGCTTGGCAAGCTCGCCATCAGCGGCAACATCTACGTTGACGAGGCCAACGTGCGGCGCGCCTTGCCGTCCATGCGCGAAGGCGAGACGCCGAACTTGCCGGCCCTGTCGCAAAGCCTGAAGCTGGCCAATGAAAACCCGGCGCGCAAGATCGAAGTGCGCCTGCAGGCCGACGAGCCGGCGGGCGCCATCGATGCCATCGTCACGGTGGCCGATGAAAAGCCGTGGAAGGCCATGCTCAACGTGGACAATACGGGCAATGCGCAGACGGGCAAGACGCACGTGGGCGTGGTGCTGCAGCATGCCAACCTGTTCGGCCGCGACCACGTCGCCAGCCTGCAATACACGAGCAGCCTGGAAAAGCCGGACAAGGTGGGCGTGTATGGCGCCGGCTATCACTTGCCGCTGTATGCGCTGGGCGACTCGATGGATTTTTTTGCCAGCTATTCGAACGTCGACTCTGGCAATATTGTGGCAGGCATTGAGGATCTGCCGTCAGTGGCCAGGGCAGCATGGCCGGCATCCGCTACAACCAGAACTTTGCCCGCAGCGGCGATTTCGAACCCAAGCTCGTGTACGGCGTCGATTACAAGGCGTACCGCAACAGCATGCATTGGTCTGGTCTTAAAATTGGCGGCGCCGACGTCACCGTGCATCCGCTCAGCGTCAGCTACATCGGCAGCTGGACCGTGCCCACGGGCGAGACCAGCGTGGCCGTCACCTTCGCGCACAATATTCCCGGTGGCAAGCATGGCGCGCAAGCCGATTTCGACCGCGTGCGCGCGCATGCCAAGGCGGCCTATAACACGGTGCGCCTGAGTGCCAGCTTGGGGCGCGTGCTGGATGGCGACTGGCAATGGCGCACGCTCGTCAATGCGCAACTCACGCCGGACGCGCTGGTGCCGGGCGAGCAGTTCGGCGCCGGCGGCGCCGCGTCCGTGCGCGGCTTTGCCGAGCGCGAGGTATCGAATGATTCCGGCGCCAGCCTGAACCTGGAACTGTACACGCCGAACTGGTGCGGCCAGGCGCTCGGTTACCAGTGCCGCGCGCTGGCCTTCTATGACACGGCCTGGCTGCGGCGCAACCATGCGCTGCCCGGCGAAAGCGCGTCGCAAGGCATCAGCAGCGGCGGACTCGGCTTGCGTTTGCTGTTGAGCCGCTACGCCAATCTGCAACTCGATTACGCCCATGTCGTCAATGGCGGCGACACGGGGCAGCGGGGCGCCAACCGCCTGCATTTCCGCCTCGCCTTGGCCTACTAGCATCAGGATGAACACCATGCACAACCACGTCCAGCACGCCTCCGCTTTCATCCTGACGCCATCCTTTTCATTACCCCATGCGCTACCGCTGCGCCGCACGGCGCTGGCGCTGCTGCTGGCCGGCTGTTTCGGCGCCGCGCAGGCCAACCCCGCCTTGCCGCAGGTGGTCAACGGACAGGCGACGTTCAACCAGCAGGGCAATATCTTCTCGATCACGAACACGCCCAACACCATCATCAACTGGCAGAGCTTTTCCATTCATGCGGGCGAAATCACGCGCTTCATCCAGCAAAACGGCAATAGCGCCGTGCTCAACCGCATCACGGGACAAGACCCCAGCAAGATCCTCGGCAGCCTCGAATCGAACGGCAAGGTCTTCCTGATCAACCCGAACGGCATCGTCTTCGGCCAGGGCGCGAAAGTGGACGTGAATGGCCTGGTGGCATCGAGCCTGGGCATGACGAACGAGGATTTTCTGTCCAGCAAGCGCCAGTTCACGGCGGGGGCCATCGCCGGCGGCGTCGCCAATGCGGGCACGATCAACGCCGGCAAGGGCGGGCAAGTGCTGCTGATCGCGCCGAACGTGGAAAACACGGGCATCATCACGGCGCCGAATGGCGAAGTGATCCTGGCGGCCGGGCGCAGCGTGCAGCTGGCCGATCCCGGCAATCCGCAATTGCGCGTGCTGGTCTCGGCACCGAGCGACCAGGCGCTGAACCTGGGCCAGATCATCGCCCAGGGCGGCAGCATCGGCATGGCCGGCGCGCTGGTCAGCCAGCGCGGCGTACTCAACGCCAACAGCGCCGTCGTCGGCGAGAACGGCAGGATCGTGCTCAAGGCCAGCGGCAAGGCGCTGCTCGAAGCGGGCAGCGTCACCAGCGCCACGGGCGCGGCCGGCAAGGGCGGCGACATCCGGGTACTCGGTGAACAGGTGGGGCTGCTGGGCAATGCGAAAGTCGACGCCAGCGGCGCCGCGGGCGGCGGTACGGTCTTGCTGGGTGGCGACTACCAGGGCAAGAACGCGGCCGTGCAGAATGCGCGGCAAGTACTCGTCGGCAAGGATGCCAGCGTCAATGCGGATGCGATTGTCAGTGGCAACGGCGGCAAGGTCATCGCCTGGGGCAATGAATCGGCCCAGGTGCACGGCAGCATTTCCGCGCGCGGCGGGGCGCAGGGCGGCAACGGCGGCTTCGTGGAAACGTCCGGCCATTACCTGGCCGTCGACGGCATCCGCGTCAATACCAGCGCGGCGCGCGGCAAGCGCGGCAACTGGCTGCTCGATCCTTACGATATCACCATCGTCGCCGGTTCGGGCGGCCAGCTGAGCAACTTCGACCAGTTCGCCGACGCGCCGTCGACCGGCAACGCCAACATCGGCGCCGACCTGATTTCCGGTGCCAGCAGCGACGTCACCTTGCAGGCCCTGCGTCGCATCAATTTCAACAGCGCCATCAACATCACGCAGCAAGGGGTGGGCTTGACGGCGCAGGCGGGCGAGATCATCAATGTCAACGCGCCCATTACCACCAATGGCGGCCATATCACGCTGTCGGCCAACGATGCGGCTGCGGGCCTGGCCTATGGCGTCGGCTCGAACGTGAACCTGAACGCGGCGCTGGGCAGCGGCAATGGCGACGTCAGGCTGTCCGGCGCCGGCGTCACTTTCGGCGTCGGCTCGGTCAATGTCGGTAACGGCAACCTGGTCTTGCGCGCGAATGTCGCCGGTGGTTCCATCGACCTGACGGGTAGCGGCGATCAACTGCTGGGCAGCGGCGTCACCGGCCAGACGGTGCTGCTGGAGGCGGACAACATCAGCATCAACGGCGCCATCAATGTTGGCGGCGCCGCTGGCAATGCCGGCGTGACCGTGCAGGCGTTCAGCGCGGGACGGCAGATCGTGCTGGGCGACAAGGCCGGCAGCGGCCTGCGCCTGACAAATGCCGAACTGAACCGCATCGCTGCCGGCAGCGTGCATATCGGCAACGCCACCGGCGGCGACCTGACGGTGGAGCAGGCGATCGACCTGGCGATTGTCGCGGCGGGCGGCGGCGTGAAAAACCTGGTGCTTGAAAGCGGCGGCAATGTGCTCGTATCGAACACGCTGGCGCTGCGCCAGGACGGCGGCAGCATCGCCGCCACGGCTGCTGGCTTGCTGTCGGTCGCCAGCGGCGGCGGCCTGTCCGCCGGAGCAGTCAAGCTGGTCGCCGACAATATGAGTCTGGACGGTGGCGCGCAATCGATAGCGGCCACGGCGGGCGGCAGCGTCAGCCTGAACCGCCTTTCCAGCATGGGCACGATCACCCTGGGTGCGGGGGCGGCGGACAGTGCCAACAGCCTGGGCCTGAGCGAAGCGGAATTGAAAACCATCAGCGCCGGTACCGTCCAGGTGGGCGGCGGCAGTTTTGCCGGGGTCGTGAATCTCATGGGCGCGCTGGACCTGGCGTCGCAAGGCGAGCTGAACCAACTTGTGCTGCGCACAGGCGGGAATATCAACCTGAACGGCCCCCTCAGCGTGGCGCAGGGCCTGACCCTGGCTTCCGGCGGCAACGTCAGCGCGAGCGGCGCCGTCAGCGTGGGGGGCGACTTCCTGCTCGATGGCGGCCGCTGGGTGCAGAACGGCGCCAGCCTGCCCGGGTTTTCCGCGCGCGGCTTCAGCATTGCGCAGGGGAGTTTCCTGCGCGCGAGCGGTGGCGACGGCGGCTCGTCCTCGCCCTATCTGATCGCCGATATGTATGGCTTGCAAGGCATCGGCAGCCTTGGCCTCGGAGACAGCTATCGCCTGGCCGGCAATATCGACGCCAGCGGCACCGTGAACTGGAACAGTGGCCAGGGTTTTGTGCCGATTGGCGGCAGCGGCAGCGGTTTTTCCGGCGTATTCGATGGCGCCGGATTTACCCTCAGCAATTTGACGATCGACCGCAGCCAGCTGCCCGGTTCGGCGGCTGGCCTGTTTGGCACCGTCCAGGGCGGCACCTTGCGCAATCTGACCCTGAGCGGCGGCAGCGTCGCCGGCAGGGCAAACGTGGGTGCGCTGGCGGGCAATGTTGTCAGCGGTACTATCGACGGCGTGAACAGCAGCATGGCCGTCAGCGGCCAGAGCAATGTCGGCGGCCTGGTGGGCAGCAATGGCGGCGCCATCACGAGATCCGCCAGCAGCGGCGCCGTCACCGGCGTGAATGCCGATGGCGGCGGCGCCATCGGCGGCCTGGCCGGATGGAATGCATCCGGCGCCAGCATCGCGACGTCGTATGCCACCGGAGTGGTGACGGGCGCGCGCGAGATGATCGGCGGCCTCGTCGGCAACAACCAGGGCGCGCTGAGTCAATCTTATGCCACCGGCAAGGTCAGCGGCGCGCGCAGCATCGGCGGCCTGGTGGGCCTGAACGGCGGCAGTATCAATGATGCGTATGCCAGCGGCGCCGTGGGCCGGGCCGCCAATGCCGATTCCATCTTGCCCTGGGAAAACATGGGCGGGCTGGTCGGTGAAAGCACGGGCAGCGTCAGCCATGTCTTCAGCAGCGGCGCCGTGACCGGCAGCGGCTATGCGGCCGTGGGCGCGGTGGCCGGCCACGTGGCAACCGGTTCGCCGTTCGCCTATGGCTTTTTCAATTATGAAACGTCGCTGGTACTGAGCGATGGCGGCGGCTCCAGCGGCCGCAGCACGGCGCAGATGCAGCAGCAAGGCAGCTTCAACGACTACAATTTCAACAGCGTATGGCGTATCTACGAAGGCTACACGACGCCGATGCTGAAGGCTTTCCTGAAGCCGCTGCAGGTGAACCTCTCGGGCAATGCCGCAGGCAAGGTCTACGATGGCCAGCTGGCAGCCTTCCTCGGTTCGATCGGCTATGTCGGGTTGCTCGACGGAGATACGGGCGTGAATGGCAGCCTCGGCTACGGTAACGCGCGCAACGTGGGCAGCTATGCGGCGACGGGCCTGTGGTCGACCAAGTACGACATCACCATGGGCGGTACGACCACCTTCGCCATCACGCCGCGCGCGCTGACGGTGAGTCTCGGCGGCAATGGCAAGGTCTATGACGGCACCCTGGGCTACGATGGCGCCAGTTTTGTGCTGGGCAATGTGGTGGCAGGCGACAACCTCAGTATCAGTGGCAGCGCCGCCTTCCTCGACAAGAATGCGGGCAGCGGCAAGGCCGTGCATGCCAGTGGCCTGGTCCTGGGCGGCAATGAACTTGGCAACTACAGTCTGGCCGCGACCACGCTGGAGGGCACGGCGGACATCACGGCGCGCTTGCTGAACTATGGCGTCACGGGCGCGCAGAGCCGTGTCTATGACGGCAGCTTGCAAACCGGCCTGAACGGCTACTTCGAAGGCCTGGTGACGGGCGATCAGGTCGCCATGGCCGGCTTGCTGGGCAGTTTCCGCGACAAGCATGCCGGTACTGGCAAAGTGGTCGATTATCAGGTGGCGACGGGCCACCTCACGGGTGCCGACGCGGGCAACTATGTGCTCAACGGAAATGCTGGCAGTACCACGGCGGACATCACGGCGCGCACCCTGAATGTGAGTTTTAACGGCATCAACAAGACCTATGACGGCACGACGGGCGCGCAAGTGAACTTTGGCGACGACCGCCTGCAGGGCGACGCCTTGAGCGTGAGCGGCAATGCCGCGTTTGGCAACAAGAATGCGGGTGCCGGCAAGACTGTCACGGTGACGAGCGTGGCGCTGGGCGGCGCCGATGCGGGCAACTATGTGCTCAACGGAAATGCTGGCAGTACCACGGCGGACATCACGGCGCGCACCCTGAATGTGAGTTTTAACGGCATCAACAAGACCTATGACGGCACGACGGGCGCGCAAGTGAACTTTGGCGACGACCGCCTGCAGGGCGACGCCTTGAGCGTGAGCGGCAATGCCGCGTTTGGCAACAAGAATGCGGGTGTCGGCAAGGCTGTCACGGTGACGAACGTGGCGTTGGGCGGCGATGACGCGGGCAACTATGTGCTCAACGGAAATGCTGGCAGCACCACGGCGGACATCACGGCGCGCACCCTGAATGTGAGTTTTAACGGCATCAACAAGACCTATGACGGCACGACGGGCGCGCAAGTGAACTTTGGCGACGACCGCCTGCAGGGCGACGCCTTGAGCGTGAGCGGCAATGCCGCGTTTGGCAACAAGAATGCGGGTGTCGGCAAGACTGTCACGGTGACGAGCGTGGCGCTGGGCGGCGCCGATGCGGGCAACTATGTGCTCAACGGAAATGCTGGCAGTACCACGGCGGACATCACGGCGCGCACCCTGAATGTGAGTTTTAACGGCATCAACAAGACCTATGACGGCACGACGGGCGCGCAAGTGAACTTTGGCGACGACCGCCTGCAGGGCGACGCCTTGAGCGTGAGCGGCAATGCCGCGTTTGGCAACAAGAATGCGGGTGTCGGCAAGGCTGTCACGGTGACGAACGTGGCGTTGGGCGGCGATGACGCGGGCAACTATGTGCTCAACGGAAATGCTGGCAGCACCACGGCGGACATCACGGCGCGCACCCTGAATGTGAGTTTTAACGGCATCAACAAGACCTATGACGGCACGACGGGCGCGCAAGTGAACTTTGGCGACGACCGCCTGCAGGGCGACGCCTTGAGCGTGAGCGGCAATGCCGCGTTTGGCAACAAGAATGCGGGTGTCGGCAAGACTGTCACGGTGACGAGCGTGGCGCTGGGCGGCGATGACGCGGGCAACTATGTGCTGAGCAGCAATGCGGGCAGCACCACGGCCGACATCGGCGCACGCGCACTCAACCTGTCCGGCGTGGCGAGCAACAAAGTCTACGATGGCACGACGGGTGCGCAGCTGAGCCTGGGCGATGACCGTATCGGCGGCGACAGCTTGACGGCCTCCGCAGTGGCCAACTTTGCGGACAAGAACGCGGGTGCGGGCAAGGCAGTGCAACTGAGCGGCGTAGCGCTGACGGGCGCCGATGCAGGCAATTACTTTATCGTCTTGCCGACAGGTTTGCTGGCCAGCATCACGCCCGCCAGCCTGACCCTGGCAGGTTTGAGTGCTGCCGGCAAGGTGTATGACGGCACGACTTCCGCGACGGTCAGCGCGTCGGCGAACGGCGTGCTGGGCCAGGACATGGTCAGCGTGGTGGGCGGCAGCGGCAGTTTTGCCGACAAGAACGCGGGTGCGGGCAAGCTGGTAACGGCCAGCGGCTTCCGCCTGGCGGGCGCCGACGCGGGCAACTACACTTTGGAAACAACGGGCGGCACGACGCAGGCAACGATTGCGCAAAAGCAATTGTCGACCTGGATCGGCAGCGGCAACGGTTTGTGGAGCGATGCCGCCAACTGGGATGGCGGCGTGGTGCCGGAAGGCGCGAACGTGCTGGCAGTAGACTTTTCCCGCAGCAACGGCATCGTCACCTACAGCGCGGCGGCCGGCAGCACCATCCTGAAAAACCTGACTTCCGCGACGGGTTTGCTGTTGACGGGCGGCAGCCTGACCCTTGGAGACAGCGCGCTGGACCTCTCCGTGCTGAGCGGACTGGCCGGACTGGAAATCGACGGCGGCAGCTTGCTGCTGAACGGCAGCCTGTCGGCGGACCGCTACGCGCAAGGCGGCGGTGTGCTGAGTGGCAACGGTAACTTGCTCGTCGCGAACAGTTTTAATCAGACTGCCGGCGCCATCCGGCTGGCCGGCCAGCTGGCCATCACGCAGGCGGCTGGCGATTTGCGCTTCGCCAGCCTGGCGGCGAAGGAAGTACGCTTGAGCGCCCTGAACGGCGCCATCGGCCAGGACGGTGCGCTGCTTGCCAGCAACCTGACTGCGCAGGCGCGCGACGGCATCGTGTTGAGTAATGCGGGCAATCAGGTAAGCAGTTTTACCGCTAGCAATAGTGCAGGGGGCGGCATTGCGCTGAACAATACCTCGGCGCCGGGCATCTTGACCTTGGGAACACTGACCACTGGTGCGGGCAATATCGCCATCGACAACACGGGCGGCGTCATGGCCGGAAATATCGATGCGAATGGCGGCAATGTGAGCGTGAAGGCGCACAGCCCCGTCACTGTCGACGGCAAGATCGCGGGCAATGACATCGCGCTCGATGCCAGCACGGACGTGCTGCTGGGCGATGGCGCGCAGTTGCTGGCGGTACGCGACATCAGCCTGGCGGCGGGACGCGACATCAGTATCAAAGGCAACTCCCGCGTGGTCAGCGGCGGCAATTTTATCGCCAGCGCGCAAGGCAATGTGCGCTTTGCGGACACGGCAAGTTTCATTTTGCCGGTAGCGGCCAGCATGAGCGTGCTGGCAAGAACGGGCAGCATCACGGGCGACTCGGGTGTGCGCATCAACCGCCAGCGCAGCGGCGTGACCCTGCTGGCGCCGACCGGCACGGTAAATATGGCGGACGCCATCTTCCTGCCCGCCACGACCGTCGAGCAGCCCGTGATCGACGCCGCCACGAGCCTGGCCATCAATGACGCCTTGCGCATTATCAAGCAGGCCGACCATGCCAACGCCCCGCTCGCTTCCAAACTGCCAGCCAAGCCTGCTGACAAGGTGACGGATGACAAGGATGTTATCGATGCCACAGATAAACCGACAGGATACAAATACGATGATGCCGCTAAAAAAATGTACTGCAATTAAGGCCTTCTTGTGGCTGGCCCTGATGTGCGTGGGCGCCCACGCCTGGGCCGGCCAGGTGGCCGGTACCGTCATGCAATTGAGCGGTCCGCTGATGGCGAAAAAGGCTGATGGAAAGGTGAAATTACTGGCCATCAGGTCCGAAGTCGAGCAGGGCGACACCTTGCTGACGGAAAAAGAGACCTATGCCTTGATCAAGCTGATCGACAATAGCGAAATCACCCTGAAACCGAATACCAGTTTCGTGATCGAGCAATTCAGCTACACGGCCGAGCAGCCCGATGGCGACCACGCCGTCTTCAGCCTGCTCAAGGGCGGCTTGCGTTCCGTCACGGGCTTGCTGGGCAAGCGCAACAAGGAGCGCTTCGAGATGAAGACGCCGGCCGCCACCATCGGCATTCGCGGCACGACTTTCATTGCCAGCTATGTGCCGCCGGCGGCACCTGGCGGGCCAGCACTGCCCAATGCACCGGCGCCCGTGGCGCTGCCACCCGGTTTGTATGTGCAGGTGCTCGATGGCCTGATTCATGTGACGAATCCAGCGGGTACAAGTAATTTTGCTGCCGGGCAATTTGGTTTTACGCCCAACTTCAGGCAGCCGCCCGCCCCCCCCTTGCCCGTCAACCCCGGCATCCCATTCACGCCGCCGCCGGTCTTTTCATCGTCGTCACCGGGCCCAGGCAGCGCGGCAGGCGGCAGCAAGCCTGCCACCATCGACTGCGTGGTGCGCTAAGGTGTGCTGCAGGCTGAAATAGGGCTTGACCTTCCCATCATGGGATAGCAGATCCTGTACATATTAGTTAATCTTTCGTACAGGATATGCCATGAACCAGAGTGCACTCGCTCCCGCCGCTTCCCCTCCCGCCGCCGCGCACGCGCAGGCGCTGGCCATCGAAGGCATGAGCTGCGCCTCCTGCGTGGGCCGCGTGGAAAAGGCCCTGGCCGCCGTGCCGGGCGTGACCCAGGCCAGCGTCAACCTGGCCACTGAAGTGGCCAAAATCAGTTCCGATACGCCGATTCCCCTGGCCACCTTGCAGGCGGCCGTGGAAAAGGCCGGCTACACGGTGGCGCAGCGCGAGATCGACCTCAATATCGCCGGCATGACGTGCGCCTCTTGCGTGGGCCGGGTGGAAAAAGCCTTGCTGAAAGTGCCGGGCGTGCTGCTTGCCAGCGTCAACCTGGCCACGGAAAGCGCGCGCATCAAGGTGACGGGCGGCGTGGAAGCGGGTACCCTGATCGCCGCCATCGACAAGGCCGGCTATGCCGCCACGGTGCCCGCCGCCAGCCAGGCCAGCGCGCCCATTGCCGCACCGAACCGCGACGGCCTGAAAGTGGCGTTCGCGGCCGTGCTGGCCTTCCCCCTGATGCTGCCCATGCTGCTGGAATGGGCCGGCATCCATCTGATGCTGCCCGGCGCTCTGCAATTCGTCCTGGCCACGCCCGTGCAGTTTTACTTTGGCGCGCGTTTCTACAAGGCGGGCTGGAAGGCGGCCCGTGCCGGCAGCGGCAACATGGACTTGCTGGTGGCACTGGGGACGAGCGCCGCGTATGGCTTGTCCGTCTATCAATGGCTGACGGCGGGCGAAATGCTGCCGCACCTGTACTTCGAGGCGTCGGCCGTCGTCATCACCTTGGTGTTGCTGGGCAAATGGCTGGAAAGCCGCGCCAAGCGCCAGACGGCCTCGGCCATCCGCGCGCTGCAGGTCTTGCGTCCGGAATCGGCGCGCGTGCGCCGCGACGGCGTCGAGATCGATTTGCCAGTGGAACAGGTGAAAGTGGGCGACCTGGTGGTCATCCGCCCCGGCGAGCGGGTGGCCGTCGATGGCGTGGTGGTGGAAGGCGCCAGCCAGGTCAACGAGTCGCTGATCACGGGTGAAAGCTTGCCAGTCGATAAGCATCCGGGCGACAAGGTGACGGGCGGCGCCATCAATGCCGATGGCTTGTTGCTGGTGCGCACGCAAGCCGTGGGTGGCGAGACGACCTTGTCGCGCATCATCCGCCTGGTGGAAGATGCGCAGGCGGCCAAGGCGCCGATTCAGCACCTGGTCGACAAGGTCAGCGCCATCTTCGTGCCCGTGGTGCTGGTGCTGGCGCTGCTGACCATGCTGGGCTGGTGGTTCGCGACCGGCGAACTGGAAAACGCCATCATCAATGCCGTGGCCGTGCTGGTCATTGCCTGCCCATGTGCGCTGGGCCTGGCCACGCCGACGGCCATCATGGCCGGTACGGGCGTGGCCGCCCGTTACGGCATTTTGATCAAGGATGCGGAAGCGCTGGAAGTGGCGCACGCCGTCAATACCGTCGTGTTCGACAAGACGGGCACCCTGACGGTAGGCAAGCCTGCCCTGGCGGCCCTGCATGCGCACGGCATCGACGATGCCCGGCTGTTGCAGCTGGCGGCCAGCATCCAGCGCGGCAGCGAACACAGCCTGGCGACGGCCGTGCTGGATGCAGCTGGCGCGCGCCACATCGAACCCTTGCCGGCCACGGCCTTGTCGGCCTTGCCGGGCCGCGGCCTGGCGGCCCAGGTCGATGGCCTGGACCTGAAACTGGGCAGCACGCGCCTGATGCAGGAGTTGCACGTGGATATGGCGCCGCTGGCGGCACAGGCCTTGTCGCTGGAAAACACGGGCAACACGATTTCGTGGCTGGCCTCGGGAACACAATTGCTGGGACTGTTCGCCTTTAGCGACCAGGTCAAGCCGAATGCGCAGGCGGCCATTGCCCATTTGCACAGTTTAGGCATCCGCACGGTGATGTTGACGGGGGACAACCAGGGCAGCGCCGACGCCGTCGGCAAGGCCCTGGGCATCGACACGGTGGCGGCGAAAATGCTGCCGGCCGATAAAACCGCTAAAATTGTTGCGCTGAAAGGCGAAGGCGCGAAAGTGGCCATGGTGGGCGACGGCATCAACGATGCGCCCGCGCTGGCCGCTGCCGACGTGGGCATCGCCATGTCGACGGGCACGGACGTGGCCATGCACGCGGCCGGCATCACGCTGATGCGCGGCGATCCGGCCCTGGTGGCGGACGCCATCGATATCTCGCGCCGCACCTACAGCAAGATACGGCAGAATCTGTTCTGGGCCTTCATTTATAACCTGATCGGCATTCCGCTGGCCGCCTTCGGTTTGCTCAACCCCATGGTGGCGGGCGCGGCGATGGCCTTCAGTTCCGTCAGCGTGATCAGCAATGCCCTGTTGCTGCGCCGCTGGAAAGCCCGCAGTCATGCAGGCAGCGCGCATACCAAGGAGTCATAGGATGAATATCGGTCAGGCAGCCAGTGAAACGGGCGTATCGGCAAAAATGATACGCTACTACGAGAGTATTGCCTTATTAAAACCCAGCGCGCGCAGCGACGCCGGCTACCGCATCTACACGCCGAACGACTTGCACGCCTTGCGCTTCATCAAGCGCGGGCGGGGGCTGGGGTTTTCGCTGGAACAGATCCGCGAGCTGCTGTCGCTGTGGCAAAACGACCAGCGCGCCAGCGCGGACGTGAAAGGCATCGCCCTGGCCCATGTCGCGGACCTGAACCAGCGCATCGCCGAACTGACGGAAATGCGCGACACCCTGGCCCATTTGGCGCAATCGTGCCACGGCGACGACAAGCCCGATTGCCCTATCCTGCAAAGCCTGGGGTTGGCCAGCGACACGGAAGCGAAGGCTTGCTGCCATTGAGGTAAATCAACGGAGGTGGGTATGGCTTACGAACTGTACTACTGGCCTACGATACAGGGGCGCGGCGAATTCATCCGCCTGGCCCTGGAAGAGGCGGGCGCCGACTACCGCGACATCGCCCGTTTGCCTGAACGCAAGGGCCAAGGCGTTCCCGCCATGCTGGCCTGCCTCGATGGCGACGGCACGCCACGGGCCGCCTACGCGCCGCCCGTGTTGCGCGACGGCGACTTGCTGATCGGCCAGACCAGCAATATCCTGCTGTACCTGGGCCGGCGCCTGGGCCTGGCGCCGCGCGCGGAAAGCGGGCGTTTGTGGCTGAACCAGCTGCAACTGACGATGGCCGACTGGCTGACGGAAGTGCACGATACGCATCACCCGCTGTCGATGAATCAATATTATGAGGAACAGAAACAGGCGGCCCTGTTGCGCAGCGCGGATTTCCGTTCCACGCGCCTGCCAAAATTTCTCGATTATTTCACCCAGGTCCTGCTGAATAATCGCAGCCGGGGCCAGTATCTGGTGGGCGCGCGGCTCACGTACGGCGACCTGTCGCTGTTCCAGATGCTGGCCGGCTTGCGTTATGCGTTTCCGCAAGCCATGGCGCGCCTGGCACCCGAATATCCCTTCCTGTCCGAGTTGCACGATACGGTGGCGGCGCGGCCGAACATCGCCCGCTACCTGCGGTCGAAGCGCAGAATCGCCTTCAATGAGGAAGGCATCTTCCGCCATTACCCCGAACTGGACGGGTAAATGAAAACAGCCGGCGCAAAGGCCGGCTGTCTCGATACTGCTGTGGTTGTTATTGCGCGCTGGTAACGGGGTAGCCCGCTTCCACGATGGCGGCGCTGATGGCGCCCAAGTCGGCGGGAGATTCCACCGTGACACGCTTGCTGGCCAGGTCGATCTGCACCTGAGCTTGCGGATCGATGGCTTGCACCGCTTTCGTGACCGAGCCGACGCAATGGCCGCAGCTCATGTTTTCAACTTGTAACTGATACATGGCAAGCACTCCTTGAATGATTAAGTGCCTCCACTGTAATCCTTGCCCCGGTGGGAAGGTCAAGCGGAAGCGTTGTCGCGTATTAATGGAGGAGGAAGTCGACGGCTTGCATGGGCGGCGGCACCTTGTCATCCTGCACAGATTCGCGCAAGCTGATGTCGATGGCGCGGCACATGGCCGACAGCGGCAGATCGTTGGCATCTTCGCCGAACGGCTCCTCGATCTCGTCGCCCAAGGCATCGAGGCCGAAGAAGGTGTAGGCGACGATGGCGACGACGAACGGCGTCATGAAACCGAGCGAGTCGACCAGGCCGAAGGGCAGCAGGAAACAGTACAGATAGGCCGTGCGGTGCAGCAGCAGCGAATACGAAAACGGAATCGGCGTGCTGCGGATGCGTTCGCACGAAGCGCCCGCCGCTACCATGGCCGAGATCGTGTTATCGATCTGTGCCGTGAGGATGCTGTCGATGCGGCCTTGCCCGACGCAGTCGGCCAGGTCGTGGCCCATCTGCAGCATCAGGTAGTCGGATGGATTCGATGCCTGGCAAGCCGCTTCCCATTCTGCCGGGCGCAGCAGCGGCTGCAAGTCGGCCGGTCCGCGCGTGTCGCGCAGCTGGTGGCGCAGCGCATGGCAAAAGGCAATGGTGCGGTAAATCATGCGCACGCGCACGTCTTCCAGGCCCAGCCTGGCGTGGGCCGGCGTGTCGCTGCGGATCATGGTCTGGCACTGGCGCGAGAAATTACGGCTACGCAAGACCAGTTCGCCCCACAGCTTGCGCGCTTCCCAGTAGCGGTCGTAGGCGGCCGTGTTGCGAAAGCCCAGGAAGATAGCCAGCGGCAAGCCGATCAGCGTAAACGGGATGGTGGTGAGGATGACCTTGTGGTCGAACAAGGTGCCGTGACACCAGGTGACGAGGGTGGCGATCAGGGTATTGACGATGAGCGTGGTGCGGATGCGCGGCAGAACGGAGCCGCGTACCACGAGGAACAGCCGCAGCGCCGAAGGACGCTCGCGCACGATCATGCTGGTCTCCCTGCCGGGTGCCGGACAAGCGGCGAAACGCTGGCCCGGCGAGTGATTAAAAATGGGGAAATGCGAAGTGGCAAGTGCCGGGAACAAAAAGCCCGCAGTGCGTGCGGGCTGAGCTGGGTGTGCATGGGAAGCAGTGTAGGGGAGACGGCATGAGTATAGGCCGCAGGCCCGCTTCCAGCCAATTCACAGTGGCGATAGGCGTTATTCATTTTATGAATGAATATTTCGTTTATAACATAAATTCCCGTGTTCGCTGACGTTACTGCCTTTTTTTTTTTCGTCTGGGCCAGTCGCAATCGAGCAAGTCGCATGGATCGCAGGAACAATGCTGGCAGTCCGGCGAGGGAATGTCGCAGTCGCAAAAGCCCGCCTGGGCCAGGTGCCTGCCGTGACGTCGCTGCTGCGGATGCAGTTCCCGATACTGGCGATGGCGCTCGCCGCACGCGCGCAAGCGTCGTTGCAACAAGGGCAAGCCTGCGCGCAAGCCATGCCGCGCGATGACTTTGTAGCCATAGGCGGAGCAACTGTCGCGCCCCGTCAGCACGCGGTAGGCGCAGCGAAAGCCTTTGCGGGGCGACAGGTAGCGCTGGTAGATGCGGATGGCCCACAGGGCCAGGTGCTTGCCGCAGGTGTCGAGTGAGAAAATGCGATCTCCTTGGCCGGTCGCGTTCATTGGATTAGGGCAGTGTTGTCAGCATACGATAGGTATGAAAAAAATAACAGCACCAGCGGCCTAGGCGCCCATGCTTTTCCAGCCATACCAGCCGAATGCCGCCAGCCATGCCAGCATGATCGCCAGTCCCGGCAGCAGCAACCATTTCGTCACGCTCTCTTCCCACGCCACGTAGGGCTGGCCGCCGCGTGCGATGGCCAGCAGCGCCTGTCCGCCGTTCAAGCCGGCAAACGGCAGCAGGTTGAACGCGCACAGCTTCAAGGAAAACAGGGCGAATACCAGCGCAAAGCCGTGCGTGCGAGCAAAGATTTCTCCGTCAGCCAGCAATTGCTGCGCCGTCGACAATGGTGCCAGCGCACCGTCAATGATTTGCCCGAAGGCGGCGATAAAGCGCTCCCAGCCCGAGGCTCCCATGATGCCCAGCGACAAGGCCAGCAGCACGGCCACGCCGCTCAGGGGCAGCAGCACCTGCTTCCACAGCGGCTGGAAATTGTAGGCGTCAAGACAGGGATCGTCGTCATACAAGGTTTCCTCGCGCGTATCTTTCAGTACCAGATTGCCGGCCAGCGGCAGAAGCTTGATGTGGACTTTTCCTCTGGTCAGCAAGGTGGGACCGACGCCGTAGCGGATGCTGCGCACCGTGATGCCGAACAGCCTGGCGCAGGCTGCCATGACGGAAATGTGGAGGAACATGAAGACAATGAAGCAGAGCAGCAACTGCAGGGCGGGATGCATGGGGCGGGTTGTCCAGGAAGAAAGGAGCGGTATTAGAACATGTCGCAGGAAAAAGTTGCGCACATGAAAAAAGCCCCGCCTGCATCGCTGCAGCCGGGGCTTTTGCATGACTGGGACGGCTGACGCCGCCCGCTACAATTTACAGCACTTCGCTGGCGTGATCGGCCAGGCGCGAACGCTCGCCGCGGGCCAGGGTGACGTGGCCGCTGTGGGTCCAGCCCTTGAAACGGTCGACCACGTAGGTCAGGCCGCTCGAGCCTTCCGTCAGGTATGGCGTGTCGATCTGGGCGATGTTGCCCAGGCACAGGATCTTCGTGCCGGGACCGGCGCGCGTGACCAGGGTCTTGACCTGTTTCGGCGTCAAGTTTTGCGCTTCATCAATGATCAGGAACTTGTTGACGAAGGTGCGGCCGCGCATGAAGTTGAGCGACTTGATCTTGATGCGCGAGCGGATCAGGTCTTGCGTTGCGGCACGGCCCCATTCGCCGCCATCGGAGTCGGACTTGTTCAGCACTTCCAGGTTGTCGTCGAAGGCGCCCATCCATGGCGACATCTTTTCTTCTTCCGTGCCCGGCAGGAAACCGATATCTTCGCCGACCGGCACCGTCACGCGGGTGACGATGATCTCATTGTAGAGCTTGGTTTCCAGCACTTGTGCCAGGCCGGCGGCCAGGGCCAGCAGGGTCTTGCCGGTACCGGCCTGGCCCAGCAGGGTGACGAAGTCGCATTCCGGATTCATCAGCAGGTTCAGCGCGAAGTTCTGCTCGCGGTTGCGCGCCGTCACGCCCCACACATTGTTCTTCGTGTGGCTGAAGTCGCGCAGGGTTTGCAGCACGGCCGTCTTGCCGTTGATCTGTTTCACCTGGCCGTAGAACGGCGTTTCGCCGTTTTTCGGTTCCAGGTAGATGAACTGGTTGACCAGCAGCGATGGGATGAACGGGCCCGTCACGCGGTAGAACGTCGAGCTGTAGCCGTTCTTGCTTTCCTGCCACGATTCCATGTCCTTGCCGTGCTTGTTCCAGAAGTCGTCCGGCAATTGCACGATGCCCGAGTACAGCAAGTCCGTGTCTTCCAGCACATGGTCGTTGAAGTAATCTTCGGCCGGCAGGCCCAGGGCGCGCGCCTTGATGCGCATGTTGATGTCTTTCGACACCAGCACGACGGGGCGGCCTTCCTGTTCCGACTCCAGCGAACGCACGACGGCGAGGATCTGGTTGTCGGCCTTACCCACTGGCAAGCCAGCCGGCAGGTCGGCGCTCTGCAGGCGCGTCTGGAAGAACAGACGGCCCTTGGCATCCTTGTTGCCCAGCTTGGACAGCAGGATGCCGTGTTCGATGGCATCGTCATCCGTGTTGCTGATCAGGGCGTCCAGGGTGCGCGACACCTGGCGTGCATTGCGCGCCACTTCCGTCATGCCTTTTTTATGGTTGTCCAGCTCTTCCAGGGTCATCATCGGCAGGTACACATCGTGTTCCTCGAAGCGGAACAGCGACGATGGATCGTGCATCAGCACGTTCGTGTCGAGCACGAACAGCTTGCTGATGCCGCGCTGGTCGGCGGCGCGGCTGGCGGATGACTTGAGCTGCACTTCGACGGGCTTGTGCTTGGCCGGATGCGGCTGCTCGGCCTGCTTGACGGGCTTGATCGGCGTGACCTTGCCTTTTGCCGCCGGCTTGGCTTTTGCCGCAGGCGCGGCAACGGCGGCAGGCGCGGCCGCAACCGGTGCGGGCGTCGGCTTGGCGACCATCAGGGCCGCCACTTGCTTGATCTTCGTGGCCGCATTGCGGACCGGCTTGGCAACTTCGGCGAGCGCCGCTTCAATGACAGGTGCAGCCACTTTCTTGGCTGCCGGGGTTTTGGTGGCCGGGCGCGCCGCGCCTGCGGTTGGGTAATCTTGGGTGGCCAGGATGGTGGCTGGCTTGCTCGGTAATTTTGGCAGTGGCATCAGGATCTCAATCAAAAAAAAGGAATGAATCGCCCATGGGCTGCCAGCTTCTGGCGGCACTACTCATGGGGTGGATGCGGGGGAACAACAATGCTACAAGACGAGAAACTGCCGGAGGGCCGGCAGCATGGCCGGTCATGGACGCCATCGGCGGGCTGCAGGCCCGCCTGACGCAGTGGATGGAGGCGCTTCGTTGACTCAAAATGGCGATAGGTACCGTGAACTGAACTGCGGTTGAACCAGGCTCGCTGGAAGCCGACAACGCGCATTGGATCAAAATGGACGATCAATTCAGATGCGCTACGAATTCCAGCACTTCTTCCACGTGAGTTGCGACCTTCACGCCTCTCCATTCTTTCACCAATCGGCCCTGGGCGTCAATCACAAACGTACTGCGCTCGACGCCGCGGACCGTCTTGCCGTACATCTGTTTCATCTTCATGACGTTAAACAGCAGGCAAACGGCTTCGTCGGGGTCGGAAATGAGCTCGAACGGCAGTTCCAGCTTGGCTTTGAAGCTTCGTGCGAGCGCAGGGAGTCGCGGCTGATGCCGTAGATTTCCACGCCGGCGGCGACGAATTGCGGATACGCGTCGCGGAAGGCGATATTTTCCGTGGTGCAGCCAGGAGTGTTGTCCTTCGGATAGAAAAACAGCACCGTGGCCTTGGCCGGGCGGCCCAGCAACTGAAAAGTTTTGCCGCTGGTCATCGCGGCACTAAAGTCGGGTATGCTAACGAGGGATTGGCTATCAGCCACAGGTTCTCTCCTGAACGGTGATCATCAGCGCTGTTTTTTAATCTGGCAACGCATCCAGGTGCAACAATACAGCATTCAGGCCGCTTTGCCCTGCACAATCAGGCGTCCCGAACGCCCGGGCAACTCATCCCAGGTGATGGGGCAAACGGGCAAGTCCGTATCTTTTATCTTTTCATAATAATCGCCCATCGCTGCAAACTGGTAGCCCTGGGCTTTCCAGCCAGCCAGCAGTTGTTCGAAAATGGGGGCGAGTTTCTGTCCTTCAAGTTCGGCATGCAAGGTATAGACGTGGTCGCGCGGATTGTCCGCCGTCAGCGACAATATATGCGCGGCAACATTGCCGGTCGTGATCAGCTTGCCGTCGATTTCGCAGCCGAGCAATTCATCCAGGGTGGGCAGGGTGGTGGGCAATTGCACGCATTGCAGGATGGTGTTGCCGTTGCGCACGCGGTGCGGGCCATTGCCCGGATGCAACATGGCGCCGCGCGCGTCGAGCATGGCGCGGCCATCGGACGCAAAGCGGTAGCCGGCCGTGTCGTGTTCGGCAAAGGCGCTGACATTCATTTGCCAGCCGGCCGCGCCGTGCGTGTGCGGCGCTATGCCAAACACCTGTTCATAGCGGTTGGCGGCCTTGCGCATCATGTTGATGGTCCAGGCGGCGTTGCGCTTGGCCACGTTGTCTTGCCACAGGGTGTGATCCCAGGTGTGGATGCCGCACTCGAAACCGGCATCGCGCACGGCGCGCAGTTGCGCCGCGCATTGCTTGCCGATATCGGGTCCCGGCAGTAAGGTGCCGTACATCAATGTTTTCAAGCCGTAGTGCTCGACCACCGAGGTGCGCGACACCTTGCTGAAAAAACCGGGCTTCAAGGCGCGCCGCAGGGCCCAGCCCGTGTGGTCGGGGCCCAGCGAGAACAGAAAGGTGGCCTTGGCCTGGTGCGCGCTCAGCATGCGCACCAGATTGCCCATGCCTTCACGGGTGCCGCGATAGGTATCGACGTCGATTTTCAGGGTCAGGAACGGCTTGCTCAACATTAATCCATCAAGGCTTTGGCTTGGGCTACCTGGCTGCGGTAGGCATCGAAAATATTGCGCAGGGAATCGGCCATGGTGGTGATCGGCGCCCATCCCAGCTCTTCGCAGGTATTCGTGATTTTCGGCACGCGGTTCTGCACGTCCTGGTAGCCGGCACCGTAGTAGGCGCCCGAGGTCGTTTCCACGATCTTCACGTGTTTCGCGCCTTCGGCGTATTCCGGGTACTCGGCGGCCAGGGTCAGCATCATGCCGGCCAGGTCGCGGATCGAGTAGTTATTGGTCGGATTGCCAATGTTGTAGATCTTGCCGCTGGCGATGCCATTCTTGTTGGCGATGATGCGGATCAATGCATCGATGCCGTCGTCGATGTAGGTGAACGCGCGTTTCTGCGCGCCGCCGTCGACCAGCGAAATGTTCTCGCCGCGCACGATGTGGCCGAAGAACTGCGTCACGACGCGCGAGGAACCTTCTTTCGGCGTGTGGATCGAATCGAGGCCGGCGCCGATCCAGTTGAATGGACGGAACAGGGTGAAGTTCAAGCCTTCCATGCCGTAGCCCCAGATTACGCGGTCCATCAGCTGCTTGGCGTTCGAATAGATCCAGCGCGGCTTGTTGATCGGGCCGCAGATCAGTTCCGAGTTTTCCGGATCGAATTCCTCGTCATGGCACATGCCGTACACTTCCGAGGTCGACGGGAAGACCAGGTGCTTGCCGTACTTGGCGGCCGAGGACGATAGGCAGGTTGGCTTCGAAATCCAGTTCGAAGACGCGCAGCGGCTGCTTGACGTAGGTCGACGGCGTGGCGATGGCGACCAGGGGCAGGATCACGTCGCATTTCTTGATGTGGTACTCGACCCATTCCTTGTTGATCGTGATGTCGCCTTCGAAGAAGTGCATGCGCGACTTGTAGTTGTCATCTTCCAGCAATTCCGTGATGCGGTCCGTGTTCATGTCCATGCCGTAGACATGCCAGTCGGTGGTTTCCAGGATGCGCTTGGACAGGTGGTGACCGATGAAGCCGTTGACGCCTAAGATGAGGACTTTTTTCATGTGAGATTCTCTTGAGTGATATCAATGTGTGCTGACGCGGGCGGTCAGACTTGCTTGCAATTGCTGAGCCGAAATCGGCTCCCCGGCAGCCCTCAGCGCGGAAATGGCCAGCATGCGGCCGTCTCCGCAGACGCCAAAGATGCAATTATCCACTACCGTCAAGCCCGCTGGCAAACTTCCTGCTGAATGCTTGCTTAAACGGGCTTTTTCGATGGTGTAAATAACATTGTTGACTTCGGCGAAGGCGCCGGGATAGGGCGGCGCGACGGCCCGGTGCAGGTTGTACACCTGCTGCGCAGGTAACTTCCAGTCGATGCGGCCGTCTTCCGGCGTGCGGCCGCCAAAATAGCCGCCCTGGCGCAAATCGTTGAGCTGGCGCGGCGCCGTGCCGTCCAGCAAGGCCGGCAGCACCCCCCACAGCGTTTGTTCCGCCGCCACGGTGACCTTGCCGAAGACTTCGAAGGCCGTGTCGTCGGGCAGGATGGGCACGGCCGTTTGCGCGACGATGGCGCCCGCATCGGGCTTGACCGTCATTTCATGCAGGGTGGCGCCCGTCTGCGTGGCGCCATGCAGCACGGCCCAGTTGACGGGCGCGCGGCCGCGGAACTGCGGCAGCAGCGAACCGTGCATATTGTAGGCGGGCGCGACTTCCAAGATGCTGGCCGGCAACATGTGGCGGTAGTAAAAGCTGAACAGCATGTCCGGCCTGGCTGCCTGCACCTGCGCCAGCAGTTCGGGCGCGCGCGCATCCGATGGCGTGATGTACGGGATGCCTTCGGCCTGGCACAGGCTGGCGACGGATTCGAACCACAGGTTTTCCGTGGGACTGTCTTCGTGCGTGACGACGAGGGCGATATCGACGCCGCCGGCCAGCAGCACCTTGATGCAGCGCACGCCTACGTTGTGGTAGCCGAAGACGACGGCGCGCGGGGCGCCCATCAGCGGCCCACCTGGCGTTTTTCCAGGCGCACATACGATGGCGCCTCGGCTTCCGCCTGGGTCATGCCGTCCTGCAAGATGGTTTGCACCACGTAGCGGGGACGGGCGCGCACTTGCTGGAAGATGCGGCCCACGTATTCGCCCACCAGGCCGATGCCGAACAGGATCACGCCCATCAGGAAGAAGGCGATGGCGAACAGGGTGAACACGCCTTGCGCCTCGGCGCCCAGCAGGAAGCGGCGCACCAGCAAATAGATCACCAGCAGGGCGGAGCTGACCGACAGCAGCATGCCCAGCATGGAAAAGATTTGCAGGGGAATCAGCGAAAAGCCCGTGACCAGGTCGAAATTGAGGCGGATCAGGCTGTACAGCGAGTATTTCGACTCGCCGGCGGCCCGTTCCTCGTGCTCGACGGTGATTTCCGTGGGCTTGCGGGCAAACGTGTAGGCCAGGGCGGGCACGAAGGTGTTGACTTCGGCGCACTGGTTGACCAGGTCGATCACATTGCGGCCATACGCGCGCAGCATATTGCCCTGGTCCGTGATCTTGATGTTGGTGATGCGCTCGCGCAGGCGGTTCATCATCTTCGAGGCCAGGGTGCGCCAGGCGGAATCTTGCCGCTTGCGCCGGATCGAGCCCACGTAATCGTAGCCTTCGCGCATCTTTGCCACCAGGTTGCCGATTTCTTCTGGCGGGTTCTGCAGGTCGGCATCGAGCGTGATCATGATCTGCCCGCGCGAGGCTTCAAAACCGGCCAGGATGGCCATATGCTGGCCATAATTGCCGTTGAACAAGATCACGCGCGTAACGTCCGGGCGCTGGCGGAACTGTTCCGCCAGGATGGACACCGAATTGTCGCGGCTGCCATCATTGACGAAGATGATCTCGTAGCTCGTCTGTAGGGCGTCGAGGGCCGGATACAGGCGGGCGAACAGGCTGGCCAGGCCATCCTGCTCGTTGTAGATCGGAATGATAATGGACAGTTCAGGTTTCATCGGCGCGCTGCTCATTTGATGAGAATGGATTTGACGGTGGCGACGGCACGTTCCACATCCTGTTTCGTCATGGCATAGAACATCGGCAGGGTCACGGTCAGGCGGCCGATCTTTTCCGAGACGGGGAACATGCCCTCGGTAAAGCCGCGTTCGCGGTACATGGTAAACAGGTGGATCGGTGCGTAATGATAGCCCGTTCCCACGTTTTGCTGCGCCATGGCCTGCATGAAGGCGGCGCGCGGGGTGCCGGGGCCATTGTCGGGCAGGATGATCTGGAACAAATGCCAGTTGCTATTTTCAAAGTCCTGCACGGGCAACTGGGCGCCGCTCTGCGCTTCGAAGTCGCTGCCGAATTGCGCGAAATAGTGGCGTGCCAGCGCGCGGCGGTGGGCCGTGATCGTGTCGATATTAGCAAACTGGCCCAGGCCGATGGCGGCCATGATATCGCTCATGTTGTATTTGCCGCCCAGCACATCAACATCGATGCCGTCGACGCCGCTGCGCGTGACGCCTTGCAGCCGGTATTTCTCGGCCAGCTTCGCTTCTTCCAGGTTGTTGAGGACGAGGCAGCCGCCTTCGCCCGTGGTGATGTTCTTGTTGGCCTGGAAGCTGAACGAGACAAAGTCGCCAAATGCGCCGATGCGCTTGCCTTTCCAGGTGGAGCCGAAGGCTTGCGCCGCGTCTTCCACCACGCGCAGATTGTACTTTTCGGCAATCGCGTACAGGCGGTCCATGTCGACGGGCAAGCCGGACAGGTAGACGGGGATGATGGCTTTCGTGCGCGGGGTGATGGCCGCTTCCAGCTTGTCGAGGTCGATATTCCGCGTGACGGGGTCGATATCGGCAAACACGGGCGTGGCGCCCACTTCGATGATGACGTTGGCCGTCGCGACCCACGACACCGGCGTGGTGATGACTTCGTCGCCCGGGCCGATGCCGGCGATGCGCAGCGCGATTTCCATGGTGCAGGTACCCGAATTGAAGGTGCGCACGGGACGCCCGCCGAAATACTCGGACAGCTGGGCTTCGAAGGCTTGCACTTTCGGGCCGCTGGTGATCCAGCCCGAGCGCAGCACCTCGCCGACGGCGGCGATGGTCGCTTCATCGATGGTGGGTTTGGAAAAAGGCAAAAAGGGCAGGGTAGAGGTCATGGGGCGCGGTTCTTGGGTCTGTATGGTGTCAGGGTATCGGTGTCGCCGAGGCTGCCAGTTCGGTCAATACCGCCGGCAGGCATGGCTATTTTATATCGTCAGTATGGCGGCGCAGCCGGTTCGGCGGTGAAAAATCCTGCCGATGCGGGGGCGGGGCAAGCTGGCCGGGGACGCGAGCCGTACTGCCTCGCGTCCCTGTAAACATTTATTTGTTGGCAATGACCATGCGGCGCGCATCCTCGGCAACGATACGCATGGGCACGCCACGTTGTTGCAATTCCTTGTAACGGTTCAGGCTGATAATGGCCATGTCGTGCACGCCGGCATTGGCATCGTTCGTCCACTGCGTGATGAAAGGTTCGATGCTCGGGATGGACAGTTCGGGCTGCTGTTTCAGGCCAAACGTGAATTCATCCCAGTAATCGACGAGGATCACGGGCCGCTGCAGGTAATACGTCAGCGACTGTTCATAGATGCCGACCGAATAGAGCTTGGTATCGGCCTTCAGTTCGGCCTGGATCTGCGGCAGCATGTCGGTGCCGGCGCGGTTCTGTCCGTACAGTTCGGAGCCGGCCAGGATGCAGTGCGTGGCCAGCCAGGAAGCCGGCGCCGGCGATCGTCAGCACGGTCATGTCGCGGCGCAACTGGCGCGCATGCAGCAACGCCAGGGCGCCGCCAGCGAGAGCGAAGAAGCCGGCCGCCATCAGCCATGGCTGATAGCCCTTGAGCGCGATCAAGGCTTCCGCGTCGCGCGCGCTGGCCTTGCCGAAGGCGATCGGTCCGCCGATCAGGATGGCCGCGCCCAGCACGCACAGCAGGCCTGCGGCGAACAGGCGCTGGCGGCGCGAGGCCGATTCCAGGTACAGCGCCACCAGCAGTGCCAGCGCCGGGAAGATGGGCACGATATAGCCGGGCAGCTTCGAGGTTGAATAGCTGAAGAAGAAGAAAATGAAGACGGCCCAGACCAGCAGCATCAAACGGGGCTGGAAGGCGCCGTCCTGGCGCTGGAAGGCGGCGGCCAGGCTTTGCGGCAGCACGCCTATCCATGGCAGGATGCCGGGAATCAAGAGCACGAGGAAGTAGTACCAGGCGCCTTCGCGCTTGTGCCCCTTCATCAGGAAGCGCTGGAAATGCTCGTGAATGAAGAAGAAATGCGGCTGTTCCGGATTGCGCAGCGCCACCAGCACGAACCAGGGCGTGGCGATGGCAAAGAACACCAGCAAGCCCTTGACCAGGTGCAGACGCGTCCAGATGCGCCAGTCGCGCGCACACAGCGAATACAGCACCAGCACGGCGCCCGGCAGCACGATGCCGATCAGGCCCTTGGCCAGCACGGCCAGCGCCATGCCTGCCCAGCACACCAGCATCCAGTTGCGCCGCTCGGCTTGGGTCGCCTCGTCGCGCTGGGCGATCAGCAGGCTGGCCAGGGTAATCGTCATCATGCCCGACAGGCCCATGTCCAGCGAATTGATCTGGCCGGAAGCGAGCCAGAACAGGCTCGATGCCAGTACCAGGCCCGCGTACAGGCCCACGCGCGGACCGAAGACGCGCTTGCCGGCATACGCCGTCATGCATACGCCGATGATGCCGCACAGGCCAGTCCACAAGCGTGCCTGCCATTCGCCCAGACCGAAGGCGGCGAAGGTCAGCGCATTCATCCAGGTTTGCAGCGGCGGCTTTTCAAAGTACTTGATGCCGTTCAGGCGCGTGGTGATCCAGTCGCCCGTGACGAACATTTCGCGCGCCATCTCGGCGTAGCGGCCTTCGTCGGGCGGCACCAGGGTGCGCACGCCCAGCGCATACAGGGTGACAACGATGAAGATGCCCAGCAGGGACCACATCAGTACCCGGGAAGAGTGCAGCTCGTTGACATTGATTTTCATGCGGCCTTGCCTGCGGCCGGGGCCAGGATCAAGGCCAGAGTGACCTTGCGGCCTTCGCCCATCAGGATATTGTAAGTGCGGCAAGCGGCCTGGCTATCCATACATTCGACGCCGATGCGGCGCATGGTCAGCGCGGCCGTCAGCTTCGGGTGCACGAAGCGCTGGCGCTCGCCCGTGCCGAGGATGACCACGTCGGGCGCATCGGCCAGGATTTGCGCGAAATGCGCCTCGTTCAATTGTTCGAAACTGTCCACTTCCCACGCCCGCGGCGGTGTTTCCGGCATGACGATCAGGCTGTAGTTGTACGGCTGGGCATTGATCTCGACGCCGTTTTCGTCATAGCCGGTGACAGTCTGGTATTGTTGGGTGCTGCTGGCGTGGAGTTTCATGGCGATATCGGGGCTGGTCGTGTCGGTTGATCGGTGCGCGCGCGGCCAAACTGGGTGCCGCGGCCAAGGGCGTAAGCATGCCATAAATGACAGAAAAGAGCGACTGAAAAGCAACATCCTTTCCAAATTGCAATGTTCGGCGCCACAGTGGCAATGCCTGCTTGCGCCATGGTAGTGCTGCAAGATTAAGGGAAGATGAAGATGGCGCCAGTCCGATTGTCCTCCGGAGGCGCCGGCGTGGCAGAATCGGCGTCAAATGCTGGGGTTGGCCATGTTTAATTTGATAAAATGGCCTGTTTTCGGCGAGAATGGTTGTTTTCGCCTTGCAGTCTTTCGCATTGCAGTTTCACGGGTTCATAGTTCTGGCGCGGCTATCATGCTGCAAGTTCTGGTCACCGCGCCGCATCACGACAGGGATTTATTTTGCGACCGATTCAGAAATCGAATAAATTGGCGGACGTCTGCTACGACATCCGCGGCCCGGTCCTGGAAAAATCCAGGCAAATGGAAGAAGAAGGCCACAAGATCACCAAGCTCAATATCGGCAACCTGGCCGTATTCGGCTTCGATCCGCCCGACGAGATCGTGCGCGACATGATGCTCAATCTGCAGAACGCGGCCGGCTATACGGATTCGAAAGGCATGTTCGCGCCGCGCAAGGCCGTCATGCACTACACGCAAGGCAAGAATATCGCCGGCGTGACCATCGATGACATTTATCTGGGCAATGGCGCTTCCGAACTGATCGTCATGTCGATGAACGCGCTGCTCAACAGTGGCGACGAAGTGCTGGTGCCGGCGCCCGACTATCCGCTATGGACGGCTGCCGTCAGCCTGTCGGGCGGCAATCCCGTGCATTATGTGTGCGACGAGCAGAACGAGTGGTATCCCGACATCGAGGACATGCGCCGCAAGATCACGCCGCAGACCAAGGCGATCGTCGTCATCAACCCGAACAATCCGACGGGCGCGCTGTATCCGGTTTCCGTGCTGCTGCAGATCGTCGAACTGGCGCGCCAGCACCAATTGATCATTTTCGCCGACGAGATCTACGACAAGGTGCTGTACGACGAAGCCGAGCACGTGTCGATCGCCTCGCTGGCCGACGACGTGCTGTTCATTACCATGAACGGCCTGTCGAAGAATTACCGCTCCTGCGGCTACCGTTCCGGCTGGATGGTGGTCTCGGGCGAAAAGCGCCACGCAAAAGATTACATCGAGGGCCTCAACATGCTGGCCTCGATGCGGCTATGCGCCAACGCGCCGGGGCAGTTTGCCATCCAGACGGCGCTTGGCGGCTACCAGAGCATACAAGACCTGGTGGGGCCCGGCGGGCGCCTGTTGAAACAGCGCGACCTGGCGCACAAGCTGCTGACCGATATTCCGGGCGTCACCTGTGTCAAGCCGAAGGCTGCGCTGTACATGTTCCCGCGCCTGGACCCGGAGATCTACCCGATCGCCGACGACCAGCAGTTTGCCTATGAATTACTGGCCGAAGCCAAGGTCCTGATCGTGCAGGGCACGGGGTTCAACTGGATTGCGCCCGATCATTTTCGCGTCGTCTTCCTGCCCAACTCCGATGACCTGACCGAGGCCATGGGCCGCATTGCGCGCTTCCTCGAAGGTTACCGCAAGCGCCATAGCCGGGGCTGAACCGGCAGTAGCAATACCGATCAACCTGGCGCCGCCCAAGGGGGCGCCACTTATGAGCAGTCAAGCACAACTATGAAATCCATCAAGATCGGCCTGCTGGGCCTGGGCAACGTCGGTTACGGCACGTTCAGCGTCCTGAAACGCAACCAGGAAGAAATCAAGCGCCGCGCGCTGGCCGCGGCATTGACGTCGTCGCCGTCGCCGTGCGCGACGTGGCGCGCGCCGAAGCGCTCGTCGCCGGCGGCTGCAAGGTCGTCAATGACCCTTATCTGATCGTCAACGATCCCGAGATCGACATCGTCGTCGAACTGATCGGCGGCTACGACCTGTCGAGAACCCTGGTGATGCAGGCCATCGCCAACGGCAAGCACGTGGTCACGGCCAACAAGGCTCTGCTGGCCGTGCACGGCAACGAAATCTTCGCCGCCGCCCAGGACAAGGGCGTGATGGTGGCTTTCGAGGCGGCCGTCGCCGGCGGCATCCCCATCATCAAGGCGCTGCGCGAAGGCTTGACGGCCAACCGCATCGAATGGATCGCCGGTATCATCAACGGCACCACCAATTTCATCCTGTCCGAAATGCGCGACAAGGGCCTCGATTTCGCCACCGTGCTGAAGCAGGCGCAGGAACTCGGCTACGCGGAAGCGGACCCCACCTTCGACATCGAAGGCGTCGACGCCGCGCACAAGGCCACCATCATGTCGGCCATCGCCTTCGGCATCCCGGTGCAGTTCGACAAGGCCTACGTGGAAGGCATCAGCAACCTCAATGCCGTCGACATCCGCTACGCCGAGCAGCTGGGCTACCGCATCAAGCTGCTGGGCATCACCAAGCGCGCCACCGTCAACGGCGTGGAAGGCATCGAGCTGCGCGTGCATCCGACCCTGATCCCGGCCAAGCGCCTGATCGCCAACGTGGAAGGCGCCATGAACGCGGTGCTGGTGCATGGCGACGCCGTCGGCGCCAGCCTGTACTCGGGCCGCGGCGCGGGCGCCGAGCCGACCGCTTCGTCGGTGATCGCCGACCTGGTCGACATCACGCGCCTGGCCACGGCGGATCCGGAACACCGCGTGCCGCACCTGGCGTTCCAGCCGAACGCGATGACCGATATCGCCATCTTGCCGATGTCGGAAATCACCACCAGCTACTACCTGCGCATGCACGTGGCCGACCAGCCGGGCGTGCTGGCCGACCTGACGCGCATCCTGGCCGAACGCGGCATCTCGATCGACGCCATGCTGCAAAAAGAGCCGGCCGAGGGCGAGACGCACACGGACATCATCATGCTGACGCACCAGACGCAGGAAAAGAACGTCACGGCCGCCATCGAGAAGATGGAAGCCCTCAACAGCGTGGTGGGCACGGTCACCAAGATCCGCCTGGAAAACCTCAGCTAAGTTTTCAGCGACCCATGCGAAACGGCGCCCGCGGGCGCCGTTTTTTCATCCGATGACTGTCTTACAGTTGCGGCACGTCGGGCGCGCCGACGGGGCCCACGTCCATGCCGTCATAGCTGGCCAGTTGGTTGTCCTGCGCAAACGCCATCAGTTCGCCATTGCGCGCGTGCAGGCTGTCGACGCCATGCACTTCGGCTTTTTCCACGTGCAGCACCCACACGGGCGGTGCCGCCGGATCGTCGAGTTCCGGCTGGTACAGTTCCACGGGGCGGTAGCCCTGCAGCGCCAGCAAGGTGGCGGCCTGTTCCAGCGGTTCGGACGTGGGGTTGGTGAAGTAATAGCCCCACAGCAGCGGCTGGGACAAATCCCAGGGCGCGTTCTCGGCGATATTGGCAAACAGTTCGGTCACATCTTCTTTGGTCATCATGGCAATGGGCCTTCATTAAAATCTCAGGACGCGATCTTAGCATCGACTGGCGCTGCGCTGAAATGCACGCTGACTTTCAGACCGTGCCCATTCGCCGCCGTGGCCAGTTCCAGCCTGGCGCCGTGCAGAGCGGCTATGTCGCGCACGATGGCCAGGCCCAGCCCGGCGCCGCCCGGGTTGCTCTCGAGCGCCGCGCCGACGCGGTAGAACGGCGTAAATACGCGTTCGCGCTCGGCCGGCGGGATGCCCTTGCCGCTGTCCTCCACCTCCAGCACGGCGCCATGTTCGTGGCCGTTCCCTGCCTGCGCCGCGCGTACGCGCAAGACGACGCTGCCGCCTTGCGGGGTAAGCGCAGGGCGTTGTCGACCAGGTTCGCCACCAGTTCGTGCAGCAGCAGGGCCTGGCCATGCACGGGCGCTTCGTCGGGCGCTTCCAGCGACAGGTCGATATGCTTGCCGACGGCAGCCATGGCCATTTCCAGTCCCACCTGCTGCGCCACGTCGCGCAGCGGCACGCTGTCCATGGCCAGGCTGTCGCCGCCATGCTCGATGCGCGCCAGCGTCAGCAGGCGGTTGGCCAGCAGCACGGTCGAATCGGTGGTGGCGGCAATCGAGCGCACGATGTCGCGCAGGGCGGCCATGTCCTGCGGCGCCGCACCCTGGCGGTCGCATTCGCGCAAGGCCAGTTCGGCCTGGGTTTTCAGCACCGTCAGTGGCGTGCGCAGCTGGTGCGAGGCATCGGCGATGAAGCGGCGCTGGCTGGCGATCAGCTGCTGCAGGCGCGACATGGCGCCGTTCATGGCGCTCACCAGCGGGCGCATTTCCTTGTGCACCAGCGCGGGATCGACGCCGACAGGTCGGACAGCGCGCGCGTCTCGACCTCCATCTTCAGGCGCATCAGCGGCTGCAGCACCAGGCGCACGGCAAACCACACGAGGGCGCCCATCACCAGTATCATCGCCGCCTGCCAGCTCAGGGTGTCGAACAGGATCTGGTTCGACAGGCCGCGCCGCGCATCGAGCGTTTCGGCCACCTGGATCAGGGCGATGCCGCGCATCGAGTCGTCATACACGGGTTGCAGCAGCGCGGCAATGCGTATCGGCTTGCCGTGGTAGTCGGCGTGGTAGAAGCGCACCAGGGCGGGGTAGTTCTGCGAGCGGGGCACGTTTTTCGGCACGGGCGGCAAGTCGCCATAGCCCGATACCAGTTCGCCGTTGATGCCCGTGACCTTGTAGTAGATGCGGCCCAGGGTATCGGTCTCGAAGCTGTCGAGCGCCACGTAGGGCACTTCGGCCACGACCTTGCCGTTGACGATGGAGACCCGCTCGGCCAGCGCCCGGGTCGACGCCAGCAGGGAGCGGTCGTAGGCCATGTCGGCCGCGTCGAGCGCGTTGCGGTACACAAAAACGGCATCGAGCAGCACCAGCATCACCAGCGGGATGAGCAGCCAGCGCAGCAGCTGGCTGCGCAGGCTGCCCAGCGGCCGGCCCGGCGCCCAGCGCCGGCGCAGGCGCTCGAACAGGGGCCGGCGTGGCGCGCGCACGGTCATTTTGAGGCGGCGGGTGCCATCGCGCTGCGCGGCTGCAGCAGGTAGCCGATGCCGCGCAGGGTGGTGATGACGGCGCCGTCGGGCGAACCGGTTTCCACGCCGCCTTCAACATTGCTTTCCAGCTTCTTGCGCACGCGGTGGATATACAGTTCGATGGCGTCCAGGTTGGCGTCGTCGGCCAGCGCGAAGACTTCATCGAACAGCTTTTCCTTCGATACGGCGCGCCCCGAGCGCGTGATCAGCGCTTCGAGCACGGCATGCTCGCGCGGCGTCAGGGCCAGCGCCGCGCCGCCATAGCTGAACATGCGCGTGACTGTGTCGAAACTGAGGGCGCCGCAGCTGTGCACGAGGGCTTCGTTGCCCTGGCTGCGGCGCAGCAGGGCTTTTACGCGCGCTTCCAGCTCGGCCAGCTCGAACGGCTTGGCCATGTAGTCGTCGGCGCCCAGGTTCAGGCCCTGTACCTTGTCATCGAGGCCGCCGCGCGCCGTGTGAGTATCATGACAGGAGTCTTGCCGCGCGTGCCGCCGCGCGCGCGCAGGCGGCGCAGCACGTCCAGGCCGTCCATCTTCGGCAGGGAGAGGTCGAGCAGCACCAAAGAATATTCCTGCGTGTGCAGCAGGGCGTCGGCATCGGCGCCGTTGTGGGCTGTCTCCACCGTCAGGTGCGCGTCGCGCAGGGCCTTGGCCAGCCAGTGCGACAGCTCCAGATGATCTTCCACTAATAATATGCGCATGGTCTCCGCCATTCGTTTGAATTGGTGCAGTGTAAGCCTGCCGGCGCCGCGCCAACAGGGGCGGCGATGAATATGTGTGTTCCCCTTGTGGCTGTCCGGCGACACCTGTCATGCTGAAAGCCAATTGAAAGGATCGCGCTCATATAGTGTGATCCTGATTCATGAAATTGATCAGGCATATCACCAATAACTATATCTAAGGGAGATACTTTACATGAAAAAAACTGCATTCTCGCTGGCCGCCCTGGCGGTACTCGCTGCTGCCGGCAGCGCCCAAGCCCAGTCGAACGTCACCCTGTATGGCCGCCTGGACGCGGGCATCAGCAACACCAGCAACGCCGGCCCGAACAAAAGCTCGATGACGCAGGTGAGCTCCGGCGGCATGAACACCTCGCGCTGGGGCATCCTGGGCAGCGAAGACCTGGGCGGCGGCCTGAAAGCCGTTTTCAATCTGGAAGGCGGCATCCTGGTCGATACGGGCGCGGCCGACGGCGCGCTGTTCAAGCGCCAGGCCAACGTGGGCCTGGAAGGCGCGTTTGGCCGCGTCGTGCTGGGACGCTCGTTCACCACCGTGTACGACTTCGTGCTGCCGTTCGACCCGATGGCCTATGCGCCGTTCTACTCGTGGGCCACTTCGGCCAATGCGACGGGCCCGAGCAAATACGGCATGACGACCGCTTTCGACAACATGGTCAAGTACTCGGGCAAGACGGGCGACTTCAGCTACGGCGCATCGTACGGCTTCGGCGAACAGTCGACGGGCAACTCGGACAGCGCCAAGCTGTCCACGGCCGTCACCTACAAGACGGGTCCTGTCAGCCTGCTGGCCACGTATGAACAGGTGAACGGCAACACCATCGCCGGCGGCGCGCGCGACAAGACCACCGTGTACCACCTGGGCGCCATGTACGACGACGGCCCGTGGAAGGTGCAGGCGGCGGCGCGCGACTACAAGCTCGATCCGGCTGCCTCCGGCAAGGCCGACGTGCGCGGCACCCTGTACTGGGGCGGCGTCAGCTACAAGACCACGCCGGTGATCACCCTGACGGGCGTGATCTACTATCAGGACGTGAAAAACGTGGCCACCAACCTCAATGCCGATCCGATCATGTACGTGGCGCGCGTGCGCTATGCCCTGTCCAAGCGCACCGACCTGTACGTGGCCGGCGCGTATGCCAAGGCCAAGCACAACCAACTGGTCAGCCTGTCGCGCGACGATGCCGGTTTCGGCGACACACAGCGCGGCCTGATCGCCGGCATCCAGCACCGCTTCTAAGCCATGACGATGCCGCGCTCCCTGTTCCTGTCGCTGCTGTGCCTGCTGCCCGCCCTCGCGGCGGCGCAGGCGCAGGTGTCGGCCGAGTGCGTGGTGCCGTCCAAACCGGGCGGCGCCATGGACCTGACCTGCAAGCTGGCGAAAAAGGGCCTGGCGCAGGAGGGCGTGGCCGCCGCGGCTGCGGGAGCGGCCATGCGCATCAGCTATCTGCCCGGTGGCATCGGCGCCGTCGCCTGGCATTCGATGGGCTCGCAGCGCCGCCGCGCGGAGCCGAATACCCTGGTGGCGTTTTCGGGCGGTTCGCTGCTCAATCTGGCGCAAGGCAAGTTCGGCAATGCGAAGGCGGGCGACGTGCGCTGGGTGGCGGCGCTGGGCGCCGATTACGGCATGATCGCCGTGCGCAGCGATTCGCCCTACAAGAACCTGGCCGACCTGATCGCCGCGTTGCGCCAGCATCCTGACAAAGTGCTGATCGGCGTCTCCGGCACCATCGGCAGCCAGGATTGGCTGAAGATGGCGCTGGTGGCGCGCCAGGCCGGCATCGACCCGAAAGTGCTGCGCTTCGTCGCCCTCGAAGGCGGCGGCGAAGTATTTACGGCGATGCAGGCCGATTACGTGCAGGTGGTCTCGGGCGATACGTCCGAAGCGACCCTGAACGCCAGCGCCAATCACGCGCGCGTGCTGGCGGTGCTGTCGGAAAAGCGCCTGCCCGGCGTGCTGGCCGGCGTGCCGACGGCGCGCGAGCAGGGCGTCGACGTGGTCTGGCCCATCATCCGCGGCGTCTGGATGGGCCCCGCAGGTGCCGGATGCGGACTACCAGCGCTGGGTGGCCACGTTCGAGCGCGCCATGGCCACGCCGCAGTTCGCCGGATGGCGCGCGCAGGCCGGCCTGTATCCATTCGCCCTGACGGGGCCGAAGCTGACCGCGTACGTCAGGAAAGCGGTCGACGAGTATGCGCGGCAAGCCACCGAACTCGGATTAATGCGCTGAACGGCATCACATTTAAAAAACCTATTCATAGACGGAGACAACCCCATGCAAACCAAGACCCTGCTTCAAGCCGCCATAGCCACCGCGTTTGCCAGCCTGGCCGGCGCCGCCTTCGCGCAAGTGCCAGCCGGCTATCCGGCCGACTACCAGAAGATCATCGACGCGGCCAAGAAGGAAGGCAAGGTGGTGATCTACAGCGCCACCGACAGCAAGGCCGCCGCTCCGCTGATCAAGGATTTCAGCGCCCTGTATCCGGGCATTTCCGTCGAATACAACGACATGAATTCCACCGAAGTGTACAACCGCTTCATTTCCGAAGTGGCCGCCGGCGGCAACACGGCCGACGTGATGTGGTCGTCCGCGATGGACCTGCAGATGCGCCTGGCCTCCGATGGCTACGCCCTGAAATACAAGTCGGTCGAAGCGGCGAAGATTCCCGGCTGGGCCATGTGGGATGACCAGGCCTACGGCACCACGTTCGAGCCGGCCGCCATCGTCTACAACAAGCGATTGCTCGATCCGAAGGAAGTGCCGAAGAATCACGACGACTTCGTCAAGCTGATCGCCACGCCGAAATTCAAGGACAAGGTCACCACCTACGACATCGAAAAGTCGGGCGTCGGCTTCATGTTCATGGCGCAGGACGCGAAGGAATATCCGCAATTCCTGGCGCTGGAAAATGCGTTTGGCGCGGCCAAGGTGCGCGTGCAGTCGTCGACGGGCACCATGATGGAGCGCATCTCGTCCGGTGAAAACCTGATCGGCTACAACGTGCTGGGTTCGTATGCCCTGGTGCGCGCCAAGACCGATCCGTCGATCGGCGTGGTGCTGCCCAAGGATTACACGCTGATCCTGTCGCGCGTGCAGTTCATCAACAAGAACGCGAAGAACGTCAACGCCAGCAAGCTGTGGCTCGATTACATCCTGTCGCACCGCGGCCAGACCATCATCGCCAACGGCGCCAAGCTGTTCGCCATCCGCGCTGACGTCACGGGCGAAACCACGTCGGCGGAACTGATCAAGGAAATCGGCGCGGCCAACGTCAAGCCGATTCCCGTGCATCCGATCATCCTGCAATTTTTGGGACCAGCCAAGCGCATGGCCTTCCTGAAGCAATGGAAAGAAACAGCCGGCAAGAAGTAAAGCCGTCCTGGCCGTCCGCAGGCGCGTGCCCGCGGACGGATGCCGTACCCTTCATTCATTGGATTCATCATGCAAACTGCTATCTTGCCGCTGCCTGCACGGTCGCGCTCTCCCTTGTCACGCCTGAACTGGCCGCGCGGCGTGGTCGTGGCGATCACGCTGGTCGCCATCTTCCTGCCGCTGTTCCTGATTTTTTACCAGAGCTTTCTGAACGCGCCGTTCTTCATGCCGATGCGCGAATTCGGCTTTGACTCCTACCGTTTCATCTTCGATGATCCCGATTTCGCCATGGCCTTCAAGAATGGCCTGATGCTGGCCTTCGGCCTGACCGTCATCGCCGTGCCGCTGGGCGGCATGCTGGCCTTCCTGATGGTGCGCACGGACTTGCCGGGCCGCGGCTGGGTAGCGCCCATGCTGCTGGTGCCGATTTTTGTTTCGCCCATGGTGATGGGCTTTGGCTACGTCGTCTCGATGGGGCCCGTGGGCTTTTACTCGACCTGGGCCAAGGAGTTGCTCGGTTTCGTGCCCTGGAATATATATTCCTTTACCAGCATCGTCATCATCGCCGGCCTGACGCACGTGCCGCACGTCTACCTGTACGCCTCGTCGGCGCTGAAAAGCCTGGGCTCGGACGTGGAAGAAGCGGCCCGCGTGGCCGGCGCCTCGCCGATCCAGGTGATGCTGAACGTGTCGCTGCCGATGATCATGCCGGCGCTGGCGTATGCGGGCGTGCTGGTGTTCTTCCTCGGCTTCGAGGTGTTCGGGCTGGTGCTGGTGCTCGGCGATCCGGAAGGCCACCTGGTGCTGCCGACCTATCTGTACAAGCTGACGAACAAGCTCGGTACGCCGTCGTACCACCTGATGGCCGCCGTCGCCGTGTGCCTGGTGATGGTGACCATGCCGCTGGTGATGATACAGCGCTGGCTGCTGAAATCCGCCAACAAGTATGTATCGATCAAGGGCAAGGGCGCGCGCAGCAAGGCCATGCCGCTGGGCCGCTGGAAGTGGCTGGCGTTCGCCCTGCTGGCGGGCTGGCTGATCTTCACCATCATCCTGCCGTTGACGGGCATCGTGCTGCGCTCCTTCGTGCAGTACTGGGGCGAGGGCGTGCACTTGGCCGACGTCTTGACCTTGCAGCATTTCCGCGACATTTTCGACCAGCCTTCGCTGGTGCGCGGCATCGTCAACACCATCCTGATCGGCGTCGTCGGCGGCGCGCTGGCCGTGGGCTGCTACAGCTTCATCGCGCTGGCCATGCACCGCAAGCAGGACGGCATCACGCGCCTGCTCGATTACAGCGTGCTGGTGCCGCGCGCCGTGCCGGGCCTCTTGGCCGGCCTGTCGTTCCTGTGGGTGTTCCTGTTCGTGCCGGCCTGGCTCGACGGCATATTGAAGGGCATGGACAACGGCGTGGCCCTGTGGCTCAGTGGTCATGTGATCCCCGTGCTGCGCGAAGTGCGCTCGACGATTTTCGCCCTGTGGCTGGCGTACTCGGTGGTGTGGATGGCCTACGGCATGCGCCTCATTTCCACCGCGCTGCTGCAGGTGGGCCCGGAGCTGGAAGAGGCGGCGCGCGCCGTCGGCGCCAGCCGCGGCCAGGTGACGCGCGACGTCACGCTGCCGCTGATCAAATACGGCTTGCTGGGCGCCTGGCTGATGGTGTTCCTGATTTTCGAGCGCGAATACTCGACGGGCGTGTACCTGCTCTCGCCAGGCACGGAAGTGATCGGCGCCATGCTGGTATCGCTGTGGGCGGGCGGTTCGACCGACCTGGTGGCGGCCCTGTCCTTCATCAATATCACCCTGGTGGCCATCGGCCTGGGCATCGCCTTGCGTTTTGGCGTGAAACTCCATAATTAATAGAAGACTGAGACCACATCATGAATGAATTGACCGTCAATGAATTGCACCTGGACTATGGCACCGGCGCCTCCGCCAACCAGATCCTGAAGGGAGTCTCGATGCACCTGCAAAAAGGCGAAGTGGTTGCCCTGCTGGGGCCTTCGGGCAGCGGCAAGACCACCTTGCTGCGCGCCGTGGCCGGGCTGGAAAGCCCGAAGGCGGGCACCATCCAGATCGGCGAGCGCAACGTCTTCGACGGCGCGAAGCACTTCGAGATGCCGGCCGAGCAGCGCAACCTGGGCCTGGTGTTCCAGTCGTACGCGCTGTGGCCGCACAAGACCGTCTTCGACAACGTCGCCTACGGCCTCAAGTTGCGCAAGATGGGCAGCACGGAGATCGCCGCGCGCATCAAGGAAGTGCTGACGCAGCTGGGCCTGGGGCACCTGGGCGAGCGCTATCCGCACCAGCTGTCCGGCGGCCAGCAGCAGCGCGTGGCGATCGCCCGCGCGCTGGTGTACAACCCGCCCGTGATCCTGCTCGACGAGCCGCTGTCGAACCTCGATGCCAAGCTGCGCGAGGAAGCGCGCGCCTTCCTGCGCGAACTGATCGTGCGCCTGGGCCTGTCCGCGCTGATGGTGACGCATGACCAGGGCGAGGCGATGGCCATTTCCGACCGCATCTTGCTGCTCAATAACGGCAAGATCGAGCAGCAAGGCACGCCGCAAAGCATGTATGAAACGCCGGACACCCTGTTTACGGCCGAATTCATGGGCAGCAATAACCGTCTGCCGGGCAAGGTGGTGCAGCGCGATGGCAAGCAGGTGCGCCTGCTGGTCGATGGCGCTTCCCTGCAGGGCGTGGCGCGCGGCGCCAACGTGGGCACGGAAGTGACGACGATGATACGCGTCGAGGAAGTCAAGATCAGCGCCACGCAGGTGGACAACGCCATCGAATTGCCACTGCTGACCTGCATGTACCTGGGCGACCGCTGGGAGTGCCTGTTCGAACGGGGCGGCGCGGACAACATCAGCCTGCGCGCGTATTCGCGCCACAAGCTTGAGGCGGGCAAGTACTGGCTGCACATGCCGGCCGACAAGCTCTGGGTGTTTTAAGGGCGTGCCGGCGGGGGATCAATTCCCCCGCACGACGATTTCCTGCACCTGCGGTTCGCGCTGGCGCATGAAGCGCACGATGGAATCGACGGTGACGACGTCGATCTGGCGCGTCATGCGGCGCTCGAACGGGTGGTCGTCGAAGGCGATATTGGCGCGGAACATGCGCGCGCCCAGGCGCGTGGCGGCGGGTATGCTCAGCGTCTGCGGCGCGTAGCTGGCGCTGCGCAGCCAGCCTTGCGCTTCGGCGCGCGTTTCGATCTTGCCAGGCTCGTTGCTGGCGGCGGCCAGGGTTTCCAGCACCCACTGGTTCGAGTTCTGGTATTTGGTGGAAAACGGGTAGGCCAGCATGTTGTAGTGCGCTTCATGCAGGCGCTTGGGCGTGTTCGACGTCAACAGGCGCGCCAGTTGCTGCTGCATATCCTGGCCCGGAATCAGGATCATGCTTTCATACATGAACACATCGTCCATGAAGAAATTGCCCAGGCCTTCGTTGTACAGCGACGATTGCGCCGTGCCGCATTCATTGAGTTCATGCACCAACAGCCAGCGGCCCTTCGGGTGGTCGCGCCAGGCCAGCGCCATGTGCGAGTAGCGCAAATTGTACTTCGACAGGTCTTGCCCGGCACGCGCCAGCAGCGCCACCTGCGCGCCCGAGGCATCGAGCGCCTGCAGGGTCTTTTGCGCCAGGTCCATCGATTTGACGAGGGTAGTCGCATCCGTTGGCTTTTCCTCGCACGAGCGCCCCGCATGGGCGGCGCCGGCCAGAAGCAGGCTGATGGCAATCACGGTCAGACGTTTCATGGGGTTCACGCTTTCGAATGGTGGAGGATGGCATTGCCGGCCGCGTTCGGCACATAGGCGATGGCCTTGCCCGACAGCATCAGCATGTGGCCCGTCGAGACGGCCACTACCTTGACGGCCGTGCCGGCCGCCAGCGACAGGCCTTGCATGGCCTTCTGGCTCAGCTTGACGGAGGCCGTGGCCGCCTGCGAGGCGCCGTTGGCCGCGCTCTTGAGCACGAGCACGCTGCCGTCGGCCACATCTTCCACCTTGTCGATGACGATGTCGCCGGCGACGGCCAGCACGGACATGGAGCCGATCAGCACGATGGCCGAGGCCATGCTGGCGTTGTCGGACGCGTTGGTGGTATCGGAGTTGGCCTGGGCCAGCGGCGCCACGCTGGCGGCGCATAGCAGGGTCATGGCGAGTATGTGTTTCATGGATGTCCTGTTGTCGGTATTACGCTTTGGAGTGGTGCAGCAGTGCCTTGCCCAGTTCGTTCGGGATGAAGGCGATTGCCTTGCCGGACAGGACCAGCATGTGGCCGGTGGACAGCGCCACCACGTTGACCACGGTGCCGGCCGCCAGCGACAGGCCCTTGGCCGCTTGCGTGCTCATCTGGATGGACGCGCCGCCCGCTTCGGACGCGCCTTTCAGCACGATGACGATGCCTTCGCCCACCGTTTCCACGCTGGCAACGATCACCTGGCCGGAGGCGACCAGCATCGACATGGAACCGGCGACGACGATGGCGGAGCCCTGGCTGAGGTTTTGCGAGCCTTTCGACAGGTTCTCCGAGGCGGCGGCGTGGACCAGGCCAGGAGCGGCCACGGAGAGCGTCAACAGCGACAGGGACAAGCAGAGGGGCAGCAAGCGTTTCATGGGTATCTCCTTTATGTGCCTGATTGGCAAGGGTATGATTGTCGAACGCAGCGCCGCAGTCAATCAGAACGCTACTCGTAGTGGCGGGCCATACTCTTAGTATTACTATTTGATACTATGCTGCTCTGCCATGTGTAAAGGATAGTAATGCCGCAAACCCACGCCTTGATCGAAGCCTTGAAACGCCTGTTGAAAGCGCGTTCCGTCACGTATGCCGAACTGGCGCAGCGCATCGGCATGTCCGAAGCCAGCGTCAAGCGCATGTTCTCCCTGAAACAATTCTCCTTGCAGCGGCTGGACCAGATCCTGGTGGCCATCGGCAGCGACTTCCAGCAGCTGGCGCTGGCCGTGCAGTCGGCCCAGGCGGCACCCACCCTGATCACGGGACTGACATATGCGCAGGAAAAGGAAATCATCGACGACACCCGGCTGTTCGTGGTGGCCGTCTCCGCCCTGAACCTGCTGCCGCTGGAACAGATCGTCGCCATCTATGACATCAGCGAGGCGCAAGCCGTGAAATACCTGCTGCGACTCGACAAGATCGGTTTCCTGGAACTGCTGCCGAATAACCGGGTCAAACTGCTGGTGGCGCGCACGTTTGCGTGGATACCGAATGGTCCCATCCACACGTATTTCAAAAAGGAAGCCTATGGCGACTATTTGAATTCGCAATTCGATGGCGAGACGGAATTGCTGCGCCTGGTGAACGTGATGCTGTCGAAGAAATCCACGGCGGCCTTGCTGGAGCGCCTGAAGCAAGTGGCGGTGGAGTTTTCGCAACAGCATCAGGAAGACGCACGCCTGCCTGGCGACGAGCGCCTGGCCATCAGCTTCATGCTGGCGGCGCGTCCCTGGATGCCGCAGACGTTCAAGGCGCTGCTGCGGCAGTGAGCCAGAAGTCGGTAAGCCAGCAAGCCAGCAAGCCAGCAAGCCAGCAGCCGGTAAGCTGCTGGCAAGGTTTCCCTTGGCCGTTAGCCGCGCCGCTAGTCGCGCTGTTTTTCGCCATCCGTTTGCTGCTGGCCCGTTTGTTCCGTCGTTTCTCCTGTTTCATCTGCTCCTGTTTCATCTGCGTTAGCAAGCGCCAGGCAAAAAAGCCCAGTACGCCCACGCCCAGCAGCAGGGCCGCCCACAGCGCGGCCAGGCGCCATGGCGCGCTCATGCCTGCCGGTGCCGGTGCGGCATCGCTTGCGCCAGCGTGCGCCGTCAAGGCGCCCAATGTGGCAATCGGCAGCGCCTGCAATTCGCCGTCACGATAGCCTGGCGCCACCTGTGACAGCGGTTGCGCCACCGGCTGCGCGCCGGCTTTTCCGAACACCAGGCGATATGGCCCCTTGCCGCCGGCCAGGAATACCAGCGTTTCCGGCGTCCAGCCCAGGCGCAACAGCGGCGCGCTGGTCGGCATGGCCGTACTTTGCGACTCGGGCCGCAGCACCCATTGCGTCGTCCGCACCACCGGCATGGACAGGTCGCCGGAGACGCGTTCCTTGCCCGCCTCGCTGATGCGGTAAAAGCTGGTGGTCAGCAGCGGGTCAAAATATTCGCCATTGGCCGCGCGCGTTTGCCGGTGCAGGGACAGCCGGCGCTGCGGCACATAATTATTCTGGCGATACACGCCCAGCGTGGCGGGCAGCACCACGTTGCTCTCCTTGAATTGCAGCGCAATGCTGTCGGCGGGAATCGCGATCGGCGTGGCATACACCCAATCGGAGGTCAGTTTGTCTGGAGCACCTCGCAGCACGATGCTTGCGCGTGGCGGCGCTACCTCGGTTTCGCTGACGGCTTGCGCGGCAATCGCCGCAAACACCAGCGGCTGGCCTTCCTGCCAGCTCAGGCGCGCGTAGCGGAAAGCGCGCGGCGCAAAGGCGATGCTGTCGTTGCTCAAGGTTTGCGTATCGCTGCTGCGCAGCCAGTTCACGGTGGTGGTGCCGACCGCGTCCCATTGCTTCAGGTCGTCGCTTGCCTCCAGCAGCACCCGGGCGCTGTAATCGCCGGCGTCGGCCGGCGGCGTCAAACGCAGCGCGCCGATGCGGCTGCCCGGTGCTTGCTGGCCGAGGTCGAGGATCAGCGCCTGCAGGGCCTTGCCGACAGCACCGTTGCCTGCGCCGGCGCTGACCGACAGCAGCTGGCCATCGCTGCCGGTGCGGATTTCCACATGTTGCGAGCCGCCTTTCTCCACTGCGCTGCCCGTCACGGGGAAAATGCGCGCGGCAACGCTGCTGCGCTGCGTGCTGGACTGGGCTGGCGGCGTACTGATGGCAAACGAGAGGCGCTGGCCGTCGCGGTCAAGCAGCCGCATGTCGGCCAGGTTGCCGGTGCGCGCATGCAGATAGACTTCCTTCGGCAGCGGCAGGCGCACCACGCCCGCGCCGGCTGGCACGCTCACCGGCATGCTCCAGCCATAGCTGGACGGGTGGTCAGGCGCATTTTGCGCCAGCGCCATGCTGGCCGCCACAGCGGACGCCAGGCCGGCGCAGATCAGCAAGGGAAATTTCATGCGTTCTCCGGTGTCGGTTCGGTTACGGTTTCTGCCCTGGGGAACGGCGCCAGGTAGCCGATCAGGAGCATCAGCAGGCCCACGCCGACAAACGACACGATGCGGGCGATGCCGCCCACGTTCGACAGGTCGATGAGGAACAGTTTCGCGACCACCAGTACCAGCAGCACGGCGCCCAGGCTCCATTGCTGGCGCCGTTGGTGGCGCGCCGCGTGGCGCATCAGCAGCAGGGCCGTGACGCTCCACACCAGCGAGAGCATGGCTTGCACGAATTGCGAGGCCATCATGTCCTCCACCGTATAAGGCACGCCCAGGTAGTTCGACACCGTGCGCAGCAGCATCAGGTTGAACCAGCCATACACGCAGCAGGCGGCGATGACCGGCACGCGTGCCTGGAATCGGTCCAGCCACAGCGGCTGGCCGGCACGCAGCAGGCGGTACGCGGCAAAGCCCAGCAGGATCGCAAAGCCGCTGCTCAGGTCCAGCGGGTTGAGCAGGGGCAGATAGGGCAGGGGCTGCATGGCGCCGTTGTCGATGAAATTCCAGACCGCAATCAGTAGCAGCGAACCCAGTGCTCCCAGCGGGATCAGGGTGCGCTGATACCAGCTGGCAATCGGCGCCACCGGCCAGCCGCCCGCGCGGCAGCGGCGGATCAGCAAGGCCAGTGCCAGCATCATGGCCCAGGCCGGCAGATAACGCGACCAGGCCGGGCTGACGGCGCCGGCCCGCCCCGCCTCGGCCAGCCAGGCGTCGAGCTGGATGGCTCCGACCGGCCACAGCATCAGCCATGGCCCGGCCGTGCGCACGGTATGCAGCAGGCGCAGCACGCGCAGGCTCAGGTTCCACCCGGCACGCGGCCAGGTATGCAACATGAACTCGCCGCAGGCCAGCGCGCAGGCCAGCGCCAGCCAGGACAAGCCGGTAGGCACGGACACGCTCAGGTACAGCACCAGCAGCATGTTGGCGCTCCACAAGCCCAGGCCGAGCCAGACGGCCACCGTGAACCAGCGCAGCTGCGGCCAGGCCAGGCGGCGCGCCAGCAGCGCGAACAGCGGCGTGGTGAGGCTCACCGCAATCAAATACAGCGCCAGCAAGTGTTCGCCCGCTTGCGGATGCATGCGCTCGTCGCCATCGACCAGGTGCAGCAGCGAGATGGAGAGCGGGAACAGGACGCCGATAAACCACAGCAGCCCGCTCCACTGCAGCAGCGGCAGCGCGGCCAGCGACAGCTTCGCATCGGCTTCCACGCGCGCCTGGCGCTGCGTGAACCAGGCGCTGGCCAGCGCCGCGGCGGCCAGCAGCAGCGCGCTGATAAAGGTACCGTCGAACAGCTTGGCCGAGTGCTCATTCCAGTCCATGCCCATGCGCAGCAACAATACGACACCGGCCAGCAGTTGCACCAGCAGCAGCAGCAGGCGCGGCGCGGTCCACTGCAATCGCTGCGCCAGCCAGAACAGGCCAGCGGCAACTGCCAGCGCACTGATGGTCAGCAGGTTCAGCTGTGTGATGGCGTCGGTGCGCAGCATGATTTCGGTCCACAAGCCGCCAAGCAGCCAGGCGGTGGCACCGCTCAGGAACACCACCGACAGGCCTTGCATCAGTTCCGCGGGCAATTTGGCATGCGCCACGCCTCGCTGGCGGCGGAAGTTGATCGCCATCACCAGCGCGGCCGCGGCCAGCAGCGTGCAGCCGAGCCAGATATTGGCTTGCAGGGCAGCTGCCGTATTGAGTTCCTGGATGGTACCGAGGAAGGCAAGCCAGGCGGCCGCCTGCACCAGCAGGCCGAAGACCCAGGCCAGGGTCTGGCGCTGGCGCAAGCCGACCCAGACGATGCCCGCGCCTTCCAGTGCCCAGGCGGCGGACGTCCAGCGGCCGTCGAGGGCAAACGGGATGGCCAGGGTGCCGAAGACAATGCCCAGCGCGAGGAAGGCTTCGGCCAGCAGTTTGAAACCGTTTCTGCGCCACAGTGCCACGGCCAGCCCCGTGTACGTCAAACCGGCGACCAGGGCAGAAAACGCCAGGCCAAATTCAAAGTGCCGGACCAGCCCGTATTGCAGGCCCATGGCCGCCAGCGGCGTGCCGAAGACGAGCGTGCCATCCACGTAATGCTTGAGGCGCGGCGCCTGGCGCGCGCAGTAGGCAATCGCGATGCCGATATAGAACAGCACGAACAGGATCAAAAACAGTTGCGTCGACAGGTAGTGCTCGGGCGTATAGCGCAGCAGGCCCCAGGTGGTGGCGACGACGAAGGTGAAGCCAAAGCTCAGCACATTCAGCACGCGCCAGGCGCGTTTCAGGGCGATGGCGAAGACGCCCGCATTGAGCAGCGCGTAATAGCTGAACAGGCCGATATGGTTGCCGCTGCCCGTCGAGACGAGCAGGGGCACGGCAAAGCCGCCGACGATGCCGAAGACGGCCAGCCAGACGGCGTTCTGCAGCACGGCCAGCAGGCACGTAAATGCCGTCAGCACGAACAGCACGGCAAACGCCAGGCCCGCCGGGATCAGTTCATACAGGCGGAAGGCGCCGAACGTGACCAGCATCAATATCGCCAGGGCCGTGCCCTGCAGCGGCAAGCTGATGCCGGGGCGGCTGAGACGGATGCGCCAGGCCCAGGCCAGCAGGGCGATGTCGGCCAGCGCGATGCCGGCCAGGCGCAGCTCGATGGGCAGCGTCACCTGGGCCGACACATACTTGAGCAGGAAGCTGACGCCGAGGAAGAGGATCAATAAACCCAGCTTGGCGACCAGGTTGCCGGTAAATAACCAATTTTTCGCCTTTGCAAGCAAGCCATCCGGACGCGCGATCCAGGACGGGGTACTGGCGGCGGGGGGAGCGGGCCTGGAGGGGGCCGGTGGCGCTGGTTTCGGTGGCACGGGTGCGGCAGGTGCGGGAACTGCTGCCGGCGCGACCTTCGCCAGCTCGGCCACCTTGACCGTGGCCGCCTGCGGCACGGGCGCGGGCGGCGGCGCGGGCACTGGAGGCGGCGCGGGCATTGGCGCCACGCTATCGGACACGGTGGGTGCGATGGACACGACGGGCGTGGCCGCAGGCGCTTCGGCCTGGCCTTCCAGCGCTCGCAGGCGCTGCTGCATGCCGTCGACTTCCTTGCGCAAGCGCGCCGTCAGCAATTCCAGATCCGCCACCTTGCGGCGGTGCTGCAGCACCAGCACGAAGCCGGTGACCAGCAAGGCCAGGATGGTCAATGATGTCATTCCAAACATGTAGGCAGCTTTCCGGGAGGGGCGGGCAGGGATGCCAGCGGTATGCGCACATTACCTTATTATCAAGAAACAGGCGATTTCTGTTGTGTCAGGGCAAGTGCGAGGCAGTGCGTGCGGCGGCAAGGCCAGCATGGCGCGGCAGGCGGTTTTCTGTATTGATGCCGAGCAAGATGACGACATTCAGATTGTCGTGCGCAGGATAGTGCTGTATTTTAGCAATTCCTTAATTGCCGGTTCCCCATGCCATGAGTCAAAGCAGCCAGTTTTCCTTATTGTCGCAGCGCCGTTTCGGGCCCTTCTTCTGGACCCAGTTCTTTGGCGCCTTCAACGACAATCTGTTCAAGACGGCCCTGATGGTGATCCTCGCCTACGATGCGCTGAGCTGGACCACGCTCGACCCGTCCACCATCACCAACCTGATCCCCGGCCTGTTCATCCTGCCCTATGTCGTGTTCTCGGCCACGGCCGGCCAGCTGGCCGACAAGTTCGAAAAGGCTGGCCTGGCCCGCTTCGTCAAATGGATGGAGCTGGCCATCATGGCCGTGGCTGCCGCCGGCTGGATGACGCATACCCTGTGGCTGCTGGTGGCCGCCGTGGTGGGCATGGGCGTGCATTCGACCCTGTTCGGCCCCGTCAAGTATGCGTACCTGCCGCAACAACTGAAACCCGAGGAATTGGTCGGCGGCAATGGCCTGATCGAGATGGGCACCTTTGTCGGCATTTTATTGGGCGAAATCCTCGGTGCCGTGTTGATCGTGCACAAGCCGCTGGGCGTGGAACTGGTGGCCGGCGCGACGATTGCCGTGGCCGTCTTCGGCCTGGTCGCCAGCTACCGCGTGCCACGCACGCCCGCGCCCGAGCCGGACTTGAAGGTGAGCCTGAATTTCGTCGCCGAATCGTTCCGCAACCTGAATTTTTCGCGCAAGAACCGTCCCGTCTTCCTCGCCATGCTGGGCAATTCCTGGTTCTGGTTCTACGGCGCCCTGATCCTGGCCCAGTTCCCCGTGTATTCGAAGGATTTCCTGCACGGCGACCACAGCGTGTTCGTGCTGCTGCTGACCGTGTTTTCCGTCGGCATCGGCACGGGTTCCTTGCTGTGCGAACGCTTGTCCGGCCACAAGATCGAGATCGGCCTGGTGCCGTTCGGCTCCATCGGCCTGTCGCTGTTCGGCATCGACCTGTATTTCGCCAGCAATGCGTATGCGAATACGCAAGTGGTCGACGCGCTGGCGTTTGTGGGCCAGGCGGGCGTGCCGCGCATCTTGCTCGACATCGTCATGATCGGCGTGTTCGGCGGCTTCTTCATCGTGCCCCTGTTTGCCCTGATCCAGACGCGCTGCGATCCGAAGCACATTTCGCGCACGATCGCCGGCATGAATATTTTGAACGCCCTGTTCATGGTGGCGGCCGCCGGCGTGGCCATCGTGCTGCTGGGAAAGGGTTTCACCATACCCCAGCTGTTCCTCGTCACGGCCATTCTGAATGCGCTGGTGGCCGCCTACATCTTTTCGCTGGTGCCGGAATTCCTCATGCGCTTCCTCGCGTGGATACTCATCCAGACCGTGCACCGCGTCAAAGTCGTCGATGGCGAGCGCATCCCCACGGAAGGGGCGGCCGTGCTGGTATGCAACCACGTCAGCTATGTGGACGCCATCGTCATCATGGCGGCCAGTCCCCGTCCCATCCGCTTCGTCATGGACCACCGCATCTTCAAGATGCCGCTGATGGGCTGGATCTTCCGCACGGCCAAGGCGATCCCCATCGCGCCGGCCAAGGAAGATCCTTTCCTCATGGAAAAGGCCTTCATTGACATTGCGCAAGCGCTGCACGAGGGCGAGCTGGTGTGCATCTTCCCCGAAGGCAAGCTGACGCGCACGGGCCAGATCAGCGAATTCAAGGGCGGCATTGCCAAGATCGTCGAGCGCAGCAAGGTGCCCGTGATTCCGCTGGCGCTGCGCGGCTTGTGGGGCCATCTGTTGAGCCATCGCAATGGCCATTTGTTCGAGCGCGCCTTCAAGGCGGGCTTGCGCTCGCGTCTGTCGCTGGCCGTGGGCATGCCCGTGGCGCCCGAGGCCGCCACGCCGGAATTACTGCAGCAAAAGGTGCAGGAATTGCGCGGCAAGTGGAAGTAAGGAAATCAGTCACTCCGCCGACGTAGTGGCCGCCGCCCGCTGCGCCAGGTGTTGCTGCAGCAGGGCGGCGATGGCGTCGAAATCGACGGGTTTGGTCAGGTGATGGTCGAACCCCGCTTGCGCAGTGCGCCCTCCTGTATCGCCCCAGCCCGTCAACGCGAGCATCAGCACGTCGCGCCCCTGTGCTTTTTCAGGCGGATCTGGCGCGCCGTTTCGTAGCCGTCCATGCCCGGCATGCCCAGGTCCATCACGATCAGTTGCGGCCACAGGGCATCGACGGCGGCCAGCGCCTGCGCGCCGTCGTAGGCGACCCGCACGGCGTGGCCTTCCAGCTGGAGCAGCGTCTGCAGCGAATCGGCCGCATCGCGGTTGTCGTCCACCACCAGCACTTGCACGGCCTGGCCCGGCCCGGCCGGCACATCGCTGGCCGGCGTGGCGGCCGGCCCTGCGGGCATGCTGGCGGGCAGGGTGACGACGAAGCGGCTGCCTTGCCCGGGTCCGGCGCTATGCGCTTCGATCTTGCCATCGTGCATTTCAGCAAACTGGCGCGCCAGGCTCAGGCCGATGCCCAGGCCGCTGGCCATCTGGCCCGCCACCGTGCGGCCCTGTTCGAACATGGAAAAGATGCGCGGGATGGCGTCCGGGTCGATGCCGATGCCATTGTCTTCCACGGCCACCTGCAGCTGGCCGTCGGCCAGCCGGGCCGTAATGTGGATGTGCCCGCCGCTCGGCGTGAATTTGACGGCGTTCGAGACGATATTCGCAAAGATCTGCACCAGGCGCGCATAGTCGGCGTGCAGCATCACCGTGTGCGGCGGCAAGTCCAGCGCGATGCTGATGTTGCGGCTGCTGGCGGTCGGCTGGCACAGCTCGATCACATGGCTGAGGACTTGTTGTAGCGCAATGTCCTTGCGTTGGAGCACCACTTTACCGCTGGTGATGCGCGCCACGTCGAGCAGGTCATCGACCAGCCGCGTCAGGTGCGTGACCTGGCGCTCGATCACGCCCTTGACCTTGTTTACCTGTTCCGATTCCGGATATAAATGGCTGAGCAGGGCGATCGATGTCTTGATGGGCGCCAGCGGATTGCGCAACTCATGGCCCAGGCTGGCGAGGAATTCATCCTTGCGCCGTTGCGTTTCGCGCACCTGGTACTGGCGCTGGCGCGCGCGCAGCATGGCGTGCGCCGAGGTGATCAGGGTCAGCATGTGCACGGGGCGTTCCAGCAGGGTCAGGTTGCCCAGGGTGGCGATGGCTTGCCGCAAGGGCAGGGAATCGAGTCCCGCATGCGTCAGCAGGATGATGGGCAGGTCGGACCAGTCCGGCTGCCGCCGCCCGTACTCGTCGAGCACCTGGTAGGCGCCCGCATGCAGTGCCTCGTCCACCGTCAGCACGCCACCCGCGCCCAGCGCCAGCTGCTCGGCCAGCTCGCCTGCGCTGCGGCAGGCGTGGCTGGCAATGGCGCTGCCGGCGAGCACCTGGCTGGCCAGGGCGGCGTCCTGGCCGGCCGGCGCGTAGATCAGGATGCGCTGTTCCATGGCTTGCCCTAGGGAAATGGCGTGCCGCCGACGGTGGGCATGCCCGACAGGATGCCGTGGAAACCGGCCAGTGTCGGGCCGATGCGCAAGCCCTGCGGGCCGATCTCGAAGCGGCGGATGCTGCGCTCATGCGCGCTGCCGCGCTTCTTGAAGACGGAAATGGCTTGCCGCACTTCGCCTTCCGTTTCGTAGTAGCGCAACATGATGACGCTGTCGGCCAGGTAGCTGGCGTCGGCCGAGGTCGTCATCGACATGCCCAGCATGTTTTGCTGCACGCCGACAAGCAGGGTGGCCACGCCGCGCTGGCTCAGGTAATTGAGCAGTTCGTGCAGGTAGGTGCTCTGGAAGCGCTCGTCGGGCACGGCGTGCATGTAGCCGTTCAGGCTGTCGATGACGATCATCCTGGCGCCCCGTTCGGCCGCGTCGACCACGGCCTGGGCGAATTCGCCCGGCGTCAGTTCGGCCGGGTCGACTTGCTGCACGCTCAGCAAGCCGGTATCGAGCGCTTCCTTCAGGCGCATGCCCAGCTCGTCCGTCCGGTGCAGCAGCTTGCTGCGCGCTTCCTCGAACAGGAACATGGCGCACGATTCGCCGCGCTTTGTTGCCGCATGCACGAACTGCGCCGCCAAGGTTGACTTGCCGCTGCCGGCGGGGCCGGAAATGAGGGTGCTCATGCCTTCTTCCAGGCCGCCGCCCGTCATGGCATCGAGTTCATGCACGCCGCTCGACAGGCGCCGGTGGTCGCCGTCGCGGCGCGTGTCGGCCGCCACCAGGCGCGGATAGACGACCAGGCCATCCTGGGCGATCTTGTAGTCGTGCGTGCCGCTGCGAAACGGCACGCCCCGGTATTTCACCACGCGCACGCGGCGCCGGTCATTGCCATAGTCCTGGTTTTGCAGCTCCAGCGAAATGACGCAATGGGCCACGCTGCGTACTTGCAAGCCGTCATCGAGCGCGGAGCGGTCATCGATCAGCATGGTGGTGCAGTGACGGCTGGCCAGGTATTGTTTCAAGGCGAGAACCTGGCGCCGGTAGCGTAGCGGGTTTTCCGCCAGTAACTGCAGTTCGGACAGCGAGTCGAGCACCAGGCGGGCAGGGTGGTGCTTCTCGATGGCCGCGAGGATGCGCCGGTTGGTCGATGCCAGTTCGATTTCCGACGGGTGGAAGATGGTGTAGTGGCGCTCGGGGTCGAGCATGTCGTCGCTTGGCGCCACTTCTTCGATGGCGATGCCGGCCAGGTCCCAGTCATGCGAGCGGGCGGCGGCGCGCAGTTCGATTTCCGATTCGGCCAGAGCGATATACAGCACGGGCGCGCCATTGCGCGCGCCTTCGGCCAGAAATTGCAGCGCCAGCGTGGTCTTGCCCGTGCCCGGTTCGCCTTCTATCAGGTACAGGCGCTCGGCCAGCAAGCCGCCACTCAGTATGGTGTCGAGGCCAGCGACGCCCGTCGACAGCAGCGGCGGCGCGTCCCGGCCGCCCGCGCCATCGTCTTGCGCCGCTCCTTGCGCCTGTGCTGTCGTCATCGCGTCCTCGCTTCGCCACGCTGTGGCTAATATATTAGCGCGTCCGCCGGGGGCATGTCTTTTCGATACCATTAGTAAATAATCACGGCCGCCATGCAAGCCGGGGCCGGCAGTGTTGCACACTTGTTGGCAGGTTCAGCAAAGAAATCTTGACCCTGCTAAAGTATTCACTCAATCCAACTCTCCCGCTTTGCCGTTTTGCCGCCGCCAGCCCGTATTCCGATCGATCCTGCTGGTGCGCCGTTGCTGTTGTTGTCGCCATTTAATTGCATCATTAGCAATAAAAAACGCTTAAAGGTTACTTTGTTTCAATTGTAACGATGCTTGACGATTTTAGAATGATCGTTCATTCTTTGATCTGCGTTAATAAATTTAGTCATTTCTAACGACACTAGCCAGCTTCTTTTTCAGAAAGTCCAAGATGCAACCAACCTTTTCCTTGACGTCGCCGCGTACGAGCGGCGCTATTGCCGTTCTGTGCGCCACTGTAATCATGGCCGGCTGCAGTAAAAAACAGGAAGCACCTCACGCGCAGCAAGCGCCGCAGGTGGTCGTGTTTACTGTTAATCCGGCCGCGTTGCCGATGAGCGCCGAATTGCCCGGCCGCACGAATGCCTACCAGGTCGCCGATGTGCGCCCGCAAGTGGGCGGTTTGATCCAGAAGCGCCTGTTCGTCGAGGGTAGCGATGTGAAAGCGGGCACGGCCCTGTATCAGATCGACTCGGCCACCTACCAGGCTGCTTATAATTCCGCCAAGGCTGCCCTGTCGAAAGCCAAGGCCAACCTGCTGACGGCCGGCCCGAAAGCCTCGCGCTACAAGGAACTGGTCGCCATCGAAGGCGTGAGCCGCCAGGAATACGATGACGCCGTCGCTGCCTTCGAGCAAGCCAAGGCAGACGTCGAGTCCGCCACCGCGGCGCTGGAATCGGCGAACATCAACCTGCGCTACAGCACCGTGACGGCGCCGATCAGCGGCCGCACCAGCCGTTCGACCGTGACGGCCGGCGCGCTGGTCACGGCCGGCCAGGCAGAGGCGCTGACCACCGTGCAGCAACTCGATCCGATGTATGTCGACGTGACCCAGTCGAGCACCGACCTGCTGCGCCTGAAGCGCCAGATGGCCGACGGTTCGCTGAAAAAAGTCGGCGAAGGCCAGGCCAAGGTCGATCTGATCTTGCCGGACGGCAGCAAGTACAGCGAACCGGGCAAGCTGCAGTTCGCCGGCGTGACGGTCGATCCGACCACCGGCAACGTGGTCTTGCGCGCGCTGTTCCCGAACCCGAAAGGCGAATTGCTGCCAGGCATGTACGTACGTGCCCAGCTGGAAACGGGCGTCGATGAAAAAGCCATCACCGTGCCGCAAGTGGGCGTGACGCGCAACCAGAAGGGCCAGGCAACCGCCTTGATCCTGAACAAGGAAAACAAGGTCGAGCAACGCGTGCTGACCACCAGCGGCACGGTCGGCACCAACTGGCTGGTGACGTCCGGCCTGGCCGCAGGCGACCGCGTGATCGTGGAAGGCTTGCAAAAAGTCAAGCCAGGCGCCCCAGCCGTTGCCGTGCCGGCCAAGGCCGAAGCTGCTCCTGTGCCCGCCGCTGCCGCTTCTGCCGCCGCATCGGCTGCCAGCGCCCACTAATTCAGGAGAATATTAATGGCCCGTTTTTTCATTGACCGCCCGATTTTTGCCTGGGTGGTCGCGATCGTCATCATGCTTGCCGGCGTGATTTCGATCCTCAGCCTGCCGATCGCGCAGTACCCGAGCATCGCTCCGCCGTCGATTTCGATCAGCGGCTCCTACCCTGGCGCCTCCGCCAAGACCGTGGAAGATGCGGTCACCCAGGTCATCGAACAAAAGATGAAGGGGATCGACGGCTTGCGCTACATGGCCTCGTCGAGCGATGCCACTGGCGGCATCAGCATCACCTTGACGTTCACCAGCGGCACCAATCCTGATATTGCCCAGGTGCAAGTACAGAACAAGCTGCAGCTGGCCACGCCACTGCTGCCGACGGCTGTCACGCAGCAGGGCCTCGTCGTGTCGAAAGCGACGAAGAACTTCTTGATGGTGTTCGGCTTCATTTCCGAAAACGGCAAGATGGACCAGACCGACTTGAGCGACTATGTGGCCGCCAACGTCGTCGATCCGCTCAGCCGCGTAGCGGGCGTGGGCGACGTGACCCTGTTCGGTTCGCAGTACGCCATGCGTATCTGGCTCAATCCGGCCAAGCTGCAAAGTTTTAACCTGACACCGGCGGACGTGATCACGGCCGTGCAGGCGCAGAATGCGGAAGTGTCGGCCGGTGAGCTGGGCGGCACGCCGTCCATCAAGGGCCAGCAGCTGAACGCGACCGTGTCGGCGCAAAGCCGCTTGCAAACGGTGGAGCAGTTCGGCGCCATCTTGCTGAAAACCACGACCAACGGTGCCATGGTGTACCTGAAGGACGTGGCCACCATGGAACTGGGCCGCGAGAACTACAACACCGTGGCCCGTTACAACGGCCATGCGGCCACCGGCGTGGCGATCAAGCTGGCGACGGGCGCCAACGCGCTCGACACGGCCAATGCGGCGAAAGCCATGCTGGGCAACCTGAGCAAGCAATTTCCTGAAGGCATGAGCTACCAGGTGGCGTTCGACACGACCCCGTTCGTGAAACTGTCCATCGAAGAAGTGGTCAAAACGCTGGTCGAAGCGGTCATCCTGGTGTTCCTGGTGATGTACCTGTTCCTGCAGAACTTCCGCGCCACGCTGATCCCGACCATGGCCGTGCCGGTCGTGCTGCTCGGTACTTTCGGTATCCTGAATGCCTTCGGCTATTCGATCAATACGCTGACCATGTTCGCCATGGTGCTGGCCATCGGTCTGCTGGTCGATGATGCGATCGTGGTGGTGGAAAACGTCGAGCGCGTGATGAGCGAAGAGGGCTTGTCGCCGCTGGAAGCGACGCGCAAGTCCATGACGCAGATCACGGGCGCGCTGGTCGGTATCGCCATGGTGCTGTCGGCCGTGTTCGTGCCGATGGCTTTCTTCGGCGGTTCGACGGGCGTGATTTACCGCCAGTTCTCGATCACGATCGTCTCGTCGATGGTGCTGTCCGTCGTCGTCGCGCTGGTATTTACGCCAGCCCTGTGCGCCACGCTGCTGAAACCGGTAGAGAAGGGCCATCACGCGTCGAACAAGGGTTTCTTCGGCTGGTTCAACCGCAGCTTCGATAGCAGCAGCAACACCTACCAGGGCTGGGTTGGCAGCATGATCCGCCACCGCGGCCGTTCGATGCTGTTGTACGTCATCCTCCTGGCTGGCCTGGTATTCGTCTTCATGCGCCTGCCGACCTCCTTCCTGCCGGAAGAAGACCAGGGCATCCTGTTTACGCAGATTCAATTGCCGACGGGCGCCACGCAAGAGCGCACCCTGAAAGTGATCGAACAGGTCGAAGACCACTTCATGAACAGCGAGAAAGACAACGTCGCTTCCGTGTTTGCCGTCGCCGGTTTCAGCTTCGGCGGTAACGGCCAGAATACGGGTATCGCCTTCGTGCGCCTGAAAGACTGGTCGCTGCGCAAGGACGTGGCGCAAAAAGCGCCGGCCGTGGCCGGTCGCGCCATGGGCAAGTTGTTGCAGATCAAGGATGCGATGGTGTTTACGTTTGCACCGCCTGCCGTGCTGGAACTGGGTAACGCCACCGGTTTCGACATGCAGCTGCAGGATATCGGCGGTGTCGGCCATGACGCCCTGATGGCGGCGCGTAATCAGTTGCTGGGCATGGCGTCGCAGAATCCGGCCATGGTCGGCGTGCGCCCGAACGGCCAGGAAGATACGCCGCAGTACAAGATCGACATCGACCAGCAGAAGGCAACGGCGCTGGGCTTGCAGATCTCGGAAATCAACCGTGTGCTGAGCGTGGGCTGGGGTAGTTCATATGTGAACGACTTCCTCGACCGTGGCCGCGTGAAGAAAGTGTTCATCCAGGGCGATGCCAGTTCGCGCATGCTGCCGGAAGACTTGAACAAGTGGTTCGTGCGCAACACGGCTGGCCAGATGGTGCCATTCTCGGCCTTCGCCACCGGCAAGTGGATTTACGCGTCGCCACGCCTGGAACGCTACAACGGCTTGCCGTCCGTAGAGATCCTGGGTACGCCGGCGCCGGGCCAAAGCACGGGCGCCGCCATGAACGCGATGGAAGAAATGGTCGCCAAGTTGCCGCCTGGCATCGGTTTCAGCTGGACCGGCGTGTCGCTGGAAGAGCGCGAATCCGGTTCGCAGACGCCGCAGCTGTACGCGCTGTCGCTGCTGATCGTCTTCCTGTGCCTGGCCGCGCTGTATGAAAGCTGGTCGATTCCATTCTCCGTGCTGCTGGTCGTGCCGCTGGGCGTGATCGGCGCCGTGCTCGGTACGTGGCTGTTCGGCCTGTCGAACGACGTGTACTTCCAGGTGGGCTTGCTCACGGTGGTGGGCCTGTCGGCGAAGAATGCGATTCTGATTGTGGAATTTGCCAAGGAAATGCAGGAATCGGGCATGTCGCTGCTGGACGCGACCTTGCATGCGGTGCGTCTGCGTCTGCGTCCGATTCTGATGACCTCGATTGCCTTCGGCCTGGGCGTGTTGCCATTGGCTATTTCCAGCGGCGCCGGTTCCGGCAGCCAGAACGCCATCGGTATCGGCGTGCTGGGCGGTATGTTGACGGCCACCTTCCTCGGTATCTTCTTCGTGCCGGTGTTCTTCGTGCTGGTGCGCGGCTTCTTCTCGAAGCCGGACGCGCCCGCCACGTCGGCGACGCCTGGTTCGCCAGCCGTCACGCTTTCCAAGGATGCACATTAATATGAAAAAATCACTACTCTCCATGGCGGCACTGGCCTTGCTGGCCGGTTGCAGCCTGGCTCCCACGTATGAGCGTCCGGCCGCGCCGGCGCCCACGGCGTGGCCGACGGGCCCGTCCTACAAGGCCGACACGGCCGCCGCCGACGCCAAGCCGGTGGCGGACGTCGCCTGGCGCGAGTTCTTTGCCGATGCGCGCCTGCGCCAGGTACTGGAACTGGCGCTGGCCAACAACCGCGACCTGCGCGTCTCGATCCTGAACATCGAGAAGGCGCGCGCCACGTACGGCATCGAACGCGCCGCCCTGATCCCGACCCTGTCGGCCTCGGGCGGCCAGTCGGCCACGCGCATCTCGAAGAACGCCAGCCCGACGGGCGAAGCGTCGATCAACCGCCAGTACACGGCGAACCTGGGCGTGTCGGCCTACGAGCTGGACTTCTTCGGCCGCGTGCGCAGCCTGTCCGACAGCGCGCTGGAGCAATACCTGGGCACGGAAGAAGCACGCCGCGCACAGCAGATCAGTCTGGTGGCCGAAGTGGCCAGCACCTATCTGAACCTGGTGGCCGACCAGCAGCGCCTGCGCGTGGCGCAGGACACCCTGAAGAGCCAGCAGTCGTCGTATGACCTGGCCGTGCGCCGCTTCAGTGCCGGTGCTACTTCCGGCCTGGACAAGTACGATGCCCAGACCAGCGTCGAATCGGCCCGTTCCGACGTGGCGGTCTTCACGAGCCAGGTTGCGCTGGATCAAAACGCGCTGGTCTTGCTGGTGGGCGGCCCCGTGCCGGCCGACCTGCTGCCGCCAGCCGAGTTCGGCACCGTGACGGCCCTGGCGGACATTCCGTCCGGCGTGCCGTCGGACGTGCTGCAACGCCGTCCCGACGTGCTGGCGGCGGAGCGCACTTTGCGTGCCGCCAACGCCAACATCGGCGCGGCGCGCGCGGCCTTCTTCCCGCGCATTTCGCTGACGGCCACGGCCGGTTCGGTCAGCGACAACCTGTCGGGCCTGTTCAAGGCGGGCAGCGGCACGTGGAGCTTCATTCCGCAGATCAGCTTGCCGATCTTCGATGGCGGCGTGAACCGCGCCAACCTCGATATCGCCAAGGTGCAGCGTGAAATTTCCGTGGCGCAATACGAAAAGGCGATCCAGGTCGCCTTCCGTGAAGTGTCCGATGCGCTGGCCCAGCGCGGCACCATCGACGAGCGCCTGCAATCGCAGGTCTCGCTGGTCGAGGCGTCGACGAAGAGCTATACCATCCACGACGCGCGCTACAAGCAGGGCGCCGAGTCCTACCTGAACGCCCTGGTGGCCCAGCGCGCGCTGTACACGGCGCAGCAAAGCCTGATCACGGCGCGCCTGGCCAAGTCGACCAACCTGGTCACTTTGTACAAGGTGCTGGGCGGCGGTTGGCAGCCTGAGCAGACAGCCGTCGCGGCGGCTGGCGGCGTCCAATAATCACGGGGACGCCGACGCCGGCCTTGCCCTTGTCCGCAGGGGCAGGGCCGGCGCGCTACTGGAAAAGTCATGAACCAAGTTGAAAAGAAGCATCCGGATCCCGAGCGCGCCAATACGCGGCGCAAGCAGGTGCTCGATGCGGCCGAAAGCTGCTTCAGCCGCCGCGGTTTCCACGGCGCCAGCATGGCCGAGATCTCGAAAGCGGCCGGCATGAGCGCGGGCCACATCTATAATTATTTTGACAGCAAGGATGCGATCATCGCCGCCTTCGTCATGCAGAATACGGAGCGGGTCTCCAATTTGATGCAGGACCTGGCGCAGCGCGAAGACCCGCTGCAGGCCGTGATCGACAATGCGGGCGAGCATGTGCTCGAAGCGCTGGACCCGAAAACATGGATGATGCCGCTGGAAATCTTTGCCGAAGCGTCGCGCAATCCGGTGATCGCCGACATGCTGCAATGCTCGGACCAGCGCTCGCGCCAGTTGTTTCTCTCCATCATCCGCGACGCGCGCATCAAGCGGGGCTTGCCGGCCGATGAGGAAATGCTGCAAGGGCGCCTCGATGCCCTGGTCGCCATGTACCAGGGCTTGCCCGTGCGCTTCATTCACAATCCGGACGTGAAGGTCGAGCCGCTGATCGCCGGCTTCCGCATCATCCTGACGGCGCTGCTGCTGAGTGAGTAAGCGTTTTGCGGGGGATTGAAAAAAACTTTGCGCAGTTCGATATGAATCAAGCGCAAAGCATGGCAAAAACCTAAAAGCCTCTGCTATAATTCCCACCTCGTCGGGGCGTAGCGCAGCCTGGTAGCGTACATGCATGGGGTGCATGGGGTCGGAAGTTCGAATCTTCTCGCCCCGACCATTAGATTCAAGGACTTAGGCCACTCTTCGGAGTGGCCTTTTTCTTTTGTGCCGGCCATCGCCATGACGGCATGCATCATTCGCCGTGCATTCCATCCCCTTTTTCCACCATCCTGTCCCCCGATTTTCGTCTTCCATCGCTGTAGTCAACATGGCAACCCGGCTTTGGCCTATGATTTGCTGGCACATGCACGTGTGATGTTTCCCTTCATTTATCAACCACGAGGTGTCCATGATTCGCTATGTCCTGCCTGTCCTGTTGTTCGCCGGCGCACTGCCGGCGCATGCCCAAGCCCCTGTCAAGGAAACGCCGCTGATCGAGCGGGCGAAGATCTTCGGTAATCCGAGCAAGTCCGGCGGGCGGATCAGCCCGGACGGCAAGTGGCTGTCGTGGATCGCGCCGCGCGATGGCGTGCTCAATGTGTGGGTGGCGCCGGCCAGCGACCTGACGCAGGCGCGCCCGCTGACGGAAGAGAAGGTGCGACCTATCCGCGGCAGCTTCTGGTCGCCCGATTCGACAACCGTGCTGTTTATCCAGGACAAGGGCGGCGACGAGAATTTCCTGCTGTACGGCGTGAACGTGGCAAGCGGCAAGCAGGTCAATTACACGCCGTTCGAGAAGACGCGCGTGCGGATCGTCCAGATCAGCAGCAAGGTCAAGGACCGTATCCTCGTCGGCATCAATAACCGCGATGCGCGCTGGCACGATGTGTACAGCCTGGAGCTGGCCAGCGGCAAGCTGACCCTGGTGCAGCAGAACGATGGCTATGGCGGCTATGTCGCCGATGAATTGCTCAATTTGCGCATCGCCAGCAAGGCGCGCGCCGATGGCGGCATGCAGTATTTCCGCCTGACGGACGGCAAGGCCGAGAGCACGCCGCTGGCCGAGGTCGCCCTGGAAGACTCGCAGACGACGGCGCCGCTGGCCTTCACCGTCGATGGCAAGACCCTGTACTGGACCGATTCGCGCGGCCGCAATACCTCGGCGCTGCTGGCGCAGGATGTGGCCAGCGGCAAGACGACGGTGGTGGCGCAAGATGCGCGCGCCGACATTTCGGACGCGTTGTACGATACGCGCACGGGCCGCGTGCAAGCCTATACGGTCAATTATCTGCAGCAGGAATATTTGCCGCTGACGGACGACCTGAAGGCCGACCTGGCTTTCCTGAAGAAGAATACCCAGGGCCAGTTCAACGTAACGTCGCGCACGGATGCCGACGACAAGTGGCTGGTGGGCGTCGACACCGTCACGGCACCCGCATCGAGCTGGCTGTATGAGCGCAAGAGCAAAAAACTGACGCAGCTGTACGTCACGCGGCCCGAGCTGGAAGGTGCGCCGCTGGTGCCCATGTATCCGCAGGAAATCAAGGCGCGCGACGGCCTGACCCTGGTGTCTTACCTGACCCTGCCGCATGCATCGAAGGCGGGCGCCGGCGGCAAGGCCACGCAAGCCGTGCCGATGGTGCTGCTGGTGCACGGCGGCCCGTGGGCGCGCGACACCTATGGCTACAACAGCTACCACCAGTGGTTGGCCAACCGCGGCTATGCCGTGCTGTCGGTGAATTACCGTGGGTCGACGGGTTTCGGCAAGCAGTTCATCTCGGCCGGCGACCTGCAGTGGGGCCGCAAGATGCATGACGATCTGCTCGACGCGGTGCAATGGGCCGTCAAGAGCGGCGTGACCACGGCCGACAAGGTGGCCATCATGGGCGGCTCGTATGGCGGCTACGCCACCCTGGCCGGCATGGCGTTCACGCCGACCACGTTTGCCTGCGGCGTCGATATCGTCGGCCCGTCGAACCTGTTTACCTTGCTGCAAACCATCCCGCCGTATTGGGAAGCGGGCAAGCAGCAGTTCTACAAGCGCATGGGCGACCCGACCACGGAAGAGGGCAGGGCGCTGCTCAAGGAGCGCTCGCCGCTGAACTTCGCGCAGAATATCCAGCGTCCCCTGCTGATCGGCCAGGGCGCGAACGACCCGCGCGTCAACGTGGCTGAATCGGACCAGATCGTGGCAGCCATGGCGGCGAAGAATATCCCCGTCACGTATGTGCTGTTCCCCGATGAGGGCCATGGCTTTGCGCGGCCCGTCAACAACATCGCCTTCAATGCCGTGACGGAAAACTTCCTGGGGCAATGCCTGGCCGGCCGCGCCGAGCCCATCGGCGCCACCTTGAAGGCCTCCACCGCGCAGATCAAGCATGGCGCCGAGTTTGCGCCGGGGTTGACGCAGGCGATGCAGTAACGCTGTCAGCACGAGGCGGGGCCTGCCGGGCAAGCTGCCGGGCAGGCCATGCTGCCCACTGGCAAGAAATTCTCGGTGGGTGGCTTGCAAGGTGACAGTCTCCGGCGTGGCGTTCGTACCACTGATTGCCGGGCGCGCCACGCCAGTTCGATGCAACCGCTGCCAATATGGCGGCAGGCACGCGCCGCCGAAATGTCATCATGCAAAGCCGGCTTTCTGTCGGAATGCCGACTGTGTCGCGCCGGGGAAAAGGCCGGAAACCCCCATGTTTCCTAGGAAAATAGCGTGCTGCCACGCCAGCACGGCTCACGGCAAGTTGCTCAATACAGCCCTACATGCGGCGTTCCTTTTTACATCCGTTGTCAAATAGATACATTATTTTGACAATAGTTGATTTTCATTAAAAACTTCCCTATTTGATAATATTTTATAGTTGCTTTATTTGTAAGTCGTAGTAGCATAGATTGACTTAAAGCAAGGTTCAATCATGCTGGAAAGCCATCTTCAGTCCTGTTGACGGTCGTTGTCATCGGCGTGCAGGTTTGCCGTGACCGTTATCCGTACAAGGCCCAGCGCCAAGATAAATGTATCGAGGGAAGACAAATGTTTCTAAATTTCACGAAATTTGGATGGCTGCCTGCGCCTGTCCGTGGCATTGATGTGTCCATTGCCGGCGGGGGAACTACCCCGGGTATTCTGTCCTGGCGCTCACCCTGGCTGATGCGGCTGGCGGCGGCCCTGCTGTTTCCCTTGCTCTCCCTGTTTTCCCTTCAAGCTTCCGCCGCCAGTGTCTGCCCGAGCCCGCGCGCCATCACTGTGGTGGCGGGAGATGAGTATTACGAGAGTTATCTCAATTCGCCCTGTTCTCAGTTTGGCCTGACGGGCACCCTGGTGCCGCCGCAGCATGGCACGCTGGAAGATTCGAATGTCACGAATGCCGTGCGCTACCGGAATACCAATCTCAGCGCGACATCGGACACGTTTACCATCAGGGACGATGTGGGGCAGCCCATCGTCTACAACGTCACGATCACTTCCGCCATCGCGCTGTCGCCTGCCACCGTGCCGAATGGCACGGTGGCCCAGGCTTACGCGACGACGACCCTGAGCGCGACGGGCGGCACTGCACCGTACACTTACGCGATCACGGCTGGCAGCCTGCCTGCAGGCATGAGCCTGTCCGGCGCAGGCAGCCTGACGGGCACGCCGACGGCCGGCGGCACCTTCAATTTCACCGTGCGCGCCACGGACTCGCTGGCCGCCAATGGCACGCGTACGTACACGCTGACGGTCAATGCGCCAACGATCACGGTGGCACCTACGGTGATGCCGGCCATGACGGCCGGTGTCGCCTACAGCCAGGGCATCACCGCCGCGAACGGTACGGCCACGTATAGCTATGCCATCACCGGCGGCAGCGTACCCACGGGCCTGAGCCTGGCGCCGGACGGCACCCTGTCCGGCACGCCGACGGCAGCGGGACCCTTCAACTTTACCGTCACGGCCACCGACAGCAGCAGCGGCAGCGGCCCCTACACGGGTTCGCGCGCGTACTCCGTCACGGTGGCGGCCGGCGCACCCGTTGCCGGCGCCGTCAGCGTCACGGTAGCCTACGGCAGTAGCGCCAACCCGATCACCCTGAACCTGAGCGGCGGCGCGGCGACGTCCGTGGCGGTGTCGTCCGGCGCCTCGCACGGCACGGCGACGGCCAGCGGCACCAGCATCACCTACACGCCGACGGCAGGTTATGGCGGGCCGGACAGCTTTACCTACACGGCCAGCAACGGCGTGGGCACTTCGGCGCCGGCCACCGTGACGCTCACGGTCAGCGGACCCACCATCACGGTTGCGCCCTCCACCTTGCCTGCCGCCGCCGTGGGGACGGCCTACAGCAGGAACGTGACGGCAGCGAACGGCATGGCGCCGTACGCGTATGTGGTCAGCGCCGGCGCCTTGCCTGCGGGCCTGAGCCTGTCCAGCGGCGGTGTGCTGTCGGGCACGCCGACGGCCGGCGGCGTCTTCAACTTTACCTTGCGCGCCACGGACAGTTCGGCGGGCAGCGGCCCGTATTCCGGTGCGCGCGCCTACTCGCTGACGGTTGCCGGGCCGACGATCACGGTGGCGCCATCGGTCTTGCCTGCGATGACGGCCGGCGTCGCCTACAGCCAGGGCATCACTGCGGCGAACGGCACAGGACCTTACAGCTATGCAATCACTGCCGGCACCGTGCCGACGGGCATGAGCCTGGCGCCGGACGGCACCTTGTCCGGCACCCCAACGGCAGAGGGGCCGTATAACTTCACGATCACCGCCACCGACAGCAGCACCGGCAGCGGTCCGTACACGGGTTCGCGCGCATATTCCGTCACCGTGGCGGCCGGCGCTCCCATTGCCGGCGCCGTCAGCGCCACGGTAGCTTATGGCAGCAGCGCCAACCCGATCACCCTGAACCTGAGCGGCGGCGTGGCGACGTCTGTGGCGGTGTCGTCCGGCGCCTTGCACGGCACGGCGACGGCCAGCGGCACCAGCATCACCTACACGCCGACGGCAGGCTATGGCGGGCCGGACAGCTTTACCTACACGGCCAGCAACGGCGTCGGCACCTCGGCGCCGGCCACCGTGACGATCACGGTCAATGCGCCCAGCATCACGGTTGCGCCAAGTAGCGTGCCTGCAGCCACTGTCGGCACGGCCTACAGCCAGACGGTGACTGCCGCGAACGGCCAGGCGCCGTACGCCTATGCGATCAGCGCCGGCGCCTTGCCGGCCGGGCTGAGCCTGAATGCCGCCACCGGTGTGCTGTCGGGCACGCCGACGGCGGGCGGCGTCTTCAACTTTACCGTGCGCGCCACGGACAGTTCAACGGGCGATGGCCCGTACGCGGGAGCGCGCGCCTACTCGCTGACGGTTGCCGGGCCGACGATCACGGTGGCGCCATCGGTCTTGCCTGCGATGACGGCTGGCGTCGCCTACAGCCAGAACATCACCGCCAGCGGCGGCACGGCCGCCTACAGCTATGCCATCACCGGCGGCAGCCTGCCGACAGGCCTGAGCCTGGCGCCGGACGGCACCCTGTCCGGCACGCCGACGGCAGCGGGGCCGTACAGCTTTACCGTCACCGCCACTGACAGCAGTGCCGGCACGGGAGCTCCTTACACGGGTTCGCGCGCCTATTCCGCCACGGTGGCGGCCGGCGCTCCCATTGCCGGCGCCGTCAGCGCCACGGTGGCCTACGGCAGCAGCAGCAACCCGATCACCTTGAACCTGAGCGGCGGAGTGGCAACGTCGGTGGCGGTGTCGTCCGGCGCCTTGCACGGCACGGCGACGGCCAGCGGCACCAGCATCAGCTACACGCCGACGGCAGGTTATGGCGGACCGGACAGCTTTACCTACACGGCCAGCAACGGCGTGGGCACCTCGGCGCCGGCCACCGTGACGCTCACGGTCAGCGGGCCCACCATCACGGTTGCGCCAAGTACCGTGCCTGCAGCCGCTGTCGGCACGGCCTACAGCCAGACGGTGACTGCCGCGAACGGCCAGGCGCCGTACGCGTATGCGGTCAGCGCTGGCGCCTTGCCGGCCGGGCTCAGTCTGAATACGGCCACCGGCGTGTTGTCGGGCACGCCCACGGCGGGCGGCGTCTTCAACTTTACCGTGCGCGCCACGGACAGTTCAACGGGCGATGGTCCGTACGCGGGAGCGCGGGCCTACTCGCTGACGGTAACGGCGCCGACGGTTACTATCTCGCCGACGACGATGCCGGCGATGACGGCCGGCGTGGCCTACAGCCAGGGCATCACTGCGGCGAACGGCACAGGGCCGTACAGCTATGCCATCACCGGCGGCAGCCTGCCCACTGGCCTGAACCTGGCGCCGGACGGCACCTTGTCCGGCACCCCAACGGCAGAGGGACCGTATAACTTCACGATCACCGCCACCGACAGCAGCACCGGCAGCGGTCCGTACACGGGTTCGCGCGCCTATTCCGCCACGGTGGCGGCCGGCGCTCCCATTGCCGGCCCCGTCAGCGCCACGGTAGCTTACGGCAGCAGCAGCAACCCGATCACCCTGAACCTGAGCGGCGGAGTGGCAACGTCGGTGGCGGTGTCGTCCGGCGCCTTGCACGGCACGGCGACGGCCAGCGGCACCAGCATCACCTACACGCCGACGCCAGGCTATGGCGGTCCCGACAGTTTTACCTACACGGCGACGAACGGCGTCGGCACCTCGGCACCGGCCACCGTGACGCTCACGGTTGGCGTACCCACCATCACGGTTGCGCCAAGTGCCGTGCCTGCAGCCGCTGTCGGCACGGCCTACAGCCAGACGGTGACTGCCGCGAACGGCCAGGCGCCGTACGCGTATGCGGTCAGCGCTGGCGCCTTGCCGGCCGGGCTGAGCCTGAATGCGGCCACCGGCGTGTTGTCGGGCACGCCGACGGCCGCTGGCACCTTCAACTTCACCTTGCGCGCCACGGACAGCTCGACGGGCAATGGCCCGTACGTGGGCGCGCGGGCCTACACGCTGACGGTGTCTGCACCGATGATCAGCGTCACGCCGACGGTCATGCCGGCGATGACGGCCGGCGTCGCCTATAGCCAGAATATTGTCGCCAGTGGCGGGACTTCCACGTACAGCTATGCCATCACCGGCGGCAGCCTGCCCACGGGCCTGAGCCTGGCGCCGGACGGCACCCTGTCCGGCACGCCGACGGCGGCAGGCGCGTATAACTTCACCGTCACGGCCACCGACAGTAGCACCGGCACGGGCGCTCCTTTCACGGGCTCGCGTGCCTATTCCAGCACGGTGGCCGTGGCGCCGCCCGTTGCCGGCAACGCCAGCGCCACGGTGGCCTATGGCAGCAGCGCCAATGCTATCGCCCTGAACCTGAGCGGCGGTGCGGCAACGTCGGTGGCGGTGGCGTCCGCAGCCGCGCATGGCACGGCGACGGCCAGCGGCACGAGCATCAGCTACACGCCCACGGCCGGTTATGCTGGCACCGACAGTTTCACCTATACGGTCACCAACGCCAGCGGCACGTCGGCGCCAGCGACCGTGACAGTGGCGGTGGGCATCCCGACTGTGACGCTGACACCGGCGACCCTGCCGAATCCAACGGCGGAAGCGGCCTACACGGCAACCCTGGCGGCAGCGGGCGGCACGGCGCCGTACACCTACAGCGTGGCCAGCGGCAGCCTGCCTGCCGGCTTGAGCCTGAATGCGGCCACGGGCGTGCTGTCGGGCACGACGAATGTGGCGGGCAGTTTCACCTTCAGCCTGCGCGCCAGCGACAGCAGCACGGGCGTGGGCGCGCCGTTCAGCGCGACCAACAGCTATACCGTGAGCGTCGGTGCACCGACGATCGTGGTGACGCCGGCAAGCTTGCCGGCGGCAAGTGTCGCCACCGCGTACAGCCAGCAACTGACGGCCAGCGGCGGTGTTGCTCCCTATGCCTATACAGTGTCGAGCGGCAGCCTGCCTGCCGGCCTCACCCTGAACAGCAGCGGCTTGCTGAGCGGGACGCCGACGGCGGGCGGCAGTTTCACGCTCACTGTGCAGGCGGCCGATGCGCACCTGTTTACCGGCGCGCGCAGCTATACCCTGGTCGTTTCCTCGGCCACGGTCAGCCTGACGCCGGCCTCTCGCTGGCCAATCCGACGGCGGAAGCGGCCTACTCTGCGACACTGACGGCCGCGGGCGGTACGGCGCCGTACACTTACAGCGTGGCCAGCGGCAGCCTGCCTGCTGGATTGAGCCTGAATGCGGCTACCGGCGTGCTATCCGGTACGACGAATGTGGCCGGCAGCTTTACTTTCAGCCTGCGCGCCAGCGACAGCAGCACGGGCGTGGGCGCGCCGTTCAGCGCGACCAACGCCTACACCATGACGGTTGCGGCGCCTGCCCTGAGCCTGGTCCCGGGCAGCCTGGCGGCGATCCGTGCCGGCGATGCCTACAGCCAGCAGTTCACGGCTGCCGGCGGCGTCGCGCCGTATGCGTATTCGGTCAGCAGTGGCGCCTTGCCTGCCGGCCTGGTGCTCGATGCCGCCAGCGGCCTGCTGAGCGGTACACCGACCGCGTTCGGCAGCTTCACTTTCACGATACGCGCGGCGGACGCGCACCTGTTCAGCGTGCAGCAAGCGTTGACGCTGCAGGTGAACCAGGCGCCGCCGCCCGTGGTCAATGAGTCGGGGGCGACTTCGGCCAATCAGGAGGTGAGCCTGACCATCGATGCGGCCGACGGCAGTCCCATCACGGCAGTGACCATCGTCACGCCGCCGAGCCATGGGCGGGTCGATATCGTTTCGTCGGCGCGCATGGCAGGTCTGGCACGCGGGGTCGCCGCCGCGGCTCCGGCTGTTACCCGCTTCATCGTCACCTACACGCCGAACAAGGACTACTTTGGTCCGGACAGCTTCAGCTATACGCTGACCGGCGCCGGCGGCGTATCGGCGCCGGCCACCTTCAGCCTGGTGGTGGCGCCGCAGCCGGTACCGGTGCCTGTGGCCAAGACGGCGACGGTACTGGCCGGCACGCCGGTGACGCTGCAGGTGACGCAAGGCGCCACCGGCGGTCCGTTCACGGCGGTGGCCATCACCACGCAGCCGGCCAGCGGCACGGCGGCGGTCAATGGCCTGGACATCGTCTACACGCCCGGCATCAACACCAGCGGCGACATCGGTATCGGCTACACCGTCTCGAACGTGTTCGGCACCTCGGCGCCGGTGACGTCGACGATCAGCGTCAATCCGATGCCGCAGGTGGCCAGCCAGAGCGCCACGGTGGTGGCCGGCCTGACGGTCACCGTCGACCTGACGGCGGGTGCCACGGGTGGCCCGTTCACGGCGGCGAATGTCCTGAGCGTCGCGCCGGCCGAGGCGGGCAAGGCGGTGGTGCGCGACGTGGGCACGGCCGGCAAGCCGTCGTACCAGCTGAGCTTTGCGGCTTCGGGCAAGTTCGCCGGCGCGGCGGTGGTCAGCTACACCCTGAGCAATGCGTATGCCACCTCGAAGCCGGGCGTGGTCAACGTCACCGTGACGGCGCGGCGCGACCCGTCGCTCGATCCGGAAGTGATCGGCCTGCAGGCGGCGCAAGCCGATGCTGCGCGGCGTTTCGCCAGCGCGCAGCTGTCGAACTTCACGCAGCGCCTGGAAAGCCTGCATGGCGACGGCTGGGGACGCTCGACCTTTGGCCTGAGCCTGACGCCGCCGAACGACAGCGGCAATCCGACGGCGGCGCTGGCGCGCTGGCAGGAGCAGGAGGCGGACCGCGTGTTCGGCACGGCGGTGAAACCGTTCATGCGCAAGGCGGCCCTACGCCAGCCTGACGCCGGTTTCAGCAGCGAGCGGCAGCAGGCCGATGTCAGCCAGGCCACGAATGGCTTGCCGGACATGCCGCAAAAGCCGGACACGCAGAAGCAGGCGCTGGCGCTGTGGCTCGGCGGCGCGGTCGATTTCGGCCAGCATTATGTGAATGGCCGCGAGACGGGCTTCCGCTTCCGCACGAATGGCGTGAGCGTGGGCGGCGATTACCGCCTCAGCGACCTGGCGACCCTGGGCGTGGGCGCCGGTTTCAGCCATGACCGCAGCGACGTGGGCCAGAACGGCAGCCGCAGCACGGCCGACAGCGCCGTGGCGGCCGTGTATGGCAGCCTGCGTCCGAGCAAGGGCGTCTTCCTGGACGGCGTGCTCGGTTACGGCACCCTGCAGTACGACGCCTCGCGCTACCTGAGCGACGGCAGCGGTTTCGCCACCGGTGAACGCGACGGCAAGCAGGTGTTCGGGGCGCTGGTGGGCGGCATCGAGATGCGCCAGGAAACGTGGATGTGGTCGCCGTATGGCCGGGTGGAACTGATGTCGGCCAAGCTCGATCCGTACACGGAGAAGGCGGCGGGCATCAACGCCCTGAGCTACTTCAAGCAGACGGTGCGTTCGCGCATCGGCGCGCTGGGGGTGCGGGCCGAGGGCATCTATGTGGGCGGCCTGGGCACGTGGTTCCCGCGCGCGCGGCTCGAGTACCGGCACCAGTTCCAGGGCGCCGATGATGCGCGCCTGGCGTATGCGGACCTGGTGGCCGACGGTCCCGTGTACGTGATCCGCACGGTGCCGCAGCAGACGGGCAACTGGACGGCGGGCCTGGGCGTGAAATTGCTGCTGTCGAACGGCATGACTCTCACCTTGGACTACAACAGCAATCTGAACATCGATAGCGGGCGTACCCAGTCGGTGATGTTCGGCATCGCCATGCCGCTCAGGTAGGCCTGCAATTCAAGGAAGTGACGCCGCGGGGCTGGAGCAAGCTGCTCCCGCCCCGCGGCGCATGTGGCGGCTGGTTTTTCATGTCATTACCGTGCCAGGGCGGCAATGATTCCATTAGAATCAGGCATCGTCTTGACCACACTGCTTACGGAATGGAATACCTGGAATGAAGAATGTCCTGACCCTCGAACATTTTGCCGCGCGCGTCAACGAGACGTTTGTTGCGGCCGCTGACGGGAATGCCGCCTTTGTCCTGAAGGAAGTGCGCCCGCTGCCGTCAGCGACCCTGGAGGGCTTGATGCGCAAGCCGTTCAGCCTGTTGTTTCACAATAGCTCGCCCATCCTGTTCAACCAGAAAATCTTCCAGATGCAGCATGAAGCGTTGGGCGAGGTGGGTATCTTTCTGGTGCCGGTGGCGCGTGACAGCCACGGCTTTCTGTACCAGGCAGTGTTTAACTGAGGTCAGTACGGGGAGAAGGGCAAGGCGGGCGCCGCGATGGCGCCGTCTGCCTGGATCAAGCAAGCTTAATCAAATGACGGGAATTCGCCTTGCAGGGAGATGCAGAAATTGACCGCTAGCAACGGCTGGCGGTTTTCATGCGCCTGGCCGCCGCCAGCGGTACCGATCGCCGCCGGGGCCAGCGTGACATTGGGCGGCGTTGCCGGCACGAATGCGGACGTGCCGCCAAGCGCAATCAAGCCATCGCCAGCGAGCGGTGTGTTGTGCTGCAGGGCGGCGGTGGGCTGGCGGTACACAGTGAGTTGATGGGTGTGGTTCGGGATTTCCGTGACGTTCAATGCGACACTGTTGGTGCCGAAGGTCTCGCCCATCACGCGCGGCGTCAGGCTGGGTGCTTGTCCCTGGCTGCAGGGCGCGCGTCCCGTGAAGTTGGGCAGCTGGAAGGTGGTGGTTCCATTGCCGCCATACTGTGTGCCGATCAAGGAAAACAGCGCGGCATGTTGCTGGATCTGCAGGGTGGCGCCATTGCAGCTGGCCCATCCGTAGGGTGTGAAATTGAAGCCGAAGACTTGTATCTCGCCAAGGTATGGTGTTGTCACGGTAGGTTCTCCTGATCGATTTTATGGGCTGCGCTAGCTAGCTTGCTGGCTGTTATTGCTGCGATGGGAAAATGCCTGCCCATGCGATGCAAAATGACGCTGTCAGGGTTGGCATGGTGTTCGCGTGCGGCAGGTTGCCGCCTGTCGCGCCCGTGGCGGTGGTTGCCAGTGCATAGGCGGTCAGCCCGGTCAGATCGCTCGTGTACATCTTGTCGTTATTCGACGGGGCAGTCAGCAGCAGGTTGGCCGCCGGCACATTCGCCGTCGCCAGGGTGCTGTTCACATTGTACGGGTGCGTATGCGAAGGAAGCTGGGTGGCAAGCAGGGTCACGGATTCGCTGCCGCTTCGTTGCCCCAGGGGCCGGTTGCTCAGGCCGGGACCGGTACCCATATGCAGGGGAACCTGGCCGCGCAAGTCGGGCACGGCAAAAGTGTGTTGACGCCGTCGCCGCCGTAGGTGGTGCCCAGCAGGGTGTACAGCACTTCATTATTGGCGATCGGTTTCAGGCTGCCGTCGCAGGCGAACCAGCCGCTGGGAATGCGGGGAAAGGCAAACAGGCGAATTTCGCCGACATAGGGTGTGGTCATGACTATGCTCCGTAAGAGGTGGCTGATTCGTTAGTTGCGCGACGGGAAGATACCGCTCAAGGCGATATTGAAGTTGATGACCGAGAACGGCTGCATATTGTTATGCGCCTGGTTGCCGCTGGTCAACGCAAGGGTCTTGCTGGAGAGGGTGACTTGCGGGCCCGCCGAACCGTAGATGAATTCCGCGCCGCTGCCGCCAAACAGGGTATTCGTGGGGTTTTTCGAAGTGCCGGGCGTGGTCACCGTATTGGCCGCATGCGTGTGCTGTGGCATCTCGGTCGATATCAAGGTGACAGCCTCGACCCCCACGCGCGCGCCGATCTGATAGGGCGTGGGTTGCCAGGAACCATCCAGAACGAACTGCCTGCACCGACAGGGGTACTGCCTTGCAAGTCAGGCAAGGCAAAGGTGGTACTGCCATTGCCGCCGTAATACGTGCCCAACAGTGCGAACAGCGCCTGATTCTGCGCAACTGGCAGCAATTGCCCGTTACATGCTGCAAAGCCACGCGGCGCAAAATTGAAACCGCCCATCATGATTTGTCCTAGATACACATCAGCCATCATCGTTCTCCCACGGTTGGAATGTCATTAAATTTCAAATGAGCAATATTTTCCATTTGCAATCAATATTGCGTTTTAAAAAACCCTTTTTGTTATAGTTACTTTATTGAAATCTCGGGGTAGCATACGTTGTCATATGGCAAGCGTCAACATCTGTTGGCACTGTAGAAGAGCTCGGAATGGACCTTGCTGGCGGCCTGAAATCACGTTCTTTTTTGTCTGAAAAATTCTGTATTGGAGAAACTATGTTGCGTATTTGCAACGGTGTCGTCGCCCGCCCGGTATTTGCTTTTCTGCGTTCTTTTTTTGTTGGGAACCAGGGACGAATGCCAAACCGTGCCGCTGACAGGTCGCCAGTCTCGGGCCTTTTCGTGCACTGGTTCGCTTCGCTGTGCCTGGTGATGCTGGGACTCGTCGCAGGTCCTGCACAGGCGGATCCGGGTGATCCGAGCACGAAATGTATTCCCAATCAGAGAAGTTTTACCGTCGCATCAGGAGCCCCCTATGTGATTGATTTGTCTGCCTGTAGCGAATTTGGTTTGACGGAAAATATCCCCGGCGCGCAGCACGGCATGATTACCGGCCTCGTCGGTAACGGTACCGGTATTGCGACCTATATTAATAATGGCGACGGGGCCTTGTCCGACAGCTTTGTTCTGTGGGACGAGGACAGCAAGGCCGTGACTTTCACGGTGACTGTCCTGCCTCCCGCGGCAGCCTTTAGCGTGTCGCCGGCCGGTTTGACGGCACCCGTGATTGGCGTGCCGTACAGCCAGGCCATGTCGGCGAGCGGTGGCGTGGCTCCCTATACCTACGCGCTGGATACTGGAACCTTGCCACCTGGCATCACCGTGTCATCGAGCGGCGTAATTTCCGGCACCGTGACGGCGACCGGCGCCTATGTGTTCGGCGTCAAGGTGACTGATTCGACGGCAGGCACGCCGCTGACCGTCACCAAGAACTATTCCGTGTCGATCGCCATACCAATCTTGTCCATCACGCCCACGGTCCTGTCGGCGGGAGGATTGTCGACGCCCTACAGCCAGCAGATGTCCACTTCGAATGGCACCGCGCCCTACACTTACGTGGTGGAATCGGGCAGCTTGCCGCCGGGCCTGACCTTGTCGAGCAGCGGCCTGGTTTCGGGCACGCCGGGTAGCCTGGGTACCTTCAATTTCGTGATCAAATCGACGGATGTCACTGGCGGCAACGGACCGTACAACACGTCCAGAAGCTACTCCATGGTGATCAACGCCACCCCGCCGCCGACCGTGACCGGCATCTCGCCGACGGCAGGCCCCACCGGTGGTGGGACCAGCGTGATTATCACCGGTACCAATTTGACGGGCGCGACGGCAGTGAAGTTCGGCGCCACCAATGCCAGCGGCTTTACGGTCAACAGCGCCACGCAGATCACGGCGACGGCGCCGGCGGGCAGCGCAGGCACGGTGGACGTGACCGTCACGACTGCCGGCGGCGGTAGTACCACCAGCGCGGCCGATCAATTTACCTATGTCGGCGCGCCAATTGTGACCAGCATTTCGCCGACCGCGGGTCCCACCACTGGCGGTACCACGGTCACCATCACCGGCACGCGCTTTACCGGCGCTACAGCCGTGACCTTCGGCGCCACGGCCGCGACTGGCTTTACGGTCAACAGCGCCACGCAGATCACGGCTACGGCGCCAGCCGGTTCCGGCACGGTGGATGTGCGCATCACCACGGTGGGTGGCACCAGCGCCACCAGCGCCGCAGACCAATTTACCTTTGTGGCAGCGCCGACGGTGACAAGCATTTCGCCCACTGCGGGGGCGGCAGGCGGCGGCGCCACGGTCGTCATCAGTGGCACGAACTTTTCCACCACGACGGCGGTGACCTTCGGCGCCACGGCGGCGACCGGCTACACGGTCAATAGCGCCACGCAGATCACGGCCACGGCGCCAGCCGGCGCGGGGACGGTCGACGTGCGCGTCACCTCGGCTGGAGGTACCAGCGCCACCAGTGCCGCCGATCAATTTACGTATGTCGCGGCCCCGGCGGTCAGCAGCATTTCGCCGACTGCGGGCCCGACGGGCGGCGGTACTTCCGTCATCATCACCGGTTCGAATTTTAGCGGTACAACGGCGGTGACCTTCGGCGCCACGGCGGCCACCGGCTTTACGGTCAACAGTGCCACGCAGATCACGGCGACGGCGCCCGCCGGCACCGGCACGGTGGACGTGCGCGTCACCACGACTGGCGGCACGAGTGCCACCAGCGCGGCGGACCAGTACACCTTTGTGGCGGCCCCGGCGGTGACGAGCATTTCGCCGACTGCCGGTCCGGCAACCGGCGGCACCACGGTCACCATCACGGGCACGGGCTTTAGCGGCACCACGGCGGTGACCTTCGGCGCCACGGCGGCGAGCGGCTTTACGGTCAACAGCGCCACGCAGATCACGGCGACGGCGCCAAGCGGCACGGGTACGGTGGACGTGCGCGTCACCACCATTGGAGGCACCAGTGCCACCAGCGCGGCGGACCAGTACACCTTTGTGGCGTCCCCGACGGTGACGAGCATTTCGCCGACTGCCGGTCCGGCAGCCGGCGGCACCACGGTCACCATCACGGGTACGGGCTTTGGCGGTACCACGGCAGTGACCTTCGGCGCCACGGCGGCGAGCGGTTTCACGGTCAACAGTGCCACGCAGATCACGGCGACGGCGCCAAGCGGCACGGGTACGGTGGACGTGCGCGTCACCACCACTGGAGGCACCAGTGCCACCAGCGCGGCGGACCAGTACACCTTTGTGGCGTCCCCGACGGTGACGAGCATTTCGCCGACTGCCGGTCCGGCAGCCGGCGGCACCACGGTCACCATCACGGGTACGGGCTTTGGCGGTACCACGGCAGTGACCTTCGGCGCCACGGCGGCGAGCGGTTTCACGGTCAACAGTGCCACGCAGATCACGGCGACGGCACCATCCGGTTCCGGCACGGTGGACGTGCGCGTCACCACGACGGGCGGTACCAGCGCCACCAGCGCGGCCGATCAATTTACGTATGTCGCGGCGCCAACGGTCAGCAGCATTTCGCCGACTGCAGGGCCGACGGGCGGCGGTACTTCCGTCATCATCACCGGTTCGAATTTTGGCGGCACAACGGCGGTGACCTTCGGCGCCACGGCGGCCACCGGCTACACGGTCAACAGTGCCACGCAGATCACGGCGACGGCCCCCGCCGGCACCGGCACGGTGGACGTGCGCGTCACCACGACGGGCGGCACCAGCGCCACCAGCGCGGCCGATCAATTTACGTATGTGGCGGCGCCGGCGGTCAGCAGCATTTCGCCGACTGCGGGGCCGACGGGCGGCGGTACTTCCGTCATCATCACCGGTTCGAATTTTAGCGGCACAACGGCAGTGACCTTCGGCGCCACGGCGGCGAGCGGTTTCACGGTCGACGGCGCCACGCAGATCACGGCGACGGCGCCCGCCGGCACCGGCATGGTGGACGTGCGCGTCACTACGACGGGCGGCACCAGCGCCACCAGCGCCGCCGACCAATTTACGTATGTCGCGGCACCGGCGGTCAGCAGCATTTCGCCGACTGCAGGGCCGACGGGCGGCGGTACTTCCGTCATCATCACCGGCTCGAATTTTGGCGGCACAACGGCGGTGACCTTCGGCGCCACGGCGGCCACCGGCTTTACGGTCAACAGCGCCACGCAGATCACGGCGACGGCGCCCGCCGGTTCCGGCACGGTGGACGTGCGCGTCACCACGACGGGCGGCACCAGCGCCACCAGCGCGGCCGACCAATTTACGTATGTCGCGGCGCCGGCGGTCAGCAGCATTTCGCCGACTGCGGGGCCGACGGGCGGCGGTACTTCCATCATCATCACCGGTTCGAATTTTGGCGGCACAACGGCAGTGACCTTTGGCGCCACTGCGGCCACCGGCTTTACGGTCAACAGTGCCACGCAGATCACGGCGACGGCACCAACCGGTTCCGGCACGGTGGACGTGCGCGTCACCACGACGGGCGGCACCAGCGCCACCAGCGCGGCCGATCAATTTACGTATGTCGCGGCGCCAACGGTCAGCAGCATTTCGCCGACTGCGGGGCCGACGGGCGGCGGTACTTCCGTCATCATCACCGGTTCGAATTTTGGCGGCACAACGGCGGTGACCTTCGGCGCCACGGCGGCCACCGGCTTTACGGTCAACAGTGCCACGCAGATCACGGCGACGGCCCCCGCCGGCACCGGCACGGTGGACGTGCGCGTCACCACGACGGGCGGCACCAGTGCCACCAGCGCGGCCGACCAATTTACGTATGTGGCGGCGCCGGCGGTCAGCAGCATTTCGCCGACTGCGGGCCCGACGGGCGGCGGTACTTCCGTCATCATCACCGGTTCGAATTTTAGCGGTACAACGGCGGTGACCTTCGGCGCCACGGCGGCCACCGGCTTTACGGTCAACAGTGCCACGCAGATCACGGCGACGGCGCCCGCCGGTTCCGGCACGGTCGACGTGCGGGTCACCTCGGCTGGAGGTACCAGCGCCACCGGCGCGGCCGATCAATTTACGTATGTCGCGGCGCCGGCGGTCAGCAGCATTTCGCCGACTGCAGGGCCGACGGGCGGCGGTACTTCCGTCATCATCACCGGTTCGAATTTTGGCGGCACAACGGCGGTGACCTTCGGCGCCACGGCGGCCACCGGCTTTACGGTCAACAGCACCACGCAGATCACGGCGACAGCGCCCGCCGGTTCCGGCACGGTGGACGTGCGCGTCACCACGACGGGCGGCACCAGCGCCACCAGCGCGGCCGACCAATTTACGTATGTGGCGCCGCCAACGGTCAGCAGCATTTCGCCGACTGCGGGCCCGACGGGCGGCGGTACTTCCGTCATCATCACCGGTTCGAATTTTAGCGGCACAACGGCGGTGACCTTCGGCGCCACGGCGGCCACCGGCTACACGGTCAACAGCGCCACGCAGATCACGGCGACGGCCCCCGCCGGTTCCGGCACGGTCGACGTGCGCGTCACCACGACGGGCGGCACCAGCGCCACCGGCGCCGCCGATCAATTTACGTATGTTGCGGCACCGGCGGTCACCGGCATTGCGCCAGCGGCAGGTCCTGCCACTGGCGGTACCAGCGTCACTATTCACGGCACCGGTTTTGCCGGCGCGACGGCGGTGACCTTCGGCGCCACGGCGGCCACCGGCTACACGGTCAACAGCGCCACGCAGATCACGGCGACGGCCCCCGCCGGTTCCGGCACGGTCGACGTGCGTGTCACCTCGGCTGGAGGTACCAGCGCCACCGGCGCCATCGATCAATTTACGTATGTCGCGGCACCGGCGGTCACCGGCATTGCGCCGGCGGCAGGTCCTGCCACTGGCGGTACCAGCGTCACTATTCACGGCACCGGCTTTGCCGGCGCGACGGCGGTGATGTTCGGCGCCTCGGCAGCCACTGGCTTTACGGTCAACAGCGTCACGCAGATCACGGCGACGGCGCCAGCCGGTTCCGGCACTGTCGATGTGCGCATCACTACCATTGGCGGCACCAGCGCGGCGGTGGCAGCGGATCAGTTCACCTATGTTGGTGCGCCGGTAGTGAGCGGCCTGTCGCCTGCGGTCGGGCCAACGACGGGCGGCACCAGCGTCACCATTCACGGCACCGGTTTTACCGGAGCGACGGCGGTGACGTTCGGCGCCACGGCAGCCACCGGCTTTACGGTCAACAGCGCCACACAGATCACGGCCACGGCGCCAAGCGGTACAGGCACGGTCGATGTGCGGGTTACCACGACGGGCGGTACCAGTGCTGCCAGCGCCTCGGACCAGTTCAACTATGTGGCGGTACCGGCGGTCACCGGCATTGCGCCTGCTTCCGGTGCCATCACTGGCGGTACTAGCGTGGTCGTCACCGGCACGGGTTTTGGTGGCGCCACGGCGGTGCGATTCGGCGCTACGGCAGCCACGAGCTTTACGGTCAACAGTGCTACGCAGATCACGGCCATCAGTCCATCGGGCAGCTTGGGCGTGGTGGACGTGAAAGTCACTACAGTTGGCGGTACCAGTGCCAGCAGCGCGGCGGATCAATTTACGTATATCCCGACCGGCGTCATCACGTTTGCGACACCGGCCGCGGCATCCGTTCCATTGGGGAATAGCTTGACCAACGTGGCGACTTCCAGCCTCGCGGGTGGCAGCTATGGTGCCCTCAGCTATTCCAGTTCGAATGCGGGCGTGGCCACCGTCAGCAGCGTTGGCGTCATTACGCCCGTGGCCGCTGGGTACCAGTAGCATTACTGCGACGCAAGCCGCAGTGGCTGGCGTAAATACCCAGGCAACGCAAAGCTATACCTTGACGGTGACGTCCGCGATGGATATCACGCCAGCCAGCTTGCCGGGCGCGACAGTTGGTACGGCCTACAGCCAGCAACTGACGGCCAGCGGCGGTATTGGACCCTATGCGTTTGTGGTCTCCGGTAGCGTACCAGCCGGCATGGCGCTTAGCGCCAGCGGTGTGCTGAGCGGTACGCCAACGGCAGCCGGCAGTTTTGCGCTGACTGTAAAAGTGACGGATACACGCCAGTTCACGGCAACAAGAAACTATACCTTGCCAGTGACTTCGGCGACACTGGCTCTGACGCCAGCCAGCTTGCCCAATCCGACGGCGGAAGCGGCTTACAGCGCCAGCGTCACGGCAGCGGGCGGCACGGCGCCATATAGTTATGCCGTGGTTGGTGTCTTGCCCGTCGGCCTGAGCCTGAATGCGGCCACTGGCGTGTGTGTCCGGCACGACGAACGTGGCTGGCAGTTTTCCGTTCAGCATCAAGGTCACTGATAGCAGCACAGGCGTGGGCGCGCCGTTCAGCGCGACCAACGCCTACACCATGACGGTTGCGGCACCGGCCCTGAGCCTGGTCCCGGGCAGCCTGGCGGCGATCCGTGCCGGCGATGCCTACAGCCAGCAGTTCACGGCTGCCGGCGGTGTCGCGCCGTATGCGTATTCGGTCAGCAGCGGCGCCTTGCCTGCCGGCTTGGCGCTCGATGCCGCCAGCGGCTTGCTGAGCGGCACACCGACCGCGTTCGGCAGCTTCAGCTTCACCGTGCAAGCGAAGGATGCGCACCAGTTCACGGTGCAGCAGGCGCTGACGCTGCAGGTGAACCAGGCGCCGCCGCCGGTGCCCAATGAAACGGCGACCACCTCGGCCAACCAGGAAGTGAGCCTGACCATCGCTTCCACGGATGGCAGCCCGATCACGGACGTGACCATCGTCACGTCACGCCGCCGCAGCACGGGCGCGTCACGGTGGTCTCGAGCGGTGCCTCGGCGCGCATGGCGCGCGCCGTCGCCGGTGCGAGTTTCAAGGTGACGTATGTGCCGGATGCCAACTACTTTGGTCCGGACAGCTTCAGCTACACGGCGACGGGTCCGGGCGGCACCTCCGCGCCCGCCACGGTCAGCGTGACGGTGGCGCCGCAGCCGGTACCGGTGCCTGTGGCCAAGACGGCGACGGTACTGGCCGGCACGCCGGTGACCCTGCAGGTGACGCAAGGCGCCACCGGCGGTCCGTTCACGGCGGTGGCCATCACCACGCAGCCAGCCAGCGGCACGGCGGCGGTCAATGGCCTGGACATCGTCTACACGCCCGGCATCAACACCAGCGGCGACATCAGCATCGGCTACACCGTCTCGAACGTGTTCGGCACCTCGGCGCCGGTGACGTCGACGATCAGCGTCAATCCGATGCCGCAGGTGGCCAGCCAGAGCGCCACGGTGGTGGCCCCCTGACGGTCACCGTCGACCTGACGGCGGGTGCCACGGGCGGCCCGTTCACGGCGGCGAATGTCCTGAGCGTCGCGCCGGCCGAGGCGGGCAAGGCGGTGGTGCGCGACGTGGGCACGGCCGGCAAGCCGTCGTACCAGCTGAGCTTTGCGGCTTCGGGCAAGTTCGCCGGCGCGGCGGTGGTCAGCTACACCCTGAGCAATGCGTATGCCACCTCGAAGCCGGGCGTGGTCAACGTCACCGTGACGGCGCGGCGCGACCCGTCGCTCGATCCGGAAGTGATCGGCCTGCAGGCGGCGCAAGCCGATGCTGCGCGGCGTTTCGCCAGCGCGCAGCTGTCGAACTTCACGCAGCGCCTGGAAAGCCTGCATGGCGACGGCTGGGGACGCTCGACCTTTGGCCTGAGCCTGACGCCGCCGAACGACAGCGGCAATCCGACGGCGGCGCTGGCGCGCTGGCAGGAGCAGGAGGCGGACCGCGTGTTCGGCACGGCGGTGAAACCGTTCATGCGCAAGGCGGCCCTACGCCAGCCTGACGCCGGTTTCAGCAGCGAGCGGCAGCAGGCCGATGTCAGCCAGGCCACGAATGGCTTGCCGGACATGCCGCAAAAGCCGGACACGCAGAAGCAGGCGCTGGCGCTGTGGCTCGGCGGCGCGGTCGATTTCGGCCAGCATTATGTGAATGGCCGCGAGACGGGCTTCCGCTTCCGCACGAATGGCGTCAGCGTGGGCGGCGATTACCGCCTCAGCGACCTGGCGACCCTGGGCGTGGGCGCCGGTTTCAGCCATGACCGCAGCGACGTGGGCCAGAACGGCAGCCGCAGCACGGCCGACAGCGCCGTGGCGGCCGTGTATGGCAGCCTGCGTCCGAGCAAGGGCGTCTTCCTGGACGGCGTGCTCGGTTACGGCACCCTGCAGTACGACGCCTCGCGCTACCTGAGCGATGGCAGCGGCTTTGCCACCGGTGAACGCGACGGCAAGCAGGTGTTCGGGGGCGCTGGTGGGCGGCATCGAGATGCGCCAGGAAACGTGGATGTGGTCGCCGTATGGCCGCGTGGAACTGATGTCGGCCAAGCTCGATCCGTACACGGAGAAGGCGGCGGGCATCAACGCCCTGAGCTACTTCAAGCAGACGGTGCGTTCGCGCATCGGCGCGCTGGGGGTGCGGGCCGAGGGCATCTATGTCGGTGGCCTGGGCACGTGGTTCCCGCGCGCGCGGCTTGAGTACCGGCACCAGTTCCAGGGCGCCGATGATGCGCGCCTGGCGTATGCGGACCTGGTGGCCGACGGTCCCGTGTACGTGATCCGCACGGTGCCGCAGCAGACGGGCAACTGGACGGCGGGGCTGGGCGTGAAATTGCTGCTGTCGAACGGCATGACCATCACGCTGGACTACAACAGCAATCTGAATATCGATAGCGGGCGTACCCAGTCGGTGATGTTCGGGATCGCCATGCCGCTCAGGTAATCAGTCGGCCTTCAGGCTAGCCCTGATCGTCGGCCCGGAGTCCATCCGGTCCGGCGATTTTTTTTGTCACAGCGTCCAGGGATGGTCTTCTGCGCCGGCGACGATGCCGCCCAGCACGGCCTGGTCGCGTTCGGCATGGCTTTGGCGCAGGAACACGGGCAGGTCGGCCGCCAGGCGCGCGAAGCGGGCGTCGCGGCACAGGGGGCCGGCGCCCAGCGCACGCGTGGCCAGGTGCAGCACCAGGGTGGCGGCATCTTCCACCGCCAGGCGCAGGCGCAGGGCCAGGGCCATCGCATCGCTTTGCGGGTGCCGGTCGATCTCGGCGGCGCCTTCGCGCAGCAGGGCGCCCACGGCGCGCAGCGCGCAGTCGATCTGCCCCAGTTGCGCCAGGCGGACGGGGTCGGGGGTGGCGTGCTGCGCGCGCGCATGCAGGTGGCTGGCGACGGCGCAGGCCGCGCCATACCAGGCGGCCGCGATGCCGGCGTTGCCGTGCCAGAAGCCGGGGCGGGCCAGGTACGCGCCCGGCGCGCCCACGGGAAAGGCGCGCGCGGCAGAAAAAAAGTCACGTCGACGCTGGCGCAGGCATGCATGCCGACGGCTTGCCAGCCTTCGTCCGTGACGTGCACGCCGGGCTGCGCCAAGGCCACCGAGGCGAGGCAGGCCTGGTGCTCGTCGTTCCAGCAACTGAGCAAGGCATGGCTGAGGCCCTGCGCCCCGGCACACCAGGCCTTGCGGCCGTCGAGCACATGGCGGCCATCGGCCGTCTGCCGCAAGCGGACGCGCGCGCCCGGCAGATCCGCGCACCAGACACCCCAGCTGCTGCCGGCCGGCACGCTGGAGCCGCCGATCTCCGCCAGGATGGCGAGCGCATCGGTATGGCCTTCATACAGCTTGAGCAGGGAGAGGTCGACGGCGGCGATGGCGGCCAGCATTTGCCAGCGCTGCAGGGTGGCGCCGTGGCCGGGCGGGGGCAGCTGGTCCAGTCCCGCGTCGCGCAGCCGGCTTAAACCTTCGATGGGGTGGAAAGTGCCGTCCTGCGGCTGCAGCAGGGCATCCAGCGTGGCGTGGGAGGGCAGGGAGAAGGTATGCTTCGACATGGCAAGCTCCTGTTTTTTAACAGGATAGCTTTTTATTTTTGCAATGTCTGTTTGATTTTACACAGGCAGCCGCGAACGGCCACGATTCCATGACGTGGCCGCAGCAAATCATGCATTTACTTTTTCACGTAGTGCAAGTCCAGGACATACACGCCTTTTTTCGGGTCCAGCACTACCGAGTACAGGTCGTTGCCGCGCAAGGACAGGCCGCCGGGGACGCTTAGCGCCGGCTGCATGCCTTCATCCCACATGCACGATTCGCCATTGTCGACATTGACGCACCACTGCTGTATGTTGTCTCGCAGCACATATTGCACGCTGGTGCCGCTGCGCTGGAAGGTATAGGCCGGAACCGACGAGGTGATCTTGTCGACGCGTAAGCTTGTTGCCGCGGCATTTTCCGCCAGCTTGATCAGCATGTCGGCCGTACCGTCCGGTTGCCGGTGATCTTCGCGCTCATGGCGTCCGTCGCGACCACGGGGCCGGAGCAATCGGCCTTGAAGTAAGTTTCGCCGGTCGGCGTCAGTTCCAGCGAACCGCTGCCGTCGCTCTTGAACGCGATGACGAGCACTTGACGGTCGTGATCGTCGCACGCGGATTGCCACGTGCCGATATACGCGGCCAGTGGCGAGGTGCTGCCGGAATCGCCGGCAAGCTGCTGTGTCGTGCTGCCGCCACCGCCACCGCAGCCGCTCAGGAGTGCCGCCGCCGAGCCGGCCAATACTGCCAATAGTTTTTTCATGCAGAGTCCTTTTTATCCGGCAGCGGTGCGTGCCGTAAACGCGGCCTCATTATAGAAGTCTTAATGGGCGGCAATTCTCACTGAATCTATCGCCGACTTGATTTAGATCATGTCGCGGCGATGCACTGAAATGGTTTGAGGGAATGATGGGAGGATGTGGTGTAACTGGTGCGCATTGCGCCGTTCACGCGGCGCAATGGCTGATTATCGGCTGATTTATTGTTTTACATAGTGCATATCGAGCACATAAGCGCCGTCTTTTTCCATCACGGTAAATAATTCGTTGCCGCGCAGATAAAAGCCGCCCTTGCCACTGACTGCCTGTTGTATGCCGGTATCCGCGATGTCCGTGGTGTCGCCACTGCCATCAGTGATGCGCCAATGGGGTTTGCCATCGACCAGCACCGTGGTGACGGCCGGGCCCGTAAACTGGATGGTGTGGGCTGGCAGCGACGATACGACCTTGTCGATGCGGATGTCCGAGGCCGGGCTGTCCGCTGCCAGCTTGAGCTGAATATTGCCAGTACCGTCTGGCGTTGCGGTAATTTTCTCGCTCGTCGTTTCCGTGAATTGCACGGGACCGCTGCAATCGGGAGTGCCGAAGGTTTCGTCGTAGGTCGACATTTCCAGGGCGCCGCTGCCATCGCTTTTGAGGGCCACGACGAGGCGCTGGCGCGCTTGGTCTTCACAAGCGGGTTGCCAAGTACCAACATAAGCGGCCAGTGCCGGTGGAGGCGGGGGCGCGACCACCACTGGTGGCACAGCTACGGCAACACTACCGCTGCTGCTGCTGTTACCACTATCGCTACCACCACCACCGCAGCCAGCCAATGCCACTGTGCCCGATACCATTAATACAGTCCAAATTTTTTTCATGCGTAATTCCTATAAATTATCAGCCGGCTGGAGGCCATGCCGTATGCGCGGCGATATTATAGAGGAAATGCATATCTTATTTTTTTTGAAATCTGAAGTTGGCCGCAATGCTTGTATTGAAAGTGCGGCCATTGAATGGCGGCGAGAAGAATCAGGCGGGTGCCGCGCATAATCATGAATGAAGCATGTATTTATATGGCGGCATATAAAGAACGCTATTGCCATTGCGAATGCGGCGGGTGCAGATAGTACCGGCGCCTGAGAATGGCGCCGGCCGCCGCCAGAGATGGCCGGCTTAAAATTCTTCCCAGTCATCGCCTGCCGGTGCCTTGGCCGGCGCATGCTGCGCCGCGTGCGGCTTGGCAGCGGCCAGGCGCTGGGCCGGTGGCGCCGTCTTTTGCGGCGCGGCGCGCGGCGTTGCCACGGCTGCCGCCGGCGTTGCTGTCGGCGCCACCTGGCGCTGCTGCTCGCCCAGCTTGAACACGCTGACCACCTCGGCCAGGTGGCTGGCCTGGTCTTGCAGGCTTTCTGCGGCCGCTGCCGCTTCCTCGACCAGGGCCGCGTTTTGCTGCGTCACGCCATCCATTTGCGCCAGCGCCTGGTTGACCTGGGCGATGCCGTCGCTTTGCTCGGTGGTGGCGACGCTGATGTCGGCCATGATGGCGGTCACCTTGCGCACGCTGTCGACCACTTGTTCCATAGTGGCGCCCGCCTCATCGACGAGCTTGCTTCCGGCCGCTACCTTGCCCACGGAATCGTCGATCAGCAGCTTGATTTCCTTGGCCGCGGCGGCCGAGCGCTGCGCCAGGTTGCGCTTCCGTGGCGACGACGGCGAAGCCGCGCCCCTGTTCGCCCGCGCGCGCCGCTTCCACGGCCGCGTTCAGGGCCAGGATATTCGTCTGGAAGGCGATGCCATCGATGACGGAAATGATGTCGACAATTTTATTGGACGAGTCATTGATCGACGTCATGGTCTCTATGACCTTGCCGACCACTTCGCCGCTCTTCTGTGCCACACTCGATGCGGAGGCGGCCAGTTGATTCGCCTGGCGCGCGTGGTCGGCGTTTTCCTTGACGGTACCCGTCAGCTCTTCCACCGAGGCGGCCGTTTCTTCCAACGAACTGGCTTGCTGTTCCGTGCGGGCCGACAGGTCATTATTGCCTTGCGCAATTTCCGCGCTGGCGCGGGCCACGTTGTCGGCACTGGCTTGCACTTGCAGCAGCACGGCGTGGATTTTTTCCACGAACTGGTTGAAGCCCTTGCCGATGACGGCCAGCTCGTCCGTGCCCTTGACTTCCAGCTTGACGCGCAGGTCGGCGTCGCCGCTGGACAGGTCCGTCATGGTGCGGCCCAGGGTGCGCAGCGGGCGCGTCAGCTGGTTGACGACGAGGATCAAGATGCCGGCCGTGGCCGCCGCGCACAGCAGGGCGACGATCAGCGTGTAGATCATCAGGTCGCGCGCCGAGGCGGTGGCCACGCTTTTCGGGAAATTCAGCTCCACGCTCCACGGCGCGATATCGGGGTGGATCTGCAGCGGCTGCAGCAAATGGATATAGCCCTTGTCGTCCTCGTATTCATACGCCTGGCCCTGGCGCACCTTTTCCAGGCCGGCGGCCGGCACGTCGTCCGCCTTCTTGCCCAGCCGTTCAGGCACGGGGTGGCTGGCGTACAGGCCGCCGTTCGAGATCAGGGCCAGCTTGCCGCCCTCGATCACTTTCAGGCCGGCCAGGATTTTCGCCAGGCGCGTGAGCATGAAGTCGGCGCTGGCCGTGCCCTTGAAGCTGCCATCGATCATGATGGGCGCCACCAGCGAAGCCATCAGCACATCCTTGCCGTCGACGGGGTAGATGTACGGTTCCGTAAAGAAAGTCTTGCCCGTGCGCTTGGGCACGTCGTACCAGTCGTTGGCGCCCGGTTTCGGGTCGAAGACGATGGGTTCGACTTGCAGCTTGCCGCCGGCGCCCCGCGTCCAGTAGGGCATGAAGCGGCCGCTGGCGTCATAGTTCGGCTTCTGATTGGCAAATTCCGCATCCTTGCCGTCGAGCGCGTTCGCTTCCCACGTCACGGCCGCGCCCAGCAAGTCTTCCGAGCTGGTCAGCGTCGCCTTGGTCAGTTCGTTGATCTGCTCGCGCTGCAGGGGCAAATTCGCGCTTTTGGTGCCGCGCATGGCGCCGGCCAGGCTGGAGACGCTCGACAGGTTGCTGGCGATGCGCGCCTGCAGCGCGCCGGCCACTTCGCGTGCCGACGTGCGCGCCAGTTCCAGGGCGGCCGCTTCGGCGCTGGCGCTGCTCTTGTAGCCGATCACCGCCGCCGTGACGCCCAGGCTGAGGACGGCGAGCGCGGTGGCGGCGACGCAGATTTTACTGTTCAGTGATAGTTGCATGATGCTGTTCCTTGGTGGGGAGAGGTATCGGTGTCTCGGGCGTCGCGGGTAGCGCGCCTAGAAAGTCTTGCTGATGGCCAGCACGAAGGTGGCCGCGGCCGGGTTCGAGGTGTCGAACCGGCCGGCCGCATCCGGGATGCCCAGGGTGTAATGGTCATAGGCGTCGGTGGCGCCCCAGGCGCGCGTGAGGGCGGCGCTGGCGCTCCAGCCGCCGTCGAGGGTTTTGGTGACGCCGGCCTTGGCGTCGCGCCAGTTCCACATGGCGTTGCCGTTGCCTGCCACACGGCCATTGCCTGCGTGCAAGTTCAAGGTCCAGGCATGGCCCAGGTCGATGTTCGCGCCCACGTCGAGATAACCGGTGCCGCGCGCATTGGTGATGCCAAAGAAGTCGCGCGTGACGGTGCGGTTGTACTTGGCGTACAGCATTGTAGCTGAGGCCCAGCGACAGCTCGCCATAGTCGTACTTGACACCAGTGGCGCGGTAGACGGCGCCCGGATACTTGTAGTAATACGCGAGCACGCTGTAGCCCAGTTCGCCCACCGTGCCGCCGTAGCCGCCGTACAGGTCCCATTCGACCGTGGCGTCCTGGATATAGCGGTCGCTGACGGTGGAAGCCCAGGTGCCGAGCGACCAGCCGCTGGGGTGCGCATAGTCGAGGCCCGCCTGCAGGGCTGGTTTGCCCCAGGTCTGGCGAAAGCCGCGCGAGATGTATTGCGAGGTCAGGCTGGCATTGGCGCTGAAGGTGGCGGCAGTGCTGTCCGCGGTCTGCGCCTGCACGGGCACGCTGGCCAGCAGGAAGACGCAGCCCAGCAGGGATGTTCGAGGAAAATGGCGGTACGATGGCATGGCAGTCGGCTCCGTATTTGCAGGCAGCGGCCGTCCAGGCGCGTTGCCCTGATGGTTGCGATAAAAATGCGGAAAGGACTTTATTGGGAGCAAGGCGATGCCGTCAGCATGCTCGCGCGAACATGCACACATTCTCACCAAACGTAACTGAAAGGATAGGGGGTGGGGCTAGTGGAAGTCAACAAAGTTGCGCTATGGAAATCGTAAGTTGTTGTTTCTCGGCACTTTTTCATGCGCCTGTTAGATTCCCGGTCTGCCACGGCTGGCTGCCTGTTGCAGGCGGGCCAGCAAGCCGGGCAGGGCCGCGTGCAAGGCCGGCAAGTCGGCCGCCGGCAGCTCGGCCTGCGTTTCCACCAAGCTAGATGGCTGGCCCCAGACGACCTTGGCGCTCAGCCGGGCGCTGGCGTCGAGTCCCGTGACGCTGACCAGCAGGGCGACTTCTTCCGGGGCATCCTCGGGCACGTCCTCGAGCAGGCAGGAAATGCCGAAGTGATAATCCTGGAAGGCGCTGGCCGTGCCGCTGGAAAAGGCGAAGACGGAGGCGAGCACCCGTGGCGCCGCGGCCGCCAGTGGCGGCAGGGCGGCGCGGAACAGGGGCAGCAAGTCGTTTTCCAGCTGGCGCACCAGCGGATGAGTATGGCTGAGGACGGTCATGTGCGGACGAAAGGAGTGGCGGCGCGCGATGGTAGCAGTTTTCGCCGCCGCCGGGGGCCGCCGTCAGGCGGCGTAGCGGCTGGCCATGCTGGTGATGGTGCTTTTCATCTGTTCGCGCAGCGCGGCCGGTGCCAGCACTTCCACGCCATCGCCCAGGCCCAGCAGCCACCATTGCAGTTCGCGCGTGTTGGGCACGGTGGCGCTCAGGTGCAGCGAGCCGTCCTCGCGTTCCTGCAATTGCTGATCCGTGCTCAGCGGCGTCTCGTACAGGTGTTCGCCGCTGCGGCGGGCAAACACGGCTTCGAGCAGCAGCGGTTCGCCATCGCGGATGCCCATGGCGCCTGAGGCGATATACGCGTCGATGTCGAAGCCGGGCTGTTCGCGCGCGGGCAGGTAGAGCATTTCCGCCTGCTGCACGCGCGTGTGCAGGGCCAGGGTGCGCACATCGTTGTACCCGGCGAACAGGCATACCAGATAGAGCAACTGACCGCGTTGCACGATGGCCAGCGGATGGACGGCATCATAGCTGACGGGATTGTCGTTGTCGCGCTTCTTGTAGCTGAGCTTGAGCTGGCGGTTCTGCATCAGCGCTTCATACACGGTGCGCTGGCAAGCTTCGTCGATGACGGGCGCGAGCAGACGCTGCATGGGGGCGATGACGCGTATCTTGCCCAGCCAGGCGGACGAGTTGGCACGCTCGCTGGTGGCGCTCAGGGTCTGGCGCGCCGCGCTGAAATATGGCTGCATGCTGTCGAGGGTGGACGGCGGCAGCGCATGGCGCATGTGCTGTTCCATCAGGGCCAGGGTCAGCGCGGCAGGCGTCGACAGGCCCGGCATGTCCATGCGCGCCGCGTTTTCCATCCAGCACCAGCCAAACGGCTTGCTGTCGGCTGGGTTGGTCAGCGGAAAAATCTCGGCCAGGTCCAGCAGCAAGTCGCGCTGGATGGTGCGCAGGCCGATGGCAAAGTCGATGGCCTTGAGCTTGTCGTGCAACTCGTTGGCGGTGATGGTGCGAGGCGCCGGAGGTATCAGGCGCAGCATTTGCCATTGGCGCATGATGGTGGAGGGACGGGGCGCGTGTTCAGACATGGTGGTTCCGTTCTATTGAATGGCAGGATGTGTACTGATGAGTACATAAGTTAACGAATGGTAACATTGATTCGATGGCAATTACAGGGCGTCCAGCATGGTGGCCCTGACGCAATTGCGCCCCGCGTGCTTGGCCTGGTACAGCAGGCGGTCGGCGGCAGCGACCAGGGCGGCAGCGCCGGGCGCCTGGCGGCCGGGTGCGCACGCGACGGACGCCACGCCGAAGCTGGCCGTCGTCCCGATGTGCTGCAACAGGCCGGCGCGCAGGCGCTCGGCCAGGCGCACGCCGCCTGCCAGGTCCGTTTCAGGCAGGATCAGCAGGAACTCCTCGCCGCCGTGGCGGACCACGCTGTCGATGCCGCGGCGCGTGGCGTTGCCGAGCAGGGCAGCAAAGGTGCGCAGCACGTCATCGCCGGCGGCATGGCCGTGGGCGTCGTTGACGCGCTTGAAGTGATCGAGATCGCACAGGATGGCCGTCAGGCACAGGCCATGGCGTTGTGAGCGCGCAAGTTCGGCGCCCAGCAGGTGCTCATCGAGGTAGCGGCGGTTGTAGCAGCCGGTCAGGTGGTCGCGCATGGCTTGCTCGGTGAGCCTGGCGTGCTGCAGGACGTGCGCGCGGCGCTGGCGCAGCTGGCCATGGCCGGCACACAGACCGGTCAGGTTGAGCAGCATCAAGGTGGCGGCGCTGCCGGCCTGGAGCTCGTCCTGCAGGCCGAGCCAGGCCAGGCTTGCCACGACGGCCAGGCCGGCACCGCCCAGCAGGTGCCGCGTGATGCCCGCATAGGGTGCGGCGAGCAGGATGCAAAAGGCGGTCGCATGCCAGCCGGCGTCGGTTTCGCGCAAGGCATAGCAGAGCAGGAAGACGAGCAGGTCCAGCGCCAGCAGCGCGGTGCCGGAGGCGGCGCGGCCAGGCTGTGCGCCAGGCGGGCGCAAGGCGCGCAACAGCATGGCCAGGATGGCCAGGCAGCAGGCCAGGGCCAGCGGCCAGCCGGCGGGCGGCAACAGCGCGGCGGCAAAGATGGCGCTGGCGCCGGCATGCAGGACCAGCAAGGGCCAGGCGTGCGTCCCGCAGGCGGAAGCCGGGCGCGGAGGCGCCGCTTCCTGTTGCGGATCGTGCAAGCGCGCCGGCAAGGGAGGCGGCGCCGGCTTGCGGATATCGTCAGTTGCATGGTGCAAATGCATGGAAACCTGTCGGATAGCGAATCGGGATCCCATTCTTGCCCGGCCCTGCGACAAGCCGCGACGCATCGCGCCGCCATGCTGCCTGTTGGATTGGTCCTACCAGTGGACCTTATTCGTCGCTGGTGACGCGCGTGCGCACGAAATCGATGTGGCCTTGCATGGCCGTGCGCGCTTCCTCGGGCTGGCTGGCGCAGATGGCCTCGCACAGCGTGCGGTGCTGCGACAGCAGTTGCAGCGAGGTGGCCTCGTCCTGCTGGCGCAAGCCCGTGCCATTGATGGTGATGTGTTCGCGCAGCATGCCGATGATGCTGGTGTGCAAGTGCAAGAACATGGTGTTGTGCGACGCTTGCGCGATGACTTCATGCAGCCGCGCGTCGGCTTGCGCCTCGCCGTGCTTGTCGTCGCTGGCGCGTGCCTGTTCCAGCTCGGCCAGCAGCGCCATGATCTGCGCGCGCTCGTCGCCGCTGGCCCGCTGCGCCGCAAAATAAGCCGTCGCCCCTTCCAGCACGCGGCGAAATTCCAGGATGTCGTCGCGCAGGGCGGGGTGGTCGGCCACCAGCTGGCTCCACGGCGACGCCATGCCGGTGCGCAATTGATCCGTCACGAAGACGCCGGCGCCGCGCCGGCTGCGCACGAGGCCCCGTGCCGCCAGCCGCTGCACCGCTTCGCGCACGGTATTGCGCGAGACCGCATATTGCTGCGCCAGCAGGCGTTCGGCCGGCAATTGCGCGCCCGCCGGCAAGCTGCCGTCCAGCAGGGCGGTTTCCAGCCTGCGCATCACCATCTCGACCCTGCCCCGCGTCTGCATGCCTGTCGCCATCGCTGTCTTCCGGTGTTGTTTTAAAGTGGTCCGAGCAATTTGAAGTGGTTCTCGGAAGCTGGAATTATGCGTGAACCAGTCATTCTTAACAACACACAGCGGCGCCGCAGCAACACACAGAGCGCCGGGGAGACACACTCATGCAGCCAGACCCGCGCCAGCCGCGTCATTACCCGCCCGCACCGCTCCAGGTGTACCTGTTTGCCACCTGCCTGGTCGACCTGTTCGTGCCGCAGGCGGGGCTCGACGCGGTGCGCCTGCTGGAGCGCGAAGGCTTGCTGGTGCACTATCCGCGCGGCCAGAGCTGCTGCGGCCAGCCTGCCTACAGCAGCGGCAACCCGGAGCAGGCGCGTGCCGTGGCGCGCGCCCAGCTCGACCTGTTTGCGCAGCCGTGGCCCGTGATCGTGCCGTCCGGTTCCTGTGCCGGCATGATGCGCCACCACTGGCCGCAGCTGTTCCAGGACGACCCCGTGGCCGGCCCCAAGGCGCAAGAACTGGCCGGACGCGTGTATGAACTGAGCGAATTTCTCGTCTGCGTGCTCAAACTCGACCTGGCCAGCCTTTCTGGCGCCGGGCAGGCCGATGAAAACGTGGTGCTGCACACCTCGTGCGGCGCGCGCCGCGAAAATGGGCACGCGCACGCACGGCGTGGTCCTGCTCGACGCCTTGCCCGGCGTGAGGCGCATCGAACACCAGCGCGAATCGGAATGTTGCGGCTTCGGCGGCACGTTTTCACTAAAACATCCGGACATTTCCGGCGCCATGGTCAGCGACAAGATCGCCTCGGCCTGCGCCACGGACTGCGACCGGCTCGTCTCGGCCGACTGCGGCTGCCTGCTCAACATCGGCCACGCCGCGCAGCACCAGGGCGCGCCGCTGCCCGTCGAGCACCTGGCCAGCTTTTTGTGGCGCCGCACGGGAGGTGCGGCATGAGTACGGCATTGACTGCCCGCGAACGCATGCTGGGCCGGCTGCGCGCCGCGGCACCCTCCGCGCCCGAAGCGGTGGATACCATCGATACCGCCATCGACAATCACTACCAGGCCCGTCGCGCTGCCGCGCCGCTGCCGGCACGGCACAGGATAAGCGCCATGCAGGCAGCCTTGCGCGCTGCGCACGCGCAGGTCGACTGCGTGAGCGTGGACGCCTGGCCGGCCCTGCTGGCGCAGCGCCTCGGTGAACACGGCGTGCGCCGTTTGCTGCTCGATGCCGGCAGCGCCGAAGGACAGGCAGGCCTTGCGCGCCGCCTTGCCGCAGTGCGTGGCAGCGCTGTCTTTTGAGCGTCCGCTGGCGCAGTGGAAGGGCGAATTGTTCGACACGGTCGACGCCGGGTTTACCGTCGCCCGTTCCGGCATCGCCGCCACGGGCACGCTGGTCATCGCGCCCGACGCGGCCGCGCCGCGCACGGTGTCCCTGGCGCCGCCCCTGCACATCTGCCTCGTGTATGCGAGCAGCCTGCACGTGGACTTGCACGCGGCGGCGCGCGCCGAGCGCTGGTCGGACGGCATGCCGTCCAACCTGGTGCTGGTGTCGGGCCCCTCGAAAACGTCGGACATCCAGCAAACCCTCGCGTATGGCGCGCATGGCCCGCGCTGGCTGTGGGTATTGATCATCGACGACCTGTCAGCCCACGAAGGAGGCCAGCCATGAACGCCAAGCCCTTGCAATTTGTCAAACCTGCAGACTTTCACGCGCGCGCCCGCGCCGCGCTCGACGACCCGAAGCTGCGCCAGAGCTTTCGCGGCGCCATGGATTTTTTGCAGGACAAGCGCACGGCGCAATTCCCCGACGGCGACGAGCTGGAACGCCTGCGCGACATCGGCGAAGCCGTGCGACGGCATGCGCTGGCGCGCCTGCCCGATTTGCTGGTGCAGCTGGAAGAGCGGCTGACGGCGGCCGGGGTGCAGGTGCACTGGGCCGAGGATGGCGAGCAGGCCAACGCCATCATCCACGCCATCGCGCAAAAGGCCCAGGCGACGCGCTTCATCAAGGGCAAGTCGATGGCCAGCGAGGAAATCGAGCTCAATCACTACCTGGAAGGGCGCGGCATGACGTGCCTGGAGTCGGACATGGGCGAGTACATCGTCCAGCTGGCCGGCGAAAAGCCGTCGCACATCGTCATGCCGGCGATTCACAAGACCAAGGCCGACATCGCCGGCCTGTTCGCCGAGCACATTCCCGACGCGCCCTACACGGAAGACGTCGACAGCCTGATCCAGACGGGCCGGCGCGCCCTGCGCCAGGCTTTCGTCGAGGCCGACATCGGCCTGTCGGGCGTGAACTTCGCGGCGGCCGACACGGGCACCCTGTGGCTGGTGGAAAACGAGGGAATGGCCGGCTGACGACGTCCGTGCCGGAGGTGCACATCGCCATCATGGGCATGGAAAAGGTGGTCGCCAAGCTGGAACATATCGTGCCGCTGGCCAGCCTCCTGACGCGCTCCGCCACCGGGCAAGCCATCACCACGTATTTCAACCTGATTTCCGGCCCGCGCCGGGCCGGTGAGCTCGATGGGCCGCGCGAAGTGCACCTGGTCTTGCTCGATAACGGCCGCAGCCAGGCCTACGCGGACGAGCAACTGCGCGCCACCCTGCAATGCATACGCTGCGGCGCCTGTATGAACCACTGTCCCGTCTACACGCGCATCGGCGGCCACGCCTACGGCACCACGTATCCGGGGCCGATCGGCAAGATCATTTCGCCCCACTTGCTGGGGCTGGACGCGACGGCCGACCTGGCCACCGCATCGAGCCTGTGCGGCGCCTGCGGCGAGGTGTGCCCCGTGCGCATCCCGATTCCGCAGCTGCTGGTGCGCCTGCGCACGGAGGCGAACCGCAATCCGGATGAACAGGTGGCGCATCCGCTGCGCGGACAGGGGGCCAAGTTCAGCCGCGGCGAAAGCCTGATCTGGCGCTTCTGGAGCGGCGCTTTTGCGCGCCCCGCCAGCTACCGCCTGTTCCGCTGGGCCGCCACGCGGCTGCGGCTGCTGACGCCGCGCGCGCAGCTGGGCTGGACGCAGCACCGCAAGCCTTTACAACCGGCGCCGCGCAGCCTGGCCGACCTGCTCAATGCACGGGGACAGGAAGAATAGCGACGCCCCGCCACACCGCAAAAAACACGCTGCACACAATTACATCAAAAGCCGTTTTTTACTTAACCCGCATCCACCGGAGGAGACCCGACATGCAAACCTGGACCCAACTTTATACACCGCTCGGCAGCTTGTGGCTGTCGTCGCTGGCGGCAGCCGTGCCCATCATTTTCTTCTTCATCGCCCTGGCGGCGCTGCGCATCAAGGGGCATGTGGCGGCCGCCGTCACCCTGGCGCTGGCGCTGGCCGTGGCGATTTTCGCCTACGGCATGCCCGTGCCGCAGGCGCTGGCGGCGGCCGGTTACGGCTTCGCGTATGGCCTGTGGCCCATCGCCTGGATCATCGTCACGGCCGTCTTCCTGTATAAAATCGTCGTGAAGACGGGGCAGATCGACATCATCCGCGCCTCCGTGCTGTCGGTGACGGACGACCAGCGCCTGCAGGTGCTGCTGATCGGCTTTGCCTTCGGCGCCTTCCTGGAAGGGGCGGCCGGCTTCGGCGCGCCCGTGGCCATCACGTCGGCGCTGCTGGTGGGCCTGGGCTTCAACCCGCTGTACGCGGCAGGCCTGTGCCTGATCGCCAATACGGCCCCCGTGGCCTTTGGCGCCATGGGCATTCCCATCATCGTGGCGGGCCAGGTGACGGGCATCGACCCCTTCCTGATCGGCGCGATGGCGGGCCGCCAGCTGCCGCTGCTGTCGCTGCTGGTGCCGTTCTGGCTGGTGTTCATGATGGATGGTTTCCGCGGCGTGCGCGAAGTGTGGCCGGCCGCGCTGGTGACGGGTTTCAGCTTTGCCGTCACCCAGTATTTCACGTCGAACCATATCGGCCCTGAACTGCCGGACATCACCTCGGCCCTCGTCAGCCTGGTGTCGCTGACCCTGTTCCTGAAAGTGTGGCAGCCGAAGAATGCGAAAGTGGCCCATGCCGTCGGCGGCGGCACGGCTGCGCTGTCCGGTTTTGGCGGCGCGGGCGGTGCTGCGGATCTGCGCGGCGGCGGCAACCGCGCCGCTTCGCCCTACACGACGGCGCAGACCATGCGCGCCTGGGCGCCGTTCGGCCTGCTGACGGCCATCGTCACCGTATGGAGCCTGCCCGGCTTCAAGGCCCTGTTTGCCGCCGGCGGCGCCTTGTCTGGCCTGGTCATCAAGATCCACGTGCCGTATCTCGATAAGCTGGTGATGAAGACGATGCCCATCGTGGCGGAGCCGAAGGCGTATGACGCGGTGTTCAAGCTCGATCTGCTGTCGGCCGTGGGCACGGCGATCTTGCTGACGGCCGTCTTGTCGATGCTGATGCTGCGCATGAAGCCACGCGATGGCGTGAAGGCCTTCGTGGAAACCGTGGTGGAATTGCGCCGTCCCGTGCTGTCGATCGGCCTGGTGCTGGCGTTTGCCTTTGTTGCCAATTACTCGGGCATGTCGTCCACCCTGGCCCTGCTGCTGGCCGGCAGCGGCGCCGCCTTCCCGTTCTTCTCGCCATTCCTGGGCTGGCTGGGTGTCTTCCTGACGGGGTCCGACACCTCGTCGAATGCCCTGTTCTGTTCACTGCAAAACACCACGGCGCACCAGATCGGCGTGTCCGACACCTTGATGGTGGCGGCCAATACGACGGGCGGCGTGACGGCGAAGATGATCTCGCCCCAGTCGATCGCCGTCGCCTGCGCGGCAACGGGCCTGGTTGGCAAGGAATCGGACTTGTTCCGCTTCACCTTGAAGCACAGCCTGTTGTTTGCCGTCATCATCGGCATCATCACCATGCTGCAGGCGTACGTGTTCACCGGCATGATTCCGCATTGAGCGGTCCGTAGAAGTACGTAGTAAAACTAGATGAATTGATAGTAAAACGTGCAGAGGGTCATGAAAATGACCTGATGCACTGCAGCATCGTGGCGCTTCCCGGCGTCATGCCGGGCGGCCGCCTGCTGCCGCTTACCCATCCTGTGCTCAAGCGCGGGGCGAGCAGGATGGGGCTGGCGATGGTCTTGCTGGCGCTGCTTACTTCTTGCTCAACATTAACGGCTCAGGCCGCTCATCCAGCTTGGCTGCGGGTTGGCACGGGCCAGTTCGCGCATGCGGTATTCCAGATCGTAACGGTCGGTCGATTCGGCCAGATAGGCTTCTTCGTAAGCGCGTTCGCGGCGGTCGCTGCTTTGGTTCAGCCAGGCGCCAAGACGTTTGGCGGCGTGCACCAGGGTGGCGACGATATTGCTGCTTTGCGTGGTGTGGTAGGTAAATGCGGTAGACATGGCAGACTCCTTGTGTGGCGTGCCGCGTTATGCTGCACTGCAACACAAGTATACCAATTCCAAGTTATAAGGCTACTTTTGATTTCAAATGTCAGCTATTCATTTTTGAGATAACTGGCGGGAAAGCTGCGCAATACGGGGCTTTAAGGCATAATGCCGGCGCAGTATCGTAGTTTTACTACAAGACTGTTTTGTCCTGGATGTTGTTTTCAAACGCAGCCCGCAGGCGTGCCGCGCCCACAAGACATCGTTCTGACGAGAAACGGTCGGCCGTGCGCCTGCCGCGCGCAAGATTGCCATGCCTGCCCCCGTATCGCTGATGGCAGTCATGGCCCACGCTGATATCTGCGTGGCGCTTGCGCGTCCTGGTGCTGCCTGGATGGAAACGTTTCCATGCCTGGCAAGATCAACTTGGAATTGAAAAATGGAGAAGGTATGGAATACGTAAAGCAAGGCCAGGGCGTCCAGTCCGCACAGGCCGGCACGCAAAACAATACAGGCGCCCTGATCATTGTCACGGTGCTGTTTTTCATGTGGGGACTGCTGACCTCGCTCAATGATGTGCTGATTCCCCATCTGCGCTCGATCTACACCTTGACCTATGTCCAGGCGATGCTGGTGCAGTTCTGCTTCTTTGGTGCCTACGCCATCGTCTCGCTGCCCGCCGGCATGCTGATCAAGAAAATCGGCTACCAGCGCGGCGTCGTTGCCGGCCTGCTGATCGCAGCCGCCGGCTGCGCCATGTTCTACCCGGCGTCCACCGGCAGCTACGCGCTGTTCCTGCTGTCCTTCTTCATCCTGGCGGCCGGCATCACCGTGCTGCAGGTGGCGGCCAACCCGTACGTGACGGAACTGGGCGACCCGCAGACGGCGTCGAGCCGTCTGACCCTGACCCAGGCCTTCAATGCGCTGGGCACCACCGTGGCACCGGCCCTGGGCGGCATGCTGATTTTGTCCGGTACCGTGCTGACGGTGCAGCAGTTCGACCTGCTGCCGGCGGCCGAGCAACTGGCCTACCGCGCCAAGGAAGCTGCTTCCGTGCAGGGCCCGTATCTGGTGCTGGCCGCCACCCTGGTGATCCTGGCCGTGCTGTTCGCGCTGGCCAAGCTGCCGAAGATTTCGCATGCGGACGATGCGGCCGCCCTGGCGCAGGACGGCCACAAGGTCTCGATCTGGTCGCACCGCCACCTGGTGCTGGGCGCGCTGGCCATCTTCCTGTACGTGGGCGGTGAAGTGAGCATCGGCAGCTTCCTGATCAACTTCCTGGGCGAGAGCCATATCGCGGGCCTCAGCCACGCCGACGCCGCCTATTTCGTCAGCTATTACTGGGGGGGCGCCATGCTGGGCCGCTTCGTCGGCTTTGCCGTGATGCGCTATGTCAGCCCGGGCAAGACGCTGGCCTTCAACGCCGCCGTCGTCATCGCGCTGATCCTTGTCGCCGTGTTCTCCAGCGGTCATACGGCCATGTGGGCATTGATCGCCGTCGGCCTGTTCAACTCCATCATGTTCCCGACCATCTTCAGCATGGCTCTGAACAAGCTGGGCGCGCAAACGGGCCAAGGTTCGGGCATCCTGTGCATGGCCATCGTCGGCGGCGCCATCGTGCCGTTCATCCAGGGCTTCCTGGCCGACCATATCAACCTGCAGCTGTCCTTCCTCGTGCCGGCCCTGTGCTACACCTTCATTCTGTACTTCGGCTGGAAATACGCCAGCATGTACAACGACGACGCCAAATAAGCCGCGCTGTCGCGATCAAGCAAAAGGGTGGCCTCGGCCACCCTTTTTTTTTGCGTCAGTGCGCGAATTGCGTGCCCAGTACGTCCTGGCACACTTCGAGCCAGGCGCGCGCCGCGTGCGACAGATAGCGCCCGCTCCAGACGTGCGCCACCTGCCACGCCACTTCCGGCTCGACGATGCGTACCGCTTCCAGTGGTTCGCCGGCCAGGCGGTGGATGAACGGCTCGGGCAGCAGCGCCACGCCCAGGCCCGCTGAGGCCATCGCCACCAGCCAGTCCCACTGGCCGCTCTGCGCCGCAATCGTCGGCGTGAAGCCCGCTTGCGCGAAATGCTGGCGCAGGCTGCGCGTGAGCGCGAAATCATCTTTCAATAACACCAGCGGCAAGTCTGCCAGCGCCTTGAAGGGCAGTGTCGTGCGGTTTTTCTGGAACGTGCCCGGCTCGGCCAGGGCCCAGATCGGGTAGCTGGCCACTTCCACGGCCACGAGGTCGAGTTCCGGGTCGGCTGGCAGCACCGTCATACCGATTTCCAGCTCGCCGGCCGCCACCTTGCGCTCGATCTGCTGGCCCGTGTCTTCCTGCAGGGTCAGGCTGATGTGCGGATGGCGCGCGCGGAAGGCTTTTAATACGGGCGTAAACAGCACGTTGATCATGGGCGGGATGCCGACCGTCAGGCTGCCGCGCTGCAAGGCCTGGGTGTCGCGCACTTCCAGGGTCAGCTGGCGCATGTTCGCCAGCATTTCCTGGCCGTGCCGTGCTGGTAGACGATGCGGCCCGTGTCCGTCAGGGTCAGCTTGCGCCCGTCGCGCACCAGCAGCTGCGCGCCCACCTCGTCTTCCAGCTGGCGCACCATCTTGCTGATGGTGGACTGGGTCAGGTGCAGAGATTCGGCCGCCTGCGTAAAGCTCGACAGGCGCACGGTTTCCACGAAATAGCGCAGGGAACGGATATCCAAGAGGGTGCTCGGCAGTGGCGCGGCATGAAAATATCGACTGGATGTGGCGAAATTAATTCATGCCATGCATATGGCCGGGATTTTATACTGAATCCACTTATGGGGTTGGTGTATGACAGCCATCCAGTTTGAGAATATTAAGAATATCAGGAGCATCACGATGTACGAGGACCGTATCCGCCACCCAGGCCTGCTCAGCAAAATCATGAGCGCCGATGAGGCAGCTAAATTGTTCCACAACGGCATGCGTGTCGGCATGAGCGGCTTTACCCGTGCCGGCGACGCCAAGGCCCTGCCGCGCGCGCACTGGCCGAGCGCGCTTTGCAAGACCCGCTGAGCCTGACCCTGATCACGGGCGCTTCGCTGGGCAACGGCAGCGACGGCCTGATGGCCGAAGCGGGCGTGCTGGCGCGCCGCATGCCGTTCCAGGTCGACCCGGTTCTGCGCGGCAAGATCAACAACGGCGAAGTCATGTTCATCGACCAGCATCTGTCGGAAACGGCCGAGCAGTTGCGTTCGGGTAACCTGGCTGCCGTCGATATCGCCGTCATCGAAGCGACGGCCATCACGGCGGCCGGCGCCATCATCCCGACCATGTCGGTGGGCAACTCCGCCGCGTTCGCCCAGCAGGCAACACAAGTCATTATCGAAATCAACCTGTCCACGCCGTTGGCGCTGGAAGGCTTGCACGACATTTATATTCCGCAAACCTTGCCGGGCCGCGAACCGATACCCCTCACGCGCGTGGACCAGCGCCTGGGCAGCACGGCCATCGCCATCGATCCGGCGCGCATTGCCGCCATCGTCATCACGGACAGCCCCGACAGTCCGTCGAACGCCTTGCCGCCCGACGCGGAAACGCAGGCGATCGCCGGCCACGTGATCGCCTTCCTCGAAGGCGAAGTGGCGGCCGGGCGCATGGGCCCGGAATTGCTGCCGCTGCAGGCGGGCATCGGCACCATCGCCAATGCCGTACTGCACGGCCTGATCGGTTCGCCCTTCCAGAACATGACGATGTATTCGGAAGTGCTGCAGGACAGCGCCATCGAGTTGCTCGATTCGGGCCAGCTGGCGTTTGCCTCGGCCTCGTCGATCACGCTGTCGGCTGGCGTGCATCAAAAGCTGATGGACAATATCGACCATTACCGCTCGAAAATCGTGCTGCGCCCGCAAGAGATCAGCAACCATCCGGAAATCGTGCGCCGCCTGGGCATCATCGCCCTGAACACGGCGCTGGAATTCGATATCTACGGCAACGTCAATTCCACGCACGTGTGCGGCACGCATATGATGAACGGCATCGGCGGCTGGGCGACTTTGCGCGCAATGGGCAAGTGTCGATGTTCGTGTCGAAATCGGCGGCCAAGGGCGGGCGCATCTCCAGCGTCGTGCCGATGGTGTCGCATGTGGATCATACGGAACACGACGTCGACGTGCTGGTGACGGAGTGGGGCTATGCGGACTTGCGCGGCCTGGCGCCGCGCGAACGGGCGCCGCTGATCATCGAGCGCTGTACGCATCCCGATTACCGTGAGCAATTGCGCGCGTATTACGACGCGGCATGCCAGCGCGGCGGACACACGCCGCACCTCCTGGAACAGGCGCTGTCGTGGCATACGCGCTACCAGGAAACGCAGAGCATGCTCGAAGCGTAGTCAGTCTGGCTAATATACAGGTGGGGTGGGGAGGCGCCGCACCTGTAATTTTCCTCAGTACAGATGCAGCGCCTTGGCGCCCAGGCCCAGCAGGGCAAACGTGGTGGTGGCCTGTATACCCATGAACCACAGGAAGTGGGTATGCATGTGCTTGCGGATGTCGCCCAGTTCCGTGCGCAAGGCGTGACAGTCGCCGCGCAGGTCGCCGCGAAATTGCGTCAGGTCGGCCCGCAGCAACTGCGATTCGTCGCGCAATTCCGCACGCACGTTGTCCAGGCCTTCGCCAAGACGCTGTTCCAGGGTCTTGAACCATAGCCGGTCATGTTCCCGGTCCGTTTCCAGTTTTGTCAGGCGCGCTTCCATGCGTACAGCATTGTTCGCGCTTTGCTGTTTGTCAAGCCGGTCCGTGGCATAGGCTTCGTTCATCTCGCACTCCTTCGCGCGAGCCGCGCTGCACCAGCGCAGGCGGCTTCACTCCACTGTCCGCCTTTTCTGTCCGGGCGGTTTGCGCTGGATCAAACGTCAGGAAACCGGTGCAAAGCGCAGCCGGATGCCTGCCGTGACGACGGCCAGCAAGTCGTCAATATGCGCGTTCATTTCCGGGTGTGGCGTCCATGGGTCGCCCGCATCCATGACGATGCGCAGGGACACGAGGCCGTGCAGCGATTGCCAGAAGATTTGCGTCATCGTGTGCAGCGCCGGCTCGTCCTGGCGTACCTGGCCCGTTTGCGCCAGTTCGCCGAACAGGTGCAGCGCGTAGGCATATGGATCCTGCTCGATATTGCCGTGTTCGACTTCCACGGCGTCGAGCTCGGCATGCGGGCGCAGCTCCATGAAGATCAGCGAGTACTCGTCCGGGTGCTGGAAGCCGTACTCGATGTAGGCGCGGCCGACCAGGGCGATGCGCTGCCACGGGTCGTCGCTGCCGGCGCAGGCCGTGCGCATGGCGCGTACCAGTTCCAGCAAGTCCTTGTCCATGGCTTGGGCGATCAGGGTGGCCTTGTCGCGGAACAGCGCGTAGACGACGGTGGTGGAAAAGCCGGCCGCCTCGGCCACCTTGCGGATGGAAACGGCGCGCGCGCCGCCCTTCTTGATGAGATCCTTGACGACGTCGATGATGTGCTCGCGCCGCGCCTGAGCCTCGCGTAACTTTCTTTCCTGGATGTTAGTTAACTTCTTGTCCACGACTCTTTCCTGGCGACTCTATGAAAGCAAGAATTATAGGGTGGCGATGCGCTGCCAATGTGTCAGGCATTGTTACAATTCAGTTTTTTGTCCGGCAGATGCAACAGCTGACCGATTTTTCGCGCTTTTGCCCGGCACTTTTCCATCGATGCCCCGGATTGGTGCATAAATCGCCGGACCAGGCTTTGCGAATGGGGCCAAAGGGCGGAAAATAGCGGGATAGCTTACACTGCGTTTTTTAGCGCGACGGCGGTGGCCCACGAGGCAACGCCGGAACACTTACATTCGGACGGGATCATTACATGACCATTAAAATCAGCCAGAACTTCGACTCGGGCGCCATCGACGTGGTGAACGCCACCAGTGCCGGCGCCATCGACCTGAACTTGCGCAAGGATAGCCACGCCGACATCCACCAGTGGTTCCACTTCCGCCTGCAGGGCGCGCGTGGCCAGGCGTGCACGATGCGCTTCCTGAACGCGGGCCAGGCCACCTATCCGGCCGGCTATGAAGACTACCAGGCCGTGGCCAGCTACGACAGCGAAAACTGGTTCCGCGTGCCGACGGCGTTCGACGGCCAGGTTATGACGATTTCGCACACGCCGGAACTCGACAGCGTGTACTACGCCTATTTCGAGCCGTATTCGTGGGAACGCCATCTGCGCCTGCTGGGCGAAGTGGCCGAGCACCCGCTGGCGCGCGTGTCCGACCTGGGCAGCACGGTCGACGGCCGCGACATGAACATGGTGACCATCGGCAACCCGCAGGCGGAAAAGAAAATCTGGGTCATCGCGCGCCAGCATCCGGGCGAATCGATGGCCGAATGGTTCGTCGAAGGCCTGATCGACTCGCTGCTGGACGATGCCAACCCGATCGCGCGCAAACTGCTGCAGCGCGCCGTGTTCCACATCGTGCCGAACATGAACCCGGACGGCTCGATTCGCGGCAACCTGCGCACGAATGCGGCAGGCGCCAACCTGAACCGCGAATGGATGACGCCATCGCTGGAGTCCAGCCCGGAAGTGCTGTGCGTGAAGAACAAGATCCACGAAACGGGCGTCGACATGTTCTTCGACATCCACGGCGATGAAGCGCTACCGTACAACTTTGTGGCCGGCAACGAAATGCTGGAAAACTTTACGCCGGCGCAAGCGGCGCACCAGAAGGCCTTCATCGAGCGCTACAAGCAGGCCAGCCCCGACTTCCAGGACAAGTTCGGCTATGCGGCCAGCAAGTACAAGTCGGACATGCTGACGCTGGCGTCGAAATACATCGGCCACCACTTCGGCTGCCTGGCCTTGACGCTGGAAATGCCGTTCAAGGAAAACGCCGACTTGCCCGATCTGGCCGTGGGCTGGAACGGCGCGCGCAGCGCGGCCCTGGGTGCGGCCATGCTGCAGCCTATCCTGCTGTCGCTCGATTGATCGGCGTTGTTCATGGGAATCGAGATCGAGCGTAAATTCCTGCTGGCCGGCGACGCCTGGCGCGGCCTGGGCCAGGCGGTACTGCTGCGCCAGGGCTATCTGTCGTCGGCGCGCGAGCGCGTGGTGCGCGTGCGCATCGAAGGCGAACAGGCGATGCTGACCATCAAGGGCGCCAACGTGGGCGCGTCGCGCGGCGAGTGGGAGTATCCGATCCCGCTGGCCGACGCCGTCGAATTGCTCGATGGCCTGTGCGAACAGCCGTTGATCGAAAAATACCGCCACCGCGTCGAACACGCGGGCATGGTGTGGGAAGTCGACGAGTTTCTCGGCGCCAACGCGGGCTTGCTCGTGGCCGAGATCGAACTGGCGTCGGAAGACCAGCCCTTCGAGAAGCCGGAATGGATAGGCGCGGAAGTGTCGGGCGATGCGCGCTACTACAACGCAAACCTGATCCGCCACCCGTTTTCACAGTGGTGATAGTGTTTTAAATGACGTTGAAATGAAAAAGGTGGAACCGGGGTTCCGCCTTTTTTATGGGCCAACGCTGTTGTCGGATTACGCCGTTCCGGCTAATCCGACTTGCGGTCTGCCTTTCAACCATTGCATCGACACCTCTTCAAACCGTAGCGAGCAAGCCCGATATCGGGTTGAGTAACGCCGACCCGAGAGCGGGCTGCGCAGTAGGTTTGAAGAGCGTGTCATCAGATCAATGGAAGTGTTCCGTGCCCTGCGGCGTATCTTCCGGCATTTCCGCATGCGCCAGCTCGCCGACCGGGTCGGCAAACAGCGGTGCGCCGCAGTCGTCGCAATACTCTCCGACAAAACGTTCCGCGTGGCGCTTGATCTGCGTCACGCCGGCAGCGTTCAGATGCTCGATAATCTCATCGACCGGTGTCTTTTGCTTGTCCAGCGCGGCGATGCCGACCTGGATCAGGCCTTCGATCGGCGTGCCATCCTCGTCTTCCTGGCCGTACAGGGGCCAGACGATGCCGTAGATGACGTCCGGCGCCTGGCGCAGGGTGAAGGCGATGCGGTACTCGTCCACCTGGCCATCGGCCGCTTCCTCGCCGAAGCCGGCGATGACGGCGCGCAATTCCGACGGCTCGATGGCCAGCGTGTGCGTCAGGTAGTGCACGGCGGCACGCACGGAGACGGGACGGATCAGCTTGTCCGCTTCGCGGCAGGCCACGTAATACGCTTCCGGCAGCAGCAATTCCAGGCCGCAGCCGGGCAGCAGACGGGCGATGGTCGGCGTCGCCTGCGTGCGCCATTGTTCCAGGGCGGCGCTGCGCTCGGCGATGAAGTCGAGCTGGCTGGCCGGCGTCTGCCAGCGGAACAGCGGGGCGCCTGCTGGCGCCACCACGGCCACCAGCAGGTAGCGCGTGTCGGCCAGGAAAGGCGCCGTTTCCGCCTCTTTGCTGGAGGGCTTGACGGCCGTGCCTTTCAGCGCGGCTTGCGCCAGCTTCTGCGTCTTGGCGTAGGTTTCGACGTGGCTGCGCGGCAACTGATCGATCGAGTACAGGGTGGGCGCCATGGCCATCCATCTTCGTGCCATCGGCCAGCAGGTGGGCGGCGAAATGCGCCGACAGCACGCCGTGCGCGTCGCCGGCCATGGGGCCGGAAGCGATGGAAAAGCGCGTCCACGCGAGGATGGGCACGGCGACCAGCAGGGCGTCGTAGCGCACGTCTTCATGCGTGATGACGGTCGATTCGCTGACGGCTTCAACGCAGTCCATCAGCACGTCGTAGGCGTTCAAGTCTTCCTTGAACAGGCTGCCCAGGGTGTTGTCGATGGTGTCCTGGTGGCCGGTTTTGAGTAATTTCTGGAGCTGCGTATCCAGGCTGTGTTCCCAGGACCGCTCTTCGAGACGGCTGGCTGCCTGTACGATCGCCTGGGCAAAGGTGACCAGGCGCTGGCTGTCGGCAGTCAGTTTATGGGATGAATCTTTGGAAGGACGACGCATAGCGGGATAAGAGTCTCGGAAAGTGAAAAAAATGGATCAGTCAAACAATGATAAACCCTTATAACCGTATTGTAGAGGATTCAGCCGCACGCAATACGTAAGCTGTCCTTAGATCATGCCAATAGTCGAAATTTCAAGGAAAAACGGATGCTGCGGACGAAAAAAAGCGCCGGTCGGAACCGGCGCTTTTATCTTACCTCACAGCTGGGCTGATTACTCGGCCAGCAGTTGACGCAGCACGAATGGCAGGATACCGCCATGCTTGTAGTAATCGACTTCGATCGGCGTATCGATGCGCAGCAGGACTTTGACTTCCTGGCTGCTGCCGTCGGCGCGGTGGATCACCAGGGTAGCCAGTTGCTGTGGCTTGATTTCGCCTTCGAGGCCTTTCAGGTCGAAGGTTTCATTGCCGGTGATGCCCAGCGTCTGCACGCTGTCGTCGCCGATGAATTGCAGCGGCAGCACGCCCATGCCCACCAGGTTCGAGCGGTGGATACGCTCGAACGAACGGGTGATCACGGCCTTCACGCCCAGCAGCTGGGTGCCCTTGGCTGCCCAGTCGCGCGACGAGCCCGTACCGTACTCTTCGCCGCCGAAGACCATGGTTGGCGTGCCTTCAGCAACATATTTCATCGCTGCGTCGTAGATCGACATTTGCTCGCCGGAAGGCTGGTGGATCGTGATGCCGCCTTCGACCGCCGAACCGTCTGCCTTGGCAGGGATCATGCGGTTCTTGATGCGCACGTTGGCGAACGTGCCGCGCATCATGATTTCATGGTTGCCGCGACGCGAGCCGTAGGAGTTGAAGTCCGCTTTCAGGACGCCGTTTTCCTTCAGCCATTTGCCTGCAGGACCGTTTTCCTGGATCGAGCCGGCTGGCGAGATGTGGTCGGTGGTGATGGAATCGCCGAACACGCCCAGTGCGCGCGCGCCTTCGATGCCGGTGGCCACTGCGGCTGGCGTCATCGAGAAGTTGTCGAAGAACGGTGGTTCCGCGATGTAGGTCGATTTCGGCCAGTTGTAGACTTGGCCGGAGACGGTGGTGACTTTTTCCCACAGCTTGCCTGGCGCGCCCTTGACGTCGGCGTAGTTGTCCTTGAACACCTTGGCGTTCATGGCGAACTTCATCATGGCCGACACTTCAGCCGAGGTCGGCCAGATGTCGCCCAGGTAGATGTCCTTGCCGCCCTTGCCCTTGCCGACTGGTTCCGTCATCAGGTCGCGCGTCATGTTGCCGGCGATGGCGTAGGCGACGACCAGCGGTGGCGAAGCGAGGAAGTTCGAGCGGATGTTCGGGTGGATACGTGCTTCGAAGTTGCGGTTGCCCGACAGTACGGCCGACGCGACGATGTCGTGCGTGGCAATGGCTGCGTTCAGCTCAGGCGTCAGGTCGCCCGCATTGCCGATACAGGTGGTGCAGCCGTAGGCGGTCACGCCGAAGCCCAGTTTTTCCAGGTACGGCAGCAGGCCGGCAGCGGTCAGGTACTCGGTCACGACGCGCGAGCCAGGGGCCAGCGAGGTCTTGATGTGCGGCGCAACTTTCAGGCCGGCTTCCACGGCTTTCTTGGCCAGCAGGCCGGGCAGCCAGCATCACGCTCGGGTTCGAGGTGTTGGTGCACGAGGTGATCGCAGCGATCAGCACGTCGCCGTTCGACACTTTGACGTTGTTGGTGGTTTCGTACACGGCGTTCAGGTCGGCCGGGTTCTTGTTGAAGCCGTTTTCGGTCGTCGGCTTGGCGAACAGCTCGGCGAAGTTGGCCTTGACGTTGCCGATTTCGATACGGTCTTGCGGGCGTTTCGGGCCGGCCAGCGACGGAGCAACCGATGCCAGGTCCAGTTCCACCACGCGGGTGTAGTCGATGTCGCCGGCTTTTGGCACGCCGAACAGGTTTTGCGCCTTGAAGTAGCCTTCGAATGCGGCGATTTCAGCCTTGCTGCGGCCGGTGCCCTTGAAGTAATCGATGGTCGCTTCGTCGACAGGGAAGAAGCCCATGGTCGCGCCGTATTCCGGTGCCATGTTGGCGATTGTCGCGCGGTCCGTCAGGGTCAAGGACTCAGTGCCTTCGCCGAAGAATTCGACGAACTTGCCGACGACTTTTTCTTTGCGCAGCAATTCGGTGATGGTCAGGACCAGGTCGGTGGCGGTGCAGCCTTCGCGCAGCGCGCCCGACAGGTTCACGCCGATGACGTCTGGCGTCAGGAAGTAGACCGGTTGACCCAGCATGCCGGCTTCCGCCTCGATGCCGCCCACGCCCCAGCCGACCACGCCGATGCCGTTGATCATGGTGGTGTGCGAGTCGGTGCCGACCAGGGTGTCGGGGTAGTACACGTCGCCGGCTTTCTTGCCAGCGTGGTGCACGCCGCGCGCCAGGTATTCCAGGTTGACCTGGTGGACGATGCCGAAGCCTGGTGGCACGACGCCGAAGGTGTCGAATGCCTGCATGCCCCATTTCATGAACTGGTAGCGCTCGTTGTTACGCGAGAATTCCAGTTTCATGTTCAGGTCCAGCGCTTTCTTTTCGCGGTAGTGATCGATGGTGACCGAGTGGTCGACCACCAGGTCGACCGGTACCAGCGGTTCGATCTTCTTGGCGTTGATGCCCATCTTGGCGGCCACGTTGCGCATGGCGGCCAGGTCGGCCAGCAAAGGTACGCCGGTGAAATCTTGCAGCACGACGCGCGCCACTACGAACGGGATCTCGTCGGTGCGCTCGGCGGTCGGGCCCCAGCTCGCCAATTGCTTGACGTGTTCTTCGGTGACTTTCTTGCCGTCGCAGTTGCGCAATACCGATTCGAGCACGATACGAATCGACACTGGCAGGCGGGAGACATTGATGCCCAGGCTTTTTTCCAGCGCAGGCAGGGAGTACAGCTTGCCCTTCTTGCTATCCGAAATATTAAAGTCCTTGAGCGTGTTCAGAGTGTTGCGGGACATGACCTCTCCTTGTTGGGTATCGTCTATTTATTGATTATTCAAATTACAAAACATGACTGAGCCCCCGAAGAGGCCCTTGCTGCTCACATCAGCCGCCGGTCGCCGGCAGCACGCCCAGCGATGGCGCGGCTTCCACCACTGCCGCCGGCTTGGCTTGCTCCGCATCCTTGCATTCATTGGCCAACTGGCGGCCCTGCTTGGAATCGAGCAGCATGCCCTTGGCCGGGATGCCGATCCAGACGAGACCATACAAACGGTTCTCGAAGCGGTTGGCGCCGGTGGTGGTGCCAACGCGGCTCAGGCGGTGCAGGCGCTTCTTCCAGCGCAGGGCGATGTGTTTGTCATCGGTCGCATTGGTGTAGATGGTAATTTTATTACCAAGTTCACAATTGAAATCGGTGGAAGCCGAGCCAGCGGTGTCCGGTTCGTCGGATTCTTCCTTGTCGACCACAGACATGGCCAGCGGATGCGCTTCCTTGGCGGCGGCCTTGGTGGCCTTGGCCTTCGGCTTGGCCTTGGCTTTGACCGCCTTGGCGTTTGCCGCTTCCTTGGTGTCCGTGGCGGCGAAGCTGGCTGGCGCCAGCGTGAGGGTCATGGCGCCCAGCGCGACGCTGCAGGCAATGGCTAATTTGGAGAGGGACATCGTGTAATTCCTGTCAGTTTTCAGTGGTGCTGGAAGAGGGGGCGTTAAGCAATGCAGCGGCCGCCTCGGGCAGGCCGAGGCCTGCCAGTTTGGCGCGTTGCAAAACGGTCCAATAATATCGGTAGCTGGCGCGGTCGTGCAAGCGGCCATTTTGCGCAATCGGTCCCCAGTTGGCGCGCAGCGCTTCATTGAGGATGTTGCTGGCCTCGTTGACTTCGGACAGGCGCGGCGTGAAGGCCTTGATGATGGGCTTGATCTGGTCCGGGTGGATGCTCCACATGCGCGTATAGCCGAACTCGGCCGTAGCGCGCTGGGCGTCATTCGCCACCACGGCCGAATCGCGCACGTCGGTCGTCACGTTATGCGACGGCACCTTGCCGTGCGCATGGCAGGCGGCGGCCACTTCCAGCTTGGCGCGCACCACCAGCGGGTGCGTAAACTGGCCTGGCGTGCGCATGGCGGCGGCGGGAATGGCGCCGTAGTGGGCCGAGACGAAATCCATGATGCCGAACGACAAGCATTCGACCTGGGGCAGGGCGGCGATCGCATAGGCGTCGCGCAGCGCGCCATGCGTCTCGATCAGGATGTGCACGGGCAGGTTGTCGCGGCCGGCGCGGCGCGCGTGCAGGTTGATCAGGTCGATGGCCAGCATGGCATCCTGCACGCCGCCCACCTTGGGTACGGCGATGTAGGCCAGGCGCGATGCGGCGCCGCAGATGATTTCCACGTCGCGCGCGAAAAACGGGCTGTCGACGTCGTGCACGCGCACGCCGATGCGGTTGAACTGGTTGTCGTCGCTGGCCAGCAGGCCGGCGATCATGTGGGCGTGGGACTCTTCATTGCCGGCGCTGGCGCCGTCTTCGCAGTCGAACGTGATGTCGAACAGGGGCCCAAGCTCTTGTTGCAAAGCAATCGATTTACGCATCAGCTTTTCGGAGCCGGCGTAGTGGTCGCAAGCGGCGAGCAACAGCGGCTGGCGTTTGCCTTGGAATAAAACCTCGGAAGGGTGCATGCTTAAGGCATTTCTGCAGGTAAAAACTACTTGATAAACAGTCGGGCCGCGCAAGACGCGCCGCGAATTTCGCGGCGCGGCCTGCGTGGCGGGCGGCACGTTTGCGCCACGCCGCCAGAACTGGACTTAGGCCAGCAGGTGTTTCACGCCTTCGCGCTCTTCGGTCAGTTCTTTCAGGGTCAGGTTGATGCGCTCTTGCGAGAATGCATCGATTTCCAGACCTTGAACGATGGTGTACTCACCGTTGTCGGTGGTGACCGGGAAGCCGAACACGGTGCCTTCAGGGATGCCGTACGAACCATCCGAAGGCACGCCCATGGTGGTCCACTTGCCGTTGGTGCCCAGCATCCAGTCATGGATGTGGTCGATGGCGGCGTTCGCTGCCGACGCTGCCGACGACAGGCCGCGCGCTTCGATGATGGCCGCGCCGCGCTTGCCGACGGTCGGCAGGAAGGTGTTGGCGTTCCATTCCTGGTCGTTGATCAGGTCCTTGACAGCCTTGCCGTTGACGGTGGCGAAGCGGTAGTCGGCGTACATGGTTGGCGAGTGGTTGCCCCAGACGGTCAGCTTTTCGATGTCTTTCACGGCGGTGCCGGTCTTGGCAGCGACTTGCGACAGCGCGCGGTTGTGGTCCAGGCGCAGCATGGCGGTGAAGTTTTTCGCCGGCAGCGATGGTGCCGATTTCATGGCGATGTAGGCGTTGGTATTGGCAGGGTTGCCGACCACCAGCACTTTGACATTGCGCGAAGCGACGGCGTCGAGCGCCTTGCCTTGCACCGTGAAGATCTGCGCGTTCGCTTCCAGCAGGTCCTTGCGTTCCATGCCTGGGCCGCGTGGACGCGCGCCAACCAGTACGGCCACGTCGACATCCTTGAATGCCGTCAGCGGATCGGAGTGGGCGGTCATTTCCGTCAGCAGCGGGAATGCGCAATCGTCGATTTCCATCATCACGCCCTTGAGCGCCTTCTGGGCTTTTTCGTCCGGGATTTCAAGCAGTTGCAAGATGACAGGCTGGTCTTTGCCGAGCATGTCGCCATTGGCGATGCGGAACAACAGGGCGTAGCCGATCTGGCCGGCGGCGCCGGTCACTGCAACACGCATTGGGGTTTTAGCCATGATGAATCTCCAAAAATGGGAAAGAAAACGGGCTTGAAGCTGGGCTTACGCTTATCCGGAAAAACTATAATGATACCAAAACCGGCCCGCGCCACCGAATTGCTGGTGTACGCCGCCGTCACGCTTGTGCTGCACGAGGCCAGAGTGGCTGGCCGACAACATAAAACGCTGGCTCACAAGTTTTATCGAAGGCAGTTTAGGCCTCTGATCTGTATCTGTCAATCATATCTTATGTCTTATATAAGACAGATAACTACGAGTGTTTTACTGGACGCGGGCAGTGATTTGTGTTGAAATGTCGGACTATGAATTCCGCCTCGTCCAATCTGACCAACAATGCCACTGCTGCAAGCGGGGCGGTCAGTCCGACCGCGCGGGCACCCCGGCCACGCCCGTCGCCGCCGCGGCCAGTACCCCAGTCACCGTGACGGCCAGCAGCAATACCACTGCGCCCGCCGTGCCTGCAGTCACTGCATCGCCCACCTTCAGTCCCCTGTACCAGCAGATCAAGGCGCTCATTACGCAGAGCCTGCAATCGGGCGAATGGAAGCCGGGCGAGCTCATTCCCAGCGAAGTCGAGCTGGCAGGGCGCTTCAAGGTCAGCCAGGGCACGGTGCGCAAGGCCATCGATGAACTGGCAGCCGAGAACCTCGTCATGCGCCGCCAGGGCAAGGGCACCTTCGTTTCCACCCACCATGAGGCGCGCGCGCATTTCCGCTTCCTGCGCCTGGTGCCGGACGAAGGCGTGCCGCATTATCCCGAAAGCAAGTTTATCGAAGTCAAGCGCGTGCGCGCGCCGGCCGACGTGGCGCGCCTCATGGATCTGAAGTCCGGTGACGCCGTGATCTTCATCAAGCGCGTGCAGTATTTCGACGGCGTGCCGACCATCGTCGAAGAGCTGTGGCTGCCCGGCCTGATCTTCAAGGGGCTGACGGCCGAGCGCCTGGTGGAATACAAGGGCCCCATGTACGGCCTGTTCGAAACGGAATTTGGCACGCGCATGATCCGTGCGTCCGAGCAGATCCGCGCCGTGTGCGCCGACGCGGGCGCCGCGCAATTGTTAAATATCGACCTCGGCACGCCTTTGCTCAGTTCCGAGCGCGTGTCGTTTACCTACGGCGACAAGCCGGTCGAACTGCGCCGGGGCCTGTACCTGACCAGTCGCCACCATTATCAGAATGAACTCAGCTGAAGCAGCGGGATGCCTGCGGGCATCCGGAGAAGCGGCAAGGCTGAAGTGCATCGCTTGCAAGATGCCTGTCGCAAGGCGGGCAACGGAGACAACGGAAAGCGCAGCTAAAGCATGGCCGGCCCCGGCGGGCCGTGCTTTGCCGGCGATTCTGTAATTAAATTACGTGAACTACGGAAAGTAGCGCGGTATTTTGTAGTAAAAAACCATTTTGGTTATATGTAACAATAGATATTGGTATGGGTTGCGAAAATCGGCGAAAATCGCGGCTTCAATATTTAGTTGAAATTCAAAGGGGAGGTTTTTGTTATGTCTGAAGCCGTAAGAGAAGTACCAAAAAAAGAACGGCCGCAATTCCGTAACATTCATGTTACCGAATTGTCGAACTACCGCATGGCTGTCGGCGCCATCGTCTCGATCCTGCATCGCATCAGCGGTTTCATCATTTTCGCCTTGCTGCCGTGCATCCTGTACATGCTGGAACTGAGCCTGCGTTCCGAAATGTCCTACGCCTACTTCCAGGGCATCGCCTCGCACTGGTTCGTCAAGCTGATCACCCTGGGCCTGGTCTGGGCTTTCCTGCACCACTTCTGCGCCGGTATCCGTCACCTGTTCATGGATGTGCACGTTGCCATCGAGAAAGATTCGGCACGCAAGACCGCGTCGTCCGTGCTGGTCGTGAGCCTGGTGTTGACGGCTCTGGTCGCTTTGAAACTGTTTGGAGTATTTTAAACATGGCAGACAATAATATCGGACCGAAACGCCTCGTCGTCGGTGCCCATTACGGCTTGCGCGACTGGCTGGCGCAACGCGTCACCGCCATCGTCATGGTGGCATATGTTGCCATCCTGCTTATTTCTTTCTTGACTGGCAGCAACTTCAGCTATGAAGGCTGGGCTGGTCTGTTCGCACAGCAGTGGTTTAAATTGTTCAGTCTGGTGACCTTCGTCGCCCTGTTCTACCACGCATGGGTCGGCGTACGCGACATCTGGATGGACTACGTGAAAAGCGCTGGCCTCCGTCTGACCCTGCAAATTGCCACCATGCTGTGGTTGATCGCTTGTGCCGGCTGGACGGTACAGATACTCTGGAGTGTGTAATCGTGGCAGCATATAAATCTGCAATCCCTACCCGCCGCTTTGACGCGGTCATCGTTGGCGCCGGCGGTTCCGGCATGCGCGCGTCGTTGCAGCTGGCTGAAGCCGGCCTGAACGTCGCTGTTTTGTCGAAAGTTTTCCCGACCCGCTCGCACACCGTGGCGGCGCAGGGCGGTATCGGCGCGTCGCTCGGCAACATGGCCGAAGACAACTGGTTCTGGCACATGTTCGACACCGTCAAGGGCGGCGACTATCTGGGCGACCAGGATGCCATCGAATTCATGTGCCGCGAAGCACCGAAAGTCGTGTACGAGCTGGAGCACTTCGGCATGCCGTTCGACCGCAATCCTGACGGCACCATCTATCAGCGTCCATTCGGCGGCCACACGGCCCACTTCGGCGAAAAGCCGGTGCAGCGCGCCTGCGCGGCAGCCGACCGTACCGGTCACGCCCTGTTGCACACCTTGTACCAGCGCAACGTGCGCGCCCGTACGCACTTCTTCGTCGAATGGATGGCACTCGACCTGATCCGTGACGCCGAAGGCGACGTGATCGGTGTCGTCGCACTGGAAATGGAAACCGGCGAATGCATGATCCTGGAAGCAAAAACGACGGTCATGGCAACGGGCGGCGCAGGCCGCATCTTCGCCGCGTCGACGAATGCGTTCATTAATACCGGCGACGGCATGGGCATGGCGGCACGCGCCGGCCTGCCGCTGCAGGACATGGAATTCTGGCAATTCCACCCGACCGGCGTGGCCGGCGCGGGCGTATTGATCACCGAAGGCGTGCGCGGCGAAGGCGGCATCCTGATCAATAGCGAAGGCGAACGCTTCATGGAGCGCTATGCGCCGACCCTGAAGGATCTGGCGCCGCGCGACTTCGTCTCGCGTTCGATGGACCAGGAAATCAAGGAAGGCCGCGGCTGCGGTCCGAACAAGGACCACGTGATGCTGGATCTGCGCCATATCGGCGCCGACACCATCGCCAAGCGCCTGCCGTCGATTCTGGAAATCGGCCACAAGTTCGCCAACGTCGACGCCACCAAGGAACCGATTCCTGTCGTGCCGACGATTCACTACCAGATGGGCGGGCATTCCGACGAACATCCACGGCCAGGTTGTCACCCCGACCGGTCCGGACAATTCGGCGAAGGTCGTCAACGGCCTGTACGCGATCGGCGAATGCGCCTGCGTTTCCGTGCACGGCGCCAACCGCCTGGGTACGAACTCGCTGCTCGACCTGGTGGTCTTCGGCCGTGCGGCCGGTAACCACATCGTCAACAGCGGCCTGAAAGCCAAGGAAAACAAGCCTTTGCCAGCCGATGCTGCCGATTTCGCCATGGGCCGTCTGCAGCGCCTGGAAAGCTCGACCGGCACGGAAACCGTGCAGGGCGTGGCCAACGACATCCGCGCAACGATGCAGAAGTACTGCGGCGTGTTCCGTACCGACGAGATGCTGAACAAGGGCGTCGAAGAAATCATGAAGCTCGACGAGCGCCGCAAGCACGTTTCCTTCAAGGATAAATCGATGGTCTTCAACACGGCCCGCGTGGAAGCGCTGGAGCTGGACAACCTGATCGAAACGGCGAAAGCGACCATCGTTTCGGCGGCAGCGCGCAAGGAATCGCGCGGCGCCCACGCCCAGGACGACCATCCGCAACGTGACGACGACAACTGGATGAAGCACACTCTGTGGTATTCGGAAGGCAACCGACTGGAATACAAGCCAGTCGTGACCAAGCCGCTGACGGTTGATACCTTCAAACCGAAACCACGTACTTTCTAAGGCTATACCATGGCACGCACTCTTAAATTCAAAATCTACCGCTACGATCCTGACCAGGATGCCAAGCCGTACATGCAAGACCTGACGGTCGAACTGAAAGACACCGACAAGATGCTGCTCGATGCATTGCAGCGCATCAAGGCGGACGTCGATGACTCGCTGGCCCTGCGCCGCTCGTGCCGCGAAGGCGTGTGCGGTTCGGACGCGATGAACATCAACGGCAAGAACGGCCTGGCATGCACCACCAATCTGAACGAACTGTCGGAGCCTATCGTGCTGCGTCCGTTGCCAGGCTTGCCGGTCATCCGCGACCTGATCGTCGACATGACGCAATTTTTCAAGCAGTACGATTCGATCAAGCCTTTCCTGATCAACGATTCGATCCCGCCTGAAAAAGAACGCCTGCAGTCGCCGGAACAGCGCGAAGAACTCGATGGCCTGTACGAGTGCATCCTGTGCGCATGCTGCTCCACGTCGTGCCCGTCGTTCTGGTGGAATCCGGACAAGTTCGTCGGCCCGGCCGGCCTGCTGCAAGCCTACCGCTTCATCGCCGATTCGCGCGACGAAGCCACGGGCGCGCGTCTGGACAACCTGGAAGACCCGTACCGCCTGTTCCGCTGCCATTCGATCATGAACTGCGTCGATGTCTGCCCGAAAGGGTTGAACCCGAACAAGGCGATCGGCAAGATCAAGGAATTGATGGTCCGCCGCGCGATCTGATCCTCGTGATCGCGTCCGCCGGGCGCCGTTTGTGGGAAGAGGGTATCCTCTCTTGCCTGCAGGCGGCGCCTGCAAAGCAGCACCGTGCCGCAAGGCACACGTAAAGTGGTAAACCAAATGACAGAATCAATTTTGTCCTCGCATCAGGCCGACCCGGCCAACCGCGCCCGCCTGCGCTGGCGTTCACGCCGTGGCCTGCTGGAAAACGACATTATCCTGACCCGTTTTCTCGATGCGTATGAAACCGAATTGACCGATGAAGAAGTTGACGCGCTGACGCGTTTGCTGGATTTGTCGGACAATGCGTTAATGGATCTGGTACTGGCCCGTAAAGAGCCGGAAGGCGAAGTCGATCTGCCGCATGTGCGCGCACTGCTGCAACGACTGCGCATTGCCTAGACGCCTGGGCGATATATTGCAAACGGTGCGAGTGGCGCGCTGTAGCACTGCCGAATGCGGTGCGAATTGCAGCCAGAATTTTTGATTTTAATTTCGACTCACTCCCGAGAAGGAAGAGCCCATGAATATCTCTGACACAAAAGCTACCCTGTCGTTCTCCGATGGCAGCCCATCGCTTGAATTTCCAATCTACAAAGGCACGGTTGGCCCGGACGTCATCGACATCCGCAAACTGTACGCCGGTAGCGGCAAGTTCACCTACGACCCAGGCTTTATGTCGACGGCCGCCTGCAACTCGTCGATCACCTACATCGACGGCGACAAGGGCGAGCTGCTGTACCGTGGTTACCCGATCGAACAGTTGGCCGTCAACGCCGACTTCATGGAATCGTGCTACCTGCTGCTGAACGGCGAACTGCCGAACGCGGCGCAGAAAGCCAAGTTCGTCGACACCGTCACCAAGCACACGATGGTGCACGAACAGATGCAATTCTTCTTCCGTGGCTTCCGCCGCGACGCGCATCCGATGTCGGTCCTGGTGGGCACCGTCGGCGCGCTGGCATCGTTCTACCATGACTCGCTGGACATCAACGACCCGCGTCACCGCGAAGTGTCGGCCATCCGCCTGATCGCGAAGATGCCAACCCTGGTCGCCATGACCTACAAGTACTCGGTCGGCCAGCCGTTCGTGTACCCGCGCAACGACCTGTCGTACAGCGCCAACTTCATGCACATGATGTTCGCCAACCCGTGCGAAGAGTACAAGGTCAACGACGTGCTGGTGCGCGCCCTGGACCGCATCCTGATCCTGCACGCGGACCACGAGCAGAACGCATCGACTTCGACCGTCCGTCTGGCCGGTTCGTCGGGCGCCAACCCGTTCGCCTGTATCGCTGCCGGTATCGCCTGCCTGTGGGGTCCTGCCCACGGCGGCGCCAACGAAGCGGCACTCAACATGCTGAAGGAAATCGGCACCGTCGAGAACATCCCTGCCTTCATCGCGCAAGTCAAGGACAAGAACTCGGGCGTCAAGCTGATGGGCTTTGGCCACCGCGTGTACAAGAACTTCGACCCACGCGCCCAAGCTGATGCGTGAAACCTGCTACGAAGTGCTGCAAGAACTGGGTCTGCAAGACGATCCGCTGTTCAAGCTGGCGATGGAACTGGAAAAGATTGCACTGAACGACGAGTACTTCGTGTCGCGCAAACTGTACCCGAACGTCGACTTCTATTCGGGCATCGTGCAATCGGCGCTGGGCATCCCTGTGTCGCTGTTCACCGGTATCTTCGCTATGGCCCGTACGATCGGCTGGATCGCCCAGTGGAACGAAATGATCGCCGACCCAGAGCAAAAAATCGGCCGTCCGCGCCAGCTGTTCGTCGGTTCGACCACGCGTGAAGTACTGCCACTGGACAAGCGTTAATCCAGAGCGGTATTGAGCAAACAAAAAACGGGCTTCGGCCCGTTTTTTTATGCGCGCGGAAGAGGCATGACTCAGTCGAGCGCCGCCAGCAGCGACTGCAGGCAAACGCTGCCGCCTTCGAGTTGCAGGCTGGCGCCATCGTGAATGTGCGGCAGGACGATGCAGCGCGGCGCATTGTGCTTGAGGATGCCGCCCCAGTGGGCAACCCTGGCGCCGGCCTGGCGACGGATCGCCTCGACCGTCGCGCCGCTGCTGGCGAGGATGCGGGCTTGCGGAAAGGCTTGCCGCAGCACGCCCAGGCCGAAATACGCTTGCGGCTCGGCCGCGCTGATATAGATGGTGGTCAGGCGCTTGCCGCTGGCGGCGATGGTGTGCGCTAACTGCGCCGCATCGTCGCGCAGGAACTGGGCATTGACGAGGATGGCATCGGCCGCGCCGCTCAGCAGCAACGAAGTGGACGGTGCGCGGCCCAGCACATCGAGGCGGAAGGTTTCCAGGGTGCGGGAGAGGCGGGCGGCGCATGGAAGCATATTATTCTTTCGATATTAGATACTCTTGTCGCATATTATCCTTTCGACCAGGCGCGACAAATAGGGTAGATTGCAATACTTAGTTGCATGGATCGGATGAATCAAGGGAGGGTTGCAGATGGACCGTATCACCGCCGCACAAGTATTCGTCGCCATCGCCGAGCGGGGCAGCATGGTGGCCGCCAGCGAGGCGCTCGACATGTCGCGCGCCATGGTGACGCGCTACCTGGCCGAGATGGAGCAGTGGGCGGGGGCGCGCCTGTTGCACCGCACCACGCGGCGTTTGAGTCTGACGGATGCGGGCGACGCGACGCTGGCGCGCTGCCGGCAGATGCTGGAAGTGGCCGGCGCCATGGCCGTCACGTCGCCCGAGGGTCTTGACACGCCGCACGGCTTGCTGCGCATCACCTGTTCGCAATCGCTGGCGCAGACGGCGCTCGCTGGCGCAGTGACCGCTTACCTGCGGCGCTACCCGCGCGCCGCCGTCGACCTGCAGATGGAGAACCGCGCCGTCAATCTGGTGGAGCAGCGCATCGACCTGGCGATCCGCATCACGAACGCGCTCGAACCGAACCTGATCGCGCGCCAGCTGGCCAGTTGCGCCTCGGTGGTGTGCGCCGCACCATCGTATCTGGCCGCGCACGGCACGCCGCGCCGGGCGGAAGACCTGGCCCTGCACAACTGCCTGACGTACACGTATTTCGGCAAGAGCCTGTGGCAGTTCACTCACCATGGGGAAGCGCTCACTGTGCCCGTCAGCGGCCGCCTGTCGGCGAATGAGTCGCTGGTGCTGCTGGTGGCCACGGTGGCGGGGGCGGGCATCGCCATGCAGCCGCGCTATTCGGCCGCGCCGCTGATCGCCAGCGGCCAGCTGGTGGAACTGCTGCCCGCCTACCAGCCGCAGGACATGGGCATCTACGGTGTCTATACCTCGCGCCAGCATATGTCGCCGCTGCTGCGCACCATGCTCGACTTCCTGGTGGAGTGGTTTGCCGGCGATGCCGATTGGCTGGCAGCCATCGCGCCGCCGTTGCCAGGCAGACCAGTTGGTCGCAGGCGGCACGCCGGCAGGGCCGCCGATGTGTTGTAAGCATAACAGTGACAGGCTTGCAAGCCCGGGAAAATCAACAACACAGCTTACATTTGCTTGCCAAATAAAATTCAACTTGCAGTTGTTGCGTTACAATACCGCGTGCTATTCTAAATGACGGTATGCAGAATGCTGGTGCAATAAAAAAGCCCTTCCCCACAACTTGATGTGCAATCCGCTAACCGGTCAGGCCGTGTCGCGGAAGGTTAGATTAACCCGCTAATTCCTCGCGAAGCGCGAAGAAAGGTGAGCAATATATGCAGCAATTAACGACCAACTCCTACCTGTTCGGTGGGAATGCTCCGTACGTGGAAGACCTGTACGAGGCGTATCTGAACAATCCAGGCTCGGTACCCGATAACTGGCGTTCCTACTTCGACGCCATGCAGCACGTGCCTGCCGTCGACGGCACCAACAAGCCTGACGTGGCGCATGCCTCCGTCGTCGCCTCGTTCGCCGAGCGCGCAAAAGCAGGTCCGATCCGCACAGTGACCGCTTCCTTCGATGCTGAAATGGGCCGCAAGCGCGTCGCCGCCACGCAACTGATCGCCGCTTACCGCTACCTCGGTTCGCATTGGGCCAATCTGGACCCGCTGCAACGCCAGGAACGTCCGATGATCCCGGAACTGGAGCCGAGCTTCTACGGTTTCACCGACGCGGACATGGACACCGTGTTCAACATCAGCAATACCTATTTTGGCCCCGAGACCGCCACCCTGCGCGATCTGCTGAACTATCTGCGCGATACCTACACGCGTTCGATCGGCGCCGAATTCATGTACATCTCCGACCCGGCCGAAAAGCGCTGGCTGCAAGAGAAACTGGAATCGATCCGCTCCACCCCGAATTTCACCCCAGAGAAAAAAATCCACATCCTCGACCGCCTGACCGCGGCTGAAGGCCTGGAACGCTATCTGCATACCCGCTACGTGGGCCAGAAGCGCTTCTCCCTGGAAGGCGGCGAAACGTTCATCGCCTCGATGGATGAAACCATCCAGCGCGCCGGCGAAAAAGGCGTGCAGGAAATCGTCATCGGCATGGCCCACCGCGGCCGTCTGAACGTACTGGTGAACACCCTGGGCAAGGCGCCGCAGGAACTGTTCGAAGAATTCGAAGGCAAGCATGGCGACGACCTGCCTGCCGGCGACGTGAAGTACCATCAAGGCTTCTCGTCGGACATCTCCACCGCGGGCGGCCCGGTCCACCTGTCGCTGGCGTTCAACCCGTCGCACCTGGAAATCGTCAACCCTGTGGTCGAAGGTTCCGTCAAGGCCCGCATGGATCGCCGCGGCGACGTGCACGGCGCGCAAGTGCTGCCTATCCTGGTGCACGGCGATGCCGCTTTCGCCGGCCAGGGCGTGGTCATGGAAACCCTGAACCTGGCGCAGACCCGCGGCTACGGCACGGGCGGCACGGTGCATATCGTGATCAACAACCAGATCGGTTTCACCACCTCGGACCCGCGCGACTCGCGCTCGACCCTGTACTGCTCGGACGTCGTCAAGATGATCGAGGCACCGGTCCTGCACATCAACGCCGATGATCCGGAAGCCGTGGTGCTGGCGACGCAGATCGCGCTCGACTACCGCATGGAATTCAAGAAGGACATCGTCCTCGACATCATCTGCTACCGCAAGCTGGGCCACAACGAGCAGGATACGCCAGCGCTGACGCAGCCGCTGATGTACAAGCGCATCGGCCAGCATCCAGGCACCCGCAAGCTGTACGCGGACAAGCTGGTTGCGCAAGGCGTGATCCCTGCTGATGGCGGCGACAAAATGGTGGCCGCCTTCCGCGACGCCATGGACGCCGGCAAGCACACCGTCGATCCGGTCATCTCGAACTTCAAGAACAAGTACGCCGTCGACTGGCTGCCGTTCCTGAACAAGAAATGGACCGACTCGGCCGACACGGCCGTGCCGATGACGGAACTGAAACGCCTGGCCGCGCGCATCACCACCGTGCCGGAGCAGTTCAAGGTCCACTCGCTGGTCGAGAAAGTCCTGGGCGACCGCGCCACCATGGGCCGCGGCGAAATGAACCTGGACTGGGGCATGGGCGAACATCTGGCCTACGCTTCGCTGGTATCGTCCGGCTACGCCATCCGCCTGACGGGCCAGGATGCTGGCCGCGGCACCCTTCGTGCACCGCCACGCCGTGCTGCATGACCAGAACCGCGAGCGCTGGGATGCCGGTACCTACATTCCGCTGCAAAACGTGTCGGAAAACCAGGCGCCGTTCACCGTCATCGACTCGGTGCTGTCCGAAGAAGCCGTACTGGCCTTCGAATACGGCTACTCGACCGCTGAACCGAACACGCTGACGATCTGGGAAGCCCAGTTCGGCGACTTCGCCAACGGCGCGCAAGTGGTGATCGACCAATTCATCAGCTCCGGCGAAGTGAAGTGGGGCCGCGCTTCGGGCCTGGTCATGATGCTGCCGCACGGTTACGAAGGCCAGGGTCCTGAGCACTCGTCCGCGCGTCCCGAGCGTTTCCTGCAGCTGTGCGCAGACAACAACATGCAAGTGGTGCAGCCGACGACGGCTTCGCAGATCTTCCATTTGCTGCGCCGCCAGATGGTGCGCCAGTTCCGCAAGCCGCTGGTCATCCTGACGCCGAAGTCGCTGCTGCGCAACAAGGATGCCGGTTCGCCGCTGACCGACCTGGCCAAGGGCGGTTTCCAGACCGTCATCGGCGAAGTCGACGACAAAATCGACGCCAAGAAAGTCAAGCGCGTGGTCGCCTGCTCGGGCAAGGTCTACTACGACCTGGTCAACGCACGCAAGACCCGCGGCCAGACCGATACGGCCATCGTGCGCCTGGAACAGCTGTATCCGTTCCCGCACAAGTCGTTCGCTGCTGAACTGAAGAAGTTCCCGAACCTGGTCGAAGTCGTCTGGGCACAGGACGAGCCGCAAAACCAGGGTGCCTGGTTCCAGATCCAGCACAACATCTTCGAAGGCCTGGAATCGGGTCAGCGTCTGGCCTACGCCGGCCGTCCTGCTTCGGCGTCGCCTGCTGTCGGTTACTATGACAAGCACTACGCCCAGCAAAAAGACCTGCTGGAAACGGCATTCTCGAAGCTGAAGGGTTTTATCCTGACCAAGTAAGGATAACGGGCGCCGTGCGATGCGCATTGCGCCTGATCAAGATGATGACGGAGCGCCGTCCTTGCTACGCAGGGGCGGCGCCGCAATAACAAAATAAACGGAGTTTTACATGGCACAAATCGAAGTCAAAGTTCCCCAGTTGTCGGAATCGGTTGCGGAAGCGACCCTGCTGGCATGGCACAAGAAAGTCGGCGAAGCAGTTGCGCGCGACGAAAACATGATCGATATCGAAACCGACAAAGTAGTGCTGGAACTGCCGGCGCCCGCCGCCGGCGTGATCGTTCAAATCATCAAGGCTGACGGCGCCACCGTCGTCGCCGGCGAAGTCATCGCCATCATCGACACCGACGGCTCGGCCAAGGTCAGCCCGATGGAGGTGTCCGCCGTGCCTGCGCCAGCCCTGGCTGCCGCCGCACAAGACGCCGCTACCGCGTCCGCGCCAGCCGCTGCGACCAAAGGCGATGTCGCCATGCCTGCCGCCGCCAAGATCCTGTCCGAAAAAGGCCTGTCCGCTGGCGACGTCGCCGGTTCGGGCAAAGACGGCCGCGTGACCAAGGGCGACGCCCTGGCCGCCTCCGCCAAGCCAGCTGTCGCGCCACTGGCGCCAGCCGCTGCCAAGCCAGCGCTGCAGCAAGTTGCCACGCCGTCGGCCGCCAGCCTGGGCGACCGCCCTGAAGAGCGCGTGCCGATGAGCCGCCTGCGCGCACGTATCGCCGAGCGCCTGCTGCAATCGCAATCGACGAACGCCATCCTGACCACGTTCAACGAAGTGAACATGCAGCCGGTCATCGACCTGCGCAACAAGTACAAGGACAAGTTCGAGAAAGAGCACGGCGTCAAGCTGGGCTTCATGTCCTTCTTCGTCAAGGCCGCCGTCGCCGCCCTGAAAAAGTACCCGATCATCAATGCCTCCGTTGACGGCAACGATATCGTCTACCACGGCTACTTCGACATCGGTATCGCCGTCGGTTCGCCGCGCGGCCTGGTCGTGCCTATCATCCGCAACGCGGACCAGCTGTCGATCGCCGACATCGAGAAAAAAATCGGTGAATTCGGCGCGAAAGCCAAGGAAGGCAAGCTGACCCTGGACGACCTGACGGGCGGTACGTTCTCGATCTCGAACGGCGGTACCTTCGGCTCCATGCTGTCGACCCCGATCATCAACCCGCCGCAATCGGCCATCCTGGGCGTGCATGCGACCAAGGACCGCGCCGTCGTCGAAAACGGCCAGATCGTGGTGCGTCCGATGAACTACCTGGCCATGTCCTACGACCACCGCATCATCGACGGCCGCGAAGCCGTCCTGGGCCTGGTGGCGATGAAAGAAGCGCTGGAAGATCCTGCACGCCTGCTGCTGGACCTGTAAGCACTGTAGTCCCCCGGCGTAGCCGCCGGGGCAATGTAGCTGATACCCCTTGCCAGAAGACGCAGCTGGCTGATCTCAATGAAAGAGGATTCCCATGAACGTCTCTGAAGAAATCAAGCGTCTGCACGAGTTGCACCTGGCGGGCGCCCTGAGCTGAGCGACGCGGAATTCGCGCAAGCGAAAGCCAAGCTCTTGAGCAATATCAACCTGGACAAGCCGGACAATGCGTCCGGCGCCGCTGCCGGCTCCGGCCCGGCGAACGACCTGGTGCAGGAATTCAACCGCCTGCGCCGTTCGCGCAACGACCGCTGGTTCGGTGGCGTGTGCGGCGGCCTGGGCCGCGCTTCCGGCATGGAAGCGTGGATCTGGCGCCTCGTCTTCGTCCTGTTTACATTGACCTTCGGCTTCGGCGTGGTGATTTACCTTCTATTGTGGATTTTCGTACCAGACGAAGAGATTGGAATAACAAAACATGAGTACTAAACAATTTGACGTAGTTGTCATCGGTGCGGGCCCTGGCGGCTACATCGCCGCCATCCGCGCAGCGCAGCTGGGCTTTTCCGTCGCTTGCGTCGACGAGTGGTCGAACGCCAAGGGCGGCGCCGCGCCTGGCGGAACCTGCACCAACGTCGGCTGCATCCCGTCGAAAGCGCTGCTGCAATCGTCCGAGCATTTCGAACACGCGGGCCACAGCTTCGCCGAGCACGGCATCGACGTCGCCGGCCTGAAGCTGAACCTGGGCCAGATGCTCAAGCGCAAGGACACCGTCGTCAAGCAAAACAACGACGGCATCCTGTACCTGTTCAAGAAGAACAAGATCGCCTTCTTCCACGGCCGCGCCGCTTTCGCTGCCGCCGCCGCTGGCACGTATGACATCAGCGTGACGGGCGAAGCCAACGAAACCCTGAGCGCCAAGCACGTGGTCATCGCCACGGGTTCGAACGCGCGCGAACTGCCGGGCGCACCTTTCGACGAGAAACTGATCCTGTCGAACACGGGCGCACTGGCCATCGACGCCGTACCCGCCAAGCTGGGCGTCATCGGTGCCGGCGTGATCGGCCTGGAAATGGGCAGCGTCTGGCGCCGCCTGGGTTCCGACGTCACCGTGCTGGAAGGCCTGCCGGTCTTCCTGGGCGCCGTCGACGAGCAGATCGCCAAGGAAGCGTCGAAGCTGTTCACCAAGCAAGGCTTGAAGATCAACCTCGGTTGCAAGATCGGTGCGATCACGCCAGGCAAGAAAGACGTCACCGTGGAATTCGTGGACGCCAAGGGCGAAGCGCAAAAAGCCGTGTTCGACAAGCTGATCATCTCGATCGGCCGCACGCCGAACACGAATGGCCTGGGTGCCGACAAGGTCGGCCTGCAGCTGGACGAACGCGGCTTCATCGCCGTCGACGGCGACTGCAAGACCAACCTGCCGAACGTCTGGGCAGTGGGCGACGTCGTGCGCGGCCCGATGCTGGCGCACAAGGCCGAAGAAGAAGGCGTTGCCGTGGCCGAGCGTATCGCCGGCCAGCACGGTCACACCAACTTCAACACGATTCCTTGGGTGATCTACACCTCGCCGGAAATCGCGTGGGTCGGCAAGACCGAGCAAACCCTGAAGGCCGAAGGCATCGCCTACAAGGCCGGTACCTTCCCGTTCATGGCCAACGGCCGTGCGCGCGCGCTGGGCGACACCTCGGGCATGGTGAAATTCCTGGCCGATGCGACCACCGATGAAATCCTCGGCGTGCACATCGTCGGCCCGATGGCCTCCGAACTGATTTCCGAAGCCGTCGTGGCGATGGAATTCAAGGCCTCGGCCGAAGACATCGCGCGCATCTGCCACGCTCACCCATCCCTGTCGGAAGCGACCAAGGAAGCGGCACTGGCGGTTGACAAGCGTACGTTGAACTTTTAATTGTAGTTAGTCCAGCAGGGGCGCTCGCGGATTTTTTCCGCCGGCGCCCTTGTGCGTTAAAGCGAATCCCATGAACGTAGAAGAGTTTTACCAGCACGCGCTGCAGAAGCGTGATTTCAAGGCCGACGCCGCCCAGCGGCGCGCGGTCGACCGCCTGCAGCTGTGCTATGACGAGTGGGTGGCTTACAAGGGCCAGCGTTCGAGCACCTTCAAGCGCCTGATCAACCGTCCCGCCGTGCCGAAAGGCGTGTACATGTGGGGTGGGGTAGGGCGCGGCAAATCGTTCCTGATGGACAGCTTTTATTCGGTCGTGCCCCTGGTGCGCAAGACGCGATTGCACTTCCACGAATTCATGCGCGGCGTGCACCAGCAGCTCGACGAATTGAAAGGCGTGGCCGACCCGCTCGACGAGGTGGCCAAGCGCATCGCCAAGAAATACCGCCTCATCTGTTTCGATGAATTCCACGTCTCCGACATCGCCGACGCGATGATCCTGTACAACCTGCTGTCGGCCCTGTTCGCCAATGGCGTGTCCTTCATCATGACCTCGAATTACGACCCCGACCTGCTGTATCCGGACGGCCTGCACCGCGACCGCATGCTGCCGACCATCGCGCTGCTGAAGGACAAGCTCGACGTGATGAACGTCGACGCCGGCGTCGATTACCGCGGCCGCGCCCTGGAACAGGTGGAAAGTTACTATACCCCGCTCGGTGCGGACACGGACCGCTCCCTGCGCGACGCCTACACGCGCATCGCCGAGACGGCCGACGAAGATGCGCGCATCCGCATCGAGAGCCGCGAAATCCATTGCCTGCGCCGCGCCGGCGGCATCATCTGGTTCGATTTCGCCACCCTGTGCGGCGGCCCCCGTTCGCAAAATGATTACCTGGAAATCGCCAGCCGCTTCCATACGGTGATATTGTCGGGGATACCGGCCATGTCGGCGGCGCAGTCGTCCGAGGCGCGCCGCTTTACCTGGCTGATCGACGTGTTTTATGATCAGAAAGTCAAGCTGATCATGTCGGCCGAAGTGGCGCCCGAGCAGCTGTACACGAACGGCACGCTGGCCAACGAGTTTCACCGCACCGTTTCGCGTATCATCGAGATGCAATCGCGCGAATACATGGAAAAAGAACAGCGCGGCGCGGCCGACGCGATCGTTTGAGGCAGGGATAATGAAGATGATGGCAAATACACTATACAAGCTGGGTGCGGCGCTGGGCCTGGTCCTGGCATTGTCCGGCTGCGCGCACCAGGGCGGTCCGCGTTGGATGAGGTCGGTGTACCGCAGGTGCCCGCCACCTTGTCGGTGGACGAAGCGGACGCCAAGCTGAAGCAGGTCGCCAGCGAGCGCGAGGCTGCGGAAAACGAGTTCGCCGCGCGCGAACTGGAGTGCTACGACAAGTTCTTCGTGAACAATTGCCTCGACAAGGCCAAGGAAAAGCGCCGCCTGATCCTCGTGCGCCTGCGCGCCGTCGAAGCGGAAGCGAATTACTTCAAGCGCGCCGAATCCGTGCGCCTGCGCGATATCGACCTGGCCCGGACCCAGGAAGATGCGCGCCTGGACGCCGAGCAGCGGGCCGCGGCTCCGCCCAAGCCCGTGAAAGTGGTCACGCCCGAGCCGGCGCCGCCCAAGCCGGAAGGCAAGAGCGTTGCCGAGCGCGAAGCTGCGCAAGCGGCGAAGGTGGCGAAACAGGCTGCCGCCGATGCCGCCGACGCGCCGCGCCGCGCGGCCCGCGAAGCGGCGTATGCGAAAAAACAGGCTGACGCCGTGGCACGCCAGCAAAGAGTGGCGCAACGCCTGGCCGAGCGCCAGGCCGAAGCGCAGGCCAAGGCTGCCAAGGCGGCCGCGGAGGCTGCCGGCACGCCGGCCGCTGCTGTCCCTGTTCCAGTGCCCGTGCCGCCGGCCAAATAAGACGGCCGCGCAGGGGGCATGCCGGAAATGGCGTGCCCTAACGCGCGCGGCAGGTTAAACTATGCACCATGGCTGCCTGCGTACGCTGCGCGCGCCGGTTTCCCAACACTGTTACCAACACTGCCTGGAACGCAACACATGAGCGATGCACAGCAAATAGAGCGGCGCCTGATTGAACTCAACGTGGAACACCGCGACCTCGATGCCGTCATCGAGTTGCTGATACTCGATGGCCACCATGACGAGCTGCAACTGCGCCGCCTGAAAAAGCGCAAATTGCAATTGAAGGATCACATCACCTTGCTGAAAATGCAGTTGGTGCCCGACGTTCCCGCCTGAGGGGCGCCAGTAGCGTCCAGTCCAGTCTTCACCTAAGTATATTTTGACCGATCACAATTTATTGCCAGTAAACCCAGATGGCCAGCCTGCCGATCCGCAAGCCAGTCTGCCAGCCGAACCGCAGGCGGCGCCTGGCAAGCACGATGCCGATATCGAGCGCCTGTTCGGCGCCGGCGGCCCGCTCGGTCCGGCCGTGGGCAGCTACAAGCCGCGCCGTTCGCAAACGGAGATGGCCAAGGCCATCGCCAGCGCCATCGACAGCCAGACGACCCTGATCGCCGAGGCGGGCACGGGCACAGGCAAGACCTTTGCCTACCTGGTGCCGGCCCTGATGTGGGGCGGCAAGACCATTGTTTCCACCGGCACGAAGAACTTGCAGGATCAATTGTTCCTGCGCGATATCCCCACCGTGCGCGCCGCGTTGCAGGCGCCTGTCTCCGTCGCCTTGCTGAAAGGCCGCTCGAACTACGTTTGCCACTATCACCTGGAACGCACCCTGCAGAACGGCCGCATGACATGACGTCGCGCGACGACGTGGGCCACCTGCGCGAAATCTCGCGCTTCATCAAGATGACGAGCTCGGGCGACAAGGCGGAACTGGCCAAGGTGCCGGAAAACGCCATGATCTGGAATCTGGTGACGTCCACGCGCGACACCTGCATGGGCGCCGAATGCCAGTATTACCAGGATTGCTTTGTGATGAAGGCCCGCAAGGAAGCCCAGCAGGCCGACGTGGTGGTGGTCAACCATCATTTATTCTTTGCCGACGTGGCCCTGAAGGACACGGGCGTGGCGGAATTGCTGCCGTCGGCCAATACCATCATCTTCGATGAGGCGCACCAGCTGCCCGATACGGCCACCTTGTTCTTTGGCAACACAGTGTCCACCTCGCAAATCCTGGAACTGTGCCGCGACGTGCTGGCCGAGGGCCTCGCGCATGCGCGCGGCATCGACTGGGCCAAGACAGTCACGGTGGTGGAAAAGGCGGCGCGCGACCTGCGCCTGACGTTCCCGCAGGATATCGTACGCCTGTCCTTGCCGCAGATCGCCCCGTCCAGCGATTTCTTCCCCGCGCTCGACACCCTCAAGGATGAGCTCGACGGCATGGTGGCCGTCTTGGAAACCCAGGCGGAGCGGGCGGAAACCCTGGAGCAGTGCCGCGTGCGCGGCGTCGAACTGGCGCAGCAGCTGAGCGGCTGGAAGTTCGATCCGAAAGCCAAAGTGGCGGCCGGCGAAGAAGCCGTGTTCTGGGTGGAAGCGTTTTCCAGCTCCCTGCAATTGCATAAAACGCCATTGTCGATCGCGCCGATCTTCAACAACCAGCGCGAAGGCACGCCGCGCAGCTGGATCTTCACGTCCGCCACCCTGGCCGTGAAAAACGACTTCAAGCATTTTTCTGAACAGATGGGCTTGACTGGCGAACCGTCGCACACGTGGCCGAGCCCGTTCGACTATGGCCAGCAGGGCTTGCTGTTCGTGCCGCAAAACCTGCCGCAGCCAAACTCGCTGGGCTACACGGACGCCGTCATCGATTGCGCCCTGCCCATCATCGAGGCGGCGGGCGGGCGCACCTTCTTCCTGTGCACCACCTTGCGCGCCGTCAAGCGGGCGGCGGAGCGCCTGGCCGACGAATTCAGGCAGCGCGGCCTGAACTTCCCCCTGTTCGTGCAGGGAGAAAAGGGCCGCACGGAATTGCTCGACCAGTTCCGCGCCGCCGGCAACGGCGTGCTGATCGGCAGCCAGAGCTTCTGGGAAGGCGTCGACGTGCGCGGCGATGCGCTGTCCCTCGTCATCATCGACAAGCTGCCGTTCGCGCCGCCCGACGATCCGGTATTGGCCGCGCGCATCGAAGTGATGGAAAAGCAGGGCAAGAACGGCTTCATGCACCACTCGCTGCCGGAAGCCATCATCAACCTGAAGCAGGGCGCCGGCCGGCTGATCCGTGACGAGGGCGACCGCGGCGTGCTGATGATCTGCGATCCGCGTCTCATTTCCAAGCCGTACGGCAAGCGCATCTGGCAAAGCCTGCCGCCGTTCAAGCGCACGCGCGATACCGCCGAAGTGGTCGAGTTCTTCCGCAACCTGCCCGCCAAGGGCATCTAGTCCGCCCAGCCGGCGCCATCCGCGCGTCGGCATATTTCCCTTTGTTATCAGGCGAGTCGCGTTTTTCGCGCGGCGCCTGCCTGCGCGCCTGGCATGCCAGGAATGGGCGCGATCGCGCCAGTTTCTGGCTTTTTCCTTCATGTCCAGGACGCCAGACACATCTTTGCGCCAGCGCAAACAGGGTTGTTGCCGGGCGGTCTACAGTGAACTCATGCCTTGCAGGATGGAGGCGCGGCGATGGCAGAGCCGCACGGGGAACAGGGGGATGCCATGGAGATCCGCTACGGCTGTTTCTTGAGCTATGCACACGGCCAATATGCGTTCATGAACAAGTTCAAGAATGACCTGATCGAGGCGCTGGCGTGCTATCTGGAGCCGCACCTCGATCGCGAGGAAGTGTTGTTCATCGACAGCGAGCAACTGGGCGGCGGCGACGATATCGACCTGCGCGTGGCGCGCGCCATGTGCCAGAGCGTCTGCATGATCGTGCTGTACACGCCGAAATATGAAGCGCACGGCTACACGCGGCGCGAATTTGCCGCCATGCAACTGATCGAGCAGGAGCGGCGCGCCTGGTATGAGCTGCCCAGCCACCTGATCATCCCCATCATCATGACACGCCATCCGGACGGTTTGCCGCCGCAAATCACGGAGTCGGGGCTGTACGTCGATTTCTCCGGCTACACCCTGGCCAGCGGCGACCTGAAATCGAATCCGCAATACCTGCCCGACATCGAACGCATCGTGCAGCGCATCGCCACGCATTACCACTTGCTCAAGCGGTCAACACCGCCCGGCCACGATTGCAGCCGTTTCGTGTTGCCCGCCATTCCACCGGAATGGCGCACCATTCCGCCTCCCCACTTTCCACGTTAATCACGTAAAAGGTACAGTCATGGAATGCCAACGCGCCTCTCCCTGCCACCTTTGAGCGCCCCTGGCGAAGTCGTCACCTTCTATTCCTACAAGGGCGGTACCGGCCGCACCATGGCCCTGTCGAACATCGCCGTTTTGCTGGCGCGCCGCGAAAACGCCAGCGTGCCCGTGCTGATGCTGGACTGGGACATGGAGGCGCCGGGCCTGCACCATTATTTCGAGCAGCACGAGGAGCGTCCGGGCGTACTGGAATTCTTCGAGGCCTGCCGCCAGCAGCTAGAACGCTTCAGCCTGGAAGGCGGCGGGCAGGGCGCGGGCCGCGACGATGCGGCGCTGGCCCAGCGCGTGCTCGACGCCATCGACTGGCAGCAGTACGTGGTGCGCGTCGACCAGGGCAGTCCCCTGTACCTGATGCGCGCGGGGCGCTTCGACGCCAGCTACAGCGAGCGCCTGGCGCAGATGCGCTGGGACCAGCTGTTCGATACCTGCCCGGCCCTGTTCCGCTGCTTTGCCGATACCCTGGCCCAGCATTTCCGCTACGTGCTGGTCGATTCGCGCACGGGGCGCACGGACAGCGCCGGCATCTGCACCACCTTGCTGCCGAAAAAGCTGGTGGTGGTCTTCACGCCGAACCGGCAAAGCCTGGAAGGCGTCGATGCGCTCGTCACGCGGGCCATCGAATACCGCCGCAGCCATGAGGACGAACAGCGTCCGCTACTCGTGTATCCATTGCCCTCGCGCATAGAAATGGGCGACGGCGCGCAGCGGGCCGAGTGGCGCCGCGGCGACGCGCACAAGGGCATCGCCGGCTTCCAGCCCATGTTCGAGCGCCTGCTGCGCACTTCCTACGGCTTGCCGCAAATCTCCCTTGACAGCTATTTTGACGAAGTCCAGCTGCAGCAGACGAAAACCTTTGCCTATGGCGAGCAGCTGGCCGTGCGCATCGACCAGGGCGGCGACCGCTTTTCCCTCACGCGCACCTTCGAAGCCTTCCTGCACTGGATGACGGGCGGCTACTTTCCGTGGCAATCGGGCCGCGAAATCGCCTTGCTGGGCGCCATCGGCGAAGCGCGCCAGGCCTTGCTGGCCGAGCCGGGCCGCGCCGTGGCGCTGCCGCTGGCACGCGACCTGGCGCGCCTGGGCGAACTGTATCGCAAAGATGGCCGCAGCGCGCAGGCGCTCGAGGCCTTTCGCCAGAGCGTCGAGATCCGCGTGCGCCTGCTGGGCGAGGAGCATCCCGACAGCCTGGCGTGCAAGAGCGGCATGGCGCGCCTGCTGCGCCAGCTGGGCAAGCTCGAGGAAGCCCGTTTCCTGGAAGAAGACGTGGTCGACGTGCGCGAGCGCGTGCTGGGCGGCGAACATCCCGATACCCTGGCAGCCAGAGCTTGCCTGGCGCAAACCCTGTTGCTGCAGGGCGAGCTGGCGACGGCGCTGCTGCTGCAGGATGCCGTGCTGGCCGCCTACGCGCGCCAGTTGGGCGGCGAGCATCCGCTGACCCTGGAAGCGATGAATGGGCGCGCCGCCACCTTGCTGCGCATGGGCCGGCTGGCGCAGGCGCGGCAAGTGCTGGCCACGGTGGTGGCGGCGCGCGAGCGCCTGTTTGGCGCCGAGCATGGCGATACCTTGCGCAGCAAGCTGGCCCTGGCGCAGGCGCTGGGGCGCGAAGGCGACCTGGACGGCGCGCGGCGCCTGCTCGCTGCCGTCCTGCAGGCGCAGGAGCGGCGCCTGGGCAGCGACCATGCGGCCACCCTGGCCACGCGCGACTTGCTGGCCGATATCGTGGCGGGGCAGGGCGACTGGGCCGGCGCGCGCCAGTTGCACGAAGACCAGGTGGCGGCGCGCGAGCGCACGCATGGACTCGACCATCCGGAAACCCTGATGAGCCAGCGCAAGCTGGCCGAAGCGCTGCTGCGGCGCGGCGAACTCGATGCGGCGCGCAGCGTGCAGGAACAGGTGCTGGAAGTGCACGCGCGCCTGCTGGGCGAAGACCACCTCGATACCTTGCACAGCAAGACGCAACTGGCCGGCACCTTGCAGCAGCAGGGCGACAGCGAGGCGGCGCGCCTGCTGGAAGACGCCGTGCTCAGCGGCAGCGACCGGCTGTTGAACGCCCCCGTCACGGGGCATGCGGATAGCGTGCTCGACGGCGCGCGGCATTTGCAGGAAACCATCCTGGCCGGCCGTGCCAACGGGCACGAAGGGGCCGAGCCGGATACGCTGGCCAGCATGATCGCGATGTTGCAAGGCATGATAGAGCGTGAACAGTATGCGCAGGCGGGCGAACTGGCCGAACATTTGAAGTCTTGCCTGCTTCGCCCGGGCGTGCCGGGCAAGCTGCGCAGGCGCGGCATGGCGCAGCTGAAAAGAATGTACAAATTGCAAGGAGATTTGAATGCCTTGCTGGCCTTGCAAGAGGATGAAGTGCAGGCGCTGGAGGGGGCGCTGTCCGAGGCGCGCACCGATCAGCGCTGACGCCTTGCGCCATGTCAGCGCGGCGGCATAAATAATGCTGTCTATCGGCGTGCGGCACGCGCAGTGTTGGCATTGCTTCAGGTAAAATCTCGTTATGAGAATTCTTATCAGTAACGACGACGGTTACCTGGCGCCAGGCCTGGCGGCACTGGCTGACGCGCTCGCACCCATTGCGGAGATCGTCGTGGTGGCGCCCGACAGCAACCGCTCGGGCGCATCCAATTCGCTGTCGCTGGACCGGCCCTTGTCCGTGCACAAGGCCGCCAACGGTTTTTATTTTGTCAATGGCACGCCCACCGACTGCGTGCACGTGGCGCTGACGGGCATGCTCATCGAGCGTCCCGACCTGGTGGTGTCCGGCATCAACAACGGCCCCAACATGGGCGACGACACCCTGTATTCGGGCACGGTGGCCGCCGCCACGGAAGGCTATCTGTTCGGCATTCCCGCCATCGCCTTTTCCCAGTCGCAGTTTGGCTGGGCCAACCTGGACGCGGCCGCCCGCGTGGCCAGGGAAATCGTCGAGCGCCAGTTCGACGCCCTGCAGAAACCGTATTTGCTGAATGTGAACATACCCGCTATCCCTTACGAGCAGTTGCAAGGCATGGCGGCCACGCGCCTGGGCAAGCGTCACTCGGCCGAACCCGTGATCCGCGCGCTCGATCCCCGTGGCCGTGAAATCTTCTGGATCGGCCCCGCCGGCGCTGCCAAGGAAGGCGGTCCCGGCACGGACTTTTACGCCGTTGAACATGGACAAGTATCGATCACGCCGCTGCAGATCGACCTGACCCATACCACCCAACTCGATGCACTGGCAAAAGGCCTGGCATGACCGCCCACTATGACTGACAAGCCGCGTACCTTCCCCCTTACCCTCGATTCGCTGGCCGGCAAGCCCGCCAGGCAGGGCGGGGGCCAGTCGCTGGCCCAGTCGCGCATTGCCACGCCGCAGACGGCCACGCAGAATGCGGCTCAGAACGCGGCGCGGGGCGGGGCGCCGCACCATGGCGCAACGGCGCCCATCGCGCCGTCGCGCGCGCAAGCCATCGCCAATGAGCGGGCGCAGCGGCGGTGGTGCCGCCGCCGCGGCAAAATCCCCTCGTCTCGGAGGCCGTGCGCCGTGCCATGGTGGCGCGCATCGCGAAACAGGGCGTCAAGGATCAGCTGGTGCTCGACGCCATGCAGGCCGTGCCGCGCCACATGTTCATGGACGAGGCGCTGGCGTCGCAGGCGTATATCGACGCCTCCTTGCCCATCGGCCACCACCAGACCATTTCGCAGCCGTACATCGTGGCGCGCATGATCGAAGTGATGCGCCAGGGCGGCAGCTTGCAGCGCGTGCTGGAAATCGGCACGGGCTGCGGCTACCAGGCGGCGGTGCTGTCGCTGGTGGCGAAAGAGGTGTATTCGATCGAGCGCATCCGGCCCCTGCACGAGCTGGCGAAGGCCAATCTGCGCCCGCTGCGCGTGTCGAATCTGCGCTTGCAGTACGGAGATGGTATGCTTGGCCTGCCGCAGGCGGCGCCCTTCGACGGGATCATCCTTGCCGCAGCCGGCCTGGAAGTCCCGCAAGCCCTGCTGGAACAGCTGGCGCCCGGCGGGCGTCTGGTTGCGCCGGTGGGGGCTAAATTGCAACACTTACAACTCATTACCCGGGTGGGGAAAATGGAATGGACTAGCCAAACCCTGGAAGATTGCCATTTCGTGCCTTTGCGCCCGGGCACCATATGATCCCCGGATCAGCTAGCAAGCAGGACATACAATTACATGCGAATGATTAAGAAAAGTAACATACTTCTATGTAGCATCACCTTGGCCGCGCTGTTGAGCGGCTGCGGCACGACGGGCGTCCAGGCGCCCGTCGTCGAGCGCCATCCGTCGGGCAGCAGCGCCGCCGCCAGCGATCCGCGCGACCGCGACCCGGCCTATTACACGGTCAAGCGCGGCGACACCCTGTTGCGCATTGCCCTCGAACATGGCCAGAATTACCGCGACCTGGTGGCCTGGAATGACTTGAGCAACCCGAACGACATCAAGGTCGACCAGGTGCTGCGCGTGCTGCCGCCGAATGGCGATACGGGCGGCGCGCAGACGTCGGCCATCGTCATGCCGCCGGTGACGGAAGTCAAGCCGGCCGCACCTGCCGTGCCGAAGAAAACGGGCCCGCGCGGCGAGAAACGCGCGTATTCCGACGCCACCCTGGCCGAGCTGCGCGCCGATGGCGGCAACGGCGACGTCAAACCCGCGCCAGCGCCGGCCCCGGCCGTCACCACCGCACCGGCCGCCGCGGCAGCCCCTGCGGCATCGGCGCCCGGCGACGAGAAGATCAGCTGGATGTGGCCTTCCGAAGGCAAGGTCATCGGCACTTTCGACGAAGGCAAGAACAAGGGCGTCGATATCGCCGGCAAGGCGGGCCAGCAAGTGGTGGCCGCCGGCGCGGGAAAAGTCATGTATGCCGGGAGCGGAATCCGTGGTTATGGTAATCTTGTCATCGTGAAGCACAGTAATAGTTTATTGTCGGCGTATGCGCATAACCGCAGCATTCTGGTGAAGGAAGGGCAGAACGTCAACAAAGGCCAGGCCATCGCCGAAATGGGCGATTCCGATGCCGACCGCGTGAAGCTGCACTTTGAAATCCGCCAGCAGGGCAAGCCTGTCGACCCTTCGAAATTCCTGCCTAACCGTTAGGTAAAGCAATGACACACGCGCCGCACGACCAGCTGGACGATGACCCGGAACTGCCGGAAGACGGGGCAGACGAAGTCGTGACGGACGATGCCGGCGAACTCGACGGCATTGACGCCGTCGACGCGGGCGAGGGCGGCGAAGTGGCCAGCGTCAGCGTGCTGGTCGAAAGTGTCGATGAACTGAAAAAAGTGCTGGCGGCCGAGCTGTCGACCGATACCACGCAGCACTATCTGAACCAGATCGGCACGCGCCCCCTGCTGACGGCGGCGCAAGAGGTGCATTACGCCACCCTGGCCAAGCAGGGCAACTTCGAAGCCCGGCAAACCATGATCGAGCACAACCTGCGCCTCGTCGTGTCGATCGCCAAGCATTACATCAACCGCGGCGTGGTCTTGCTCGACATGATCGAGGAGGGCAACATCGGCCTGATGCGCGCCATCGACAAGTTCGAGCCCGAGCGCGGTTTCCGTTTCTCTACCTATGCGACCTGGTGGATACGCCAGAGCATCGAGCGCGCCATCATGAACCAGGCGCGCACGGTGCGCCTGCCCGTGCACATGGTGCGCGAACTGAATCAAATTCTGCGCGGCAAGTACCACCTGGAAGCCCAGCACCACGATGGCAAGGATGCCACCGCGGAAGACATCGCCCACCTGGTGGGCCGTCCCGTGGAAGAGGTGCAGGATATCCTGGCCCTGTCCGAACACGCCACCTCGCTCGACGCGCCGCTCGACAACGACCCGCAATCGTCCTTGATGGACATGCTGCCGGGCGCCAGCGAAGACAGCCCCGACGCGCGCGCGGAACACCATGAAATGACGGTGCTGGTGCGCGACTGGCTGACCAAGCTGCCGGACAAGCAGCGCGTGGTGATCATGCGCCGTTTCGGCCTCGACAACGACGATCCCGCCACCCTGGAAACCCTGGCCGAGGAAATGGGCGTGACGCGCGAGCGCGTGCGCCAGATCCAGCAGGAAGCGCTGATTAAACTGAAGCGCGCCATGGCGGCACGCGGCGTCGTGCGCGACTCTCTGCTCTAGGACGCCCGGTCCCGGTATTTCCGGGGCCGCATCTGCTATCATACGCCCCGCTCGCGGCGCCTGACTTTCCCCCATTCTTTCCAGTTCCAGCGCGGCCCTGCGTCCTGGCTCACTCTTACCTATTGATCGCTATGCAAGAAAATATCATCGAAATCAAATCGCTCGACATGGACGCCCGTGGCGTTGGCCATATCGAGAACGAAGACGGCTCGCCGGGCAAGGTCGTGTTTGTCGAAGGCGCGCTGCCGGGCGAGCGCGTCAGCTTTGTGACGTTCAAGAAGAAGAAAAACTGGGAAATGGCCCGCATGACGGCGCTGCACCGCGAGTCATCGATGCGCGTGACGCCCAAGTGCAAGCATTTCGACAACTGCGGCGGCTGCTCCATGCAGCACCTGGAGCCGTCGGCCCAGGTGGCCATCAAGCAGCGCGTGCTGGAAGACAACCTGTGGCATATCGGCAAGGTACGTCCGCAAAGCATCATGCGCCCCATGTATGGCCCGACGTGGGGCTACCGCTACCGCGCGCGCCTGTCCGTGCGCCACGTCAAGAAGAAGGATGCCGTGCTGGTGGGCTTCCATGAAAAGAAATCGGCGTTTGTTGCCGACATGGATAGCTGCGAAATCTTGCCGCCGCACATCTCCGCCATGCTGCTGCCGCTGCGCGGCTTGATTGCTTCGCTGTCCATCTTCGACCAGATGCCGCAGATCGAGCTGGCCGTGGGCGAAGACGTCACGGCCATGGTCTTGCGCATCATGGCGCCGTTGACGGCGGATGACGAAACGAAACTGAAGGCTTTTGCCGACGAGTACGGCGTGCAATGGTGGCTGCAGGTGAAAGGCCGGAAACGGCCGTGCCGTTCTATCCGCTGGACAAGCAATTGCACTACCTGCTGCCGGAATTCGGCGTCAAGATGCCGTTCAAGCCTGTTGATTTTACGCAAGTGAACCACCACATCAACCGCGTGCTCGTATCTAAAGCCCTGCGCCTGCTGGAAGTGCAGCCGACGGACCGCGTAGCCGACCTGTTCTGCGGCCTGGGCAATTTTACTTTGCCGCTGGCCACGCAAGGCAGCGCAGTGGTGGGCATCGAAGGCAGCACCACCCTGACGGAGCGGGCGCTGGAAAACGCGCTGGCCAATGGCCTGGCGGAAAAAACCTCGTTCTCGACGCGCAACCTGTTCGAAGTCACGACGGATGACCTGATCGCGCTGGGCAAGTTCGACCGTATCCTCGTCGACCCGCCGCGCGATGGCGCCATGGCCCTGTGTCAGGCGCTGGTCGGCCTGTCGCAAGTGCGTCCCGACCTGCTGCCCAAGCGCATCGTGTACGTGTCGTGCAGCCCGTCCACCCTGGCGCGCGACGCCGGCATCCTGGCGCTGGAAGCGGGTTATGTGCTGAGCAAGGCGGGCGTGGTGAACATGTTCCCGCATACGTCGCACGTCGAGTCGATGGCGGTATTTGATTTACCTCAGTAAGTCTGTCTGACGCGGCGGGTGGCCAGGCAGGCACCCGCCGCTGCCGTATTCAACGGCGTAGCAAGCAAGCAAGCGCAATACCACTTACAGTGTATTAAAAAACTGGTCTGTCTTTTCCCGATCCAGCGTCTTTTTTCATCCTCGCTCTGCCGTTTTTTTCATTGTCCAGTAGGACAACACGCCGTTCGCATAAGCCGCTGCGCTTTCTGCACAAAGTGGTATTGCTCACTTTGAGGCCACTTCAAAACCACTTGACCGCCTATTTTTTCAGCAGCATGCTGTTCTTGCAACTGCAAAAAAACAAGATCACAGGGTAGCTTTTTATCGAAGCAGAGTGGTATTTCCGCAAACCTGAACAGGAGACCGCGTGGAAAATTTAATACTCAAAAAAACGATCAGGAACATGATGGTATGTCTGGCCAGCGGTGGCGTGCTGGCGGCTTGCGGCGGTGGCGGCGACGCCAGCGCACCGGCTGGCTCGCAATTGCTGGCGGCCAGCACGGTGGTCGCTTGCGTGCCGTGGCAGGAGGGCGGCACGTATAACGCCGGCACGGTAGTCACTTACCTGGGCGCCAACTACACGGCCCTGGTGACGCAGACCGATCACGTGGGCTCGGGCTGGAATCCCGTTGCCACGCCGAGCCTGTGGAGTGCCGGCGGCACCTGCGACGGCGGCACCACGCCGACACCTACTCCGACGCCAACCCCGACTCCCACACCAACCCCGACACCGGCGCCAACGCCGAACCCGACGCCTACTCCGACGCCGACGCCAACCGGCGGCACGTGCGCACTGGCGTGGGTGGCCGGCACGGCCTACAGCGCGGGCGCCACCGTCAGCTATGCGGGCACGAATTACCGCGCCAACTACTGGACGCAGGGCGACAACCCGTCGACCAGCAGCGGTGCCGCCGGCACGGGCAAGCCATGGACCAGCCTGGAGATCTGCAGCACCACGCCGACGCCTACTCCAACGCCGACACCTACCCCAACGCCAACGCCTACTCCAACACCGACGCCGACACCTACCCCGACACCAACGCCAACGCCAACGCCAACGCCGAACGGTCGCGAAGTCGGTTCCTATTTCGCCCAATGGGGCGTGTATGGCCGCGATTACGAAGTGGCGAACGTGCATTCCAGCGGCGTGGCCGATAAGTTGACCTTCATCAACTATGCCTTCGGTAATATCTATCCGAAAAACGGCGGCTACGAATGCGGCATGATCACCAAGACGGAGCCGGGCGCGACGAATCCGAATTCGCCGGACGCGGGCACGGGCGGCGATGCCGAAGCCGACTACATCCGCACGCCGAAGCGCACCGTCGATGGCCAGGCCATTCCGTGGGATGCTCCATTGTCGGGCAACTTCCTGCAGTTGAAAAAGCTCAAGGCGGCGCACCCGAACCTGAAATTGTTCATCTCGCTGGGCGGCTGGAGCTGGTCGAAGAACTTCTCCGTCGGTTCTGCCACCGATGCGCTGCGCAAGCAGATGGTGCGCTCGTGCATCGACATCTACATCAAGGGCAATTTGCCGGTGCAGGGCGGTCGCGGCGGCGCGGGTGCGGCGGCCAACATCTTTGACGGTATCGACATCGACTGGGAATACCCGGTCGGCGGCGGTCAGCCGTACAACACGGTCAGCCCCAACGACAAGCGCAACTTCACCTTGCTGATGGCGGAATTCCGCAGCCAGCTCGATGCGCTGGGCGCCGCCAACGGCAAGCGCTATCTGTTGACGGCCGCCGTCGGCGCCGGCAAGGACAAGATCGACAACACGGAACCGGCCCTGTACTCGCAGTACATGGATTGGATCAATCTGATGACGTACGACTTCCACGGCGGCTGGGAAAACAGCACCAACTTCAACGCCCAGCTGTATGCCGACCCTGCCGATCCGTCGACGGGCATGGCGCGCGAATACGTGGGCGACAAGGCGGTGCAGTACATGATTGCCGCCGGCGTGCCGCGCGACAAGCTGCTGCTGGGCATACCGTTCTATGGCCGCGGCTGGACGGGCGTGGCGCCGGGTCCGAATGGCGATGGCCTGTATCAGGCGGCCACGGGCACGGCGCCGGGCACCTACGAGTCGGGCATCGAGGACTATAAAATCCTCGTCGCCAAGTCCGGTACGCGCTACTACCACCCCGTGACCAAGCAGCTGTACCTGTACACGGGTGCAGGCGGCCAGTGGTGGAGCTATGACGATCCGACCGTCATCGGCACCAAGGTGAAATACGTCAAGGACCAGGGCTTGCGCGGCGCGTTCTCGTGGGAACTCGATGGCGACGCGAATGGCGTGCTGGCGACCGAGGTGTGGAAAGTGCGGTAATGTTGATGTAGCGTAAGACGCGGCCGGATAGCCATGCTGTCCGGCCGTTTAGTCGCGTTTGGTCACACACAACACAGGAGGCGGGCGATGGCGGCGGTATCGGCATTCGGAGTCAAGCAGCACGAGCTGCAGCAGGAACAGGAACTGAGCCGCGAGTGGCGCGGCTGGATCGCGGAAAACCTCATGCTGGGCAGCCACCCGTCGGCGCTGATGCCGGTGCTGCAGCAGGCTGGCATCGCCGAGCCCCTGGCGCGCCGCGAAGTGGAGCTGGCGCTGCAGAGTCCCTACCTGGCCGGCGCCGTGCGCCTGTCGAACCGCCTGGCCAAGCGCGACTGGGTGATCGACATCCAGCGCAAGCTGAACCAGCTGCGCCCGCCCGAGATTCCCCGCCGCGAGAGGCTTTCCGCGCAGGAATTCCTGGACGAATACTATTCGACCAACCAGCCCGTCATCATCACGGGCATGCTGGACGACTGGCCCGCCATGGCCAAGTGGAGCCCGGCCTACTTCCGCGAACATTACGCGCAGCGCGAAGTGGAAGTGCAGTTCGGCCGCGAAGCTGATGCCCAGTATGAAATGAACAGCGTGGCGCACAAGCGCAAGATGGCGTTCGGCGAGTACACCAGCCTGGTCGAGAGCAGCGGCGTGACCAATGATTTCTATATGACGGCGAATAACAATTCGCAGAACCGGCAAGCCTTGCGCGAGCTGTGGGACGATATCGGCCAGTTGCCCGAGTATCTGGAGCAGAGTGGCGGCCCGACGGGTTTTTTATGGTTTGGCCCGGCCGGCACGGTGACGCCGTTCCACCACGACCTGACGAACAATTTCATGGCGCAAGTCAAGGGGCGCAAGCGCCTGCGCATCATGGCTGCCTGCGAAGTGGCGCGCGTGTACAACCAGCGCCACTGTTTTACGCCCGTCGACGGACGCGACATCGACGTGCGGCGCTATCCGCTGATGGCCGACGTGCAGGTGCGCGAATGCGTGCTGGCGCCGGGCGAGATCCTGTTCCTGCCCGTCGGCTGCTGGCATTTCGTCGAAGCGCTCGATGTATCGATGACGGTGGCGTTCACCAACTTCAAATGGGATAACGATTTTTACAGCAAGTATCCGCCGAATCACGACTTTTGATCGGCATCCGGATTGCCGCGAACACGCAGGGAACGGCCGCCGAACAGGCGGCTTTTTTCATGCTACGGTGCGCTTCTTGTATAAGATATTTCCATAAAATAATTGATTGAAATCATTTTACAGCAATTATTTTGATATGAATGGCCATGATGTTTCATTATCCAGATGGTCATGGCGGGCGGATAATTTGATGGCTGGTGTGCCGCCGGGCCTCTGAGTGGACTTGCCGGCGCGCGCCGGCACCGACAACCATCTGGAGGCGGCAGGGCATGAACACGCAGCAAATGACACAGTTACAGCAAGCACCGGCAAGTAATACTGAACTCCAGCGCGACACGCGCCTCACCCGCGAAGCGGCGCAATTGCTGGCCCGCGCCGACATCCACCTGAATGGCCGCGCCGCCTGGGACATGCAGTTGCGCAAGCCGGGCGTGCCCGAGCGGGCTTTTGCCAGCGGCAACCTGGGCCTCGGTGAAGCCTACATGGATGGCGACTGGGATGCGCAGCAGCTCGATGAATTCTTTTGCCATCTGCTGCGCGCCCGCGTGGCCGACGACGTGCGCCCCATGCGCCTGGCCTTCCACGCGCTGTATGCGCGCCTGTTCAACCTGCAGACGGAGCGCCGCGCGTGGATGGTGGGCAAGGAGCATTATGACCTGGGCAACGCCTTCTATGCGGCCATGCTCGATCCGCGCATGACGTATACGTGCGGCTACTGGAAGGATGCGAATAATCTGGCCGAGGCGCAGGAAGCCAAGCTCGATCTGGTCTGCCGCAAGCTGCGGCTGGAGCCGGGCATGCGCGTGCTCGACATCGGCTGCGGCTGGGGCAGTTTCATGCGCTATGCGGCGGAGAAATACGGGGTGCAGTGCGTGGGCGTGACGATTTCGCAAGAGCAGGTTGCGTATGCGCGCGGCATGCCGGGCGGCGAAAAGCTGGATTTCCGCCTGCAGGATTACCGCGACACCGATGAAAAATTCGACCGCATCGTCAGCATCGGCATGTTCGAACATGTAGGTCATAAAAACCACCGCACCTTCATGGAAGTGGCGCACCGCTGCCTGGAAGACGACGGCCTGTTCCTGCTGCATACGATCGGCAAAAATAAACGCCATTCCACGTGCGACCCGTGGATCGACAAATACATCTTCCCGAATGGCGACTTGCCGTCCATCGGCCAGATCGGCGACGCCATCGACGATCTGTTTGTCGCCGAGGACTTGCATAACTTCGGCGCCGACTACGACAAGACCCTGATGGCCTGGCATGCGAATGTTGAACAGGCGTGGCCGCGCTTTGCCGCCCAGCTGGGCGAGCGTTTCCACCGCATGTGGTCATATTATCTGCTGTCGTGCGCGGGCGCCTTCCGCGCGCGCGACTTGCAGCTGTGGCAATGGGTCTTGTCGAAGCAGGGCGTGCTCGGTGGCTACGAGCGCGTGAGTTGAGATGTGCGGCACCTGATATGATGGATTGATGGATATCAATCAAGCGCGTACCTTCCTGGAAGTGGCTTCCTGCGGCAGTTTCATCATGGCGGCCGAACGCATGCACGTGACGCAGACGGCCGTCAGCGCCCGCATCCGCACGCTGGAGCAGCAACTGGGGCGCCAGCTATTCGTGCGCAACAAGGCGGGCGCGCGCCTGACGCCAGCCGGCGAACGCTTCATGCGCCATGCTGCCACCATGGTGCAGGTGTGGGAGCGGGCGCGCCACCAGGTGGCCTTGCCGCCGGGGCGCGACGACGCCGTCAGCATCGGCTGCGAGCTGAGCCTGTGGCAGCCGCTGCTCGGCGACTGGCTGATACGCTGATACGCATGAGCCGCGACTGCCCCGAGATCGCCTTGCGCGCCGAAGTCGACAGCCCCGCGCGCCTGCTCGACGCCGTGCACGACGGCTCGCTGGATCTGGCCGTGCTGTACAACCCGCCGCAGCGTCCGGGCCTCGTCAGCGAGTTGCTGGCTGAGGAAAAACTGGTGATGGTGACCACGCGCGCGGACGGGCAGATGCTTGCCGATAAGTACGTGTACGTGGACTGGGGTCCCAGCTTTGCGGCCAACCACCAGGCGGCGTATCCGGAGTTGAGCAGCCCGCCCGTGTCGATCTCGCTGGGGCCGCTGGCCCTCGTCTACCTGCTGGAAGTGGGCGGTGCCAGCTACTTTCGCATCGGCAGCGCGCAGCCGTATCTCGACGGGGGCTTGCTGTACCGCGTGCGCGACGCGCCCGAATTCTCGCATTCCGCCTACGCCGTGTATGCGGCCCAGCGCGACAACCCGACCCTGGACCGCGCCCGCGCGTGCCTGCTGGAGGTGGCGGAGAAGATCAAGTAGTTTAAACAGACGTAAAAAAGCCGACCCGCGGGTCGGCTTTTTGTTTAAGCGCAAGGCTTAGTCGCGGCTGCCGCCAGCGAAGCCCAGCAACGACAACAGGCTGGTGAAGATGTTGTACACGTCCAGGTAGATGCGCAGGGTGGCCGAGATGTAGTTGGTCTCGCCGCCGTTGATGATTTGCTGCACGTCATACAGGATGTAGGCCGAGAAGATGGCGATGGCGACCATGGAGATCACGATCGACAGTGCCGACAGGCCCAGGAAGATGTTCGCCACCGATGCCAGGATCAGCACGATCACGCCGGCGAACAGCCATTTGCCCATGGCCGAGAAGTCGCGCTTCGATACTGTGGCGATCGTCGCCATCACGGCCAGGATCGTGGCCGTGCCGCCGAATGCCGTCATGATCAGCATGCCGCCGTTCGAGTAGCCGAGCGTGCGCGTCAGGATAGGCGTGAGCATCAGGCCCATGAAGAAGGTAAAGCCCAGCAGGACGGCGACGCCCAGGCCCGAGTTCTTGGTTTTCTCGATCGCGTACATGAAGCCGAAAGCGACGGCCATAAGATGATGAAGCCCATGCCGCCGGTCAGCATCGGCAAGTGCATCTGCACGCCGATGAAGGCGCCCAGCACGGTCGGTATCATGGACAGTGCCAGCAGCCAGTAAGTGTTGCGCAAGACCTGATGGCGGACTTGCTGCATGCCCCCCGACAGGTCAAAGGTGCGTTGCATGTTCTGATTCATAGTGCCTCCGTGTTGTCAATTCAAATTACTGCTTTGCCCAAGGATAGCATGAGGGCCGGAATTTGCCAAAAAAGCAGCTTAAGATTTCATTAAACTCAAGCGGCAGGGAAGGATGCCCCCTGCCTGTCTGGGTGATATGGGGTGGAGTATGGTAAAATCAAAGGTTGATTGAGTTATCAATTTACCGTTTTAAACCTTTCTTTTTATTGGAGTTTTCACACATGGCAATCGAACGCACCCTGTCGATCATCAAACCAGACGCAGTTGCAAAAAACGTAATCGGTCAAATCTACACCCGTTTTGAAAACGCTGGCCTGAAAAATCGTTGCAGCACGCATGACCCAACTGTCGCGCGAACAAGCTGAAGGTTTCTACGCAGCGCACAAAGAGCGCGGCTTCTTCAAAGATCTGGTCGACTTCATGGTTTCCGGTCCAGTCATGATCCAAGCCCTGGAAGGCGAAAACGCCGTTCTGGCCCACCGTGACTTGATGGGCGCGACCGATCCGAAGAAAGCAGAAAAAGGCACGATCCGCGCCGATTTCGCCGATTCGATCGACGCCAACGCCGTACACGGTTCCGACGCTGTCGAAGCTGCTAAAGTGGAAATCGCTTACTTCTTCCCAGAACTGAAGGCTTAATTGCCTTAGATAACGTTATTTCCTGGCGTTATCTGTGAAATAACTTATCACCCCCTGTTCCCGCTGCGCTGTGGTGCTTTGCCCCTGATGCGCGCGGGGACGGATTTTTAGAATAGACAAGATCATGAATACGACGACCCTCACCAACTTGCTGGACCTTGATCCCGCGCAACTCATCGCTACTGCGCCGAGTTGGGAGAGAAACCGTTTCGTGCGAAACAATTGCAACGTTGGATACACCAGTTCGGCGCTTCCGATTTCGACGCCATGACGGATCTGGCCAAGTCGCTGCGCGACAAGCTGGCCACGCGCGCCGAAGTGCGCGCCCCGGCCATCATCAGCGACCATACGTCGACGGACGGCACGCGCAAGTGGCTGGTTGACGTGGGCAATGGCAATGCCGTGGAAACCGTGTTCATCCCGGAAGAAAACCGCGGCACCCTGTGCATCTCGACCCAGGCCGGCTGCGCCGTGAACTGCCGTTTCTGCTCGACGGGCAAGCAAGGCTTCAACCGCAACCTCAGCGTTGGCGAAATCATCGGCCAGCTGTGGATGGCGGAATTCGAATTGCGCCGCACCAAGGGCATCGAACCGGGCCCGAAAGGCGAGCGCCAGATCACCAACGTGGTGATGATGGGCATGGGCGAGCCCCTGCTGAACTTTGAGCCGACCGTCACGGCCCTGAAATTGATGCTCGACGACAACGCCTACGGGCTGTCGCGCCGCCGCGTAACCTTATCGACCTCGGGCGTGGTGCCGATGATGGACAAGCTGTCGCAGGAAGTGCCGGTGGCCCTGGCCGTCTCGCTGCACGCCTCGAACGATGCCTTGCGCGACGGGCTGATTCCACTGAACAAGAAATACCCGCTGAAGGAATTGATGGCGGCCTGTAAACGCTATCTGGAATTCGCCCCGCGCGATTTCATCACCTTCGAATACTGCATGCTCGACGGCGTCAACGACAGCGACGAGCACGCGCGCGAACTGCTGGCGCTGGTGCAAGACCGCGAGTTCGGCGTGAACTGCAAGTTCAACCTGATCCCGTTCAATCCCTTCCCCGAGTCGGGCCTGTTCCGCTCGAAAAACCGCGCATCAAGGCCTTTGCCCAGGTACTGATGGACGGCGGCATCATCACCACCGTGCGCAAGACGCGCGGCGACGATATCGATGCGGCCTGCGGCCAGCTGGCCGGCGAAGTCAAGGACCGCACGCGGGTGCAGGAACGCATGGAAAAGATGACTGAGTATCAACAGAAATTTGGCGCCAACTTCGGCAAGATCGTGGAGATCCGCTCCTGATGCGGGGAAGCATGGCTTATCCTGGCGTACTTGCCGCGGCTGTTGTCAGCCTGGGCGTGCTGCTGGCCGGCTGTGCTTCCACCGCGGACAAAGAGCAAGCTGCCTCTGTCGAGCAGCGCGCCGCCTTGCGCTTGCAGCTGGCCAGCGCCTATTATATGCAAGACCAGTTTGCGGTGGCGTTGGCCGAAGCGGAGCAGGCGGTGCAGCTGGTGCCGGACAATGCCCAGGTGCGCGGCATGCGCGCCCTGATTTTTGCTGCCATGCGTCAACCTGTGGCTGCTGAAAAAGATTTTTCTTTACGCATTGCGCCTCGCGCCCCACAATCCCGAGTTGAGCAATAATTATGGCCTGTTTCTGTGCCAGACCGGGCGCGCGGCGCAGTCGCTGGCGTATTTTGATGCCGCATTGCAAGATGCCGCCTATGGCACGCCTGAACTTGCGCTGCATAATGCGGCCGCGTGCAGCCTGCTCATGAAAGATTACCCGCGCGCCGCCAACTACTGGCTCAAGGCGGAGCGCATCGCACCTGGCGCGGCAATGACCTATGCCGGCCTGGTGCGCGTGTATTACCAACAGCAGGATTACCGGCAAGCGGCTCATTACCTTGAGCGGCTCGGTAAAGTAGCGACAATGGAGAGCCAGGCGGCCGATGTGCTGTGGCTCGGGATCAAGGTGCAGCATAAGCTCGGGGATGCGGGTGCGGAAGCTGGCCTGGGGGCGCATTTGCGCAACCACCATTCCGCCTCCCCCGAATATGCTGCTTATCAAAATGGGGCGTTTGATGAGTGAGACAGGGATACCAATGAATTCAGAGTGGGCAGAAACGCCTCAGCAGCAGCCCCAGGGCAATCTTGCGTTGGCAGGTGCACAATTAAAGGCGCAGCGCGAAGCGCTGGGCTGGCCCGTGGAACAGGTGGCCGACCAGCTCAAGCTGGCGCCGCGCCAGGTGATCGCGCTGGAAGAGGGCGACATGGCGGCCTTGCCGAACGTGGCCGTGGTGCGCGGTTTCGTGCGCGCCTATGCCAAGGTGGTGCGTCTCGACGCGGCGCCGCTGGTGGCCATGATCGAAGTTCACCCGGCGCCGGCGCAAGACCCGGCCGCGCCCGTGCGGCGTGAGATTTCCGCCACGTTCTCCGAATCGCGCTTTCCGTCGATGACGCAGCGCTCGTCGAACCAGACCCCCCTCTGGATCGCCGGCGCCGTGGCCGTCGTCGTGGCGGCCGCCTTTGGCGCCTATAAACTCGGCTATGTGCCGGCCAGCCTGCTGTCCTCGCAGGCCGGGAAAGAAACGGCGCATGCGGACGTGGGCCCCGTGGAAACGACCCTGATCAAGCCGGGCCAGGATTTGACGCCCGTGCAGACGCCATCCGTGCCCCTGATTTCCGTGCCGCCGCCGCCAGGCAACGATACGCAGACGGGCGCACCGGCCTCCGCCGCCGCTTCGGCGCCGGCCTCCGCCGTGCCGCCAGCAACTGCGCCGGCAACGCCGCCAGCGGCGACGGCCGCCGTCACGCCGCCCGTTGCCGCCGCCGCCCCTGCCGTGGGCGCGAATGCGCTGGTGCTGAAGGTGGAGCAGGATTCCTGGGTCGAAATCCGCCGTCCCGGCGCTTCGCCGCTGATTTCGCGCATGGTCAAGGCGGGCAGCACGGAAACATTCGATATCACGGGCCCAGCCACCTTGGTGGTGGGCAAGCCGGGTGTCGTGCAGGCAACTTTGCGCGGCGCCAAGCTGGACTTGCCGACCGTGGCGGGCGGCACGATTTCGCGTGTGAGCATTAAATAATTATCAAAAAAGCATCAATCAGGTATTGAAATCAGTCGTTTAAGCAAGTAGTTTAAATAAGCAAACTCACAAGATAATATTATGGCTACCTCGAAAACAGTGATCGGCTCCGGCCCTTCCGGCCGCCGCGACAGCCGCAAGGTACTGATCTCGCATGGCCAGCGCCAGATCTGGGTGGGCGGCGACGCCCCCGTGGTGGTGCAGTCGATGACGAACACGGATACGGCCGACGCCATCGGCACGGCGATCCAGATCAAGGAACTGGCGCGTGCCGGTTCGGAACTGGTGCGCCTGACGGTGGACCGTCCGGAAGCGGCCGCGGCCGTCCCCTACATCCGCGAGCAGCTCGACAAGATGGACATCGACGTGCCGCTGGTGGGCGATTTCCACTACAACGGCCATACCCTGCTCAACGATTATCCCGATTGCGCGCGCGCGCTGTCGAAGTACCGCATCAATCCGGGCAACGTGGGCAAGGGCGCCAAGCGCGACACGCAATTTGCGCAAATGATCGAAGCGGCTTGCAAGTACGACAAGCCGGTGCGCATCGGCGTGAACTGGGGCAGCCTGGATCAAGCCTTGCTGGCACGCATCATGGACGAAAACGCGGGCCGCGCCGAGCCATGGCCGGCGCAAGCCGTCATGTACGAGGCGCTGGTGACGTCGGCGATTGAAAACGCCGTGCGCGCCGAAGAGCTGGGCCTGGGCCGCGACAAGATCATCCTGTCGTGCAAAGTTTCTGGTGTGCAAGATCTGATCGCCGTGTACCGCGAACTGGCGCAGCGCTGCGACTATCCGCTGCACCTGGGCCTGACGGAAGCGGGCATGGGCAGCAAGGGCATCGTGGCGTCCACTGCGGCCCTGGCCGTGCTGCTGCAAGAGGGCATCGGCGACACCATCCGCATTTCGCTCACGCCCGAACCGGGCGGCGACCGCACGCGCGAAGTCATCGTCGGCCAGGAAATCCTGCAAACCATGGGCTTGCGCAAGTTCGCGCCCATGGTGATCGCCTGCCCAGGCTGCGGGCGGACGACGTCGACCACCTTCCAGGAACTGGCCGACAATATCCAGACGTATCTGCGCGAGCAGATGCCGCCGGAGTGGAAAAAATCGTATCCGGGCGTGGAAGCGATGAACGTGGCCGTGATGGGCTGCATCGTCAACGGTCCCGGCGAATCGAAGCATGCGAACATCGGCATCAGCCTGCCCGGCACGGGCGAGTCGCCGGCCGCCCCCGTGTTTGTGGACGGCGAAAAAGTCGTCACCCTGCGCGGCGAACGCATCGTCGAGGAATTCCAGGACATCGTCTTGAAGTATGTACAGAGTCACTATGGAAACACGGTTGCCGTCTGAGCCTGATCCGATAAAAAAGCAAAGAAGAACACTATGTCCGAAAATAAGAAATTCGATAAAATTACCGCGGTGAAAGGCATGAACGACGTGCTGCCCGCCGACGCCCCGCTGTGGGAATTGTTTGAAAACACGGCGCAATCCGTGCTGCAAAGCTACGGTTTCCAGCAGATCCGCACGCCGATCGTGGAAGAGACGAAGCTGTTCGCGCGCGCCATCGGCGCCGTCACCGATATCGTGGAAAAGGAAATGTATTCGTTCACCGATTCGATGAACGGCGACAACCTGACCCTGCGTCCTGAAGGCACGGCCGGCGTGGTGCGCGCCGTGGTCGAACACAACCTCGTGTACGAAGGCCCGAAACGCCTGTGGTACAAGGGCCAGATGTTCCGCCACGAGCGCCCGCAAAAGGGCCGCTACCGCCAGTTCCACCAGTTCGGCGTGGAAGCCATCGGTTTCACGGGCCCGGACATCGACGCCGAGATCATCATGCTGTCGCGCCGCCTGTGGGATGACCTGGGCCTGGAAGGCATCCGCCTGGAATTGAACTCGATCGGCGACGCGGCCGAGCGCCTGCGCCACCGCGCCGACCTGATCGCCTACCTGGAAAGCCACAGCGAGCTGCTCGACGAAGAAGCCAAGCGCCGCCTGCACAGCAATCCGCTGCGCATCCTCGACACCAAGAATCCTGCCATGCAGGACCTGGTCAATGGCGCGCCGAAGCTGCTGGACTACCTGGGCGAAGAATCGCTGGCCCACTTCCACGGCGTGCAGAAGATCTTGAACCACAATAATATCCCGTTCACCATCAATCCACGCCTGGTGCGCGGCCTCGATTACTACAACCGCACGGTGTTCGAGTGGGTCAGCGACAAGCTGGGCGCGCAAGGCACGGTCTGCGCCGGCGGCCGCTATGACGGCATGGTGGAAATGTTCGGCGGCAAATCGACGCCCGCCGTCGGTTTCGGCATGGGCGTCGAACGCCTGGTGCTGCTGATGAAGGATGCGGCTGAGCCGGAAGCCCCGGCCCAGTGCGACGTGTATCTGGTGCACCAGGGCGAGCAGGCTGGCTTGCAAGCGTTCGTGCTGGCCGAGCGGATTCGCGATGCAGGCCTGGACGTTGTGCTACATTGCGCAGCGAGCAACGGCGGCGGCAGCTTCAAGACGCAAATGAAAAAAGCCGATGCCAGTGGCGCGGCGTTTGCCGTGATCCTGGGCGACGATGAAATCGCCAACAATGTTGCCACGGTGAAAGCCATGCGCGAAGCCGATGCGGGCGCGCAGCAGAACACGGTGCCGTTCGACGATGTCGTCGATTACGTGGTGGACCAGATCATCGGCGACCACGATTGCGGCCACGACCATGGTCCTGGCGGCCACGTGCATCACCACCATTAATTTGCAGCAAGACCGTACTACCCTCGATCAACTACTCATTCAAACTGACGACCCATGGCATACGATCACGAAGAACAAGAACAACTGGCAACCCTCAAGGCCTGGTGGCAGCGCAATGGCAATCTGACCTCCTGGGTCCTGATCGTGGCGCTGGCCGGCTACAGCGGCTGGGCTGGCTGGCAGTACTACCAGCGCACGCAGGCGGCGCAGGCGGGCCAGCTGTACGACGAACTGCAAAACGCCATCGCCGCCAAGGACACGGCCAAGGTGATGCGCGCGGCTGGCGACATGCAATCGCGCTTCAGCGGCACGGCATATGCGCAGATGAGCGCCCTGGCCGCGGCCAAGGTGGCGTTCGACGCGAATGACCTGAAAACGGCGAAGACCCAGCTGCAATGGGTGGCCGAGCACGGCACGGAAGAGTACAAGGCCATCGCCAAGCTGCGCCTGGCCGGTGTCTTGCTGGACGAAAAAGCCTACGATGAAGCGTTGAAAGTGCTGGCGACGGCCACCGTGGCGCAATTTGCCGGCGCCGTGGCCGACCGCAAGGGCGACATTCTGGTAGCGCAAAACAAGCTGGCCGATGCGCGCACGGCCTACCTGGCCGCGATAGCCGCGACGGACAAGAACAATCCAGGCCGTCAATTGATCCAGGTCAAACTGGAAGCGATCGGCGGTACGGTGCCGGAAGACAAGGCCAAGGCTGACAAGGCCGCCGCCTGACAGGAACACTGATGGTGCGGCCGCGCGGCGTTGTGCGCCGCCTGCCGTGCCCTTACAAGTACAAGAAAAAGGTTGGATAACACTTATGCGTGTCACTGAAAAGCTGGTAGCTGCAAGTCTGTTGGCCCTGATGGCCGGTTGCTCGTCCTGGAATCCGTTCGCCTCGAAAGATCCGAAAGTCGAACCGGCCAAGCTGGTCGAGTTAAAATCGAGCATTGCCGTGCGCGACGCCTGGAAGTATTCGATCGGCAAGGCCGGCGTGTACGCGTTTACGCCTGCGCTGGCCGGCAACAGCCTGTACGTGGTCAACGCCGATGGCGCGCTGGCGCGCCTGGATGCGGCCAGCGGCCGTGAAACGTGGCGCATCAAGGCCGGCAGCGACATCACGTCGAGCGCCGGCAGCGATGGCAGCGTGGTGGCCGTGGGCGCCGCCAAGGGCGCCGTGCTGGCGTTTGACGCCGATGGCAAGCAGTTGTGGAAGGCACAGGCCTCCAGCGAAGTATTGACGTCGCCCGTCGTGGGGCAGGGCGTGGTCGTGGTGCGCAGCGTGGACAACCGCATCGTCGGCTTCGACGCCAAGACGGGCGAACGCAAGTGGACGGTGCAGCGCGCGCGCCGCCAGCAGCATTGACCTTGCGCAATGCGCCGGGCATGGTGCTGGGCGGCGCGAATATCTACGTGGCCCAGCCGGGCGGCAAGCTGCTGGCACTGACGGCGGCCACCGGTGTGGTACGCTGGGAGATCGTCGTCAGCGAACCGCGCGGCGCTACCGAGCTGGAGCGCGTCTCCGATATCGCCGGCGCGCCGGTGGTGTTCGAAGGCGAAGTGTGCGCCGTCACCTACCAGGGCAAGGCGGGCTGCTTCGATGCCGCCACGGGCGTGCCGCGCTGGACCAAGCCGGTCTCGTCCGATGTGGGCGTGGCCGTCGACCAGCGTTTCGTGTTCGTCGCCGACGCCCAGGGCGCCGTGGTGGCGTTCAGCCGCGAAGGCGGCCAGAGCGCCTGGAAGAATGAGGCGCTGGCGCGCCGCCGCCTGTCGACGCCGGCCTCCTACGGCCGCAGCGTCGCCGTCGGCGACTATCAAGGTTATATCCACTTCCTGTCACGGGAAGATGGCGCATTAATAGGTCGTGTCAGTACCGACGGTAGCCCGATTGTTTCGGCTCCTGTTGTTGCCGGTTCGAATTTGATTTTTCAAACCCAATCAGGGACAGTGACCGCTCTCGCGGTCGAGTAATACAATGAAGCCGGTTATTGCACTAGTAGGTCGACCCAATGTTGGGAAATCGACTTTATTCAATCGTCTGACCCGCTCGCGCGATGCGCTGGTGGCGGATTTGCCTGGGTTGACGCGCGATCGTCACTATGGCGAAGGCCGTGTCGGCGAACGTCCCTTCCTGGTCATCGATACGGGTGGTTTCGAACCCGTCGCCAAGGAAGGCATCATGCACCAGATGGCACTGCAGACCAAGCAGGCCGTGGCCGAGGCCGACGTGGTGGTGTTCATCGTGGATGGCCGCCAAGGCCTGACCCCGCATGACAAGACCATCGTCGACTTCCTGCGCAAGAGCGGTCGCCCGGTCTTGCTGGTGGTCAACAAAAGCGAAGGCATGCGCTACACGGCCGTCGTGTCCGAATTCTATGAATTGGGCATGGGCGATCCGTATGCGATCTCGTCGGCGCACGGCGACGGCGTCAACGACCTCGTCGAAGTGATGCTGGACCTGGCGTTCGCGCAGCGTCCGGACGAGCCCGAAGAGCTGGAAAAGACCGACCGCGGCATCAAGATCGCCCTCGTCGGCCGTCCGAACGTGGGCAAGTCGACCTTGATCAACACCTTGCTGGGCGAAGAGCGCGTGATCGCCTTCGACATGCCGGGCACGACGCGCGACTCGATCGAGATTCCGTTCGAGCGCGATGGCCAGCAATACACCTTGATCGACACGGCCGGTATCCGCCGCCGCGGCAAGGTGTTTGAAGCGATCGAGAAATTCTCGGTGGTGAAAACGCTGCAGTCGATTTCCGAAGCCAACGTGGTCGTGCTGATGCTCGACGCGCAGCAGGATATTTCCGAGCAGGATGCGCATATCGCCGGCTTCATCCTGGAATCGGGCCGCGCGCTGGTCGTGGCCGTGAACAAATGGGATGGCTTGCAATCGCACCAGCGCGATGAAATCAAGATCGATATCGACCGCAAGCTCGATTTCCTGTCGTTCGCGCAGATGCATTTCATTTCGGCGCTGAAGGGCACCAACATCGGTCCACTGATGAAATCGCTCAACGCCGCCTACGCGGCCGCCATGTGCGACCTGTCGACGCCGAAGCTGACGCGCGCCCTGATCGAGGCCGTGGAGAAGCAGGAACCGCGCCGCAAGGGCTCGATCCGTCCGAAGCTGCGCTATGCCCACCAGGGCGGCATGAACCCGCCTGTGATCGTTATTCACGGCAATGCGCTCGACGCCGTTGGCGATCCGTACAAGCGTTATCTGGAAAAGCATTTCCGCGATACGTTTGCCCTGGTCGGCACGCCGCTGCGCATCGAACTGCGTACGGGTAAAAATCCGTTTGCACGCACGCCAAGCAAGTAAAATTAAGTGCATATTAAGGCGCCGCAGAGATAATGCGGCGCGCCGACAGCCAATTCAATGGCTTTTGCACGGAAATAATAAAGTGTTAATGCGCCATGCGCGACAGCGATCGCGAAAACAGGTTACAGTAGCTATGACGCATCTTTCTTTCTTTGAAAGGTGTGAGAGCACTTGAAATCAAGCGAGTCGCCTCCAATTCTTACACAACAACATAAACAACGGAGCTGTTATGAGCAACAAAGGGCAACTGTTACAAGACCCATTCCTCAATGCATTACGCAAAGAGCATGTTCCTGTCTCGATCTACCTGGTCAATGGCATTAAATTGCAGGGCCATATCGAATCGTTCGATCAATATGTCGTATTGCTGCGCAATACGGTCACGCAGATGGTGTACAAGCATGCCATCTCGACAGTGGTGCCGGCCCGTGCCGTCAATCTCAATATTGAATCTGAAGCGGAGTAAAGCGTTGAGCTTGACGGCCCAGCGCCTTTCACCCTCCATCGCCCCCGTCCGCGCCAGCGGCGCTGATGCGTTTGCATCGGCGTCGGCGTCCGCCGCAACTCATCAGATGCCATCATGCGCGCGGCACTAGTCGGGGTTGACTTCGGTCACAGCGACTTCGCCGCCAGCATGGAGGAACTTATGCTGTTGTCGCGTTCGGCTGGTGCGGATCCGATTTCCACCATCACGGCCAAGCGTTCCAGTCCCGATTCCGCGTATTTCGTCGGCAGCGGCAAGGCCGATGAAATTGGCGACGCCGTCGTCAACGATGGCCTGGAAATCGTCATCTTCAATCACGCCCTCTCGCCCGCCCAGCAGCGCAATCTGGAAAAGCGCCTGAATGTGCGCGTGCTCGACCGTACCAGCCTGATCCTCGACATCTTCGCGCAGCGCGCCAAGAGCCACGAGGGCAAGCTGCAGGTCGAGCTGGCCCAGCTGCAGCATCTGGCCACGCGCCTGATCCGCGGCTGGACCCACCTGGAACGGCAAAAGGGCGGTATCGGCTTGCGCGGTCCCGGCGAGACGCAGCTCGAGACCGACGCCGGCTGATCGGCGAGCGCGTCAAGTCCTTGCGCGCGCGCCTGGAAAAGCTGCACAAGCAGCGCGAAACGCAGCGCCGCGCGCGCGGCCGCAATCACACATTCTCCGTGTCCCTCGTCGGCTATACCAATGCCGGCAAGTCGACCCTGTTCAATGCCGTGACCAAGGCCGGCGTGTACGTCGCCGACCAGCTGTTCGCCACCCTGGACACCACCTCGCGCCGGGTTTACCTGGGCCAGGAAGTGGGCAATGTGGTGATCTCCGACACGGTCGGCTTCGTGCGCGAATTGCCGCATCAGCTGGTGGCTGCTTTCCGCGCCACGCTCGAAGAAACCATCCATGCCGATCTGCTGCTGCACGTCGTCGACGCCGCGTCGCCGGTGCGCATGGAGCAGATCGAGCAGGTCAACCTGGTCTTGAAAGAGATCGGCGCCGATCATATTCCGCAAATCCTCGTGTGGAACAAGATCGATGCGGCCGGGCTGGAGCCTTCGGTGGAGCGCGACGAATATGCTACGATCAGTCGCGTGTTCGTCAGTGCGCAGAAGGGTAGCGGGCTCGACCTGCTGCGCGATGCGATCGTCGAGATGGCCAGGAAGGCGCCCGGTTCGGCCCATCTGTACCAGAACGATGAAGCACAGGAAGATCAGTTTGACGGTCAGTACGACCAGCACGATGGCGCCGCCCCGGACCAGGACGAAGAGCCTGGCGAGGACGATAGGATTTCCACCCACTCCCAAGTCGGAACACGATAGTTATGCTTGTCTCCCTACTCAAAAAAACAGGCTTGAAGTTGTCCCTGAACGATCCCCGCTGGGGCAATCGCAAGGACGACGGCAAGAAAGCCCAAGAAGGCAAAAAGCCCGGCGAAGGTCCGCCGGACCTCGATCAGCTGTGGCGCGATTTCAATCAGCGCCTGAACGCGTTTTTCGGACAGAAGAACCGTCCCGACAACGGCGGCAATAACAACGGTGGCGGCAGCGGCCCGCGTCCCGACATGAAGGGCGCCGGCATCACCGCCGGCGTGGTCGGCGTGATCGCCGTCTTCATCTGGCTCGCCAGCGGCGCGTTTATCGTGCAAGAGGGCCAGAGCGGCGTGGTGCTGACGTTTGGCCAATACACGCGCACGGCGCCGGCCGGTCTCAACTGGCGCTGGCCGTATCCGTTCCAGACCGATGAAACCGTCAACGTGTCGCAGGTGCGCACGGTGGAAGTGGGTTACCGCCAGTCGCTGCGCAACAAGCAGGCCAGCGAGTCGCTGATGCTGACGGACGATGAAAACATCATCGACATCCAGTTCGCGGTGCAGTACACCTTGAAAGATCCGGTGGAATGGCTGTTCAGCGTGCGCGACCAGGAAGACACCCTGCGCCAGGTCGCCGAGACGGCGATCCGCGAAGTGGTCGGCCGCAGCAAGATGGACTTCGTGCTGTATGAAGGTCGCGAAAAAGTGGCCTTTGACACGCAGAAATTGATGCAGCAGATTCTTGATGGTGTATAAGGCTGGCGTGTTGATCAACAACGTGACGATGCAGGCCGTGCAGCCGCCGGAGCAGGTGCAAGCCGCCTTCGACGATGCCGTCAAGGCAGGCCAGGACCGTGAGCGCCAGAAGAATGAAGGCCAGGCCTACGCCAATGACGTCATTCCAAAAGCACGCGGCTCAGCATTCCGCCTGCTGCAGGAAGCCGAGGCCTACCGGGCCATGGTGACTGAGAACTCCGAAGGTAATGCGTCGCGCTTCAAGCAGGTGCTGGTCGAATACCAGAAGGCGCCGGCCGTCACGCGCGACCGCATGTACCTGGAAACGATGCAGCAAGTGTTCAGCAGCGCCAGCAAGGTCATGGTCGACGCGAAGACGGGCAGCAATCTGCTGTACCTGCCGCTCGACAAGTTGATCGCCCAGCAGGCGGCGTCGGACGCCTCGGCCGCGGCAGCGCGCGCCGCAGCGGCCGCACCCGCAGCCAATACCGTAATGCCACAGGAAGCCATGCAGACAGTAGAAGTCAATTCGCGTCGCGACAGCCGCTCTTCGCGTGAACGGGAGAGCCGCTAATGAACCGTATCGTCGCCGCCCTGATCGCGGGCTTTATCGCGATCATGCTCTTGTCCTCGACCGTGTTCGTCGTCGATCAGCGTAAATACGCGGTCGTCTTCGCCCTCGGTGAAGTCAAGGAAGTCATCAGCGCGCCGGGCCTGTATTTCAAGCTGCCGCCGCCGTTCCAGAACGTCATCTACCTGGACAAGCGCATCCTGACCCTGGACACGCCGGAGCCGGAACGCTTCATCACGGCCGAGAAGAAGAACATCCTCGTCGACGCGTATGTGAAGTGGCGCATCGTCAATCCGAAGACCTATTTCCGCAGCTTCGGCGGCGATGAAAGCCGCGCCCGCAACCGCATGTCGCAAATCGTCAAGGCCGCGCTGAACGATGAAATCACCAAGCGCACGGTGCGCGAAGTGATCTCGGGCGAGCGTGGCAAGGTGATGCAGGCGATCAAGGCCAAGGTGGCGGCCGAGGCCGAGGCCATCGGCGTGGGCATCGTCGACGTGCGCCTGAAACGCGTCGACTATGTCGAGCAGATCAACAACTCCGTGTACGAGCGCATGAAGTCCGAGCGCGTGCGTGTGGCGAATGAACTGCGTTCGACCGGTTCGGCCGACTCCGAGAAAATCCGCGCCGATGCCGACAAGCAGCGCACGGTGATCCTGGCCGAAGCCTACCGCGAAGCCGAGAAGATCCGCGGCGAGGGCGATGCCAAGGCGTCGCAGATCTATGCGGAAGCGTTTGGCAAGAATCCGGAGTTCTACAAGTTCTACCGCAGCCTGGAAGCCTACCGCGCCACCTTCAAGGACAAGGGCGACGTGATGGTGGTCGATCCGAGCTCGGAATTCTTCAAGTACTTCAAGGGTAACGGCACGGCCGCTCCGTCCAAGAAGTAAGGCAGCATCGCACTGCACCCGGCCGCAAGGACGGGGGCGGCAGCAGCGGGGCCGGCATCGATGCCGGCCCCGTTTTTTTTGTGCCTGCCAAGCTGTTGCGGGAAGGCGTAAAATGCGGTGTTTTTAGGGCTGTGCGGCAGCGATTCGGACAACTTATCCCTAAAGGCCCGTGTTTTCGCGTAAAATATCAGGTTCGGCCTCTTGCCTGGCGCGCCCGCCGCTGCCTCGCATGATGCATTTTTTCAACTTTCTTCCGTATCTCGCTCCCTCATGCCGAATTGGCTTTTGCCCGAAAATATTGCCGATGTTCTGCCGTCGGAAGCGCGCAAGATCGAAGAGCTGCGCCGCCTCATGCTGGATAATTTCCGTCTGTACGGATATGAACTGGTGATGCCGCCGCTGCTCGAGTATCTGGAATCGCTGATGACCGGCGCTGGCAAGGATACCGACCTGCGCACGTTCAAACTGGTCGACCAGCTGTCGGGCCGCATGCTCGGCCTGCGCGCCGACATGACGACGCAAGTGGCGCGCATCGACGCGCACCTGCTCAACCGTGCCACCGTCACCCGCCTGTGCTATGCCGGCAGCGTGCTGCATACCCGTCCGTCGGGCCTGCACGCCACCCGCGAACCGCTGCAGATCGGCGCCGAAATCTATGGCCACGCCGGCCTGGAAGCGGATGCCGAGATCCAGGAACTGGCGCTCGCTTCGCTGGCACTGGCCGGTTTCGACAGCGTGCGCCTGGATTTGTCGCACGTCGGCCTGTTGCGCGCTATCATTGCGCAAGACGCCGCCGCCGTGCGCGACGAAGCTGCGCTGTACACCTTGCTGCGCGCGAAAGATGCGCCTGGCCTGCGCGCCCTGACCGCATCCTACGATGCCGTCACGCGCGATGCGCTGCTGGCCTTGCCGAACCTGTACGGCGACATCGACGTGCTGGCGCGTGCGCGCGAAGTGCTGCCGCCGCTGCCGGGCGTGCTGAAAGCGCTGGCCGAACTGGCCGCGCTGGCAGGATCGGCCCTGGGCCGCGCCGAAGTGGCGATCGACCTGGCCGACCTGCGCGGCTACCAATATGAAAGTGGCGCGATGTTTGCGCTGTATGTACCTGGCTTGCCGAACGCGGTTGCGCGCGGCGGCCGTTATGACCACGTCGGCGAAGCGTTCGGCCGGGCACGTCCCGCGACCGGCTTCTCGCTCGATTTGCGCGAACTGGCGCGCCTGTTGCCGACCGCGGAACGGAAGCATTCGATCCGCGCGCCGTGGGGCAGTGCGCCAGAATTGAAGGAAAAAATCGCCGAGTTGCGCAAGGCGGGCGAGGTCGTGATCCAGAGCATGCCGGGTCACAGTAATGAACAAGACGAGTTCGAGTGCGATCGCGTGCTGGTACTTGCCGATAATGGTAGTAGCTGGATTCTTAAAAACTTAGGTTGAGTGATGTCAAAGAAAATTATGGCAAAGAACGTTGTTGTCATCGGCACCCAATGGGGCGATGAAGGTAAAGGCAAGATCGTCGATTGGTTGACCGATCACGCCCAAGGCGTGGTGCGCTTCCAGCGGCCACAATGCAGGCCACACGCTGGTCATCGGCGGCGTTAAAACCGCGCTGCAGCTGATCCCGTCGGGCATCATGCGTCCAGGCGTTGCCTGCTACATCGGTAACGGCGTGGTCGTTTCCGTGCCGGACGTGCTGCGCGAAATCGACAAGCTCGAAGCGGTCGGCGTCGAGGTCGCCTCGCGCCTGAAAGTGTCGGACGCGGCGCCCGTGATCCTGCCTTACCACACCGCGATCGACCTGGCGCGTGAAGCCAAGCGTGGCGATGCGAAGATCGGCACCACCGGCAAGGGCATCGGCCCGGCCTACGAAGACAAGGTGGCGCGCCGCGCGATCCGTATCGCCGACCTGCTGAACGAGAAGCGCTTTGCCGAAAAGCTGGCCGAAAACCTCGATTACCACAACTTCGTGCTGGAAAACTACCTGAAGGCGCCGAAAGTCGACTATCAGAAGACCCTCGACGACGCGCTGGCCTATGTGCCGCGTCTGCGTCCGATGGTCACCGACGTATCGAGCGCGCTGTACAAGGCGCACAAGGCCGGCGCGAACCTGCTGTTCGAAGGCGCGCAGGGTTCCCTGCTCGACGTCGACCACGGCACCTATCCGTTCGTCACCTCGTCGAACTGCGTGGCCGGCAATGCCGCCGCCGGTTCGGGTGTCGGTCCTGGCATGCTGCACTACATCATGGGCATCACCAAGGCTTACACGACGCGCGTCGGTTCCGGCCCGTTCCCTTCGGAACTGCCAACGGATGCGGGCGTCGGCCACCACCTGGCACAAGTCGGCCATGAATTCGGCACCGTGACGGGCCGTGCCCGCCGCTGCGGCTGGTTCGACGCCGCCTTGCTGCGCCGCTCCGTGCAGATCAACGGCGTGACGGGCATGTGCCTGACCAAGCTGGACGTGCTGGACGGTATCGAAACGCTGAAACTGTGCACCGGCTACACCATCGACGGCGTCGCCACCGACATCTTCCCATCGGGTGCTGAAGAAGCCCGCCCGTTGCGTACCGGTGTACGAAGAGATGCCGGGCTGGACGGAAAGCACGGTCGGCGCGAAATCGCTGGCGGCCCTGCCGGCAACGGCGCGCGCCTACATCAAGCGCATCGAAGAACTGGTCGGCGTACCGGTGGACATGGTTTCGACCGGTCCGGATCGTGAAGAAACGATCGTGCTGCGCCACCCATTCGAGTAAGCTGCTGGACACAATCCGCCGCAAGGCGGATTTTTTTAATCACGCTAATAATAAGATTCCACTATCATGACTACCCCACAATCGAACGATCAACATCTCTGGGTCAACTGGGAAGAATACCACCGCCTGATCGAGCGCCTGGCGCTCAAGGTCTACGAATCGGGCTGGAAATTTGACCAGGTATTGTGCCTGGCGCGCGGCGGCGTGCGTCCCGGCGACGTATTCTCGCGCATTTTCGATTTGCCGCTGGCCATCCTGTCGACCAGCTCCTACCGCGAAGACGCGGGCACGGTGCGCGGCGACCCTCGATATCGCCAAGTACATGACCATGACCAAGGGCCCGCTGGCCGGCCGCATCCTGCTGGTCGACGACCTGGCCGATTCGGGCGTCACGCTGGACAAGGTCACGCGCCACCTGAAGGAAAACTTCCCTGACGTGACCGAAGTCAAATCGGCCGTGATCTGGCTGAAAGGCTGCTCCGTCGTGCGTCCCGACTACTTCCTCGACGAACTGCCGCACAATCCGTGGATCCATCAGCCGTTCGAAGACTACGACGGCCTGCGTCCGCACCAGCTGGCGGCGTGGATCAAGAAGGGCGAAGCAGGCAAGTAATTGCGTGCGCGCTTGCAAAAAAAAGACGATCGTGTATCGTCTTTTTTTTCGTCCAAGGAAATGCCATGACCATACTGACGACGGCGCGCCTGCGCCTGGAACCGATCAACGAGAGCCACTACGAGCGCATGCGCACGCTCAACACCGATCCCGAGGTGATGACTTACCTGAACGCGGGCCAGCCCGAGTCGGAAGAGGTGACGCGCGCGGCCATCGCGCGCACCATGGGCCGCTGGGCCGAATGGGGCTATTCGTGGTGGGCGCTGATCCGCCTCGATGACGGTGAACTGGTGGGCATGGCCTGCCTGCAGCACCTCTCCGGCGACAGGGCCAACCCCCTTGAAATCGGCTGGCGCCTGGTGCGGACCAGCTGGGGCCAGGGCTACGCCAGCGAAGCGGCGGCCGCCATCGTCGCGCATGCCTTCAATGTGGTCGGCGCGCCCGAAGTAGTGGCCGTGGCGCACCCGGACAACGCCGCCTCGATCAAGGTCATGACACGCCTGGGCATGCAATACGTGGGCATGGAACGCCACTACGACCTCGACAGCGTGGTGTACCGCCTGGCGCGCCCATGACGGCAGCGCGCAAGCCCCTGAAGCTCGGCTGCAGCTACGGCGTGCATTTCTCGCCCGATGGCGCGCGCCTGGCCGTGCTGGGGCGCGACCTGGTCCTGTGGGACGTGGCGGCACGCCAGAAACTGTGGCGCGGCAAATTCATCGCGCACATGTCGGGCATGGCCTTCTCGCCCGACGGCGGCCGGCTGGCCATCAAGAGCACGACGGGCCAGCTGGCCGTGGTGGATGCCGAGGCGGGCCAGTTGCTGCTGAACTTCCAGAACAAGAAGGATGGCGAAGGCTGCGGCCCCGCGTGGTCGCCGTGCGGCCGGTATCTTGCCGACGGCGGCTGGGATGGCCGCCTGCGGGTGCGCGACGCGCAGACGGGCGAGGTGCTTTTCATGCAGGAGCACCCGGGCCAGATGCTGCGCGCCATGCACACGATCGACGCCATCGATGGCGGGCGGCGTTTGCTGGTTCAGCACGGCGTCAAGTCGGTGGACGAAGGGCAGGTGCAGCCGCCCGACTACTGCAGCGTGTGGGACTGGCCCCTGCAGGCGGGAGGAGGGACGGTGGCGCTGTCGCTGCCGGGCATGATGTCATGTGCGCCGTCGCCGGACGGCGAATTTCTGGCCGTGCTGCACCACGCGGGCGGCACGCAGTATCTGTCGATGTATGCGCTGGCCGATGGCCGCTGTCTGGCCACTGTGCCGGTGGAGGCGGGCGGCGGCACGGGCGACGCCCTGCGCTGGCTACCCGACGGCAGCGCGCTGGGACGCATCGGCAAGGGCAAGCTGCTGTTTTATTGCTGGCCGGGCCTCGACGTGCTGACACAACACGCTTTGATGTATCCCTGCGCGCTGGATTTTTTGCCCGGCTCGCCATTGGCCGCCATCGGCTCCTGGGAATCCGGCATGCTGATGGAGTTGAACATTCACGAGGAAACCGCATGATCACCTGTTATTTGCGCTACATCATCGACCCGTACAAATTGCGGGAATTCGAAGCCTACGGCAAGCTGTGGATACCGCTGGTCGAGCGCTTCGGCGGCCAGCACCACGGCTATTTTTTGCCATCCGAGGGGGCCAGCAACGTGGCGCTGGCCATGTTCTCGTTTCCCAGCCTGGCCCTGTACGAGCAGTACCGCAGCGACTCGATGCAGGACGCCGAATGCCAGGCCGCTTTCCGCTATGCAGAAGAGACGCGCTGCATCGTCAGCTATGAACGCAGTTTTTTCAGGCCTGTGTTTGCTTGATCTGCCTCAATCGCGCTGCGGCGCGCCCAGCGGGAAGAGGTGGCGGTACGGGCGTGCCTCTTCTACCGCGCGGGCAAACGATGGACGGGCCAGCAGGCGGGCGCGGTAGGCGCGCAGCAGGGGCAAGGTGGCGGGAATCGGCTGCGTCCAGTCCGCATAGAACAGCGATGGGGCAGCGGCGCAGTCGGCCAGGCTGAAGTGGTCGCCGGCGGCCCACGTCCTGCCGGCCAGGTGGTTTTCCAGCCAGGCGTAGGCGAGGTCCAGCTTTTCGCCGGCAAACGCGCGGCCTTCACGGGTCTTTGCCGGGTCGCCGGTCAGGGCGGCGCCGACGGCATGCTGCACGGGCGTCATGACGTGCAGGTCGAAATAGCGGTCGAGAAAACGTACGTCCAGCGCCTGCATGGGCTCGTCCGGCAGCAGGCGCAGCGGGCCGGGATGGGCCAGTTGCAGGTATTCGATGATGATGCTGGTCTCGGCGACGTTGCGCTCGCCATCCACCAGCAGGGGAAACTTGCGCAGCGGCCAGCGCTCCAGCCATTCCTGAAGGTGCCGGGGCATGTTCGGCGCCAGGCAGCGGAAGTCGAAAGGTATGGCGTTTTCGTACAGGGCGATGAGCACCTTTTGCGTGTACGAGGAAAAGGGATGGCCGTAGAGGATCAGCGACACGATGGGATCTCCTGTCATTGCGAAAGGGTTGGCAACACGCGCGTGCAGCAACGATAGTGCAATGACCGTATCAATGCAAGCGCCCCGGGTCATGCTGATGTCGGGCGTGGCATTGCCCGCTCCCCAGTGCCAGGCCTCAATCCTCGGCCTGGAACTCTTTGGCCGAGACGAACAGGTCCCACGAGGCGATGAACAGGGCCGCCACCACGGGGCCGATGACAAAGCCGTTCAGGCCGAACAGGGCCATGCCGCCCACGGTCGACAGCAGCACCACGTAGTCGGGCATCTTGGTATCCTTGCCCACTAAAATGGGGCGCAGCACGTTGTCGACCAGGCCGATGACGAAGACGCCGAAGGCGGCCAGGCCCGCGCCTTGCCAGATGGCGCCCGTGGCCAGGAAGTAGGCGGCCACCGGCGCCCAGACGAGGGCGGCGCCGACGGCCGGCAGCAGCGACAGGAAGGCCATCAGCACGGCCCACAGCAGGGGCGCGGGCACGTCGAGGAACCAGAACGCCAGGCCGCCGAGGGCGCCCTGGGCGATCGCCACGAGGATGTTGCCCTTCACGGTGGCGCGGATCACCGTGGTGAAATTGGTGAACAGGCGCTGCTTGTACTTGCGGCTCAGCGGTACGGCGTTCTTGATGCGGGCCGACAGGGCGGAGCCATCGCGCATAAGGAAAAACAGCAGATACAGCATGATGCACAGGCTGGTCAGAAATTCGAAGGTGTACAGGCCCACATTGATGGCTTTTACTGCCACCACCTGGCTCACCTGTGTTGCGCCCTCGGCCAGCTTGTCCTGCAGGCTGGCCAGGCTGGTCAGGTTGAAGCGGTCGAGCAGGTTGATCAGCCATTGCGGCAGCACCGCCATGATTTTATTGAAGAACATGCCGACCGTGATCTCGCCCGAACGTACCATTTCCACGACGCTGGCTGCCTGGTTCACGAGCGACACGGAAATGAGCGACAGCGGCAGGATCACGATGACGATGATCAGCAGCAAGGTCAGCAGCGACGCGAGGGCGGCGCGCCCCTTGGTTTTGGCCAGCAGCCAGCGGTACACGGGCGCGAACAGGATCGCCAGGATGACGCCCCAGAAGATGGCGCCCGCATACGGCGCCAGTATCCAGCCGAAGCCGATGGTGACGATGCTCAAGAGGAGCAGGAACACTTTCTGGTGCAGCGTGAGGGTTTGCATGGGCGGTAGCGCTATGATAGGGGTTGAGTTGGCCCATCATAAGCGAGGCGTGGCGCGCTGCGCCATACAATTGTCGCGCTGCGTGCGCGAGCGCACCTGGCACGCCGGGGGCAAGGCGCTGGCGGCAATGCCGGCAAGCTGTCGTTCCCCGTGTCCGATCCCCGGCGTCCATCACATTTTCAGGTTGGCAACACGCGCGTGCTGCAACGATAGTGCAATGACCGTATCAGTGCAAGCGAACCTGGCCGTTCGCGCGCGGCCGTTTCGCTTGCAGCCGCACCTTAGCCCAGGCTCGCCAGATAGCGCAGTCCCGTGATGCTGGGGAAAAAGCAATACACGCCGCCACGCGTGATGACGCTGCGCGAGAAATGCTGCAGTTCCGTGTTGCCGCTGCCCTTGGGGCCCACGCCGGGCAAGGTGAAGGAACTGACGGCCGGGTCGTTGACACCCAGAAATACGTCCTGGCCGCTGATGTTGAGCGTGGCATTGCCCGCCTCGGGACCGGCTGGACCGACGGCCGATTTGACGAAAGTATCATCATTGTTCCATTGCTTCATCAGGAATTCGAACTGATTGCGCAGGCTGGCATTGATGAAATAGCCGACCAGGCCGCGCTGCTCTGCGATGGGGGTGGCCGGATCATATTCGCTACCGTAGGGCATGGCGCGCCGCACGATGCGGTGGTGGCGGGCGGAGGCGCCCACGACGGCTTCGTCGCGCGGATTGTTGCGGCGGATATGCGCGCCGATCGGGCATTTCAGGCCCAGCGTGTCATCCAGTTCCGGTTGCCCATCGACATAGTGAAAGCGGTTCAGGCTGGCGTCCGGCAGCACGGGGCCGGCCTCGTCCGGCCTGAGCACGAGCGGATTGCCATTGCGCCAGCGCCCGCACATCTTGGCGGCCACCATTTCGGTGCTGAGCCCGGAACTGGCCGCGCCCTGGCTCAGGATGCTGTCGAACAGGGGCACGTCCTGCTCCAGTATGCGGAAGGCGGCATAGCTGCCATTGGTGGACAGTTGCGGCGGCTGCACCTGGTAGGTGCCGCCGTTCTCATTCTGATAGCCGAGCAGGAATTCCCCCGTCATGACGCTGTTGAGCGGATCAGGGTCATGCTCGCGCTTGCGTTGCGGGGCGCCATCGACGTCCGGCTGGGCGATGCTGTCGCGGTAGCCGAAATGCACGCGGTTGCCTGGCAGGGCCACGCCATCATGCGCATACAGTTCACGCCAGCCGGCGGCAAAGGCGCGGCGTAGCTTGACCGAGGTCGCCTGCAGCACCTCCGCCGATTCGCTGACCCACAGGCTCAGCAGCGCATGCACCTGGCTATGCTGGGTAGCCGGCCCCAGGTTGCCGAGCCAGTGTTCGGGGGCGCTGTCGCCCACGTCGCCCACGGCTTTCACGCTGGCCGGGTCGGCGGCGCCCCGTTGAAATGCCTGGTCAAAGGTGGCCAGGTCGGTCGCGGCAACGCCCAGTGCCGACAGGCCGGGAGCGGTAAAGCTGAGGTTCAGGAAGCAGGGCGGCTTGGGGTGGATATGGCGCGCGGTGGTAATGGATGGCAGGCCGTCGCTGCCGTCGAGCAGGGCCGTGATGGTGCGCCGTGCCTGCGCCGCATCCGTGATGCTGAAGATGAAATGGCGCGCCAGGTTGACGCGGTAGCCGCGCAGGATCGTGCCTTGCACGTCGTCGTAATCGATGGTGGGATCGGCCATGCTGTCTCCGGGGGGCTGGGGTGGTGGCTGGCAGGGTGGTGGGGCCGCTTGCGCAGCCCCGGCGTGGTGTTCGGTTCAGACCGAGGCGAGGATTTTCTGGACGGTCTGCGGATAGGCGCTATACAGGCCATTGTTGGGCACGTGCTGCGCGGCGTCGTTGGCCGTGATGAAGGCTTCAAATGCGGTCACGTGCGTGGCAACGGGCATCAGCGCCTTGCCACCCACGACAAACTGCAGCAATGCGTCGAATACGTCGCCCAGCTGGTCCACGAAATCTTCGATGTAGTCGTTGAAGCTGCCGTCATACTCGGTGATCACGCCGATGATCAGGGTATCGGAAGTACCCGTCGATTGAAGGTTGGGCAGCAGATTGGGCTGGGAGCGGTCGAACAGGGTGAAGCGGGCAAAGTGCACGGTACCGATATCGGTGAGGGCGGCATTGATCTTCGCCTGGTATTCCACCAATGTTGCGGCGATGGCGGTCGGATTGGTGCCGGGTAGTACCGGCATCATTAAGCACAGTGGATTTGCCATGGGAGGCTCCTCATTACGTGGTTGTCGGGACGACCGACACTACGCCGTGGCGCCAACTGCGTCAAAAACTATATTTTTACACTTGTTGCTAAATACGCACTATTGCATCATGATAATGATGTGAAATGCGGTCTCATGTGGATAGTTGCTGAGGCTGCTTGACGCCGGTCTGCGCTCTGCTGCCAGGCAGTGCCGGCCTGTTTCTGGAAGCGCAAGTGGCACCGCTGGCGGCGCCAGGTTCCGGGGCTGTTATTTTGGCATGACGGGACGGCGCCTCGCTTCCTGCGCCCTAGAACCGTATCGGACAAGGTGCCGCAGTCCCTTCGCCAAAACCGGCATAGCCGGACCGTGCGCTGAGGTTCAGCGTCATGTTGCCCTTGTCCGGCATGTAGATGCAATATTCTCCGGTCGCCGTGATGATGCGGTAAATGCGCTTGGGGTCGTTCGGCGCGCTCCACAATTCGATGCGGGCCGCTTCGAACCACTTCGGCTTGACCGCCGCATGCGCTTCCGCAAAGCCTTTCGCCAGGCGCGTCTGCGCCGTATCGGGCGGCGCTACAAATTCCTGCGGATGCTCGGCGCGCAGCTGGCGGTCGATGGCGCCGGCCGCTTGCAGGGCCCGTTGCGCCAGGGTGAGGGCGCCAGCCTTGGCCGCGTCTGGCAGCTGTTCTGGCGGCGTGGTGGCAGGCGTTGCCTTGGGTGGCGATGTGGCTATTGCCGGATCGGCAGGAAGCGCCTGCGGGCGTGGCGGCGCAGGCTCAGGCTCGACAGGCGCAACGAATCCCCGTGGCGCTGGCAATGGCGGCATCAGCTGCAGCCAGACGCGCTCATCGTGCTCCACGCTCCTGTGGACTGGCCGCATGACCGCCCAGAGCAAGGCCAGGTGCAAGACGGCAACGGCTGCGACGGCCCAGCCTTGACGGCGCGGGCGGAAAGCCAGGCGGTGCTGCGCAGGGACGGTGCTCATCTGTTTATGTTTCTCAGGAGTAAGATGGCACTAGTATGCAAATTTGCAACAGTGCTGTAAACAGCTTTCGCAAAGTATGCAGCCGGCGCTCCCCGAGGTACCGGAAAACGCGCCCGGACGGTGATTTTGTCAAGCTGTCCTATCCGGCCTCAGGCCATCGTCAACAGGAAGTGCGGCGCGTGGACGAAAGCCCCATGTCCTTTGAATGCCGGCGCACGCGAAATCGTCGAGCTGCAGGGACTCAGTGGGATGGCGTCGGCAGCTGGCTGGTGCTGGGCGAAGCGCCCGGCCGTTTATTTGCCCAGGATCGACGCCACGTTGTCGGTGCCCGGTGCGCCGAACAGCTGCTGCTTGAGGACATGCAGCTGGTCGCGCACCTGCGCCGCCTTTTCGAACTCCAGGTTCTTGGCGTGGTCTACCATCAGCTTTTCCAGGCGCTTGATTTCCTTGCTCACCTGCTTTTCGCTCATGGCTTCGAACTTCGCCGCTTCCTGCGCCACTTGCAGCGTTTCGCGCGCTTCCTGCGGGCTGTAGACGCCGTCGATCATTTCGCGGATCGATTTTTTCACGCCGATCGGCACGATGTTGTTGGCCGTATTGAAGGCGATCTGCTTGGCGCGGCGGCGTTCCGTTTCATCGATGGCGCGGCGCATGGAGTCCGTGATGCGGTCGCCGTACAGGATCGCCGTGCCATTCAGGTTGCGCGCGGCGCGGCCGATGGTCTGGATCAGGCTGCGCTCGGAGCGCAAAAAGCCTTCCTTGTCCGCGTCGAGGATGGCGACCAGCGACACTTCCGGGCAAGTCCAGGCCCTCGCGCAGCAGGTTGATCCCCACCAGCACGTCGAAGGTGCCCAGGCGAAGGTCGCGCAGGATTTCCACGCGCTCCACCGTCTCGATATCGCTGTGCAGATAGCGCACCTTGATGCCATGGTCGCCCAGGTATTCCGTCAATTGCTCCGACATGCGCTTGGTCAAAGTCGTCACCAGCACGCGCTCGTCCTTCTTGATGCGCTCGACGATTTCCGACATCAGGTCGTCCACCTGGCTGCTGGCGGGGCGCACGATGATTTGCGGGTCGACCAGGCCGGTCGGGCGCACCACCTGTTCGACCACCTGGTCGGAGTGGTTCTTTTCGTAGTCTGCCGGGGTGGCCGAGACGAATACGGTCTGGCGCATCTTCTGCTCGAATTCCTCGAATTTCAAGGGCCGGTTGTCGAGCGCGGACGGGCAGGCGGAAGCCGTAGTCGACCAGGTTCGTCTTGCGCGAGCGGTCGCCGTTGTACATGGCGCTCAGCTGGCCCGTCAGCACGTGCGACTCGTCGAGGAACATCAGGGCGTCGGGCGGCAGATAATCGACCAGCGTTGGCGGCGGTTCGCCCGGCAGCGCGCCGCTCAAATGGCGCGAATAGTTCTCGATACCCTTGGTGAAACCGATTTCCGCCATCATTTCCAGGTCGAAGCGCGTGCGCTGCTCCAGCCGCTGCTCTTCGATCAGTTTATTTTCCTTGCGGAAAAACTCGAGGCGCTCGCGCAGCTCGTCCTTGATGGTTTCCACGGCGCGCAGCACGGTGGAGCGGGGCGTCACGTAGTGCGAACCCGGATACACGGTGAAGCGGGGGATTTTCTGCCGTACGCGGCCCGTCAGCGGGTCGAACAGCTGGATTGATTCGATCTCGTCGTCGAACATTTCCAGGCGCACGGCCAGCTCCGCATGTTCGGCGGGGAAGATGTCGATGGTGTCGCCGCGCACGCGGAAGGTGCCGCGGCCGAAATCGACCTCGTTGCGCGTGTACTGCATCTGGATCAGGCGCGCGATGACGTCGCGCTGCGCAACCCGATCCTTGACGCGCAGGGTCAGGATCATCTGGTGGTATTCGTTCGGATTGCCGATACCGTAGATGGCCGAGACGGTGGCGACGATGATGACGTCGCGCCGCTCCATCAGCGACTTGGTGCACGACAGGCGCATCTGCTCGATATGTTCGTTGATCGACGAATCCTTTTCGATGAACAGGTCGCGCTGCGGCACGTAGGCTTCGGGCTGGTAGTAATCGTAGTAGCTGACGAAGTATTCGACGGCGTTTTGCGGGAAAAAGTCGCGGAACTCGCTGTACAGCTGCGCCGCCAGGGTCTTGTTCGGTGCAAAGACGATGGCGGGCCGGCCCATGCGCGCGATGACGTTGGCCATGGTGTAAGTCTTGCCCGAACCGGTCACGCCCAGCAGGGTCTGGAAGGCCAGCCCGTCGGCAATCCCCTCTGACAGCTGGTCGATTGCCGTGGGCTGATCGCCGGCCGGAGGGAAGGGCTGGTGCAGCTTGAAGGGGGAGTCCGGGAAAGAGATAATTGCGCTTTCCGCCTCGCTGGCGGTAGATAATTCGGGCATGTGAATCAGACCTTTGTTAGAATAGTGCTCTGCTGGCGGCCCTGGCGTTGTATTTTGGGGCGCTGTCTACAACTCCGCTGTGAACCTGCTTCCAATCGAATCCAATCTTATCATGACGAACCCAACTGTTTCTGCCAGTCTGTTTAGCGCCATCGAGATGGCCCCACGCGACCCGATCCTGGGCATCACCGAAGCATTTAACGCGGACCAGAATCCCGCCAAAATCAATCTGGGCGTTGGCGTCTATTATGACGACAACGGCAAGGTGCCTCTGTTAGCTTGCGTACGCAAGGCGGAAGCCATCCTGATCGAACAGGCTGCCCCACGCACCTATCTGCCGATCGAAGGCCTGGCTGCCTACGACAAGGCGGTGCAAGAACTGGTATTTGGCGCCGACAGCGCCGTAATTCAAGAGCGCCGCGCCATCACCGTGCAAGCCATCGGCGGCACGGGCGCACTGAAGATCGGTGCCGACTTCCTGCAGCGCTTCGCGCCGGGTGCCCAGGTCTACATCAGCGACCCGAGCTGGGAAAACCACCGCGCGCTGTTCGAAAACGCCGGTTTCGTTGTGAATAACTACACGTATTACGATGCCGCCACCCATGGCGTGAACTTTGACGGTATGCTGGCCAGCCTGAACGCCATGCCAGCCGGCTCCATCGTCGTGCTGCACGCCTGCTGCCACAATCCGACCGGCGCCGACCTGAGCGTGGTCCAGTGGGACCAGATCATCAGTGTCGTCACCGCGCGCGGCCTGGTGCCGTTCCTGGACATGGCTTATCAAGGCTTCGCCAACGGCATCGCCGAAGATGGCGCCGTGGTGCGCCGCTTTGCCGACGCGGGCGGCCCGCTGCTGGTGTCGAACTCGTTCTCGAAATCGTTCTCGCTGTACGGCGAGCGCGTGTGGGCGCCCTGAGCGTCGTCGCCGCCAGTGCCGATGAAGCGGCCCGTTTGCTGTCGCAACTGAAGCGCGTCGTGCGCACCAACTACTCGAACCCGCCAGTCCATGGCGGCAAGGTGGTCGCCACCGTCCTGGCCACGCCGGAACTGCGCCAGCTGTGGGAAGAAGAGCTGGCCGGCATGCGCGTGCGCATCCGCGAAATGCGCAATGCCTTCGTGGAAAAACTGAAAGCCAAGGCGCCAGGCCACGACTTCGAATTCGTGCGCCAGCAAATCGGCATGTTCTCGTACTCCGGTCTCACCAAGGAGCAGGTGGCGTCGCTGCGCGAGCAGTCGATCTACGCCGTCGACACGGGCCGTATCTGCGTGGCAGCATTGAATTCGCGCAATATCGACATCGTTATTGACGCGATCGCCAAAGTGCTTTAAGATCTTGCTTCTTCGGCGCTGCATGCAAGTGCGGCGCTGATGGCAGTAGAAAGTCGGCGATGGCCGTGTTTGTGATGATGCAGTATAAGTCTTGCAAATATGGAACAAGTGACATATAATATTGCCTCTTTTCCCTGATAGCTCAGTTGGTAGAGCGACGGACTGTTAATCCGCAGGTCCCTGGTTCGAGTCCAGGTCGGGGAGCCAGAATTCGGAAGGCTACGTTGAAAAACGTGGCCTTTTTTGTTTTGCGCCGCGGGCCTGGGCGCCATGGCCGGGATAGGAATTTCCCTATGGAAATGTAGACAGCGCAAGATTCGCCCTATATAATACGGCCTCTTTTCCCTGATAGCTCAGTTGGTAGAGCGACGGACTGTTAATCCGCAGGTCCCTGGTTCGAGTCCAGGTCGGGGAGCCAGAATTCGGAAGGCCATGTTGAAAAACATGGCCTTTTTTGTTTTCCGCCCCTGCCAGCAGGACTGGCCGGTGCGTGATCGCGTTTTGCGCTATCCTGAATGCATCACTTCAGGAGCACTTTCCCATGACTTGTACCTCCGCCTTGCGCCATATCGTCCTGTGCGACTTCCTTGACGGCATCACTTCCGCCAAGCATGCCGAGCTTGTGTATGAATTTTCCCAGCTGAAACACCGCATTCCCGGCATCCTGCAATTCGAGTGGGGGCCGAACGTCAGCCCGGAAGGCCTCGACGATGGTTTTACCGATTGCTTTACCCTCACCTTTGCCGGGGCCGGCGCGCGCGACGTCTATCTGACCCATGCGGCTCACCTGGACTTTGTCGAGCTGCTCAAGCCATGGCTGGGACGGGTGCTGGTCGTTGACTATAGCCCCCAGGAAAATCCCGGCTGAACGGCAACGCGCCGGCGAGCGAGGGAAAAATGCACTTTTCGCTGGCGAAGTCTGGACATCTGAAAGTTTGCCCTATAAAATGCGGCCTCTTTTCCCTGATAGCTCAGTTGGTAGAGCGACGGACTGTTAATCCGCAGGTCCCTGGTTCGAGTCCAGGTCGGGGAGCCAGAACATCAGCAGTATCGAAAAGCCCAGCCTTCACCGGTTGGGCTTTTTGCGTTTCAGGGGCCGCATGACACCCATGTCGCCGGCCCTTGATCCACCGCACAGCGCGCCAGGCATCCGGCGCTAAGCTGGAGGCAGCAGGGCGTCTGCGACCCTGTCATCGCCTTCAACTTCCTGGAGAGGCTGAAATGGATGAAGTTACCAGTGCTGGGACGGCAACGATCGTGCTTGTGCATGGCGGTTTTGTCGACGGATCGGGCTGGGAAGGTGTCTACCGGGCGCTGCGTGACGAAGGCTGCCACGTTGCTATTGTGCAAAACCCAACGCTCTCGCTGGCGGACGACGCGGCCGCGACGGGCCGGGTCATCGCCGCGTCGCCGGGCCCCGTGGTTCTCGTCGGTCATTCGTATGGCGGCGCCGTGGTCACGCAAGCGGGGAACGATCCCAAGGTCAGGGCATTGGTCTACATTGCGGCCTTTGTGCCGGATCAAGGGGAGTCTGTCGATTCCTTGCTGAAAAATGCCCCGCCTGGCGCACCGGTGCCGCCGATCTTGCCGCCGCACGATGGCTTCCTGCTGCTCGACCAGAAAAAGTTTGCGGCTGCCTTCGCCGCCGATGTGCCCAGGCACAAGGCCAACTTCATGGCGGCATCGCAAGTGCCCTGGGGCGTGGCCGCCCTGACCGGCGTGGTCGCCACGCCGGCCTGGCGGCACAAGCCCAGCTGGTACCTGGTCGCTACCGGGGACAGGATGATTGCACCGGCGATGCAGCGCGAGATGGCCGGACGCGCGGGCTCGACGGTGGTCGAAGTCGCCGGCAGCCATGCCATTTACATTTCGCAAGCCCATGCGGTGGCGTCACTGATACGCAAGGCCGCTGCGAGCATTGCCGACGACTAGACCAGGCTACGGGACGTTGCATCAGGACTTGGCAGCCGCATCCAATGTCTTGATGATGGCCTCTTGAAATTGCACCGGTTCATCCTGGTGTATCTGATGCCCGGAATGGTCAAAGAAAAACAGCCCCTTCTTTGGCGCCTTCAAGGTGTCGAAATACGCTTGCGTGATTCTGGTCGAGGTCTGGATGTCGTTCTTGCCGACGAAGAAATACACGGGGCAGTCGACGCTCTTCAAGGTCTTCGGCAGATCGATGTGCATGACCTCGTTCCAGACGGGCGACCAGGTCTTTGACCATTGCAGAAAGCCCGTCTTGAAGCCCTCGCTCGTGGCAAATGCCTTGCCATCCTTGTAGAAAAGCCATTTCCTCAAATAGAACATGCTTTCGTCACTGGCAAACGGAAAACTGATGCTGTCCAGCTCCTGACTGGCGGCGGCATTGTCCTTGAAGTGCGCTTTCAAGGCTTGCAGCAATTCCTTCTCGCTTTCCAGCTGGCTCACAACAGGATTCGACGCGAAATAGGCATGCAGCAGTTCCGGGTGATGCTTGACGATATAAAAGCCCAGGACGTTGCCCCAGGAACTGCCCAGCAGCAAGTATATCTTGTCCTGTTTTAATTCCTTGCGCAGAAATTGGATGACTTGATACGTGTCCTGCTCCATTTGCCCGACGGATGGCTGCGTGGGCGACGGATTCAGTTTCAGGGTTTTGCCCGCGTCCCGCTGATCCCATTGCACAATCGTAAATCTGCTTTTCAGGATATTCGTAAAGGCATCCGCGCCCTTGATCATGGAGCTTCCCGGGCCGCCCGATAAAAACAGCAGGACGGGTTTGTTCACATCGTCCGTCCTGATTTCCACTACTTGCTTGATGCCGCCGATGTCGGGCGTCAGGGTGGTGCTGACTTCCGTGGAAACGGGTTTCGCTTCCGCCAAGGCTTGCGCCTGGCATGCGCAGAAGGGAAGCAGGGCGGTAAAGAGTACTGCCAATGTCATTTTTTTTATCATGGTGTGAGGGTCAGTTTCAGGTTGCTTGCAAGGGCGCCGCAGTTGAGCAGCTAGATGTCGCATGGTCTCCATCGGGTACGTCGATATGTCTCCTTGTTAGAAAATTGTTTTTATGGAAAGTATTTGCGTTGCTCCGCATGCAGACGTAGCGCTTCCAGCATTTGATAGGCCGGCTGCAGCTGCGCGGCGATGGCGGTCAGGCAGGCCGGCCGCGGCCACGGGCGCATCGCCGTGATAGGGCGTGCCGTATTTCGCATGCACGCCGCCCCGTGCGCGCATCGTCTGCAACTGCGCGGCCGTGGGGGCGATGCCGAGGCGGGGCAGCAAGTCGCTGAACAGGAAGTCCGGCAATTGGCTGTAGTTGATTAACTGCAACTGGCCGGCGGCCGCATGGGGCCGTGCGGCGTCGAACAGGCTGGCCAGCACCAGGCCCGTATAACCATCGAGATCGCCGGGCGCCAGCTGGTGCGCGGGCAGCGGCAGCTGTGCCGGATGCAGCATGCCGGGCACCATTTGCGGACCGCGCTGGCGCTGGTGCGAGGCGAGCACGGCCAGCGGTTCGCGGTAGACGAACAGGCAGGGCGTGGCGGGGAACGCTTGCCGCAGCAAGTCCAGGCTGTGGATGTGCCAGCAGTCCAGCTTTGATGACAAGGTGGGTCTCCGCGCCGGAGCGGCGCTGGCCCAGTGCCAGGATGGCCTGGCGCAGCAGGGTGATGCAGGCAGCCGCGTCGCCGCTGTCGTGATACAGGCGCAGCAGCGAGTCGATGACGGGCGGCTCGGACATGACTATGCATTGCGGCAAGGATGCCAGCAGCCGGCTCAGCAGGGTCGAACCGCAGCGCGAGACGTGAAAAATGAAAACGTCTGGCGCCAGGCCATCGGCGAGCGTAGTCAGCGCCGCCAGCGGCGTGCGGCAGACGCGGCGCTCCTCATGCGGCTGACGCGCCAGCGTATTGACGAAGAAGGCGTCGCTGAAGACCGTTTCTCCCAGGTCGCGCCAGCACAGGGCGCCGCCGGCCAGCACATCATCGCGTTCCACGTACAGCGGATACCAGCCGCGCAGATCCATGCCCTCGTGCCACGCTACCGTCTCGCCCCTGGCCAGCAGACGTTCTTGCTGGGCAAGGCCCGGCGCGGCGCTCATGGCGCGCTCCCGTCGGCCAGCGCGGCCAATTCCCTGGCCAGCGCCAGGCTGGCAGGCGAGGGGGACAGTCGCAGTTGGGCGATGACGGCCCGCACATTGCCATCATTGATGCCGGGGTCGCCATATTTGGGGGGCGCTTTCGGCACGAAGCCGGCGGCGGCGAACAGTGCTTCGAGCCAGGCGTTGGTGACGCAGTCCAGCACGAGGTGGATGCGCGGCGCGCTTCCCTGGTTGTGTACCGCGTGCAGGCAGCTGGCATCCATGTACCAGGCGTGCCCGGCCGTGAAATGCACGCTCTCGCCATCGACGGTAAACAGCACCTGCGGCGAGGTGTGGATGGGGATGTGGATGCGGATCAAGCCATCAGCCAGCGACGTGCCAGCGTCGCGGTGCGCGCGGATGAGGGCGCCCGGCGCCAGCGCCAGCAGGCGCGCAGAGTTGATCTCGCAGGCAAAGCTGGCGAGCACATCGCGCAGGCCGGGACAGCGCGCCAGTTGCGGCGTGGCGGCGTAGGCGGCGCCGTCGACGGGCATGATGTGGCTGGCCTGGCCGCCGGCCGAACGCAGCGGCACGCAGCTCCAGCCGCTGTCGTAGGCGCCCGTATTGAAATGGCTGATCCATTCGCTGGCGGCGAACTGGTCGCTGTCGCGCTGCAGGCGCGCCACGTCAAAGCGTAGCGGCAACTGCAGCCAGGTGCTGGGCGTGCCGGGCGCCGGCACTACGGCGCGCTCCATTCCAGCTGTTCCTGGACGTCGTTTTCCCCGCGCAGGCGAAAACCCAGCCGCTGGTACAGCGCGCGCGCGGCGGCGTTGCTTTTGTTGACGGCAAGGTGGATGCGGCAATGCTCCGCGCCCGCTTGCGCCTGCAGGCCGCGCAGCACGGCGCTGCCGGCGCCCTGGCCTTGCGCGGCGGGCAGGATGGCGATATCGACCAGGTGCAGCACCTGATCCTGGCGGTCCAGGATCAGGCGGCCGATGGGGGTGTCGCCGTGCTGCAACACCAGATATGCGGCGTGCGGATACGCTTGCCGGTAGCCGTGGCTTTGCATGCGCCGCTGCATGGCGACCAGCTGTTCGATGACGGCGGGCTCGGCCGGCATCTGGCGCAGGTCGTCGCGCGTGGAGCTGTATAGCGCGGCGGCAAAGTCATCGTCGTCGTCGCGCTGGGCGCGCAACTGGTAGGGGGCGGAAAGCGGCAAGGCGTGCATCGGTGCTCCGGTAGGTTTGGCGGCTGATAGCGGATGGCGGCAAATGCGCAGGCGTTTATTTATTTGCTATGCTGCCAATTTTTCCCCGTACTTGCAATCATTTCAAGGAGGCCGCATGCATTCTGTCCGTATCCCGCTCCGCCAGCGGAGCTGCGCATGACGCCGGCACGCGCGGAACTGGCCGCCCTTGCGGCCGCCCTGTGCGATCCGCGGCGCTCCCTGGCCAGCCTGGTCGGCGAAACGGTGCGGCTGCGCCAGCTCGTCGAGCGCCACTCGCGCCTGTCCATGGACCGGCAGGATGGCTTGCGCGATGGCGAGAGTTTCCTGCCCAGCGGCTGGGCCATCTCGCCCGTGCAGGCGGGGCTGTGCGCGCGTGAGCCCTACCGCAGCGCCGCCTTCATCCAGGGCCTGGCGCTGGCCGTGCGCGAGCGGCTGGACGTGGGCGGCGGGCGGCCCGTGCGCGTGCTGTATGCGGGCTGCGGGCCATTCGCCTTGCTGGCCTTGCCCGTGATGGCCGTGTTCGATGCCAGCCAGGTGCAGTTTGCCATCCTCGACGTGCATGCCGAAACCCTGGCGTATGCGCGCGAGCTGATTGCAGCCCTGGGCCTGGACGGCCACGTTGCCGCGTATGTTTGCGCCGACGCGGCCGCCTGGCACATTCCTGCCGGCGCCATGCCGGACGTGATCGTCAGCGAAACCATGAATACGGCGCTGGGCAAGGAGCCGCAGGTGGCCATCCTGCGCAATCTGCACGCGCAGGCGCCCGGGGCGGCGCTGCTGCCGGCGGCCGTCACCGTGCACCTGGGCCTGGACCGGCGCAGCCCCGGCGAACCGTGCGCCGACTGGGGGCGCGTGTTTGCCCTCGATGGTGACGCTATGCGCGCCTGGCGGGACGCACAGGACGGGCAGGGCGGCCGCCTGCCGGCCGCCAGCATCCGCTTGCCAGACGTGCTGGAGCAGGCGCCGCGCTTGCTGACGCGCATCCGCGTGCATGGCGATATCGTCCTGGGCGACCATGATTGCAGCCTGAACCTCCCGCTGGCGTTGCCGGGCAAGCCTGCCCTGGCCGGCGGCAGCGTGCTCGATTTCCATTACCGCCTGGGCGGCCAGCCGGGCCTGGCGTTTCGCCTGCGCGAAACGGCGGAATCGCACAAGGAAAATTCTCAGTAGTAATACTACATTGGCAGACAATTTACTTCTGTAGGATAATATGGAACCGGTTCCATATGCTCATATGCAATGTAACGCAATCATCGAAGTCAATAAAACCATAAGTCTTGCGGAGTCTCATGCACCATCCAGGCAGCGAACCATCTGCATCATCCGTTTCATCCCTTCCCCGCATCAGCCGCCGTCACGCCCTGATCGGCCTGGCCGCCTTGCTGGCGCAGGCCGGTTTCTGGAGCAATCCGCTCTCGGCCGCCATGCAGGCGCCAGCCAGCGCTGCGGCTGCCGGCCCGGCGCCCGCGACCATGCTGTTCTACACCTTGTCGCAAACCATCACGGGACACCGCGACCTGTCCGCCGCGACGGCGGCGCGCATCGAGCAAGCCATGCGCACGAACGTGCCCGGCTTCGCCGGGCGCTTGCCGCAGCTGGGCGCGCTGCTCGTAACGGGCCAGGAAGCCAAGGCGCTGCTGGCGGCCGCTACAGCCGCGGACGCCGGCTTGCGCGAGCTGGCGCTGGCCATCGTTGCCGCCTGGTACACGGGCACCGTCGCCGGCAATGCGGCGCAAGGCACGAAGTCCATCGTCGTCGCGTATGCGGAAGCCTTGATGTACCGCACGGTGGCCGATGGCCAGGTCGTGCCGACCTATTGCAATTACGGCCCCCTGTGGTGGCTGAAGGCGCCGCCGGCCGTGCGCGTCTCCGCGCCCGTGGCGCCAAAACCCGTAGCGGCCCCGGCCACCACCGGCACTCCCGAACCGAAAGGCAAGCAAGCAAAATGAAATCACCGCAATTCAAGAGTAATGGCGACGTCGTCGCCGATGTCGTCATCGTCGGCACGGGTGTCGTCGGCGCCATGATGGCCGACCAGCTGGCCGCGCAAGGCCATTCCGTGATCATGCTGGAAGCGGGCCTGCGCATCGAGCGGGGACAAGCTGTGGAAAACTGGCGCAACATGCCGTTCGAAAACCGCGTCGGTTCCGACTTCCAGGGCCTGTATCCGCAGGCGGACAATGCGCCCGCGCCCCTGTATTTTCCAAAGAACAACTACGTGGAATTGTCCGGGCCCAACGGCAGCAGTTTCCAGCAAGGCTATCTGCGCACGGTGGGCGGCACGACCTGGCACTGGGCCGCGTCGTGCTGGCGCCATTTGCCGTCCGACATGCGCATGAAAAGCGATTACGGCGTCGGGCGCGACTGGGCCATTTCCTATGATGAACTGGAACCGTACTATTGCCGCGCCGAGCAGGAAATGGGCGTGGCCGGCCCCAACGATCCGGCGCTGCAGTCGCCCAGCGAGCGCAGCGCGCCGTACCCGATGGACATGGTGCCCTGGGGCTATGGCGACAAGCGTTTCGCCGAAGTGGTCAATCCGCACGGCTACCGTTCCGTGCCGATCCCGCAAGGCCGCTCGACGCGCCCATGGCAGGGCCGCCCCACGTGCTGCGGCAACAACAATTGCCAGCCGATCTGCCCCATCGGCGCCATGTACAACGGCATCCACCACGTGGAACGTGCCGAGCTGAAGGGCGCTGGCGTGCTGGCCGAGGCCGTCGTCTACCGCATCGACACGGACCAGAGCAACCGCGTCACGGCCGTGCACTGGTATGACGCCAAGAAACAATCGCACATGGCGACGGGCAAAGCCTTCGTGATTGCCTGCAATGGCATCGAAACGCCGCGTTTGCTGCTGCTGGCGGCCAACCGGAACAATCCGAACGGCATCGCCAACAGTTCGGACCAGGTGGGCCGCAACATGATGGACCACTCGGGTTTCCACTGTACCTTCCTCGCCAATGAGCCGATCTGGACGGGACGTGGCCCCGCGCAGAGCAGCTGCCTGGTGGGACCGCGCGACGGCGCCTTCCGCGCGCAGTATTCGGCGAACAAGATGATCCTGAACAATATCACCCGCGTGGGACCTGCTACGCAGCAATCGCTGAAGCTGGGCCTGGTGGGCAAGGACCTCGACGACGAGATCCGCCGCCGCGCCGCGTTCGGCGTCGATCTGTCGATCAGCCTGGAACCCTTGCCCGAGGCGCACAACCGCTTGACCTTGAGCAAGACGCGCAAGGATCCGCTGGGACTGGCCTGTCCCGACATCTACTATGACGTGGGCGACTACGTGCGCGATGGCGCAAAGGCCGCGCATGCGCAGCTGGAACACATCGGCAAGCTGTTCGGCGCCGTGGAATTCCATATCACCGACAGCCTGAATGCGAACAACCACATCATGGGCGGCGTCATCATGGGTTCGAACCGCGCTGACTCCGTCGTCGACGGCAATTGCCGCGCCCACGACCATGCCAACCTGTGGCTGCCGGGCGGCGGCGCCATGCCGTCGGCCAGCGTCGTCAACACGACACTCAGCATGGCCGCGCTCGGCTTGCGTGCGGCCGACGACATCGCCCGCACCCTGGCAAGGGAGGCCGCATGATGCGCCGTTTCTTGCTGGGCCTGACCCTGGCGGCCGGCTTGCCGCTGGCCGCGCGTGCTTTACCACCTGTGCCGCCGGCGCCGCCCGTCACCCTGACGCCGGACCGTCCGGCCGCGCCTGCCGCTGCCCAGTCCGATGCGCGGCTGGAGCGGGGCCGCTACCTGGCCATCGCGGCCGATTGCATGGCTTGCCATACGGCAGCGGGCGGCAAGCCGTATGCGGGCGGCTACGCCATCGACTCGCCGCTGGGCACGATTTATGCCACGAATATCACGCCGTCGAAAAAAGGCGGCATCGGGCATTACAGCGAAGCGGACTTTGCGCGCGCCCTGCGCGCAGGCGTGCGCGCCGATGGCAGCCATCTGTATCCGGCCATGCCCTACACCAGCTACGCGCAGCTGACGGACGGGGACGTGGGCGACCTGTATTACTACTTCATGCAGGCAGTCAAACCCGTCGATGAACCGGCGCGCCAGACGGCCTTGCCATTCCCGTTCAATGTGCGCCTGTCGATGCTGGGCTGGAACACCTTGTTCCTCGACAATAAACGCTTTGTGCCAGATCCAGGCAAGAGCGCGCAGATCAACCGCGGCGCCTACCTGGCCGAAGGCCTGGCGCACTGCAGCGCCTGCCATACGCCGCGCAACGCGCTGATGGCGGAAATCGGCAGCCAGACCCTGGCGGGCGCCTCGCTCGGTTCCTGGCATGCGCCGAACATCACGTCCGACAAGGTTAGCGGCATCGGCGCGTGGACGGATGCGGAGCTCACGGCCTACCTGAAGACGGGCCACGTGGAAGGCAAGGGACAGGCGGCGGGCGGCATGGCCGAAGCTATCCAGAACAGCCTGCAATTCTTGCGCGACGATGACGTGGCCGCCATCGTCGCGTGGCTGCGTACGATGCCGCCCGTGCGCGCGCCGGGGCAGACCAAGGCCGCCTTCAGCCATGGCAGCGCGGCCAGCGAAGAACCGCTGCTGCGCGGCATGGCCAGTTCCACCGAGCACCACTCGCTCAACAGCGGCGCCGTGCTGTTTTCCGGCTATTGCGCCAGCTGCCATTCGGCCAGCGGCGCCGGCAGCACGGGGCAAAGCTATCCGGCCCTGTTCAACAACACGGCGACGGGCGGCAGCACGCCAGCCAACCTGGTCTCGGCCATCCTGTTTGGCGTCGAGCGCAAGATCGAAGGGGAAGAGCACGAAGCGTTCATGCCCCGCTTCGACCAGCGCTCGTACGTGCAACCGTTGACGGACGAGCAGATCGCTTCGATCGCCAATTACGTGCTGAAACAGTATGGCAACCCGGAAGTGTCCGTCACGCCCGCCTACGTGGCGCAGGCGCGCAGCGGCGGCGAAAAACCGCTGCTGGCGCGGGCGCAGCCATTCATGCTGCCGGGCGGCATCGTGGGCATCTTGCTGCTGATCGCGCTGTGCGTGTGGCTGCGCCGGCGCCGTCAAGTCAAGAAATAGGCATCGGAGCCGTGGAGTAGCGGCGGCGAATATGAACGTTGGGCGCAACTTGCAGTAAAATGCAGGCTGAAAAATGGTTACGAGCAATCGTAGCCATTTTTTATTCTGGCCCGATCCTGGCGATTGTTATCGTCTTATTTGAAAATTGACAATGTCCCATTCCCTGCATCACCAATTTTTGCGTTTCGCCGCCGTCGGCGCTTCCGGCACGGCCGTGCAATACAGCGTGCTGTGGGGCGGCGTGGAATGGGCCGGCATCAGCGCCGCCGCCGCGTCCGGCATCGGCTACATCCTCGGCTCCGTCGTCAACTACCTCCTCAATTACTTTTTCACGTTTAAGAGCGACAAGGGGCATGGCGAGGCGGCGTCCAAGTATTTCACCCTGCTGGGCATAGGCTGGTGCATCAATACGGGCCTGATGTGGCTGCTGGTACACCAGCTGGGCTGGTATTACTGGCTGGCGCAGGTGCTGGCGACGGGCATCGGGCTGGTGTGGAATTTCGCGGGCAGCCGCTGGTGGGCCTTCAAGCCGGCCGGCGCGCCGGGCAAGTAAGCAAGTAAGCAAGTAAGTAGTTGCAAGAAAAAAAGATGCGCATAGTCCAAGAGCAGGCGCGCGGTTTTACCAAAACAAGGGGTTAATCATGCAGTTCCTGGAACGCTATTTCAAACTGAAGGACAACGGAACCAATGTGCGCACGGAGCTGCTGGCCGGCCTGACCACGTTCCTGACGATGGCCTACATCATCTTCGTCAACCCGACCATCCTCGGCGACGCAGGCATGCCGAAAGACTCCGTCTTCGTTGCCACCTGTCTGGCGGCCGCCATCGGCACCCTGATCATGGGCCTGTACGCGAATTACCCGATCGCGCTGGCGCCGGGCATGGGCTTGAACGCGTATTTTTCGTATGCGGTGGTGAAGGGCATGGGCATGAGCTGGGAAGTGGCGCTGGGCGCCGTCTTCATTTCCGGCTGCCTGTTCATCCTGGTGAGCCTGTTCAAGATACGCGAGATGATCATCAACAGCATCCCGCCCGCGCTGCGCACGGCCATCACGGTCGGTATCGGCCTGTTCCTGGCCATCATTTCGCTGAAAAGCGCCGGTATCGTGGTGTCGAACCCCGCCACCATCATCGCGCTGGGCGATTTGCACAAGGCGGCGCCCATCCTGGCCATCCTCGGTTTCTTCATCATCGTCGCGCTGGACCGCCTGAAAGTGCCGGGCGCCATCCTGATCGGCATCCTCACCATCACCATCGCCAGTTTCTTCGTCGGCGGCAACCAGTTCAACGGCATCGTTTCGGCGCCGCCCGCCATCGAACCGACCCTGTTCAAGCTCGACATCATGGGCGCGCTGTCGATCGGCATCGTCAACGTGGTGCTGGTATTTTTCCTGGTGGAATTGTTCGATGCGACGGGCACCCTGATGGGCGTGGCCAACCGTGCTGGTTTGTTGAAAGACGGCAAGATGGAGCGCATGAACAAGGCCTTGCTGGCCGACAGTACGGCCATCGCGGCCGGCGCCTGCCTGGGCACGTCGAGCACCACGGCCTTCGTGGAAAGCGCTGCCGGCGTGCAGGCGGGCGGCCGCACGGGCTTGACGGCCGTCGCCGTGGCGCTGCTGTTCCTGGGCAGCCTGTTCTTTGCTCCGCTGGCGCACACACGGTGCCGCCGTATGCGACGGCGCCCGCGCTGCTGTACGTGGCTTGCCTGATGCTGCGCGAACTGACCTTCATCGACTGGGATGACAGCACGGAAAGCATCCCTGCCGCCATCACGGCGCTGATGATGCCGTTTACGTATTCGGTGGCCAGCGGCGTGGCGTTCGGCTTCATCACCTATGCGGTATTGAAACTGTTGACGGGCAAGGGCAAGCAGGTATCGGTGGTGGCCTACATCATCGCCGCCATCTTCCTGTTCAAGTTCATCTACCTGGGCGAATAGCCAGTTCGCCAGCAAGCAGTGACAAGGCCGCCCGTGCACCAGCAGGGCGGCCTTTTTTTTTGGCGCCGCTTACATCAGCAGCGCCGCCACCAGGTCTTTCCTGGCGTCGCCGGCGCTGCCGTCGAAGCGCAAGGCCGCTTCCACGTGCGCCAGGTGTTCGACCATCAGGCGCGCCGCCAGGTCCGCGTCGCCGCTGCGCGCCGCGTCGAGAAAACGGCCGTGTTCGTCGCACGAGCAGGCGGCATCGTGGCCCGACTGGTACAGCATGGTGATGAGCGAGCTGCGGCCCACCAGTTCGCGCACGATGTCGCGCAGCACGGCGTTGCCGGCGATATCGGCCAGCAAGACGTGGAAGTCGCCCAGCAGTTGCGAGCGCAACGGCGTCGCTTGTGCCAGCGCAAGGCGCTCCGCTTTCAGGTGCCGTGCCAGCATCTTGTAGTCGGCAGGTTTGGCCCGGGCGACGAATTCGCGCGCCAGGGCCGCTTCGATGACGCGCCGCGCGGCAAAGATGTCGCGCGCCTCCGCTTCGGTGGGCTGGCTGACGAAGGCGCCCTTGTCGGGCACCATGCGTATCAGTTTGTCTTTCGAGAGTATGAGCAGGGCGGCGCGGATCTTGGTGCGGCTGACGCCATACAGCCGGCACAGCGCCTCTTCGCGCAGCCGCGTGCCGGGCGGTAACTGGCGCGCCACGATGGCGGCCGCCATATGCTCGGCAATTTCCGCCGAGCTGTCGCCGCTGCCGGGCTTGTCCACGAGGGATGCGCTTGATTGATTCTGTCATGTCGGGTGAGAGCAGTCAGCCAGGGGCAAGGTGAACCTTGCAAGCGCATGTCCGCGCGGCGGCGTGGTTGACGCCCCGCTGCCGGCATGCCGTGAGCGCCTTGCGTGTCAGCAAGGCCTGGCTATTCTACTATCTTGCGTGGCGCCGCGCAGACGAACCCAGCCACCTGGCAAGGCTAAGTAATCCTCAGGAAATTATTGTGAATTTATGACGAACAGAACCGGATGCTATGCAAGGCGCCCGCTGCGACGCAGTGCGAGCACTGCTAGCAGCGGGCAACGCCGCAGAGGGCCGGTTATGGAAGTCAGAAATCACAATAATTTATTGGGGGTTACTTAGTTCCCTGGCGGCGTATTTTGCTGGCCATGCAGATTGAAACTGGACATGGGAAATTTTGGCGTATATAATTCGGCCTCCTTTCCCTGATAGCTCAGTTGGTAGAGCGACGGACTGTTAATCCGCAGGTCCCTGGTTCGAGTCCAGGTCGGGGAGCCAGAACAAGCAGTAGCAAAGGGCCACGTGGCAACACGTGGCCCTTTTGTTTTGCGCGCGCGGTTTCCCGTTCACGCCATCCAAGCTTTCAGTGCCTTAACGACGTGCGCGATGCCGGTCTGCTGGTGGCGGGGGTACGCGCAGTGTTTCCCGGATCAGGGATCGACAAATACGTCGAAACGCACCTTGAGCGGGCTGCCCCAGGAGATTTCCACCCAGGCCCGGAAGCCGCCGTTGTACGGCGCGATGTTGTACACGGCCATGCGGGCGGCGCCGATGAAGCGGTCCTGGGGCGTCGCGGCATACTCGCTGATATTGAGAAAGACGCGCGAATTGGCCTTCACATTGGCATTGACGAAGTTGACCGAAGGATGCACGCCATTGGCCGTCCACGTGTAGTACGTGGTGAAGGCAGCGGGGCTCAGGTTCAAGTCCTGTGCGGCCGCGCCCTGGGCGCTTTGGCCTTCCTGTTCCGTCGGCGCATCGGTTTCTTCCAGTGCCAGGTTGCTGCCCGTGCGATGTTCTACTTTCATTTCCATGATGTACTCCTGATCGATAGTTTGGACGCCGCGCCTGACGTCGTGCGGCAAGACGCCCTATCTGTTGCCGTGACGGCCAGTGTCACGTCTAGGCTGATAAGGTAGCCGTCTGCTCCGAGGGAGGAGAAGCCAATTCTAGGCCCGCGCCGTGGCGAAAAGGGCCGCCAGGGCGGGGAAAAACAGCGGGTATTTGCGTTGACGCAAACAGCGTGCGGACAGCGGCTTGCAAATTTTCCAGGCGGCTATTTTTCCGTGTACGACGAGCATGCTCTTGCGGACGATGGCACAATAGGCCAGCCTGTCCTGCCGATGCGGAACCCGTTGCGAGCCTAGCCCATGCCGATACTGAACCTGAGCGCCGAAACCGATATCTATTACGAGCTGATCGACGGCGACCCCGCCAAGCCCTGCCTGGTATTCCTGCACGAGGGGCTCGGCTGCTGCGCGATGTGGAAAGATTTCCCCGCGCAGCTGTGCCAGGCGACGGGTTGCCGCGGCTTGCTGTATGACCGCCACGGCTATGGACAGTCGTCGCCGCTGGCGGCGCGGCGCCAGCTCCATTATTTGCACGACTACGCGCTGTGCGAGTTGCCGCAGGTGCTCGCCGCACTGCTGCCGGGGCAGGATCACTTTCTCATCGGCCATTCCGATGGCGGCAGCATCGCCCTGATCTATGCGGCGCAGCAGCCGCCGCGCTTGCGCGGCCTCATCACCGAGGCGGCGCACGTGTTTGTCGAAGGCATCACGCTCGATGGCATTCGCGTGGCGGACGCGGCGTTTGGCGCGGGCAAGCTGCGCGCGCTGGCGAAATACCATGGCGACAAGACGGAAACCATCTTCAAGGCCTGGTCGGATACCTGGCTCAGCTATGGTTTCCAGTTCTGGAACATCGAGTACCTGCTGCCTTCCGTCGAATGCCCGGCGCTGGTGGTGCAGGGCAGCGAGGACCAGTACGGCAGCGCCGCCCAGGTCGACACGATCGTGGCGCAGGCCCTCAACGCCGTGCCTGCCATCGTCGAGCAATGCGGCCATACGCCGCACCAGGAGCAGCCGCAGGCGTTGCTGGCGCTGATGGAAGGCTTTTTGCAAGGCCGCATGGACGCGGCCGCCCACCCGAAAAACCCAGGATAGACCCTGGTATGGATCACCCGCGACAAGCGCGCCTGAGCTTCCATGCGGCGCGTCAGCCTCAATGGCAGGCGGGATCGCTGTCCCAGCGGCCCGAGCAGATGCGCGAGCGGCACAGCATGCCTTCGATCAGGCCCAGCTGCTGACAGCGGCGCAACAGCTCAGCCGTTTCTTCTTCCTGTTGGCGCAGCACCACGTCGCGCACGGGCGGCGCCGTGCCTTCCTGCCGGTGCGCATGCGCCACCATCGCCGTCAGCAAGGCGACGTCGCTGTCGCCGGGCGCGCCAGCCGGTTTTGCTCCGCGTGGACGGGCGGCGGCCTGGCGTACGGGCGGCGTCTTGTGCGGGACGCTTGCTGTCGCGGCGGCCGCCACAGGCAAGGGCGGTCCCGCCGTATTGACGATGGTGGCCGCTTGCGCCGCGTGCGGGGGCACCGTTGGCGCGGATGGCGCCGGCACTGCGGGCGCCGCCGTGGCCGTGACGGGTGCCGGCGGCAGGAAGCTGGCCTCCGTGTAGTAAGCGAGTACGGCCGTGATCAGCACCGCCAGGCACAGCACGCCGGCGGCCCCGTGCCGCCAGCCAGGGCGCCAGCGCAGGGCGGGCCGGACAGCGGGCGCGGCGACGCCGTGTTCGAGCTGCGACAGGATGCCCTTGCTGTCGCATGGCGCACCGGCCGTGCCGGCCTTGCTCAGCAGGTTGGGACCGCGTGCCTGGCCATCTCCGGTTTTCAATAAAGACAAAATATCACCTCCGCAGTGGATCAAACTCGACTGACCTTGATGTAAACCGCGCTCATGCGGGCCGCGGGCGCCTACGATCTAGCGATACCGCCGAGCAATTGCTTGCCCGGCCCTGGCTATTCCCCTTATGGAGCGCCCCATGTTCGTCGCCCTGATCCTGATGTATTTCCTGCTCGCCTGTTTTGCCTGCTGGCTGCTGCTGTTTCCCGGCGGCCGCGCCATCGTGCTGCATACGCTCATCAACCTGGGCTGGCGCATGCAGCGGCGCGCGCAGGGGCTGCAGCGGGGTGGCGGCGCGCAATGGCAGCGCGTGCAGCGGCATACGGGCTCGGGCATGGCACGCGCCTGGCAGCTGCTGCGGCGGCATCGCTGGCTGAGCCTGGCAGGCAGCGTGCTGGTCATCGTGCCGCCGCTGCTGGCCTGGCTGTCCAGCGACCGCATCGCCCTGCGCGGCTATGCCGACCAGCAACACGCGATCAACGACCAGGTCAGCGACTTGCTGAAAGGCGAGCAGCTGGTGCCGCCGCCCGCCTTGCCGCCGCTGCTGTTTTCCACGGCGGAAGTAACGCAGCTGCGTCCGCTGCTGGGCGGCGCCAGCCGCAACTGGCAATTGCTCGACCACGATTACGCGCAGCGTTTGCTGCTGGTCTTCAAGATCATGAAGGAGGTGCATGGCTACGACATGGTCTTGCTGGAAGGCTATCGCAGTCCCGCGCGCCAGGATCAATTGGCGGCGGCCGGCCCCAACGTGACGAACGCCAGGGCGTTTCAAAGCTATCACCAGTACGGCCTGGCCGCCGATTGCGCATTCATGCATGAAGGAAAGCTCATCATTTCTGAAAAAAATGCCTGGGCCATGCGCGGCTACCGTTTATATGGCGTGACGGCCGAATCGGTGGGCCTGCGCTGGGGCGGGCGCTGGACCATGATGGATTTTGGCCACACGGAATTGCCGCAACCGCGCGTGCTGGGCAAGTAAGCCGCGCCAGCCATTCTAGCGCCGCGCCGGGGCCGGATTTTCACAGCTGCAAGCTTGCTTGCGCAGCGTCAATGGCATGCCGGCACCTGCGGCACGCTGGCGCCGGGTACTTGTCATATGTCAACAAAGGCGTGCCGCATTGCTGTCAGGATGGGTCGAGTCCGCCTTGCTGCGCGGCGGCGTTCCTCCTGCTTTGCGACCTCACTCTGGGCTCATCATGCTGCGACGACTCTGGCATTTCCTCACCGACAGCCGCAATCTGACCATCTTCGGCTTCGTGGCGCTGGCCGTGTTCCTGTACCTGGGCGCCGAAGTGCTGGAAGTGGCGCTGATCTGGGCGCTGGCCTTGCTGCTGCTGGCCTTTGTCACGTGGCTGGGCCTGTGGCTGTGGCGCCGGCGCCGCGCGCGGCGCGATGCGCAGGCGCTGGGACAGGCCATCCTCAACGAGGCCGAGATCGCCGCCGCGCAAGCGGCCTCGGCATCGACGGCCAGCAACACGCAGCATGGCGAACTCGACGCCGTGCGCACGGGCATGCAGGCCGCCATCGAGACCATCAAGACGTCCAAGCTGGGCCTCAAATCGGGTGCCGCGGCCCTGTACGAATTGCCGTGGTACATGATCATCGGCAATCCGGCGGCCGGCAAGAGCAGCGCCATCCTGCATTCGGGCCTGCAATTTCCCTTCGCCGACGGCAAGATCGTGCAAGGCGTGGGCGGCACGCGCAACTGCGACTGGTTTTTCACCACGGACGGCATCGTGCTCGACACGGCGGGACGCTATTCCGTCGTCGACGAGCACCGGGGCGAGTGGTTCGGCTTTCTCGACCTGCTGAAAAAATACCGGCGCAAGGCGCCCATCAACGGCATCCTCATCGCCGTCAGCATCGCCGAATTGAAAGGTGATCCCGATGTCGGCATGCAACTGGCGCGCAGCCTGCGCAAGCGCGTGCAAGACGTCATCGAGCGCCTGGAAGTGTTCGCGCCCCTGTACATCGTGTTTACCAAGGCGGACCTGATCTCGGGCTTCACGGATTTCTTTGCGGATGCCGAGCGCAGCGAGCGCGAGCGCGTCTGGGGCGCCACCATGCCCTACCAGCGCAAGCTGCCCACGGCCGACTTGCTGAGTTTTTTCGACCAGAGCTTCGATGAATTGCACGACGGCTTGACGGAGCTGAGCCTGGCCAACATGGCGCACCGGCAACGCAAGACGATGGCGCCCGGCGTGTTTACGTTTCCGCTGGAATTTTCCGCCATCAAGCCGGCCCTGCGCGCCTTCATCGCCACCCTGTTCGAGGAAAATCCGTTCCAGTTCCAGCCCGTCTTCCGCGGCTTTTACTTTACCAGCGCGCTGCAGGAGGGCGAGCCCGTCAGTGCCTCTTCGCAGCAGGTGGCGCGCCGCTTCGACCTGGCCTTCGCGCCGGCCCCGGCCGCCGTGCCATCGGGCGCGCGCCAGCATGGCTATTTCCTGCTGGAACTGTTCCGCAAGGTGATTTTTGCCGACAAGCACCTGGTGGCCAACTATGCCAACCGCGCCAGGCTGCGCTTCAAATATGCCGTGTTCTTTGCCGCCACCGTCTCGCTGGGCGCTTGCCTGGGCGGCTGGAGCTGGTCCTACCTGGGCAACCGGCAACTGGTGGCGAATGTGGAAGCCGATCTGAATAAAGTGGTGAAGCTGCAAGAGAAACGGCTGGACTTGCAGTCGCGCCTGGAAGCGCTGGAGATCTTGCAGGACCGCATCGAGCAGCTGGAAGCGTACCGCACGCAACGGCCGTGGTCCTTGCGCCTGGGCCTGTACCAGGGAGACTTACTGGAGCGCAAGCTGCGCGAGGAATATTTTGCCGGCGCGCGCCAGGTCATGCTGGCCCCCGTGGCGGGCGCGCTGGAAGCCTTGCTGTACGAAATGAACGCCAGCGCCGACCAGCTGCAGCCCACGGCGCGCCCGCCGCAGACGCCGGCCGCCGCGCCCGCCGCGCCTTCCGCCGCGCCGCGCAGCGTGCAGTACCAGGCGGCCAGCGCGACGAATGTGGAAGACGCCTACAACGCGCTGAAAACCTATCTGATGCTGGCCGACAAGACGCATGCGGAAAGCAGCCACCTGAACGACCAGCTGACGTTCTGGCGCGGCTGGCTGGAGGGCAACCGGGGCGCCATGCCGCGCGAACAGATGATACGCAGCGCCGAACGGCTGCTGACGTTTTACCTGGCGCAGATCGGCGACCCGTCCTGGCCGCGCATCGAGCAAAAGCTGGCGCTGGTCGACCAGGCGCGCGAAAACCTGCGCCGCGTGGTGCGCGGCATGCCGGCGCGCGAACGCGTGTATGCCGACATCAAGGCGCGCGCTTCGACGCGCTTTCCCGGCATGACGGTGGCGCGCATCGTCGGCGAACAGGATCAGGCGCTGCTGGCCGGCAGCTATGCCGTCTCCGGCGCCTTTACGCGCCAGGCGTGGGAAAAGTTCGTCGAGGGCGCGTTTCGCGATGCCGCCAACCGCGAGCTGCAAAGCGCCGACTGGGTGCTGAAAAGCGCTTCCACCGACGACCTGACCCTGGAAGGCAGCCCGGAGCAGATCGAGAAAAACCTGGTGGCCATGTACAAGGCCGACTACGCGCGCGAGTGGCAAAAATTCGTGCAGGGTGTGGCCGTCGCCGACCTGAAAGGTTTTGACGGTGCCGTGCAGGCGATGAACCGCCTGGGCGACCCGCAGTCGTCGCCGATTGCCAGGCTGCTGACGAGCATCTACGAGGAAACCTCGTGGGACAACCCGGCGCTGCAAAATGCGCAATTGCGCAAGGCCGAGCGGGGCATCGTCGCCTGGTTCAAGGAAACCGTGCTGCGCCGCGCGCCGTCGCAGCTGACGGCCAATCCCGGCCTCAATGCGCAGATCGACCCGGCCCGCCTGGATAAGCCGATGGGCCCCGTGGGACGCGAATTTGCCGGCGTGGGCAAGCTGGTGGCGGCCAGGGACAACAATGCGTCCTTGATGCGCGCCTACCTGGAGGCGCTGTCGAAACTGCGCAGCCGCCTGAACCAGCTGAAGAACCAGGGCGACGCGGGGCCGGGTGCGCGCCAGTTCATGCAGCAGACGCTGGAAGGCAGCGGTTCCGAGCTGGCCGACGCCCTGAAACTGGTCGACGAGCAGCTGCTCACGGGGATGAGCGACGCGCAAAAGCAGGCCATACGCCCCATCCTTGTGCGCCCGCTGATGCAGACCTTTGCCGTCATCGTCGCGCCGGCCGAACTCGATATCAACAAGACCTGGGCGGCGCAGGTGTATGAGCCGTTCCAGAAATCGCTGGCCAACAAATATCCGTTTGCGCCCACGGCGCGCATCGAGGCGAGCAATCTGGAGATCGGCCAGTTCTTCGGCCCGGAAGGCCTGGTGGCGAAATTCGTCACGACGTCCATGGGCCCCCTGGTGGTGCGGCGCGGCGACGTGCTGGCGCCGCGTACCTGGGCCGACATGGGCATCAGCCTGTCGCCGCAGGTGGTGGCGCGCTTCCCCGGCTGGATCGCGCCGCTGGGCGCGGGCGGCGTGGCGGCCACGTCGACGGCGGCGCAAACCGTGTTCCAGATCCAGCCGTCGCCCGCGCCGGGCACCCTGGAATACACGGTGGAGATCGACGGCCAGCAGCTGCGCTACCGCAACACGCCGGCGCAGTGGACGAACATGGTGCATCCGGGTCCGCAGGGCGCGGCGGGCATGCAGGGGGCGCGCATCACGGCCGTCACCTTCGACGGGCGCACGGTGGAACTGTTCAACGAGCCGGGGCAGTTCGGCCTGAAGCGCATGATCGATGCGGCGAGCAAAAAGCGCAAGGATGGCGGCGTGTTCGAACTGCGCTGGGCGCGCGGCGAGGTGGCCGTGGCAGTCGACCTGAAAATCACCAGCAGCGCCGAAACGACGGCGACGGGCGCCGGTGCCGCCGCTGCGGTGCAGGAGCAGGGCTTTCGCGGCATGCAGCTGCCCGAGACCATCGTGGGGGCTGCCGCGCCCGCGCCGGCCATTGCCGCCGTCGCCGCAGCCGCAGCGGGAGTGTCGCCATGATGCGCGCGCAACAGCAGGTGCGTCTCGGCTACTTCGGCAAGATCCCCGCGCGCGGCGATTTCATCAAGGCTTGCGACAATCACGCGCTGGTGCAGCTGCTCGACGACTGGCTGGCGCAGGTCATGACTGCGCTGACGGTGGAACCGCGCTGGAAGCTCAATTACGACGCCTTGCCGCCGCTGCGCTTTGCCTTCGTCGGCACGCGCAGCCGGCGCGCCATCGCCGGGCGCCTGGAGGCGAGCAACGACCAGTCGCAGCGGCGTTTCCCCTTCATGGCCATGGGCGCGCTGGAAGTCGACGACGCCGAAGCCTTTGTCGGCTGCAGCCCGCTGGCGCTGGCACCGCTGTGGCAGCGCGTGGAGCAGCTGTCGCAGGGCATCGTGGCCAGCGCCGAGCCGGGGCCGGCGCTGCTGGCGCTGGCCGGCAACGTGGTGGAAATCGAACCGGCGGCGCCGTGCCACGCGGCGCGGCTGGCCGCCTTCCTGCAGGCGCAGACCGTGCATGGGCTGCAAGCGATGCTGGCCTCGCCCGCCTTCCCCGTGACGGTGCGCGAACTGCTGCTGGGCTGGGCCTGCTGCTGCGGCCGGTGCGCCAGAGCGGCTTGCCGCGCCTGGAAAAAAGCCTGGTGCTGCCGCTGCCGCAAGAGGCGCCGCTGCGCGAGCTGGTGGCCAGCTTCTGGCTGCACCTGATCGCGCCTTTCCTGCGCCAGGCCGATTTCGAACTGGCGCTGTTCTTTTCCCGCCTCGACGAAGCGCCCGTGCTGGTGATCGGCTTTTGCGGCGCCGACCCGCACGGCTTGCGCGCGCTGATCGATCCGCAGGCCGGCAGCGAACGGCTGATCATCTTCGACCAGCTCGACTGGGTCGAAGAGCAGCTGGGAAGCGATGCGGCGCTGCGCCGGTTTTCCGCCTGCCTGCAGCAGGAACAGCTGTCGCTGCGCTCGGCCTGCGCCATGTTCATGGATACCTTTGCCTGAAGGATTGCGATGAAACCAACCGTCTTCTTCCTGCTGCTGGGCGCCGCCACCGCCTGCCACGCCCAGGCGCAAGCGCCGCAGACGCCCATGCCTGGGCAAATCCTCGTCACGGGCACCCTGGCCGACGAGGCGGGCAAGGCGGCCGTGCTGGCCCGCCTGCGCGAACTGTATGGCGCCGAGCGCGTGGTCGACCAGATCGCCATCGGCAGCGTGGCCGTGCCGGCCAACTGGAACGCCTACGTGCAAAAGCTGATCGCGCCCAACCTGAAGCTGATTTCACGGGGGCAGATCAGCATAGCCGGCAACAACGTCAGCGTGCGCGGCGAAGTGGCGAACGAGGCGCAGCGCCAGCAGATCGCCAGCGACATCGCCACCAGCCTCAATCCCACCTACACCGTCAACAACGGCTTGCGGGTCAAGGCGCCCGAGGCCGAGCAGGGCTTGCTCGATGCGGCGCTCGATAAACGCATCATCGAATTCGACAGCGGCAAGGCGTCCATCACGCCGGCCGGCCTGGCCATCCTCGACGAGATGGCGGCCGCCATGCTCAGGCTGCGGGGCCGCAAGGTGGAGGTGATCGGCCACACGGACGACACGGGCCTGCGCGCCAGCAACGTGGCCCTGAGCCTGGCGCGCGCCGAAGCCGTGCGCGCCTACCTGGCCAGCAAGGGCGTGGTGGCGGACTCGGTGCTGGTGTCGGGCCAGGGACCGGACCGTCCCGTGGCCAGCAACGCCACGGCCGATGGCCGGGCGCGTAACCGGCGCATCGAGTTCAGAATCGCGCAGTAGGTTTTGTGAGGTGTTCAGGGCAAGGTGATGGTCAGGTGCGCGGGGCTTGGCGCCAGTTTGACCAGGTCCGCATACGCGGCCAGGGTCGTTTGCGTGCCGCGCGTCAGATGCGTTTTCAGGCCCAGGTAGGCGCAGATGGCCAGCAGGGCGAAAAAGCTCGACAGCGCCCACAGCGGCACGTCGCTGCCGCGTTTGTTGACCACCTGGTCGGGGCGTTCCGCGCGCGGCGCGAAGCCGCGGCTCTTGCCCTTGATGTGGGCGATCTCGTCGCCCAGGCGCGCCGTCAGGTAGCTGAGTTTTTCGCCGCCGTCGATCGCATACTTGCCCTGGAATCCCAGCAATAAACACATGTGGAACACCTGCAGCGCCTGCACGCGCATGGCGCCCTTGCCGCGCAAGGCGTCGAGGCGGTCGAAAAAGTGTTCGCCTGCCAGCTGGTCGCCAAAGATCAGCAGCTGCAGCGGGCGCCGCTCCCACTGCTTGCGCAGGGCGAAAGGCGAGGCCAGGATGATTTCATCGACGGCCGCGCAGAACGCATACTTGGCCGCCTCGATATCGTCGCCGTCGGCGCGGATCTTTTTCGCTTCGCGTTCGAAGTCGCCGAGGAAGGCCGTGATGCGGTCCATGAAGCTTTGCTCGTCGCCGGGTGCCGAACCGTGCTTCAGCATGAACAGCATGTAGAAGCCTTCGTGCATCAGGTCCAGCAGGGCGCTGCCCGCATGCCGGTTGCCGCCTGCCGGTGCGGCACCGCGTGATCCCAGCAGGGAGGGCGCCGCGCGCCGTTCGATGAGCTGGCTCATGCCGTCACCGCGATCAGTTCCAGCTGCAGGTCGCGTATGCCGGCCGGCACGTAGACGGAAATCGACTGCGCCTTGAGCATCTGCTCGTACAGCGCGCCGCGGTTTTCAATCGCAAAATAATAGGTGTCGGGCCGCACGGGGATGGCCGCCGGCACTTGCGGCGCATGCGACAATTTGAGGCCGGGCATGGCCGTGAGCACGCATTTTTCCACGTCGTCGGGCGCGCCCACTTTCACCCGCACGGGCACCACGTCCACCAGCTCGATGGCGGGCATGGCGGCGCGTATCGCCAGGTACAGGGTGGTGTGCTGGTCGATCTTGCCCGAATCGAGCTTGCCCAGGTAGTACGAGGGCTGGTCTTCCAGCAGGGCGATGGAAAAATATTTCGACGAGATGACGGTGTCGAGCAGTTCGCGGATGATCGCGTCGATGGCGTCGAAGCAGGCGCCCGGCTGCGCGTGGTCGTAGGCGGGCAGGCTGGCCAGGGTGTAATGCTTGGAGTAGCTGAGCAAGCCGCCGGCAAGGCCCAGCAGCGCCTCGTACAGGCGTTCCGGATGCAGGGCCGGATGGCGCACATAGTGCATCAGCGCGGCGGCGGCCGTGCTCACCGTGTGCAGCAGCCAGAATGACGATACGTCGCCCGAGCGGAATTCGATCACGTTGCGGCTCGGCTCGCGGTGGTGGCCGTGCAGCGCGCTCACTTTCGCCTGCAAGGCGTCGAGCAGGTGTTCCAGTACGCCCTGCAGGCGCGGCGCGCCGGCGATCGCCAGGCTGGGGGCCATGAACGAGGGCACGGGCTCGAAGCCGCCCGACACCGTGCGCCGCAGGGCGATCAGCGGCAGGCAGTCGTAGGAGCCGCGCGCCTCGCTGTCGGGAATCAGGCGCACGGTCTTCTTCAGGTAGGCCACGTCGGCCACGGCGGACTCCGTAAACAGGTCGGGCGTGGCGCGCATGGCGTGCGCAAAGCGCGTGGCCGCCGGCGTGCCCGCTGCCGGCGCCTGCGCCGTGTAGTTCATGCCTTCGCGGTTGAGGATGGGCAGGGCCGCGTAATACGTCACTTCCTGCACCGCGGCCGGCAGCGCTTCCAGGTCCACCGGCGGGGGCAGGGTGTCGCTGCCCGGTGCGCCGTCGCCCAGCGCCTCGAACACTTCGCCGTCGCGGAAGATCGCCGACAGGGCGTACAGGCGCAGGGTGCCCGTCTTCAGCGCCGCCAGATCCCATTCCATGTGCGCCACGCCCCACAGGTAGGGATGCAGCGCGCTGGCCGTGTGATGCAGGCGCGCTTCGTGATATTGATCCTGGCGCTGGAAATGCTGCGGCCGCAGGAACAGGCCTTCTCCCCACAAGACTTTCGCTGCCATGCCCATCTCGTTTCTCCTTGTATGTGTGGCGTGTCTGTTCGTGCTACTGGCAGCGCGGGGCCGACAGCGTGGACGCGCCGCTGATGCTGAGCGCGCACGCATGCAGGCCGACGATGCGCCGCGTTCAGCGCCCGCGCGTTCAGCGTCGGCGGCGGCAAAGGTGGCGCGCCAGCGCTGCGTTGCCGGCGCGCGGAACAGGGCCACGACGCCGATGAAAGACGCTTCCTTGCTGACTTTTTCCTGCACCTCGTAGCGCTGGCCCGGCACCAGCAGCACCTCTTTGACCTCCATCAGGTCGGCGCCCAATGCCGCCTTTTCGCGCTGCGCGTCGAGGAAGCTGTCGTAGGGCGCCTGCTCGAAGGCGGCGCTCTGGCGCAGCTTGTAGATGCGCGCCACCAGCGCCAGCGGCCGGCCCTCGGCGTCGGTGTTGAGGCGCTGCGCCGCGTGCAGGCGGATGCTGACCTTGCGCGGCGGCTGTTGCGCGTCGGGCAGTTCGGGCGGCGGCTTGGCCACGCCGGCCATCTGCAGCGCCGCGTTGGCCAGGGTGCCGATGGCGCCGCCCGCGCAGCCGGCTTGCAGCAAGGCCAGCAGCAACACCGGCAGCCGTAGCGGGGTGGCGCGCGCCAGACGGCGGAGCGGGGCGTCAGATGGCATGGGCACTCTTTGTAAAAATGGTGGGTGGAAATAAAAGTGTTGCAGCCATTTAAACGCATGCAGGGGCGGCCCGCTTGCGTTGGCGCAAAGTCCGCCTGCGATCAACGCACTTCCTGCGCCAGATCAGGATTCATGCACCTGTACGCGGCTTTGGCGCGGAACTTCTTCTTTGCTGATTAATCTCAATCTGGCCAAAAAATTGGCGATCAATAATGGCCTCCACCAAGGCGCCGCCCATCTTTCCCAGCGGTAGCGTCCTCCACGTGAAGGAGTGCCCCGATGAAGCCTGCCACCACCGTGTTGCCCCGTCTTGCCTGCCTTGCCAGCGCCCTGTTGCTGGCCGCCTGCGCCACGCCAGACCAGCCCGTGTCCAGCAAACCTGCCGCGCCGACCCTGGCGCAAGTGATGAGCGACGCCGACGCGGCCGCGCGCGCCGGCCAGTACGAGCGCGCCATGACCCTGCTTCAGCGCGGCGGCACGAGCTACCCGGCCGACAAGGCGCCGTGGCTGCAAATGGCGCAGATGAAGTTCGACCGCGGCCAGTACGGCGACGCCATCGGCCATGCGCTCGAAGCGCTGGAACGCGACCCGGACGACAAGGTCGCCAACAGCATCGTCGCCGTCAGCGGCTTGCGCCTGTCCGGCAAGGCGCTGGCCGACCTGTCGCGGCAAAACAATCTGAACGGCTCGCTGCGCTCGGAAGCGCAGGACCTGGCCAAGCTGCTGCGCGCCAGCATCGGCGAAGAAGTGCTGGTGCCGCCGGCCAGGCGCCCGCCGGCGGCCGGCAAGCGCGCCGCCGCTTCCGGTTCCGGCACGCCGGCGGCGAAGGGCGCGGCCTCGCCAGGCAGCACGGCCGACCCGTTCAGCGGCCTGAAATAAGCGAGCATTCCCACCATCCCCTTGCAAAGGAAGCGACATGCCCAAGTCCGACAGCGTGCAAAAACGCCTGAAGCAGATACGCGCGCCGCGCGTGCAAATGACCTACGACGTCGAGATCGGCGACGCGATTGAAAACAAGGAGCTGCCCTTCGTAGTCGGCGTGCTGGGCGACTTCGGCGGCAATCCGGACAGCGAGAAAAAACGCCTGAAGGACCGCAAGTTCGTCGCCCTCGACCGCGACAACTTCGACGAAGTGCTGGCCGGCGTGGAACCGGTCGCCCGTTTCGCCGTGCCGAACCGCCTCAGCGAGGCGGGCGGCACCTTCGCCGTCGATCTGCATTTCCGCTCGATGGACGACTTCCGTCCGGAATCGGTGGTGCGCCAGGTGGAGCCCTTGCGCAAGCTGCTCGACGCGCGCACCAAGCTGGCCGACTTGCGCAACAAGCTGGCGGGCAACGACAAGCTGGAAGACTTGCTGACGGAAGTGCTGAACAACACGGACAGCCTGGCCACCCTGAAACCGCAGTTCCCAGCGCAGGAGGATTGAGATGAACGCCCAGGCAGAAGCCCTAGCCGCCGCCGCTCCCGTCGCGCCGGCCGCCACCGATTTGCTGGACCAGATCGTCGAGCAGAGCCGCGTTGCCAAGTCCGGCGCCGAACATGCGCGCGCGCGCGACCTGATCTCGGAACTGGTGGCGCAGGTGCTCGACGGCACGGTGCTGATGTCCAGCAGCCTGTCGGCCACCCTGGACGGGCGCGTGGCGGAAATCGACCGCCTGATCTCCACCCAGCTCAGCGAAATCATGCACGCGGCGCCGTTCCAGCAGCTCGAGCAAAGCTGGACGGGGCTGCGCTACCTGGTCGGCAATTCCGACACGGGCACGCGGCTGCAGATCCGCATGTTCAACGCCACCAAGCGCGAACTGGTGAAGGATTTCCAGGCCGCGCTGGAGTTCGACCAGAGCAGCATGTTCAAGAAGGTGTATGAAGAGGAATTCGGCACCTTCGGCGGCGCGCCCTTCGCCGCGCTGCTGGGCGACTTCGCCATCTCGCGCCAGCCGGAAGACATGTATTTCGTCGAGCAGATGTCGCACATCGCCGCCGCCGCGCATGCGCCGTTTATCGCCTCGGCCGCGCCGGAACTGTTTGGCCTGGAAAGCTACGGCGACCTGGGCAAGCCGCGCGACCTGGCCAAGGTGTTCGACACCATCGAGTACGCGAAATGGAAAGCCTTCCGCGAATCCGAGGATGCGCGTTATGTCGGCCTGACCTTGCCCCGCTTCCTGGGCCGGCTGCCGTTCAATCCCGTCGACGGCACCACGGTCGAAGGTTTTAATTTTGTCGAGGAAGTCGACGGCAGCGACCATCATAAATACCTGTGGTGCAACGCCGCGTATGCGTTCGGCTGCAAGCTGACGCGCGCCTTTGCCGATTACGGCTGGTGCGCCGCCATCCGCGGCGTGGAAGGCGGCGGCCTGGTGGACGACCTGCCGACCCACACCTTCAAGACGGACGAGGGCGACGTGGCCCTGAAATGCCCGGCCGAAGTGGCGATCACGGACCGCCGCGAAAAGGAATTGAGCGACCTGGGCTTCATCTCGCTGGTGCACTGCAAGAACACGGCGTATGCGGCGTTCTTCGGCGCGCAGTCGGCGCAGAAAAGCCGCAAGTACAACAGCGACGCGGCCAACGCCAACGCGGTGCTGTCGTCGCAGCTGCAGTACATCTTCGCCGTCTCGCGCATCGCCCACTACATGAAGGCCATGATGCGCGACAAGATCGGCAGCTTTGCCGCCGCCTCCAACGTGGAGGATTTTCTGAACCGCTGGCTGATGCAGTACGTGCTGCTCGACGATAACGCCAGCCAGGAACAGAAGGCGCAGTTCCCGCTGCGCGAGGCGTCCGTGCAGGTGCATGAAGTGCCGGGTCGGCCGGGCGTGTACCGCGCCGTGTCGTTCCTGCGCCCCCATTTCCAGCTCGATGAATTATCCGTTTCGCTCCGACTGGTCGCGGAGTTGCCGAAGTCGACCAATTCCTGATCCACCCCTCTTTCAACCACAGGAGCACACCATGGCAATCGATGTATATCTGCAGATAGACGGCATCAAGGGCGAGTCCACCGATGACAAGCACAAGGACTGGATCGAGTGCAAATCGGTCAGCTGGAGCGTCGAGCAGCCGAAGTCCGCCACCGCCTCGACGGGCGGCGGGCATACGGCCGAACGCTGCGAGCACAAGGACATCGTCATTTCCAAGCTGGCCGACCTGGCCTCGCCGGTGCTGCTGCAGACCTGCTCGGCCGGCAAGACTATCCCCAAGGCGCGCTTCGAATTCATGCGCGCCGATGGCCAGGGCGAACGCGTCAAATACTTTGAAATCGAAATCGAGAATGTGCTGATCGGCGCCGTCACGCCGAATGTGGAAGAGGGCGACATCCTCGGCGAACACGTCGGCTTCAAGTTCTCGAAAGTGAAGTGGAAATACACGCAGCAAAAAGTGACGGGCGGCGCCGGCGGCAATACCTCGGGCGGCTGGGACCTGGCCGCGAACCGCGTGGCTTGATCCATTGCGCGCGGCGCGCGGCGGCCACCTCCGCCCGCGCGCCGCGCCGATTTTTCAGGAGTGTGCATGGACAGTTATGTACCTGGCTTGTTTGACCGCCTGATGGGCGACGGCGGCGCGGCGGCGCGCCTGTCGCTGGAACAATTGAAGGATGCGGTGGCGCGCGACCTGGAAGAGCTGCTCAACACGCGCGTGGCCCTGCCGCCCGGCGCACTGGACGCCTATCCGGAATGCGCGGCGTCCATCGTCAACTATGGCTTGATCGATTTCGCCGGCATGTGCCTGTCCAGCAGCGATGACCGCGCCCGCATCTGCGCCGCCCTGAAGGCCGCCATCGAACGCCACGAACCGCGCCTGCGCAATGTGCGCGCGCGCCTGGAGCGCGAGGCGGGCGCCATCAACCGCGTCGGCTTCGTCATCAGCGGCACCCTGGCCGTGCAGGCCGGCGGCGAGACGGTCAATTTCGACGCCGTGCTGCAGCCATCGTCGCTGCGCTATTCGATCAACCGCAAGGGAGCCGCCGCATGAGCAATAACCTGAAAACCCTGATCGCCAAACTGAATGACACGGCGCGCACGGCCGCTACCCGCGCCGCCGCCATCTGCGTCGGGCTGGGCCAGTACGAAGTCGATATCGAACACCTGTTCCTGGCCCTGCTGGAGCAGGAACGCAGCGATTTCGTCACCATCGCGCGGCGCAGCGAAATCAGCCTGACGGCGCTGGAGGCGGACCTGCGCCGCGAGATCGGCGGCTTCCGCACGGGCAGCGCGCGCACGCCCGTGTTCTCACCCCACTTGCCGCTGCTGTTCGAACACGCCTGGCTGATCGCTTCGCTCGATACGGCGCAGCCGGGACCCATCCGCAGCCGCCATCTGCTGCTGGCGCTGCTGACGGAACCGGAACTGTCGCAGCTCGCCTACCGCGGCTCGAAGCTGTTCGCCCGCTTCAGCGTGGAGCAGTTGAAGCATCATCCGGATAAACTCACGGCCGGCTCCGGCGAGGAGGAAAGCGCGGCAGCGCCGCGGCTTGCCGACACGCCAGCTGACCCGGTCGCTACCCTGGCGACGAAGACGCCGGCGCTGGACCAGTTCACCACCGACCTGACGCAGCTGGCGCGCGACGGCAAACTCGATCCCGTGATCGGCCGCGAGGGCGAGATACGCCAGGCCGTCGACATCCTGCTGCGCCGCCGCCAGAACAACCCGATTCTCACGGGCGAGGCGGGCGTGGGCAAGACGGCCGTGGTGGAAGGCCTGGCCCTGCGCATCGCCGCCGGCGACGTGCCCGAAGTGCTGCAGGGCGCGCACATCCACGCGCTCGACATGGGCTTGCTGCAGGCCGGCGCCAGCGTGAAAGGCGAATTCGAAAGCCGCCTGAAGAACGTCATCGACGAGGTGGCGAAAAGCCCGCACCCGGTCATCCTCTTCATCGACGAGGCGCACACCATGATCGGCGCCGGCGGCCAGGCCGGGCAGAACGACGCGGCCAATCTGCTGAAACCGGCGCTGGCGCGCGGCGCCCTGCGCACCATCGCCGCCACTACCTGGAGCGAGTATAAAAAATACTTTGAAAAGGATGCCGCGCTGGCGCGGCGCTTCCAGGTGGTGAAGGTGGAAGAGCCAAGCGAGGACATCGCCTGCGCCATGCTGCGCGCCATGGCGCCGCTGATGGAACGCCATTTCGGCATCCGCGTGCGCGACGCCGCCATCGTCGAGGCGGTGCGCCTGTCGCACCGCTACATCAGCGGGCGCCAGCTGCCGGACAAGGCCATCGGCGTGCTCGATACGGCGTGCGCCAAGGTGGCGCTGGGCCAGCGCGCCACGCCGGCGCAGCTGGAAAACGCGCACCGGCGCCAGGAACGCATCGGCGCGGAAATCGCCGCCCTGGCCCGCGAGGCGGCCGACGGCGAAGTGCCCGATAAAGCCGGCACCGCGCGCCTGGCGCAGCTGCGGCGCGAGCATGGCGAAGGCCAGGCGGCGGTCGCGGCGCTGGCGCAGCGCTGGGAGCGCGAAAAGACGCTGGTGGCGCAGATCGGCGAGCTGCGCGCGCAGCTGCGCGGCGAGCGGCCTGGCGAAGTGGGCGCGGCGCGCCTGCTGGCGCTGAAGGAAGAGCTGGCGGCCCTGCAGGGTGAAGCGCCGCTGTCGCCGCTGGAAGTCGACGCCCAGGTGGTGGCCGGCATCGTCGCCGGCTGGACCGGCATCCCGCTGGGGAAAATGCTCAAGGACGAGATCCGCACGGTGCTGACCCTGGACGGCGCGCTGCGCGAACGGGTGCTGGGACAAGACCACGTCATCGACGCGGTGGCGCAGCGCGTGCGCACGGCGCGCGCCAGCCTGGACGACCCGAACAAGCCGCAAGCCGTGTTTTTGTTCACGGGGCCGTCCGGCACGGGCAAGACGGAAACGGCGCTGGCGCTGGCCGACCTGCTGTACGGCGGCGAGCGCAAGCTCATTACCATCAACATGAGCGAATACCAGGAGGCGCACAGCGTGGCCGGCCTGAAAGGCTCACCGCCCGGCTATGTCGGCTATGGCGAGGGCGGCGTGTGCTGACGGAAGCCGTGCGGCGCCAGCCCTACAGCGTGGTGCTGCTCGACGAGGCGGAAAAAGCCCATCCCGACGTGCTCGAATTGTTCTTCCAGGTCTTCGACAAGGGCGTGCTCGATGATGCGGAAGGACGCGAAGTCGATTTTCGCAACACCATCATCATCGCCACCTCGAACCTGGGTTCGGGCGCCATGATGGCCGCCTGCCTGAACCGGGCGGCGCAAGACTTGCCCACGCCGGCCGCGCTGGAAGAACTGGTGCGCCCGCAACTGGTGGCGCATTTCAAGCCGGCCTTGCTGGGGCGCCTGAAGGTGCTGCCGTTCTATCCGCTGAACGACGCCGTGCTGGCCGAGATCATCGCCCTGAAACTGGCGCGCATCGGCGCGCGCATCGCGCGCAACCACCAGGCGCAGTTCAGCCATGACGCGGGCCTGGTCGACGCCGTGCTGGCGCGCTGCACCGAGGTCGATTCGGGCGCGCGCAATGTCGATCAAATTCTCAACGGCAGCCTGCTGCCGGCGATTGCCGAAGCGGTGCTGGCGCGCATGGCCGAAGGCGAGCCGGTCGCGTCGATCCGCGTCACTGCCAGCAAGCAGGGACAGTTCAAGTACACGATCCGATAATCCACCTTCCGGAGAGCGCCATGTTCAACCTGGAGCAGTTGCTGCACCCCGTCAGCGCCGTCAGCCCATGCGGCGAAGACATCACCTTCAGCCAGGAGCTCGATGCCATCGCGCGCGCGCGCCAGCACGACGACCCGAGCCTGGACCAGGGCGAATGGGTGACGGCGCTGAAGGAAGCCGACTGGCCCTTCGTGGCGACGCGCTGCGAACAGCTGATCGCCACGCACAGCAAGGATTTGCGCGTGGCCGTGTGGCTGGCCGAGGCGCACGCGAAGACGCGCCATTTCCGCGGCCTGGGCGACGGCTACGCGCTGCTGGCCGGCCTGTGCGAACGTTACTGGGAGGGCCTGTACCCGCTGGCGGAAGAGGGCGACCAGGAACAGCGCATCGGCAATGTCTTCTGGCTGCTCTCGCGCACGCCGCAGCTGCTGCGCGAAATCCCGCTGACGGAAGGTGCCGATGGCCCGTTTGCGCTGCAGGATTTCGATGCGGCGCGCCAGCGCGCGGCGGCCAGCCTAGCGCAGGGCGCAGCCGATCAGGGCTGGGGCGATACGCGCCACGACGAAGGGGCGACCCTGGCGCAGATGGAGGCGGCGCGGCAAAGGAATACGCGCGCCTTTTCCGACGCCTTGCTGGCCGATGCGCAGTACTGCATGCAGTCGCTGCTGGCGTTCGAACGCAGCGTCGACGCGCATTTCGGCGCCGATGGGCCGAGTTTCCGCGCCGCGCGCGAAGCGCTGGAAAACGCCATTCATTTCATCGCGCCGCTGTCGCCCGGCGCGGACTTTATCGGCGCGCCGGCCGCCGCCGGCCAGGGCGCCGGCAGTAGCGGCGGCGCCATCGTGCAGCGCCAGCAGGCGCTGGCCCAGCTGCGCCCAGGTGGCCGATTTCTTCCGCCGCACGGAGCCGCACAGCCCCGTCGCCTACCTGGCCGACAAGGCCGCCAGCTGGGGCGAACTGCCGCTGCACCTGTGGCTGCGCGCCGTCGTGAAGGATTCAAGCACCCTGGCGCAGCTCGACGAGATGCTGGGCACGAACAGCGCAAACGGATGATGGCGTTTGTCCCTTCCGTGCTACTCTTCGGGCATGTCCAGAATGCTCATGTTGCCTGCCGCGCTATGCCTGTTTATCGCCGCCAGCGCGCGGGCCGAAGGGGCAACGCCGCTGGTGATCTATGGCGACGACGATTATCCGCCGTACTCCTACGTCGAGAATGGCCAGCTGAAAGGCATCTACACGGAGATCGTGCGCGAAGCGGCGCAAGCGATGCCGCAGTATGCGGTGCAGCTGCGCCCCGTACCCTGGAAACGGGGGCTGCTGATGCTGCAGACGGGCGAGGCCTTCGCTCTGTATCCGCCGTATTCGTGGCGCAGCGAGCGGCCGTACGTGCGCTATTCCGTGCCGCTGCTGATGGAGCAGCTGGTGGTGCTGTGCAGCCAGGACGTGCTGGCCAGGCGTGCGCTGCGCCAGTGGCCCGCCGATTACGGCGGCCTGCACATCGGCGTGAACGCGGGTTTTTTGCCGGGCGATGCGGGGCTGATGGCGGCCCTGCGCGCCGAAAAAATCGTGCTTGACCCGGCCAAGGGCACGCGCACGAATCTGCTCAAGCTGATGCGCGGGCGCATCGATTGCTATGTCAGCGACCGCCTGTCGGCGCAGTGGGAATTGCAGCGCATCCGGCGCGAGGGGCCGCCGGGCACGCCGATGCAGGCGATCCAGGAAACGGCGCAACTGGCCAGCCAGCAGGGCCACCTGGGTTTTACGGCGCGCCGGCCCGTCGCCTACCCCTATCGCGAAGACTTTATCGAACAATTCAATGCCGCCATCGCGCGCATGCAAGCCAGTGGCGCGATCCGCCGCATCGTCGACCGCGCATTGCTGCCCTGACGTTGCGGCCCTGATTCCACCAACGGAGAAGACCATGAAAAAACTGCTGTTCCTGTGTGTGCTCGTGCTGGCCGGCTGCGTGGGCCGTCCCGATAACATCGTCCCCGTCAGCAACTTCGACACGACCCGCTATCTGGGCAAGTGGTATGAGATCGCGCGCCTGGACCATTCGTTCGAACGGGGTCTGAGCCATGTGACGGCCGACTACAGCCTGCGCCAGGATGGCGGCCTGAAAGTGCTCAACCGGGGCTACCAGGATGCGGACGCGAAGTGGAAGGAAGCGGAAGGCAAGGCGTATTTTGTGGACAAGAAAGACGTGGGCTATCTGAAAGTGTCGTTTTTCGGTCCCTTCTATGGTTCCTACATCGTGTTTGATTTGGACCAGCAAGATTACAGCTATTCCATGATCAGCGGCCCCGACAAGTCGTACTTGTGGTTGCTGTCGCGCACGCCCACCATGGACCCTGCCTTGCAGCAGCGCCTGATCGAAAAAGCCCGTGGCCTGGGTTTCGATACGTCAAAATTGATCTATGTGAAGCAAAACTGACTCTGCTTGCCTGCCGCCCGTTCGTGGCGGCATAGCGCCTTCTGGTTGTTGCTTTTCTGCATGTTATTTCTTGCAATACCACTCTGATTCACTCACAATCTGCTCCAAAGTGGTGCGCTGCGGCGTGCTGCCATTCCGGTGGCGAATACCGTTGCGCCACCGCTCGTGATTGCCGCACGGCAGATGCCTGCTATATTGGTACGTAGCAGTAAGTCGGTTTCGTGGCGTCTGTGCATTGTTTTCTTCAGATAGGAATCACGCAATGAAAAACCTCAAAATCGGCGTACGTCTCGGTGGCGGTTTTGCCGCCGTCCTGCTCCTGTTGACCAGCCTCACCGTGGTGGGCATCGTGCAGATGCAAAGCGCCAGCAAGGAAACCGATGCGCTCGTCAACGTCAAGGTGCGCAACGAGCGCCTGATCGGCGAATGGACCAAGGTCATCGAGGTGAACGCGGCGCGCACGGCGGCCGCCTGGAAAGTGGGCGATCCCGAACACCAGAAGCAGTTTGAACAGGAAATGGCGGTCTCGTCGGCGCGCGCCACGGAAATCCAGAACGATATCGGCAAGAGCGAGCTGAACACCGAGGAGCAATCGCTGTACCAGGAAGTGCTGAGCACGCGCAAAGCCTATACGGAAGTGCGCAAGAATGTGTTCAAGGCCAAGAATGCGGGCGACCTGGAACTGGGCAAGCGCCTGTACGAAGGCGACATGGCCGTCAAGCGCGACATCTATCTGGCGTCGCTCAAAAAACTGGAAGTGCTGGAAGCAAGATTGCTCGATGAAGCGGCCGCGCAAATCCGTTCGCGCTATGAAAACGGCCGTTCGCTGCTGATCTCGCTGGGCGTGGTTGCCATCTTGCTGGGCATCGCCTGCGCGTACTGGATCACGCGCTCGATCACGCGTCCCATCACGCGCGCCGTCGAGGTGGCGGAAGCCGTTTCCGCTGGCGACCTGACCAGCCATATCGTGGTGGACAGCCGCGATGAAACAGGGCAGCTGATGCATGCGCTGAAAAACATGAACGATAAACTGGTCAGTATCGTCGGCCAGGTGCGCACCGGCACGGAATCGATCAGCACGGCGTCGAGCGAAATTGCCGCCGGCAACCTGGACTTGTCGTCGCGCACGGAAGAACAGGCCAGCTCGCTGGAAGAGACGGCGTCTTCCATGGAAGAACTGACTTCCACCGTCAAGCTCAATGCCGACAATGCGCGCAGCGCCAACCAGCTGGCCATCGACGCCTCGCAGATCGCCAGCAAGGGCGGCGTGGTGGTGTCGGAAGTGGTCAGCACCATGGGCTCGATCAACGATTCCTCGCGCAAGATCGTCGACATCATCAGCGTCATCGACGCCATCGCTTTCCAGACGAATATCCTGGCCTTGAACGCGGCCGTGGAAGCGGCCCGGGCCGGCGAGCAGGGCCGTGGCTTTGCCGTCGTCGCTTCCGAGGTGCGCAACCTGGCGCAGCGGTCGAGCGCGGCGGCCAAGGAAATCAAGGGCTTGATCGACGATTCCGTGCAAAAGGTCGAGGCCGGTTCGCAACTGGTGGACAAGGCTGGCCGCACCATGGACGAAATCGTGCAAAGCATCAGCCATGTGACGCAGATCATGAACCAGATCACCGACGCCAGCGATGAGCAGCGCACCGGCATCGAACAAGTCAACCGGGCCATCGGCCAGATGGACCAGGTGACGCAGCAAAACGCGGCCCTGGTGGAAGAAGCGGCCGCGGCGGCCGAATCCATGCAGGAACAGGCAGCCAGGCTGGCCGACGTGGTGGGCGTGTTCAAGCTCGATGCCACACAGCAATATGCATCGGCCAGTGCTGCTCCGTCCGTGACGGCGTCTGCGCCCACCAAAGCTGCGATGCGGCCTGCCATGCGGCACGCCACGCCGCGGACGCCGGCACCAGCCGTGGCCGCGCCTGCGCCGGGCAAGGCGGCGCCAGCGGAAGCTGTGCGTGCACGCACGCCGAAGACGCCGGTGGCATCCGGCGCCGACGACTGGGAAGAGTTTTAAGCGGTTGGTTTTAAGGTTTTAAGCGCAGCTTTCCCTTGGCATGGCACGGGCGCTACAATCGCGGCTTGAAGAATCCCGCGAACGCGCTCCGCCATGACCACCCGCCGTACCTCCAGCCCAGCCTCCGACCCCGCCTCTCACGCTGGCGCTGCATCGTTCTCCCCGGCTGAAGCCGCCAAACGGGCACGCTGCCCGGTCTGCCTGCGCGCCGCATCCAGCTGCATCTGCCGCTGGATCGCTCCTGTCGCCCACGCCGTGGAAGTGCTGATCCTCCAGCATCCGCTGGAAGTCCACAACGCCAAGGGCAGCGCCCGCTTGCTGCATCTGAGCCTGCCCAACAGCCGCCTGCTGACGGGCGAACAGTTTGCCCCGCAAGACCTCGCCGAATTGCTGGCCGGCAAGCATAATGTGCTGCTGTACCCGGATACGCCCGGCGACCGTTCGCTGGGCATCGCGCCGCCGCCAGCGCTCGACCCCGCCATCTTGCTTGATCCGGCCCGATCTTCGGCCCAGTTGCGGCTGGTGGTGCTGGACGCCACCTGGCGGAAGAGCCGCAAGATGCTGTATCTGAATCCGCAGCTGCAACAGCTGCCGCGCCTGCCGCTGCGCGATACGCCCGCTTCCCATTACCTGATCCGCAAGGCGCACGCGCCAGACCAGTTATCGACCCTGGAAGCGACCTGTTATGCCCTGATGCAGTTGGAGCAGGACACGCCCCGCTTCGTTCCCCTGATCGCGGCATTCGACGGCTTTGTCGCGCAGCAGTTGAGTTATGTCATGCCGCACGCTGAAAAAGCTTGAAACGGTCACACGGTAGCCCTTGATCTTGCCCGCGCAGCGGCATAGTATACTGTACGTATATACAGTTGATGGGGCCGTTCATGAAAGCAATCATTCCAGAGCACGATGACAGCTTCGCCGGGCAAGCCATGCTGCCGCCGCAATCGCTGAAAGCCCGCAAGGGGCGCGGTGCCGTCTCGAACCTGCAAGGGCGCTACGAGGCGCATGCGCGCGCCGGCTTCGATGACGGCTGGGGCGTGGACGGCCTGGACGAGGCGGCCGGGGAGGCGTCGCCGGCCTGGAAGACGCAGGTCAGCGACGAGCAAGCGCGCACCATCCTCACACGCAACGCTTCGCCCGATTTACCCTTCAATGTGTCGCTGAACCCGTACCGGGGCTGCGAACACGGCTGTATTTATTGCTTTGCCCGTCCCACGCACAGTTATCTGGGCTTGTCGCCGGGCCTGGATTTCGAAAGCCGCATCTACGCCAAGGTGAACGCCCCGGAACTGTTGCGGCGCGAACTGGCCAGGCCGTCATATGTGCCCGAACCGATCGCCCTGGGCGTCAACACCGATGCGTATCAGCCGTGCGAACGGGAACGGCAGCTGACGCGGCGCGTGCTGGAAGTGCTGCACGAATGCGACCATCCGGTGGCGCTGATCACGAAATCGTCGCTGATCGAGCGCGACATCGATCTTCTGGCGCCTATGGCGGCCAAACGCCTGGCCGCCGTGGCCGTCACTGTCACCACGCTCGACCCGGCTATCGCGCGCACGCTGGAGCCGCGCGCGGCCGCCCCGGCGCGGCGCCTGCGCACCATCCGCACCCTGACGGAGGCGGGTATCCCCGTGGGCGTGAGCATCGCGCCCATCATCCCCTTTGTCACGGAGCCGGAAATCGAGCAGCTGCTCGAAGCCGTGCGCGACGCGGGCGCCATCCACGCCCATTACGTGGTGCTGCGCCTGCCGTGGGAAGTGAGCCCCTTGTTCCAGCAATGGCTGGAAGCGCATTTCCCGGAACGGGCCCAGCGCGTGATGAACCGGGTGCGGGAAATGCGCGGCGGCAAGGATTACGACAGCGCGTTCGGCACGCGCATGCGCGGCGAGGGCGTGTGGGCCGATCTCATCCGCCAGCGCTTTGAAAAGGCCGTGCACCGGCTGGGGCTGCACGGCAAGGGCGGCCGCTTCAAGCAGCTCGATTGCACGCAATTCCGCCGGCCGCTGGTGGTGCCGCCGCTGGGCGCAAAAGTGAAAAATGGCAATGCGGGGCAGCTGGATCTGTTCTAGCGCATGCGGCGTGGACGGGGCGGGAAGGGCCGGCGTCCGACGCAGTCCCCGCTTCCGGCAGAGGCCAGGAGGCGGGGATACTGCTGGCCGAATCGGTGTTTATTGGCAGATGGCAAAAGTGCCATTCACGCCTTGCCAGTGAATCGCACCGCGCCGGGCGCAGCAGGCGCTGCAATTGTGGGCCGTCGGACCGCCTATCGGCCCGTTCGTATCGAAGCACTGGCCCTGGCCCGTGTTGGTCGGTCCGCAGGCGGACGGTTGCATGCCGCTCGCGTGCGGACCGCTGGCTTGCGCATTGATAGGGCCACGCGCGCTGCGCGAAACAGGCGGGCTTTGTAGTGGGAGTCGCATCGCTATCCTTCCTCAATCGTGGGTGATGCCGGCAGGTTGAACGGGCGACGAGAAACGCATCGCCCGCAGGCATGCCGGGTTTAGCCGGAATGGCTCGATCCTGCTGGCTTGATCAGCAAACGGTGGCGGCGCAAGCGGCCAGGCAGAGTTGCTGCGCGGTGCCGCTCAAGGCGCTGCAACCCATTTGGCACAGGGTGCAGGCAATGCCGGAAGGGGCGACACCCTGGCTGACGCCGGAGATGCTGGGGCTGCGTTGAACGGCTTTGGCTTGCAATGGCAGATTGTTCATTTTAAGACTCCTTGTGGTGGCGCCGCCGCGGGCAACGGCAATGGGTGTGCGTACCGAAGTACGGTGCTGATCGTTTCCCGCCAACGACCGTCTGCTGAAGCGCGTGCACGCATCGCTGCGCCCACGTGCCCCGACAATTCCAATGGCGTTGCGGTCAGCGCTGCGACCAGTAGCGCACGGGGCCGACGCTGACCGGTATCACGTCGCTGACGTCGACGGCGAAGCGGGCGACCGTGTTGGCTATTTGCAGGTTTTCCGGGTTGAAGAAGGTCATGATGATGTCGTAGCACTCGGAACCCGGGCGGCACACGGGGCTCTGTTGCACCACGATGGTATCGAGCTGCATGCCGGTGGTCTTGCTCAGCATTTCCGTGGCCTGCATGGCATTCGTGGCCGAGAAATTGAGCGCGCGGTCCATGCCCGTGACGCCCAGGTTGCGGAAGTCGTAATAGATGCGGTTCAGGAAGTTTTCCAGGCGCGCCCCCGTGTTGCCGCTGCTGATTTCCTGGTTGTCCTGTGCCGCCATCAGGCTGCTGATCAGCTCCGGGACATTCCAGCTGAACATGCCCCGTAGGGCCGGCTGAATCACGGGCACGACCTGGCCGGACATCAGCCTGGCGGCACCCGAGATTACGCCGGGAAAGGAATTCATGACGACCTTGCCATCGATCGTGCCGACGAAGGCTTCGAACAGCAGTTCATAGGTCAGGTCGGCATACGGGCCGACGGGCACGATCGCGTAAATCGGCGTGGCGTCCAGGTTGACGGTCCAGGTCAGCGATTGGCGGAAATATGGCTTTGCGCGCAGAAACTCGATCAATTGCTGGGGATCGTCGGGGTTGTTCCTGCCCGATGGCATGGCCTGGACAAAGGAATCGTGGCGCGCTTCGCTGCCGAAGTCGATGCCCAGGTTGCCCAGCGCATACACCAGCGTCGGACCCTTGGCCGCACCGCCGCCGCAGCCGCAATCGGAGGCATCGATGCCGGAAGCGGCGATGCCTTGCCGCGCAGCGCCGGCAGGGGCGGCGAGCGTGGCCGGGGAGGAGGTTTCCAGCATGGGGATGCTGAGCGGATGCGCCTGCGCGGAAGTGTCGGCATTGGCTGGGCTCGCTTCAATCACAGTATCGTCTGACATTTCAATTTTCCCTTTTAATAATAGTTGAGTGGCGCCCGGCACATTCAATGTCCCAGTCAGGAGGCGGCGACAGTCCAGCTCGCCATTGGTGTTGCAACGCGTTGCGCTCTGCAGCAGTGCGCTGCAAACTCCACGAGGGTCAGGACGATCCCCATGTTGGTGTTGCCGGCATAGCAGCAAGGCTGCCATGGCCGAGACGATCGGGGTGGCAAAACTGGTGCCGCTGTTGACGCGCACCCGCCCCGCGGGAGCGGCGCCGAGGATGTCGGTGCCCGGTGCCATGAGGCCGCGCCTGCGATAGGCTTCGCCCCAGTTGCTGTTGGGCATGGGAGCGCCTTGCCGGTCCAGGGCGCCGACCACCAGCGTGTACTCGATGGAGGCGGGGATGTGCAGGCAATCGCAACCGTCATTGCCTGCCGCCGCCACCAGCAGGACGTTGCGTTCATGGCACAGTTGTATGGCTTTTTGCAGCAAGCCATCGGCGGCGCCGCTGTCGGACAGTTCGCCGCCGCTGACGTTGATGATGTGTGCGCCGTGCTCGACGGCCTGGGTGATGGCGCGGGCCAGGTCGAGCTGCGTGCATTGCATCAAGGTGCCGTCGGCGCGGTCGGCAAAGATGGGCAGGATCAAGCCCCGACAATGGGGGGCCAGGCCCGTGACGGGGCTGCCGGGCTGGCCAAAGATGATGCTGGCGACGTGCGTGCCGTGTTGCGATGCCCGGCCGCTGCCGCTGGAGCCCGTGGCGAGGGTATCGATCCGTTGCAGCCTGGCTCCGGCAAAACAGGGGTGGCTGGTATCGACGGGACCGTCGAGCACGGCGATGCAGATGTCGGCGCAGCCGGTGTTGCCTTCTTGTAAGGTAGCCAGGCCGGGCAGCAAGCGATGATTGGCCAGGCTGTCCTGGGTGGTGGATTCGTCCATAATCGTCGGCACGGCCGGGCTCCTTGCTGGGTCCTGGAGGGCGTGCGCCACACCGTTCGAGGTGCGCCGCACGCCTGCTGCGGCGCCTGCTTGCGAGGCGCCGATAGTTTGATCTTTAGCAAGGGATGTGCCAGAACGCCAAGTGCTTGATTTGCAAGGGATGGGGCTGATTTACCTTGTCATGGCGCAACAATACTGGCGCATATCGTCCACCCTCTTTGGCCGGGATGGACGAAAACGGCGGGCGGGGAAGGAGGGACGCCGGGGCCACGGCATGGCGTGGCCCCGGCGCGTGCGCTGCATCAGCGATGCTTGCTGTAGCAGGCGCGGCTGGGACGCAGGCCCATGCGCACGAGGGAAACCAGGAAGCTGAAGCCTGCCTGGTTCGGATCGATCACCGGCACATAGGTGTGCAGCGCGTCTTCCAGCCGGGCGGTGACGCGCGCGGCGACGCCGACAAAGCCGGTGCAGCCGAGCAGGATGGATTGGGCGCCGTCTTCCTGGACGGCCAGCATGGCGGCCTGGAAGGTTTTTTCCACCACCTTGTCCAGCTTGTCGAGATCGCCGACGGGACAGTCGATGGAGCGGATGGAAGCGAAGCTGTCCTGCAAGCCGTAGGCTTGCATGTGGCCCTGCTGCATGGCGAGCGTGCTGGGCAGTATCGTCATGATCGACAGGCGCTGGCTCAGTGCCAGCGCGGTAAAGGCGGCGGGCGGAAAGCCGCCGAGGATGGGGATGTCGATCACTTCGCGCGCCGCCTCCACGCCGCACATGTCGAAGTCGCTGAGCCAGATGCCGTCATAGCCGTCGCGTTCGATTTCCCTGGCCAGTTGCACCACCGGATAGCCGTTTTGCAGCCAGTCGACGCGGTATTCGATGCAGTCGTGCCCGGTGGAAATATTGCGCACGGACACTTCGACATCGGGCGGCATCACGGGTTCGATGGCGGCCAGCAGGCGCTGGTTGTAGGCGTCGGTGGCCACCGGCGCCACGATGCAGATGCGCAGCGGCTTCATGCGGCGCTCCCTGCCGCCGCGCCGGCATTGCCACTGAGCGGTACATACGGCCCCAGGTAGCCGATGGTGTCGAGCAGTTGCATGAAGCTGTCCAGTATCAGGCCGCCCCGTTCGCGCAGTACGGGATTGGCTTCCAGGCCCAGCAGCGTCACCTTGCGCTGCAGGAGAGCCGGGTTGAGGCTGCCGTCCGGCAGCAGCAAGTCGCCATTCGAATACACGGCCTGGCCATCGCCCTCGACCAGGTAGCTGATGGTGTCGGGCGCCATGCAGATGGGGCTGCTGCGGCTGCTGTCCCAGGCCAGCAGCGATTCGTTCTGGTACAGAACCGTGCATAGCCGCTCGCCGGCGCGGATGGTGATCTTGCCCAGGTCGAAGCCATTGCGCGATTCGACTTCGGCGGCGACGAATGTGCCTTGTGGAAACAGGGGCCGGGCGCGCATGTCGAATTGCAGCGCCAGATAGGTGACCAGTTCATCCGCGCTGCGCAAGCGGCCTGCCTGCAGTTCGCGGCCCAGGCGCAGGGCACGTCCCAGGGTGCCGCGCACCGGCAGCGCCCGGGCCAGTTCCGCCGGCGCCATGATCCACATGGCCAGCCCGCCGAACTGCTTGAAGTCGGCTTGCGAGACGATGGGGCGCATCATCTGGTCGATGATCGTTGCCACGTCCTGCTGATGGGCATGGGCGCCGTTCACGCCCTGGCTGGGCTGGACGTCGAGTTCCACGCGCAGTCCGGCCTGGCTGACGAGGAAGGCCGGGCGCGGATTGATTTGCGCGGCCGCATAGGTCAGCTGGGGCAGCGAGGGAACGGCGCGGCCGGCGCCGTCGGCGTCGATCACCGCCAGCCCCAGGCGGGCGGCGACCAGGCAGGCGACGAGAAACCCCAGCGCGCCGCTCTCCGGCGGCGCCAGGTAGGCCAAGGTGCGGTTTTCCAGTGCCAGGCGCTCCCTGACGGCGATCACGGCATCGACGGGGCCCTGCGGAAAATGCGCGCCATTGATCGCCACGGGCGAACCGAGGTAAGCCACCATGACTGTATCGCCATCGGTGGCTTCCTCGACGCTGACCACGCGCACCCGGGCGTCCGGATAATAATCGCCGGCGTGGAACTGGGCTAGCAGGCTGCGCGCGGAAGTGAGCGTGCCGCCGCGCCGCCGCTGCCGAAGAAGCAAGCTCCCAGCAATAGCGATTCAAGGTCATCGTGGTTCAGCAGATAGCTCATGATGCGGGTCCTCAGGTTGGCATGGCATGGAAAAGGCTTGCGCCAGGGTGGCCTGCAACTGCAGCGCCTGGGCAAACCGGGGGAAAGCCGTGTCGCGCTCCACGCCGCGCAAGGCGCGCGTGAGGTGCTCCAGCGCTTCGGGCCGGCGTCCGCGCTGCAGCAGCAGTTGCGCCAGGCGGGTCGCCACCAGCAGGCTGCCGGCCGCCGCGCCCAGCGCCTTGGCGGTCGACAGAGCACTGCCCAGCTCGCGTTCCGCCTTGTCCAGGTCGCCCACCGCGATCCACGTCTGGGCGTGCATGTCGAGCAATTCGACCAGATAGGCCCGTTCGCCATGCTCCAGCGCCAGTTCGATGGCGCCGTGCAGCAATTGCCGGGCTTGCGATGGCAAGCCTGCCGACAGCAGCAGTTCGCCCCGCTTCCAGGCCTGGAATGAATGGAAGAGCATGCCGCCTTCGCACAGCATGTAGCGCTGGTAGCCGTCGGCGATGCGTTGCTCGATTTGCACATGGGTGTTGCCCGGCGCCAATGCGCAGGCATGGAATATCTGGCCCACGCCCAGATAAAACTGATAGCCATATTCGCTGGCGACGGTTTTCAGGTCCGCCGCCAGATTTGCCAGCCGGGTCCAGTCTTCGAACATGCAGGCCAGCCATGCGGCGCCCTGCAGCGCGATGGCGCGATGGAAGGGATGCGGGTTGTCGGCGGTGCCGCGCAATGTCAGTTGTTCCATCACCAGGCGCGCGCGCCGGAAGGCGCCGCTCTGGAAGCAGGACAGGCCTTCGAAGGTGGAGGACAGCGCGGCGATGTCCAGGCCCTGTCCCCCGGTCTCGGCCGGTACCGCGCCGCAGAGCAGGTGTCCGCGTTCCAGGCAGGCCAGCGTTTCTCGGTAGTCGCCGAGCCAGAACAGCGTGTTGGCCAGGGCCAGGTGGGCCTGCGACAGCAAGTCCGTGTCGCCTATCGCCTGCGCCCGCTGCAGCATGTCCTGTGCCGTGGCCCGGGCCGCCACCAGGTCCAGCGCCATCAGCTGCGTGCTCCAGATGCCGAAGCGCAGGGCGGTGATTTCCACCTCGTCGCCCAGCGCCGCCGCCTCCTGCAATGCCTGCCGATAGCAGGCCAGCGCTTCGGCGCTTTGCCAGCCGCTGATGCCGCGGTGCGAGATGGCCAGCCAGCGGTGCAGGTCGCAGCTCAGGCGGCGTGCCGTGCAGGGGTGCGCATCGGCGGCCAGCAAGGTGAGGCCGCGGCGCAACACTTCGATGGCTTCCTTGAAGCGGGCCGCCTCGATCAGTGCGCGCCCCTCCAGCAGGCAGACGCGGGCGAAATTGCTGCGCTCCTCGTCGCCGTGCAGGCGGCGTTCGATGACCTTGCGGTTGATGCCCAGGTGGCGGGCCGCGATCGTCTTGTTGCCATCGGCAAGGCGCATCGCATAGTCGATCAGTAATTGTTGCGCGGCAGCCAGCTTGTCGTCGCCGTCCAGCCGCATCAGCGCTTCCGCCAGCAGCGTGCGGTCGGCGTTCTCCGGCTTGTCTGCCGACAGGAAGGTTTCCAGGCTGTGCGCATCGATCAACGGTGATTCGGCCAGTATCGACAGCCGTTCGATCAGGTTGCGCAGTTCGCGGATATGGCCGGGCCAGGCTTGCCGGCACAGGCGTTCCATGGCGGTGGCGGTAAAGCGGATGGGGCGCTTTTGCTGGCCGGCAAAGTGCGCGGCGAGGGCGGCGACGTCGCCACGGCGCTGGTCCAGGCCCGGCACGTCGAGTTTCAATACCGCCAGCCGGTAATACAAGTCTGCGCGGAAACGGCCCGCTTGCACCATCGCGGCCAGGTCGCAGTGGGTGGCGGCCACGATGCGGCCGTTGAACGGCTGGGTATCGCCGCCGCCCAGCGGCCGGAAACAGCGCGATTCGAGCACGCGCAGCAGCTTGCTTTGCACGCCCAGCGGCAGTTCGCCTATTTCATCGAGAAACAGCGTGCCTTGCCCCGCCTGGGCGAAAAAACCGGCGCGGTTGCTGAGTGCGCCCGTAAATGCCCCTTTGGTATGGCCAAACAGTTCCGCATCGATCAAGTGTTCCGGCAGGGTGCCACAGTTGAGATCGACAAAGGGCGCGCCGGGATCGCCGCTTTGCCGGTGCACGAGCTGGGCGATGATTTCCTTGCCGGAACCGGTGGGACCGCTGATGAGCACCGTGCAGCGGGTCGGTGCCACCGCGTCGACCATGCGCAGCAGGCGCTGGAATACCGGGGAGCTGCCGATGACGCTCAGCCCGCCCCCGGCGCACCCGCGGTGCATGGGGGCTTGCACCGGGGCAATGGCGCCCGTCCCGGGAAGCATGGCATGCGGCTGCCCGCCATGCTGTTGCAGCATAGACCTGTCGGACATGGTCGTCTCGCTCCGATGAAGTCGCTTCTATCGTGCAGGGCAGTGATTGTGATGGATGTACGGCCCCGTTGCCTGTTGACGCGTACCGTTGCTCCATTCATGCATAAGGAATCGCGCGTTCCGATTATGGGCGCTAATAAAACGGGGGATAGTCGCCAATTGTCACAATAAAAAGATATTCATCGCTTGCATCTTGCAAGCTGGCAGCCTGCCGCCACTCACTGCGCTGCAGGCGGCGCATCCTTCAATTGCGCCAGATGTTGCTCGATGGCAAAGACATGCGGATCGCTCTTGCCCAGTTCGCGCAGGGCGCTGGCCAGGTGCAGCAGATATTCGCTGTTCGGGCCGCTGGGGCCGTTTGAGCGGGCGATCTGGCGCGCGATATCGAGTTCGGACGCGGCGCCGAGGAAGGCGGCGTTTTCCTCGTTGGCGATGTACACCAGGCCTTCGACCTTGCTGCCATCGTCGAAGGTGATGTCGGTGGCCAGGCGCAGGTAGCCGTTCTTTTCGCGGTGGTCGAGGTGGGCGAAGACTTCGGGGTGTGATCAGGTACGCCATGCCGTCGCACACGGCGCCCGCCTGCGGCACGATGGTGGCGACCCGGCCCGGCGCCATCGGCGTGCCGCGGTGGTCGTGCGAGCCTTGCCAGAAGCGCCGCGTCCAGCCGGCGATGCTGGCGGGGCGCCGTTCGATATAGGGAAAATCGGCCTTGTAGATCAGCGAGCCGTAGCCGAACAGCCAGACCTGTGCATGGCCGTCGAATTTGTTCATGCGCCGGTTGGCGGCGATGGTGGCGGCGTCGGTGGGCGACAGGGCGTGCTGGTCAGGCTGGGTCATGGCGTAAGCGGTGAGGGGGGGGCGATGATGGATTATAAAGCGGTGCCAGCCGGGCCGCCCGCTCCCACGTTCCACTCGTGCGTCTCGACGAAGCGGAACAGGAAGGCCATGAAGCTTTCGGCCGCCGGCGACAGCGAACGGCCCGTCTTCGTGTAGACGAAAAAGCGCCGCGTCAGTTCCGGCTCGTGCAGGGCGCGCATGTGCAATTTGTAGAGTTTGACCATCGGTTCCGCGTACGGCAGGCAAACCGTGATGCCCAGGTTGGCGCTGACCATGGCCAGCGCCGTCGTCATGAACGTCACCTCATTGTAGGGATTGAGCGACAACTCGCGGAACGCGCCGTGCATGTCGCGCAGCAAACGCTCCGTGAACTGGCCCTGCAGCGAGATGAACGGATAGTCGCCCACGTCGGCCCAGGTGACCCTTTCCTTTTGCTGCAGCGGGTGCTGCTCGGGGAAGACCAGCACGAAAGGCATCTCGAACAGCACTTGCGCGCCGATTTCCGCCGTCGGGTCGCGCTCGGGGCCGATGCCGAAATCGACTTCGCCGCTGAAGACGCGCGCCGACACGTTTTCCACGGGGCAGTCGACCAGGCGCAGCTGCACGTCCGGGTGCGCCTGGCGGTAGGCGGCGATCACTTCCGGCAGCAGCGTGCACGCCATCATCTGCGGCGCGGCGATGCGCACCATCCCCGTCTTCAGGGCCTTGCGCTGGGCGATGCCGGCCATGGCGCCGTCGAGGTCCTCGATCATCTTTTCAAACAGCGGATACAGTTCGCGGCCGATTTCCGACAGTTGCGTCTTGCGCGTGCTGCGCTCGACCACGCGCACGCCCAGCACGCTTTCGAGTTCCTTGATCAAGCCGCTCAAGGCGGACTGCGTCACGTGCAGATATTCGGCGGCCAGGGTAAAACTGCCGGTCTTGGCCAGCGCCACGAAGGCGCGCATCTGTCGCAGGCTGGGACTCATAAGATAATCCGATAAATCGATGGTTAAAAATTGTTTGTATGATAGCTGTAACTGGATTCTAATGGTGAAAAGCTGAAAAACCCGCCATCCATCGGAGACAGACATTATGAAAATCAAGCAAATCCACCACGTCGCCTACCGCTGCATCGACGCGAAGAAAACCGTCGAGTGGTACGTCAAGCATTTGAACATGAATTTCGTCCTCGCCATCGCGGAAGACCTGGTGCCGTCGACCAAGGCGCCGGACCCGTACATGCACGTCTTCCTCGACGCGGGCCAGGGCAATGTGCTGGCCTTCTTCGAGCTGCCGACGCAGCCGCCGATGGACCGCGACCGCAATACCCCGGCCTGGGTGCAGCACCTGGCGCTGGAAGTGGGCAGCATGGAAGAACTGCTGGCCGCCAAGGAGCGCCTGGTGGCGGGCGGCATCGAGGTGCTGGGCCCCGTCAACCACGCCATCTTCCAGTCGATCTATTTCTTCGACCCCAACGGCCACCGCCTGGAACTGGCGGCCAACGTGGGCACGCCGGAAATGATGGCCAAGCTGGACGCCGTCAAATGGGAAATGCTGGAAGAATGGTCGCAGACGCGCCGCGCGCCGAAACACGCCGCCTGGATGCACGCGCCGGCCGAAGCCTGAGCGCCGCCCACGGCATCCATCTGAACACTACGCCAAACAAGGAACACACTCCATGAAATTCGCAACCCTGAAAAACGGCAGCCGCGACGGCGCCCTGATCCTCGTCAGCCGCGACCTGCGCCAGTACCAGCGCGTGGCCGCCATCGCGCCCACCCTGCAGGCGGCGCTCGACAACTGGGACGCCGTGGCGCCCAAGCTCGAAACCGCCTACGCGGCCCTGAACGCGGGCCAGGCGCCGGACGCGCAGCCGTTTGACGCCAATCAATGCCACTCGCCGCTGCCGCGCGCCTACCAGTGGGCCGACGGTTCCGCCTACATCAACCACGTGGAACTGGTGCGCAAGGCGCGCAACGCGGAAGTGCCGGCCTCGTTCTACACGGATCCGCTGATGTACCAGGGCGGCTCCGACAGTTTCATCGGGCCGCGCGACCCCATCTTCGCCCTGTCGGAAGAGTGGGGCATCGACCTGGAAGCGGAAGTGGCGGTGATTACGGGCGACGTGGCCATGGGCGCCAGCGCGGCCGACGCGGCGCAAGCGATCCGCCTGGTCATGCTGGTCAACGATGTCTCGCTGCGCAACCTGATCCCGGGCGAACTGGCCAAGGGCTTCGGTTTCTTCCAGTCGAAGGCGGCCAGCGCGTTTTCGCCCGTCGCCGTCACGCCCGATGAACTGGGTGCCGACTGGGCGGACAGCAAGCTGCACCTGCCGCTGCTGGTGGACTTGAACGGCAAGCCGTTCGGCAAGCCGAATGCGGGCGAAGACATGACCTTCAATTTTGCGCAACTGGTCGCGCATGCGGCGAAGACGCGCGAACTGGGCGCCGGCAGCATCGTCGGTTCCGGCACCGTGTCGAACAAGCAGGGCAACCTGTTCGGTTCCAGCATCGAAAATGGCGGCGTCGGTTACTGCTGCCTGGCCGAAGTGCGCATGTATGAAACCATCGAACACGGCGCGCCGAAGACGGCGTACCTGAAGTTCGGCGACACGGTGCGCATCGAAATGCGCGACGCGGCGGGCGCCAGCATCTTCGGCAGCATCGAGCAGACGGTCGCGCTGTACGCCGGCCGCGCCTGAGGGGAGGGGGCGCCATGAAGCTGTACACCTATTTCCGCAGTTCGGCCGCCTACCGCGTGCGCATCGCCCTCAATTTGAAGGGCATCGCCTACGACAGCATCCCCGTGCACCTGCTGCAGGACGGCGGCCAGCAGCTGCTGCCGGCCTACCGCGCCGTCAACCCGTCGGCCCTGGTGCCGGCGCTCGATGACGACGGCGCCATCCTGACGCAGTCGCTGGCCATGCTCGAATACCTGGATGAAACGCGGCCGGCCGTGCCGCTGCTGCCGGCCGACGCGCTGGGACGCGCCCGCGTGCGCGCGCTGGCGCTGGCGATCGCCTGCGACGCCCATCCGCTGACGAACCTGCGCGTGCTGAAATACCTGAAAAACACCCTGGGACTGTCGGACGAGGCCAAGCAGGAGTGGTACCGCCACTGGATGGCCGAAGGGCTGGCGGCCGTGGAAGCGCTGCTGGCGCAGGGTGACCCGGAGGGTAAAAACCTGTTCTGCCACGGTGACAGTGCGACGATGGCCGACTGCTGCTGGTGGTGCCGCAAGTGTTCAATGCGCAGCGCTTTGCCATCGACCTGGCGCCGTACCCGCGCGTGGCGCGCATCCATGCGCATTGCGCCGCCTTGCCCGCGTTTGCCGCCGCCCATCCGTCGCGGCAGCCTGACGCCGAGTAAGTTTGAGCCGCATCAAACGCAAGTCGCCCCGGCCAGCATGCAGGCCGGGGCTTTTTTATGCGGAATTGATTTTGCGCAGTCAACGCGTGCTTGCCGGTAGGCTACAATTTGCGTTTGCCCAAATATTTTACTGACGCGCCATGACCGCAACAACCGTTCCTGCCAGCATCACCGATGCCCTGTCCCTGGCGCATGCTTCCTGGCGGCCCATCCTGCTGCGCGGCCTGCACGCCGTGATGGCGGCCGATCCCGCCTACCTGCCGGCGCTGGCCGCCGACGAATACCTGCCTACGCAGGGTCGGCTGTTTGCCGCCTTTGCCCTGCCGCTGGCGCAGGTGCGCTACGTGCTGGTGGGCGAGGGGCCGTATCCGCGCGCCGACAGCGCCACGGGCGTGTGCTTCATGGATGGCGCCGTCGGCAGCCTGTGGTCGGCGACGGGCCTGTCGAAGCCCGTCAACCGCGCCACGTCCCTGCGCAACTTCATGAAGATGCTGCTGGTGGCCGATGGCCGGCTGCAGGGCGGCGACACGTCCGGCGCGGCCATGGCGCCCGTGGCGGCCGCCGCGCTGCAAGCCGGCAGCGGCGTGATCCAGACCCTGCCCGACTTGCAGCGCAAGATGACGGAGCAGGGTTTCCTGCTGCTCAACGCGGCGCTGGTGTTCCGTTCCCACGTGCCGCCCGTGCAGGATGCGCGCGGCTGGCTGCCCTTCCTGCAGGTGGTGCTGGAAGCGCTGGCGCTGCAGGGCGGGGCGGCCTTGCCGCAACTGGTGCTGTGGGGCAAGATTGCCGAGCTCATCAAACGCCTGCCGGTGGCGGCCGCCTTGCCGCAGGTGACGGCGGAACATCCGTATAATCTGTCCTTTATCGGCAACAGCGACATGCAGGCCTTGTTTGGCCCGATGCAACTGTTGCGTGCTTGAATCATCGCCTGTCTGGCGGAAGTGCGGGGAATATGCAAATCAGTAACGTGGAAGAATTGAAGGCGTGGATCGCGGCGGGCGGCGTGCCCGACTATCTGTATTTCTGGGGCCACACGCCGGCGCAGCCGCAGGTGCCCGATAAAAGCTGCTTCAGCCAGTGGTTTCCGTCGCCGTTCAGCCTGGCTGGCGTGACGTATGCGACGGCCGAGCACTACATGATGGCGCAAAAGGCGGCCCTGTTTGGCGATACCGCCGTGCAGGCGCGCATCGTGGCGGCCGGACGGCCGTCGGAAGTCAAGAAGCTGGGGCGCGAAGTGGCCAATTTTGACGCCAGGGTGTGGGAAGCGGCGCGCGCCGGCATCGTCTTCGATGGCAACTTTGCCAAGTTCTCGCAAAAAGCCGCGCTGCGCAAGTTTTTGCTGGGCACCGGCGAGCGCGTCGTCATCGTCGAAGCCAGTCCCGTCGACCGCATCTGGGGCGTGGGCCTGGCGTCGGACAATCCGCGCATCGGCGATCCCTCCCGCTGGGACGGCTTGAACCTGCTGGGTTTTGAACTGATGAAAGTACGTGCCGCCTTGCGTGCCTGAGCAGTACTGTTGTTTTCCTGATGCCGCCGCGCCTGGCGCGGCCGGCCATGCCCCTGCCAGCCCTGTGGTCATCGAGGGGCGCTCTGACAAACCCCGCCGAATTTGTTATACTTGACTAAATCATTCAACTACTCGGGGTTTGAGGAGTTGAAAAACCGCAATATTTTAAACCAGTTGACCAGAGGATGTATGCGTCTGACTACAAAAGGCCGTTTTGCCGTGACAGCGATGATCGATCTTGCCCTGCGCCAGGGCAAGGGACCGGTCACCTTGTCCGGCATCAGCCAGCGCCAGTCGATTTCCCTGTCCTACCTGGAGCAGCTGTTCGGCAAGCTGCGCCGGCATGAGATCGTCGAATCGATTCGCGGTCCGGGCGGCGGCTACAGCCTGGCGCGCCGTGCCGACAAGGTGACGGTGGCCGACATCATCATCGCCGTCGACGAACCGCTCGATGCCACGCAGTGCGGCGGCAAGGAACATTGCCACGGCGCCGACGCGGCCACGGGGGCGCGCTGCATGACGCATGAATTGTGGTCCACGCTCAACGAAAAAATGGTCGATTATCTGGATTCTGTGTCCTTGCAGGACCTGGTCGACCAGCAGAGACAAAAGATTGCCGAACAAAGCGTGATGGTGATGCACCGTAACCACGCCGCCCTCGGTTGAACATAACAAAATACCAAGTTGCTGATTGCAGGAGTTATTGATGAACGCCCCAGAAAAAAACGTAGGCCAGGTGCACTTTGAAACCGCGCCGCATTTCCCGATCTACATGGATTACTCGGCCACCACGCCGATCGATCCACGCGTCGCCGACAAGATGATTCCCTACCTGCGCGAGCAGTTCGGCAATCCGGCATCGCGCAGCCACATGTATGGCTGGACGGCGGAAAAAGCCGTGGAAGAGGCGCGCGGCCACGTGGCGGCCCTGGTGAACGCCGATCCGCGCGAAATCATCTGGACGTCCGGCGCGACGGAAAGCAATAACCTGGCCATCAAGGGCGCGGCGCAGTTCTACAAGACCAAAGGCAAGCACATCATCACCGTCAAGACCGAGCATAAATCGGTGCTCGACACGGTGCGCGAACTGGAACGCATCGGCTTCGAAGCGACGTACCTGGAACCGCAGGACAACGGCCTGATCACCGTCGAGCAGCTGGCCGCGGCCGTGCGCCCGGACACCATCCTCGTGTCGGTGATGCTGGTGAACAACGAAATCGGCGTGATCCAGCCGATCGACGAGATCGGCGTGTTCTGCCGCTCGAAAGGCATCATCTTCCATTGCGACGCCGCGCAAGCGACGGGCAAGGTCGTCATCGACCTGCAAAAGACCAAGGTCGACCTGATGACCTTCACGGCACATAAAACCTACGGCCCGAAAGGCGTGGGCGCCCTGTACGTCTGCCGCAAGCCGCGCGTGCGCCTGGAAGCGCAGATGCACGGCGGCGGCCATGAGCGCGGCCTGCGCTCGGGCACCCTGCCGACGCACCAGATCGTCGGCATGGGCGAAAGCTTCCGCATCGCCAAGGAAGAGATGGACAGCGAAATCGGCCGCATCAAGGCCTTGCGCGACCGTCTGGCCAAGGGCTTGCAAGAGATCGAAGAAGTTTACATCAACGGCGACATGGACCACCGCGTGCCGCACAACCTGAACGTCAGCTTCAACTACGTCGAAGGCGAGTCGCTGATCATGGCGATCAAGGATATCGCCGTGTCGTCCGGCTCGGCCTGCACCTCGGCCAGCCTGGAACCATCGTACGTGCTGCGCGCCCTGGGCCGCAGCGACGAACTGGCGCACAGCTCGATCCGCTTCACCATCGGCCGCTTCTCGACCGAGGAAGACATCGACTTCGCCGTGAACCTGCTGAAATCGAAAGTACACAAATTGCGCGAACTGTCGCCGCTGTGGGACATGTTTAAAGAGGGTATCGACATTAATTCGATCCAATGGGCAGCCCACTAACCAACACTCTGGCCCTGTTGGACAGGGCCGGCAAGAATATTTAAGGAGCATCAAAATGGCTTACTCGGACAAAGTACTCGATCACTACGAAAACCCGCGCAACGTGGGCGCTTTCGACAAGGGTGATGAAACCATCGGCACCGGCATGGTAGGCGCGCCTGCCTGCGGCGACGTGATGAAACTGCAGATCAAGGTCGGCGCCGATGGCCTGATCGAAGACGCGAAATTCAAGACCTATGGCTGCGGTTCGGCCATCGCGTCGAGCTCGCTGGTAACGGAATGGGTCAAAGGTAAAACCCTGGACCAGGCGCTGGCCATCAAGAACACGCAGATCGCCGAAGAACTGGCCCTGCCGCCAGTGAAGATCCACTGCTCCATCCTGGCGGAAGACGCCATCAAGGCGGCAGTGCTGGATTACCAGACCCGCCATCCAGTAGCAGCTTAAACGTTGGCAGCCCGCCCCAGCCGCAAGGCCGGGGCAGTTGCGGAGAAATACATGATCACACTGACCGAAAAAGCGGCGAAGCACATCAACCGTTATATCGAACGGCGCGGCAAGGGCGTGGGACTGCGCTTCGGCGTGCGCACCACGGGCTGCTCGGGCCTGGCCTACAAGCTCGAATACGTCGATGAAGCGGCGGACGAAGACAGCGTCTTCGAGTCGCACGGCGTGAAAGTCTTCGTCGATCCGAAAAGCCTGCCCTACATCGACGGCACGGAACTCGATTTCGCGCGCGAAGGCTTGAACGAAGGCTTCAAGTTCCACAATCCGAACGAAAAAGACGCCTGCGGCTGCGGCGAGTCCTTCAGGATTTAAACAGCTGGCAAGACCCCGGTCGGTGCGCTGTACCCATCGATTGCGGTACAGCGACCACTGACCATTATGCAAAAAAACCACTTCGAATTATTCCAGTTGCCGGCGCAGTTCGGGCTCGACATGAGCGCGCTCGATGCGGCCTACCGCGACGTGCAGGGCAAGGTCCACCCGGACCGTTTCATCAACGCCAGCAGCGCCGAAAAGCGCGTGGCGATGCAATGGGCCACGCGCGCCAATGAAGCCTATCAAACCCTGAAAAGCCCGCAAAAGCGCGCGCAATACCTGTGCGAACTCAATGGCGTCGACCTGCAGACGGAGTCGAACACGGCCATGCCCGTCAGCTTCCTGATGCAGCAGATGGAGTGGCGCGAAGAGCTGGGCGACGCGCGCGCGGGCAAGGATGCCGACGCGCTCGACGCCCTGGACCGCCAGCTGCGCGGCGAACGCAAGGCCCTGCTGGCCCAGGTGGCCGCCCAGCTCGATGGCGGCGACTATGTGAATGCCGCGCAAAGCGTGCGCGCCCTGATGTTCCTCGACAAATTCGGCGAGGAAGTCCGTTTTGCCTATGAGGCCATCGAGGTTTGATCGCCGGATAGCTTGACCGGCGTGCCAAGCGCCAGTCTGGCGCGCGTCTTATAATGCGCACCAGGCATCAGCTGCATCACGCAATAAATTAATCGAGGCACGAATACAATGGCACTTCTGCAAATTTCCGAACCAGGCATGTCGACCGCGCCGCACCAGCACCGCCTGGCCGTCGGCATCGACCTTGGCACCACCAATTCCCTGGTCGCGACCGTGCGCAACAGCATTCCCGAGGTGCTCAACGACGAAGAAGGGCACTCCTTGCTGCCGTCCGTCGTGCGCTACCTGCCGAATGGCCACGCGAACATCGGCTACAAGGCCCTGGCCGCACAGACCACCGACCCGAAGAATACCATCGTGTCCGTCAAGCGCTTCATGGGCCGCGGCCTGGCCGACATCGCCTACGCGGAAAACCTCCCCTACGACTTCCAGGATACGCCTGGCATGGTGCAGCTGAAAACCGTGGCCGGCGTGAAAAGCCCGGTTGAGGTGTCGGCGCAAATCCTCGCCACCTTGCGCCAGCGCGCGGAAGACTCGCTGGGCGACGACCTGGTGGGCGCCGTGATTACTGTGCCAGCGTATTTCGACGATGCCCAGCGCCAGGCGACGAAAGATGCGGCGCAGTTGGCCGGCATCAATGTCTTGCGCCTGCTGAGCGAGCCGACGGCCGCCGCCATCGCCTACGGCCTCGATAACGCCTCCGAAGGCGTGTACGCCGTGTACGACCTCGGCGGCGGCACCTTCGACATCTCGATCCTGAAACTGAGCAAGGGCGTGTTCGAAGTGTTGTCCACGGGCGGCGACTCGGCCCTGGGCGGCGACGATTTCGACCGCCGCCTGTTCTGCTGGATCAGCGAGCAGGCCAAGCTGGCGCCGCTGTCCGATGAAGACACGGCCATCCTGATGGTGAAGGCGCGCGAAATCAAGGAATTGCTGTCGACCAAGCCGGAAACGACGATCGACGCCAAGCTGAACTCGGGCGAAGAAATCCACCTCGCATCACGGCCGCGGATTTTGCCGCCATGACGCAGCACCTGGTGGGCAAGACCATGAACGCCATCAAGAAAGCCTTGCGCGACGCAAACGTGGATGCGGACGACGTCGACGGCGTGGTGATGGTGGGCGGCGCCACGCGCATGCCGCACGTGCAGCGCGCCGTGAGCGAATTCTTCCACACGACGCCGCACGCGAATATCGACCCGGACAAGGTGGTGGCGCTGGGCGCGGCCATCCAGGCGAACTTGCTCGCTGGCAACCGCGCCGCCGGCGACGACTGGTTGCTGCTGGACGTGATCCCGCTGTCGCTCGGCATCGAAACCATGGGCGGTCTGGTGGAAAAGATCATTCCGCGCAACTCGACGATTCCGTGCGCGCGCGCACAGGAATTCACGACATTCAAGGATGGCCAGACGGCGCTGGCCGTGCACGTGCTGCAGGGCGAGCGCGAACTGGTCAGCGATTGCCGCTCGCTGGCGCGCTTCGAGCTGCGCGGCATTCCGCCGATGGTGGCGGGCGCCGCGCGCATCCGCATCACCTACCAGGTTGATGCGGACGGCTTGCTGTCCGTCTCGGCGCGCGAACTGCGCTCGGGAGTGGAAGCGTCGATCAGCGTCAAGCCGGCCTACGGCCTGGGCGACGACGATATCGCCCGCATGCTGCAGGATTCCTACACCTCGGCCGACACCGACATGGTGGCGCGCGCGCTGCGCGAAGAGCAGGTGGAAGCGGAACGCATCCTGCTGGCCACGCAGTCGGCGCTCGACGAAGACGGCGCCCTGCTGGACGACGCCGAGCGCGCCGCCGTGGATGGCTTGATGCAGAAGGTGCGCGACGCTATTGCGCAATCGCAAAGCGGCGCCATCGACCACCAGGCATTAAAACTGGCGATCGAGGCGCTGGCCGACGGCACCGAGGATTTCGCCTCGCGCCGCATGGACCGCAGCGTGCGCACGGCGCTGACCGGAAAATCCCTGGACCAAGTGGTTTAAAGATAATTGACATGCGCGCCGCAGGCACTCGCCGCGGCCGCGCTCCGAATGACAGACTGAAAGAAGAAACCATGCCACAAATCGTTATCCTGCCGCACGCCAAGCTTTGCCCGGACGGCGCCGTCATCGAAGCACCGGCCGGCAAGTCCATCTGCGACATCCTGCTGGAAAACGACATCGACATCGAGCACGCCTGCGAAAAATCGTGCGCCTGCACCACTTGCCACGTGCTGGTACGCGAAGGCATCGAATCCTTGAACGAAGCGACGGAACTGGAAGAAGATATGCTGGACAAGGCCTGGGGCCTGGAAGCCGTGTCGCGCCTGTCGTGCCAGTCCATCGTGGCCGAGGCCGACCTCGTCGTCGAAATCCCGAAATACACGATCAACCAGGTCAGCGAAGGCAGTCACTAACATGAAATGGTCCGACATACACGCGATTGCCGAAGCGCTGTTCGACGCGCATCCGGACATCGATCCGCTGACCGTGCGTTTCACCGACGACCTGCACAACTGGGTAGTGGAACTGGACGGCTTCGACGATGACCACACGCGCGGCGGCGAAAAAGTGCTCGAAGCGATACAGATGGCGTGGATCGATGAAGCGCGCTAAGGGCGCGGCAGCCGCCGCCAAGGGGGCCGACAGCGCCGTTGCGCCGAAAGACGTCATCACGGCCGCCAGCAACATGCCCGAGATCAAGGATGGCCAGTCGGTCGCCTTGCTGCAGGAATTGCACATCCTGACGCGCGACGGCAAGATGAACCAGGATAGCCGCCGCAAGCTCAAGCAGGTGTACCACCTGACGCAGTTCATCGAGCCGCTGCTGCGCGAAGTGCAGCTCGATCACCCCGGCGTGTCGCTGGTCGACCACGGCGCCGGCAAGTCGTATCTGGGTTTCATTCTGTACGACCTGTTCTTCAAGAACGGCAACGACGGTTCGCACATCTACGGCATCGAGACGCGCGAAGAGCTGGTGCAGCGCTCGCAGGAGCTGGCGAAGAAATTCAAGTTCCCCGGCATGTCGTTTTTACCGTTGTCCGTGGCCGAATCGACGGAATCGAATTTGCTGCCGCAGCAGATCGACATCGTCACGGCCTTGCACGCGTGCAACACGGCCACCGACGATGCGATTCACTTCGCCCTGAAGAAAAAGGCGAAGTTCATGGTGCTGGTGCCATGTTGCCAGGCCGAAGTCGCTTCCGTATTGAAGAAGAACAAGGGCAAGAGCCTGGGCAAGAATGTCTTGACGGAACTGTGGCGCCACCCGCTGCACACGCGCGAGTTCGGCAGCCAGATCACCAACGTGCTGCGCTGTCTGCAGCTGGAAGCCCATGGCTATCAGGTCAGCGTGACGGAACTGGTGGGCTGGGAACATTCGATGAAGAATGAGCTGATCATCGCCAGCTATAAAAACCTGCCGCGCCAGCGCCCGACGGAGCGCCTGCAGGAAGTGCTGCAGACGCTGGGCCTGGAAGAGATGGGCCACCGCTTCTTTGCCGAAGAGCTAGCCAAGGCTACTGCGTAAGCATACGCTGTCGCACACGAGGGGAGGAGCGGGTCGGTTACAATACCGGCTTTCTCCTCCTCTTGCTTTTTGCGCCTCCCCCATGACCACACCTATTGAAATGCCCACCGTCCGCCTGGCCAAGCGCCTGTCCGAAGACGTGCCCTGCTCGCGCCGCGAGGCCGAGCTGTATATCGAAGGTGGCTGGGTGACGGTCGATGGCGTGCTGGTGGAGGAATCGGGCGCGCGCGTGGCGGATAATCAGGAAGTGGTGCTGTTGCCGAACGCCACCCTCGATGAAATGCCGCCCGTGACGATTTTGCTGCACAAGCCGGCCGGCATCAACGGCGGCGTCGGCGCGGAAGGCAAGCCGGCCCTCAGTTGCTTGCGTCCCGAAGAAATTTTCACGCCGGAAAATGTGGCGCCCAGTTCCGTCACGCGCTTCCTCAAGCGCCATTTGATCGGCCTGACGATCACCAATCCGCTGGAAACCATGGCCTCGGGCCTGCTGGTATTTACGCAGGATTTCCGCGTGGCCCGCAAGCTGGTCGATGAAGCGAAAACGGTGGAGCAGGAATTCATCGTGGAAGTGTCGGGCGACATCATGGAAAACGGCCTGGCGCTGCTGAATCACGGTTTGCCGTTCAATGGCAAGCCTTTGCCGCCGATCAAGGTCAGCTGGCAGAACGAGACGCGTTTGCGTTTTGCCCTGAAAAACGTGCAGCCGGGCCAGATCGCCCATATGTGCAAGATGGTGGGACTGGACGTGGTCGCCATGAAACGCTTGCGCATCGGCCGCATTTCGATGGGCGCCATGCCGTCAGGCCAGTGGCGCTATCTGCAGGGTTACGAAAGGTTTTAAAGCTGCGGCGCCACGATGGCGTGGCTTTCCGCAAAGCTTTTCCAAAGCCGTTCGGCAATATTCAAGGCGATGGTATCGGCCTTCTCTTGCAAGGCGGCATTGCCCATGCTTTCGGTGGTGGCGAAGAACAGGGTCAGCCAGCGGCGGAACATGCAGGGCGTCAGGTTTTCCATGTTCGCGTGCTGGGCCAGCGGCTTGCCGTGGTAGCGCATGGTGCCGCGCAGCAAGCCTGACCAGAAATCGACCAATGTGGCCAGGTGGGCATCCCAATCCTTGACCTCGGCGGCAAAGATGGGGCCCAGCATGGCGTCGTCGCGCGCGGCCGCATAAAAGGTGTGAACGAGATGCTTGACGTCGTCTTCGCTGCAGACTTCCTCGCGGTAGGGAGCGAAACGTGTGTGGGGGAGGGGGGCGGTATTATTCATGGCATGCCATGATCGCAGAGCCCCCGTGGCGCTTCAATGACCCAGGTCAAGCCGCATAAAAACTCAGGCGGCGACTTTCTTCGACTTCTTGGCCGGTGCCGGCAATTGCACGATCTGCGTGCCCGCCAGCTTGTCGTGCAGGAATTGCCCATTGCCCGTGAACAGGGCCGTGGCCGACCAGGCCAGGATGCCCGCGCCGATGGCGCCCAGCGCTGTCCAGTGCTGCAAGCCGAATGCATACGACACCAGCAGGGCAGGCAGCAGCCACATCCATGACAGGATGTAGCGGTACGCGGCCACGCGCAGCGGCACGTGGGCATGGCCCGGCAGCACGACTTTCAGGCGCCACGTCTTCATGGCCAGGGTTTGCCCTTCGCGGCTCCATTGATGGATGAAGTATGCGCCCATGACGAGGAAGGCCAGGCATTGGCGCATGTGTTCCGTCAACGGCGTATGCGCGCCTTGCACGGCCAGTTCGAACAGCAGGAAAGGCAGGAACAGCACGGCCAGGGCCAGCAGCGATTCGTACACCATGGAAATCAGGCGGCGCTTGATCGTGGGATGGGAAGTGATGCTGGCGGCAGGCGTGCTATTTGGCATTGGTCGGCAGTGGGGCAGGCGTGGTGGGTGGCGTGACGGGCACGGTGGCGGGGATCGCGGCCGGATCCGTGACCGGCACGGCCACCGCTGGCGTGGCGGCTGGCGGCGTGGCGGGGGGGCGGTGGCGACAGGCGCTGCCGGCGTAGTGGGGAGCAGGATGGGGGCCGGCTTGCTCGTGTTCGAATTGATCGCGGGAACTTTTTCTAGCGGCTTTTTCGGCATCGGCACCAGTTCTGTGGCCAGCTTTTTCTTTTGATCTTCCGGCAATTGCTGGTATTGCTCCCATTGCGCGGTTTTTTGACCAGGATCAATCTTCTTCGTGCGCGCATAGTTTTCGCGCACCAGGCGGCGCTGTTCCGGCGTCAGCTTGACCCATTCGCGCATGCGTTCATGCACGCGGGTTTGCTCGTCGGGCGACATGGAGGCAAAGCGGTTGGCGATATCGAGCCATTTCTGCTTGCGCAAGGCTTCGAGCTTGTTCCATTCGCCCGCCAGCGGCTGCAGGGCTTCCTGCTGCGCGCGCGACAGCTTGTTCCACGAGGGATTCTCGCTGGCCTTGGGCGGCGTGCCGCCCTTGCCGGCCGTGCGGGGCGAACCGGGTTTGACGGCCGGGGCCGGCGCCACCACGGGCGCTGCCGCCACGGGAGGCGCGGCGGGCGCGGCATGTTGCTGCGCGCCTACCCAGGCGGCGCCCGCCAGGGCGCAGGCGCCCAGGCCGATGCCGCCGGCCAGCCAGCCTTTGCGTACGCTCGTGCGTGCCATTTATTGCTCGCGTTTCGTCAGGTAGGCGTTGAAGCCATGGTCCATGTACGCGGACAGCGGCAATTCGTCGGACAGCACGGCGGCATCGATTTCTGCCAGTTCGGCAATATGTTGTTCCTGCTCAAACTGATAGATGCCCACCAGGCCGCCGACCAGCAGCAGCAGCGGGATGATGACGCTCATGCGGCCCAGCCACGACAGCGGCTCGGCGAAGAACTGGCTGGCCACGCCGGCGAACACGTTTTCACGCGCGGCCACGGCGATGGGCGCGTCCGCCTTCTTGCGCGACAGGGCCAGCTTGCGTGCCGCTGCCAGGCGATCGGTGGCCGATGCGGGCAGGTCGTCGAGTTTTTCGTTCAGTGCATGGCGCACTTTGTAAGCGAAATTGAGATCGTCGGTGTTCATAATTTAATTCCCTTGGCTTTCAGCGATTCGGCGAGCGTGTGGGTAGCTCTGGAGCAATGTGTTTTCACGCTACCTTCGGAGCAACCCATCGCTTCCGCTGTTTCAGCCACATCCATGTCCTGCCAATAACGCATGAGGAAGGCTTCGCGTTGACGTGACGGCAGTTTTTGTACCTCTATATCAATCAAATCAAGGATTTGCGCGCGTTCGACCTGGTCGGCCGAGGATTCGGCGGCGCTCGATCCCTGTTCCGATTCATACGTGTCAAGTATATCAAAATCTTCATGCTCGTCGCCCGAGGGCTTCATGCCGGAAAACAGGCTGACCCAGGTGTTGCGAACTTTTTCACGGCGGAAATAATCAAGGATGGTGTTCTGCAAGATGCGCTGGAACAGCATCGGCAGCTCGGCGGCCGGCTTGTCGCCGTATTTCTCGGCCAGCTTGATCATGGCATCCTGCACGATGTCGAGTGCCGATTCTTCCTTGCGGACCGCGTAGGCGGCCTGCTTGAAAGCGCGCCGCTCGACATTTTCTAGAAAGTCGGATAATTCTTTGTCTGTTGCCATGCGGTATCGGGGATCTTAGCGGCTGCGGGTGCGGTGGGCGAAATGGGGGCGGGTATGCTTTTTGCAACCCCGTGCATGCTAGCAAAAAATGTGCGTTTCCGCAGGGTTTTTGCACGTTGTGCGGGCAAAAATGCAGCGAGGCCGACATTTTCCTTGACCATAATGGTGCAACGCGATAACGTATGGGACGCTTTGAACACCCCAAAGCCCTATGGTCAGGTCGCGACCGGCACACAAGGCCAGCAGCGGCAAGACGCGCTTTCATTTGTAGGCAGTTTGTTCTAACCCGCGCCACAAGCGCGAGCGGTTCGTACAGGCGCCACAGAAACTCCGGCCAAACGAGTTGCGTTAAGCGTTGTTTTGTAAGGTATCTATGGGTGCCCAAAGAAATTGCGTGACCGCATGAAAAGGGAAGCAGGAGCACTGTTGCGTTAGGCGTACCTCGTCAGGAAAGAACATCCGATCAATCTCCAATGGACCTTGAAAGGAATGTTTCATGAATACCGAAGCAGCAGCAGGACCCATTACCGGCGCAGAAATTGTCGTGCGCTGTCTGGCTGAAGAGGGCGTCGAGCACGTCTTTGGATACCCGGGCGGAGCCGTACTCTACATCTACGACGCCATCTTCCAGCAAAACAAATTCCAGCATATCCTGGTACGCCACGAGCAGGCCGCGATCCACGCCGCCGATGCCTATTCGCGCAGCTCGAACAAGGTCGGTGTCGCCATCGTCACGTCCGGTCCGGGCGTCACGAATGCCGTCACGGGCCTGTCGACCGCGTACATGGACTCGATTCCCATGGTGGTGATCTCCGGCCAGGTGCCGAGCCACGCCATCGGGCAGGATGCGTTCCAGGAATGCGACACGGTCGGCATCACGCGCCCCGTCGTCAAGCACAACTTCCTCGTCAAGGACGTCAAGGACCTGGCAGCGACGATCAAGAAAGCCTTCTTCATCGCCCGTACCGGCCGTCCGGGACCCGTGCTGGTCGATATCCCCAAGGATATCAGCATGCACAAATGCCATTTCGACTACCCGAAGGAAGTCGAGATGCGTTCCTACCGTCCCGTCGACAAGGGCCATTCGGGCCAGATCCGCAAGGCCGTGCAGCTGCTGCTGCAAGCCGAACGCCCGATGATCTACACGGGCGGCGGCGTCATCCTGGCGCATGCGGCTCCCGAGCTGAACAAGCTGGTCGACCGCCTGGGTTTCCCTTGCACCAACACCTTGATGGGCCTGGGCGGCTACCGCGCCTCGAGCGAGCAGTATGTCGGCATGCCCGGCATGCACGGCACCTACGAAGCGAACATGGCGATGCAGAATTGCGACGTCCTGATCGCCATCGGCGCCCGTTTCGATGACCGCGTGATCGGCAACCCGAAACATTTCGCCTCGCATCCGCGCAAGATCATCCACGTGGACATCGATCCATCGTCGATTTCCAAGCGCGTCAAGGTCGATATCCCCATCGTCGGCAACGTCAAGGACGTGCTGATCGAGTTCCTCGCGCAACTGGACGCGGCCGAAGCCAAGCCGAACGTCAATGCCTTGAGCAACTGGTGGAAGCAGATCGCCGAATGGCGCGGCCGCGAATGCCTGAAATATCCAACCTCCGACCTGGTCATCAAGCCGCAATCGGTGGTGGAAAAAGTGTTTCAGATCACCAAGGGCGATGCCTTCATCACGTCCGACGTGGGCCAGCACCAGATGTGGGCCGCGCAATATTATGGCTTCGACAAGCCGCGCCGCTGGATCAATTCCGGCGGCCTGGGCACCATGGGGGTCGGCTTGCCGTACGCCATGGGCGTGCAGATGGCCAATCCGGACGCCACCGTTGCTTGTATTACCGGCGAAGGTTCGATCCAGATGTGCATCCAGGAACTCGCCACGTGCAAGCAGTATCACCTGACGCCGAAGATCATCATGCTCAACAACCGTTTCCTCGGCATGGTGCGCCAGTGGCAGGAAATCGATTACGGTTCGCGCTATTCCGAGTCGTACATGGATTCGCTGCCCGACTTCGAGAAGCTGGCCGAAGCGTATGGCCACGTGGGCATGAAAATTGAAAAACCGGGCGACGTCGACGGCGCCCTGAAAGAGGCGTTCGGCATGAAAGACAGGCTGGTATTCATGAACTTCATTACCGACCAGTCCGAAAACGTGTGGCCAATGGTGAAAGCCGGCAAGGGCCTGTCCGAAATGATGCTCGGTTCGGAGGATCTTTAATATGCGCCATATTATTTCTGTCTTGCTGGAAAACGAAGCGGGCGCCCTGTCGCGCGTGGTGGGCCTGTTCTCGGCACGCGGCTACAACATCGAAACATTGACGGTGGCGCCGACGGAAGACTCGACCCTGTCGCGCATGACCATCGTCACCAGCGGTTCGGACGACATCATCGAGCAGATCACCAAGCACCTGAACCGTCTGATTGAAGTGGTGAAGGTGGTGGATCTGACCGAAGGCCAGCATATCGAACGCGAGTTGATGCTGATCAAGGTTCGTGCCGTGGGCAAGGAGCGCGAGGAAATGAAGCGCACCGCCGATATCTTCCGTGGCCGCATCATCGATGTCACCGAAAAGACGTACACGATCGAACTGACCGGCAACAAGGTCAAGCTCGACGCGTTCATCGATTCGATCGACCGCGCCGCCATCCTGGAAACCGTCCGCACGGGCGGTTCCGGCATCGGCCGCGGCGAACGCATCCTCAAAGTATAAAAATACAAGCAGCACTACGCGGCCCGCGGGCCGCATTTAAAACAACAACGCATCATCAAATTATAGGAAATACCATGAAAGTTTTTTACGACAAAGACGCTGACCTCTCCTTGATCAAGGGCAAAAACGTTGCCATCATCGGCTACGGTTCGCAAGGCCACGCGCACGCGCAAAACCTGAACGATTCGGGCGTCAACGTCACCGTCGGCCTGCGCAAGGGCGGCGCGTCGTGGACCAAGGTCGAACAAGCTGGCTTGAAAGTAGCGGAAGTCAACGACGCCGTGAAAGCGGCCGACGTCATCATGATCTTGTTGCCGGATGAAAACATCGCCCAGGTCTACAACGAAAACATCGCGCCGTTCGCCAAGCAGGGCGCCGTGCTGGCCTTCGCCCACGGCTTCAACGTGCATTACGGCCAGGTCGTGCCACGCGCCGACCTGGACGTGATCATGGTCGCGCCGAAAGCCCCGGGCCACACCGTGCGCGCCACCTACACCCAGGGCGGCGGCGTGCCCCACCTGATCGCCGTGTACCAGGACAAATCGGGCATCGCCCGCGATATCGCCCTGTCGTACGCCTCGGCCAACGGCGGCGGCCGTGCCGGCATCATCGAAACGAATTTCCGTGAAGAAACCGAAACGGACTTGTTCGGCGAACAAGCCGTGCTGTGCGGCGGCGCCGTGGAACTGATCAAGGCCGGCTTCGAAACCCTGACGGAAGCGGGTTACGCGCCTGAAATGGCGTACTTCGAGTGCTTGCACGAACTCAAGCTGATCGTCGACCTGATCTATGAAGGCGGCATCGCCAACATGAACTACTCGATCTCGAACAACGCCGAATACGGCGAATACGTGACCGGTCCTAAAGTCGTGACCTCGGCTACCAAGGATGCGATGCGTCAATGCCTGAAAGATATTCAGACGGGCGAATACGCGAAGAGCTTCATCCTGGAAAACAAGGCAGGCGCACCGACCCTGATCTCGCGCCGCCGTCTGACGTCCGAGCACCAGATCGAAGAAGTGGGCGCGAAACTGCGCGCCATGATGCCTTGGATCGCCAAGAACAAGATGGTTGACCAGTCGAAGAACTAAGCATTTACCGTTCCTCACACGAAGCCGGCGCAAGCCGGCTTTTTTGTGCGCGGGCGCTTTGCAGCCGCATCCGGTTACAATCAGGCCCATTCAACCATACCGTCAGCACCATGCTTGTTTTTTCTAAAGTTCTTGTTGGGAATCTTCATGTGGTCAAGCGCCCCGTTTCGGTTGCCCTCAGCTGCTGGTTTCTGGTCATCGGCTCGCTGTCGGCGCTGGTGTCGGCTTATCTCGGCCGCAACGATCCCGCCATGCAGGCGTGGATGGCGGACGGCGCGATTCCCGCCGAGGTGCAATACGCGATTTTGATCTTCAGTCAGGGCATTACCCTGGTGGCGGCGCTGGCCATGCTGCAGAGGCAGCGTGGCGCGCGCACTGTGTACCTGGTGTGGGGCGTGATCGACATTGCGTTCTGCCTGGCGACCTTGCCGCAGAAGATGTACGTCTTGCCTGGCGCGCTCCTGTTCGCCGTCATCTGCGCCTTGCTTTACAGTCCGAGATCGAATGCCTGGTTTTCGCCGCGCAAGGCGGCCAACGACGCCTGCATGACGCCAGCTTGAGCTCGGTTGTCTCTTTGTACGCACGCTTTTGCTGCGTTTGCTTTACAATCCCGCCCTTCCTTTGCAGTTTCATATAGCTGCATCTGTTTCGGTATCTGCCGACCGCAACGCGCATCACCGCTTTTGTAGCACGCCAGACGCTAATTGATCAGCCGCCTGGCAACCTGAAGGACCCCTATGACCGACCGCATTACCGCCACAGTCCCCATGCCGGGCACTGCCGAATCTTCCGTTTCCGAACGGCTTCCCATCCTGGCCTTGCTGGCCCTGGCCATGACGGCATTTCTCGCCCTGCTGTCCGAAACCTTGCCGGCCGGCTTGCTGCCGCAGATTGCCCGCGACCTGGGCATTTCCGAAGTCATGACTGGGCAGCTGGTCACCGTGTACGCCATCGGTTCCATCCTGACGGCGATTCCCCTGACGGCGCTGACAAGCACCTGGCGCCGGCGCAATGTCTTGTTGCTGGCCATCATCGGTTTCTTGATCTTCAATACGGCGACGGCCCTGGCGCCCAACTACCTCGTTGCCCTGGCCGCGCGCTTCGTCACCGGCATGGCCGCCGGCCTCGCCTGGGGCTTGATGGCCGGCTACGCGCGCCGCATGGTCGGCGTGGAGCAGCAGGGCAGGGCGATGGCCATTGCCATGATCGGTACGCCGCTGGCCCTGTCGCTGGGCGTGCCGCTGGGCACCCTGATGGGCGGCGTGCTGGGCTGGCGCAGCATCTTCGGCATCATGTCCGCCATGGCCGTGGTGCTGGTCGCGTGGGTGCTGCTGGCCGTGCCCGATTATCCGGGGCAAAAGAATGGCGAACGCCTGTCGATCCGGCAAGTGTTCATGACGCCGGGCGTGCGGCCGATTCTGGCGGTGATCGTCGCCTGGATGCTGGCGCATAACATTTTATATACCTATATTGCCCCGTTCCTGGCGCCGTCCGGCTTGCGCCCCCGCGTCGACCTGGTGCTGCTCGTGTATGGCGTGGGCTCCTTGGCCGGCATCTGGCTGGTCAGCCAGCTGATCGACCGCTGGCTGCGCCCGCTCGTGCTGGGCTGCATCGCCGCCTTTGCCCTCGTGATGGTGGCGCTGGGGCTGGCGATGGACTCGCCAATCGTCATCTATGTCAGCATGGCCATCTGGGGTATCACCTTCGGTGGCGCGGGTACCCTGCTGCAGACGGCGTCGGCGGACGCGGCCGGCGACGGCATGGACGTGGCGCAAGCGATGGTGGCGACCATCTGGAACGTGGCCATCGCGGGCGGCGGCCTGGCGGGAGGCATGTTGCTCGACGGCTATGGCGCGGCCTCGTTCCCATGGGCCATGCTGGCCTTGCTGCTGGTGGCGTTGGCCATCGCCTGGCGCGCGCACCGGCACAGTTTCAAGCCGGGCCGGCGCAGCGGCGGCGCGGTCATAGGTCACTAATAACACTGTTATTTTCAATGGCGGTGTATTGAAATGTGAGCAGATGTGACTGGCAAGCACATTTTGTGACGATTTGTTAATTTGCGCCACAGGAATGAACGAGGCGTTAGAATCTACACAGTTTGACAAGTTTCTCAAGCGAAAGGGATGGCAAAAGCGTCCCTTTCGCGGGCTGTCAGCCACATTAACTACCTAGGAGTACCCCCATGACCGTGATGAAATCCGTCCTTGTTGCCGCCGCCGCCACCGTTGCCCTGAGCGCGCAAGCCCAATCCTTGCCGACCAACGGCACCCTGGTGGTCGTACCCGCATTTGGCGAAGTCAAGCATGTCAATGACCAGGTGGTCGCTACCCTGGCCGTCGAAGAACAGGACAAGGACAAGGCTGCCGCCGCGTCGAGAGTCAATCAGAAGATGAACAAGGGTATCGCCATCGTCAAGCAGGCTGATCCGTCGGCCGCACTGAAATCGTACGGCTACTACACCTACCCCGTGTATCCGGAAGAGCGCCCATTGCCGGCCGGCGCCGTGGCCAAGCCGCGTTTGCCGACGGCCTGGCGCGTGGGCCAGTACCTGGAAGTGACGACGGCCAACCTGGCGACCTTGCCAAAAACCGTGTCGGCGGCGCAAGGCGTGCTGACCCTGAATGGCTTGAATTTCGGCCTGAAGCCGGAAACCATCCGCTTGCTGGACGACCAGCGCATCGCCGCCACGTATAAAAACCTGAACGAGCGCGTGGCCGCCATCGCCAAGGCCATGGGCCGCAACGTCTCCGACGCCGTGCTCGATACCGTGGACTTCGAAGGTTCGGGCAATTACGCCACCGAAAGCCGTCCTGCCGCCGCACCGATGATGATGCGCAGCGCCAAGATGGCCGAAGACAGCACCGTCGCCGAACCGAGCTTCGAACCGGGCGAAACCACGCTCGACATGCGCGTCGTTGGCAAGGTCAAGTTCAAGTAAGCGCACTCGCGTGGAAATGTTTCCGCGTTAGCATGTTTTAAGATGATCATGGGGCTGCTGGCCCCATGGTCGTTTTTGCCCCATTATTTTCCAGGAGAACACCATGACCGTCATGAAATCGTTGCTGGCCGCTGCCGCCGCTACCGTAGCCCTGGGCGCACACGCCCAAACCTTGCCCACCGCCGGCACCCTCGTGGTGGTGCCCGCGAATGGCGAAGTGGTGCATGCGAATGACCAGGTGACCGTCACCCTGGCCATCGAAGAGCAGGACAAGGACAAGGCCGCCGCCGCCTCGCGCGTGAACCAGAAGATGAACCAGGGCGTGGCCATCGTCAAGAAGGCCGACCCGCAAGCCGTGCTGAAGACCCAGGGTTACTACACGTATGCCGTGTACCCGGAAACGGCGCCCTTGCCGCCGGGCGTCGCCGCCAAGCCGCGTGTGCCGACCGGCTGGCGCGTAGGCCAGTACCTGCAGGTAACGACGACGAATCTGGCAGCCTTGCCGAAAACCGTGTCGGCCGCGCAAGGCGTGCTGACCCTGAACCGCCTGAACTTCGGCCTGGCGCCCGCCACCATCCGCAAGCTCGACGACCAGCGCATCGCCGCCGCCTACAAGAACCTCAACGAGCGCGTGACGGCCATCGCCGGTGCCATGGGCCGCAACGTCAACGATGCCGTCATCGACACCATTGATTTCGAAGGTTCGGGCAACTACGCGCAACGCGTCAGCGTGACCGGCGCGCGCAACATGAGCGCCGATTCCATGGGCTATGGCGGCAGCCAGGTGGCCGAACCGAGCTTCGAGCCGGGCGAAACCACCCTCAACATGGGGCTGGTGGCCAAGGTCAAGTTCAAATAAGGCTAGTATTGGTGTCAATATTGCCGGCTTGACGCCGCCGCGCTTTTCTTTGGCGGCGGCTCCTCTATAATGGCAACATTGGCAGGCGCATGCCGCAAGACGAATGCGCCTGCCATCTGGCACCGAATCCCCCGCAGTACACAAGATATGGAACAACATGGCAAACTTCCCCCGTCGTAGAGGCAAGAACGGCACTCCCGCAGCATCCAAAGCGTCCCGCTTCAGCAAATTCGTGCGCCAGCCGGTGGCCGATGGCACGGGCAAGAAAACCTTGCGCCGCCGCGGCATCTATCTGTTGCCGAACGCCTTCACGACGGCAGCCCTGTTTTGCGGCTTCTACGCCATCGTCATGGCCATGAACCAGAAATTCGAACACGCGGCCTGGGCCATCTTCATCGCCATGATCCTCGACGGCCTGGACGGCCGCATCGCGCGCCTGACGAATACGCAGAGCGAATTCGGCGCCCAGTACGACAGCCTGTCCGACATGGTGTCGTTCGGTGCCGCGCCGGCGCTGGTGATCTATGAGTGGTCGCTGCGCGGCATGGGCAAACTGGGCTGGCTGGCCGCCTTCGTGTATTGCGCTGGCGCCGCCTTGCGCCTGGCCCGCTTCAACACGAACATCGCCGTGGTCGACAAGCGCTTCTTCCAGGGCTTGCCCAGCCCGGCGGCGGCCGCCATGGTGGCCGGCTTCATCCTGCTGATGAACGACCTGGAATTTGCCGGCAACCAGCTGGCCTGGGTCTCGTGGACGATCGCCCTGTTCTCGGGCCTGACCATGGTCACCAACGTGCCGTTCTACAGTTTCAAGGATGTGAATTTCCGCAAGTCCGTGCCTTTCATCGTGGTATTCCTGCTGGCATTGTTCTTCGCGCTCATTTCCATCGACCCGCCGAAAGTGCTGTTCCCGATTTTCGTCGCCTATGGCCTGTCCGGCTACGCCGTGTTTTTCTGGCGCATGGCGAAGGGCAAGCCCGTCAGCATCATCCAGACCGACCCCGAGCATTAATGCGGCGAGTCGGTAGCGTCGCCAGTCTTCAGCCAGCCAGGAGCAGCCATGAACACCAGCAACCGACTCATCATTTTTGACACCACCTTGCGCGACGGCGAGCAATCGCCGGGCGCGTCCATGACGCGCGAGGAAAAGCTGCGCATCGCCAGGCAGCTCGAGCGCATGAAGGTCGACGTGATCGAAGCGGGCTTCGCCGCCGCCTCCCAGGGCGACTTCGAGTCGATACGGGCGATTGCCGGCGCCGTGCGCGAGTCCACCATCTGCTCGCTGTCGCGCGCCAACGACCGCGACATCGCCCGCGCCGCCGAAGCGTTGCAACCGGCCGAGCGCAAGCGCATCCACACCTTCATCGCCACGTCACCGCTGCACATGCAGATGAAGCTGCGCATGACGCCCGAGGAAGTTTTATTGCAGGCGCAGAACGCCGTGCGCTACGCGCGCCAGTTTACGGACGACATCGAATTCAGCCCCGAAGACGGCAGCCGCTCCGACGAGGATTTCCTCTGCCGCGTGCTCGAAGCCGTGATTGCCGAGGGCGCCACCACCATCAATTTCCCCGATACGGTCGGCTACGCCGTGCCTGAAATCTTCGGCGCTACCATCAAGCGCTTGCGCGAACGCATACCGAACTCCGATAAAGCCATCTGGTCTGTCCATTGTCATAACGACCTGGGCCTGGCCGTGGCCAATTCGCTGGCCGGCGTCATGATCGGCGGCGCGCGGCAGATCGAGTGCACCGTCAATGGCCTCGGCGAGCGGGCCGGCAATACGGCGCTGGAAGAAGTGGTGATGGCGCTGCGCACGCGCGCCGCCTACTACAACTTGACGGTGGGCATTGATACAACGCAAATCGTGGCCGCCTCGAAAATGGTGTCGCAGATCACGGGTTTTGCCGTGCAGCCGAACAAGGCCGTCGTCGGCGCGAACGCCTTTGCGCACGCGTCCGGCATCCACCAGGACGGCATTTTAAAGGCGCGCGAGACGTATGAAATCATGCGCGCCGAAGACGTGGGCTGGACTGCCAACAAGATCGTCCTCGGCAAATTGTCGGGCCGCAACGCCTTCAAGCAGCGCCTGCACGAGCTGGGCATTGCGCTCGAATCGGAAGCGGAAGTCAACGCGGCTTTTCTGCGCTTCAAGGAGCTGGCGGACCGCAAATCCGAGATTTTCGACGAAGACATCATGGCCCTCGTCAGCGATGAACAGCAGGCGCAGGAGAGCGAGCACTACCGATTTATTGCGCTGACGCAACAGTCGACGACGGGCGCCGTGCCCCATGCGCGCGTGGAATTCCTCGTCGGCGGCGTGCAGCGCAGCTGCGAAGGGCAGGGCGACGGTCCCGTCGACGCCACCGTCAACGCCATCGAAAGCGCGGCCGCCAGCGGCGCGGAGCTGGTCTTGTTCTCCGTCAATGCCATCAGCACGGGCGCGCAGTCGCAGGGCGAGGTGACGATGCGGCTGTCGCGCGACGGTCGCATCGTCAACGGCGTGGGCGCCGACCCGGACATCATCGTCGCGTCGGCCAAGGCGTATTTGTCGGCGCTCAATAAGTTACACGCCAAGGATGAGCGGATCGACCCGCAACCTTAGTGAAGGACGCCTGATTAAACCTACTACGCGTCGATATAGGTGGCCTGCGATGCTCACCGTACTAGAGTACGGTTGCGCTTCTTAGCCAACTCTCTCTTCCGCTCGCTACGGTTTTATCAGGCGTTGTTGCGCCGGTAATGTCTTACCAGAAAAAGCGGCGCTCTTCCTTGGCAGATCGGGCCCGTTCATCATCATGCGCACGATGCCGTCGTGGTCGAAATGCACGTGCATCATGGAATCCCACACGCCCGATTCCTTGTAGCGGTAAGACCAGACGTGCAGTTTCGGCAGCGACAGATACGAAGTTTCCGTCGGGCGGCCCAGCGTGTGCAGCACGTCTTGCTGGGTCGACACGCCTACCTTGATGCGGGCAAAGCCCGGCGTGTCGAGCACTTGCTCGTAGGAAATCAACTTGTCGTCGGGGCCGAAGCGGGCCATGTAGGTATATTGACCGTACGGCCCCGTCGCGTATTCCAGTTCCGGCCCCGTGGGCAGCTGGTAGATATTCGTTGGACGGCCCAGGCGCGCTTCCACGGCGGCGCGCGGCTCGCCCGGCTGCGGCGGCGGGACGTTCCAGCTGGCGCAGCCAGCCAGCACGGCAAACAGCAGCGGTGTTGCTAATTTGAGCAGATTTTTCATGTTGGACCTCCTGAAATGCAGGAAAACCCTATCATGCACCGAGAAAAGCGCGCACGACAGGATACAGGCGGGCATTTTTCCGATATACTTGCGCGTCTGGTTGGAAGCCTAGGCCAGTATTTTAATAATCGTAGTTCACGGTGGATAGGGTTCAGACTCTGTGCACCGCATGTGAAAGGTTTATCATGACAGTAGAAAACATCAACAAAGCCGCTATCATCGCGGACAACGCACGTGGTCAAAACGACACCGGCTCCCCTGAAGTGCAAGTTGCACTGCTGACAGCTCGCATCAACGAACTGAACGGCCACTTCAAAGCCCACTCGAAAGATCACCACTCCCGCCGCGGCCTGATCATGATGGTCAACCGTCGTAAGAGCCTGTTGTCCTACCTGAAGGCTAAAGACGCTACCCGTTATCGCGACCTGATCGCTAAACTTGGTCTGCGCAAGTAATTTTTGCCGTACAAGGTTTATACAGAAATGCCTGCGCCAGTTCGCTGACGCGGGCATTTTGTCATTTGAATTCCGGATTTATGTCGGGAAGTACAGTATTCTCTACCGACATCATGTTTTAAAAGTAAAGTAGCAAAGGTGGCAACAAGTAAAGGCAGCATTTTTACGCCGCCTGTGGTGAGGTGAACGACAGCCCCTGAAAATCTGTCGGCAATTAGAAAAGGGATACCCCATGTTTAACAAAGTTACGAAAACCTTCCAGTACGGTCAACATCAAGTGACCCTGGAAACCGGCGAAATCGCTCGTCAGGCATCCGGCGCAGTGCTGGTGTCGATCGAAGATACCGTCGTTCTGGCAACGGTAGTGGCGCGCAAAGATGCCAAGCCAGGCCAGGATTTCTTCCCTTTGACGGTTGATTATGTCGAGAAAACCTATGCTGCCGGTAAAATCCCGGGCGGTTTTTTCAAGCGCGAAGGCCGTCCTTCCGAAAAAGAAACACTGACATCGCGTCTGATCGACCGTCCTATCCGTCCGCTGTTCCCGGAAGGCTACCTGAATGAAGTGCAAGTCATCATTCACTGCTGTCGGTCAACCCTGAAATCGATCCGGACATCGCCGCCATGATCGGCGCCTCGGCCGCCCTGTGCGTGTCGGGCGTGCCTTTCAACGGTCCTATCGGCGCCGCGCGCGTCGGTTACGCCAACGGCCAGTACATCCTGAACCCGACCGTCCAGCAACTGAAAACGTCGGAAATGGACCTGGTTGTCGCCGGTACCGAAACGGCCGTGCTGATGGTCGAATCGGAAGCGAAACAGCTGTCCGAAGAAATCATGCTGGGCGCCGTGGTCTTTGGCCACGACCAGATGAAAGTCGTCATCGACGCGATTCACGACCTGGTGCGTGACGGCGGCAAGCCGGAAGTGGAATGGGCGCCTGCGCCGAAAAACGAAGCACTGATCGCCCGCGTCGCGCATTTCGCCAACGCCAAGATCAATGACGCGTATCAAACCAAGGACAAGCAAGAGCGCACGGCCAAGCTGAAGGCGGCAACGTCGGAAGTGATCGCCGACCTGTCGGCCGAAGCGGCTGCCGCCGGCGGCGCGTCGATCGACAGCGCTGAAGTCAACAACATCCTGTTCGACATCGAAGCCAAGATCGTGCGTACGCAGATCCTGGACGGCGAGCCACGCATCGACGGCCGCGACACGCGCACCGTGCGTCCGATCTCGATCCGCACCAGCGTGCTGCCACGCACCCACGGTTCGGCCCTGTTCACGCGCGGCGAAACGCAGGCGCTGGTCGTGGCAACTTTGGGCACCGCCCGCGACAGCCAGAAGATCGATGCGCTGATGGGCGAATTCACGGATTCGTTCATGCTGCATTACAACATGCCTCCGTTCGCCACCGGCGAAACGGGCCGCGTCGGTACGCCGAAGCGCCGCGAAATCGGCCACGGCCGCCTGGCCAAGCGCGCGCTGATCGCCGCCCTGCCAGCCGCCGAAGAGTTCAGCTACTCGGTGCGCCTGGTATCGGAAATCACGGAATCGAACGGTTCCTCGTCGATGGCATCCGTCTGCGGCGGCTGCCTGGCACTGATGGACGCCGGCGTGCCGATGAAAGAACACGTGGCCGGTATCGCCATGGGCCTGATCAAGGAAGGCGGCAAGTTTGCCGTGCTGTCCGACATCCTGGGCGACGAAGATCACCTGGGCGACATGGACTTCAAGGTAGCCGGTACCCGCAACGGTATCACGGCGCTGCAGATGGACATCAAGATCATGGGCATCACCAAGGAAATCATGCAAGTGGCGCTGGCGCAAGCCAAGGAAGGCCGCGAGCACATCCTGGGCGAAATGCAAAAAGCCATGCCGCACGTCAAAACCGAACTGTCCGATTTCGCACCGCGTCTGATCACCATCAAGATCAACCCGGAAAAAATCCGTGACGTGATCGGCAAGGGCGGCGCCGTGATCCGCGCGCTGACCGAAGAGACGGGCACCCAGATCGACATCAGCGACGAAGGCGTGGTCACCATCGCTTCCGTCGACGCTGCCGCCGGCCAGGAAGCCAAGCGCCGCATCGAAGAATTGACGGCATCCGTCGAAGTGGGCAAGACCTACGAAGGCACCGTGCTGAAACTGCTGGACTTCGGCGCCATCGTGCAAGTCATGCCAGGCAAGGACGGCTTGCTGCACATCTCGCAGATCGCCAACGAGCGCGTCAACGCCGTGGCCGACTACCTGAAAGAAGGCCAGCTGGTGCGCGTCAAGGTTCTGGAAACGGACGACCGCGGCCGCCTGAAGCTGTCGATGAAAGCTGCCGAAGGCAACGAAGCGCCAGCCGCTTAAGTTCGTCTAAGTTAGCCTGAGTGCGGCTTTCGCCGCATGCTCAAAAACCGCCGGCGCGCAAGCCCTGGCGGTTTTTTTATGCGCATCGTTTGCGCTGCATCGAAGCTGTGTGCCGACGCGTGCACCGGCCTTGATGCAGGTCGCATTGGCCGGTTTTGCGCCTTGTAGATTCAAGGGGGGATCCACCCCTGAACGAGTCTTCCAAGGAGATGCAGCATGCGCACATTCTGCGGGCTGGCCGCCGCCTTTCTGTTTGCCGTCGCGCCCGGTGTCCGGGCACAGCTGGACAACGCACCCACGCCGGTGCCGCTGCCCATTCCCATCGCCGCCGCGTCCGCGTCCATGCCGGCGCAAGACCTCGATGCCTTGCGCGCCGTGCATGCGCGCGAAATCAATGACCTCAGCACCTTCAGGACGGCGGGCTTGCCGCGGGATGCGATCGATGCCTACCTCGAGAGCGGACCAGGGCGGCAATTCCTGCGCGAACTGCGCGCCGCCGATCCTGCCGCGTCGGCCGACACCATCTATGCGCGGGCCGTAGAACAGCTTGCTTCCGGCAGCACCGTGCCGGACTTGCAAGCCATGTCGGCCGCCTTGGTAAAAATCGTGCCGCATGGCCAGAATGTGTCGCCGTATTCGCCGTATTTCACCACCAGCGCGCAATTGCAGCAGGCCTCGGGCCAGTGCGCCACCCTGGCCGACTGTTTCGGCTTGCCCTTGAAGAGAGCGAGGCGCCGCTGTATGATGTGTATCAAATCATGCCCAAGGGTACCGTCAACGTGTTCGTCAGCCAGGTGGCGCCCACGCAGGAACTGGGCGGGCTGGTGCGGCGCAAGGGTGGGGCGCAGCAGTATTTATTGCCCAACCGTAGTCTGTGGTCGGCACCCGTGCTGATCGGCACGATCAAGAATTGAGGAGACATGATGGATCAACAGCGCTTGCAAGCCAGCGCCGCCGAACTGGGGCAATTGCTGGCGCGCCTGGCGCCCGCCGATGGGGAAGTGGCCGACCTGCGCAGCGCGCTCGAGCCGCTGCTGGCGTTGGCGGGCAGCGGCGCCTTGACCGCGCCCCTGCCGTGGGGCGATATCCCGGGCGGGCGCTATTTTACGGAAGGCGGCTTGCGCCGGTATCCCGAGCTGGAGCAGGCGTTTGCCCGCTTCCGCATCGAAGCGACGGGCGGCGAATCGCCCGCCTTGCGCAAGCTGCGGGGCGAGATATAGTGAATATATCGTCAACATGAAGTTAATATAAGGTATCAATTGTTGTTTATGGGTAATTGAGAGTCGGTATTGCTTGACGACAAAATCTTATTCCCCGACCATGGCGCATCCCTCCCGATTTCCTCTTTTTTTATTGGATGCACCATGTTGTCCTCCCTTAAGGCGCGGCTGATCGCCATCGCCGTTTCCATCGTCGTGCTGGCCATGCTGGCCGTCGCCATCGCCAATTTCTTTACCACGCGCGCCAGCACCCTGGCTGCGCTCGACACGCAGATGCTGCAGTTGTCGCATAGCCATGCCACGGCCATTGCCGAATGGCTGCGTTCCAAGCAAGCCGTCGTAGGTTCGCTCAAGCAGGGCGCCACGGCGGCCGATCCGCTGCCGGCCCTGAAGGCGGCCGAGCAGGCGGGCACCTTCGACATGGCGTACATCGGCTTTGCCGACAAGCACGCGGTCTTTTCGCAGGAGCGCAAGCGCGCCGCCGACTACGATCCCACGGCGCGGCCCTGGTACAAGCTGGCGTCCGAGACGGGCGGCCCCATCATCACTGCGCCGTATATCGGCGCCAGCACGGGCAAGCTGGTGGTGACGTTTGCCGAGCCGCTGGGCGGCAAGGGCAGCGTGACGGGCGTGATGGCGGCCGACGTGATGATGGATGCCGTGGTGCAAAACGTCGCGTCGATCAAGCCGACGCCGGCCAGCTACGGCTTTCTCGTCGATGGCGGCGGTAAGATCATCGCCCACCCGGACGGCAAGCTGACCTTGAAGCCGCTGGCCGAGCTGGACCCGGGCCTGAGCGCGCAGGCGCTGGCCGATATTGAAAAGAGCGGCGACGGCGCCGCCATCCGCCTGGACGGACGTGACGGCATTTTGCATGTGAGTAAGGTACCAGGCAGCGACTGGCTGCTGGCCACCGTGCTGGACCGGGCGGAAGCCACGCAAGCCTTGAGTTCCATGCTGCGCGCCTCGGCCCTGACGGCCTTGCTGGTGCTGGCCCTGGCCGCCACGGTCTTGAGTGTGCTGGTGGCGCGCGCCCTGCGCCGCCTGGGCCTGGTGCGCGATGCGATGGAAGCGATCGCCACGGGCGACGGCGACCTGACCAGTCGCCTCGACGCGCAAGGCACGGACGAACTGGCGCAGATCGCCAAGGCATTCAATCTGTTCGTCGAAAAGATCGCCACCGTGCTGGTGCAGATCCGCAGCATCAGCACCCTGGTGCGCAGCGAGTCGGCCGATATTGCCGCCGGCAACGCCGACCTGTCCTCGCGCACGGAAGCGCAAGCGGGCGCGCTGGAAGAGACGGCCAGTTCGATGGATGAACTGACCTCGACGGTGAAACAGAATGCGGAAAACGCGCATGCGGCCAATGAGCTGGCCATGTCCGCCTCGGAAGTGGCGGCCAAGGGCGGCCGCGTGGTGCAGCAGGTGGTGGGCACGATGGCCGGCATCCAGGAAAGTTCGCGCAAGATCGTCGACATCATCGGCGTGATTGACGGCATCGCCTTCCAGACGAATATCCTGGCCCTGAACGCGGCCGTCGAGGCGGCGCGCGCGGGCGAGCAGGGCAGGGGCTTTGCCGTGGTGGCGTCCGAAGTGCGCAACCTGGCGCAACGCTCCGCTGGCGCGGCGAAGGAAATCAAGGAGCTGATCGGCGACTCGGTGGAAAAAGTCGATGCGGGCGGGCGTCTTGTCGATGAAGCGGGCCAGACCATGGATCAGGTGGTGGCCTCGGTGCAGCAATTGACGACCATCATGAGCGAGATCACGGTGGCCAGCCGCGAACAGAGCGCCGGCATCGGCGAGATCAATACGGCCGTCACGCACATGGATACCATGACACAGCAAAACGCGGCACTCGTCGAGCAAGCGGCCGCTGCCGCGGAAAGCCTGCAGGAGCAGGCCGTGGACCTGGCGCAAGCCGTCGGCATGTTCCGCCTGGGCGATGCGCCTGCTGCGGCACCGGCGCCCGCGACGCGCCTCAAGGCAAAGCCGGCCGCATCGGTACCACGTGCGCCGGCCCGCGCGCTGTCGCCATCGCTATCGACAGTCAAGCCCGTCAAGGCAGCCAAGTCCGGCGCCGACGAGTGGGAAGAGTTCTAAGACGAACTCTGCTGGATGTGACGTTCATCCGCGTTTTTGTCAGGCCAGCCTGCCAAAAGCGCAGTTCGTCGCAATCGGCGTGTTGGCCGGGGGCGGTATGGCTATAGTGACACCATACCGCAAGCCCACTGCCAGACACCCGAGGAGATTCAAATGAACGTCGCTAAAAACATGGAAGTCATTGCCGTTGCCGCCGCCATCGTGCTCGGCGCCAGCTGCTACGCCATCGCCCCGGCCGCTCCGGCCCTGCAAGTGGCCAGTTCCACGGCCACCGTGGCTGCGCCAGCGGACAAGGCGGCCATGCAAGTGGTGGTGGTCAAGGCCAAGCGCCTGACTGCCTTGGAAAAGGCCCGTTTCGCATAATTGATTGTCAGCAATTTTCGGCACTGCTACAGTGCTGTTGCGCGAGCAATGCCGGCACCCCTGGCGGACGGCCTGACAGATAAAAACAAGATACCGAGGATGCACTACATGAAAAAGACACTGGAACTGGCGCTGTTGTTGCTGGTCACACTGGGGTTCGTGCGCGGCGCGGCCGCCGAGACCCGCTTGCTGGAAATGCGCAGCGTCGACGCCCGCGTGGTGAGGGTCAAGCTCGATGGCGTGATGGAAGTGCGCATTCGCCAGGGCAACGTGCCTTCGCTGAGCATCACGGCCGACAAGCGCTACATTGCCGATGTCAGCACGGCGCAAAGCGGCGACACCCTGCACATCGAGACGGAAGTGCGCGGCTTCAAGATCGGCCCTTCGTCGATCCGCGCCGACCTGGTCTTGCCGAACTTGCGCGAACTGAGTTCGGAAGGCTTCGGCAGCACGGACATCACGGGCTTCAAGGGCGAGGAACTGACCCTGTCGCTGGAGGGGGCGGGCAGCATCAAGCTGGTGGGCGACTACCGCAAGCTCAATGCCAGCCTGGGCGGCGTGGGCAGCATGCAGATATGGATAGGTAACAATGAGCGGGCCGAGCTGGACTTGCAGGGCGCCGGCTCGGTGGTGCTGGGCGGACGCGGACGCATGCTGAAAGCCAGCCTGGGCGGCCTGGGCAGCCTGAATGCGCAGCAGTTCGAAGCGGACGCCGTCAACCTGGAATTGAGCGGCCTGGGCAACGCCACGGTGAATGCCCATACGAATGCCAAGCTGAACCTGAGCGGACTCGGTTCGGTGGTGGTGTACGGCAAACCGGCTAACCGCGACGTCAGCGTCGAGGGCCTGGGCAAGGTGAGCTGGAAGTAAGCAAGCGCAGCCAGGCCTAGCTGTCCTTGGACTGGATAAGAAAAAGCAGTGAGACCACATCCCATTCCGATGAAAAAACTGATCATTACATTACTCATGCTGTTGACGATACAGCTGGCCGCGCGGGCCGGCTTCGTCGAAGGCGCCAGCGCCTACAACAACAAGAATTACGCGCTGGCTTACAAGGAAATATTGCCCCTTGCTAAGACCGGCAACGCCGATGCCCAGCATTTGCTGGGCTTGATGTATTACATGGGGCGTGGCTTGCCGCAGGATTACAAGCAAGCCATGTTCTGGCACCGCAAGGCGGCCGAGCAGGGCAAGGCCGACGCCCAGTACGTGGTGGGCGCCATGTATTACACGGGCAACGCCGTGCTGCAAGACCACAAGCAGGCCGTCAGCTGGTTCCGCAAGGCGGCCGAGCAGAATCATGCCGAGGCGCAACAGGTGCTGGGCCTGATGTACCGCTACCACATGGGCGGCGTGCAGCAGGATAACGTCATCGCCTACATGCTGTGGAATCTGGCGGCCGCGAATGGCAACGCGAATGCGGCCGACCAGCGCGCCGCCGTCGTGCGCAAGATGACGCATGAGCAAGTCGAGGAAGGGCAGGCCCTGTCGGCGAAATGGAAGCCGGGCACGCCCTTGCCGCGCCAGTCGAAGACGGGCGCCGGTTAAGAGGGGCGGTGGTCTGCAGGGGAGGGCGGCTTGGCGTACAATCGCCGTTTTCCCTTGAAAGAGTCCCGCCATGCGTGCAGTTGCCATCAGCCAGCCAGGTCCCGCCGACGTTTTGCAGGTCGCCGAACGTCCCATGCCGCAATTTAAAGCGGGCGAACTGCTGATCAAGGTGCACGCGGCCGGCATCAACCGCCCTGACGTGCTGCAGCGCCTGGGCAAGTATGCGCCGCCCGCCGGCGCGTCCGACTTGCCGGGCCTGGAAGTGGCGGGCGAAGTCGTCGATGGTGATTTCACCAGCACGGCATTCAAGAAGGGCGACCTGGTCTGCGCGCTGGTGCAGGGCGGCGGCTATGCCGAATATTGCGCCGCGCCGAGCGGTCAGTGCCTGCCCTTGCCGAAAGGCTTGACGGCGCTGGAAGGCGCGTCCCTGCCCGAGAACTTCTTTACCGTGTGGAGCAATGTGTTCGACCGCTGCGCGCTGGCCGATGGTGAAACCTTGCTGGTGCAGGGCGGCACGTCCGGCATCGGCGTGACGGCCATTCAATTGGCGGCCGCACTCGGTCACCGCGTGTTTGCCACGGCCGGCAGCGACGAAAAGGCGCGCGCCTGCGAGGCGCTGGGTGCCGAACGGGGCATCAATTACCGCACGGAAGATTTTGTCGCCGTCGTCAAGGAGTTAACTGATGGCAAAGGCGTCGACGTCATCCTCGACATGGTGGGCGGCGACTACTTGCCGCGCGAAATCGACTGCCTGGCCGACGATGGCCGCATCGGCCTGATCGCCGTGCAGGGCGGCACCAAAGCCACCCTGGACCTGGGGCAAGTGCTGCGCCGCCGCCTGAGCGTCAGCGGTTCGACCTTGCGCCCCCGTTCCGTCGCCTTCAAGGCGGCCATCGCAAACCACCTGCGCACGACCGTCTGGCCGCTGATCGAGGCGGGCAAGATCAAGCCCGTCATCTATCAAACTTTCCCGTTGGAAAAGGCCAGCGAGGCGCATGCCTTGATGGAAGCGAGCACGCACGTGGGCAAGATCATGTTGCAAGTTGCCTGAAACGGGGCGCTGCCTGTTTGACCGGCATCGGTGCCGGGGTTAGAATGACGGGTTATTAAGAATTTAGGCTACTATGCGTCGCAAACTCGTCGTCGGAAATTGGAAAATGAACGGCAGTCGCACCTCGAACGCGGTGTTATTGTCTGAAATAGTTGCTGGCTTGACCGCCTCTGGCGCCGCCAGCGCCGTCTGTGTGCCCGCGCCGTATCTGGCGCAGTGCCAGGCGCAATTGGCAGGCACGGCTCTCGGTTGGGGTGCGCAAGATGTTTCCGCGCACGCCAGCGGCGCCTACACGGGCGAAATCTCGGTTGCCATGCTGCAGGATTTCGGCTGCGGCTATGTGGTGATCGGGCATTCCGAGCGCCGCGCCTACCACGGCGAGAGCGATGCGCAGGTGGCGGCCAAGACGGTTGCCGCGCTGGCGGCGGGCATCACGCCCATCGTCTGCATCGGCGAGACGCTGGCGCAGCGCGAAGCGGGCCAGACCAATGCGGTGGTGGAGCAGCAACTGGGCGCCGTGCTGGCGGCGATTTCCGCCGGCGACGTGGCGAAACTGGTGCTGGCCTACGAGCCGGTCTGGGCCATCGGCACGGGCAAGACGGCCACGCCGCAAATGGCGCAGGACGTGCATCAGGTATTGCGTGCCCAGCTGGCAGAAAAGAATGCGGTAGCGGCCGCCGGCGTGCAAATCCTGTACGGCGGCAGCATGAAGCCGGAGAACGCAAAAGAATTGATGGCGATGCCGGATATCGATGGCGGTCTGATCGGTGGAGCAGCATTGAAGGCGGCGGATTTCCTGGCGATTATTCACGCCGCTGATTGAATTACTTTAAACTAAGAATGGAATTGCAATGAACATGATGTTCAATCTGGTAGTGGTAGTACAGGTTATTTCGGCATTGTCGATTATCGCGCTGGTGTTGCTGCAGCACGGCAAGGGCGCCGACATGGGCGCCGCGTTTGGTTCGGGCGCCTCGGGCAGCCTGTTCGGTGCGACGGGTTCGTCGAACTTCATGTCGAAATCGACGGGCGTTGCCGCCGCGATCTTCTTCGGCGCCACGCTGGCCTTGTCGCTGATGGCCAATCAGCGCGCCACCACGGTGGGCGGCGGCGTGATGGACAAAGTCGTCAAGCCAGTGCCGGTCACCGGCGCGGGCGCGATCCCGACGACGGTGCCTGCAGCACCGGCCGCCAGCGCTCCCGCAGCAGCGGCACCGGTTGCCAGCACCCCGGCAGGCGCGATTCCGAAGTAATTCAGTGTCACCGAGTAGTATCTCGATACCTCATCGAGAGTAATTCTCATTACGGGCAGATTATTGCTCAATGTTTTAGCAGTGCGGCAGGAAAAAATCGTGACGCGCTGGAAGATGTAAAAATTTATCGTTTTTATCTGTGTTTTGATGCATTTGTGCATTAACTTTAGCGGCAAAGCAGAGTAGAATACGGGCCTTACCGCCGACGTGGTGAAATTGGTAGACACGCTATCTTGAGGGGGTAGTGGCGCAAGCTGTACGAGTTCGAGTCTCGTCGTCGGCACCAGAAATCAGAAGCCAGCAACGGCGCACGAGCCATGGCTCGTACAAAGTTGCTGGCTTTTTTTACGAGGATGTGTCGTTCGATCCTGGTCTTAGCTTTGATTGGGGTCGTGCGTTAGATACGCTGCAAATGATCGCAGCGTCCTCATTTAACCGATCGTTCAATATAAGCTCATCAATCGTGAACCTCGAAAATTACTTCCCCGTCCTGCTGTTCATTATTATCGGCCTCGGTGTCGGTATCGCTCCCCAGCTCCTGGGGCGCCTGTTAGGCCCTAACAAGCCTGACGCAGCAAAACTCTCCCCGTACGAATGTGGTTTTGAAGCATTCGAAGACGCGCGCATGAAATTCGATGTGCGCTACTATCTGGTCGCAATCCTGTTTATTTTGTTCGATCTGGAAACGGCATTCTTTTTTTCCCATGGGGCGTTGCAATGCGCGACCTGGGCTGGGCCGGTTTCGTCACGATGATGGTGTTCATCGCTGAATTCGTGGTCGGATTTTGGTACATTTGGAAGAAAGGTGCCCTTGACTGGGAATAAGCCATGGCTATTGAAGGCGTATTAAGCGAAGGTTTCATCACCACCTCGGCCGACAAGCTGATCAACTGGGCGCGCACCGGGTCTATGTTCCCGATGACGTTCGGTCTGGCCTGCTGTGCGGTCGAAATGATGCATGTGGGCGCAGCCCGCTACGATATGGACCGTTTCGGCGTCGTGTTCCGTCCGTCGCCGCGTCAGTCCGACGTCATGATCGTTGCCGGTACCCTGTGCAACAAGATGGCGCCGGCCCTGCGCAAGGTCTACGACCAGATGGCAGAGCCACGCTGGGTCATCTCGATGGGTTCCTGCGCCAATGGCGGCGGGTACTACCATTACTCCTATTCCGTGGTGCGCGGCTGCGACCGCATCGTGCCCGTCGACGTGTATGTGCCTGGCTGTCCTCCGACCGCTGAAGCCTTGCTGTACGGCATCATGCAGTTGCAGAACAAGATCAAGCGTACCAGCACGATCGCACGCTAACCGGGCCGCTTCAGATTATGACAACACATTTAGAAGTATTGCAAAACGCCCTCGGCACTGCCCTGGGCGATCGCGTTAGCACGACGGTTGCGCTGGGCGAAGTCACCCTGGTCGTCAAGGCCGAGGACTACCTGGCCGTGATGCAGACCCTGCGCGACGATCCGGCCCTGCATTTCGAGCAATTGCTCGACCTGTGCGGCGTCGATTACTCGACCTACGGCGACGGCAGCTGGGATGGCCTGCGTTTCGCGGCCGTTTCGCACTTGCTGTCGGTCAAGCACAACTGGCGCGTGCGCGTGCGCGTGTTTGCGCCGGACGACGACATGCCGCTGCTGCCCTCCGTGGTCGGCATCTGGCGCGCCGTCAACTGGTACGAGCGCGAAGCGTTCGACCTGCTGGGCATCCTCTTCGAAGGCCACAACGACTTGCGCCGCCTGCTGACCGATTACGGTTTCATCGGCCATCCGTTCCGCAAGGATTTCCCCGTCTCCGGCTATGTCGAGATGCGTTACGATCCGGAACAAAAGCGCGTGATTTACCAGCCCGTGACGATCGAGCCGCGGGAAAACGTGCCGCGCGTGATCCGCGAAGAACATTACGGGATGAAATAATGGCTGAGATTAAGAACTACACCCTGAACTTTGGGCCGCAGCATCCGGCCGCGCACGGTGTGCTGCGCCTGGTGCTGGAGATGGATGGCGAAGTCATCCAGCGCGCCGACCCGCATATCGGCCTGCTGCACCGCGCCACCGAAAAGCTGGCCGAACAGAAGACCTACCTGCAATCCGTGCCGTACATGGACCGTCTCGACTATGTGTCGATGATGTGCAATGAACATGCGTACGTGATGGCCATCGAAAAGATGCTGGGCCTGGAAGTGCCGCTGCGCGCGCAATACATCCGCGTCATGTTCGACGAGATGACGCGCATCCTGAATCACCTGATGTGGCTCGGCACCCACGCGCTGGACGTCGGCGCCATGGGCCCGTTCCTGTATTGCTTCCGCGACCGCGAAGACTTGTTCGACGCCTACGAGGCAGTGTCGGGCGCGCGTATGCACGCGGCCTACTACCGTCCGGGCGGCGTGTACCGCGACTTGCCGGATGCAATGCCGCAGCACAAGGCATCGATCATCCGCAACGCCAAGGCCATCGGCAAACTGAACGAAAACCGCCAGGGTTCCCTGCTGGACTTCATCGAAGACTTCGCGCGCCGCTTCCCGAACTCGGTGGACGAGTACGAAACATTGCTGACCGACAACCGTATCTGGAAACAGCGTACCGTCGGCATCGGCGTGGTCTCGCCGGAAGATGCGCTGGCCATGGGCTTTACGGGCGCCATGCTGCGCGGCTCGGGCGTGCAGTGGGATTTGCGCAAGAAACAGCCGTACGAAGTGTACGACCTGATGGATTTCGACATTCCTATCGGCACCAACGGCGATTGCTACGACCGCTACCTGGTCCGCGTGGAAGAGCTGCGCCAGTCGAACCGCATCATCAAGCAATGCGTGGAGTGGCTGCGCAACAATGAAGGTCCTGTCATGACCAGCAACCGCAAGGTGGCGCCTCCGGGCCGCGTCGACATGAAGACCAACATGGAATCGCTGATTCACCACTTCAAGCTGTTCACGGAAGGCTTCCACGTGCCGCCAGGCGAGGCCTACAGCGCCGTGGAGCATCCGAAGGGCGAGTTCGGCGTGTACCTGGTGTCCGATGGCGCCAACAAGCCGTACCGCATGAAACTGCGCGCGCCAGACTACGCCCACTTGCAGTCGCTCGACGAGATGGCGCGTGGGCACATGCTTGCCGACGCCGTGACCATCATCGGGACGCAAGATATCGTGTTCGGCAGTATTGACCGCTAAGAGGCAAAAAGTATGTTGTTATCAGAGCAATGCTATAAGAAAATTGACCGCGAGCTGGCCAAGTACCCGGCCGACCAGCGTCAGTCGGCCGTCATGGCCGCGCTGGCCCATGCCCAGGATGAACTGGGCTGGCTGGCGCCGGAAACCATGAAGGAACTGGCCGATTACATCGGCATGCCGGCGATTGCCGTGCAGGAAGTGGCCACGTTCTACAATATGTACAACGTGAAACCCGTGGGCAAGCACAAGATCACCGTGTGCACCAACCTGCCATGCGCCCTGTCGGGCGGCGTGCGCGCTGCAGAGTACCTGAAGCAGAAACTGGGTATCGATTTCCGCGAAACCACCGCAGACGGCCAGTTCACCCTGGTCGAAGGCGAGTGCATGGGTGCTTGCGGCGATGCGCCTGTCTTGCTGGTCAGTAATAAAACCATGTGCAGCTGGATGTCGAACGAGAAAATCGACGCCATGCTGGAGGAACTCAAGAAATGACGTCACTCCACAACCGCCATATCGATCCATTGATCCTGAAGGATCTGGATGGCAAGAACTGGCATTTGCAAGATTATGTGAACCGCGGCGGCTACAGCGCCCTGCGGCGTATCCTGGAAGAGAAAATCACGCCGGAACAGATCATCGCCGACCTCAAGGCTTCGTCCTTGCGCGGCCGTGGCGGCGCGGGTTTCCCTACGGGCTTGAAGTGGAGCTTCATGCCGCGCCAGTTCCCGGGCCAGAAATACCTCGTCTGCAATACAGATGAAGGCGAACCGGGCACTTTCAAGGACCGCGACATCATTCGTTACAATCCCCATGCCCTGATCGAAGGCATGGCCATTGGCGCTTATGCGATGGGCATCACCGTGGGCTACAACTATATCCACGGTGAAATCTTCCAGGAATACCTGCGTTTCGAAGAAGCGCTGGAAGAGGCGCGCGCCGCCGGTTTCCTGGGCGACAAGATCATGGGCAGCGAGTTCTCGTTCCAGTTGCACGCGCACCATGGTTATGGCGCCTACATCTGCGGCGAAGAAACGCCCTGCTCGAATCCTTGGAAGGCAAGAAAGGCCAGCCGCGCTTCAAGCCGCCTTTCCCTGCCTCGTTCGGCCTGTACGGCAAGCCGACGACGATCAACAACACGGAAACCTTCGCGGCCGTGCCTTTCGTGCTGAACATCGGTCCAGAGAAATACCTGGCGATGGGCAAGCCGAACAACGGCGGCTCGAAGATCTTCTCGATCTCGGGCGACGTGGAAAAACCGGGCAACTACGAAGTGCCGCTCGGCACCCCGTTTGCGACCCTGCTGGAACTGGCAGGCGGCATGCGCGGTGGCAAAAAGATCAAGGCCGTGATTCCTGGCGGCTCGTCCGCGCCGGTGATTCGCGGCGACATCATGATGCAGACCGACCTGGACTACGACTCGATCGCGAAAGCCGGTTCGATGTTGGGTTCGGGCGCCGTCATCGTGATGGACGAAACACGCTGCATGGTAAAGGCGCTGGAACGCCTGTCCTACTTCTACTTTGAAGAATCGTGCGGCCAGTGTACGCCTTGCCGTGAAGGCACAGGCTGGATGTACCGCATGGTGCACCGCATCGAGCAGGGGCAGGGTCGTCCAGACGACCTGGACATGCTCAACTCGATCGCCGACAACATCCAGGGCCGCACCATTTGCGCGCTGGGCGATGCGGCTGCCATGCCGGTACGGGCCTTCATTAAGAATTTCCGTGAAGAATTTGAATATCATATCGAGCACAAGCATTGCTTAGTGCCCGCATATATCTAAGCTGCGTCAGGTAACGATCACCATGGTTGAAATCGAAATAGACGGCAAAAAAGTCGAAGTCCCTGCTGGTAGCATGGTGATGGACGCCGCCAACAAATTGGGAACCTACATTCCGCACTTCTGCTATCACAAGAAATTGTCGATCGCAGCGAACTGCCGCATGTGCCTGGTCGAAGTGGAAAAGGCGCCGAAGCCTTTGCCCGCTTGCGCGACCCCGGTCAGTGCCGGCATGATCGTGCGCTCCGCCAGCGATAAAGCTGTGCAGGCGCAAAAGTCGGTCATGGAATTCTTGCTGATTAACCACCCGCTCGATTGCCCTATCTGCGATCAGGGCGGCGAGTGCCAGTTGCAAGACTTGGCAGTGGGTTACGGCAAGAGCGAATCGCGCTACAAGGAAGACAAGCGCGTCGTCACGCCGAAGGAAGCCGGTCCGCTGGTTTCCATGCAAGAAATGTCGCGCTGCATCCAGTGCACCCGCTGCGTACGCTTTGGCCAGGAAGTGGCCGGCGTGATGGAGCTGGGCATGATCGGCCGCGGCGAACACTCGGAAATCGTGTCCTTCGTCGGCCAGTCGGTCGACTCCGAACTGTCGGGCAACATGATCGACCTGTGCCCGGTCGGCGCACTGACCTCGAAGCCGTTCCGCTACAGCGCCCGTACGTGGGAATTGTCGCGCCGCAAATCGGTCAGCCCGCATGACGGCCTCGGTTCGAACCTGATCGTGCAAGTGAAAGCTGGCAAGGTCAAGCGCGTATTGCCGCTGGAAAACGAAGCCGTCAACGAGTGCTGGATCTCGGACAAGGACCGTTTCTCGTACGAAGCGCTGGACAGCGCCGAACGCCTGACGTCCCCGATGCTGAAACAAGGCAACGAGTGGAAAGAAGTCGATTGGCAGACCGCACTGGAATACGTGGCGCACGGTTTGAAAAATATCAAGCACGAGCATGGCGCTGACGCCATCGCCGCGCTGGCTACCCCGCATTCGACCGTCGAAGAGCTGGTCCTGCTGCAAAAAGTCGCCCACGGCCTCGGTTCCGAGAACGTCGACTTCCGCCTGCGCCAGACCGACTTCGCGCTGGACGCCAGCGTGAAACCATGGCTGGGCATGCCGATCAGCGAATTTGGCCAGATCAAGCGCGCCTTCGTCATCGGCTCGTTCCTGCGCAAGGATCACCCATTGCTGGCCACGCGTTTGCGCGCGTCCGTCAAGGGCGGCGCCAAGCTGTCGATCCTGCACGCGTCCGACGATGATCAACTGATCACCATCGCCAACAAGATGATTGTCGCGCCTGGCGATTGGCTGGCAGCCTTGTCGGAAGTGGTCGTTGCTGTTGCTAAAGCGAAAGAAATCGCCGCGCCAGCCGGTTACGAAGCGGTCACCGCTTCGGACGTGGCCGTCGCGATTGCCGCCAGCCTGATGGCCGGCGACCACGGCGCCGTGCTGCTGGGTAATGCCGCAACGCAACACCCGCAAGCGTCGCAATTGCATGCTGCAGCGCAATGGATCGCCGAACAGACGGGCGCCAAGCTCGGTTACCTGACGGAAGCGGCCAACACGGTAGGCGCGCACCTGGTCGCCAAGCCGCGCGCCAACGTGCAAGCCGCCTTTGCTGCTCCGAAGAAAGCTTACGTGCTGCTGCACGCCGAGCCGGAACTCGATGCCGCCAATCCGCAAGCGGCCCGCGCCGCCCTCGATGGCGCCGACATGGTCGTGGCGATGTCCGCCTTCAAGCACGGCATGGATTACGCCGATGTCTTGCTGCCGATTTCGCCATTTGCTGAAACTTCGGGTACTTTCGTCAATTGCGAAGGCCGCGCGCAAAGCTTCAACGGCACCGTGAAACCGCTGGCGGAAACCCGTCCAGCCTGGAAAGTGCTGCGCGTCCTGGGCAACATCCTGGGCCTGGCCGGTTTCGACTACGACACCTCCGAAGCGATCCGCGACGAAGCGTTCGGCGCCGGCGTGACCGATCTGTCGGCACAGCTGAACAATATCGCGAAAAACGCACCGGAAGCGGCAAGCTACGCACCGGCTTCGCCAGCGCTGCAACGCATCGCCGACGTGCCGATCTACTTCGCCGACGCGCTGGTACGCCGCTCCGAACCGTTGCAACGCACGGTCGACGGCGCCGCGCCGCAAGCGCACCTGTCGCCGGCATTGGCTGAAAAGCTGGGCATCAAGGCAGGCGACAAGGTCAAAGTGGCGCAAGGCTCCGGCAGCGCCATCCTGGTGGCGGCACTTCATGCCGGCCTGCCAGCCAATGTGGTCAAAGTGTCGGCGGCACATGCCTCGACGGCCAGCCTGGGCGGCATGTTCGGTGACATCACAGTTGAAACAGCAGAGGGGAAAATCTGATGGCTCTGCCTGAATTTGTAAACGTCATCAACAGCAGCGGCCAGGATCTGCTGGGCGGCTCGTGGCCGTTCTTCTGGACCCTGATCAAGATCCTGTGCGTGCTGTTGCCGCTGATGGGCCTGGTTGCATACCTGACCTTGTGGGAACGCAAGCTGATCGGCTGGATCCAGATCCGCGTCGGCCCGAACCGCGTCGGCCCGCTGGGCTTGCTGCAGCCGATCGCCGATGCGCTGAAACTCTTGTTCAAAGAGATCATCATCCCGTCCAAGGCCGCCAAGGGCCTGTTCGTGATCGGCCCGATCATGACCATCATGCCGGCCCTGGCCGCCTGGTCGGTCGTGCCGTTCGGTCCGCAAGCCGTGCTGGCCAACGTCAATGCCGGCTTGCTGATGCTGCTGGCGATTACCTCGATGGAAGTCTACGGCATCATCATCGCCGGCTGGGCTTCGAACTCGAAGTACTCGTTCATGGGCGCCATGCGCGCTTCGGCACAGATGATTTCGTATGAAATCCCGATGGGCTTCGTGATGGTCATCGTGCTGATGGTCTCGGGCAGCCTGAACTTCATCGACATCGTCGGCGGCCAGCAGATCGGCTTCTTCGCCGACAAGGGCGTCAATTTCATGTCGTGGAACTGGCTGCCGCTGCTGCCGATGTTCGTCATCTACCTGGTGTCGGGCCTGGCTGAAGCCAACCGCCACCCGTTCGACGTCGTCGAAGGCGAGTCGGAAATCGTGGCCGGCCACATGGTTGAATATTCGGGCATGGCCTACGCCATGTTCATGCTGGCCGAATACGCCAACATGATCCTGATCGGCGCCCTGGCTTCGATCATGTTCCTCGGTGGCTGGTCCGCACCATTTGCTTTCCTTGAGTTCTGGGGTGGTTTCGGCGGCTTCTTCTGGCTGTTCGCCAAGACCTTCTTCATCGTGTCGGTGTTCATCTGGGTACGCGGTACGTTCCCACGCTACCGTTATGACCAGATCATGCGCCTCGGCTGGAAAGTGTTTATCCCGTTGACGCTGGTCTACCTGGTCTTCGTCGCTGCCTGGATGCAGACATCCTGGAATATTTGGAAGTAAGAGAGTGCATACGAATGGATAAGGTAAAAGATTTCTTCAGCAGCCTCTTGTTAGGCGAGCTGATCAAGGGCATGGCGCTGACAGGCAAGTACATGTTTTCGCGCAAGATCACGGTGCAATTCCCGGAAGAGAAGACACCGATCTCGCCGCGTTTCCGTGGCTTGCACGCGCTGCGCCGCTACCCGAACGGCGAGGAACGTTGCATCGCCTGCAAACTGTGCGAAGCGGTTTGCCCGGCGATGGCCATCACGATCGAATCGGAACAGCGTGACGACGGTTCGCGCCGTACCACGCGTTACGATATCGACTTGACCAAGTGCATCTTCTGCGGTTTCTGCGAAGAGTCCTGCCCGGTCGATTCGATCGTCGAGACGCAAATCCTGGAATACCACGGCGAGAAACGCGGGGATTTGTATTACACGAAAGAGATGTTGCTGGCCGTAGGTGATCGTTATGAAAATGACATCGCCGCTGCGCGCGCCGCCGACGCACCTTATCGCTGATGGATGCGCCGCAGCCACTGGCTGCGGCGCGCCCCTCGTTCATCTGTACGTCTATTGGGTTTTTTATGGACTTTAAAACAATTTTGTTTTACGCCTTCGCGCTGATCTTGATTCTGGCAGCGACGCGCGTCATCACGGCCCGTAATCCGGTCCACGCAGTACTGTTCCTGGTACTGTCCTTCTTCTCGGCAGCCGGCATCTGGATGCTGCTGCAAGCTGAATTCCTGGCCATCGTGCTGGTATTGGTATACGTCGGCGCCGTGATGGTGCTGTTCCTCTTCGTGGTCATGATGCTCGATATCAATATCGACCGCATGCGCGAAGGCTTCTGGGGCTACTTGCCACTGTCCGTGACGGTGGGCGTGATCATCGTGCTGGAAATGGCCGCCGTCCTGTGGCACGGTTTCCGCAACTTTGCGCCTAGCATCGCGCCAGTGAACGTCAACCTGGGCGGCACCAAGGAACTGGGCCTGTTGATCTATACCAAATATGTGTTCGCCTTCGAGATCGCCGCCGTCGTGCTGCTGGTGGCCATCGTTGCCGCGGTCGCACTGACTTTGCGCAAACGCAAGGACACCAAGCATTTTGCTCCGGGCGATGCCGTGCGCGTCAAGCGCAACGACCGCCTGAAGATCATCAAGATGGACGCGGTCGTCGAGCGTCCTGCGGCTGAGCCGGAAGTTAAGGAGGCACCATGACATTATCGCTCACACATTTTCTGGTCCTGGGCGCGATCCTGTTCGCAATCTCGATCGTCGGTATTTTCCTGAACCGCAAGAACATCATCGTATTGCTGATGGCAATCGAATTGATGATGCTGCTGGCGGTGAATATGAATTTCATCGCGTTCTCCCATTTCATGGGCGACGCGGCCGGTCAGATCTTCGTTTTCTTCATCCTGACGGTTGCCGCCGCTGAGTCGGCTATCGGTCTGGCTATTCTGGTGGTGATGTTCCGTAATCTGGATACCATCAACGTCGAAGACCTGGACAGCCTCAAAGGCTGATGTTTTTCAGACTCGATCTCTCGAATAATAACGATTAAGGTTCATCATGGCGGGGCAACTCCTCAACCCTAACCTCCTTCTTGCCGTACCGCTGGCGCCGCTGGCCGGTGCCGCGATTGCAGGCTTGCTTGGCACCCAGTTCCTGGGTAATTTGGTCGGACGCAAGACGTCGCATACCGCGACGATCCTGGGCGTACTGATTGCGTTCATCCTGTCCGTGCAGACATTGCTGGCAGTGATGGATGGCGCGACATTCAATGGCACGATCTATAACTGGATGACGATCGGCACCCTGAAGATGGAAGTGGGCTTCCAGATCGATTCGCTGTCGGCGATGATGATGTGCGTGGTCACCTTCGTCTCGCTGATGGTGCATATCTACACGATCGGCTACATGAAGGATGACGAAGGCTACAACCGCTTCTTCGCCTACATCTCGCTGTTCACGTTCTCGATGTTGATGCTGGTCATGGCCAACAACTTCCTGCAGCTGTTCTTCGGCTGGGAAGCCGTGGGCCTGGTCTCCTACCTGCTGATCGGTTTCTGGTACCAGCGTCCGACGGCCATCGTGGCCAACATGAAGGCTTTCCTCGTCAACCGCGTGGGCGACTTCGGCTTCATCCTGGGCATCGGCCTGCTGCTGGCCTACGCCGGCACCATGAACTACCAGGAAGTGTTCGCCAAGAAAGACGAACTGGCGCTGTTGAGCCTGCCAGGCACCGACTGGGCCCTGCTGACCGTTGCCTGCATCTGCCTGTTCATCGGCGCGATGGGCAAATCGGCGCAGTTCCCGCTGCACGTGTGGCTGCCTGACTCGATGGAAGGTCCTACCCCGATTTCGGCACTGATCCACGCCGCGACGATGGTGACGGCCGGTATCTTCATGGTCTCGCGCATGTCGCCGCTGTTCGAACTGTCCGACACGGCACTGTCCTTCATCCTGGTGATCGGCTCCATCACGGCGCTGTTCATGGGCTTCCTGGGCATCATCCAGAACGACATCAAGCGCGTTGTTGCTTACTCGACACTGTCGCAGCTCGGTTACATGACCGTGGCGCTCGGTTCGTCCGCGTACTCCGTGGCCGTGTTCCACCTGATGACGCACGCATTCTTCAAGGCACTGCTGTTCCTGGGCGCCGGTTCCGTCATCATCGGCATGCACCATGACCAGGATATCCGCAACATGGGCGGCTTGCGCAAGTACATGCCGATCACCTGGATCACTTCCCTGGTCGGTTCGCTGGCCCTGATCGGCACGCCGCTGTTCTCCGGTTTCTACTCGAAAGACAGCATCATCGAAGCCGTCGAAGCGACGCACATCTGGGGCGCTGGCTTTGCCCAGTTCGCCGTGCTGGCTGGCGTGTTCGTTACCGCCTTCTACTCGTTCCGCATGTATTTCCTCGTCTTCCACGGCAAGGAACGTTTTGGCCAGGCGCATGCGCACGGCCATGACGACCACCACGCGCCTGCTGCGAAGCATGATGCCCACGCACATGACGACCACCATGAAGAAGAGGAAGACGACCACGCGCACCACGGTCTGGAACCTGGCCAGAAGCCGCACGAGTCCCCATTCGTCGTATGGTTCCCGCTGGTGATGCTGGCGATTCCTTCGCTGATCATCGGCTACCTGACGATCGGCCCGATGCTGCATGGCGATTTCTTCAAGGGCGTGATCTTCGTCGGCGAAAACCATCCAGCAATGGAAGAGTTGTCGCATGAATTCCACGGCGCAATGGCGATGGCGCTGCACGGCCTGTCGACGGCACCGTTCTGGCTGGCATTGTCCGGCGTGGTGGCAGCCTACTACTGCTACATGGTCAACCCGCGTGTGCCGGCCTGGTTCTTTGCCAAGTTCCACGCGATCCACACCCTGCTGGACAACAAGTACTACATGGACAAGTTCAATGAAGTCGTGTTCGCCGGCGGTGCCCGCTTGCTGGGTAATGGCCTGTGGAACTTCGGTGACAAGAAGCTGATCGATGGCCTGCTGGTCAACGGTAGCGCCAAGGTCGTCGCCTGGCTGTCCTCGCTGTCGCGAGTGTTGCAGACCGGCTACATCTATCACTATGCATTCGTGATGATCCTGGGCGTGCTGGGCTTCCTGATCTATTTCCTGCCATTCTGGCCCGCTAAGTAAGCTGACCTGATAAAAGAATACTGAGAACCATGATGCAGTCTACGATTTCTACACTACCTCCTTACCTGAGTCTGTCGATCTGGGTGCCGATCATTTGCGGCGTCCTGATCCTGGCTCTCGGCCGTGACAGCAAAGCGGGCTTTACCCGCTGGCTGTCGCTGGCTGGCGCCGTGCTCAGCATGCTGTGCACCTTGCCGCTGATCCAGCATTTCGACAACGCCGCACACGGCATGCAATTCGTCGAAAAAGCACCGTGGATTGAAACCTTCAATATCTGGTACTCGCTGGGTATCGACGGCCTGTCCCTGTGGTTCGTGCCACTGACGGCCTTCATCACGGTCATCGTCGTTATTTCTGCTTGGCAAGTGATCGAGAAGCGCATCGCCCAGTACATGGGCTCCTTCCTGATCCTGTCGGGCCTGATGATCGGCGTGTTCTGCGCGCTGGACGGCTTGCTGTTCTACTTCTTCTTTGAAGCAACCCTGATTCCGATGTTCATCATCATCGGTATCTGGGGCGGTTCGAACCGCGTGTACGCGTCGTTCAAGTTCTTCCTGTACACCTTCTTCGGTTCGCTGCTGACCCTCGTTGCCATCATCTACCTGCGCAATGTGTCGGGCACCTTCGACATCCTGGCCTGGCACGCGTTCAAGCTGACGATGAAATGAACAGATCTTCATCTTCCTGGCCTTCCTGATGGCGTTTGCCGTCAAGGTGCCGATGTTCCCCGTTCACACTTGGTTGCCGGACGTCCACGTGGAAGCGCCGACGGGCGGTTCCGCCGTGCTGGCCGCCATCATGCTGAAACTGGGTGCCTACGGCTTCCTGCGTTTCTCGCTGCCGATCACGCCGGACGCCAGCCACTACCTGTCAGGCTTCATGATCGCCTTGTCGCTGATCGCCGTCATCTACATCGGTCTGGTTGCCCTGGTGCAAACCGACATGAAAAAACTGGTCGCCTATTCGTCGATCGCGCACATGGGCTTCGTCACCCTGGGCTTCTTCATGTTCAACGACATCTCGGTGCAGGGCGGTATCGTGCAGATGGTTTCGCACGGCTTCATCTCCGGCGCGATGTTCCTGTGCATCGGCGTGCTGTATGACCGCATGCATACCCGCAACATCGCCGACTACGGCGGCGTCGTGAACCGCATGCCGAAATTTGCCGCCTTCTTCGTGCTGTTCTCGATGGCCAACTGCGGTCTGCCAGCCACGTCCGGCTTCGTCGGCGAGTTCATGGTGATCCTGGGCGCGGTGAAGTTCAACTTCTGGATCGGCTTGCTGGCTGCAACGGCACTGATCTGGGGCGCGGCGTACTCGCTGTGGATGGCCAAGCGCGTGGTGTTCGGCAAGATCAAGAACAAGCACGTGGCCGAATTGACCGACATCAACAAACGTGAATTCTTCATGCTTGCCGTGCTGGCCATCGCCGTGCTCGTGATGGGTCTGTACCCAGCCCCGTTCACCGACACGATGCAAACTTCGGTTGCCGACCTGCTGCAGCATGTCGCCACCAGCAAGTTGCCTTAAATAGAAGACCGATAACATGACTAATGCACCTAATCTGGTACCGCTGTACGCGGAAATCTTTCTGCTGATCGCCACGTCGGCGCTCTTGCTGATCGATATGTTCTTGCCTGCGGCGAAGCGTTCGATCACTTACGTGCTGGCCTTGCTGACCCTGGCCGGCTGCGCCTTGCTGACCGTGGGCGACTTCAATGCGGGCACCACCGTCTACACGTTCCATAATATGTTCGTGTCGGATCCGATGTCGCAGTTGCTGAAACTGTTCTCGTACGGCGCCGTGGCGCTGACCCTGATCTACTCGCGTGCCTATGCCACCGACCGCAGCATGCTGTCGGGCAACCTGGGCGGCGAGTTCTACGTGCTGGCCCTGTTTGCACTGCTGGGCCAGATGATCATGATCTCGGCCAACAACTTCCTGATCATCTACCTGGGTCTGGAACTGATGTCGCTGTCGCTGTACGCGCTGATCGCTCTGCGCCGTGACAATGCCAAGGCCACGGAAGCGGCCATGAAATACTTCATCCTGGGCGCACTGGCTTCCGGTTTCATGTTGTACGGTATCTCGATGCTGTACGGCGCGTCCGGCACGCTGGACCTGGGCGAACTGCGCGTGGCGCTGGAAAACGGCAAGACCAACGGCACATCATCATGGTCTTCGGCCTGGTGTTCCTGGTAGCCGGCCTGGCCTTCAAACTGGGCGTCGTGCCATTCCACATGTGGGTGCCTGACGTGTATCAAGGTTCGCCGACGGCCGTGACCCTGCTGCTGGGCGCGGCGCCGAAACTGGCCGCCTTCGCCATCACCCTGCGCTTGCTGGCCGAAGGCTTGCTGCCGATGGCGCATGACTGGCAGCAAATGCTGCTGGTGCTGGCCGTGATGTCGCTGGCCATCGGTAACTTCACCGCTATCGCGCAAACGAACCTGAAGCGCATGTTGGCGTACTCGACCATCGCGCAAATGGGCTTCGTGCTGCTGGGCTTGCTGTCCGGCACCGTCGACGCGCCGAACAACACGCTGAACGCGGCTGGCGCAGCCACCGCCTACGGCGCCTCGATGTACTACGTCATCACCTACGTGTTCACCACCCTGGGTACCTTTGGCGTGATCATGTTGCTGGCACGTAATGGTTTCGAAGCAGACGAGCTGGCCGATTTCAAGGGCCTGGGCAAACGCAGCCCGATCTTCGCGCTGGTGATGACCCTGTTCATGTTCTCGCTGGCCGGCGTGCCGCCGCTGATGGGCTTCATGGCCAAGTACTCGGTGCTGGCATCGGTGCTGGCCACGGGCCAGCTGTGGCTGACCATCGCCGCCGTGCTGTTCTCGCTGATCGGCGCCTTCTACTACCTGCGCGTCGTCAAGATGATGTGGTTCGACGAGCCGAGCGACAGCAATGCGCTGGTCGTGCATGGCGACATGCGCGTCGTGCTGGCCCTGAACGGCGTGTTCGTCCTGGCCCTCGGTGTGATGCCTAACAGCATCCTGGCTGCCTGCGCGACGGCCATCACCAAGACCCTGGCGTCCTGACCGATGGATGTGACCGCTTCGAGCTGGCTGGTGATCGCCCTGGGCATTGTGGGCGCCAACCTGCCTTTCCTGAACGAGAAACTGTTTGCCGCCGTGCCGCTGAAAAAGGCGGCGCAGGCAGACGGGGGCAAAGGCTGGCGCAAGCCGCTGGCGCTGCGCCTGCTGGAGATGGTGATTCTGTACTTCATCGTCGGCGCCGCGGCATTCGCGCTCGAAGCGCGCATCGGCAACGGTTTTCCGCAGACGTGGGAGTTCTATGCCATCACGGGATGCCTGTTCCTGGTGCTGGCCTTCCCAGGTTTTGTGACTCGTTATCTGCGTAAACGCCGTTAGGCACCATCCTCCGAAAGCGGCGCCTCTGGCGCCGTTTTTTTTTTATTGAGCATAATCAACGTATGGATACTGAACGCATGGATACGAATTTAACTGAGACCAAGGTGGACGGCGAGCTCGTCTACCAGGGCGGCTTCCTGCGCGTGCAGCGCGACCGTGTTGCGCTGCCGGACGGCAAGATGACGGTGCGCGAATTCATCCTGCATCCGGGCGCCGTCGTCATCCTGCCCCTGCTCGACGATGGCACGGTGCTGATGGAGCGCCAGTACCGCTATCCGCTCGATCGCGTGTTCATTGAGTTCCCGGCCGGCAAGATCGATGCGGGCGAGTCCCACCTGGCTTGCGCCCAGCGCGAACTGCTGGAAGAGACGGGCTACACGGCGACCGACTGGCAATTCGTTTCCACCATCCACAACGCCATCGCGTATTCCGACGAGCACCTGGAACTGTTTTTGGCGCAGGGACTCGTGGCCGGCGAACGCCAGCTCGACGAGGGCGAATTCCTCGAAACGTTTACGGCCACCGTGCCGCAGCTGCTCGACTGGGTCAGGGATGGCACGATCACGGACGTGAAAACCGTCATCGGCATCTTCTGGCTCGACAAGATTACCAGCGGCGCCTGGCAGCCGGCTTGATCCAGCGCATGCGCACGGCGCTTTTTCTGCTGCTCGCCTGTGTCACCTGGGGTGCGCAGGCGCAGGCGCGCACGCCGTTCCAGGTGCGTTGCGAAGACACGATCAGCAAGACGGTGTCCGTGCTGACGGCGCAGCAGAACGGCTACAGCATCGACACGCACTTGCCGTACAAGGCGCTGACGGTGATGAAGGGCACGGCGCGCGCGAACACCTGGGTGCTGGGCTTGACCAAGACGGATTCGCGCGTGGCCATCGCCCTGGCCGGCCCCATGCTGCAAGACCCGGCCAGCGGCTATGAATGCGTGGCGCCGCAAATTACCGTGAGCCTGACGTATGCGCCCGTGGTGATCTACATCGGCCGCGAGTTTGCCCCCGGCACGTGCGCGTATGATGAGATACTTGCGCACGAGCTGCGGCACATGAAGACCTATATGGAACATTTGCCGCGCGTGGAAAAGACCGTGCGCGCCGCGCTGGACAAACGCTTCGAGGCGCGGCCCCTGTATGCGCCCAGCGGCACGGCCAAGGCGGCACTGGCGCGCGAAATCGATACGGGCTGGTTGCCGTATATCAAGGCGGAAATGCGCAAGGTGGAAGCCTTGCAGGCCGCCATTGATTCTCCGCAAGAATATGCGCGCCTGGGCAAGGCGTGCAAGGGCGAAATCCAGAACATCCTGGCAGGCAAGGCCGCGCCGGCCAACTAGACAAGGAATGGCATGACAGCAGCACCGAACACCATCCGCTACTTTGCGCTGATCCCCGCCGCCGGCGTGGGTGCGCGCATGGAGGCGGGCAGTCCCAAGCAATATTTACCGATCGCCGGCAAGCCCATGCTGCGCCACGCGCTCGACGCCTTTCTCGCCAGCCCCCTGATCGCGCATACGTACATCGTCGTCAGCGCGGAGGATGGCGTGATTGACACGGTCTTGCCGGAGCAGGGCGTCACTGTGCTGCGCTGCGGCGGCGCCACGCGCATGGAGACGATATTGAACGCCCTGCAAGCCTTGCACGGCAGCCTGGCCGCACATGACCAGATGCTGGTGCACGACGCGGCCCGTCCCGGCCTGACGCCGGCGCTGATCGCAAAACTGATTACCGAAGTCGGCGAACACCCGGCCGGCGGCTTGCTGGCCTTGCCCGTGGTCGACACCGTCAAGCGGGCCGGGCCGGGCAGCCTGTCGGCGCAGACGGTGCCGCGCGACGGCCTGTGGCTGGCGCAGACGCCGCAAATGTTCAGCTATGCGCTGCTGCACCGGGCCTTGTCCGAAGCGCCCGATCCGCAGGCAATCACGGACGACGCCAGCGCCATCGAAGCGCTGGGCCTGGCGCCGAAACTGGTCGAAGGCCACCCGCGCAACCTGAAGGTGACCTTGCCGCGCGACATACACACGGCCGAGCTGTACCTGGCTAATCCCCGCATTTGAAAGAGACCTGCATGAACACAACGACACCCGTACTGCCTTTCCGCATCGGCCAGGGCTATGACTGCCACGCGCTGGTGGAGCACCGCGACCTGATCATCGGCGGCGTGAAAATCCCCCATCACCTGGGCTTGCTCGGCCACTCCGACGCGGACGTGCTGCTGCACGCGATTACGGACGCCATCTTCGGCGCCGCCGCGCTGGGCGACATCGGCCGCCACTTCCCGACACGGATGCGCAATTCAAGGGTGCCGATTCGCGCACCCTGCTGCGCGAAGCCGTGCGCCGCGTGCAGGCGACCGGTTATATCATCGGCAATATCGACGCCACCATCATCGCCCAGCGTCCGAAAATGGCGCCGCACATCGCCGCCATGTGCGCCAACGTGGCCGAAGACCTGGGCGTGACCGTGGGCCAGGTCAACATCAAGGCCAAGACGAATGAAAAGCTGGGCTACCTGGGCCGGGAAGAGGGCATCGCGGCCGAAGCCGTGGCCTTGCTGCTGCGGGCCTGAGTAGCCAACCATTGATCGACCACCGACAGGAGTAGCCATGTTCCAGTTACGCCGTAGCAGCATCTTGCTTGCCCTGGCATTGACTGCCGCGCCAGCGGCCTGGGCCGAACTGCCAGCCACGGGCGAGCCGCCCGCCGCCAGACAGGGTTGGAAGGCCGAGACCGTCGCGCAGGGCGTGCGCCAGCCGTGGGGCATCGCCTGGCTGGGCGAGGGGCGCGCGCTCGTCACCAGCAAGCAGGGCACCTTGCATTTGCTGAACGGCAAGAAATTCGAGGATGTGGCGCTGGAGGGCATGCCCAAGGTGTTTACGGGCGGGCAGGGCGGCTTGCTCGATATCGTGCTGCACCCGCAGGATGCGGGCAAGCCGCATCCGCGCGTGTACATGACGGTGTCCACGGGCAACAATGACGCCAATCGCACGACCCTGGTGCGGGGCGTGTTCGATGGCAAGAAGGTGACGGGTATCCAGACCCTCTTCAAGGTGGCGACCGACAAGAGCGGCGGCCAGCACTTCGGTTCGCGCCTGCTGTGGCTGCCGGACGGCACTTTGCTGATGAGCGTGGCCGACGGCGGCAATCCGCCGCTGCGCATAGGCGACCGCCTGGCGCGCGAGCAGGCGCAAAACCTGGCCACGCACCAGGGCTCCATCCTGCGCCTGACGGACGACGGCAAGCCGGCGCCCGGCAATCCGCTGGCCGCCAGGGGCGCCTTGCCGGAAATCTGGTCGTATGGCCACCGCAACGTGCAGGGACTGGCGCTCGACCCCGTTTCCGGCCGCGTATGGGCCACGGAACACGGGCCATACGGCGGCGACGAGCTGAACCTGGTGGTGGCGGGCGGCAACTACGGCTGGCCCTTGCAAAGCTATGGCGCCGACTATACGACGCATGAACCCGTCGGCAAGCATGAGGTGGCGGGCATGCTCAACCCGAGCGTGGCCTGGGTGCCGTCGCCGGCCCCGTCGGGGCTGGCCGTCTACACGGGCGACAAGATTGCCGCCTGGCGCGGCAGCATCTTCAGCGGCGGCCTGGCGGCCAAGGATATCCGCCGCATCGCCGTCGATGCGAATGGCAAGGTGACGGGGCAGGACCGCCTGGCCATCGGCGCGCGCGTGCGCGACGTGCGCCAGGGGCCGGACGGCTACCTGTATGCGCTGACGGACGAAGACAATGGCCGTTTGCTGCGCATCGTGCCGCAGTAGCACGGGCAGCGCCATCTTCGCTTAAGATGGCGCCTTTACTTCATTCAAGGTGGCGGCATGGCCCGTGATACTTATGCATACCGGCACGTTGCCGTCGAATCGCGCGACATACACGGCCGCGTGGAAATCCGCCCCGTGCCGGGCCAGGCTTTTTCGCCGGAACTGGCGGTGCAGTGCTCGCGCCGCCTGTCGGACTTGCAGCGCTACCCGCTGGGCAGCCGCTTTTTACTCTTTGCCAAGCTGACGGACCGCCTGGGCGGCACGCCTTTCCTGTATGCGTATCACGGCGACGCGGACGTGGTGATGACGCCGGCCGAAGTGACGAAATTCCTCGGAGAATTCCGCCGCGGCCGCATCTGATACCTACGAGGCGATGCAGGCCGCGCCGGCCTTGGCGCTGGCGCGCGGCTTGCCGAAGAGCGCGATTGTCAGCGCGCAGGCGAGGGCGAACGCGCCGCCCACCACCATCGCGCTCGATACGCCCAGCCGGTCGACGGCCATGCCGCCCACCCGCAAGGCGCCCGACGCCAGCGATACTTGTACGATGGCAACAAACAGGGCGCTGCTGCCTTCCATCAGTTCCGGCGCCGCCTTGAACATCCACGTCTGCACGGCAATCGGCATGGCGCCGAAACCGAAACCCCAGACGGCCACCAGCAGCATCGCCGTCGGCGCATGGCTGCCCAGCGCGGCCAGCGCCAGCGTGGACACGCCCAGCACGGCGCCCGTCGCCATCAGCGCGGCCCGTTCGTAGCGGCCGGCGGCCCAGCCGCCCACCAGGTTGCCGATAAAGCCGGCAGCGCCGTACACGAGCAGCATGGCGCTGACCGTGCCGGCCGCCAGGTGCGAGATCTGCGTGAGGAAGGGCGCGATATACGTGTAGGCGGCGAACTGGCCCGTGAACAGCATGGCCGTGGCGATCAGGCCCAGCCTGGCCTTGCGGATGCCGAAGATCATCGGCAACTGGCGCAGGCGGATGGCCTGCGTCGGCGGCAGCCTGGGCAGCAGCAACGCTGGCCGATGAAGACCAGCACGGCAATGGCGCTGGCCGCGCCGAAGGCCACGCGCCAGCCCACCAGCTCGCCCACCAGCGCGCCGGCCGGCACGCCCGCCACCGTGCCCAGCGAGACGCCGGCGAAGATGATGGACATGGCGCGCGACGCATGCTGCGGCGCCACCAGGCGCGGGCCGATGGCGCTGCCGATGGCCCAGAAACCGCCCACGCCCACGCCCAGCAGGGCGCGCCCCAGCAAGATCCAGCCATACGACGGCGCCAGCGCCACCAGCAGGTTCGAGGCGACCAGCAGGGCCGTCAGGGCCAGCAGCACGATGCGGCGGTCCAGGCGGCCCGAGCCGACGGTGACGAAGATGGCGGCGAACGCGGCGACGATGCCGGGCGTGGTGATCATCAGCCCCGCCTGGCCCTTGCTGATGGCCAGTTCGGCCGCCATCGCGGGCAGCAGGCCGACGGGCAGGAATTCGGAAGTGACGAGGGCAAAGGCGCCGATGCCGAGACGGATAATACCGCCAGCCAGGGCGCCACGGTGGTATCGTCGCCAGTAGCGTTGGAAAGTGTTTGCATGTGAGGTTCCTGAAAAGCCGGGAGGTTTTTAACCGGTCGGTATATAATCAGGGCAGGCAGACAGTGTTGTCAATAATTTTTTACCGAACGGTATGAAACAAGATAAAAAAGAGCAAGAGGGCAAGGCGAAAACGGGCCGGCCGCGCACCTTCGATGCGGACGAAGCGCTCGATTGCGCCATGAAGGTATTCTGGGAAAAAGGCTATGAAGGCAGTTCCTTGCCGGAATTGACGAAAGCCATGGGCATGAACCGGCCCAGCCTGTATGCCGTCTTCGGTAACAAGGAGCAGCTGTTCCACAAGGCGCTCGAGCGCTACAGCGATACGCGCATGCGCTTTTTCGATGCCGCGCTGGAACAGCCGACGGCGCGCCAGGTGGTGGAAGCCTTGCTGACGCAGTATGTCGACGCGCAAACCATGCCGGACGGCCCGCACGGCTGCATGGGCGTGAATGCGGCGCTGGCGTGCAGCGACGATGCCTTGCCGATCCGCGATGAATTGTTTGCGCGCCGGCTGCGCGGTGAAATCAAGCTGCGCGACCGTTTGCGGCGCGCGAAGGAGGAGGGGGATTTGCCGCCCGATTCCTGCCCGGAGCAGCAGGCGCGCTTCGTCGTGACCTTGTCGCAGGGCATGGCCATCCAGGCGGCGGCGGGCGTATCGCGCGAGCAATTGCAGCAAATGGTGGGCTTGCTGCTGCGCAATTGGCCAATGTAGCTACCGATGTAACTACCCCGTCGGCGAGATGGTCTTGGCCAGGTCGCTCGGCGCCTTGCGCCGCCAGGCGGCCGTCAGGGCGGCGGCCAGCATGTCCAGCTCGGCATCGGCCAGGCACACCGTGATGCCGGCCAGGCGTTCGCCCCACCACAGTTTTTCGCAGCCGGAGGGCGTGATGACGGTGGCGATATGCGCCGCTTCCGCATCGAGCAGCACGTTGATGTGCTCGTCGTCGGGCAGGGTGGCAAAGATCTTCCCGCCCACGCGGAAGGCTGGACGGTCGTGGTGATCTTCCTCGGTGGTGTCGGGAAACGACAGTGCCAGATAGCGTAGTTCTTCCAGGTCGACCATTCCTCTTTCCCCCTGTTCGGATAGATAGCAGCGTGACTACATTTTGCCACGCTGTTTCGCCCCGTGGTGCAGCGGCGTGCGAAAAGAAATGCGCAAGATGCGACACTGCCGCGCACGCTTGTGGTGCTTGCGCGACACCTCCGGCTACCGAGCAAGGGGCCCCATGCCCGTGCAGGCAGGGCTGTCGAGCCTGTTTTTGCCTGCTTGCCATAAAAGTATCTTACATGACTAAAAGAAAAATACTTTTCTTCCAGGGAATTTAAGATAAAATAGATTCAACGTTTCACCTGACCCGTCAACTGTCTGGTTTTGTCCCGGGAACCCGAACCCTTTCCAGGACGCTTGCAGTGCCGCCATGGCACGCCGCAAGTCCGCGATGTTTTGCGGCAGCCACGTCCCCGACCGCTCATCCTTGCACTTCCTGCGCTACGCCGACACGCCACAATGCAGCGTGTATTCAGCTCAAGCGCCCTCACGCCTGTTGCGCCCGTTGAATACTGATTGGAGACCATCATGAAAAACTTGCCCAGAATCGCCTTGTTCCTGATCGTTGCCGCTGTGTTTGCCAATGCGAACGCCAGCACCATCCCCTTGTCCACCGGCTACTGGAACGCTGGCGCGCACGATTCCGCCGCCTATGGTGCGGCGGGCGCTGCCAGCGATAATGGCAGCCAGTTCCTCAGCGCCTCGAGGTCCTTGCTGGTCGATAGCCACACTTTGCGCCTCTTCGAACTGGAAAACTGCTGCGATGGTGGCCAGCAAGTGCAATTCAAGGCGGCTGGCAACCATCCGTCCAGCATTGCCGGCACCGACGGCCTGGTGTCGGAAGTGTCGGAACCAACCATCTACGCCATGCTGCTGATCGGCCTGGGCTTGCTGGGCTTCACGGCGCGCCACAAACAGGACGACAAGTTTTAAGCACGAGTTCTGGCAGTATTCTGCGCCCTTCGCGGCGCACGTAAAAAAGCCCGCCGGTCTGTCAGGACACGGCGGGCTTTTTGCATGATAGCGGTTCAATCGCCGTTGTCCTCGTCTTCGTCGGCCCCCTTGGCCGCCTTGCCCCGTTCGGCGTCGACGGCGCGCTGCAGGCCTGCCGCACCGCGGAAGAAGGCGTCCGTCGTGTGATCCGGGCTCAGGCGCAGGGCAGGCGGGTAGATCGCCGACATGTAGGCCTCGTCGGCCAGGCGGCCGCTGATCTGCAGGTTGCTCAGTAAAATCAGGGTCGAGCCAAGGATGGCCAGCACGACGGCAACGAGGCCGAAGCGGCGCGGATGCTGCGGTTTGATCGTGCACAAATGGTAGTAGATCATCGCGCATACAATGACGATGAACATATGGCGTCCGTAGCGCGTCAGCACTTCCAGCGAGAATGCATACGCCGTCACATTGCTTGCCAGTTCCCACACTTCCATGGCCAGCAAGCCGCAGCCGATGATGAACAGGTGGCGGCCGAAGCGCGCCACGTGGCCGAACAGGCGGTTTGCCACGGCCCAGATCGATGCCCACACGAGGCCGCCTGCCAGCGCGTAGGCGATGATCATCAGGTAGGAAATCGGGTCGAAGGCTTCCGCATCGCTGAGCCAGTTGCTGAAGGCGGCGGAGGCGCCGATCATGGCCAGGCCGGCGACGGCGGGGCGCAAGCCTTCCCAGTCATGTCTGGTGGTATCGCCCAGTTCAGGCGCCACCGGATGGTCGCTGGCGCGCACGCGCAGGCGCGTGTGGCCCAGGCGCACGATGCTGTTGCCGCTCAAGGCCACGTGCAGTTGGCGCTGGCCCCGGTGGACCACGCCATTCTGGCTGCCCAGGTCGCGCAGCAGCAGGCCGCCCGCGCCGTCGTCCTCGACGATGGCGTGCCGGGCCGCCGTATGCGCGTCGTCGAGGATGAAGTCGTTGTCGTAGCCGCGGCCGATGTGGATCGGCAGGGATTCCATCCGCTGGCGCTGCCGTACCTCGCCATTCTCGGCGAGGACTTCGATGTAATAGGGAGGCTTCATGGCTTGCGGCTGCTTTCCCGCGACAGCGCTTCGAGGAAGGTGCGCGTGACGCGCATGCCGTTGGCGTAGGACACGCCGCGCGCGTCGATGCGGCTTTGCAGGCTCATGAGTGGCTCATCGGTGCTGGCCGCCAGCAGGGCAAAGTCGTACAGTCCCGTAAACTTGCGGTAGGCGCGCACGCACAGGACGGCGCGCAGGGGCAGGGTGGCGTTCTTGACGAACTGTTCGGTGCAATGGGGCCCTGTCAGGTGCGCACTCTTGTAGCTGCCGAAACTTTCATTCTTGAACGAGGCGCTGGCCAGCTCGGAGAAGCGCAGGGCGCCCAGTTCGCTGCTGCGCAAGAATTCGTGGCGCATCGACACTTGCCCCGTCTGCAGGGCGCCGGAAATGAAGATGGCCGATTCCATGGCGCAACTCGTGTTGTCGAGCATGTAGGGCTTGTCGGACTTGACGTTGGAGCGGCCCCAGCAGCGCATCTGGTCCGACTCGCGCACGGGCACGCGGTACGGCCCCATGGCTTTCAAGCTCAGCGGCGTGTCGAGCAGGCGCGCCAGCATGACGTCCTGGTGCGCCAGCAGCTGCGCCGTCACCAGCGGCTTGAAGTCCTTCGGCGGCTTGCCTTGCTGCGCCACCCTGGCCAGCAATTGCTGCGCATAGCGGGCCGGCACGAGAAAACTGACGAGTTCGCCGTCGAGGCGTTTCGACACGTTCACGCCGGCGACGTCGCCATTCGCCGTGACGCTGGGGCCGCCGCTCATGCCGGAATTGATCGGTCCCGTAAACATCAGCTGGTCGTAGAAGCTGCGCGTGACGACGCCGTTGTACGACCCTTCCGAAATGGCGAAGCCCAGGTCCAGCGGATTGCCCATCGAATACAGGTACTGGCCCTGGGTCAGCGGTGCCAGCGGCTCCGGCATCTTGAAAAAGCCCGTGCCATGGCGGTTCACGCGCAGCACGGCCAGGTCGTGCAGCACGTCGACGGCCAGCAATTCCACATTGCCCCGCTGGCCGCTGGTGTCGACCCATTCGCCCACATAGGTGTCCGGGTCGAGGGCGAATTGCGACACGACGTGATAGTTGCTCACTACCAGGTTGCCCGTGCCGATCAAGAAGCCTGAGCCGACCGACGATTGCGTGCGGCCGTTTTTCAGCAGCACGCGCACTTGCAAAATATCGGCGCGCGCGGCCGTGTACAGTTTTTGCGCGGCGGACGAGGGCGGCGGCAGGGACGCATGTTCGGTGGCGGCGGGCGCGGCGGTGGCCGGCGGCGGTTTTACAGGAGGAGTCGCAGCGGCGGGGGCCGCGTGGGCGCCTGCGGCAGCGCACAGGCTGGCCAGCAAGCAGGCGAAGTTAGATAATTTCATGCATCCTTTGTGCGTGAGCAGGAGCGACGCTGGCGCCCAGAGGGCGCGCCGCTGCGCGCCGGCCGGGCAATTATAGGGCGCCGTCTTCCAGCGCCGGCGCCGTTTCCGGCGTCATCATGTGGCCCAGCTTGCTTTGCTTGGTATTCAGGTAATGCTGGTTGAAGGCGTTGCGGTTGACCAGCAGCGGCACGCGTTCGGCCACCGTGATGCCCAGCGCTTCCATGGCGGCGATCTTGCGCGGGTTGTTCGTCATCAAGCGCAGGCTGTCGATGCCGAATTGCGCAAACATGGGCTTGCACAAGGTGTAGTTGCGCGCGTCGGCCTTGAAGCCCAGCTGTTCATTCGCCTGTACCGTGTCGGCGCCCGCCTCTTGCAGGCGGTAGGCGCGGATCTTGTTGATCAGGCCGATGCCGCGTCCTTCCTGGCGCAGGTACAGCAAGATGCCGCGGCCTTCCTCGGCGATGCGTTTCAAGGCGCCTTCGAGCTGGGCGCCGCAGTCGCAGCGCTGGAAAACAGCACGTCGCCCGTCAGGCACTCGGAATGCACGCGCGCCAGCACCGGCTCGCCGTTGCCGATATCGCCCAGCACCATGGCCAGGTGTTCCTTGCCCGTGGCGTGCTCGACAAAGGCGTGCAGGGTGAACTGGGCCCACGGCGTCGGCAGTGCGCAGGAAGTCGTGTAATCCAATTCGCCTGTCGCCAGGAGGTCTGCGCCGCTTTGCATGGTTGTGCTCATATAAGTAATTATCAAAAATAAAAGGCGCGCGACACCACTCCGGTGCCGGCGCGCCTTGCCATCATACCAAAAAGCAGGGAAACGTTTTTCCCCGGCTGCCTTTCGGTCGTTGCAATGTCTGGTGATGAACCTTACTTAGGGGCACTTCCTCCTTTTACAAGGTGGATGGATGGCTGGCTTTGCCTGGCGGATGCCGCCGCCAGCAGGCACGGGACGTCAGCTGCCGATGCGTCCGCCATCGTTCTTGGTGATTACGATGGTGGCCGAGCGGGGCGCTTGCCAGTCCCATAGCCGGCGTTGGCCGGCCACTGGCTCGTGTATTTGGACGGATCGCCGATATTTTCCAGCTTGGTGTTTTCGCCCGGATGCTGGATGTTGATGAACATGGTCTTGCCGTCCGGCGTTTCGCTGATGCCCGTGATTTCCGAGCCGACCGGCCCCACCAGGAAGCGCTTGAGCGTGTCGGCCGTGGGTTTCTTGCCGATGAAGGTGTCGACGGCCAGGTTGCCGCCGGCCGCCGTGGCGTAGTTCAGGGTGGACTTGGCGCCGTCGCCGACCTTGCCGGGGATGGCGGCCAGCATCATGCAGTTGGTCACGTCCGTGTACGCGCCATCGTCGGTCTGGATCCAGCAGATGCCCGTGTAGGGGCTGAAGGCGAGGCCATCCGGGCTCGAGAAATCCTGGTCGGCCGTCAGGTTCGACAGGTTGATCTTGCTGGCGTCGGCGCCGCTCTCGGCGCCGAACAGGTAGACATCCCAGGTAAAGCTGGTGGCTGCCGCCGCGCCCGTGCCTTCCTTGAAGCGGATGATATGGCCATTCGGATTGCCGTTTTGCGCGCTGCTGCCCTTCATGTCCGTGTAGGCGCGCGGGTTGCCGCCGTCCGGCGCCAGCTGCGACGAGCCGCTCGGATTGACGGTGCGGTTCGAGTTGTTGGTCAGCGTGTAATAGATCTCGCCGTTGGCCGGGTTGACCGAGCACCATTCCGGGCGGTCCATTTTTGTTGCGCCCACGGCGTCGGCCGCCAGGCGGGCGTTGACCAGCACGTCGGCCAGGTCGGCGAACTTGTAGGCGCCGTACGCCTGGATCAGCGCGTTCGACAGGGCCAGCTCGATCCACTGGCCGGTGCCGTCGGCGGCCAGCTTGGCCACGTACAGCTTGCCCGAATCGAGGTATTTGTCGCCCGTGGCGATGCGGTCGGCCGGGTTGGCGTCCGCGGCGGCCCAGACGGCGGCCGTGACGAATTTGTAGATGTATTCGTTGCGCGAATCGTCGCCCATGTAGACGGCCAGCTGCTGGCCCACGGCCGGCACGCTGAAGGCGGCGCTTTCGTGCGCGTAGCGGCCCAGCGCCGTGCGCTTGCGGATCGCCTTGGTTTTGTCGTACGGGTCCATCTCGACGATGTAGCCCATGCCGTTCAGCTCATTGCGGTAGTCGTCGCTGCCATCGGCCGATGCGCCGGTCTTGCTCAGGTTCCAGCGCGCGTACTTGTCGTCGCTGCCGCCTGTTTCCCAGCCGTGGCGCGAGGCGCCGCCCTGGCTGCGGCCATAGCGGTTCAGCGACACCACGGACTTGTCGCCGCGCGCGGCGTTGTCGGTGGCCGAGCGCGTGAAGTAGCCGGCCCAGTTTTCTTCGCCGGACAGGTAGCTGCCCCATGGCGACTTGCCCGTGCCGCAGTTGTTGATGGTGCCGCGCGTCTTGGTGCCGGTCGGCGAGTACTTGGTCACCACGAGGGCGTTGCCGCGCACGGGGCCGGCAAGCTCGATATCCGTCAGCGGCGTGACGCGGCGGTTGAAGGCGGAATCGTTGACGGTGGCCCAGGCGCTGCCCGTCTTCTTGACTTCCACCACGCTCAGGCCATGGACGGCCACTTCCTTGTCGACTTCGGCGGCGGGGCGCGGCAGCGTGGTGGTGCCGCCATTCACGTGCAGGAAGTGCGAGGACAGTTTTTCGTCGGTGGTCGCTTCGTGGTTCATCGCCAGCAAGCCCCGTTCGGCGCCGGATGCCAGCGGCGCGCCGGCGGCGGACAGGCCGTAGTATTCCATGCCGTCGTGGTGGTCGCCGGCGCGGTTGTCGAAATCGGTATCGCTGCCGTCGTTCTTGTAGGCTGGCGTGGCCGCGCGCAGCGAGTCGCCCAGCGCATACAGGGCGGTGGCCGTGTAGCCGGCCGGCACCGACACGACGTCGGCCAGGCTTTTTGGCACGGCCGTGAAGGCCAGCAGTTTTTCGGGCGTCGGCGTCGGCGTCGGCGTTGGCGTGACGGCGGCCGCATCGCTGCCGCCGCCGCAAGCGGACAGGCCCATCGAACCCATGACGGCGGTAGCGGCCGTGACGGCGCTGCCGCGCAGCCAGTTGCGGCGGCTCAGGCGGGCGTTCAGGATGCTGTTGAAATGGTTGTCGTGGGACGCGTTGCTGTCAATGTCGTTCAGATCGGTGGCGCGGATGGCCAGATCGTTGGGCTTGTTCATGGGCTGCGATGTCCTGTGGTTGCGTGATTTAAAGGCAACCGCATGATAGTTGTCGAATGTGACAGCGCCATGTCAGCTTGATGACAAAACGGTGACAGGCTGCCGGCCGTGCGGGCCGCGTCCATGACGGGCCCGTCCGGTCAGGCTGCCTTGGCCTCACTTGGTCTGGCGAAAGCCGCGCTGAAGATGGCCAGCCACCATCATTTAGGCAAATCGAACAGCAGGAATTCCGCGTCTTCCGGCTGGGTAATGATCACGGCCGCTTCCTGCGTCAATTTCAGCGCATCGCCCGCTTTCAAGGGCGTGCCGTTGACGACCAGGCTGCCGCGAATCAGGTGCACATAGGCAAGGCGGCCTTCTTCCAGCGCATGTTCGGCCTGTTCTCCTTCCTGCAGGATGCTGGCGTAGATGGCCGCATTCTGGTGGATCAGCACGGAACCCTGGCGGCCGTCGGACGAAGCGATCAAACGCAGCTTGCCCCGTTTGCTTTCCGGCGTGAAGTGTTTCTCTTCATAGCTGGGCGCAATGCCCGTCACGTTCGGCTGGATCCAGATCTGCAGGAAGTGCAAGCCATCCGTCGCCGAGTGGTTGAACTCGCTGTGGCGCACGCCGCTGCCGGCGCTCATGCGCTGCACATCGCCGTAGTGCAGCACGGAACCGGTGCCCATGCTGTCCTTGTGTTCGAGCGCGCCGTCGAGCACATACGAAATGATTTCCATGTCGCGGTGGCCGTGCGTGCCGAAACCCTGGCCTGGCGTGACCCGGTCTTCATTGATCACCAGCAAGGGGCCAAAGCCCATGTGCAGCGGATCGTGATAGCTGCCGAAGGAAAAGCTGTGGTGGGAATTGAGCCAGCCGTGGTTGGCGGCGCCGCGTTCTTCGCTATGACGAATCTGTAACATGGTGGACTCCGTTTTTAAAGGTTAATGTGCGATAATTTCGAAGGGCCGTTGCCTGGCAGTTGCCGTGGCGCCTGATCTGCCCGTCGCTGTACGATGGAGAAAGTATAGGGCGCCCAGCCGAGAAAGAAAAACGGAAAATCTACCGAGCTATGATCGAAAAAATCGAATGTTAAGACTGAGCCTGGAAGCCCTGCAAATCGTCGACGCCATCGACCGCCGCGGATCGTTCTCGTCGGCCGGCAAGGAGTTGCATAAAGTACCGTCCACCATTTCCTATACGGTGGCCAAGCTGGAAGACGACCTGGGCGTGCAGGTGTTCCAGCGCAATGGCCCGAAAGTCATGCTGACGGCGGCCGGCCAGGAATTGCTGAAAGAGGGCAGGTATCTGCTGAAGGCGGCGCAGGACCTCGAACACCGCGTGCGCCGCGTGGCTTCCGGCTGGGAAACGGAATTGTCCATCGGCATCGATTCCATGTTTTCCGCCGTGGCGCTGGCCGATGACGTGCGCGCCTTCTATGACGTGGCGCAACAGACGCGCTTGCGCCTGTCGCAAGACACCCTGTCGGGCACCTGGGAAGCGCTGCTGGACCGCAGGGCCGACTTGCTGGTGGGCGCGCCCGGCGACGGGCCGGCCGGCGGCGGCTATATCGCGCAGCCGATCGGCATGCTCGACTTCGTCTTCACCGTGGCGCCCACGCATCCGCTGGCGCAGGTGCCGGAACCCCTGTCGCGCGGCCACCTGCAGCAGCACCGGGCCGTGGTGGTGGCCGATTCGGCGCGCCAGATGGCGCCGCGCACGGTGGGGTTGCTGCTGGGACAAGATGCCTTGAGCGTGCCCAACATGCAGGTCAAGTTCGATTATCAGGTGCTGGGGCTGGGCTTTGGCTTCCTGCCGGGGCCGTGCGCGCGCGCCGCCATCGCGCGTGGCTTGCTGGTGGAAAAGGCCGTGGAAGAGCCGAAACCGTCGGAAACGTTTTACCTGGCCTGGCGCGTGGGCGAGGATGGCGCCGCGCTGCGCTGGTGGATGGCGCGCATGCGCGAACCGGACGTGTTTGCCCGCCTGGCGCAGCATCTGCCTGGCCATTCGGCGTAGGCCTTAAAATGTTGACATACGCCAACATTTTTAAGTTACCATATTCACAGTATTTCCCGCCCGACCTCCATGCCCCATAGTGGGATTTTGATGATTACACACACTGCAGCGCCCCTGATACCTTCCCCCGACCTGGCCCAAGCGTGGGGTAGCCATGCTTGAGGCGAAGGTTGCGCTGTGCCTGCGCCTGGCCCAGGATGCCCGTGAACAGGCGGGGCCGCAGCAGGCCGCCACCCTGGCGCGGCTGCAGGAAGAGCTGGAACGGCTGCGCGGCGCCAGCCGCCCCGTGGTGCGCGTGGCGCCGCCCGATGCCTTGCTGGAAATCGACCCCGACGGCTTTTTGATCGGCTGGAACCATGGCGCCGAACAGATGTTCGGCTATTCCGAACTGGAAGCCCTGGGCCAGCACATCCTGTTTTTGTATCCCGAAGACGACGCGGAAGCGAGCGTGCTGGAGCTGCATTTCACGCAGGGCGACGTGGCCACCGATGTGCGCCGGCGCAAGAAGTCGGGCATGGTGACGTGGCTGCGCATGCACCGCCACGTGATCCACGACCAGGCGGGCAAGGGCTGCGGCATGGCCGTGCGCCTGTCGGCGCTGAGCGAGCCGCTGTCCGACGTCGACAAGGTAAGGTTGCACGCGCGCATCATCGAAGATAGCGAGCAAGCCGTGCTGATCACGGACGCGGAAGAGCGCATCGTCTCCATCAACAGTTCATTTTCCCGCATCACCGGCTATTCGCCGGCTGAAGCCATCGGCCGCACGCCGGACTTGCTGCGTTCGGGCGTGCACGATCCCGATTTCCGCGCCAAAGTGCGCGCCGCCATGCGCGGCCACGGTTCCTGGCGCGGCGAAATCATCGGCAAGCGCAAGAATGGCGAACTGTTCCCGCAAGACGTCACCATCAGCGTCGTGCGCGACGAGTATGGCGAGATCAGCCACGTGTTTTCCCTGTTTTCCGATATCTCGGTGCACAAGGATGCGGAAGCGCGCATGCAGCGCATGGCCAACTACGACAGCCTGACGGGCTTGCCCAACCGCTGCCTGCTGAACCAGCTGGTCGACCAGGGACTGGCCGAGGCGAAGCGCCAGGGCTCGCATGGCGCGCTGATGGTCATCGACATCAGCCGCATCGGTTCCATCAGTGACACCCTGGGCCATGAAGTGGGCGACCAGCTGGTGATCGCCATCGGCCAGCTGTTCCGCGGCGCCCTGCGCGACGCCGATATCCTGGCGCGCGTCGACAACAGCAAATTCGTCGTGGCCCTGCTGCACATCGAAAAGCGCGAACACGCGGCCAACGTGGCGCAAAAGCTGCTCAACCTGCTGGAAGCGCCCATCAATATCGATGCGCACGCGCTGCACGTGGGCGCCAGCATCGGCATCACCGTGTATCCGGAAGACGGCCTGGAAGCGCCGGCCCTGTTCCGCTTTGCCGACGTGGCCGTGGCCAAGGCGGGGCAGACCATCGAATCGACCTTCCTGTTTTACCGCGAAGACATGAACCGGCGGGCCAAGGAACATTTGCGCCTGGAAAGCGAAATGCGATTGGCCCTGGGCGACAAGGAGCTGGAACTGCATTACCAGCCGAAAGTGAGCCTGGCCAGCGGACGCATCGTGGGCGCGGAAGCCTTGCTGCGCTGGAAGCATCCGATGCGCGGCATGGTCTCGCCCGGCGTCTTCATTCCCGTTGCCGAGGAAACCAGTCTGATTCTGGAATTGGGCACCTGGGTGCTGGACGAGGCGTGCCGGCAGATCCGCAGCTGGGAAGACCGGGGCCTGCACATGCCGGCCATCGCCGTCAACCTGTCGGCGCGCCAGTTCGATGAACAGTTGCCGGCGCGCATAGCGGCCGTGCTCGAACGCTATGGCGTGCGGCCCGAGCAGATCATGCTGGAAATCACGGAAAGCCTGCTGATGCGGGGCGCCGACAAGGTCATCGACATCATGAACCAGCTGGTGGCCATGGGCCTGGCGCTGGCGCTGGATGACTTCGGCACCGGCTATTCCAGCCTGGCCTACCTGAAGAAATTCCCCATCAGCACCCTGAAAATCGACCGCTCCTTCGTCGTCGGCTTGCCCTTCGAGGAAAACGATTGCGCCATCGCCCGCGCCATCGTCACCATGGCGCAGCAGCTGCGCCAGGAAATCGTTGCCGAAGGGGTGGAAACGGCCGAGCAGATGCGTTTCTTGCGCGAACTGGGTTGCGACCAGTTGCAAGGCTATTTGTTCAGCCCGGCCGTGCCTGCGGCGGAATTCGAAGTGATGCTCGATGAAGGCCGGAGTTTGCGTTTGAACGAAGCGCTGGCTTAAGGTACGCCCAGCTGCACTTTTTCCAGCAGATAATCGAGCATCACGCGCACCCGGGCCGGCACTTGCAGGCCCGGACCCACGAAGACGGCGTGCACGAGTTCCTTGTCGCCCGGATTGTAATCCTGCAGCACTTCCACCAATTGACCTTGCGCAATGTCGCGCTGCACGTGCTGGCGCGAAAAGCGTCCCAGGCCCATGCCCGCCAGCACCAGCTGGCGCATGCTTTCGCCATCGCTGACGCAGGTATTGCCCTGCGGCGCCACTTGCAACGTTCCTCCGCTCCCGTCGAGGAAGGGCCAGGTTTCGTTCTGGCAGCGGAAGTTGAAGGCCAACAAATTGTGTTCGGATAAGTCCTGCGGCGTGCGCGGCAAGCCGTGGCGCGCCGCGTACGCGGGCGAGGCGACGACGACGACCATCGCGTCTTCGCCCAGTTTGCGCGCCACCAGGTTCGATGCCTTCAGCTGGCCCGTGCGGATGGCGATGTCGGTGCGGTCTTCCAGCAAGTCGACGATGGCGTCGCTGACGACGACGTCAAGCACGATGTCGGGATAGCGGCGGGCGAACTCGGGCAGGATGGGCAGCAGATGGCGCACGCCGAACGGCACGAAACAGTTGATGCGCAGGCGTCCGCGCGGCGCCGCCCCCTGCGCCGCTTCGCGCTCGGCGCCGTCGATATCGTCGAGGATGCGCTTGCACTGGATAAAAAAGGCGTCGCCCTCGGGCGTCGTGTGCAGCTGGCGCGTGCTGCGCTGCAGCAAGCGGGCGCCGAGCCGCGCTTCCAGACGATTGACGAGCTTGCTGACGGCCGACGGTGTCAGGGCCAGGCGGCGCGCGGCGGCGGAAAAAGCCCCCGTTTCCACCACGGCCACGAAGACGGCCATCTCGAACGAACGGTTGATGTCTTGCCGCGCCATTATTGAATCCATTTCACAGGTGTTTCCATTATTGGAGTCTATATCAAAAGTATTTATCCCGATACACTGGCCCGCTTGAACCATTTGTTGGAGCCATCATGACCACCGCAGCCCCTGTTTCCACTTCATCCACCAAGATGCCGCCCGGCGTGCTGGCGCTGGCCGTCGGCGCCTTCGCCATCGGCGTCACCGAATTCATCGTCGTCGGCATCCTGCCCGCGATTGCGAAAGATTTGCGGATTTCCATCGAATCGGCCGGTTCCCTCGTCAGCCTGTATGCGCTGGCGCTGGCCATCGGCACGCCGCTGCTGGTGCTGTTGATGTCGCGCCTGCCGCGCAAGGCGGCCTTGCTGGGGTTGATGAGCGTTTTTCTCGCCGGTAACTTGCTGGCCGCGTTTTCCCACACGTTCGAATTGTTGCTGGCGGGACGGGTCATCACGGCCGTGGCGCACGGCACCTTCTTTGCCATCGGCGCCACCGTGGCCGCCAGCCTGGTCAGCAAGGCGCAGGCGGGCAGGGCGATTTCCGTGATGTTTGCGGGATTGACGCTGGCCATGGTGATCGGCGTGCCGCTGGGCAGCTTTCCTCGGCAACCTGATGGGCTGATGGGCTGGCGCCTGCCGTTCTTTGCCGTGGTAGTTTTGGCCGCGCTGGGCCTGGCCGCCATGGCGCGCTGGCTGCCGGCCGGTTTGCAGCAGGGCAAGGGCGGCAAGGCCATGACGCAGTTGGCGGCCCTGGGCAGCGGCCCCATCCTGACCATGATGGCCGTGACGACGTTCGGCTTCGGCAGCAGCTTTGCCGCCTTCACGTTCATTACGCCCATCCTCACGGATGTGACGGGCTTTTCCGCCACCATGGCCAGCGCCTTGCTGATCGTGTTCGGCATCGCCACCTTTGCCGGCAACCTGGCGGGCGGCTACCTGACCAGCCACCTGGGCTGGCAAAAGGCCTTGCGATCGATGCTGCTGTTGCTTGCCGTGACGCAAGTGGGCGTGGCTTTGAGCATCAGCTCGCCATGGATGATGACGGTGATGCTGTTCGTCTGGGGCGTGTTCGCCTTCGGCCTGTCGCCTGCCTTGCAGGCGGGCATGCTGGCCACGGCCGAGCGCTACACGCCGCAAGCCGTCGATTTCGCTTCGGGCCTGAACATTTCCGCGTTTAACCTCGGCATTTCCTTCGGTTCCATGCTCGGCGCGCTGATGGTGTCGCGCCAGTTGATGGCATCGTCGCCGTGGGCCGGCGTGGCCGCCGCCTTGCTGGCCCTGCTGCCGCTGGCGTGGCTGGCGCGCCGCAAGCTGGCGTCCCACGTGGCGGGCGCGGCCGCGCACTGAGGTTCAGGTATGCACGGCGGCCGCCGGTGCCCGCTTCTGGCGTTGCGCCATGTAGGAACTGCCCATGGAGGCGGCCATGATCATGGCAATCGCCAGCCATTGCCCGGCACCGAGGCGTTCGTCGAGCAGGATGAAGGCCAGCATGGCGGCCACGGCCGGCTCCATGCTGCTCATGATGCCGAACGCTTGCGGCGTCAGCCGTTTCAGGGCGACCATTTCCAGCGAAATCGGTATCGCGCTGGAAATGAGCGCCACCCCTAATCCCACGCCCAGCACGACGGGCGAGAGCAGGGCGGCGCCGCTGTGCGCCACGCCCACGGGCACCACCACCAGCGCGGCCATGGTCAGGCCCAGGGATACCGAATGGCCCGCATGCAGATGGCTGGCGCGCTTGCCGAAGACGATGTACGAGGCCCAGCAGACGGCCGCCGCCAGCGCGAACAGCACGCCCGTGGGATCGAGATTGCTGATGTCGTGGCCGAGCGGCAACAGCAGCGCCAGTCCCGCCACGGCCAGGGCCACCCAGACGAAGTCGAGCGGGCGGCGCGAGGCCAGCAGGGCCACGGCCAGCGGGCCAGAAAACTCGATGGCCACGGCGATGCCGAACGGTATCGTGCGCAGCGCCATATAGAAACACAGGTTGGTCAAACCCAGCGCCGCGCCATACAGGGCCACGGTGCGCAGGTCGGCACGGCTCAGCTGCCAGCGCCACGGGCGCCAGAACAGCAACAGCAGCAGGGCGGAAAAGCCCACGCGCACGGCCGTCGTGCCTTGCGCACCGACCAGCGGGAACAGGCTGTGCTTGGCCCACGAAGTGCCCAGCCCCAGCGCGGTGACGGAGCCGAGGATGGCGAGCAGGGGAATGAACGAGGAATAGCGGCGTAATGGCATGGTGATAAAAGGCTTGATATCGGAATAGCGAAAGTTTATTGTGTCTGCTCCGATATTTGTACTGCATTTTGACCTCCATGACGCAACTTTCGCTCACGCCTTCCCCCGACCTCGATGCCTTCGACCTGGCGATCCTCGATATCTTGCAGCGCGATAACACGACCTCGCAGCGCGAAATCGCCCAGGCCGTGCATTTGTCGGCGCCGGCCGTGCAGCGGCGCATCCGCCGCCTGCGCGAGAGCGGCGTGATCCGCAGCGAGGTGGCCGTGCTCGACGCCCAGCCGCCTGGGCCGCCCGCTGATCTTGACGGTGGAAGTGCATCTGCACGACGAGCACCCGCTGCGCACGGCCGGCATGCGCGCGCGCATCATGGCCGAACCCGCCATCCAGCAGTGTTACGGCATCACGGGCGAGGCCGATTACCTGCTGGTCATCACGGCCAGCAGCATGGCCGAGTACGAGGCGCTGACGGAGCGCCTGTTCGGCAGCGACGACAATATCCGGCGCTACCGCACTTCCGTGGCCTTGACCTGCCTCAAGATGGGCTTGCACGTGCCGCTGGGCTAGAGCGATGAGTACCTCCGACAAGATGCCAACCTTCGTGACGGCGGCCATGCCCGCCAGCCTGCGCACCGCCGTTGCCGGCTATCGATGGGCGCGCGACAGCATCGGCGAGTCGGACGCTGCCGTCTACCGCCTGCAGGGCAGGAACGGTGCGCCAGACCTGTTCCTGAAGCACGGCAGGGGTGCCGCCGCTGCCGACCTCGCCGATGAAGTGGCGCGCCTGCGCTGGCTGGCGCCGCACCTGCCCGTGCCGGCGGTGCTCCAGTTCGCCCGCGTGGCAGCGCCGGACCAGGCATGGCTGCTGACGACGGCGGCGCTGCCGGGCCAGCCGGCGTCCGAATTGCTGGACGCCGATCCGGGGCTTGGCCCCGCCGTGGCCGGCGCGCTGGCCGCCTTCCTGCGGCGCCTGCACGCGCTGCCCGCGAGCGCCTGTCCGTTCGACGCCGGCCCTGCCGTCCGGCTGGCCCAGGCGCGCCAGCGCATCGATGCGGGCCTCGTCGACGCCGACGATTTCGATGCCGGGCGGCAAGGCTGGACGGCGCAGCAGGTGTGGCTGGCGCTACAGGATTGCCTGCCGATCACGCCCGACCTCGTCGTCACGCATGGCGACTTCTCGCTGGAAAATATCCTGCTGCACGAAGGCGCCGTCGTCGGCTGCCTCGACGTGGGACGATCCGGCGTTGCCGACCGTTACCAGGATCTGGCCATCGTCTGGCGTGCTCTCGGTGAGTTGGACGCCGCGCTACAGCAAAGGTTTGCTGAGCAATATGGGTTCCTTGATATCGATCAAGGCAAGCTGCAATTTCACTTGCTGCTCGACGAGCTGTTTTGAGCGCCGCCCGCGATCACGGCTCTTCACGCTCGGCATCGCGTTCGCGGCAGCTCAGGGACGCGTAATGGCCTTTGGGCAGGCGGGTCTTGATGGCAACCTCGTTCAGTGCATGCCCGATATCGACGGGGTCGGTCAAGGTGCAGCGCTGGGCGCGGGCGAACGCTTGCAGCTTCTGCGTGCTGCCCTGCACCCTGAGCGTGACGCCCGCGCCGGGGCTGACGCAGCAGCCGATGTATTGCGCGATGTATTCTTCCTCGATCAGCACCAGTGCATGCCCCATGAAGCCGGCCGGCTTTTTCAGCAGGTAGTAATCGGTGTAATCGAAGCGCTGGTCCGGGTGCTTGCCAAGGTAGCCTTCGCGCATGTAAGCCCGGATGGCCTTGCCGGAGGTGCCCACTCTTTGCGTCGTGCCCTTTTTCAGGTGCAGCGCCTGGATCAGGCCGCTTTCAAGCCCGGGATCTGCGGCGGCCAGGGCGCCGCAGGAGCAGGTGGCGAGCAGGAGCGAGACGAGCAGGCGGCGGGTGCGGCATTCAGCCATGGGAGGGATTGCTTGCATATATTGACGTGTAGGGGAGAGAAGCGCAGTGTAGCCCACGCCAGCCCGTGCGCATGGCACAAGTGCGTGGCACAATGCGGGATCCGCACGCCACGTGCCACTCGCCCCAGGACTTTCATGACCCGCGCCATCCTCGACGAAGCCCAGATCCATCCCGCCGCCCGCCCCTTGATCGGCAGCAAGCACCAGGATATCGTGCGCGAGGTGCAGGCCGCCATCGCCGCGCACCAGGTAGTGGTGGTCGGCATGGCGCTCAACCCGTTCCCGCGCAAGGCGCGCAAGATGCTCGACGTGCTGGGCACGCCCTACCAGTACCTGCAATACGGCAGCTATTTCAGCCAGTGGCACCGGCGCAATGCCCTGAAGATGTGGACGGGCTGGCCCACGTTTCCCATGATTTTCGTCAATGGCGTGCTCATCGGTGGTGCCAGCGAGCTGCGCAAGCTGGTGGAAAATGGCGAGTTCAGCGCCATGCTGGCGAAGAAGGTGCGCCAGTTTTAAGCGCTGCCTTACTCGCCCGGCCGCCACGGCGACTTGCGCGTGCGCAAGGGGTCGAGCAAGCTTCTTAAATCGTTGTGGTCGAGCTCGTACATCAGCGCAATTAAACTGCCCAGTTCGCCCGAGGGAAAGCCCTCGCGCGCGAACCAGCCCAGGTAGTGTCCCGGCAAGTCGGCCAGCAGCCGTCCCTGATATTTTCCATATGGCATTTCGCGCGTGACCAGCAGCGCCAGTTTTTCTGAATTCATGGTGGAAATCTCGTGTTGACCTGCCCAGTGTAGCAGACCTCTACATTGTTGAGTTTGGCGCAACTATCTTCTGCCCGCTGACGTATTTTTCGGAACAAAGAAAACCCCGATACTGCATGCCAACATCATTGATCGGAGTTTGCCATGCCCATTGCCTTGCTCGCGCTGACCCTCAGCGCGTTTGCCATCGGAACCACCGAGTTTGTCATCGTGGGGCTGCTGCCCACCATCGCCGCCGACCTGGGCGTCAACCTGCCGTCGGCCGGCCTGCTGGTCAGCCTGTATGCGCTGGGCGTCGCCGTCGGCGCGCCCGTGCTGACCGCCCTGACGGGCAAGATTCCGCGCAAGACCCTGCTGCTGTCGCTGATGGTCTTGTTCACCTTGGGTAACTTGCTGGCGTGGAAATCGCCCGGCTATGCAACCCTCGTCGTCGCCCGCATCCTGACGGGGCTGGCGCATGGCGTGTTCTTTTCCATCGGCTCGACCATCGCCACCTCGCTGGTGCCCAAGGACAAGGCCGCCAGCGCGATCGCCATCATGTTTACGGGCTTGACCGTGGCCCTGGTGACGGGCGTGCCGCTGGGCACCTTCATCGGCCAGCACTTCGGCTGGCGCGAAACCTTTCTGGCCGTCTCGGCCCTGGGCCTGGTGGCCTTCATCGGCAGCCTGCTGTACGTGCCGTCGACCATCAAGCACAGCAAGCCTGCCTCGCTGCTGCAGCAAGTGCAGGTGCTGGGCCAGCCCCGGCTGCTGCTGGTGTACGCCATGACGGCCGTCGGCTATGGCGGCTCCTTCATCGCCTTTACGTATCTGGCGCCGATCTTGCAGCAAGTATCGGGTTTCAGCGCCGGCGCCGTGGGCGCGGTAATGCTCGTGTATGGCGTGTCCGTGGCGTTCGGCAATATCTGGGGCGGCAAGCTGGCCGATAGCAAGGGGCCCGTGCGCGCCCTGAAACTGATCTTCCTGCTGCTGGCAGCCGTGCTGCTGCTGTTGACCTTCACGGCGCCGCACCCGGTGCTCGTCGTCATCACCGTGCTGCTGTGGGGCGCCGTGGCCTTCGGCAATGTTGCTGGTTTGCAAGTGTATGTCGTACAGCAAGCCGAACACTTCACGCCCCGCGCCGTGGACGTGGCATCGGGCCTGAATATCGCCGCTTTTAATCTGGGCATCGCCGGCGGCGCCTGGGGCGGCGGCTTGATCGTGGAACACCTGGGCCTCGTGCACACGGGCTGGATCGGCGCGCTCGTCGTGCTGGGGGCCTTCGGCTTGACGGCCTTGAGCGGCCGCATGGACCGCCTGCATCCCATTCCCGTGCGTGCTGGCGGCGAAAAGTCGATGCATGCGGTGGGGCATTAATCTACAGGCAAGTCGCTGGCATGGACGAGACTAGGGTTTACAATGGCGCTTACCTTCCTCTCGCCCATACTCCCCATGTCCGATACCGCAATGTCACCGCTGCGCCTGCGCGCCGCCATCAATCCTAAACCGCTGGGCGTGGCGCTCTTGCTCATCGTGCTCGGCGCCTGCTACCTGGCGCAAACCGTCGGCGCCACGCAGTCCGCGCTGTACGTGGTGGGCGCCTTGCTCGGCATTACCCTGTACCACGCGGCCTTCGGTTTCACGTCCGCCTGGCGCGTCTTCATCGCCGATGGCCGCGGCGACGGCTTGCGCGCGCAATGCTGATGCTGGCCGTGGGCGTGGCCCTGTTTTTCCCGGCATTGTCGGCCGGCACCCTGTTCGGCACGCCCGTCGCCGGGCTGGTGTCGCCCGCCGGCACTTCCGTCATCTTCGGCGCCTTCATCTTCGGCATCGGCATGCAGCTGGGCGGCGGCTGCGCCTCCGGCACGCTGTACACGGTGGGCGGGGGCAGCACGCGCATGCTCATCACCCTGGCCGCCTTCATCGTCGGCTCCGTGATCGGCACGGCGCACATGCCGTTCTGGACGGCGTTGCCGCAACTAAAACCCATTTCCCTCGTCACGACGCTGGGCCTGGTACCGGCGCTGGCGCTGAACTGGATCGTCTTCGCGCTGATCGCCGGCATCACGGTGCTGGTGGAAAAGCGCCGCCATGGCAAGCTTGTCGCCACGCCCCTGCGCCCGGCGCAGGCGTCGCCCTGGCTGCACGGCCCGTGGCCGCTGGTGGCGGGCGCCATCGCGCTCGTCGTGCTCAATTCATCACCCTGGCGCTGTCGGGCAAGCCGTGGGGCGTGACGTCCGCGTTCGCCCTGTGGGGCGCCAAGGCCGCGTCCGCGATCGGCATCGACACGGCCAGCTGGGCCTACTGGTCGACCAAGGCCAACGCGGCCGCCCTGGCCGCGCCTTTGACGCAGGACAAGACTTCCGTGATGGATATCGGCATCGTGCTGGGCGCCATGCTGGCCGCGGCCCTGGCCGGCCGCTACGCGCCCGTGTGGCGCATTCCGCGCCGCTCGGTCATCGCCGCCGTCGTCGGCGGCTTGCTGCTCGGCTACGGCGCGCGCCTGGCGTATGGCTGCAATATCGGCGCCTACTTCAGCGGCATCGTCTCGGGCAGCCTGCACGGCTGGCTATGGCTGGTCTGCGCTTTTCTGGGCAACGTCGTCGGCACGCGCCTGCGTCCGTGGTTCGGCCTGGAAGTGGAGAAAGTCAAACCGACTGGCTGCTGAGGCCGGCGTCAACAGGGGCTTTGCTGTATATTTCTGCCCCTGTTCCCCTTGCCGCCAGCGTCTCGCCCATGTCCCCAGTCACCCTGTTTTCCGTCGTCCTCGCGTATTTTTTGATCCTGCTGGGCGTGGCGTGGCGCACCTCGCGCCACGCCACCAACGACAGTTTCTTCATCGGCAACAAGGACAGCAACTGGATGCTGGTGGCCTTCGGCATGGTCGGCACCACGCTCACGGGCGTGACCTTCATCAGCGTGCCCGGCGCCGTGGGCAGCAACGGTTTCGGCTACATCCAGCTGATGCTCGGCTATGTGCTCGGCTACCTGGCCATCACGTTCATTTTGCTGCCGCTGTACTACCGGCTGCAGCTGACGTCCATCTACCGCTACCTGGAAGTGCGCCTGGGACGGCGTTCCTACCAGAGCGGGGCGGCGTTTTTCATCGTCTCGCGCCTGCTGGGCGCCACGGCGCGGCTGTATCTGGTGGTTAATATCCTGCAGGCCACCATACTCGACAGCCTGGGCGTGCCATTCTGGCTGACCTCGTGCATCGTGCTGCTGCTGATCCTGCTGTACACGTATGAGGGGGGCGTGAAGACCATCGTCTGGACCGATACCCTGCAAACGGCGTGCATGCTGGCCGGCCTCGTCATCTGCAGCGTGTTTTTGCTGCGAGAGATGGACTTGTCGCTCGTCGACAGCCTCGAACGCATGCGCGCGCAAGGCCTCACGCGCATGTTCACTACCGACCCGGACAGCCCCGCCTATGTGTGGAAGCACATTCTTGCCGGCATGTTCATCACGATTGCCATGACGGGCATGGACCAGGAAATGATGCAAAAGAACATTTCCGTGCGGACCTTGCGCGATTCGCAAAAGAACATGCTGAGTCTCACCGTGGTGCTGACGGGCGTGCTGCTGCTGTTCCTGTTTCTGGGCGGTCTGCTGCACCTGTACGCGCCGCTGGCCGGCGTGACGGCGACAGGGGATAAACTCTTCCCGGCCGTCGTGCTGGGGCACTTTCCCGCCATGGTGCAGCTGATTTTCTTCATCGCCCTCATTTCCGCCCTGTTTCCCAGCGTGGACGGGGCGCTCACTGCCCTGACGTCCACCTTCTGCATCGATATTTTGGGCGTGCAGCGCAGGCCGGACTTGAGCCCGGCCGTGCAGATGCGCTGGCGCCGCCGTGTGCACCTGGGCTTTTCCGCATTGTTCTTGATATTGATCATGGCCTTCAAGTGGCTCGACGACCCCAGCATGATAGGCGTGATCCTGAAACTGGCCAGCTATACCTATGGTCCGCTGCTGGGCCTGTTCGCCTTCGGCCTGCTGAGCCGGCGCGGCGTGCGCGACCGCTGGGTACCGCTGGTGGCCGTGGCGGGGCCGTTGCTGTGCGCGCTGATCGAAGGGGAGCAGGCGCGGCTGTTCGAACATTACCGCATCGGCCTGGAATTGCTGATCCTGAATGGCGCCCTGGTACTTGCTGGCTTGTTCCTCATTTCCACGCCGGCAGGGCAGGGCGGCGCGGGCACGCTACAGTTGTCAAAATAAGACGATTCAGGCCGTTTTCAGTTATATTGATTTCCTTTAGGTACATAACCTCACGGAGCATCGATGTCACTCAACCCCTTCCCGCCGCTACGCCGCGGTTTTGGCGCATTCTGGCGCGCGCTGGACGCCACCCGCCGCGCGGTCATCAATCTGATTTTCCTGCTGATCGTCATCGCCATCCTGATCGCCATCTTTGGCGGCGGCGCCAAGCCCCTGGCCGAGAAGACCACCCTGGTGCTGGACCTGCAAGGCCCGCTGGTCGAGGAAACCCCGGGCGGCGTGCGCGAAGCGGTGCTGGCCAATGTCAGCGGCGAAGTCAAGAAAAGCGTGCAGCTGCGCGACGTGCTGGCCGTGCTCGACACGGCGGGCAAGGACAAGAACATCGGCTCCATGGTGATCCTGCTCGACGAATTGCAGGGCGGCGGCCTGGCGTCGCTGCGCGAAGTGGCGGCCGGCGTGGAACGCTTCCGCGCGCCACGGGCAAGAAAGTCACGGCCTGGGGTTCGAGCTACAACCAGCGCCAGTACCTGGTGGCGGCCAAGGCCGACGAGGTATTCCTGCACCCGATGGGCGGCGTCATGCTGGAAGGCTTTGGCCGCTACCGCAATTACTACCGCGACGCGCTCGACAAGGTGGGCGTGACGGTGAACCTGCTGAAAGTGGGCACGTATAAAAGCGCGGCCGAGCCTTTCATCGCCAACGGCCCGTCCGAAGCGGCGGCCGAGGCGGACCGCTACCTGAACAGCGGCCTGTGGGCCACCTACACGGCGGACGTGGAAAAGGCGCGCAAGCTGCCGGCCGGCGCCATCATGCAGGCTATCGATGCGCTGCCCGCGCTGATGACGGCGGCAGGCGGCGACCTGGGCAAGCTGTCGCTGGACGCCAAGCTGGTCGACGGCCTGAAAACGCGCGATGAACTGCGCCAGTTCATGATGGCGCGCGGCGCCAAGAACACGGAAGGCACGAATTTCCGCCAGGTGAACTACACCGATTACCTGGCGCGCCTGCGCCCCGTGCACATCGGCGACGCCGTCGGCGTGGTCATCGCCTCGGGTGAAATCGGCGACGGCATCGCGGCACCGGGCGCCATCGGCGGCCTGTCCACTTCGCGTTTGATCCGCCAGGCGCGTGAAGACAAGTCGATCAAGGCCGTCGTGCTGCGCGTCGATTCGCCGGGCGGCAGCGCCTTCGGCTCGGAACTGATCCGCCGCGAACTGGAGCTGACGCGCGCCGCCGGCAAGCCCGTGGTCGTCTCGATGGGCAACGTGGCCGCGTCGGGCGGCTACTGGATCAGCACCTCGTCCGATGAAGTGATCGCCGACGCGGCCACCATCACCGGTTCCATCGGCGTGTTCGCGTTGTTGCCGACGGCCGACAAGGTGGTGGAAAAGCTCGGCATCCACACGGCCGGCTCGCCGACCACCTGGCTGGCCGACGCGGGCAACCCGCTGCGTCCGCTCGACCCCCGCTTTGCCGCAAGTGATCCAGGGTTCGATCAACCACGTGTATGGCGATTTCCTGAACCTGGCCGCCAAGGCGCGCAAGACCACGCCGGAAAAGATCAATGAAGTGGCGCAGGGCCGCGTCTGGACGGGCTTGCAGGCGAAAGAGCGCAATCTGGTCGACCGCATCGGCAGCTATGGCGATGCGCTGGCGTCGGCCGCCAAGCGCGCCAAGCTGGGCGCCGACTACCGCGTGACCTACCTGGAGCAGGAAACGTCGAACGTCGACCGTTTGCTGGGCATGTTCGGCTCCAAGGCCATGGCCTCGCTGGGGCTGGGCGAGCACGTGAAACTGGGCCTGGCCACGACCGGCTTGCCGGCCGACGCGGCGCTGGGCATGGCGCAGGACTTGAGTTGGCTGTCGGGCATCACGCGCGAGCGCAAACCGTTCATGGCCCTCACGCACTGCCTGTGCGAGGTGCCTTTGGGCGGCAAGTAACAGCCACATCAACAGCATACCCAAGCCGGCTTCGTCCGGCTTGTTTCATATCAGGAGCACAGCATGGCAAGCGACATGAGTACACACACTGACGCGGCGATCGCCATCCGGCCGTGCGCGAAGGGCGATGAAGCGGCGCTGGCGCTGGTGGGACAGGCCACTTTTCTTGAAGCGTTCGCCGGCATCCTCGACGGCGCCGACGTCATCGCCCATTGCCAGCGCCAGCACGACGCGCAGCTGTACCGCGACTGGCTGGCGCTGCCGGCCATGCGCCTGTGGCTGGCCGAGGCCACGCCCGGCGGCGCACCTGTCGGCTACCTGGTGCTCAGCCCCGCCAGCCTGCCGGTGGCAGACCCGCGCCCGGACGACCTGGAAATCAAGCGCATCTACCTGTTGCACCGCTTCCAGGGCCAGCGCGTGGGCCAGCGTTTGATGCAGGCGGCGGTGGAGCAGGCGCGCGCCGGCGGGGCAGGGCGCGTGCTGCTGGGCGTGTACGCGGAAAACCACGACGCGCTGGCGTTCTATGCGCGTTGCGGCTTTGCCCAAGTGGGCCGGCGCACCTTCCGCGTGGGCCGCACCGACTATCAGGATGTCATCCTCGGCATGACCTTGTAAAGCCAGGTAAAGAATCGCTGCCATCCGGCGCCGCCTGAGCACCCGCGTGGCGCCTGGTCAAGCCGGCTGGCGGGAGATTTGTAGCGAGTTTGTATCTGCATGCGAGTCGCCCGCGTCACGTGCTCGCCGGGGCGCGGCGCCCCGCAAGCCTGATTTTTTCACCATTCCCCCGCACTGGCGGCCTGCTTGCCGGCCCGCCTGCTCCTCCCATGCCTGCCTGGCTGTGTGTAATTGTTTCAAGTAGAAATGAAACAGTTACATGACTATGCTAGAGTCGTTTCACGCTAGGGAGCGATGTTTTTTCAGCTGACTTTCAGCTCTTGACTCCCCCGGCTGTGTACCGAAACAACCCCGAAAAACGGTCGTCCGGCCTGAGTGTGTTCCACCTCGGCCGGCGCCACAGACTCGCCGTGCCAGCGGCCACTACAAGGATAAGCGATGGATTCGCAGACAACACCCAACACCCCGCGGCGCAGCCGCCGCTCGAAAATCGTCGGCACGGTCATCGCGCTGGCCGTGATGGCCGCGCTGGGCGGCGGTGCCTGGTACCTGACCCACTCCGGCGCCAGCGCCCAGGGCGGCGCGGGCGCCGGCGCTGGCGGTCCCGGCGGGCCTGGCGGGCCAGGCGGACGCCGCGGCGCGCCGTCGACCACCGTGGGCGTGGCCACGGCCGTCAAGTCCGACCTGCCCGTGGTGCTCGATGCGCTGGGCACGGTGACGGCGGCGTCTACCGTGACGGTGCGCCCGCAAGTGTCGGGCATATTAAAAGAATTGAAATTCAAGGAAGGCGGCATGGTCAAGGCGGGCCAGGTGGTGGCGCAGATCGACCCGGCGCAGTTCGAGATGGCGCTGATGCAGGCCACGGGCCAGCGCCAGCGCGACGAAGCGCAGCTGGAAAACGCGCGCCTGACCCTGAAACGCTATCAAACCCTGCTGGGCCAGGATTCCATCGCGCGCCAGGATGTCGATACGCAGGCAGCATTGGTGAAACAGCTGGAAGGCACGGTGATGACGGACCGCGCGGCCGAAGGCACGGCCAGGCTGAACCTGGGTTATACAAAAGTGGTGTCGCCGATCAGCGGCCGCGCAGGCCTGAAGGTGGTCGATATCGGCAACCTGGTGAGCACCAGTGATGCGGGCGGCGTGGTGGTGGTGACGCAGCTGTCGCCCATCGACGTGCAGTTTTCCGTGCCGCAGGATAAGGTGCAAACCATCCAGGAGCGCCTGAATTCGGGGTCGGCCCTGGCGGCGCTGGCGCTGGACCGCACGCGCACGCATACCCTGGACCAGGGCAGCCTGAGCGCGCTGGACAACCAGGTCGACGTGCAGACGGGCACCGTGCGCGCCAAGGCCCGCTACGCGAACGACAAGATGGCGCTGTTCCCCAGCCAGTTCGTCAACGTGCGCCTGGAACGGGCAACATCACGGGCGCCGTGCTGGTGCCCGTCACGGCCCTGCGTCACAGTAACAACGGCGACTTCGTGTATGTGCTGAAAGCGGATAAAACCGTCACCGTGCGCATGGTCACGCGGGGCCAGGCCACCACCGACATGGTGGAAATCCGCGCCGGCCTGGAAGCGGGAGAACAAGTCATCACGGAAGGCGCCGACCGCCTGAAGGAAGGCGCGAAAGTCACCCTGGCGGGCGACAAGCCGGCCATGGGTGGCGCCGGTGGCGTGGGTGGCGAACGCCGCCACCGCCGCCAGCACCCTGATGGCAGTGGCGGCGCGGCCAGCGCATCGGCTTCCGCCTCGGCGCCGGCCAGTGCGCCAGCCACGGCGCCAGCGAAGGGCGCGGCGCAATGAGTCCATCGACTCCGTTCATCAAGCGCCCCGTCGCCACGGCGCTGCTGATGCTGGCCATCGTGCTGGCGGGGCTGGTCGGCTTCAAGTTCCTGCCGCTGGCCGCCTTGCCGCAGGTGGATTTCCCCACCATCCAGGTGCAGACCCTGTACCCGGGCGCCAGTCCCGAAGTCATGGGGCAGACCGTGACGGCGCCGCTGGAGCGCCAGTTCGGGCAGATGTCGGGCTTGCAGCGCATGAGTTCCACCAGCGCGGCCGGCGTCTCCCTCATCACCCTGCAATTCACCCTGGGGCAGACGCTGGACGTGGCCGAGCAGGAAGTGCAGGCGGCCATCAACGCGGGCGGCTCGCTGCTGCCGACGGACTTGCCGGCGCCGCCCGTGTACGCGAAGATCAACCCGGCCGACGCGCCCGTGCTGACGCTGGCGATCACCTCGGACACGATGCCGCTGACGCAGGTGCAGAACATCGTCAACACGCGCCTGGCGCTGAAAATCAGCCAGGTCAACGGCGTGGGCCTGGTCTCGCTGTCGGGCGGCCAGCGTCCCGCCGTGCGCATCCAGGGCGACACCAAATTGCTGGCCTCGTACGGCCTGGGCCTCGACAGCCTGCGCACGGCCATCGCGGCGGCCAACGTCAACAGCGCCAAGGGCAGTTTCGACGGCCCCACGCGTTCGTTCACCATCAACGCCAACGACCAGCTGGTGACGGCGGAAGACTACAAGCGCCTGATCATCACGTATAAAAACGGCGCGCCCGTGCGCCTGCTTGACGTGGCCAACGTCGTCGACAGCGCGGAAAACACGCGCCTGGGCGCCTGGTCGGGCAAGCAGCCGGCCATCATCCTGAACGTGCAGCGCCAGCCGGGCGCCAACGTCATCAAGACGGTGGACGCCATCAAGGCCCTGCTGCCCGACCTGCAGGCCAGCCTGCCGGCGGCCATGAAGCTCGACGTGCTGAGCGACCGCACGACGGGCATCCGCGCTTCCGTCGAACACGTGGAAATGGAGCTGCTGTTGTCCGTGCTGCTGGTGGTGCTGGTGATCTTCGCCTTTTTGCACAGCCTGCGCGCCACCGTGATCGCCAGCCTGTCCGTGCCGATTTCGCTGATCGGCGCCTGCGGTGTCATGTATCTGCTCGGCTACAGCCTGAACAACCTGTCGCTGATGGCCTTGACGATTGCCACGGGCTTCGTCGTCGACGACGCCATCGTCATGATCGAAAACATCGCCCGCTACATCGAGGAGGGCGAAACGCCGATGGCCGCCGCCCTGAAGGGCGCGTCGCAGATCGGCTTTACCATCATCTCGCTGACTGTGTCGCTGATCGCCGTGCTGATTCCCCTGCTGTTCATGGGCGACGTCGTGGGCCGCCTGTTCCGCGAATTTGCCATGACCCTGGCCATCACCATCCTCATTTCCGCCGTCGTGTCCTTGACCCTGGTGCCGATGATGTCGGCGCGCTGGCTGAAAAGCCATGCCGATGAAAAAATCAGCGCCACGGGCCAGCGCATCCAGGCTTTCCTCGACCGCGTGATCGTGCAGTACGACCACGCGCTGGTGTGGGTGCTGAAACGCCAGGGCCTGACCTTGCTCGTCGCCCTGGCCACCTTGCTGCTGACCGTCGTCCTGTACATCACGATTCCGAAAGGCCTGTTCCCCACGCAGGACACGGGCCAGCTGAAGGCGCGCATCGAAACGTCGCAAGCCGTTTCGTACGAACGCATGGCCACCTTGCAGCAGGCCGCCGCCAGCGCGCTGCTGGAAGATCCCGCTGTCGATACCCTCAGTTCCCTCGTCGGCGTCGATGCGGCCAACAATACCATGCTGCACACGGGTAGCATGCTGATCAATCTCAAGCGTCCGCGCAGCGGCAGCCAGGACGAGATCATGGAACGCCTGCGCAACCGCGTGGCCAGGGTGGCTGGCGTGACCCTGTACCTGCAGCCGACGCAGGATCTGACCATCGATGCGGAATCGGGCCCGACGCAGTACCGCGTCTCGCTGGAAGGGGCCGACACGGCCACCGTCACCGAGTGGGCCGGCAAGCTGGCCGCGCGCATGCGCGAGCAATCGCAGCTGCGCAACGTCGTCACGGATGCGGGCGCCGGGCGCCACGGGCGCCGCCGTCACGGTCTCCATCGACCGCGACAGCGCCGCGCGCATGTCCGTCACCACGGCCACCGTCGACGACGCCTTATATAACGCCTTCGGCCAGCGCATCATTTCGACGATTTTCACGGAAACCAACCAGTACCGCGTGATCCTCGAAGCGCAGCCGGGCATCGTCACCACGCCGGCCGACCTGTCGGAGCTGCAGGTGCGCACGGGTTCCGGCAAGTCGACGCCGCTGTCCGCCTTTGCCAGCGTCAGCGAAAAACAGGCGCCGCTGCAGATCACGCACGTGGCGCAGTACCCGGCCACGACCTTGGGCTTTGATACGACGCAAGGCGTGGCCCTGGGCAGCGCTGTCGACGCCATCCGCCAGGCGGCGAAGGACATCGCCTTGCCGCCGTCGGTGACTTTGACCTTCCTCGGCGCGGCCGGCGCGTATGAAAATTCGCTGTCGAACCAGCTGTGGCTCATTCTTGCCGCCGTCGTCTGCGTCTACATCGTGCTGGGCGTGCTGTACGAAAGCTACATCCACCCGCTGACGATCCTGTCGACCCTGCCGTCGGCCGGCGTGGGCGCCTTGCTGGCGCTGATGATCTCGGGCCAGGATCTGGGCGTGATCGGCATCATCGGCATCATCCTGCTGATCGGCATCGTCAAGAAGAACGCCATCATGATGATCGACTTCGCCATCGAGGCCGAACGCGATGAAGGGAAAAGCCCGCAGGAAGCCATCCACCAGGCGGCGCTGCTGCGTTTCCGCCCGATTTTGATGACGACCCTGGCGGCGCTGTTCGCGGCCGTGCCGCTGATGCTGGGCTGGGGCGAGGGCGCCGAGTTGCGCCGTCCGCTGGGCCTGGCCATTTTCGGCGGCCTGATCGTCAGCCAGGTGCTGACGCTGTTTACCACGCCCGTCATCTACCTGGGCTTCGACCGCCTGGGCCAGCGCTTCGCATCCAAAACGCGGGGCGTGAACCTGGACAAGCCGGCCGATAACGCGGGGAGCGCCGCGTGAACCTGTCCGAACCGTTCGTCAAGCGTCCCATCGCCACCGTGCTGCTGACCATCGGCATCGCGCTGGCGGGCATCGGCGCCTTCTTCGTGCTGCCCGTCTCGCCGCTGCCGCAGGTCGATTATCCGACCATTTCCGTCAGCGCCAGCCTGCCCGGCGCCAGCCCCGCGACCATGGCCACGTCGGTGGCCACGCCGCTGGAACGGCGCCTGGGCGTGATCTCGGGCGTGAACGAGATGACGTCGTCGTCGGGCACGGGCTCGGCGCGCATCAATTTGCAGTTCGACCTGAACCGCAAGATCGATTCGGCCGCGCGCGAAGTGCAGGCGGCCATTGCCGCCGCGCGCGTGGACTTGCCGGCCACCCTGCGCAGCAACCCCACCTACCGCAAGGCCAATCCGTCCGACGCGCCCGTGATCATCCTGGCGCTGACGTCGAAAACGCGCACGCCGGGCCAGATCTACGACGCCGTGTCGAACCTGGTGCAGCAGAAGGTGGCGCAAGTCAAGGGCGTGGGCGACGTGGAACTGGGCGGCGGCTCGCTGCCGGCCGTGCGCGTGGAACTGCTGCCGTACCAGCTCAATCACTATGCCGTGTCGATGGAAGACGTGCGCGCAGCCATCCAGGCCAGTAACGCCAACCGCCCGAAAGGGGCGATTTCCGGCGACGCGCGCAGCCTGCAGATCTATTCGGGCGCGGCGACGGCGTCGGGCGGGCGCAGCGCCGCCGATTACCGCAGCCTGGTGGTGGCCTGGCGCGACGGCGCCGCCATCCGCCTCGACGACGTGGCCGACGTGGTCGACGGCGTGGAGAACAACAATACCCTGGGCCTGTTCAATGGCGACCCGGCCGTCATCGTGCTGATCACGCGCCAGCCGGGCGCCAACGTCATCGCCACCGTGGACGGCGTGCGCGCGCTGCTGCCGCAACTGCAGGCGCAGTTGCCCGGCGACATCAAGCTGCAGGTGGCGTCCGACAGCACCAACTCCATCCATCCGCTCGTCCCTGCACGAGATCGAGTTCACGCTGATATTGTCCATCGTGCTCGTCGTGCTGGTGGTCAGCGCCTTCTTGCGCAGCGTGCGCGCCACCATCATCCCCGCCGTGGCCACCATCGTCTCGCTGCTGGGCACCTTCGGCGTGATGTACATGCTGGGCTTTTCGCTAAATAACCTTTCCTTGATGGCGCTCACGGTGGCCACGGGCTTTGTCGTCGATGATGCCATCGTGGTGCTGGAAAACACGCAGCGCCACATCGAGGCCGGCATGGACCGTTTCAAGGCGGCCCTGCTGGGCGCGCGCGAAGTGGGTTTTACCGTGCTGTCGATCAGCCTGTCGCTGGTGGCCGTGTTCATCCCGCTGCTGTTCATGGGCGGGCAGGTGGGGCGCTTGTTCCGCGAGTTTGCCGTCACCCTGTCGGCCGCCGTGATGATTTCGCTGGTGATCTCGCTCACGACCACGCCGATGATGTGCGCCTGGCTGCTGAAAAGCGGCCAGCAGCATAAAAAGCCGGGTGCGGTGGCGCGCTGGTTCGAGCGGGGTTTCGAGCGCATGCTGAACGTGTATGAACACTGCCTGGACTGGGCCTTGTCGAGCGCCGCGCTGGTGATGACCATCCTCGTGTTCGTCGTCGGTTTGAACGTGTACCTGTTCGCGGCCGCGCCCAAGGGCTTTTTCCCGCAGCAGGACACGGGCCAGATCAATGGCGGCATGCGCGCCGACCAGAGCATCTCGTTCCAGGCCATGCAGAGTAAATTGCGCCAGCTGGTCAACATCATCAAGGACGATCCGGCCGTCGCCACCGTCGTGGGATTTACGGGCGGCGGACGGGCAGGGGGCGGCTTCATGTTCATCGACCTGAAACCCGCGTCGCAGCGCACCGACAAGGGGCAAGCCGTGATCGCGCGCCTGCGCCCGCAACTGGCCAAGGTGACGGGCATCTCGCTGTTCCTCAACCCCGTGCAGGATTTGCGCATGGGCGGGCGCTCGAGCAATTCCACGTACCAGTACACTTTGATCAGCGACAACCAGGCCGACCTGAAGAAATGGGCGGCGAAGCTGGCCGACCAGATGAAACTGCAGCCGGCCCTGATCGACGTGGACACGGACCAGGCGGAAAACGGCGTGGAAACCTTTGTCTCCATCGACAAGGACCGCGCCACGCAGCTGGGCGTGCAGGTGCGCGACATCGACAATGCGCTGTACAACAGCTTCGGCCAGCGCCAGGTGGCGACCATCTACGATGAGCTGAACCAGTACCACGTGATCATGGAAGTGGCGCCCCGCTATGCGCAAAGCCCGGAAGCGCTGCGCTCCGTGTACGTGCCGGCGTCGAATGCGGCGGCCGTCGCCGCCACTGCCACCACCACCAGTGTGGCAGCGGCGCCGTCGAATACGACGGCGGCGCGCGACCCGTCCAGCGGCTCGGCCCTGTCCACGACCCTGGCGCACATGGTGCCGCTGTCGTCGTTCAGCAGCTTTGCCGAAAGCGCGACGGCCACGTCGATCAACCACCAGGGCGGCGAACTGGCCACCACCGTGTCGTTCAACCTGGCCGACGGCTATCCGCTCAGCGACGGGCAGGCGGCCGTGGCCCAGGCGGAGTCGGAAATCGGCATGCCGGTCAACGTGCGCGGCAGCTTCCAGGGTTCGGCGAAGAGCGCGCAGGACAGCAACAAGGAGCAGCCGCTCTTGATCCTGGCGGCCATCGTGGTGATCTACATCGTGCTGGGCATCCTGTATGAAAGCCTGGTCCACCCCGTCACCGTGCTGTCTACTTTGCCCTCGGCGGGCGTGGGTGCCGTGCTGGCCTTGCTGCTGTTCCGCATGGAGTTTTCCATCATCGCCCTGATCGGCGTGTTCCTGTTGATCGGTATCGTCAAGAAAAATGCTATATTGATCATCGACTTCGCGCTGGAGGCCGAGCGTTCGCGCGGCTTGAGTGCAGTGGAGGCGGTGCGCGAGGCATGTTTGCTGCGTTTCCGCCCCATTCTGATGACCACCCTGGCGGCGGCGCTTGGCGCCTTGCCGCTGGCGATCGGTTTCGGCGAGGGGTCAGAGCTACGCCAGCCCTTGGGGGTCGCCATCATCGGCGGCCTGATTGCCAGCCAGTTACTCACATTGCTGACCACCCCGGTGGTCTATATCCTGCTCGACAAGCTGCGCACGCGCAGCGCCGACGAGCAGCAATTGAGCCGCATTCCTGGGCCAGATAACTCGAGTACACAATCATGAAGCAAGTAAAACCTATTTCCTCCGCCGTTCCCGCACGCCACCTGCTGGCACTGGGCGCGGCCACCGCTTTCCTCCTGCTGGCCGGCTGCGCCGTCAGCCCCGCGTATGAAACGCCCACGGCCGCCGCGCCGCAAGCGTTCAAGGAGGCGGCCGGCTGGCAGCCTGCCGCGCCGGCCGACACCCTGGAGCGGGGACCGTGGTGGACCCTGTTCGGCGACGCGCAATTGAACCAGCTGGCCGAAGGCATCGACATCTCGAACCAGAACGTGGCGGCCGCCATCGCTTCCTACGAGCAGGCGCGCGCGCTGGTGCGCGAGCAGCGCGCCTCGCTGTTCCCCACGGTGAACCTGACGGGCAGCGGCGCCCGTTCCGGTGGCGGCGGCGAGCAGCAGACGAACAACAACTTCAAGGCCGCCATCGGCGCCTCGTGGGAGCCGGACGTGTGGGGCAAGCTGCGCGCCGGCGTGACGGGCGCCGACGCCAGCGCGTCCGCCAGCGCGGCGGATCTGGCCGCCGCGCGCCTGTCGGCGCAGGGCGAGCTGGCCACCAATTACTTTTCGCTGCGCCAGAGCGATGCGCAGATCGCGCTGCTCAATTCAACGATCGACGGCTACAAGCGCGTGCTCGAGATCACCGGCAACCGTTTTAACTCCGGCATCGCCGCCAAGTCCGACCTGCTGCAGGCGCAGACGCAGCTGGCCAATGCGCAAATCGACCTGTCGAGCCAGACGCGCGCGCGCGCCCAGCTGGAACACGCGATCGCCATCCTGCTGGGAAAAGCGCCGTCCGACTTCAGCCTGGCCGTGGCGCCATGGACCCTGACCGTGCCCGAGGTGCCGCTGGGCGTGCCATCGACCCTGCTGCAGCGCCGTCCCGACATCGCCGCCGCCGAGCGCCGGGTGGCCGTGGCCAACGAGCAGATCGGCATCGCCCGTTCCGCCTACTATCCGAGCCTGAACCTGACGGGATCGTACGGTTCCGGCGCCAGCAAGGTGGGCGACCTGTTCAATGCATCGTCGAGCCTGTGGTCCCTGGGCGTGTCGGCCGCGCAAACGCTGTTCAACGCAGGTGCCACCACGGCCAGCGTGGATGCGGCCAAGGCGGGGCATGAGGCGGCCGTGGCGCGCTACCGCCAGACGGTATTGAGTGCCTTTGGCGCCGTGGAAGACCAGTTGTCGGCCACGCGCGCGCTGGCCGAACAGCTGGCCCTGCGCCAGCAGGCATCGTCCGCCGCCGACCAGGTCGAGCAGCAGATGCTGAACCGCTACAACGCGGGCCAGGTCGGCTATACGGACGTGGTGACGGCGCAGGTGACGGCCCTGTCGGCGCGCCGTTCGCTGGTGCAAGCCCAGGCGGACCGCCAGACGACGGCCGTGGCGCTGATCCAGTCGCTGGGCGGCGGCTGGCATGCGCCGCAGGCGCAGTAAGGGGACAGGCTGGCGCGGGCTGAAAAACCTGCGCCAAATTCGCGTTTTCCCGCGCATCTTGAGTGCTAGAATGCAAGATTATCAATTCCCAGCCTGACGGTTTGGCCGTGGCTGCTATCTTGCCGACGATGACACGCAGCAAACACAGCAATTTGTCCGTTCCCGACGTGGCCACCATCGTCTTTCCCGTGGTGGCCATCGGCGCTTCCGCCGGCGGACTCGATCCCATCGTCGCTTTCCTGGCCAACGTACCGCAGGAAAGCGGCATCGCCTTTGTGGTGATCCAGCATCTTGATCCCACGCAAAAAGCCATGCTGCCGGAATTGCTGCAGCGCGCCACCAGCATTCCCGTCGCGGAAATCACGCATCAGTCGGAATTGCGCCCGAACCATATCTATGTGATTCCGTCGAATGCGGATCTGGGCCTGTCCAAGGGCCGATTCGTGCTCAGCGAGCCGCTGCAGCTGCGCGGGCACCGCCTGCCCATCAATGCCTTTTTCGAAAGCCTGGCGGCCGAACTGGGCGAGCTGGCCGTCGGCGTGATCTTTTCCGGCATGGGCAGCGACGGCACGCGCGGCTTGCAGGCCATCAAGCAGGCGGGCGGCCTGACCCTGGCCCAGCATCCCGATACGGCCAAGTTCGACATGATGCCGCAAAGCGCGATTTCCGCCGAAGTGGTGGACCTCGTCGATTTTCCCGACAAGATGCCGGACAAGATCATCACCTATCTGTTCCGCAGCAGTTTCCTCAGCTTGCCGGGGCATGAACCGAACGGCCGCAATTCCCTGCAAGAAATCGTCGCCTTGCTGTCCGAGCACACGGGCAACAGTTTTACCGATTACAAGATCAACACGGTGCTGCGCCGCATCGAGCGGCGCATGAGCTTGTACCAGATGACGTCGATGGAAGACTATGTGCCGTATCTGCGCGCCAATCCCGCGGAAATCGACTTGCTGTTCAAGGAATTGCTGATCGGCGTGACGAGCTTTTTCCGCGATCCGAAAGTGTGGGAATACCTGAAGATGGTGGTCGTGCCGCAAATGCTGGCGGCCCACCCGGACGGACGCGCCTTCAAGGCCTGGGTGCCCGCCTGTTCCACGGGAGAGGAGGCGTATTCGCTGGCCATGGTGTTCCATGAAGTGGTGGCCGGCATCAACCCGCCGTCGAAATACAGCCTGCAGATCTTCGCCACCGACCTGTCGGCCGACGCCATCGACCGCGCGCGCCAGGGGCGCTTTCCGCACAGCATCATCAGCGACGTGTCCGCCGAACGGCTGGAGCGCTTTTTTGTCAATGACAAGAACGGCTACCATGTGAAGAAAGAGATCCGCAACACGATCATCTTCGCCCAGCAAAACATCATTTCGGACCCGCCGTTTACCAAGCTCGACATCTTGTGCTGCCGCAACCTGTTGATCTATCTCAATGCCAAGCTGCAGCAGCGCCTGATTCCCCTGTTTCATTACGCCTTGAACCGCGATGGGATCTTACTGCTGGGCAGCGCCGATACGCCCGGCCACTTTTCCGAGCTGTTTTCGCCGCTGACCACGTCGACCCGGCTGTACCGCCGCCTCGACAACCTGGCGCGCCAGCGCCTGCCCACGTATTTTCCCACCAAGGTTTCGTTGGCATCCCCCCCCACACCTAGCGACACGAGAGAAGTCAGCATGACCGGAAAGATTCAATCCCATGTCGAGCAATTATTGCTCCAGAAATATTCACCGGCCGCCGCGCTGCTGAACCAGGATGGGGACATCCTGTACATCAATGGCCGCACGGGCGCCTTCCTGGAACCGGCGGCCGGCAAGGCCAACTGGAATATCCACGCCATGGCGCGCGAAGGCTTGCGCTACGAGCTGGCCGGCCTGATCAAGCAGGCGCTGCAAAGCGAAAGCGTGGTGCGCCTGAAGGGCCTGGTAGTCAAGGACCACCTGGGACAATCGCTGGGCGTGGACTTGAGCGCCGAAGCCCTGAGCCAGCCGGAATCCCTGCGCGGCATGGTCTTCGTGACGTTTTCCAGCGTGCCCCTGGTGGCCGAAGCGCGCCGCGGCCGTTCGCCGAACCCCAAGGTGCTGGAGCTGGAACAGCAGCTGGCGCAGGCGCGCAATGAGATCCAGGCCGTGCGCGACGAGATGCAGACCTCGCGCGAGGAACTGAAATCGGCCAACGAGGAGCTGCAGTCGACCAATGAAGAGCTGCAATCGACGAACGAGGAGCTGACCACCTCGAAGGAAGAGATGCAGTCGCTCAATGAAGAGTTGTACACGGTCAATGCCGAGCTGCAATCGAAGGTCGATGATTTGTCGCTGGTCAATAGCGACATGAAGAATCTGCTCAATAGTACGGATATCGCCACCATCTTCCTCGACAGCGATTTGCGCATCCGCCGCTTTACGGCGCCGGCCACGCAAATCTATAAGCTGATCCAGACGGACTTGCGCCGTCCGCTCAGCGACATCGTCAACGACCTCGATTATCCGGGCCTGGAAGACGATGCGCTGGAAGTCATCCGCAGCCTCGTGTTTTGCGAGCGGCAGGTGCCGACCAAGACGGGGCGCTGGTACAACGTGCGCATCATGCCGTACCGCACGATCGAAAACGTGATCGATGGCGTGGTGGTGACCTTCATCAACATCACGGAATCGAAGCTGCTGGAAGCCCAGTTGCGGCAGATGCAGTCCGACGGGGCGGCCGGAGAAAGCGCGCCATGAGCGAACCATTCGACGGCGGCGTGCCGGGCAGGCTGAGGGAGCAGGCCGAACAACTGGCAGCGGAGCAGCGCCAGACCGTGCCGCCGCAGTCGAATGAAGACGTGATGCGTCAGCTGCATGAGCTGCAGGTCAGCCAGATCGAGCTGGAAATGCAGAACGCGGCCCTGGCCGAGCTGGAGCAGCTGAAGAATGAATTTGAAAGCAGCCGCGACCGTTATGCGGAGCTGTATGAGCAGGCGCCCGTCAGCTATTTTTCGCTGGCGCGCGATGGGCTCGTCACGCGTGTCAACGTGGCGGCGTGCGGCTTGTTGCAGCGCGACAAGAACCAGCTGCTGGGGCGGCGCTTCGAGCAATTCGTCGCGCCCCATGCACAGGGCGGCTTCCGGCGTTTCCTCGACGCCGTCTTCAACAGCGGCGCGCGCCAGGTGCTCGAAGCGCAGCTGTTCGAAGGCGAGGCGGGCGGCACGGGCGGCATGGTGCGCATCGAGGCCAATCTCGACGCGGCCAGCGCCACGGCGCGCATGCTGGTGACGGACCTGGGCGACGAGCATGCGCGCGAATCGGCCTTGCGGCGCGCCTTTGTCATTCTCGACAGCATACGCGAAGGCGTGCTGGTGACGGACAGCGACAACCGCATCATTTCCGTCAACCCCGCTTTCACCACCATCACCGGCTATCAGGCGGAGGAAGCCATCGGGCGCGACCCGTCCTTCCTCGGCGGCGGCACGCATTTGCCGCAGTTCTATGAAGCCATGTGGCGCAGCCTGCACCAGGATGGCAACTGGTATGGCGAACTGGTGAACCGGCGCAAGAATGGCGAACGCTTCGTCGAATCGCTGTCGATTACGCCCATGCGCAGCCAGGATGGCGGCATCAGCCATTTTGTCGGCGTGTTTTCCGACATTACCGAGCGCAAGCTGGCCGAGGCCGATTTGCGCGAACTGCACCGCGAGCTGGATCAGCGGGTCGTCGACCGCACGGCCGAATTGCTGCGGGCCAACCAGCACCTGCAGCTGGAAGTGCACCAGCGCGAGCGGGCACAGGAAGCCTTGCGCGACGCCGAGCGTTTCTTTCACGCCACTATCGATTCGCTGACGGACCGGGTGCTGGTGCTGGATCAGGCCGGCAGTATCGTGCATGCCAACCAGGCTTGCCTGGCCTTCGTCGGGCAAATCCCGCGGCCGCTGAATTACCTGGAATTTTGCGAGGCGGACCCGCGCTGGCAGCGCAGCGCCGGACGCGAGCTGGCTGCCGGCATCCGCGCCGTCATTGCCGGCACTGCCGACACGTTTGCGCTCGAATACGAATTTGCCACGCGCTCGGGCCCCCGCTGGTCGCAGGCCCGGACCAGCCGTTTCCTCGGCGAAGGGCCGCTGCGCGTGGTGGTGGCGCACACGGACATCACCGAACGCAAGCTGATGGATGGCGCGCTGCGCCAGTCGCATGCCCAGCTGCGCCAGCTGGCGCTGCACCTGGAAACGGCCAAGGAAGATGAACGCAAGCGCATCTCGCGCGATATCCACGACGAACTGGGACAAAACCTGCTGGCGCTGCGCATCGATATTTCCATGCTCAGCGCGCGCACCGAGGGTTCCCATCCGCGCCTGCATCGCCGGGTCGGCGCCGTGCTCAGCAATGTCGACACTACCATCAAGAGCGTGCGCGGCATCATGAACGAATTGCGCCCGATGGCGCTGGACCTGGGCCTGCAAGCCGCCATCGAGTGGCAGGTAGGCGACTTCCGCAAGCGCAGCGGCGTCGCCTGCCGCCTGCTGATACGCGACGAGGCGCTGTTCGCCGCCATCGGCAGCCAGGTCGAGATCGTGCTGTTCCGCATCGTGCAGGAAGCGCTCAGCAACGTCATGCGCCACGCCCAGGCCAGCCAGGTCGAGATCGAACTCAGTTCGGATGCCTGCGCCGTGTACCTGGCCATCAGCGACAACGGCGTCGGCATCACGCCGCAGCAGCAGCGCAAGAAACAGTGTTTTGGCCTGATCGGCATCGCCGAGCGGGTGACGGCGCTGGGCGGCCACTTCGAGGTGGGCTTGCCGGTCTCGGGCGCCGGTTGCCGGCTGGCCCTGCAGATTCCCCTGCAGGGGACGGGACGGCCGGCCACCTGATACGGAAATTGCAATGGGTTAATTTTTGCCGACTCGGCTCTCCTGGACAGGCTATACTTTCGCCTGCTATTCATGGAGGGGCATATCTTGTTCAAAACAATCGTTTTACCAGTCGCCTTGTTGGGCGCGTTCGCCGGCGCACACGCCGACGAAGGGCAGTGGCAACCACACCAGCTGCCACAGCTGAAAGCCGAGCTCAAACGGGTCGGCATCGACATTCCTGCAGAAAAACTCGCCGACCTGAGCAAGCACCCGATGAGCGCCATCGTGTCGCTGGGCGGCTGCTCGGCCGCTTTCGTCTCCGACGCGGGCCTGGTGGTGACGAACCACCATTGCGCGTATGGCGCCGTGCAGCGCAATTCCACGCCGGAACACAATTACATCACCAACGGCTTTCTGGCCAAGACGCGCGCCGCAGAGCTTCCTGGCGGTCCGAACAGTCTCGTGTATGTGACGGACAAGGTGGAGAACGTCAGCGACCGCGTCCTGAAAGGCTTGACGGCCGACATGAGCGGCCGCGCGCGCCACGAAGCCGTGGAAAAGCGCATCAAGGACCTGATCGCCGAATGCGAAACGGACAAGATGTACCGCTGTTCCGTGCCCGCCTTCCACCGCGGCCTCGAGTACTACCGCATCCGCCAGATGATGATACGCGACGTGCGCCTCGTGTACGCGCCATCGGACAAGATCGGCAATTTCGGCGGCGACACCGACAACTACGAATGGCCGCGCCACACGGGCGATTACTCGTTCCTGCGCGCCTACGTGGGCAAGGATGGCCGTCCGGCCGACCCGTCGCCCGACAACGTGCCGTATAAATCGAAGGATTTCCTGGTGGTCTCGGCCGAAGGCTTGAAAGCCGGCGACGGCATCTTGCTGGCGGGCTACCCCGGCCGCACCAGCCGCTACAAGCTGCCGGCGGAAATCCGCTTTGCGCGCGATACGGCCTTCCCCCTGAAAGTATCGGAACTGCAAGCCGACCTGGCCGTGATGGCCGACGCGACGCAGGGCGATGCCGCCGCCGCCGTGCGTTACGCCAGCGTGGTGAAAAGCATCAACAACGTGCTGAAGAAAACCCAGGGCTTGCTCGACGGTTTCGCGCGCAAGGACATCGCCGCCATCAAGGATGTGCAGGATGCCGAATTCCGCGCCTGGTACGCCAAGCAGCCGAACGTGTCGCCTACCCTGCTGGCGGAACTGGACGCGGCGATCGCCAGCGACATGGCCCTGAGCGAAGAAGAATTCGCCTGGTCCGTGGCCACCAACAGCGATCTGCTGAAAAGCGCGCGCACCGTCTACCGCCTGTCGCTGGAGCGCCAGAAAGCGGACGCCGAGCGCGAATCGGGCTTCCAGCAGCGCGACCTGGCTTTCATCAAGGCCCGCCTGGCGCGCCTGGAACAGTCGTACGTCAACAAGGTGGACCAGGCGCGTTTTGAAGCCGGCCTGAAGCGTTATGCCCAGCTGGCGGCGAAGAGCCATCCGCAAGGCCTGGACGCGCTGCTGCCGGCGCCAGCTGCCGTGGCGGCCCTGTACCAGCAGACGCAACTGGCTGACACGGCCAAGCGCCTGGCCTGGCTGGAAAAGGACCAGGCTGCCGTGGCCCGGTCCGACGACGCCTTCATGCAGCTGGCCATCAAGCTGCAGCCCGTGGAAGCGGCGCTGGAAGAGCGCCGCAAGGAAATCGACGGCAACCTGGAACGCGTGATTCCGCAATACATGCAAGCTGTGATTGCCTGGAAGAAAACACAAGGCAAGCCGGTGTATCCTGACGCCAATTCGACCCTGCGCGTGACCTACGGCACCGTCTCGCCGTACTCGCCGCGCGATGGCATCACCAAGGGACCGTTCACGACCGTGGAAGGCATCGTCGAGAAAGTCACGGGCAAGGCCCCGTTCGAAGCGCCGCAAGGCTTGATCGACGCCGTCAAGCAAAAACGCTACGGCCAGTTCCGCGACCCGGCCCTGGGCACGGTTCCCGTCAACTTCCTGACCAGCGCGGACACCACGGGCGGCAATTCGGGCTCGGCCGTGATGAACAAGCGTGGCGAGCTGATCGGCCTGAACTTCGATTCCACGTATGAATCGATCACCAAGGACTGGTACTTCGACACGGCCATCACGCGCGCCATCCACCTCGACATCCGCTACATGCTGTGGGTAATGAAGGAAGTGGACCACGCGGATAACTTGCTGCAGGAAATGACGATCAAGTATCCGAAGTCTGTGAAAACTGCCAACAAGTAAGCTTCAGCTTGCGCCAGCGCAAAGCCGCATCCGCCCCAGGGCCGATGCGGCTTTTTTGCGTATGGCCAACTATTTTGAGTTCCATCAATATGCCAGCGTCCGCCATGGTTAGCATGAACCAGGGAGACTATGCGATGGAGGCAATATGGATGATGGCGAGCTGGCAGCCGATCTTGCGCGCCTTTTCGGAGCAGGTAGACAAGTTCAGGACAGCCGCTTGCTGCGCATGGATTTTCCGCGCGAGGACGGTCCGCCCGATACCGCGCTGCTGGTCAACAGCTTGCGGGCACACGAGGAAATGTCACGCGACTTCCGCTTCGACGCCGAAGTGCTGTCGGACAATCTCCACGTCCCCCTGACGGCGATGATGGGACGCATGGTCACGATTTCGCTGGTGCGCGATGACGGCAGCTTGCGCTATTTTAATGGCTACGTCGGCGAATTTCGCTTGTTGCGCAGCGATGGCGGTTTCGCGTTCTACCAGATGGTGCTGCAACCCTGGCTGGCGTTTTCCAGGCTGCGCATGGACAACGTTTCGTTCCACGAACGCACGGTCATCGACATCAGCGAAACGACCTTCAATCATTATTTGCAGCGCGACTGGCAAAACCGGCTGCAGGAGGAAAAAGCGATATTAAGCTGCGCCAACCAGCATAATGAAACCGATTACAACCATCTGCACCGGCGCTGGGAAGACCAGGGTATCCATTACTGGTATGAACATCGCGCCGACGGCCATACGCTGTGTCTGGGCGACAATACCTGGCTGAACGACAGCATCGATCCAGGCGACGGCCATGCCGGCGAAGCCGACGAGATGGCGTTTCGCAGCGGCGCCGGCTCGCTGGAGCGCGACGGCATACGCGATTGGCAGGCAATACGGAAGATCGCCTCAGGCTCGCTCACGCTGGCCAGTTTCAACTACAAGCATCCGTATGCCAGCCGCGCCAGCGGCTACGCGCTGCACCAGCAGGGCGACGTGTTTGCCCATGAACTGTATCAAAACACCGGCTATGGCTATGCCGGCATGGGTGACGGCGAAGCGCTGGCGCAACGCCGCCTGGAGGAGCAGAACTGCCAGGCGCAATACTTCGAAGCTGGCGGCAATCACCGCTGCGCCCAGGCCGGGCGCAGTTTCACGCTGGGCGGACACTTCAGCGCCCAGCAAGCCATGCCGGCCAGAGGTGAGGCGGCGCGCCCGGACATCGGCGCGCGCGAATACCTGATCGTGTCGGTCGATCATATCGCCAGCAACAATTACCAGCAGGCACGGGTGCGAAGTCGCAGTATGAAAACCGTTTTCGCTGCATCCGCAAGAGCATCCGCTGGTATCCGGGGCGGCACTTCAACAGCACGCCTTGCGCCTTGCCCGGCGTGCAGACGGCGATCGTCACCGGGCCGGCAGGCGAAACCATCCATACCGACGGTCTGGGCCGGGTGAAGGTGCAATTCCACTGGGACCGGCTGGGCAAGTTCGACGCGGGCAGTTCGCCTTGGATCCGGGTCATGACGCCATGGGCGGGCCAGGCGTTTGGCCAGATCGCGCTGCCGCGCATCGGTCAGGAAGTGCTGATCCAATTTCTCGACGGCAATATCGACCGTCCCGTCATCGTCGGCGCGGTGTACAACGGCAACCATGCGCCGCCGTGGAATTTGCCGGGGCAACGCATGCTGGGCGGCTGGCGCAGCGCCGAGCTGATGCCTGGCGGCGGCTACGGCGTGCGCGGCAACCAGCTGGTGCTCGACGACACGCACCAGCGCATCCAGGCGCAACTGAAAAGCGATCATCAGCACAGCCAATTGTCGCTCGGCTGCATCAGCCGCATCGAAGACGCCAGCGGGCGCAAGGATGCGCGTGGCGAGGGCTGGGAACTGGCGTCAGACGCCTGGGGCGTGGCGCGCGCCGGCCGCGGCATGTTGCTGACCACCGAAGCGCGCCCTGGCGCCGCCTCGCATATCAAGAGCATGGATGAAACCTTGCGCCGGTTGGCCGAGGCTGCTGAACGGCACAAGGCACTGGCCGCCCTGGCGCAGCATTACGGCGCGCAAGAAAGCGCCGCCCAGCAGGGCGCCGCCGCCGATGTGCTCAATGCCCAGCATGCCGCGATCAAGGGCGGTGCCGGCAGTGGCGAAAGCGCATTTCCCGAACTATCCAAACCGCATCTGGTGCTGGCCAGTCCGGCCGGTATCGAAACGACGACCGCGCAATCGACGCACATCGCCAGCGCCGAGCACACTGCGCTGACGTCCGGGCGCGACCTGTCGCTGGCGGCCGGCGGCGGCCTGTTCGCCAGCATCGGCGCAGCGTTCCGCCTGTTCGTCCACAAGGCTGGCATGAAACTGATCGCTGCAGCTGGCCCGGTGCAGATCGCGGCGCAAACCGATGCGGTCGATATCGTCGCCAACAAGGTGCTGGAATTGATCAGTCAGACGGACTGGGTGAATATTCGCGGCCGCAAAGGCGTGCGCCTGCATGGCGCCAATTGCATGCTTGAAATTAGCGACAAGGTCCAGTTTTTTACCGCGTCGCCGACGCTGTTCCATGGAAACCTGGAAACCTTGGCCCCCAAGAACCGGCCGCAACCGGAGCAGGAGCCACCCATCGCGCCGGTAGCGGGGCAGTTGCAGCATACGATACAGGCCCATGCGGATGGCGGGCAATACGCGCAGGTGCCGTACACGCTGTACAACGGGGAAGCCGAAGTCGAGCAAGGCCTGACCGACGAATTCGGTCGCATCCTGATCGCGCATCAGGATGGCACGCCGCGCTACCGTGTCGTCCTTGGCAATGGCGAAGAGTTTTCATTGCAAGCGAGCGCACGCTTCGACCCGGACGCGGCGCCGGACGGCGAACACAAGCTGTCGAACCGCGGCTTGCGCGCGTTCGACGACACGGCCGACGGCCGCGGGGTTCAATGATTCACGACACTGACTGGAGAGTGCCATGCCGGAATCGAGCGGCCGTATTGAAACCACCCACATCGACGAAGTCGGACGCACTGCGACGAGTTCGCTTCAGTGGCTGCTGGAAAACCGCAACCTGAAGGGCAAGGCCACTCATCCGATTACGCATAACAACAAGCTGACACTGTTCATCTGCGGACAGGAAGGGTTCTCCAACATCGCCGGCGAGATCGCCAAGGCTAAACATTCGATCGACCTGTGCTGCTGGGGTTTCGACCCGGGCATGGAACTGGTGCGCGGCAGCGGCGCCACCTGGCCGCGGGGCGAAACGTTTGGCGACTTGCTGATCGCCGCCGCACGGCGTCACGTCAGGGTGCGCCTGCTGGTCTGGTATGACCGGATCGGTTCGCCGATGGTGCGCAATATGCCGGGCTATTCGCACGGTACCTCATCATGGAAAGCCGATGGACAACGCTTTGATGACATCAGCGCAAAAGCCAGCCTGTCGATGTTGCACGATGCTGTCCAAAAAAAGAAACATATTTTAGGCAACGGTTATTGGGGCGAGTACCTCCGGCCTGAGGATATTCCGATAATGGCGCGTCAAGAATATTGTTACAGCTGGTATGCGGCCGCTTTCAAGGGCCTGTTCGGGGGGCTGGAAATTCGTTTGCGGCACGGCGACAGCGCCGCAATCAGCAAGAGTATCGCGACCGAAATAAACCAGCCGCACGGCCTGACGATGGGGGAAATCGAAAAGCCCGGCATGCAATACCTGGGCACGCACCACCAGAAGCCGGTCCTGATCGATTTCGATCACGAAGAGGGCGCCAAGGCCGTCGGTTACGTGATGGGCCTGAACTCGGTGACCGATTATTGGGATACGACGGCCCATCTGCTCGACGATACGCGCCGCGAACAGGGCGGCGTCAACGAGCGGCGCGAGTGTGTGCAGGGAATGGCCGCGGATGGCGGCTTCGCCACCTTGAAACCCTATCAGGATTACGCCTGCCGCATCGACGGCGGCCGTGCGCTGATCGCGCTCTACAATAATTTCGTGAAGGCGTGGGACCGCGCGTCTGGTGATCGCACGCATGGCGCCGCCACTGCCAGCGTGAGCCGCGAATTGCCACATGGCAGCCCGCCGGCGCGGCTGTTGCGCAAGGCCGGACCAAGCGACTCCACCGTGCAGATCGTCCTGACGCAGCCCGAGGAACAAGACAAGACGATCAAGGAAACCTATTTTCGCGCCGTGACCCAGGCCAGCCTGGCGGCCGGCTACCTGTACGTGGAAAACCAGTATTTCCAGTATGAAGAATGGGCCCGGCACTTGCTGGCCGAGCGCAAGAAGGTGGTCGCCGCCTGGAAGGCCGGCAGTGTCAAGGCGGGCAAGAGTCTTGAAGATATGCCGGTCATGCACGTATTCATTGTCATTCCCGTGCCGGAGCGCGCGCAGATGGTGCCGCGCACCCACGACACGCTGGCTGCGCTGGGGCAGCATGCCGGCATGACGGGGCAAAACACCATGATCGACGACTATAACAAGCGACCGAAAACCCGGCGTGTCAGGGCAGGATTCGGCATTTCCACCGAGGCGGAAGTCAAGTTGCCCGACGTGGTACAGCATGCCAACGGCATCAACAAACCCGGTGCGATGACGCTCGAAAGCGAATTCGGGCTGAAGGTATCGGTGGCCATGCTCAATGTCAGCGCGTTTGACAAGGACCGCTGGCGTTACCGTGAAATCTACATCCATTCCAAATTGATGCTGGTCGACGACGCGTTCATGACGCTGGGCAGCGCCAACCTGAACCAGCGCAGCATGGCCGTCGACAGCGAGATCAATATCGCCACCGACGATCACCGCGTGGCCCGCGATTTGCGCAAGCGGGTGTGGCGCATGCATAGCGGGGGATTGGTTGATGGCGGGGCGGGGACGAAGGCGGAAATTATAGCTGCTTATCGGAAGTGGGTGGAGTTGATGGGAGAAAACCGTGGCAGGAAAAAATCTGATTCTGCAAGTGCGGACCACAAGAAAATGACCGGCTTCTTGCTCCCCTTGGAAGATAGACGCAGTTCCACGATACGTTTGGGATGAGCATGAAAAAGTATAAAAATTTCCCTCTTCCCCTGCCTTTTTTTATCTTGGCAGTTTTCCTGATTTTCATTTTAGGTGCCTGCAAAATGTCAAACGACACGAAAGAAGTCCTGCCGCGTAACCAAAGCCTACCGCTCTTCAATCCGCATGTTCCCGACTTCATTTGCGAAATCGAGGCGAGCAAGGTGCCGCCCATCGATGCGCAAGCCGAGGACTGGTTCCTCGAAGCGCGCGCCTTGGAAGATCCTGAAATTTTCGTGGAAGACCGCGATTACAAAAAAATCGTCGATCTGACGCGTCAAGCGGCGCAGCGTTCGCACTGGAAGGCGATGCTCAATCTGGCCAGTCTGTATGTGGAAGGGCGCGATCCTTTGCATGGTGAGGAAGAAGCGGTGCAACTGGTGGAAAAGGCGATGCGGCTGGGCATACCGGCGGCCTATGACCGGATGGGGACGTATTACGCGAATGGCACGGGCGTCAACGGCGACATCACGCGTGCTTATGCTTTCTGGCAAAAGGCGGCGCAAATGGGTAATCCCCAAGCGATGGATTTTTTGTCAGATAAACTAAATGTAGGTCCTGCAAATGAAGGCGGAGGGTATTGGGCTAATATTCCTGTTGCAATAAAAATGATGGAATGTGCATTTTCCCAAGGGTACGGACCAGTTGCATATAATTTATCTTACATGTATGCCTCCCCGAGAATGGCCACAGGGAGAGTTAGCGGACCGCGTACGCCAGAAACTAAAGCACTTGCTCTTAAAGTTCTACATGAGGGCGTAGCATTCGGCTGCGAAAAGTGCGCAAACAAACTCACGATTGAATTCGGCGATCCGTTTGATCTTGCAAATATGCTGGTTCCGTATATTGATAAGGCGCGAGCGGAACGTTACGGCGTACTTAGTCGTGCCCTCGGCTTCAATCCCAATCGCCGCTTTCCCAACCTCGATAAAATCCTGCCATTGCCGCCGGCCGATCTGCCGCCGTGGGATGGTCAACGAAAGAGCCTGCTTGACGCGGCAATGGGTGTCCGCCCGCCGCCAGCCACTCCGCAGCCAAGCGCCGCCGCGCTATTACAAAAACCGTACTTCCTGGCCGCCGACTATGCGCTGCGTCCGACTGGCTTGCTCAGCGATGCGCCGACTGCGCCGTTTTCTGCATACTGGCAACCCGCCAAAGGGCAAGGAGTGACTGAGCCGGCCCGGCTGTTCAGTGAAGGCGAAGAGTTCCGCCATTTCAGCATGCTCGATGCCGCTGGCAAGAGCCGTTACGGCCCCGTGACGTGGGAACAGTGCCTGACGATACGGCACAACCATGGCGCCGTGGAACCGCGCGCGGTGCAGGGTTTGATGCGCGAGGTGGCGCGGCCCGAGCCGTTGTTGAGCTGCGCTTGCGGGCAAGCCTGTCCGGTCAGCGGCGTCTGGCAACCGTGGGTGGCGGCCGACCATCCGCTGCAGGCCATCGTCAACCAGTACTGGCGCCAGACCTGGCTGACCCAGGGCGCGCCGTTCCCGCGACCGCGCCGCGACTGGCTGCTCGATTTGCCTGACGACGAGGTGACGTGGCATTTGATGGATGCGTCCCTTCCTGATCTTGGATAAGGCAATGGATAGCAATCAATCCAGCATGGCTGCCATGAGAGGACGCTTCGCGTCGCTTATTTTCTTGTGCTGCCTGCTTGCCTGCAAAATGCCAGACGACAAAGTCCTGCCGCGCAACCAAAGCCTGCCGCTCTTCAATCCGCATGCTCCTGACTTCATTTGCGAAATCGAGGCGAGCAAGGTGCCGCCCATCGATGCGCAAGCCGAGGACTGGTTCCTCGAAGCGCGCGCCTTGGAAGATCCTGAAATTTTCGTGGAAGACCGCGATTACAAAAAAATCGTCGATCTGACGCGTCAAGCGGCGCAGCGTTCGCACTGGAAGGCGATGCTTAACCTGGCCAGCCTGTATGTGGAAGGGCGCGATCCTTTGCATGGTGAGGAAGAAGCGGTGCAACTGGTGGAAAAGGCGATGCGGCTGGGCATACCGGCGGCCTATGACCGGATGGGGACGTATTACGCGAATGGCACGGGCGTCAACGGCGACATCACGCGTGCTTATGCTTTCTGGCAAAAGGCGGCGCAGATGGGTAACCCCCAAGCGCTGGGTTTTTTAGGAGAAAAACTCACTGCGGGGAAGGATTATCCGGGTGCTGAAATGTGGGGGAATATTCCTGTGGCAATCAAGATGATGGAGTGTGCGCTGGGGCAGGGATATGGCCCATCCGCATATGATTTATCTTATTTATATGTTGTATTAAGAACGCCTGACGGCACGTCTGATGGGGAAAGAACAACTGAAACCAAAGAGCGTGCCTTGCAAGTATTACATACCGGAGTAAGGCTGGGCTGCGAGAAATGCGCAAACAAACTCACGATTGAATTCGGCGATCCGTTTGATCTTGCAAATATGCTGGTTCCGTACATTGATAAAGCGCGAGCGGAACGTTACGGTGTACTTAGCCGTGAACTTGGATTCAATCCCAATGCCCGCTTTCCTAATCTGGACAAGGTAGTGCCGCTTCCTCCAGCCGATCTGCCGCCCTGGAATGGCGACAGGGATACCTTGCTGCATGCCGCCATGGGTGTCCGTCCTCCGCCAGCCACCCCGCAGCCAAGCGCCGCCGCGCTATTACAAAAACCGTACTTCCTGGCCGCCGACTATGCGCTGCGTCCCACCGGCTTGCTCAGCGATGCGCCGACTGCGCCGTTTTCCGCATACTGGCAACCCGCCAAAGGGCAAGGAGTGACTGAGCCGGCCCGGCTGTTCAGCGAAGGCGAGGAGTTCCGCCATTTCAGCGTGCTTGATGCCGCTGGGAAGAGCCGTTACGGCCCCGTGACATGGGAGCAGTGCCTGACGATACGGCACAACCATGCGGCAGTGGAACCGCGCGCGGCGCGCGGTTTGCTGCGCGAGGTGGCGCGGCCCGAGCCTTTGTTGAGCTGCGCTTGCGGGCAAGCCTGTCCGGTCAGCGGCGTCTGGCAACCGTGGGTGGCGGCCGACCATCCGCTGCAGGCCATCGTCAACCAGTACTGGCGCCAGACCTGGCTGACCCAGGGCGCGCCGTTCCCGCGACCGCGCCGCGACTGGCTGCTGGACTTGCCAGATGGCGAGGTGACGTGGCATTTGATGGATGCGTCCCTTCCTGATCTTGGATAAGGCAATGGATAGCAATCAATCCAGCATGGCTGCCATGAGAGGACGCTTCGCGTCGCTTATTTTTTCTTGTGCTGCCTGCTTGCCTGCAAAATGCCAGACGACAAAGTCCTGCCGCGCAACCAAAGCCTGCCGCTTTTCAATCCGCATGCTCCTGACTTCATTTGTGAAACCGAGGCGAACAAGGTGCCGCCCATCGATGCGCAAGCCGAGGATTGGTTCCTCGAAGCGCGCGCCTTGGAAGATCCCGAAATTGCCGTGGAAGACCGCGATTACAAAAAAATCGTCGATTTGACGCGTCAGGCGGCAGAGCGATTGCACTGGAAGGCGATGCTCAATCTGGCCAGCCTGTATGTGGAAGAGCGCGATCCTTTATATGGTGAGGAAGAAGCGGTGCAACTGGTGGAAAAGGCGATGCGGCTGGGCATACCGGCGGCCTATGACCGGATGGGGACGTATTACGCGAATGGCTCGGGTGTCAACGGTGACATCACTCGCGCCTATGCCTTCTGGCAAAAGGCTGCTGTCATGGGAAATCCTCAGGCGATGAAATTTTTGGCGGATAAATTAAATGTTGGACCCGCCAGTGAAGGGGCGGGCTATTGGTCCAATATTCCGGTAGCGACAAAAATGCTGGAATGTGCATTTGGGCAAGGATATGGTCCCGCAGCATTTGATTTGCATTATTTGTATGTATCTCCACGGGCTGCCAATGGGAAAATAAATGGCTCGCGTAACGCTGAAACAAAAAATCGTGCATTAAAGGTGTTGCATGAGGGTGTTAAGTTTGGTTGTGAGGATTGTGCAAATGCATTGGCAATTGAATTCGGTTCACCTTTTGATCTTGCCGATATGCTGGCGCCATATGTGGACAAGGCTCGTGGCGAGCGATATCGTATGCTTAGTAATGCCCTCGGCTTCAACCCCAATCGCCGCTTCCCCAACCTCGATAAAATCCTGCCATTGCCACCGGCCGATCTGCCGCCCTGGGATGGTCAACGAAAGAGCCTGCTTGACGCCGCCATGGGCGTGCCCACCGCCAGCCACCCCGCAGCCAGGCGCCGCGGCGCTTTCAAAAGAGCCATATTTCCTGGCCGCCGGCTAGGCGCTGCGTCCCACCGCTTTGCCGCCCCGGCACTGCCCGCACTGTTCACGCGCCACGGCCTGCCGCATAGGCTGTGCCACGTATAATTCCTCGCACTATCCACCACTATTCTTTTTCGACAGGTTCCCATGCCCCCGACTCCCGATTTGCCGCCGGATTGGCACGCGTTTGAAACTGCATACGACGTTGAAGCAACCTGGTTCAGGCTGGCCAATGCCTCGCTGGCGCTGCTGGGCGCGTCCGCTTTCAAGGATCAGGCATTTTCAGCCTTTGCCTTCAATGCCGTATCGTTCCCGTCCATTTCGCTGAGCTTTGACACCGATCCCGGTAACAGGGCGCGCGATTACTATCCTCCGGACTGGTCGAACGAGTGCATGGAAGCCGATGTGCCGGAAATCGGGCAATTGTGGGAGGAGGGCTACGCAAGGATCGAAGATGCTTTAAGCGAGCTGATCGACGCTGCCGATGACGAGTTGCTCTGCGCCATCGAGGAAGGCTATCTGCACAGCCTCAGGAAAACCATGGTGCGGCTGGAAACGCGCCATGCTTTCGAGCAGATCAAGACGTGTGCGCCGTTCTGGACCGTGGTCACGCAAATCGATGCCGATACGGATGAAGAGGAGCGCCTGCTCGAACAGGTGCGCCAAGGCCTTCTGGCGTAAGCGCTATATCAGGGCTTGCCAGGCTTTCACTTCCTCGTCCGTGAGCGCCGGCCCCCAGCCGCCGCGCAGCCCCGCATCCGGCTGCGCATAGTACGCAAGCTGCGGCACGGCCACGTCATGCCGGACGCAGATGGCCAGCACGGCTTCCAGCTGGCGCCGGCTGGCTGGAAGGTCATCGCCATGCCAGGTGCAGGCGCTCGTTTCCAGCACATGCTGCACCAGTGCTTCCAGCGCGCCCAGCAGGTGCCCGGGCAGTGCCGCGCGCACGTCTTCCGGCCAGGGATCGCCCATGCCCGTCACAGCCAGGGACGCAAAGCCCCGTTCCCAGGCAGCAAAATCCCCAGGCGCGAGCTGCGCCACTTTCCACACGTGAGCGGCGAACGCGGACAGGGCGGGATGATCGATATCAAAGCGCCGGCAAAAGCGTTGCAGGCACGTGACGGCAAGGCATTGCCTGGCGATCACGGAGAGTGTGTCTATCGAGATGTTGTGCATGAGTCCAAAGCTCCTGAAGGCGGCGCCTGCCGCAGTGCCTCCACCGGTAACTGAAAAAAGCGCGGCACCATGGCCGGCGACAGCGCGTCGCCGCCATCCGCCATGGCCAGGCGGCCGCTCAGCAGCAGCATCACGTAGCCGTGGCCCAGCGACCAGCCGGCGCTGGCGGCGGCCTTGTCCCAGCGCGCATCGAGGCCCGCTTCGCGCACGGCCGCGCCGGCCGTCTGCAGCACATATTGAAAGCACGCTTGCGCCGCTTCCTGCAGGGCGGGGAACTGGCGCACGTCCTGGTGTTCGAACATCAGCCGGTAGTGGGCGGGCGCAGCCAGGGCGAATTCGATGTATTGCTGGCCCAGCAATTGAAAGCGCTGTTCGGCGGGCAGGCTGCCCGGCGACGGCAGCTGCGTTTCCCATTTCTGTATCAGGCTGGCGAAGCCGGCCGCCGCCACCTCGGCCAGCAGGGCTTCCTTGCTGGGGAAGTGGCGGTACACGGCGGCGACCGACACGCCCACCGTGCGCGCCAGTTCGCGCAGCGACAGGGCCGCGTCGTGCTGCTGCGCCAGTTGCGCGATGACGGTGGCGACCAGGGTGTCGCGCAAGTTGCCGTGATGATAGGTGCTCGTTGTTGTCATTCTATGTTATCGCTGTTCACATTGTCGTGTATGATGGGCATGTTATCACTGAAAACATGGAGAGCACATGCATGAGATGAACATTGCCGTCCGCAGCGTGGACTTGCCGCCAGGCGCCAGCATCGCCCCCTTGTATCCGGGCAGCAACCTGGCCGACGCGTACGCCGTCGATTTGCCCACCGCGCAGGCGCGCCAGATGGACATGCAGAGCATGGCGCGCCAGCTGCTGGGCAAGCAGCCGGGCTGGGCGCGCAAGCTGATGGTGGTGCGCGACGCCATCGTGGCGCGTTTCGGCATCCGGACGGCAAAACAGATGGAAGCGCGGCCCGGCAAGCGCATCGGCATCTTCCGCATCTATGCCGTCAGCGACGACGAGATCATCCTGGGCGAGGATGACAGCCACCTGGACTTTCGCCTGTCCGTGCTGCGCAACCGCGACGCGGGCCGCCATGGCAGCGTCACCGTCTCCAGCGTCGTGCATTGCCATAACCGGGTGGGGCGCGCGTATATCCTGCTGATCCGCCCGTTTCACAAGCTGATCGTGCGGCATTCGCTGGCGCGCGCCGCCAGGGCGGGCTTCGCCTGAGGCGGGGAGGGGGCGGATGGCAAGGGCAATCTTGCTTATTCATGGCCGGTATTGCATACTGCACCACCAGCCTCATCACGATTCCCATGAACGATACGCTTCTCCTGCTGGGTTTTGCCACCACGCCGCTTGAACTGATTTCCTTTGTCCTGGCACTGACAACCGTTGCGCTGAACATCCGCCAGAATCACTGGGCGTGGCTGTTCGCCATCATTTCCTCGGCCGCCTACGGATTCGTGTTTTTCGAGTCGCGCCTGTATGGCGACATGGCCTTGCAACTGCTGTTTATCAGCGTCTCGTTCTGGGGCTGGTATCAATGGCTGCATCCGGCCAGCGGCGGCAAGACCCTGCCCGTCACGCGCCTCGACGGCCGCGGCTGGCTGGCCTGCACCGCGGGCTGGCTGGTCGGTTTCCTGCTCATCGCCTGGCTGCTGACGACGACGGACACGGACGTGCCCCATGCGGACGGTTTCCTCACGGCAGGCAGCCTCGTGGGGCAATTCCTGCTGTCGCGCAAGAAACTGGAAAACTGGATCGCCTGGATCATCGTCGACGTGCTGTATGTGTGGCTGTATGTGCACAAGGGGCTGACCCTGACGGCCGTGCTGTATGCCTTCTTCGTCGTGATGGCCGTCGTCGGCTTGCTGGCGTGGAAGAAGTCGGCCCCGGCCGCGCCCGGCGCGATGGTCCTCAAGTGATGGGACACTGCGTGCGCGTGGCCATCCTGGGCGCGGAATCGTCGGGCAAGTCGACCCTGGCGGCCGCCCTGGCCCAGCGCCACGGCACCGTCTGGGTGCCCGAATACTTGCGGGAGTTTGTGGAAACGCAAGGCAGGGTGCCCGTCGCGGCCGACCAGTTTGGGATTGCGCGAACGCAAGTCGAGCGCGAAGCGGCCGCTGCCACGCAAGCCCGCGACTATCTGTTTTGCGACACGACGCCCTTGATGACGGTGGTCTACAGCCGCCATTACTTTGCCGGTGCGGATGCCCGGCTGGCGGCGCTGGCCGATGCCACGCGGTACGACCTGACCCTGGTGACGGCGCCCGACAGCCCGTGGGTGGCGGACGGCTTGCAGCGCGAGTCCGAAGCCGTGCGCCAGCTGATCTACCGCTACCTGCTCGACGAACTGGACGCGCGCGGCATCGCTTACCACGTGCTGCGCGACAGCCTGGAGGCGCGCCTGGAACAGGCGGCGCCTTTGCTGCAACAGGCGCTTGCTGCAGCGCCTGCCATTTCCCTCAATTAAAAATCGAACTGCGCTGACACCTTGAAGGTGCGGCTGGCGCCCGGATACAGATAGCCATCCGATTCCGGCGTCACATCGCGCCAGTAGAACTTGTCGGCCACGTTGTTGACGGCGGCGCGCAGCACGGCGCGCGTGCCGGCGATGCGCGTGGCGTAAGCGGCGCCCAGGTTGAACACGTGGTACGACGGCACGAAGGTCGTGTTGTTGTACTCAAACGCTTTCTTGCCCGCATATTCCCAGTTGCCATTGACGCTCAGGCCCGCCACTTGCTGCACGGCGTAGTCCGCATGCACGGCCGCCTTGAAGGCGGGCACGTTCGGCACGCGCTTGCCGTCGAGGTCGAGGTCGGCACTGCCCGTGCCCGACTGCTGGCTGTTCAGGGCCGTCACGGAAGCGCCCAGGCTCAGGCTGGACGATGCCTTGCCCTGGGCCGACAATTCCAGGCCACGGTGCTGGGCCTGGCCTTCGCGCACGAAGTAGCCGGCCGTGTTCTGGAATTCCAGGCCCTTGCGGATCTGGAACAGGCTGGCCGCCAGCATGAAGTCCGGCGTCACATCCATCTTGGCGCCCAGTTCGATCTGCTTCGAGCGGCTCGGTGACAGTTCTTCATTGGCATTCATCGCCTTGCGGTCGGCCGTGCCGCCATGTTCCATGCCCTGCGAATAGGCCGCATACACGGACACATTGTCGAGCGGGGTGTAGACGAGCGATACATTCGGCAGCAGGAAGTCGTGCCTGGCGCGGATTTCCGTGTCGGCCTTGAGCACGTACTGGTAGCCGTCGACATTGATATGGCGCAAGCCGCCATGCAGTTTCCAGTTCGGCGCCAGGCTGACGATGTCCTGCACGGAGACGGAATTTTCCGTATCCTTGCGCACCAGGCGCACGGGGCCCGTGACGCCGGGCGACGTGCCGACGATCTGCGGCTGGTAGATGTTGCTCACGCCCACCCAGTCGTACACGTACAGGCCGGCGCGGTCCTTGCGGCGGAAGGTCGACACGCCGGCCGTGAAGTCATGGCGCAGGGAGCCGGTGGCGAACTTGCCCTGGATCATGGCTTGCGCGCTCAGCGGTTTTTTCGTCTCGCCCAGGCTGCGGTAGTCATACACGTCATAGTCGCCATTGCCGCAGAAGCCGGGGTACAGGTCCTGTCCGCTGCAGCCGTACGGGAAGGCCGTGTAATCGTCGCGCTTGAACGAGTGCTGGTTGGCCGACAGGGTGGCGTGCCAGTCCTCATTGAACGCGTACTGGAAGCGCAGGCCGATATTGCTGGTGACGGTTTCCACGGGGCGCGTCCACGGCTGCAAGTTGAGCATGGCGTCGGCACTGATACCGGTTGGCAAGGTCTTATTGTTCAGCAGCTGGAAGCCGGGCGCCGTCGCCTGCGCCTTGTCCTGGTAGTCGGCGTCCAGTTGCAGCAGGGCTTGCGGCGAAATCTGCCAGTCGAAGGCGCCTGAAATGAACTTGCGGTTGCCGTCGGCGCCCTTGATGTAGGAGCGCAGGCGTTCGGCCGCCACGTTGACCCGGTAGCCGAAGCGCGTGTCTTCCAGGCGGCCGCCCAGGTCGACGGCGCCGTACAGGGTGCCCCGCTCGCGCGCTTCCACGGTGACCGTGCGCAATGGCGTGTTGGTCGGGCGCTTGACGATGAAGTCGATCACGCCGCCCGGCGCGGCCACGCCCGCCTGCAAGCCGGCCAGGCCCTTCAGCACTTCGATGCGTTCCTTGTTTTCCAGCGGAATCTGTGTATCGCCAGGAATGGCCACGCCATCCTTGCGGTAGCTGGAATTGTTGTCGAGCTTGAAGCCGCGGATGGTGAACTGTTCCGCATAGCCGACGGCGTTGTAGGCGTCGTTGATGCTGGCGTCGAGCCTGGCGGCATCGCTGAGATTGCGGATTTGCAAGTCCTGCATGTCTTTTTGCGAAATCACGGTGACGGACGCGGGCGTCTGCAGCAGCGGCGCGTCGCTGAAACCGCCGACGGAGGCGCGCTTGGCAGCCGGCGCCTTGCTGGCCGTGACGACGACTTCAGCCATATTTTGGGCTTGCGGCTCGGCGGCTTCGGTGGTGTCATTTGCGGCGAAGGCAGGCGCGGCAAACGCGTGCAGGATGGCCAGGGTCAAAGCGGGGCGTGAAAAATGCGCGGATAAATTCGGTGTGGACATAGATTGCTCGTGGTTCAAGCCGTCTCGGGAAAGAGCACGGCAGGCTGCTTGTTCGGCTGGCGCCAACGCAGGAGCTATCAAAGGAGGGAGGTACTTTGCGCTTTCCTTCGCTGGCATTATCCAGATCAGGTACGAAGGGTATCTCTCACCCGGATGACTGCTCCAGGACCCCTAGCGAAATGACAGCTTAGCATGAAGCACGGCCGGCTGTCCCACCGGCTGACCGTTTTACAACAGTGTCGACAAAATCTACAGACTCAGTTCCAGCACCTTGCGGCTGACGGCGGGCGTCACTTCGCGCTGTTCGCCCAGCGCCGTCATGCCGTGCGCTTCCAGGGCGGACACGACGGCGTCCACGCTGGCATGGTTCAGGCCATAGTCGGCCAGGCGCGTCTTGACGCCCATGTGGCGGAAGAAGAATTCCGTGCGCGCGATGGCTGCCTCGATGCGGCCATCCTCGTCGCCGCCATCGAGGCCCCACACGCGGGCCGCATATTGCAGCAGCTTGGCGCGCTTGGCCTGCTTGCGCACGCGCAACATGCTGGGCAGGATGATGGCCAGGGTTTGCGCGTGGTCAAGCTCATACAGGGCCGTCAATTCGTGGCCGATGGCGTGCGTGGACCAGTCCTGCGGCACGCCTACGCCGATCAGGCCGTTCAAGGCCAGGGTGGCGCTCCACATCACGTTGGCGCGCGCACGTCGTAGTCGTCCGGCTGCGACAGCGCCTTCGGGCCTTCCTCGATCAGCGTCAATAAAATGCCTTCGGCGAAGCGGTCCTGCACGGAGGCATTGACGGGGTAGGTCAGATACTGTTCCATCACATGCGCGAACGCATCGACGACGCCATTGCCCACCTGGCGCAGCGGCAAGGTGAACGTCTTCGACGGATCCAGCACGGAAAATTTAGGATACACCTTGCGGCTCATGAACGAGCGCTTTTCCTGCGTCGCCTTGCGCGTGATCACGGCCGAGCCATTCATTTCGGACCCCGTGGCCGGCAAGGTCAACACGGTGCCGAAGGGCAGGGCCGCTTCGACGATCTTGCCGCCTTTGGCCAGGATGTCCCACGCCTCGCCCTCATGCAGGGCGGCGGCGGCGATGAACTTGGTGCCATCGACCACGGAGCCGCCGCCGACGGCCAGCAGGAAATCGATGCGCTCGCTTTTCACCATGGCCACGGCCTGCATCAGGGTTTCATAGCTGGGATTCGGTTCGATGCCGGCAAATTCCAGCACCGTGTGGCCGGCCAGCGCCGCCTTGACTTCGTCGTAGACGCCGTTCTGCCGGATGCTGCCGCCGCCGTAGGTCATCAGGATCCGCGCCTGCGGCGGGATCAGGCCGGCGATGGCGGCGATCTGGCCCTGGCCGAAGAGGATTTGCGTCGGATTGTAAAAGTCGAAATTGAACATGGGGCTCCCGCTGCCGAGGTGTAGGCTGTTGCTGAGCCATGATTATGGCCGAACGGATGAAATCGTGTCGTGGACGCTTGAGCTTTTCGCCCGCGCGGTGGAGAATGCAGCCGATGTCACCACCACGCGAAAAGGAATGCGCATGACCACCGTCCCACTGGAAGAATCCGGCTTGCCGGCCACGGCGCTCGACATGCACCGGGCCATCGGCGCCACCATCGCCGCGCTGCAGGCGCTGGACTTGAACAGCCAGCGTTTCGAGGCGTGCACCGACCCCGAACTGCGCCGCGTGCTGGCGCATGCGGGCGACACCAGCCGCAAGGAAGCGGCCATGCTGCTCGAATGGATGCGCCGCCGCGACGCGCGCCTGGACACGGCCATGAAGGAAGCGCTGTTCAAGGCGGGGCCGATTGTTGCCCAGTATCACTATGACGAGAAAATATTGTAACTATTGGTTTGTTGCTGTAACGTACCATGCGCCACATTCGCATCGTTTCGCGTAGACTGTGCCCCGAACACGATTTTGGGGGAGTTTGCAACGATGAGATCATTACCATACCGAGAAGGCAGCTGGTTTGCCGTGCCCCTGCCGGGCGGCGGCTATGCCGTCGGCGTGGTGGCGCGCAGGGCGCCTGCCGGGCGCATCATGCTGGCGTATATGTTCGGGCCGAAGCGCGACAGCCTGCCCACGCTGGAAGAGGTGGAAGGCTTGCGGCCGGAACAGGCCGTGCGCCGCCTGCGCACGGGCGACATGGCCTTGCTCAACGAGCGCTGGCCCCTGCTGGGCGACAGCCGCCACTGGGAGCGCGACGCCTGGCCCATGCCGGCCTTTATCCGCCGCAATGAATCCCTGCAGCGCGCCTGGCGCGCCAGCTATGCGGACGCCGACCCTGCCAAGCTGAACCGCGAGGAATCGATCCCCTTCGATACGCCGGGCATGGAAAGCGATTCCCTGTACGGCTATGGGGCGACGGAATTGCTGATGAATAAATTGCTGGCGCCGGAGCAGGCGCCGGCATGATGGCTGCCGGGCGGCATCGGCGTTGGATTACGCACGGCGATGCCGTGCTAATCCAACCTACATCAATTATGCCGCCGGCAAGCTGATCTGAAACGCGAGGCCGCCGCCTTCGCGGTTGCGCACCTGCAATTCGGCGCCATGGCGCAGCAGCACGCGGTCGACGATGGCCAGGCCCAGGCCGGCGCCGTTTGCCTGCCCGCGCGCCGTGTCGAGGCGGGTGAACGGCTTCATCAGCTGCTCGATCTTTTCCGCCGGCACGCCCGTGCCGTGGTCCTGCACCTCGATGATCACCTTTTTCGCGCCGTGGCTGGTGCGCACCTGGCAGGCGATGTCGATTTCCGTCACGTCGCTGCCCGGTGTCTTGCCATAGCGGCGCGCATTCTCGATCAGGTTGTTCAGCACGCGGCGCAAGTCGGTGGGGTTGCCCATCGCGTGCGCGCCTTCCGCAATGCTGGCATTGATCTTCACGTCGGGCAGGCGCATCGCTTCGCGCGCCATGTCGTTGAGCAAACCGCTCAGGTCAACGTCCGTGAAGCTCGACGCTTCCGTCGGCTTGGCGTAGTCGAGGAACTGGCCGATGATGGCGTCCATTTGCCCGATATCGGACTGGATGCCTTCGCGCGCCTCGTCCGACAGATTCGCCATTTCCACTTCCAGCTGCATGCGCGCCAGCGGCGTGCGCAAGTCGTGCGAAATGCCCGCCAAAATCACGGCGCGGTCCGATTCCACTTGCTTTAAGTCATCGACCATCTGGTTGAAGCTGCGGTTTGCCTCGATGATTTCGATCGGGCCCTTTTCCGGCAGCGGCGCCGGCTGCTTGCCCTTGGCGATGTCGCGCGCGGCCGCCGTCAGACGCGACAGCGGCAGATTGATCAGGCTGGATATGATGGCCGCGCCCAGCAGCGACAGCAGCGATACCAGGCTGGCCCAGCCCAGCCACTGGAAGCCCGTCAGGCCGCGCAGGCGCTCGCGGTCCAGCATTAGCCAGTACTCGTCGTCGTCGATCTTGAAGCTGACCCAGAAGCCGGCCACGCCGTTGACGCGCGCGGAAAAGCGCGTGTCCTTGCCCAGCTTGGCCTTCACCAGCGCCTCGATGTCGGGCATCAGGTAATTGTCGGGCGGCGGCTCGATGCGGTCGTCTTCTTCCAGCGAGAAGATGCGGATGCCTTCGTTGCTGACGAGGTCGAACAGCAGCTCTCGGCGCAGCTCGGGCGCCGAGTGCGTCAGTGCCGCATGCGTGATGGTGACGACGGAAATGATCTGGGCGGAAATCTGCTGCGCCTGCGGCTCGCGCTGGATGACGGAAATCATGCCGATCCAGGTGATCATGCTGACGGTGGTCAAAGTACCCAGCAGCAAAAAGGTGCGCCAGAACAGGCCGCTTTTCAGCCGCGCCAGGCTGATATCGGGAACAAGCTTCATCATGCCTCGCCAGCGATCAGCGCGGCTGTCCGTCCGGGATGAAGACGTAGCCGAGGCCCCACACGGTCTGGATGAACAGCGGGCTCGACGGATCTGGTTCGATCAGTTTGCGCAGGCGCGAAATCTGCACGTCCAGGCTGCGGTCGAACACTTCGTATTCGCGTCCGCGCGCCAGTTCCATCAGTTTTTCGCGCGACAGGGGCTGGCGCGCATGGCGGGCAAATACTTTCAGCACAGAAAATTCACCGGTCGTCAGCGGCACCGTTTCGCCGTTCTTTTTCAGGGTGCGCGTGCCCAGGTCCAGCACGAAGTCGCCGAATTCGAAGGTTTGCGGCGTTTCCGACGGCGCACCCGGGATTTCATCGGGACCCTTGCGGCGCAGCACGGCGCCGATGCGGGCCACGAGTTCGCGCGGGTTGAACGGCTTCGGCAGGTAATCGTCGGCACCCATTTCCAGCCCCACGATGCGGTCCACGTCCTCGCCCTTGGCCGTCAGCATGATGATCGGCGTCTGGTCGCCCGCGCCGCGCAGGCGGCGGCAGATGGACAGGCCGTCTTCGCCGGGCAGCATCAGGTCGAGCACCAGCAGGTCGTAGCGTTCGCGCAGCCACAGCTTGTTCATGGCCGTCGCGCTCTCTGCCGTGAAGACATTGAAACCCTGTTCGGTCAGGTAGCGGCGCAGCAGGTCGCGCAGGCGCACATCGTCATCGACCACCATGATTTTTGCCTGGTGGCCATGGATCGATTGCGTTGTCGTGTTGCTGCCGGTAGTGGAGGTTGTGGTCATTTAGGGTGTCGTGTTATCGTATATTAGTTGCTATAGTAACGCCTCGCGCGGCGTCGGCAAGGGGCTGTGGCGACCCATTACAAAGTGTTACAAACTTTACCCAATTACTCTTACTGCACCGTGTAAAGCATCATACACTGGGGCCACAGTGGAAATCAGCTTTAAGTTTATACGGCATTGCGGAAGAGGAACTCAATGAATATCTTTACTAAAAAAATTCACGCCGCTCCCAGCGCAGCTATCGCCGCACGTACGGCTGTGCTGTCCGCCTTTGCCGTTTGCTCCGTGTTCGCCGCCAGCCTGGCGTCAGCGCAAAACCAGCCGCCGCCACGCCGTGACGACCAGCAGCAAATGCAGGCCCAGCGGTATGAGCAGGTACAGCGCAGCAACAGCAATGATACGCGACTGCGCGAACAGCGTGACGCACGCAGTTTCGACACGCGCGCCGAAGAGCAGCGCCGCGCCAGCGAAGGCGCCGACGCGTCGCGCCGCACGGGCCGCATGACGCCCGACGAACGGCGCGACCTGCGCCGCCAGATCAACGAAGTGGGGCAGGATATTTACTCGAATCCCCCGCGCCGTTGATGACATCCGGCAATACCTACTGCGCGTCGCGACTTGTGGCCTGCGATGCTCACTGTACTAAAGTACAGTTCCGCTTCTCGGCCACAATTCACTTCCGCTCGCTACGGTCTTGCCAGATGTCGTGACTTTACCTGAAACATCTATCTCCATTTTTCATTCCCCTCCCTGTTTGTTGCGCCAGGATTATGCTAATCCGGCACACCGTCACGCCCCGTGATATTGTTCTAGTGCACTGAGACAATTCTCTGAATGTGTTGCCGGGGGAGGCGAGTGGTGAGTGACGACGACGTGCCCGTTCCTGATGCGGTCCCTGTTGCCGGCCTGCCGCGCGGCATCGTCCAGCGCGACGAGGGCGTGTTTTTGGACCTGTCGCTGGCGCCGGCGCAGTTGCGCAATGCCGTCGAGCAACTATTTCAGTCCGGGCAGTTGCTGGCCGGCCTCGACTACGGTTTGTTCCTGCTGACCCTGTTCCATGCCCCCGCGCCCCGCGCCGCGCCCAAGGGCGACGCCTTGCTGCGCATCGCCGTGCGCGTGGCGCCATTCCCGCCCCAGCGCCGCGCGTTATATAAACAGGTCAAGATCCGCGGCGACAGCGCCGAGTTTTACTTTGAAGCCTTGCCTGCCGATGCGGATGGCCAGGTGCCGGCGCGCCGCGAATTCGACGAGCTGGTGGCTGACCTGTGGTGCAAGGGCGTGCACTACGGCATCGATGGCGTGGCCGTGCGCGCCATTCTCGGCAGCGGCAAGGCAGAGCGCATCACGGTGGCGCGGGCGCTGCCGCCGCAGCCGGGGCGCGATGCCCGGCTGGCCGAAGTGTCGCAAGGCATCCACCGCGACGATGCGCCGCGCGAACGCTCCGATGGCCGGCTGGATTTGCTCAGCTTCAAGAACCGCTTTCCTCAAGTCAAGAAACACGCGCGCCTGCTGCGTCTGCTGCCAGGCGCGCCCGGCTTGCCCGGCTACGACGACCTGGCCGGCAAGCTGCTGCCGCCGCCCGCGCCGCTGGAGCTGGACCTGGCTACGGTGGCCGGCGCCGGCACGGCCGTCGAGCATTTCAGCGATGGCGACTTCGTCGTGGCCACCCAGGCTGGTTACGTGAATGTCGATGAGGGCGGCAAGATTTCCATCGAGAACAAGATCGTCAGCCGCGAAGGCGTCAGCAGCCGCACCACGGGCAATCTGAAGCTGCGCGCCGCCTACGAGGAGTATGGCGACGTGCAGGAGCAGCGCCAGCTTGACGGCAGCGACATCACCATCCATGGCGACGTGTATGGGCATTTGCACTCGCACGGCGGGCTGATCTTGTTGCAGCGCAACCTGGTGGGCGGCACGGCCTTCAATGAGCACGGCGACGTGCGCGTCGAGGGCGTCGCTTCCGGTTCCGTGCTGCAGGCGCTCAGCGGCGAAGTCCACGTGAAGCGTGCCGAAAGCTGCGTCATCGCCGGCACGCGCGTGGTGATCGACAGCGCCAGCAGCAATTGCGAAATCATCGCCGACGAGGTTGTCATCGAACTGGCTGAAGGCTGCGCCGTGGCGGCGCGCATCATCCGCATCGGCAGCGCCGGTCCGCGCAGGCAGGTGGAGATGCTGCTGTTCCCGCTGGTGCCCGATTTGAGCGTCCTGGAGCAGAGAATCGCGGAAAGCCTGGCGAAGGCGGCGCAATACCAGCAGTTGCAGCACAAGCGCCAGCAGGAAATCGATGCCATCGCGCAATTGCTCGAGGTGCGCAATTACCTGGCCCTGGCGGGCCAGCTGCGGCGCGGCGAATTGCAGCTGCAGCCGGCGCAACAGTTGCAGTACGACAAGCTGGCCGCGCGCATCGCCCCCGTCCTGAAGGAAGTGGCGCGGCTGCGGCTGGAAGTCAAACAGTCGGAAATCCTGCACGCGCAGATGCTGGCGCTGGTGGCGCAGCTGCGCCAGGAGCGGCAGGCGACGGCTGGCCAGTCGCGCTGCACCCTGGGCCTGGTCGATGGCGAAACGACGGTGCGCGCCCTGGTCGTGCCGCCCGGGCAGGCCAAGGTGTACGACCGGCCGCCGAAAGAGATCAAGGCGCTGTTGCGCAGCGCCACGCCGGTGACGCAAGCCGTGTTTGCGGACAGCACAGGCAGCCTGGACTGGACGTACCAGCCGCCGCCGTAGTTAATCCGTCACTTTTCCGCGCGACTGTTTCAAGACGCTGTGCGTGCTCTTGCTGTCGAGGCGGCGCCGCTGCGAGCTGCGCGTGGGCTTGGTAGCACGGCGCACGGCGGGCAGGAAGGTCACGCTGTCGATGATTTCCTGCAGGCGCCGCAAGGCTTCTTCCTTGTTCTGTTCCTGGCTGCGCGACTGCTGCGCCTTGAGCACCAGCACGCCATCCTTGCTGATGCGGCTGTCGCGCAGGGCCAGCAGGCGCTCCTTGTACGCTTCCGGCAGCGACGAGGCGGCAATGGGGAAGCGCAGATGGATGGCGCTGGACACCTTGTTGACATTCTGCCCGCCCGGCCCTTGGGCGCGGATGGCGGAAAATTCAACTTCAGCGGGATTGACGAGGTGTTGCATGGCCTGCCTGTGGGGAAACGATGGGGCTATTGTAAGGGAAGATGGCTGCGCCGGCGCAAGGCCGTGGCCGCACACGGTGCTGTCTTCCTGGAAAGTTGATGTTTCTCAACGCTGGCGGCGGCGATGCTGGTTAGCATGGGGCCAACGTTGCGCCACTGCGCATCTGGCAGCGCTTACCGGATGAAAGGAACACCATGCAGCCCACGACCACGCCTGGCGCCGCATCGGCCCAATACCTGACGCAGTACCTGAGCTTCCGGCTGGGCGGCCTGGAATACGGCCTCGATTATCGCTGCGTGCGGGAATTGCGCCCGCTGAAGGAACTTGACCGCTTTTCCTCGGAAGGGGAAGTGCTGCAAAGCGTGGCCGTCTCGCGCGGCGTGATCATTCCCATCGTCGACATGCGCGCCGCGTTCGGCAGCACCCACGGCGCGCCCGACCCCGCCACCGACGTGATCATCTTGCAGCTGAGCAATGGCGTGATGGGCATGGTGGTCGACGGCGTCACCGACATCGTCAGCCTGGCGCCCGCCGACATCGCCGCCGTGCCCGGTTTGGGCGAGACGGAAGCCGATTACCTGCTGGGCCTGGGCACGGTGGCGGGACGCAGATTGATCCTCGTCGACATCGACCGCCTGATGGCGATCCGCAGCCCCAGCCCCATGCAGGCAGCCTGAAAAAAAAAGACGACCCGGAGGTCGTCTTCTATCAGCGCAGAATTAGCCGAGTTTCTCCAGCTGATCCTGCAAATCGAGCCATTCCGCTTCCAGCTGCGCCAGGTCCTTGGTGAAGAAGGTCTGGTCGGCCAGCAACTGTTTCAGCTTGGCCTTGTTGGCCGCGTCGTAGATGGTTGGCTCGCCCAGCTTGGCGTCGGTTTCCGCTTTTTGCGCATTGCGCTTGGCGATCTGCTCTTCCTGGCGCTTGATCTTGTTTTCGATCGGCTTGCGCAGGGCGGCCGTTTTCTGGCGCTCTTCCGCTTCCTTGCGCTTGTCGCGCACGGGCGCGGCAGGGGCGGCGGCCGGCGCAGGGACGGATGACGTTACGGGGAAATCGGTCTTGTTGGCCTTGCCGGCGGCCGGCAGCACATCGGTACCTTTACCCAGCTTGGTCTTGAACAGCCAATCCTTGTAGTCGTCCAGGTCGCCGTCGAACGGCTGCAGCTTGCCGTCGGCCACGATGATGAATTCGTCCGTGGTGGCGCGCAGCAAATGGCGATCATGGGACACGACGACCAGGGTGCCTTCGAACTGCGCCAGCGCTTCCGTCAGCGCTTCGCGCGTTTCCAGATCCAGATGGTTGGTCGGTTCATCGAGCAGCAGCAAATTCGGACGCTGCCAGACGATCAGGGCCAGCGCCAGGCGGGCTTTTTCGCCGCCCGAGAACGGGGCGATGGACGCGGTGACCATGTTGCCGGGGAAGTTGAAGCCGCCGAGAGGAAGTTGCGCAGTTCCTGCTCGCGCACGGTCGGCGCGATCTTGGCCAGATGCCACAGCGGCGATTCGTCGTGGCGCAGCATTTCCACCTGGTGCTGGGCGAAGTAGCCGATGTTGAGGCCCTTGCCCATGGTGGCGTCGCCCGTCAAAGGCATCAGTTCGCCCGCGATGGTCTTGATCAGGGTCGATTTGCCGGCGCCGTTCTGGCCCAGCAGGCCGATGCGCTGGCCGATCTGCAGCGAAAACTTGATGCCGTTGACGATGGTCTTGTGCGTGATCTCGCCCGTCGCCTCGTTTTCGATCTTGTAGCCCGCGTCGACGTCTTCCATCACCAGCAGCGGGTTCGGGGCCGACAGCGGCTCGCGGAACTCGAACGAGAATTCGGCGGCGGCGCGCAGCGGCGCCAGTTCTTCCATCTTTGCCAGCGCCTTCATGCGGCTTTGCGCCTGGCGGGCTTTGGACGCTTGCGCCTTGAAGCGGTTCACGAACGATTCCAGATGGGCACGCTTGCGCTGCTGCTTTTCCAGCGCGCCGGCGGCCAGGATCATCTGCGCCGCGCGCTGGCGCTCGAAGCTCGAATAGTTGCCCGAGTAGCGCTTCAGCTTGCGCTCGTCGATATGCACGACCACGTTGACCACTTCATCGAGGAAGTCGCGGTCATGGGAAATGATCAGCAAGGTGCCGGCGTAGCGCTTCAGCCAGTCTTCCAGCCAGATGATGGCGTCCAGGTCCAAATGGTTGGTCGGTTCATCGAGCAGCAGCAGGTCGGACGGGCACATCAGCGCTTGCGCCAGGTTCAGACGCATGCGCCAGCCGCCGGAGAAGCTGGCGACAGGCTGCTGCATCTGGTCCAGGGTAAAGCCCAGGCCCAGCAGCAATTGCTCGCCGCGCGACTGCACGGTGTAGGCGTCCGCATCGGCCAGTGCGCTGTAGATCTCGCCGATGGCGATGCCGTTTTCCGACGTGGCCGGTTCCGATTCCAGGCGCGCCAGTTCGCTTCCAGCTTGCGCAGGGTCACGTCGCCGTCGATGGCGTAGTCGAGCGCGGCACGGTCCAGCGGCGGGGTTTCCTGCGCCACGTAAGCCACACGCCACTTGGCCGGGAAATCGATCTCGCCCTGGTCAGGGTGCAGTTCGCCGCGCATCATGGCGAACAGGCTCGATTTGCCCGCGCCATTGGCGCCGATCAGGCCGATCTTGTCGCCCGGATTGAGGGTGACATCGACTTGTTCGAGCAACGGTTTGATGCCGCGCATCAGGCTTACTTGTAGGAAACGTATCATTTTTTTCTTTGTGTTTTAACCCAGAGGCGGAAACCTGGGGTCGTACCCTGAGGGTACGACCCCGGCATTTGCTGTTGGGTTGAGTGAGGTCGTGCGTTTGTCAATTAAACCAGCTTCAACTGCTCGGCCGTCAGCAGGAACACCATGTCATCGCCGGCGCTCGTCGTCAGCCAGGTCAGGCCCAGTTCGCCGAAGGCCGCTTCCGCGTATTCGCGTTCGTTGCCGATTTCAATCATCAGGATGCCGTCATCCGTCAGGCGCTCGGCCGCGCCGGCGATGATCTTGCGCACCAGGTCCATGCCGTCGCTGCCGCCGTCGAGGGCGATTTGCGGTTCGGCCAGGTATTCCTGGGGCAGGGCGCCCATCGACGCGGAATTCACGTACGGCGGGTTGCTGATGATCAAATCATATTTCTTGGCCGGCACGTTCGTGTACAGGTCCGATTCGATCAGGTTCACGCGGTCCTGCAATTTGTACGTGTCGACGTTGCGCTTGGCCACGGCCAGGGCGTCGGCGGAAATGTCCACGGCGTCGACGCTGGCGTTCGGGAAGGCGTCGGCCATCATGATCGACAGGCAGCCCGAGCCGGTGCACAGTTCCAGGATGTTTTCCACGGCTTCCGGTTCCGCCACCCATGGTGAGAAGTATTCAGGGATCAGCTCGGCGATGAAGGAGCGGGGCACGATCACGCGCTCGTCCACGTAGAAGTTATACGTGCCCAGCCAGCCTTCCTTGGTGATGTAGGCGGCCGGCACGCGGTCGATGCTGCGGCGGTCGATGACCGCCATGACGCTGGCCACTTCCGACGGCAGCAATTTGGCGTCGAGAAACGGTTCGAGCTTGTCGAGCGGCAACTTCAACGTGTGCAGGATCAGATAGGCCGCTTCGTCGAACGCTTCGGCGCTGCCGTGGCCGAAAAACAGCTTGGCGGTGTTAAAACGGGTAACGGCGTAGCGCAGCAGGTCGCGTGGCGTGGAAAACGGGTTCGGGGTCATGGCATTCTCGAAAAGACGGTGTTCTGGCCCGCCGTGACGGGCCTCGGTATTCTGGTTCAGACGGGCAGCAAATGCTCCAGCGTGCGCCGGTAAATATTCTTCAGGGGATCGATGTGGCGCAGTTCGATGTGCTCGTCGATCTTGTGAATACTGGCATTGGGCGGCCCGAATTCTATCACTTGGGGGCAGATTTGCGCGATAAACCGGCCATCCGAGGTGCCGCCCGTGGTCGACAGCTCCGTCGTGAGGCCCGTTTCTTCCAGGATGGCGGCAGACAGCGCATCGGAGAGCGTGCCGCGCGGCGTGAGGAAGGGCAGGCCGCTCAGGGTCCACTGCAAATCGTATTGCAAGTCATGCTTGTCGAGGATGGCGTGCACCCGTTCCTGCAGGTTTTCCGCCGTGCTGGCCGTGGAAAAGCGGAAGTTGAAGTCGATCACCATGTCGCCCGGTATCACGTTGTTGGCGCCTGTGCCCGCGTTGATGTTGGACATTTGCCACGAGGTCGGCAGGTAATACTCGTTGCCCGCGTCCCATTTCTCTTCGACCAGGTCGGCCAGCGCCTGCGCCGCCTCGTGGATCGGGTTTTTCGCCAGGTGCGGGTAGGCGATATGGCCTTGCACGCCCTTGATCGTCAGCCGGCCCGACAGCGAACCGCGGCGGCCGTTCTTGATCATGTCGCCCAGCTGCGCGCTCGAGGTCGGCTCGCCCACGAGGCAATAGTCGATCTGCTCGCCGCGTGCCTTCAGTTGCTCGCACACGATGACGGTGCCGTCCGTGGCCGGGCCTTCCTCGTCGCTGGTGATCAAAAAGGCGATCGAGCCCGAGTGGTCGGGCGTGGCCGCAATAAATTCCTCGCAAGCAACAACCATGGCGGCAATCGAGGTCTTCATGTCGGCCGCGCCACGGCCGTACAGCTTGCCGTCGCGGTGCGTGGGAATGAACGGTTCCGAGCGCCATTGCTCGACGGGGCCGGTGGGCACGACGTCCGTATGGCCGGCAAAGACGAATACGGGCGAGGTGGTGCCACGGCGTGCCCACAGGTTGGTGACGTCGTTCGACTGGATCGTCTCGCAGACAAAGCCCAGCGGCGTGAGGAGGTCGATCAGGTGCTGCTGGCAGCCCTTGTCGTCGGGCGTGACCGAGGACAGGGCGATCAGTTTTTCGGTCAGGGCGAGGGTTTTGGAGGTGGTCATGGGTAAGGTCGTGCCGGCAACATCGTTCCGGTGGTCAACTAAGTATGGTTACAGCGAGAAAAGGGTCTGGTACTGCGCATCCGAAAACGCCACGCTGAACTGGCCATCCTTGTCCAGCACGGGGCGCTTGATGATGGACGGGTTTTCCAGCATCAGGTCCAGGGCACTGGCCGCATCGACGGTGGACGCCTTGCGCTCGTCGGACAGGGCGCGCCAGGTCGTGCCTTTCTTGTTGACCAGCACATCCCACGGCAATTGCTGCAGCCACGCCTCGACGGTGGCGCGTTCCAGGCCCTGTTTCTTGAAGTCGTGGAAGGTGAAATCGAGTTGCTGCGCGGCCAGCCAGGTGCGGGCCTTTTTGACGGTATCGCAATTTGGGATACCGTAGAGTGTAATGGTCGTCATGGGTAGGGCTAAGGGGAATGAATGCGGTTCGCTTGATCGCGGCGCTTGCGCCAGGACAAAATGCGATGGTAGCCGACATTATACAGTCGATGCGCAGTCGATGCGGCAGTGCAACACGGCCCCGTGATTCCCTTACACAGGCCGGGGCGCCGTCTTGCCCATCTCTTGCGGACCAAAATGCAGGCCCAGTCGCAAGGCCAGGGCGCGCAGGGCGCCGCTTTCCTGCAGGTGCAGGGCCAGCGCGATGTGGCCGTCGGGGCGCACCAGGTAGGCCGCGTCGCGGCCCAGGCCGGCCAGCTTGGCGGCCACGTTGTAGGTGTAGCAATGCACGGGCAGTTTCAGCACGCGCGCTTCGTCGAGCAGTTCGGGCGCCGGCTCGCCATAGATGTGCAATTGCCAATCCATGCTGCGCAGGGCCGTGAAGTTGTCTTGCGTGCCGTCCGAAAACCACGGCAGGCGGTCGCCGCCGCGCAGGTATTGCGCATGGCCGGCGGAGAGGGCGCTGTCTTCATAGCTGATCTCGATTTGCGACACCGTCTTGAACAGCAAGCGGCGCGCCCGCTCGAAGCCGGACAAGAAGGGCAGCGCGTGCGGCACCAGCCACCGGCGCAGGAATTGCCCGGCCATGCCTTGCGCGACGATGGCCTGGAAGGCGTGGTCGGTGGTGGCGACGAGCTTGCGGGCAAACACGATGCGCTCGCTTTCATAGGTGTCGAGCAGGGCGTCGTTGCTTTGTCCGTGTAGTTTTTGCGCCAGTTTCCACGCCAGGTTGACGGCGTCGCCCAGGCCCGTGTTCATGCCCTGGCCGCCCACGGGGCTGTGCAAATGGGCCGCGTCGCCGAGGATGAAGCAGCGCCGCGCGCGGAACTGCGCCGCCACGCGGTGATGCACTTTATAGGTGGAAAACCAGTTCACGTGCTCGACGTGGATGCCCAGCAGAGTTTCCACGTCGCCGCGCACGTCGTCGAAGGCGGGCGCGGGCGCGCCGTCGGGGCGGTCGGGCAGGATGCCGATCAAGCGCTGCATGCCGCTGGTGCGCACGGGCAACATCAGTGCAAAAGAGTTCGCGCCCAGGTGGGCGTGCAAATCCGTATTCTTGCCCGCCACTTGCGCATCGGCCACGTAGTACAGGTGGTCATAGGTGCCGCCGGAAAACTCGAAGCCGGCGATCTCGCGTACCTTGCTGCGGGCGCCGTCGCAGCCGCAGATGTAGTCAAACGTGCAATATTGACGTTCGCCATTGTGGAGCAGGATGGCTTGCACTTCGCTATCGTCTTGCGTCCACAGGTCCAGCGTGACGTTCCATTCCACGTGCACGCCGGCCGCCGCCAGCTTGCTGATAAGAAAGCGTTCATGCTCGTCCTGGGGCAGGCTCAGCACGAAAGGGTAGGGGCTCAGTCCCTCGCCGATCTCGCCCAGCGCCAGTTTCACGAGTTCCTCGCCGCCCTCGTGGATGTGCATGGCATTGATCTTGATGCCCAGGCTGACCAGCTCGTCGGCAAAGCCCAGCTGCTGGTAAAACTCCAGGGTGCGCGCATGCACGGCCATGGCCCGCGACGCCTGGCCCGGACCGCTATTCTTGTCGATGATGCGGCAATCGACGCCATGGCGCGCCAGGCGCAAGGCAAGCATGAGGCCGGTAGGACCGGCGCCGACGATCAGGACGGGAGGAGTATTCATGCCATCCAGTATAGGACAGGATGGAACAGGACAGCGGGACGATTGAAGTTGCTGGTAGGAAATGAAAATGTCCCGCCGGGGCGGGACATTCAGGGTGCTGCGTGCGCCTTGTGGCGCATTAATTAAATACCGCGCAGCAACTCGTTGATGCCCGTTTTCGCGCGGGTTTTCGCATCCACGCGCTTGACGATCACGGCGCAGTACAGCGAGTACTTGCCGTCTTCCGAAGGCAGGTTGCCCGACACCACGACGGAGCCGGCCGGCACGCGGCCATACGTCACTTCGCCCGTGGCGCGGTCGTAGATCTTGGTCGACTGGCCGATGTACACGCCCATCGAGATGACAGAGTTTTCTTCGACGATCACGCCTTCGACGATTTCCGAACGGGCGCCGATGAAGCAATTGTCTTCGATGATGGTCGGGTTCGCTTGCATCGGTTCCAGCACGCCGCCGATGCCGACGCCGCCGGACAGGTGGACGTTCTTGCCGATTTGCGCGCAGGAACCGACGGTGGCCCAGGTGTCGACCATGGCGCCTTCATCGACGTAGGCGCCGATGTTGACGTAGGACGGCATCAGCACGACGTTCTTGGCGATGAAGCTGCCGCGGCGGGCAACGGCTGGCGGCACCACGCGGAAACCGCCCTTGGCGAAGTCTTCGGCCGTGTAGTTGGCGAACTTGGTCGGCACCTTGTCGTAGAACTGCATCGTGCCGTCGGATGGCAGGACGACGTTGTCTTCCAGGCGGAACGACAGCAGCACGGCTTTCTTGACCCACTGGTTGACGACCCAGTCGCCCGAGGTTTTTTCGGCCACGCGGATGCTGCCGTTGTCCAGGCCATTGATGACGTGGGAGACGGCGTCGCGCAGTTCGGCCGTGCCGTTGCGCGGATTGATCTCGGCGCGGTTTTCCCAGGCCTGGTCGATGATGGTTTGCAGTTGTTGGCTCATGATGATGTCTTATTCATTTAGTTGGTTGATGCGGATGCGGAAAGCTGCTGGCAGAATTTTACTATGCGCAACGCTGCTTCCAGCCCTTCGGCCGTTTCGGCCACCAGGGCCATGCGGATGCGGTTGCGGCCCGGATTGATGCCGTGCGCGTCGCGCGCCAGGTAGCTGCCAGGCAATACCGTGACATTATATTCGGCGTACAGGCGTTGCGCGAATTCGGTGTCGGACAGTCCCGTGCGGCTGACGTCGGCCCACAGGTAGAAGCCGGCGTCCGGCAATTGCACGTCCATCACCGCCTGCAGCAGCGGCGTGATGGCGTCGAACTTGGCGCGGTACTTGGCGCGATTTTCCTCGACATGGGTTTCGTCGTTCCAGGCCGCGACGGAGGCCGCCTGCACGGCGGGGCTCATGGCGCCGCCGTGGTAGGTTCGGTATAGCAGGAATTTTTTCAGCACTTCGGCATCGCCGGCAACGAAGCCCGAGCGCATGCCCGGCACGTTCGAGCGCTTCGACAGGCTGGAAAACACCACCAGGCGCGCATACGGGCGCTCGATCGTGGACAGGCCCAGCATGTGCGCCGCCTGCAGCGCGCCCAGCGGCGGCGTGTCGCCGTGGTAGATCTCGGAGTAGCACTCGTCGGCGGCGATGACGAAATCATAGCGCTCGGACAGGGCGAACAGGTGTTCCCAGTCCGTCAGGGTGAGCACGGCGCCCGTCGGGTTGCCCGGTGAACACAGGAACAGCAGTTTCACTTTTTCCCAGACAGAGGCGGGCACGCTGTCGTAGTCGCAGCCGAAATTGCGCGTGGGGTCGGAATTGACGAAATACGGTTCGGCGCCTGCCAGGTAGGCCGCGCCTTCATAGATCTGGTAAAACGGATTCGGGCTGATCACGAGCGAACCGGCCGACGGATCGATCACCGTTTGCGCCAGCGCAAACAGCGCTTCGCGCGAACCGTTCACGGGCAGGATTTGCGTGGCAGGATTGAGCTTGGGGATGCCGTAGCGGCGTTCGAGCCAGCCGGCAATCGCACCGCGCAAGGCTTCCGAGCCGATGGTGGTCGGATAGCTGGCCAGGCCGTGGATATTGTCGACCAGCGCCTGCTCGATGAAGGCCGGCGTCGGGTGCTTCGGTTCGCCCATGCCCAGGCTGATGGGCGTGTACTCGGGATTGACGGTCACGCCGGCAAACAGCTGGCGCAGCTTTTCGAATGGATATGGTTGCAGTTTAGCAAGAAGTGGATTCACGGAACGGACCAGGGCAAGAGTGGAAAGACGATGTTGCTGAGCGATGTGGCTTGGTAGTGTTGCTTAGTCATGGCTGAACGATTGCTTGGCGCGGCAGACTTGATGCCGGTCAAATAATAGGCTGCGTCGTTCATTATAGCCGTCCTCGCGGGGCCGCTGTGCAAGCCGTCTCAAGCTGCACCGGCCTGATCGCTGCCCGGCTTGCCACGCCATGCCGCAGCGGGGAGTGCCGCGCCATGGCGCGGCAAGGTAAAATACGGCATGCCTATCTTACTTCCCACCTTGCTTGCTATTGAAACGTCGTCCGAACTCGCCTCCTGCGCCTTGTTGCGCGGCGATGTCGTCCTGTCCCGCGCCTCGTCGGGCGTGCGCACCCATTCCCAGTCGATCTTGCCGATGGTGCAGGAATTGCTGGCCGAAGCGGGCGTGACCCTGGCCGACGTCGACGCCATCGCCTACGGCTCCGGCCCCGGCTCGTTTACGGGCGTGCGCACGGCTTGCGGCATCGCCCAGGGCCTGGCGTATGGCGCCAGCCTGCCCGTCGTGCCCGTCGTGACCCTCGACGCCATGGCGCTCGCCTGCCACCAGCAGCATGGCGCGCAACACATCGTGACCGTGCTCGACGCCCGCATGGGCGAAGTGTACTGGGCGCAATATGACTATCAAGATGGCTTGCAGGCCGTCTTGCCGCCGGCCCTGAGCGCGCCGGCCGGCGTGGCGCCGCAAGGCGACGTCGCCGGTTGCGGCAACGGTTTTAGCGCCTATGCCGACGCATTGGCTGCGCTGCCGTGCGCCGCCACGGCCGACGCCGCCATCATGCCGCACGCCGTGCAGGTGGCGCAGCTGGCGCGCATCGCGTTTGCGGCCGGCCAGTGCGTGACGGCGGCCGAGGCGCAGCCTTTGTATTTGCGCAACAAGATCGCCTTTACCAGTGCGGAACGGCAAGAGATGCAACAGGCCAAGGCCGCTGCGGAGTCCGCGCAATGAGCGTGGCGGGCCAGGACAATGCTGCCGGCTGGGACTTGCTGCGCCTCGACTATCAGCCGATGGGCGAAGCGGACTTGACCGAGGTGCTGGCGCTGGAGCAGCGCGTGTATCCGCATCCCTGGACGCACGGCAACTTCGTCGACTCCCTCCAGAGCGGCTACCCGGCCTGGGTGCTGCGCGACGTGGATGGCACCTTGCTCGGCTACTTTTTGCTGATGCTGGTCGTCGATGAGGCGCATTTGCTGAACGTGGCCGTCGAGGGCGCCATCCAGGGCCAGGGCCTGGGCCGCTTCCTGCTGAACCAGTCCTGCGCCTGCGCGCGCCAGCTGGGCATGGAATCGATGCTGCTGGAAGTGCGCCCGTCGAATACGCGCGCGCTCGATATTTACCAGCGCTATGGATTTGCACAGATCGGCCGGCGTAAGGGATACTATCCGGCCGCCAATTCGCAACGTGAGGACGCCATCGTGATGCGTTATACCTTATGAGCCGCAGCGCCGTTTTCCTCGATGAAATGGGCGTGGGGCCGTTGTGGCGCCTGCGCCAGGGCGCCGCGCCCGAGGTCGTTGATATTGTCGTCGAGGCCGCCGTGGAGACGGAAGTCGTCTTGGCCCCGCCTGTGGTCGAAGCCGTTGTAGCCGTGATTGAGTCGGTCGCCGAGGTGCAAGCCGAAGCGCCCGCCGCTGTCGCCGCTACGCCAGTTCCCGCCGCCGCGCCTGATGATACGGCCTGGTTCGACGATGCGCCCCCGCCGCCGCCGCCCGCCAGACAGCTCAGCGATGCCGATATCGCCGCCCTCGACTGGGATGGCTTGACGGCCGCCGTCGCCAAATGTGCGCGCTGCGACTTGTGCAAGACGCGCAAGGGCGTCGTCATGGGCCGTGGCGACCGCCAGGGCGATTGGCTGATGCTGGCCAGCAGCCCGTCCCGGCTGGAAGAGCGCGAAGGGCGCGCCTTGCCGGGCGAGCAGGGCAAATTGCTCGACAATATGCTGAAAGCCATCGCCATCGATGTGGGCAGCGATGTGTATATTAGCCACTTGCTGAAATGCCGTCCGCTCGACGAGGCTGGCCAGGAACGCTTGCCGACAGAAGCCGAGTCCGCCGCCTGCCGCCCGTATTTCGAGCGCGAACTGGCCCTGTTGCAGCCGCGCACTATTTTGACGCTCGGTTCCATGGCCGCCGCCGGCATCAATCCCGGCGAAAAGCCCGTGCGGGGCACGGTGCGCCAGCTGGGCAATGCCTCCGTCGTGGCCACCTTCCACCCAGAGCAACTGTTGCAGGACGGGACGGGCAAGGCCAAGGCGCGTGCCTGGGCCGACCTGTGCCTGGCGAAAAGCACGCACGGTGCTTGATACGGCCGTCGCTACCTTCCAGGTCCGCTTCGAGCAGCGCTGGGGGCATCTGACGCACCCCCGCGTGCGTGCGCTGGCCTGGCTGCTCGACTCGCCCGACTTGCTCGATCCCGACAGCGCCCACTGGGGCGGGCGCATCGCCAGCTTGCCTGCCGTCACGCCCGCCGTGGCGGCGTGGCTGGGGGCGCTGCAGGATGACCCGTCGCCTCTCGATGCGGCGCTCGGGCCGAAATTTTATTCCCGCCTGGGCCTGTATGCTGAAAAGCTGCTGGCCTTTTATTTTGAGCAACACGGCTTGCTGGCCGCGCATGGCTTGCAGGTGCAAGTGAACCGCAACGATACGGTGGGCGAGTTCGATTTCCTGCTGCGTGACGAGAGTGAATTGTTGCACTGGGAATTGCCACCAAGTTCTACCTGCTGGAAGGGGCGCCCGATCCCGGCGTCTTCAACCACTTGATCGGCCCCAACCTGGCCGACACCCTGGGCTTGAAGATGCGCAAGATTCTCGACAAGCAACTAGCCTTGTCCCGCCATCCGGCCGCGCAAAGCCTGCTGGCGCAGCCCGTGCGCGCGGCGCAGGCGCTGGTCAAGGGCTGGCTGTTTTATGCACCGGACGCCACGCCCGCCCTGGACGGTATTTCCCCGGATCATGGACACGGCTTCTGGTGCGCGCCGGCGCAACTCCCCGCGCAGCGCTATGTCGTGCTGCCGCGATTGCAATGGCTGGCGCCGTTCAAGGGGCGCGACGTGGAAGTGCTGGACGTGGAAGCCTTGCGGGCGCAGTTGTTTGATCTGGCGCAACCGGTGATGGTGGCCATGGTGGATACTGTCGAAGGCTGGGAAGTGGAGCGCACGCGCGGTTTTGTCGTGCCCCATGACTGGACGCAGCAGGCTGCCGCGCGGCGACGACAGACAGGCGCGCTGCCTGCGTAGGTCGGAAATTCTCAACCCAAAATGAAATCCGGGGTCAGTCGCTTTGCGATCAGAATGCATCCCATTGGGATACATTCCCCCGCCGGGACTCGGCGTCCCCGTCTGACCCCAGCCCTTGCTTGGGGTTAGTGCTTCTGCTCGCCAATCAGCGACAGATTGTCATGCTCAGCCTGGTTCAGCTTGTGCTTGCGCATGATGGCGTACATGGTGCCGGCGACGAACAGGCCGAACAGGGTGATGATGATGTTGAGCGGCAGGTGCAGACGGATCATGATCGAATACACGGCCAGCATGGTCAGAATGGACAGGTTCTCGTTGAAGTTCTGCACGGCGATGGAATGGCCTGCGCTCATCAGCACGTGGCCGCGATGTTGCAGCAGGGCATTCATTGGCACGACGAAGAAGCCGGACAGGGCGCCGATCAGTATCAGCAGCGGATAGGCGATCCACACGGAATGCACTTGCGCGTATCATCATGACGATCACGCCCATGGCGATGCCGAGCGGAATGACGGTCAGCGATTTGCGCAGCGGAATGAAGCGCGCCGACAGCACGGCGCCGGCGGCCACGCCGATGGCGACCACGCCCACCAGGCTGGTCGCCTTGTCGAACGGCATGTTCAGCGATTGCTTGGCCCATTCCAGCACGATCAGCTGCAAGGTGGCGCCGGCGCCCCAGAACAGCGTCGTCACGGCCAGGGTGATCTGGCCCAGCTTGTCTTTCCACAGGATGGAATAGCAATTGGCAAAATCGGTAATCAGTTTGATAGGATTGCGTTCCTGGTGCGGATATACGCAGCCCGTGTCGGGAATTTTCAGGTTGGCCAGGGTTGCCAGTGCATAGATGCCGACCACGACGCACAAGGCCGCTTCCGTCTTGCTGGTGATGCCCGTGTCGATCAGGGGGATGTCGATGGACAGCAGCATGTCGGACACGTGGCCGCTGACGAGCGCGCCGCCCCCATCACGGTGCCGAGGATGATGGAGCTGACGGTCAAGCCTTCGATCCAGCCATTCGCCGCCACGAGCTTTTCCGGCGGCAGCAGTTCCGTCAGGATGCCGTATTTGGCGGGCGAATATACGGCCGCGCCAAAACCGACGACGGCGTAGGCCAGCAGCGGATGCACGTGGAAGAAGACGAGGGCACAACCGAAGATCTTGACCATGTTGGCGATGAACATGACCTTGCCCTTCGGCAAAGCATCCGCGAAGGCGCCGACAAAAGCGGCCAACAGCACGTAAAACAACACGAACGACAATTTGAGCAGCGGCGTGATCCACGCCGGGGATTTCATGGACACCAATAAATCGACGGCGACAAAAAAGAGGGCGTTATCTGCCAGCGAGGAAAAGAACTGCGCCGCCATGATGGTATAAAAACCACGATTCATTCTGGAATGCCTGAAATCATATCTGGCTTGCTTTATACCACGAAAAAACGGCAAACCCCAAGTTTGGACGGGGCTGCTTGCATAGTCTTGCCTAAGTGAAGCTTAATTTTTTTGCCGTAGAAAAATACATCACATGTGAGCATTTTATAAATGATGTCCTCTGCATACGACCTTGGGCGTCTGCCGTGTCCGCGTACTGTGCATCCGGTAAAATACGGCTTTCCCACCCGCCGTGAACGATGCATATGCCCAGGCCCCTTCTCGCCACCATCCATCTCGATGCCATGCAACACAATCTGGCGCGCGCCCGTGCCGGCGCCCGCGGCGCCAGGGTATGGGCCGTCGTCAAGGCGAACGCCTACGGCCACGGCCTGGAACGGGCCATGCGGGGCTTTGCCGGGGCCGACGGTCTGGCGCTGGTCGAGGTCGATTACGCCGTGCGCTTGCGCGAACTGGGCTGGAGCAAGCCCATCCTGCTGCTGGAAGGGTTTTTCGATGCCAGTGATTTGCCCGTCATGGCGCAATATGGCTTGAACGGCAGCGTGCATTGCGAGGAACAGATCGCCATGCTGGAAGCGGCGCGCTTGCCGCACGCCATCGACGTGCACCTGAAAATGAATACGGGCATGAACCGCCTGGGTTTCACGCCGGCTGCCGTGGCCGGTGCCTATGCGCGCCTGCGCGCCATGCCGCATATCGGCACGATCACCTTGATGACGCATTTCGCCAATGCGGACGAGGCGGGTCCCACGCGCTTGCCTTTGGAACAGCAGATGCTGCGTTTTGAGGCCGGGGCGGCCAGCATAGGTACAAGCTTGCCGCGCAGCCTGTGCAATTCGGCCGGCCTGCTGATGCATCATCTCGACAGCGACTGGGTGCGCCCCGGCATCATGCTGTATGGCGGCACGCCCAGCGGCGCTCCCGGCGGCACCTCGGCGCAGGAATTCGGCTTGCTGCCCACGATGACCTTGCGCAGCAGCATCATCGGCATCCAGGATATCGCCGCCGGCGAGGTGGTGGGCTACGGCAGCCGGTATGAAGCGGCCGGCAATGTCAAGGTGGGCGTGGTGGCCTGCGGCTATGCGGACGGCTACCCGCGCCACGCGCCCGAAGGCACGCCCGTGCTGGTCGACGGCGTGCGCACGGGGCTGATCGGCAGGGTCTCGATGGACATGCTGATGGTGGACTTGACCCACGTGCCGGGCGCCAAGGTCGGCAGTAGCGTCACCTTGTGGGGCCAGGGCATGCCGATCGACGAGGTGGCGCTGGCTGCCGGCACCATCGGCTACGAGCTGATGTGCGCACTGGCGCCGCGCGTGCCCGTGGTCGAAGCATAACAGTGACGCGCAAGCGCGGTTTGTATATACTGTATATATAAACAGCATTTTTACCTTACCCGGGCAAAGCACACCATGGCAAAAGTCAAGACCATCTACACCTGCAGCGATTGCGGCGCCATCAGCAACAAATGGATGGGGCAATGCACCTCGTGCAACCAGTGGAATACCATGGTGGAAACCCTGCCCGAGACGGGCGGCAACAACCGCTATTCGAACCCGCAGCACATGTCGCTGGCGCAGACGGCGCCCGTGCTGTCGCTCGACGATATCGACGCCATCGACGTGCCCCGCTTCGGCACGGGCATCGAGGAATTCGACCGCGTGCTCGGTGGCGGCATGGTGGCGGGCGGCGTCGTGCTGATCGGCGGCGATCCCGGCATCGGCAAGTCGACCCTGCTGCTGCAGGCGCTGGCGAATATGTCGCACCACAAGCGCGTGCTGTATGTCAGCGGCGAGGAATCGGGCGCGCAGATCGCCCTGCGCGCCAAGCGCCTCGTCATCGACGCCAAGGAACTGAAATTGCAGGCGGAGATCCAACTTGAGAAGATTCTCGCCACCCTGGCCGATTTAAAACCGGAAGTGGTCGTCATCGATTCGATCCAGACCGTGTATTCGGACGCCCTCAGTTCGGCGCCCGGTTCCGTGGCGCAAGTGCGCGAATGCGCGGCGCAGCTGACGCGGGCGGCCAAGCAGACGGGCGTGACCATCATTTTGGTCGGCCACGTGACGAAAGAGGGCGCGCTGGCCGGTCCCCGCGTGCTCGAGCACATCGTCGACACGGTGCTGTATTTCGAGGGCGACGCCCATTCCAGCTTCCGCCTGGTGCGCGCCATCAAGAACCGTTTCGGCGCTGTCAATGAACTGGGCGTGTTCGCCATGACGGAAAAGGGCTTGAAAGGGGTGTCGAACCCGTCCGCGCTGTTCCTGTCGCAGCACGACAACCAGGTGCCCGGCTCGTGCGTGATGGTGACGCAGGAAGGCACGCGCCCCTTGCTGGTGGAAATCCAGGCCCTCGTCGACACGAGCCACTTGCCGAATGCGCGCCGGCTGTCCGTCGGCCTGGAGCAGAACCGCCTGGCCATGCTGCTGGCCGTGGCGCACCGCCATGCGGGCATCGCCGCCTTCGACCAGGACGTCTTCATCAACGCCGTCGGCGGCGTCAAGATCACGGAGCCGGCGGCCGACCTGGCCGTGTTGCTGGCGATTAACTCGTCGATGCGCAACAAACCTCTGCCGCGGGGACTTGTGGTATTCGGGGAAGTGGGGCTGGCCGGCGAAATCCGTCCCGCGCCGCGGGGCCAGGAGCGCCTGCGCGAAGCGGCCAAGCTGGGCTTTACCCTGGCCGTGGTGCCCAAGTCCAACCTGCCCAAGCAAGTCATCGAGGGTCTCAAGGTCATCGGCGTCGAGCGCATCGACGAAGCGTTTAATAAATTGCGCGATCTGGAGTAAAAGTTGGTATGGTTTAAATGCCAAGCTTGAGACAAGTCAAACAAAATTTCCGTTTAGAACTATAATATTTGTCCGATGAATTCGCGCAGCGAGTTCGCATCGACCATGAATTGATAGAGAAGCGGAATACAGTGTCAGTTGAGCAAAGGCAGGGCGCACGCAAGATATTGCGTGCCAAGGCAATGTTGGTAATGGATGGCGCGGGTCCCGTGGCGGCGCGCACCCTCGATGTGGGGCCGGGCGGCATGGCGGCCGTCATCGCGGAACCGGTGCCGACAGGCAAGCAGGGCAAGGTGCTGTTCGAGCTGTTTTACGATGGCGCGGCGCACATCATCGAGGCGCGCGTATCCGTATCGCACTGCATTTTCAGCAGTGCAGGTTTCAAGGTGGGACTCACTTTCCTGAAGCTGGACATGGCCGTCAGCAGCGCCATCTCGAAATTCATGCGCTGAAACGAGACAAGATCGGCTGCAAATGAAATGCGCTAAAATGGTGCATATGGGTTTGCAGTCAGGAAAAACCTGTTCTGTTCGCTGTTTTGATATTCCGGTAATACTGCATAATTATCAACCAGAAGAGGGGCCTTGCCGCGCCACGCGCGCCTGCCGTCCGTTTCCAGCGCAGCACGGTCACGACCTGAACCGTGTGCCATGACCTTACACCCGACGGGAACGCCTACCATGTTTAATTCGACCATCAACAGCAGGGCTTACACCAACAACACGCAGCAGACGACGCAGGGCAATATTTCGGCCGATGTGTATGCGAAGGTGGAGCGCCAGATGCAGTCGCAGAACACGGGCGTCGTCAAGCTGAACGCCAGCCTGGCGCGCGACCAGGCCAAATTCTCCGGCCTGGGCCAGCTGCAATCGGCGCTGGCGAAATTCCAGACCGTGGCCAAGAACATGGCCGGCAGCGGCCTGGCCACCTCGGCCACGTCGAGCAGCAAGGATGTGCTGAGCGCCACCACCACCGACAAGGCCGCCAGCGGCAGCCATGAACTGAATGTCAAGCAGCTGGCGCAAGGGCAGACCCTGCAGAGCGGCACGCAGAAATCGTCGAGCGCCGCCATCGGCACGGGCGCGCCGGCGCTGGTCAAGATCGAAGTGGGCACGGCTGACGGCAAGCAATTTACGCCCGGCAGCGGCAAGATCATTGCGCTGACCATCGACAGCAGCAACAATAGCCTCGACGGCATCGCCGCCGCGCTCAAGCAGCAGGGCATCGATGCCAGCGTGGTCAAGGGCACCGATGGCTATTCGCTGGCCATCAATGGCAAGAGCGGCGCCGACAGCAGCATGCGCATCAGCGTCTCCGGCGACGCGGCCGTCAGCAATCTGCTGTCCTACGCGCCCGGCGCCGGCAAGGGCCTGCAGCAGACGGCCGCCGCGCAGGATGCGCTGCTGACCGTCGACGGCAAGGACATCAAGAGCGCCACGAATACCCTGACGACGGCCGTCGAGGGCGCCACCATCGAATTGAAGAAAAAGGGCACGACCGACCTCGTCATCGCCAAGGACAGCAGCCAGATCGCCACCAACGTGGCCAGCTTCGTCACGGCCTACAATGAACTCAACAGCAAGCTGCAGAGCCTGCAGCAGGGCGATTTGAAATCCGACACGGCGCTGGGGCAAGTGCGTTCGCAGATGGAGCAAGTGCTGCGCACGGCCAGCACGGGCGTGCCATCGTCGGTGCTGAGCAGCGCCGGCGTGACCCTGGGCAAGAGCGGCGAGCTGGTGCTCGACGATAAAAAGCTCAAGGCGGCCATCGCGGCCGATCCCGATCCCGACGCCGTCAGCAAGATGTTTACCAATAACGGCAAGGGCGTGGCGGACCAGTTCGCCAGCAAGATCAGCGAATTGACGGGCGAGACGAGCATCATCCGCAAGGAAGTGCAAACGGTCGGCAAGGACATCACGACGCTCACCAACAAGAAGGCCGTGCTGGCCAAGGCGCTGACGGCCCAGGCGCAGGCGCTGGTGAAGGCGTATTCGGCGCAGGAACAGATGGGCACGAACTCGGCCTTGCCGGGTTATACCGGTAAAAATTCGCTCTTCGACTTCATGGCCTAAGAGCGCTCGCCCTGAGCAAAGAAGGCCGATGGCGAACTGCCGAAAGTCTTCTTGAACATGGCGGAAAAGGCCGACTGGCTGGCGTAGCCCAGCTCTTCGGCCACCTGCGACAGCGGCACGCCGCGCGCGATCAGCGGTGCCGCGTGCGCCAGGCGCACTTGCTGGCGCCACTGGCCAAAACTCATGCCCAACTCCCGTTCGAACAGCCGCGCCAGGGTACGCTCCGAGGCGCCGACCTGCTGCGCCCAGTGTTCCAGCGTCAGGTTCAGGCCCGGCTTGTCGATCAGGCTGTCGCACAGGGTTTTTAAGCGCTTGTCGCTGGGCAAGGGCACACGGATGGGCCGCGTGTCCGAACGTTTCAATTCATCGAGTATCAGTTCGGCCAGCAAGGCCTCGCGCGCCGGTTCCTGGCCCGGGTCCAGCTGTTCCAGCGCCATGATCAGCTGGCGCAGCAAATTCGACACTTCCAGCACCTTGCAGTCCTGGCCCGCAAAGGGCGCGCGCGCGGCATGGATGCACAGGGGGCGCAAGCGGGTTTTTTCCAGTATCGTGACGGCATGCTCGACGTTCGGCGCGATCCAGATGGCGCGCATGGGCGGCAGCACCCAGCTGCTGTTGTTGGCGGTAATGCGCAGCACGCCTTCGAGCGCCATCGTGACCTGGCCCCAGGGGTGGCTGTGCGGCAACAAAAATTCATCGGGTTGCAGGTCGCGCGCGACCATGGTCACGGGGATGGTCGCACTGGGCGCCTCCCTTGGCGGACACATGCGGGTATGGTGGAGGATAGGTACACCCATCAGCTTGGCCTTAATTCGATAAATTATGTCGTTCTGTCGGAAAACAGACGATGGTATTTTGCATACACTTGAGCTTCACCAGTATAAGACAGGGTATGACATGATAACAACTAACTCGGCAGGGCAGTTGCCACCGCTGTCACCGCCAACCTTGCGCAGCGATGCGCGCGTCATCGCCCTGGTGGGGCTGGCGCATGGCATTTCGCACTTTTACCACCTGATCCTGGCGGCCCTGTTCGTCTGGCTGAAGCCCGCCTTCGGCCTGTCGTATGCGGAACTGGGCTTGCTGATGACGGTATTTTTCATCATTTCGGGCGTGGGGCAGGCGCTGGCCGGCTTTGTCGTCGACCGCTTCGGGGCCCGCGCCGTGCTGTTTTCCGGCGTCTTTCTGCTGGGCGTGTCGGCGCTGGCCCTGTCCAGCGCGCACAGCTATGCGGCGCTGATGCTGGGTGCCATGCTGGCCGGCATGGGCAACAGCGTGTTCCATCCGGCCGACTACACCATCCTCAACCAGCGCGTTTCGGCGGCCCGCGTGGCTTACGGCTTTTCCGTGCATGGCATCAGCGGCAACATCGGCTGGGCCCTGGCTCCGCTGTTCATGACCTATGTCGCCACCCATTACGACTGGCGAATCGCGCTGCAATGCGCGGCCGTGCTGCCGTTCGGCGTGCTGCTGATCCTGTTCCTGAACCGCCACGCCATCCGTCCCGAGCCAGTCAAAAAGGCGGCGCCGGGCCAGGCGGGCGGCGGCGAAGGCACCCTGGACTTCCTGCGCCTGCCGGCCGTGTGGATGTGCTTTGCCTTCTTCTTCATCACGGCCATCGCCCTGGGCGGCATCCAGAGCTTTGCCAGCGTGGCCCTCGTCAAGCTGTACGGCATGAGCCTGGCCTTGGCGACGAGCGCCTACACGGCCTATATGCTGGCCTCGGCCGTGGGCATGCTGGCCGGCGGCGTGGTGGGCGCGCGCAGCCAGCATCCTGACCGCAACGTGGCGATCGCCTTTTCCGCCGCCGCGCTGCTGGCCGTGCTGCTGGCCATGGCCGTCGTGCCGGCCTGGGGCGCCGTGGTGCTGATGGGCGCCATCGGCCTGACCTCGGGCGTGGCGGGACCGTCGCGCGACCTGATGATACGCGCGGCGGCGCCGAAGAATGCGACGGGCCGCGTGTATGGCGTCGTGTATTCGGGCCTCGACAGCGGCCTGGCCGTGGGGCCTTTGTTCTTTGGCGCGCTGATGGATGGCGACCATCCGGCCCTGCTGTTCGTCTTCATCGGCGTATTCCAGGCCCTGGCGATTGCCACGGCCGTGGGCGTGGGCGGCAAAACACGCGCCGCCGCGCTGCAAAAGGCATAGAATCGTTGCCATCTGCCACTAAAGGAGTTCCCATGACCTTTGCCACCACCGATCTGTGCGACGACCATGCAGCCATGCTGGACGAGGGCACCCTGGCCGTGCTGCCGCCCGTGTACCGCGCCTTTGGCCAGCGCTTGCGCTTCAGCGGCCCCGCCGCCACCTTGCACGTGTTCGAGGACAACGCGCTCGTGCGCAGCACCCTGGAAACGCCGGGCCAGGGCCGCGTGCTGGTGATCGATGGCGGCGGCAGCCTGCGCCGCGCGCTGGTGGGCGGCCAGCTGGGCGTGTTGGCCGAAAGCAACGGCTGGGCCGGCATCATCGTCGATGGCTGCATCCGCGACAGCGAGGAAATCAATGTCTGCCAGATCGGCGTGCGCGCCCTGGCCACGCATCCGCGCAAGAGCAACAAGACGGGCGCCGGACAGCGCGACGTGCGCGTGCAGATCAGCGGCGTGGCCGTGCATCCGGGCGACTGGATCTACGCCGATGCGGACGGCATTCTGGTGGCGCGCCAGGAACTCGATTGAACTATCGCCCTCGGATGGAGGGGAGTCTGGAAACGTTGCAAAATATCCATATTAAATATATTTTTGCAAAGTTCTTTGATTTTCATCATGGCTGGGATATGATTTCACTTAAGGTAACTTTAATGCCACTAAGGCAAGGAAATCAACACATGAAAATCGCCACCATCGCCGCAGTTGTCGCCCTGTTTGCTGCCGGCAGCGCCAGCGCCAGTCCCGTCAATCTGATTACGAATGGCAATTTTGAAACGGTTGCTTCCGGCTATACCTTCGACAGCGGCTTTAAGGTCGTCAATAGCGGCTCGTCGGCCATCACGGGCTGGACCGTGGGCGCCAGTTCCGTCGACCTGATCCGCAATGCCTACAATGCCATCAACGGCTACAGCATTGATTTGCTGGGTACGCCAGGTCCGGGTTTCCTGTCGCAAAGTTTCAATGTCGTCGCCGGCCAGACCTACAGCCTGAGCTTTGACATGGCGCGCAATTCCGGCGGCCCCGCAGGCCAGGGCGTGGCCGTCAATTTTGGTGGCGTAGCGCAGGATTTCTACTCGACGGCTGCCGCCTCGAACACTTTGTACAGCAACACCCTGAGCTTCACGGCTGCTGCCACCGGCCTGGCGACCCTGTCGTTTGCCAGCGCCGCCAAGGCTGGCACGCCGTTTGACAATTACTCGGGCGCCGTGATCGACAATGTGTCCGTGATGGCCGCCGTGCCGGAACCGGAAACCTACGCCATGCTGCTGGCGGGCCTGGGCCTGATGGGTTTCCTGCGCCGCCGCAAGGCCGCCAAGTAAGGCCGGCCTTGTCACAAAGCAAAACCGCCTGCTGCCATGCACAGGCGGTTTTTTTACGTCAGGGATCTTGCGCGTAGCCGTCGACCAGCACGACAAAGCGCTCGATCTGCGGCCAGGCGTCGCGCGTCCTGACCAGCGTTTCGCCCGTGGCCATGCCGAATATATAGCTGTAGCCCGTGCGGCGGTCGCGCCAGGAGTGGGGCGTGCTGTCCCAGACGCAGCAATAGCGCTTGAGCCTGGGCAAGCCATACGTACGCCGCAGGTAGGCTTCCGCCTGCCGCGCATGCTTGCCATCCACCTGGTAGCGCGCCTCGAACGGCTGGTCCTGGCGTTCCCTGTTTTGCTGGCAACCCTGGTAGACGATGTAGGCGGGTTTCTGGCCCAGCCGGGACAGGAAGTCGCCGCAGGCCAGTTCGGCGCCCTGCGCGCCGCCCGCGCCCAGCAGGAAGAGCCACGGCAGCAGTTTAGTGATTCGCATCGGCATCTCCGCGCAATGGACACGCGGCCGCTTGCGGCCCCATACGCAGCACCAGTTCGCCGCGCAACTGCGTCAAGCCGGCTATGCGCGCATCGATCTCGCCCAGCTTGCGCGCCAGCGCCGCGCGCAGCAGGTCCGCCGTGGCGGGATCGCCGGCGGCCGCCAGCAGCGGCATGTCGGCCTCGATTTCCGCCAGGGTAAAGCCCAGCTGCTGCGCCGTGCGCAGGTAGCGCAGCCAGTCGGCCGCCTCGGGCGGGTAGTCGCGGTAGCCGTTCGCCGCGCGCGCGCGCGCAGCAAGCCCCGCTTTTCATAGAAGCGCAGGGTATCGCGGCTCAAGCCCGTCGCCTGCGCCATCTCGCCGATCTGCATGGTTCTTTTCTTTCATAAAATGCTTGACCATGGAGTGTACTCCAGCCTTGATCATGGGCGCTTTCCACTGACAGGAGTTTCCCATGTTGTCCGTTTCCGCCTTCCGCCGCGTGGTGCGCGCCAGCGCCATTTATGATGTGCTCATGACGGCCCCGTTTACCACGCCGTGGACGTTTTTGCTGCTGCGCGAGCACTTGAGCGCCGTCAATGTGTCGCTCGGCGGCATGCCGTTGCCCGCCTTCGAACCGTTTCATGTGCTCATCGGCAGCTTGTTTGGCAGCGTGGTGATGGTCTGGTCGGTGCTGCGCATGCTCGACCCGCAGCCGCGCTTCGGCCGCTACGACGCGGCGGCGCGCTACCTGTTTTCCACCTGGATGGCGTGGGCCTTGCTGGTCACGGGCCAGCCCCTGCTGTGGCTGTTCCTCGTGCCGGAACTGGCCTGGGGCCTCGCGCAAAGCCTGCCCTTGCGCCGCAGCGAGGGCGCACGGGAAGGGCTTGCGCGCGAATCGCTGTTGAGATGACGATAACGAAATGCAATAATGGCCGTGCTCGCAGTGCAACAATGACTGCAATGAACGACTCTAAGGGAATGATTATGCAGCAGGATGCCGCAGGAAAAAACATGGCTTTGCTCGATCCGGTGGTGGCACCGCGCATCGCGGTGACGCGCCTGGTGACGGGCCTGCTGCAAGGCTTGCTGCTGTACTGGCTGTACAGCACGGCCCAGGACAAGGTGTGGCCCGCCACGGAAGCCTACCTGCTGGGGCCGTTGATGCTGATCAGTTTGCTGTTGCCCATCCTGCTGGTCTCCAGCCTGGGCCATATGTCGGCGAAGCGCATCGGCCTGTGGATGGCGGGCGCGGCCGTCGTGCTGGCCGTGCTGGCCTGGCACGACGTGGCGCGCGGCGCCGAACACGTCATCTGGGGCAACTACAAGCCGGGCGCGCCGCTGCGCGTCATTTCCGCCCAGCTGTTCGGCTTTTGCGTCGTGGGATTCTATATCGCCCATGCGCTGGTGCTGGCCAGCGCCCAGGATGGCCGGCGCATCGCCCACTACCCCACGTATTTTGAAATCGCCTGGAAGCTGGGCATTCAATTGCTGTTCTCCCTGCTGTTCGTGCTGGGCCTGTGGCTGGTGCTGTGGCTCGGCGGGCAACTGTTCCTGCTCATTAAACTGAGTTTCCTGAAAAAACTGCTGGGCCAGGCCTGGTTCGTGATTCCCGTCATCTGCTTCGCGTTTTCCTTTGCCATCCACATCACCGACGTGCGCCCGTCCATCGTGCGCGGCATCCGCACCCTGCTGCTGGTGCTGCTGTCGTGGCTGATGCCGATCGCCGCCGTGCTCGTGTCCGGTTTCCTGCTGACCTTGCCCTTCATCGGCTTCGAGCGCCTGTGGGCCACGCGCCATGCGGCGTCCGTGCTGCTGGGCATGGCCGGCGTGCTGGTGGTGCTGATCAATGCCGCTTTCCAGAATGGCGAAGTGGGCCATGGCGTGGCGCGCGGCATCCGCCTGGGCACGCGCCTGGCCTGCCTGCTACTGCCGTGGGTGGTGGGCATCGCCATCTATGCGCTGACCCTGCGCGTGATGTCGCATGGCTGGACGTCCGACCGCCTGATCGCCGCCGCCTGCCTGCTGATCGCCACCTGCTACGCCGCCGGCTATGCCTGGGCGGCTAGCAAGTATGGCGACTGGCTGCACCTGATCGCCAACGTCAACGTGGCCACCGCCTTTGTCACCCTGCTGGTGCTGTTCGCCCTGTTCTCGCCGCTGGCCGACCCGGCGCGCATTTCCGTGGCCAGCCAGATGGCGCGCCTGGACAGCGGCAAGGTGGGCGTGGACAAGTTCGATTTCGAATACCTGCGCTTCCAGGGCGCCCGCTATGGCCAGGCGGCCTTGCAGGAGTTGAGCAAACGCACGACGGGCGCCGACGCGGCCATCGTGCGGGCCCGCGCCGAGGCCATGCTCAAGCGCCAGAACCGCCTCGACGAGACGGGCGCGCTGAGCGACGTGTCGATCAACCTGACCCTGCGTCCGGCCACGGCCAGGCTGCCGGAAAGCTTCCTGCGCCAGGACTGGACGCAGGTGGGCCCGGCCTGGCGTTTGCCCGCCTGCTTGAAGCGGGCAGGGCCGCAGTGCGACGCCTACCTGCTCGATTTCGATGGCGATGGCAAGCAGGACGTGTTACTGATCAGCAATGACCCGCGCGCCTCGTCGGTGTTGCTGGCGGAAAAGGACGATGGCAACTGGACTGCGCGCGGGCAAATCCCCACGGATGCCCTGCGCTGCAAGCCCCTGCGCGAGAAGCTGCAGGCGGGCGAGTTCCAGCTGGTGCCGCCGAAGGTGCGTGAGCTGGAAGTCGACGGCCAGCGCGTGCCGATGACTTTGTATACGCAGGAGGACGAGGTCAGCTGCCCGGATGAGACGGCGCCGGGCCCGTAAATGGCGGGGGAGGGACTTGGCGCGCCGGAGCAAACGCGTGCCTTCGGTGGCGGCAATGACTCCGTGCGCCGAGCTGTTCCGGCCGTCCACGCCAGCCATCGCCATGGCCTCCCATTGCAGTTCGTTGTCCCGTGGCAACTAACTGCTCGGGTAGCGCATTTCCAGCGCCACGCCGCCAAGCTTGAAAACCAGGTTGGCTAAATTCCAGCCGTTGTATTTGTTGGCCGCGCGTGGAAAGTAGGTTTCGTTGTCGAGTATCAGGTGATAGTGGCCAGGAATCAGCTTGAAGTCCATGGCGAACAAGCCCGAGCGCGCCACATCGACGAAGTTATTGAAGGAATGATGGACCCGCTGTATATCGACAGCGTGATCAAAATCAATTTCCGAATTGTAAATTGCCCTGTCTGTGCCGTCGGGAAACCGCACCAGCAAGCGGTGAAAGACCGAGTAATGATGCCTGTCCGCGCCCAGATGCATATCCGCCCGGGGGCCGACCTGCAATCGGGTGAGCACTTGCGCATGCATCCTGACGTCGATTTCCTGGCCTGTGTAGCTGAACAGATGCTGCATTACCAGACTGTGCTCCTGTGCGTCTGCCTTGTAGGCATTCTGGACCTGAAAATACGTCTCAGTAACCTCGCCCTCGCCATTGGTCAGCGGGTGTCTGCCGGGCGTGTGCGCTTCGTTAAAATACGTGACATGCGGATTGCCTGTAGGGAATGGCGTGTACTTGCGGCTTTGCGGGACGCTGGCAGGAACGCCGCGACACAGCGGGCTGCCGTTAAAGATGCCTACAGCCAGCACCGGCTCGTCGGCACCAAACACCGGGTACAGCGCCGGCGTGGCGCTACGGAACCTGCTATCGATCGATACGTCAATTGCGGGCACAGTCGCCGGGAAGTGCCATCTGTAGCGCGCGACCGTCACGCGCGTCGCCGCTACATCGCTCAGCACGGCCCTGTCATCGGAGGCGATCAGATCCAGGCAACCGAACGGCGCCTGACGCTGCTGCCCGGCCTGGGCCGGTGCGTAGCCATGCACCTCCATGGGCGGGACTTTGCCATCGCGCAAATCAGAAGGACGGAACAGGGAACGGGCATAAATGCCCTGGATCGCCGCTTGCGGAGACGCCGCCAGCGGCCCTGTCGACTTTCTGCCCACCAGATTCAATGCGGCGCACAGCAAGTCGGTACGCAGCAGTATCTCGTCCACATGCACAGGAAACTCGCGTGCGCTCATGCCCATGTCCCTCATGCCGGCGCGCATGATGGGATCGAGCGACAGGAAAACCAAATCCTCAACTGCGGCGGTATAAGCCTCAGTTTGCTCGCGCATCAACAATCCGAAGTTTTGCTGCAGATATTGCTCGATGCGCTTGGCAGCGAATGGGTCGGTACTGAGTGCCAGGCAATGCACGCACAACCCCTTCAGCTGGACAGAGACGGCCTGGAGGAAATATCCCTCGAGCACCAGATACGCCGCTTCGCGGCTGATCTTCTTGTTGCGTACCTGCTGCGCCAGCTCCTTGGCCCAATGATCGAGCAATGAATCCTGCCCAAATGCCGCTTTCGCCAAGACCCGGCGGATGGTATCGATGCAATCCGGCATATCGGCTACGTACGACGCGAACTCATGGGCCGCTTCCGTCAGATATTCCGGCGTCATGCCTGGAAAGTGCGGCATATTTTCCGTCAGTAGCCGCAAAGAGATGGCGCCGCCGGTGGCATCGGCCTTCAGCAGGCTGGCGTCGGCGTAGCCATAGGCGACATCGATGCGTCCCATGGCCGCCAGCAAGGTTTCCACCTTCAGGCTCTTTTCCATGAAATTGTGCAACTCGTCCAGTTTCAACAGAATTTCCGAGGTCATGGACGTGACCCGGTCCAGCGAGCGTTGGACTTCCGTCAGCTTGTCACTGATTACGTCCAGCTTGCCAGCCAGGTCCGGGCCGCCCATGCCGACCGCTCCCAGGAATTCCTGGAACAGCATGCCAGCGGCCGCCCCGACGATCCCGCTGGCGGCATTCTTGCCGACCCACTTGGTCAAACTGCCCGCCGCTGCCCAGGACAAGGAGTTCAGTTGCAAACTCGGCGCGCCCAGCATCGCTGCCGCGGCATCGGGATCCCGCTGTGTATTGCTGTGCATACCGTCATCCTTGTCATATTGATCAGAATGACAACTGTATCTGAAAGATGGCGTTGCCAGAAATTATTTGTGCGGCGCGCACCAACAGGCACCAGCTCTTCAGCCATGCCACGGCGTCACGCCATCCAGCGCGCTTTTGGCGACGTTTGCACAATTTGTTGATATTCTAGAGGAACGATTTTTTCGTCAGCGTGTCAATTTGGTATGCCGTCCCCGCTGCTGGGGGCGTGCGCACCGGTTGTCCATTCCACCTTCACCCAGGAAGCAAGGAAGCGCCATGAATAAACAGATCATCCTCAACCTGCCCGTGAAGGACCTGGAGAGACATCCAGGGCCTTCTTTTCCGCTCTCGGCTTTAGCTTCGATACCCGCTTCAGCGGCGAGAACGCGGCGTTCATGAACATCGTCGACGGCAGCATCCAGGCCATGCTGACGACCGAAGCCTTCTTCCAGTCCCTGATCGGCAAGCCGGTGGCAAATGCGAAGGAAGCCAACGAAGTGGTCATTTGCCTCAGTTGCGAAAGCCGGGAAGAGGTGGACAGCCTGATCGCCAGGGCCGCGGCCGCCGGCGGCCGCATCCCGCATCCGCCCGAGGACCATGGCTTCATGTATGACCAGGGCTTCGAGGATATCGATGGCCACCTGTGGAACCTGGTCTGGACGGCGCCGGAAGCCTGAGGCGCCGGGCAGGGGCAACTGGCCGTATCAGTTCTTCGTGCGCACCTGGCGCACGTGGTTTTCCAGTTCGCTGAACGACGGGCGTTCCGTGGCGGAAATGACCTTGCGGCCGAATTCCACGGCCAGCGCCGGCGCGTAGCCGTTCAGGCTGGCCAATAAGGTCACTTTCACGCACTGGTACATCTTTGCCGTTTCATGGTGCTTGCGGCGCAGCAAGCTGGCCAGCGGCGCGATGAAGCCATACGCCAGCAAAATGCCGATGAAGGTGCCCACCAGCGCCTGCGCGATCAGCACGCCCAGCTCGGCCGGCGGCAAGCCGACGGAGGCCATCGTGTGCACGACGCCCATCACGGCGGCCACGATGCCGAAGGCGGGCATGGCGTCGGCCAGCTGCGAAATCGTCTGGATCGGCATTTCCGCATCCTCATGGTGCGTCTCGATCTCGTTATCCATCAGGTTTTCGATCTGGTAGGCATCCATATTGCCCGACACCATCAGGCGCAGATAATCGGTGATGAATTCCAGGATGTGCTCGTCGCCGAGCGTGTACGGGTATTTCACGAAGATGGGACTGCGGTACGGGTCGTCGATATCGTCCTCGACCGACATCAGGCCTTCCTTGCGGATCTTGCTGAGGATTTCATACATCAGCCCCATCAGCTCCATGTAGCGCGCCTTCGTGTACTGCGAACCGTGGAACAGGGTGGGAATGGCGGCGAACGTGGCGCGGATGGCCTTGGCGTCATTGCCGACAAAGAAGGTGCCCAGCGCGGCGCCGCCGATCATCAGCAATTCCAGCGGCTGGAACAGGGCGCCCAGATGCCCACCCTGCATGGCGAAGCCGCCAAAGACGGAAAACAGCACGACGAGAAATCCGAGTATGACTAGCAAAACTTACTCCTTCATAATATTGCCATATCGCAATATTGTAGTGTAACCCGATTCTGCCGCCGTGGCCGCTTTCGGCTGCAGCTGCTGGCCGAGAAAATTGATAAAAGCGCGCACTTTGGCGGGCAGCTGGTGGCGGCTCGGATAGTAGGCGTACAGGTCGGCCGGCGCCAGCGTGTAGTCGGGCAGCACCACGCGCAGGCGGCCGCTGTCGAGGTAGCGGGCCAGGTCCCATTCCGAGCGCAGCAGGATGCCGTGGCCGTCCAGCGCCCAGCCCAGCACCACGTCGCCATCGTTGCTGGCCACCGTGCCGCGCACCTTCACCGTATGGGTGGCGCGGCCCTTACTCATGCGCCAGATGCCGTAGGCGTCGTCGTTTTGCCGGTGCACGATGCAGCGGTGCCGGGCCAGCTCGTCGGGCGTTTGCGGCGTGCCGTGCGCCTGCAGGTAGGCGGGCGAGGCGCACAGGAAGCGCCGGTTCGACATGATCTTGCGCGCCGACAGGCGCGTGTCGGGCAAGTCGCCGAAGCGGATGCCCAGGTCGTACGCCTGCTCGACCAGGTTGATGGGGCTGTCCGTCAGCTGCAGCTGCACTTCCAGCTGCGGGTGGCGCAGCGCGAATTGCGACAGCAGGGGCGCGATCACCGTGCGCCCGAAACCCAGGGTGGCGTTGACACGCAGCAACCCGCGCGGCTCCGCGCCGCCGCTGGCCAGCGATTCTTCCATGGCGCGGATGTCGTCGAGGATTTGCCGCGCCTGCTGCAGATAGCTTTCGCCATCGCCCGTCAGGCTGATGCGGCGCGTACTGCGGTTCAGCAGGCGCACGCCCAGGCGCTGCTCCATCAGCATCAAGCGCTTGCTGACGGCGGGCGGCGTGATGCCCAGCTCGCGCGCCGTGGCCGACAGGCTGCCCAGCTTGGCCAGCAGCACAAAGAAGGCCATTTCCGTGGTGGCGTCGCTTTTCATTATTAACTTCAAGTGAAGAATGGTTTAAATTACAGTCAATTATACGACTGCGTATCGCGGGTAAGCTGGCGTCACCATTCAAGCACAGGAGAGCCAAATGAAAATCGTCGAAATCCGCGAAAAGACCATCCCCATCTCTTCCCCCATCCGCAACGCCTACATCGATTTCACGAAGATGACCCTGAGCCTGGTGGCCGTCGTCACGGACGTGATGCGCGACGGCAAGCCCGTCGTCGGCTACGGTTTCAATTCGAATGGCCGCTACGGCCAGGGCATGCTGATGCGCGAGCGCTTCATCCCCCGCATCCTCGACGCCGATCCCGCCTCGCTCGTGACGGACGACGGCGGCAACCTCGATCCGCACAAGGTGTGGGATTGCATGTACACCAATGAAAAGCCGGGCGGCCACGGCGAGCGCTCGGTGGCCATCGGCATCATCGACATGGCCATCTGGGACGCCGTGGCGAAGATCGAGAACAAGCCTTTGTTCCAGCTGCTGGCCGAACGCCACGGCACGGGCGTGCCCGACAAACAGGTGTTTGTGTATGCGGCGGGCGGCTATTACTATCCGGGCCAGAGCTTGAGTGCCCTGCAGGACGAGATGCGCAGCTATGTCGACCGCGGCTACACGGTGGTCAAGAAGAAGATCGGCGGCGCTTCGCTGGACGAGGACTTGCGCCGCATCGACGCCATCATGGGAGTGCTGCAGGATGGACAGAAGCTGTGCGTGGACGCGAATGGCCGTTTCGACCTCGATACGTCGATCGCCTACGCCAAGGCGCTGCGCCAGTACGACTTTGTTCTGGTACGAAGAGGCGGGCGATCCGCTCGATTTCGAGCTGCAAGCGACCTTGCGCAGCTATTACGACAAGCCCATGGCGACGGGCGAGAATTTGTTTTCCATGCAGGATGCGCGCAACCTGATCCGCTACGGCGGCATGCGCGCCGACCGCGACTGGCTGCAGTTCGACTGCGCCCTCAGCTACGGCCTGGTGGAGTATTTGCGCACCCTGGATATGCTGCACCAGCACGGCTGGTCGCGCAGCCGCTGCATCCCGCACGGCGGTCACCAGATGTCCCTGAATATCGCGGCGGGCCTGGGCCTGGGCGGCAATGAATCGTACCCGGATTTATTTCAGCCGTTCGGCGGCTTTCCCGATGGCGTCAGGGTGGAAAACGGCCACATCACCATGCCGGACCTGGTCGGCATCGGCTTCGAGGGCAAGGCGAACCTGTATGCGGAAATGCGGGCGCTGAGCGGCCAGTGAGCCTTATTCGCTGCGCTGCCAGAAGCGCACCGGTTGCCGAACGGGTCCGCCACTTCCAGGATGCGGCCCCAGTCCTCGTCGCGGATGCCGGGCCGCGCATACGGATAATCCCTGGCCTGCAGTTCCGCGTGCAGGGCGGCCACGTTGTTGACGGGGATCAACAGCGCCGACCCCGGCGTGGCGTCGCCGTAGTGCTCGGACAGGTGCAGCACGAGCTCGCCCCGCGTCACCTGCAGGTACACCGGCGCCGCAGGCTCGAAGCGATGTTCCCAGTCCAGGGTAAAACCGAGGAAACCGAGGTAGAACTCGCGCGCCTTTTCTTCCGAGAAGATGCGCAGGATGGGGATGGCAGGGGACAGGTGCATGGCGGCGCTTTCGACAGGTGGGTATGCCGCCATTCTAGCCTCAGGCCGGCGCCAGCCGCTTCATGCGCGCGGCGGGACTGGTTTTCTCCCAGCGGAACAGCCACATGATGATCAGCTTGGTGGTGGCGCTGACGCTGGCGAGCAGCAGCAATGGCCAGCCTGTTTTCAGCAGCCCATGACGCAGGCGAAGAAGATGGTGCTGACATCCATCGCCAGGATGAACTGGCTCATCTTTAACGACACGGCGCCCGTCCTGCCCGAGCGCCAGATCAGGCGGATCTGGTGCGCATAGCCCTGCGCCAGCAGCACGGTGACGGCGACGATCAGGCTTTGCGAGATCACGCGCTTTTCATCGGTGAACGTGGGGCCGAAGGCCAGCCCCGCCACGCCCGCGCCCAGCAGCAGCGCGCAGGCCAGCAGCGCATTGCGCGAGATCAAGCTGCGGCGGTCGCGGTCGATTTCAAACAGGATGGCCAGCGCGATCAGGGACGCGATCAGGCGGGGCCAGACGATGTAGTGGTTGAACGGCGTGATCGAATAGCCGTAGACGAAGAACGCGCAATACGCGAGGAAGCTGACGGTGAACTGGTTGATCGACAAAATGTCCGTCGTCTGGCCCGCGCCGATGCCGGCATCGCGCTTGCGCCGCCAGATCTTTTGCAGTTGACCATAAACCAAGCAGGCTGACGACGATGAAGAGGGAGTTGAGGCTGCCGGCGATGGCGTAGAGGGAAGGGGGCTGCAAGCTATCTCCTGGAATGGCCAAAGCATCGCTGCCGTGACAGTCCGCCTTGTCTATACATTTTATTTTCACAACATGCTCTCATGAAATAAATTGGCAAGCAAGCAATGATTTTGCGGCCGGGCCTGTTGCAGCACTACTTGCCCGGACGCACCTCTTCCTGCGCTTGCCCTTATAATCACGGCATGACTTTCTTATCACTGCGTGCCCGCTCCGTGCTGGCCACCGTCGGCAAAATGGCCGTTTCCCTGATTCTCCTGTTGACTGCCGTGTGGGGCGCGCTGGCGCTGTGGTATCAGCTGTCCGGCGGCACGGCGGCGCAAGCCATCGGCGCGCTGCTGTGGGGCGCGCTGGGCGTGGCCAGCATCGCGCTGTGGTGGATGCGCGGCGATGCGCGCGCGCTGCTGCCGTATGCGGCCGTTTCATCCTGCTGCTTGTGTGGTGGAGCCTGATCGCGCCGAAGCAGCAGCGCGTGTGGGCCGACGACGTGGCGCGCAATGTCACGGGCACGCTCAAGGGCAATCTCGTCACCTTGGACAATGTGCGCAATTTCGACTGGCGCAGCGATGACGACTACACGGTCAAGTGGGAGCAGCGCAGCTACGACCTCGACGAGCTGCGCACGGTGGACGCGGCGCTGTCGTACTGGACGGGACCCTACATCGCGCACACCCTGATCTCGTTCGGCTTCGCCGACGGGCGCTTTTTGACGTTTTCCATCGAGATCCGCAAGGAAAAGGGCGAGAGCTTTTCCGCCATCGGCGGCTTCTTCAAGCATTTCGAGATGAGCCTGATCGCCGCCGACGAGCGCGACATCCTGCGCGTGCGCACGAATGCGCGCGGCGAGGACATGCATCTGTACCGCGTGATGATGCCGAAAGCGGCCATGCGCTCGCTGTTCCTCGCCTACCTGGACGAGGCGCAGGCGCTGAAGGCCCAGCCGCAGTTCTACAATACCCTGACGGCCAATTGCACCACCATCGTCTTCGAGATGGTGCGCCGCATCGTGCCGGGCCTGCCGCTCGACTACCGGCTGCTGGCCTCGGGCTACCTGGACCGCTATCTGTTCGATGTCAAGGGCCTGGTGCCCGGCCTGAGCTTCCAGCAGCTGCGCGATGGCGGCCATATCACGGCGCGCGCGCGGGCCGCCAACGACGATGCGGACTTTTCGCATGCGATCCGGCGCGGCATGCCGGGCTATGATGAAACGGGTCATCCGACGCTGCAAATGCCCAGGCAGTAAGCGCCTGCTTTATACTGTCGCTATTCCGACCGGCCGCCTTTCGCGGCCGGTCCCACTTTCCGAATAAAGAAGGCCCGCTATGCCATTTTCCTCCCTGGGTCTGATTCCCGCCCTGGTCCGCGCCGTCGACAAGGCCGGCTATGCCGCGCCGACGGCCATCCAGGCGGCCGCCATTCCCGCCATCCTGCGCGGCAGCGACGTGCTGGGCGCGGCCCAGACGGGTTCCGGCAAGACGGCCGCCTACGCGCTGCCGCTGCTGCAGGCGCTGATGGCGCCCGCTTCCGGCCCGCGCCAGGTGCGCGCGCTGATCCTCGTGCCCACGCGCGAGCTGGCGGCGCAGGTGGGGCAGACGGTGCACGCGCTGGCCAAGCCGCTGCCCGTCAAACTGAAGATTTCCGTGCTGTTCGGCGGCGTGTCGATCAATCCGCAGATGATGGACTTGCGCGGCGGCGCCGATATCGTCGTCGCCACGCCGGGCCGTTTGCTGGACCTGGTGCGGCAAAATGCCGTGAAGCTGGGCGGCGTCGTGTGCGTGCTCGATGAAGCGGACCGTCTGCTGGACATGGGTTTTAGCGAAGAAATCAACGCCATCCTGGCACTGCTGCCCAAACAACGGCAAAACCTGTTCTTTTCCGCCACCTTCCCCGACAGCGTGCAGGCGCTGGCCGACAGCCTGCTCACGGATCCCGTGCGCATCGAGGTGGCGTCCGAACCGCAGGACAAGCCCGACATCGTGCAGCGCGCCATCACGGTCGACGTGCCGCGCCGCACGCAGCTGCTGCGCTACCTGATCCTGCAGCAGCAGTGGGAACGCGTGCTGGTGTTCGTCGCCACCAAGTACGCGGCCGAACACGTGGCCGACAAGCTGCAGCGCGCGGGCCTGCACGTGGGCGCCTTTCATGGCGAATTCAGCCAGGGCACGCGCAGCCAGCTGCTGGCCGACTTCAAGGCTTGCCGTTTGCAGGTGCTGGTGGCCACCGACGTGGCTGCGCGTGGCATCGATATCGCCGGCTTGCCCGCCGTCGTCAACTACGACTTGCCCCGCTCGGCCGTCGACTACACGCACCGCATCGGGCGCACGGGCCGCGCGGGCGAAAGCGGCACGGCCATCAGTTTCGTCACGGCCGATACGGAAGCGCATTTCCGCCTGATCGAAAACCGCAACGACTTGCGCATCGTGCGCGAAGTGGTGGCCGGTTTCGAACCGACGGAATTGCCCACGCCCGTCAACCCCGTCACGGATACGGTGAACGGCGGCGTGAAGGGCGCGCGCAAGAGCAAGAAGGACAAATTGCGCGAAGCTGCGGCCAAGGCGGCCGCAGGCAATTAAATTCGCCTTATGTGCGCTGGCCGCTTGAACGGCCACGTTTCCCGGACTAAGATTGTGTTTCTATAAAGCAAGGGGACGGGAATGCACATGACATGCATCAAACGCGCGGTCGCTGTGGCTGGCGCGCTGGCGCTGGCCGGCTGCGCCGGCATGGGCGGCAACGGTGGCAAGGCCGGCATGCAGATGCCGGGCAAGATCCCGGCCGATACGGCCGTGGCCGCCACCTGGTACAACCCGCCCAGCGAATTTCCCGGCATTTGCCTGACTCAGTTCAAGGATGGCAGCCTGCGTTTCGACGGCGGCTTCGCCTTCTATAACCCGGGCCGCTGGACGTATGACGCGGCCACGTCCGAATTGCGCCTGGCATTGGCGCCGACGCCCTCGCTGGAGCTGTCCCACGCGCAAATCGTGCAGCACCAGAATCTGCTGCGCATCGAGGCGGACAGGAATACGCTGGTCTATGGCGTGAAAGCCGACACCAGGGCCATCGGCCTGGGCGGCTTTGTGTTTTACCGCGACACGCCTTGTCCGCCCCGGCGCGGATAAGTGCCGGACAAGTGTCATAACGGAATATTTAGTCGTATAATTTCAACGCAAGCTGGCTGCCGCGCAAGACTCGCAAGACGCACTTGCGTGGCGGATTTCCCCTCCAGGCAAGCTCCGATATCGCCGTGGCGATGAGAGGATGGTCCGATGGATTTGCACGACGAGCATGGTATGCCCGGGACTGCGGTGCCGGCGGCGGACGCCGTGCAGCAGCCTGCGGCGCAGCGGCGCACCTTGCTGCTGGTCGATGACGAGCCGAATATCCTCGCTTCCCTCAAGCGCCTGCTGCGGCGCGATGCCTACCATATCCTCACGGCTGGCAGCGGCCAGGAAGGGCTGGACGTGCTGGCCAGCCATGCGGTCGACGTGATCGTGTCGGACCAGCGCATGCCCGGCATGCTGGGCGCCGACTTCCTGCGCAAGGCCAAGCTGCTGTGTCCGCAAACCATACGCATCATGCTGTCGGGCTATACCGAACTGCAGGCCGTCACGGACGCCGTCAACGAGGGCGCCATCTTCAAGTTCCTCACCAAGCCCTGGGAAGACCATCAATTGCGCGAGCATATTGCCGAAGCGTTCCGCCTGAAGGGCATCGACGACGACAATGTGCGCCTGAATGCGCAGCTGCGCGACGCCAACCAGGCCCTGGCGGCCGCCAATGCCGCCATGCAGGCGCTGGTGCGCCAGCAGCAGCACCAGATCAGCCGCGACGAGGTCAGCCTGGGCATCGCGCGCGAATTGCTGCAATTTCTGCCTTTGCCCGTGATCGGGCTCGATGAGGACGGCATGATCGCCTTTATCAACGCGGCGGCGGCCAACCTGTTCGAGCGGGGCGCGGCCTTGCTGGGCAACGAGGCGGCGATCGTCTTGCCGCAGCTGTTCGACGGGCAGGGCGCGCCGCGCCTGGCCGCCATCGATGGCCAGCCGTATGCCGTGGCCATCCATCCCATGGGCCTGCATTCGCGTTCGCGCGGCAGCCTGGTCACCCTGAGTCGTCATGGAGCGGATACATGAATGAAAGCGTGAGTGAAAGCGGACGCGAGATTTCCATGGAGCAGGCGCAGGAAGGCATGGTGCTGGCGCAGGCTCTGAACGACGCCAGCGGCGCCGTGCTGCTGGCCCAGGGCGCCACCCTGACGGCGGCGAACCTGACGGCCTTGCGCCGGCGCAATGTGGAGCGCTGCCACGTCGTCATGGACGAGGCGCCTGACCCCGCCGCGCAGGCGCAGGCCGAGCAGGAGCGGGCGCACCGCCTGGAACGGCTGGCCGTGCTGTTCCGCGCCACGCCGCCCGATTCCGCGGGGGCGCAACTGCTGGGGCTGCTGCAGCGCTACCGGCAAGGGGGCGCGGCATGACACGGCTCAGTTTTGAACACATCATCCGCCAGATACAGGAACTGCCGTCGCTGCCGGTGGTCGTGCTGGAGTTGCTGTCGAGTATGGACCAGGATGACACGGACGTGCATGTGCTGGCGCAAAAGATCGAGCTGGACCAGGCTTTGGCGGCGAAGACCCTGCGCATCGCCAATTCCTCGTTCTACGGCATGCAATCGAAGGTCACCAGCATTCCGCAAGCCGTTTCCGTGCTGGGCTTTCACAGCATCCGCACCGTCGTCACGGCCTGCGCCCTGACGGGCAGCTTCGCGCCCGTGAGCGGCGGCTTCGATTTCCAGGCGTTCTGGCGCCATTCGCTGGCCACGGCCGTCGCCGCGCGCCTGCTGGCGCCGCACTTGCGCGTCAATCCCGAGACGGCGTTCACGGCCGGCCTGCTGCACGACCTGGGCACCCTGGTGCTGGTGACGCGCTTCCCGGCCGAGCACGCGCTCGTGCGCAGCCACCGCCAGGCGCATGACTGCCAGATGGCCGAGGCCGAACTGGCCGTCATCGGTATTGACCATGCGCAAGTGGGCAGCGCCCTGGCCGCTTACTGGAAGTTTCCCGAGGCGATACAGCAGGCGGTGGCCGACCACCACGCCATCGAGCGGCTGGAAGCGGGCGGCTTGCCGCTGGCCGTGCACATGGCCAATGCCGTCGCCCTGGCGCTCGACCTGGCCGGCGTCGACGATGCGTTGGTGCCGCCCCTGTCGCCCGCGGGCTGGCGCAGCATTGCCCTCGACGAGCAAGCCTGGCTGGCGCTGCTGGCGCAAACGGAACACACCTTCGATGAAATGTCGCGGATCATGCTGGCATGAACAGGACAGAGGCCATGGAAACAGACGCAGGGCAAGCGCTGCCCGCCACGCCGGAACGCCGCCAGGGCGACACCATCGCGCTGTCGGCATTTTTCGACGGCCATCCCGTGGCCCCTTCGCCATCGATACGAACCACGTGGTGACGCACTGGAACAGCGCCTGCGAGCAGTTGCTGGGCTTTACGGCCGCCGAGATGGTCGGCACGCGCGAGCACTGGAAGGCGTTTTATCCGCAGCCGCGCGCCTGCCTGGCCGACCTGCTGGTGGCCGACGATATCGCGCTCGGTGAAAATGACCTTTATCTTGGCAAGCTGAAGCGCTCCCCCGTGATCCCCGGCGCTTACGAAGCCGAGGATTTCTTTGCCGATATCGGCCCCGACGGCCACTGGCTGCACTTCACGGCGGCGCCCCTGCGCGACCGCCAGGGACGCCTGGTGGGCGCCATCGAAACCCTGCGCGACGTGAGCGAGCGGCGCCTGGCGGAACTGGCGCTGCGCAAGGCGCACGACAACCTGGAACACCTGGTGGCCAAGCGCACGGCCCAGCTGGCCGAAATGAACGAGCGCCTGGCCGACGACATCCGCCAGCGCCAGATCGCCGATCTCGAATTGCGCGAACGCAATCTTGCCCTGACGGAATTGAACAGCAAGCTGTCGCTGGCCCAGCAAAAGCTGCTGCAGTCGGAAAAGCTGGCGTCGATCGGCCAGCTGGCCGCCGGCGTGGCGCACGAAATCAACAACCCCATCGGTTATGTGTTTTCCAATGTCGGCACCCTGGAAGGCTATCTGGACGACCTGTTCAGCATGCTCGACGCCTACGAGGAAGCCGAACCGGCCGTCGCCGACCCCGTGGTGGCGGCGCGCCTGCGCGCGCTGCGCGAACAGATCGACCTCGATTTCCTGCGCACCGACATTCCCATGCTGATGGGCGAGTCGAAGGAGGGCATTTCGCGCGTGCGCCGCATCGTGCAGGACTTGAAGGATTTTTCGCGCACGGATGCGCACCAGGAGTGGGTCTGGGCCGATTTGCGCCAGGGCATCGATACGACGCTCAACATCGTGAACAACGAGGTCAAGTACAAGGCCGACGTGGTGCGCGAATATGGCGACATTCCCGACATCGAATGCCAGCCTTCCGAGCTGAACCAGGTGATCATGAACCTCGTCGTCAACGCGGCCCACGCCATGGGCGAGGCGCGCGGGCGCATCACCCTGCGCACGGGCAGCGACAACGCCACGGAAGTGTGGATCGAGGTCGAGGACACGGGCGGCGGCATCGCGCCCGAACACCTGTCGCGCATCTTCGATCCCTTCTTTACCACCAAGGCCGTCGGCAAGGGCACGGGGCTGGGCTTGTCGCTGGCCTACACGACGGTGCAAAAACACCACGGCCGCATCGACGTGCGCAGCATCATCGGCCGCGGCACCACCTTCCGCATCACCTTGCCCGTGCGCCAGGCGCAGGCCGTTGCACCATGACCGAACAGGACAGCATGAGCATGAACACCAGTACCAGCGTCAGCGCCGCGGCCGCGCCGCCCACCATCCTGTGCGTCGACGACGAACCGAATATCCTGTCGTCGCTGCGGCGCTTGTTCCGCCCGCACGGCTACCGCGTGCTGACGGCCGACGGCGGCGCGGCCGGCCTGGCCCTGCTCGAGAGCGAGACGGTGGACCTGGTCATTTCCGACATGCGCATGCCGCACATGGATGGCGCACAGTTCCTGGCCCAGGTGCGCCAGCGCTGGCCCGGCACCATCCGCCTGCTGCTGACCGGCTATGCCGACATCCAGTCCATCCTCGACGCCATCAACCAGGGCGAGATTTACCGCTACGTGACCAAGCCCTGGGACGAGAACGATATCGTGCTGGTGGTGCGCCACGCGCTGGAACGGCGCGCGCTGGAACAGGAAAAGCTGCGCCTGGAAGCGCTGACGGCCAGCCAGAACGTGGAGCTGCAGGCGCTCAACGCCAGCCTGGAAGCGAAGGTGGCCACGCGCACGCAGCAGCTGAGGCAGTCGCACGACGAGGTGCAGGCGGCCAACGAGCGGCTGAAGGCCACGTTCGTGACGACCATCAAGGTATTTTCCAACCTGATCGAGATGCGCGGCGGCAAGCTGGCCGGCCATGCGCGGCGGGTGGCCGAGCTGGCGCGCAAGCTGGCGCAGGCGCTGGGCCTGGAAGGGCAGGAGGCGCGCGACGTGTTCATCGCGGCCCTGCTCAAGGATATCGGCAAGCTCAGCCTGAGCGACGACGTGCTGGAATTGCCGGCCAGCGCCTGGACGGGCGAGCAGCTGGCCGCCTTCCGCAAGCATCCGCTGCGCGCCGAACAGCTGCTGATGGCGCTCGACGAGCTGCGCGCCGTCTCCGTGATCCTGCGCTCGCAGCTCGAGCGCTTCGATGGCGGCGGTTTTCCCGATGGCCTGGTGGGCCTGGCCATTCCCATGGGCGCGCGCATCCTGGCGCTGGCGTCCGACTATGACGGCTTGCAGATCGGCGCTATGGTGCAGCGCAGCCTGCGCGCCGAGGAAGCCCGCACGCTGATCTACGACAGTGTCGGCAAGCGCTACGACCCGGCCGTGGTGGCCGCTTTCCGCAGCATCATGGAAGACGGAGCCGCCGGCGCGCGACCTGACCGTGCTGTCGGGCCAGCTGGAGCCGGGCATGACGCTGTCGCGCGACCTGATCAGCCGCGACGGCCTGATGCTGCTGGCGGCCGAACACGTGCTGACGGCCCGCGTGATCGCCCAGTTGCTCGATTTCGAGGGCAAGAATGGCGGGCGCCTGAGCATCCGCGTGTACGCGCCCGTGAAGGAAGCCTAGGCGTTCGCGGCGGCGGGCGGCTGCAGCGGCAGGTGCACGGTAAAGCGCGTGCCCTGGCCCACTTCCGAGGCCACCTCGATGCGGCCGCCGTGCTTGTTGACGATGCCGTACGACAGCGACAGGCCCAGGCCCGTGCCGCTGCCCACGGCCTTGGTGGTGAAGAAGGGTTCGAAGATGCGGTTCAGGTGCTCGGGGGCGATGCCGGCGCCCGTGTCGCCGATTTCCACCCACACCCAGTCGCCCGCGTGGCCCGTGCGGATGCTGATCACGCCGTCGCCGCTGATGGCCTGGCCCGCATTGACGAGCAGGTTCATGAAGACCTGGTTCAGCTGCGACGCCAGGCACAGTATCGGCGGCAGTTCGCCATAGTGTTTTTCGATGCGCGCCTTGTATTTCAATTCGTTGGCGACGATATTCAGGGTGCTGTCCAGGCCCGCGTGCAGGCTGGCCACTTGCCAGTCCGTCTCGCCCACGTGCGAAAAATCCTTCAGCGCCTGCACGATGTCGCGCACGCGCTTCAAGCCATCCATCGATTCGCGCACCAGGTCCACCATGTCGTCCTGCAGGAAGGCCAGGTCGGCCTGCGCGCGCACCTCGGCCACGCGGGCGGCCAGGGCCGGGCCGTCGGGCGTCTCGCGCATCGCCGCTTCATATTGTCCGATCACGTCGAACAGGGTGCCGACATAGCCTTGCAGCGAACTCATGTTCGAATTGACGAAGCCGATCGGGTTGTTGATTTCGTGCGCGATGCCGGCTGCCAGCTGGCCGATGGAGGCCATTTTTTCCGATTGCAGCAGCTGGTCATGCGCTTCCTGCAACTTGCTGATCAGTAGTTGCTGCTCCTCGCCGCGCGCCTGCAGCATCGCTTCCATGCGCTTGCGTTCGGTAATATCCGTCAGCGAGCCGATCACCTCGAACGGCACGCCATGCTCGTCGCGCACCAGGCGCAGGCTGTCGTGCATCCACAGGTAGCTGCCGTCGCGCACGCGGAAACGGTATTCATAGGCGCGCGCGCCTTCGACGAAGATCTGCGCCAGGCTGGAAAAGATGCCGGGCGCATCGTCGGGGTGGATGTGGTCGAACCAGAAGTTGGGGTCGGCGACCATGTCTTCGGGCTGGTAGCCCAGCACGTTCAGGGCGTTGTTGCTGACAAAGGTCATCTTGAAGTCGCCGCTGGGCACGGTGCAATAGATGATGGAAGGTGTATTGTCGAGCAGGTATTGCAGGCGCACGGCCGTGGCCGCCGGCTCTTCGTCGCCAGGCGCCGCCCCGCCATGCCGGCCGGTATCGGGAGTGGAAAGGTCGAAATCCTCGAACTGCATCGTCACACCTCGCTGCCTGTACGGCATAGCTGTCATCCTGGCTGAATTATGCCTGATTCTGCCTGCCGTGGGCCGCCATCGGCGTTCAGGGGGCCGGCGGCTGTTCGGCGATGGCCATGCGCCGCGCGATGCGCTGCGCCGTTTGCGTGTCGCCCGCCTGTTCGGCGCGCAGGCGCTGCACGCCCAGCCAGGCCAGCAGCGGGCGGCGCCAGCCCTGGTCCGAGGCGGTGGCGACGGCCGTGTCGAGCAATTCCGGCGTGGCGCGGCCCGAGCGCAGCAGCACGCCGGCCGCCACCAGCTGCGACAGCGGGTCCTTGATGGCCGCCACGGCGCTGGCGGCGGCCGTATCGGATGCGGCACCGGCTGCCGCCCGCTGCGCCTCGGGCAGCAGGGCGACGTCGGCCGCCTGCGCCTTGCCGGCCAGCCAGGCCGCATACGCGCGGTCGGCGTCGTTCGCGTCCGCTTGCAGGGCGTCGAAGCCCCCGCAATCCTCGAAGGCCAGGCTGGCCACGCGCGTGGCGCAGCGCAGCAGCTCGATGCGCGCCACCAGTTCGAGCTTGCCCGTGCCCGCCACCTGGCTGCGGGCGCGGCGGAATTCCGTCTGTTCGACGAGGGCGTTGCCGCCCAGGTAGGCGGCCTGGAAGCGCTCGACGGAACTTTGCGCATTCATCTTCCAGTCGGGCACGGGCGGGCCGCTGGAGCAGGCGCCGAGCGCCGTCACGAGCAGGGCAGGCAAGAGGAACTTGATATTTATCATGGCAGTTTGATCTCCGGATTGCGCTTGAACGGCCATTTGCGGTTGATTTCATTGACCAGCTGCTCGACCTTGCGCAGATTGCTTTCCACGTCCGCGCGCAGCGGGCCCAGGTCGGCCGTCGCGGCCCTGGCATTGGCGCCCACGGCTTGCGCCTCGACCAGCACGGCGTCGACTTTTTTCAGGCTGGCGCGCGTGTCGGCCAGCAAGGCGTTCAGCTGCACGATAGTGGCCTGCGCATCCGTCATGACGCCCTTGTCGCCGAACACGCGCGTATCGGCGTTGGCCACCAGGCCATCCGTGCGGCGCGCCAGCTGGTCCGCAGTCAGCAGCAGGGCGTTGGCCCGCTCGACCAGCAGGCGCGACTGCTTGTCGTCGCCCGTCAGCAAGCCCATGGCGCCGCCCGGGCCGCTCAGCTTGCCCGTCACGGCCTGCACGTTGCGCAAGGTGCCGTCGAGGGCGGAATCGCTGCCCGTCAGGCTGGCCACGTTGTTGAGCAAATCCTTGGCGGCGGCCAGCAGGCGGGGGATTTCCGCCGCCATGTCGCCCACCAGCAAGTCGCGCGTGGCGTCGTCGGGCAGCGGCGGGTCCGTCAGGATGCCGCTGTAGGCGCGCAGCTTGGCGCCGCCCACGATGCCCCGCTCGAGGGTGAAGATGGAGCTGCTGCGCAGCCAGTGCGCATCCTTGCGCGGCACGTCGACGATAACGCGGGCCTTGCCGTCCGGCGCCAGTTCGATGCGCTGCACGCGGCCGATGGGAAAGCCGGAAAAGGTCAGGTCGGCACCCACGCCCACGCCGTCCGAATCGTCGGTCGTCAGCACCAGGGTTTGCGTTGCCTCAAAGGCGCCGCGCGCATACATCAGGTAGACGACGGAGCCGACTACGAGCACGAACATGAAGACGAGCAGGATGGCCGCCTTCAGTTCGGCGTGGCGCACGGGCGGCGGGGCGGGCAGCACGGCGTCTGGCGTGGCACCGGCGGGTGCCGTGACGTCGACCTGGTCGGGATTGGGGGGCTGGCTCTGGCTCATGGATTCTGGCTCTCGTATGGGTGGTTCGGGGATCGCTGGCGGTGGCGGGCGGGGCATCAGTAGTAATTGCCCATCAGCGAAGCCACTTCGATCAGCAGGATGACGGAAAACAGGCGCAGCATTTCGGACAGGCCGTGCGCGGCCCACAGGCGGTTGCGCCGGCGTGCGTGCGGCTCTTCCGGATAATACGAGGACGCCAGCGGGATCAGGGCCACGGCAAAGCTGAAGAAGATCACCTTGAGCATCAGGATCAGGGCCACGGCCGGATTGAAGATTTGCCCCACCACCCGCGTGTAGCCTTGCAGCGCCCACGGCGTGAAACCGTAGATCGTCAGGTAGGCGAGGATCAGCGAGGTGACGCAGCTGACGATGGCCAGCATCCACACGGCGAAGATGCCGGACATGACGCGTGGAAAGTATTCGCGGCGCAGCAGGTCGACGCCCTGGCGCTGCATGGTGTCGAGCATGCCGGACGAGCGCATTTGCGCAAACGCAATGCCGTCGGGCAGGGTCAGGCGCAGCGCGACGAACAGGGCGGCCGTCAGCGGTATCAGTTCCAGCACCAGCACGCGCACCACCATTTCCAGCGCATAGCGCGACAGGCCGTAGCTTTGCGCGCTGACGACGACGATGCGGATGAGCACCAGGCTGACGAGCGCGCAGGCGACGCTGAACCACACGAGATTGGGCGCCGTGTTCGTTACCAGGCGGTGCGCGAGGATGGGGCGGTTGTCGCGGTTATAGCTCGACGGCGACAGGGCCAGCGAAAACACGAGAATGGCGAAATGCAGCATGCGCCACCAGCTGACCAGCCAGGCCATGGTGGCCCGGTGCAGGCGGCGCAGGCTGATGATGAGGGAGACGGATAGGGTCATCATGGCATCTTAACATCAGCCCGCCCGCCGGGCACGTCAGGCGTGCGCGCCTATTCGAACAGGGCGAAGCCGGCCATGACGACCATCAGCACGGCGATGTATTGCATCGGGATCCAGAACAGGGTGTGGCGCTTGCGCAGGATCACTCTTTCCTGCGTGGCCGGGTCGATCAGTTCGCGGCCTGGCGCGCTGTTCAGGCGCACGCCCGCATACCAGCTGGCGGCCGCTGCCAGCAGGAAGGCCAGCGCCAGGGGCCAGGCGTGGCTCTTCGTGTATGCCTCGCCCAGGGTGGCGCCAAACAGCGCCTGTGCGGCCATGACAACGATCAAACAGATGAGGGGGGCGAGTATGCCGAAGCCTTGCCAGATAAGCATAAAAATTCTCCAGGGGGATTGAGGGATCCCGCGGCGGGTGGCGGCGGCTGCGCGCGGCGGGGGTGCGGATTTTATCAGACTTATCAAAAAGAAAGTTTCTTCTCGGCACTATTGTGCGCCGCTGTCAGGCGGCGCTGGCGGTGCCCACGCTGGCGATGATGGCGTCGGCCGCCGCGCGCACGCGGGCCGAGCGGTTCAGGTCCGCGTGCATGACCAGCCACACGTCGTAGCTTTCCGCCCGTTCGGGCCAGATGCGCACCAGCTGCGGGTCGATGTCGCCCAGGTGGGTGGCCAGCTCGGCCACGCCCAGCCCCGCGCGCGTGGCTTCCTGCAGCATCGCCGCCGAATTGACTTCCATGGCGACCCGGGCGTTGGCGACGGGTTCGCCGGCGATTTTCTCCGCATGGCGCGGCGTCACGGAATGGTGGTAGATGACGATGTCGTGGCCGGCCAGCGCCGTGCCGCGCACGGGTTCGCCCCGTTCGGCCAGATAGGTTTTCGATGCATACAGGCCCAGGCTGCGCTTGACCAGGTGGCGCGAGATCAGGTCCGGGTCGGTGGGGCGCACGCCGCGCACGGCCAGGTCCGCTTCGCGCCGCGTCAGGCTGGCCAGCGCGGGCGCCACGTTGAGCACGATGCGGATGTCCGGGTGGGCCGCGTGCAGCCGCTGCATGGCGCGGATGACGAAATGGCTGGCCATGGTGTCGGTCGTGGCCACGCGCACCAGGCCGCTTAAACGGTTGTCGACGCCCTGCATCTCGCGCTGCAGCTTGTCGGCCGCCCGCTCCATCGCTTCGGCCGCCGTGAGCGCCAGTTCGCCGGCCGGCGTGGGCACGTAGCCCGACGGCGTGCGCAGGAACAGGGTGGCGCCCAGCGACGCTTCCAGCGCGGCCAGGCGGCGCCCGCACGTGGCCTGGTCGATGATGCACAGCAGGGCGGCCGCGCCGCGCAGGGTGCCGGCCCGGCCGATGGCCAGAAAGATGCGCGCGTTATCCCAATCCAAGCTGCTTCTCCTGTTTTATATGGTGATGCATTTTTGCATCAGTGTGCCGAGTTTATGCCTGTTTACCGCATCGCGCAACGCTCGCATAATGGCTGCCCCCTGTTACTGCAAGGAGTACCATGACTGCCCCCACACCGCACCGCGCCAGCGGCTTGATCCTGCTGACCCTGGCCTTCGGCTTCGTCATGGCCATGCTCGACGTCACGGCCGTCAACGTGGCGCTGTCCGATATCGCGCTGGACTTGAATATTCCGCTGACGGGCCTGGTCTGGGTGGTCGATGGCTACACCTTGACGTTTGCCGCGCTGCTGCTGGCCGGCGGCGCGCTGGCCGACCGCTACGGGCCGAAAGCCGTGTACCAGGGCGGCCTCGGCGTCTTCATCCTCGGCTCGGTGCTGTGCGGCGCCGCGCCCGACGGGCATTTTTTGACGGCGGCGCGCCTGCTGCAGGGCGCGGGCGCGGCCCTGTTCATGCCCAGCTCGCTCAGCCTGCTCACGCACAGCTTTGAAGACGAGCGCGAGCGCACGCGCATGCTCGGCGCCTGGTCGGCGCTGGTGGGCGTGGCCGGTGCATCCGGCCCCCTGATCGGCGGCATCCTAGTGCACCAGTTCGGCTGGCGCAGCGTCTTCTGGGTCAACGTGCCGCTGGGCGTGCTGGCCATCGTCATGGCGCAGCTGCTGCTGGTGGCGCCGGCGCGCCAGCCGCGCGATCTGTCTCTGTTCAGCCATGCGCTCGGCGTGGCGGCGCTGGCGGGCCTCAGTTTCGTGCTGATCGAAGGCCCCGTGCTGGGCTGGCTGTCGCCGGGCGTGCTGGCGGCGGGCGCATTGACGGTGCTGTCGGCCTGGCAATTGCTGCGGCGCGAGCGCAGCGGCAGCCATCCGCTGTTGCCGCGTGAACTGTTTCACAGCAGCAGCTTTGGCGCGGCCAATGGCGTGGGGTTTCTGATCAATTTCTGCGTGTTCGGGCAATTGTTCTTATTGAGCCTGTTTTTGCAGCAGTCGGGCGGCGCCGATGCCCTGCAGTCGGGCTTGCGCCTGTTGCCCATGATGGCGGCCTATACGGTGGGGAACTTTATGGCGGGAAGTATTGCGGCGCGTCATGGCACGCGCCTGCCCATGCTGCTAGGCTTGCTGGTGGGTGCCGTCATGGCCTTGCTGCTGATGGGCTTGCGTCCGGGCACGCCATATGGCTGGCTGGCGCTGGGCACGGCCGTCATGAATGTGGCCATCGGCATCGCCATTCCCGCCATGACGGCCACCGTGATGCGGGTGGCCGGCAAGCGGCATGCGAACAGCGCGGCGGCGGCCTTGAATGCCAACCGCCAGATCGGCGCGCTGGTGGGCGTGGCGCTGATCGGCAGCATCCTGCACATGGTGCCGGACTGGTCGCTGCGCCTGCCGCTGGCTTACGCGACGATCGCCGCCGCGTATGGCCTGGCGGCGGGCCTCGTCTACCGGCACGTGCATCTGCCGAAGGCGGTAGCTGCCGCTTGACGGATTATTGCGCGTGCTTGCTGCGCCACTCCACCAGTTCTTCGATGGTGAGAATCGGCATGCCGTGCAGTTCGGCGAAGCGCTCGATATCGTCGCCGCGCATCATGGTGCCGTCCGGGTTCATCAGTTCGCACAGCACGGCGGCCGGGTTCAGGCCCGCCATGCGCGACAGGTCGACGGAGCCTTCCGTGTGGCCACGGCGCTCGAGCACGCCGCCGGGCGCGGCTCGCAGGGGGAAGACGTGGCCGGGGCGCACCAGGTCGGCGGGCTTGGCATTTGGCGCGATGGCGGCGCGGATGGTGGTGACGCGGTCGGCGGCCGACACGCCCGTCGTGACGCCGTCGCGCGCCTCGATGGAGACGGTAAACGGCGTGCCGTAGCGGCTGCCGTTGTCGGACGACATGGGCGGCAATTCCAGCTTGCTGACGACGTCCGTGGGCAGGCACAGGCAGACGATGCCGCTGCATTCGCGGATCAGCAGGGCCATGGTTTCGTTCGTGAGTTTCTCGGCAGACAGGATCAGGTCGGCTTCGTTTTCACGGTCGAAATCGTCGAGCAGGATGACGGGGATGCCGGCGCGCATGGCGGCCAGGGCGGACTGGATGCGGCCTTCCAGGTCGTTGGAAAGCAGGGTATAGCTGTTGACTAACATGGTGAAACGCTCCTCGCATAGGCGAAAAACGCTGCAGGGCAAGCGAATAGACGCAGCCGGCCGCATCGACAGGTCGATGGGACATCGCGTTTACTGCACATCTTCTTTCATCCGGACTATACCGTCGGCTCTGGAGTCACACCAGATCTGCTGACCTCGCCAAGCGGTGCCTGGAAAGCGCTCGCGGGCTTGACCGTTGCCGGTCTTACCGCCGGTGGGGAATCGCACCCCGCCCCGAAGACGTATTGTTGTGCCGGTCCACATGACCGGCGGCAATACTTTAGCACAATTGAAAAAACCTGGCAGGACACCGTTGAGTTTGTCATTCGGCAAAGTTGCCTGGGAAAAGCGGTTTTTCCTAAGCTGTTTTTAATGGCGGAAACAGAATTTCAGTGTAAGGTATGGCTACTGAATCTTACCGTTGAGAATACATGAAGCTGAGTAAATTACGCCTGATCTCGGGCGCCGTCTTGCTGGCCTGCGCCTGCATGGCCCAGGCGGAAATCCGTTTGACCGATCCCCTGCCGCTGGCACCAGAAGTTACCGTAGGAAAATTGCCGAACGGCTTGACCTATTACATCAAGAAAAATGCCCGTCCCGCCCAGAAAGTGGAATTGCGGCTGGTGGTGAAAGCCGGCTCCATCCTGGAAGATGACGACCAGCAAGGCCTCGCGCATTTCACGGAACACATGGCCTTCAATGGTTCCACGCATTTCAAGCGCAATGAGCTGATTTCCTACTTGCAATCGATCGGCGTGAAGTTCGGCGCCGACTTGAATGCCTACACGAGTTTCGATGAAACCGTCTACGTGCTGCCGATTCCGACGAACAAGAAGGAAAACCTGGAAAAGGGTTTTCTCGTGCTGGAAGACTGGGCGCATGGCTTGAAATTCAATCCGGCCGACATCAACAGCGAGCGCGGCATCGTGCTGGAAGAGGCGCGCCTGGGCAAGGGCGCCAGCGACCGCATGAACAAGGTGCTGTATCCGAAGCTGCTGAACGGTTCGCGCTATGCGCAACGCATGCCGATCGGCAAGGAATCCGTGCTGAAGACCTTCAAGCCGGAAGCCATCAAGCGTTTCTACAAGGATTGGTATCGTCCCGACCTGATGGCCGTGATGGTGGTCGGTGACGTGGAGCCGAAACAGGCTGAAAAGCTGATCCAGCAGCATTTCGGCAAGCTGAAAAACCCCGCGAAACCGCGCCCGCGCCTGTATGCGGAGGTGCCGCAGCGCTCGCAAACGGAAGCGCTGGTGATCACGGACAAGGAAGCGCCCGACGACAGCGTCTTCATCCGCTACCCGATCCGCGCCGCGCAGGAACCCGTCACGATTGCCGACTACCGCCGCCAGATGATCGAAAACCTGTATGGGCAAATGCTCAGCGCCCGCATGCAGGAATTGACGCAGCAAGCCAACCCGCCGTTCATCCAGGGCGGCAGCAGCATGGGCAAGCTGGTGCGCGGCTATGAATCGTTCAGCGCGTATGCCTTGCTGGGCAAGGGCGGCGTGCAGCCGGCCGTCGATGCGCTGGTGCAGGAAGACGAGCGGGCGCGCCGCTTCGGTTTCAGCCAGGCTGAGCTGGACCGCGCGCGCAAGGATATGTTGCGCAATTACGAGCGCGCCTACAGCGAACGCGACAAGTCCGATTCGGCCGGTTTCGTGGCCGAGTATTCGCGCAACTTCCTGGAGCAGGAAGCCATTCCCGGCATCGCCAATGAATTGCTGTACGCGCAGGAACTCTTGCCGCAGGTAACCTTGCAGGAAATCAACGAAACGGTGGCCAAGGTGATTCCCGACCAGCAAAAGAAACTGGTGGTCTTCATGGGCGCCGAGCCGAAGGCGGGCGATGCGGCCTCGACCGTGCCGACACAGCAGCAATTGCTCGACGCGGTGGCGCAGGCGGAGCGGCAAACCGTCGAGCCGCGCACGGAAAAAGTGCTTGCCAGCAAGCTGATGGACGGCCCGCCGGCCGGCGGCAGCATCGTCTCGGAAAAACTGAACAGCGCCATCGGCGTGACGGAACTGACCCTGGGCAATGGCGTGCGCGTGCTGCTGAAACCGACGGACTTCAAGAACGACCAGGTGCTGATGGGTTCGACCCGTTTCGGCGGCCAGTCGCTGTTCGGCGATGCCGACATCTACAACGCCCGCTATGCGAGCGCCGTGGTCGGCAGCATGGGGCTGAAAGACCTGGCGCCGCTGGACTTGCAGAAAGTGCTGGCCGGCAAGACGGTCAACGTGGGCGCCTCGCTGGGCGAGCTGAGCGAAGGCTTTGGCGGCTCGGCCAGCAGCGCCGATGTGGAAGCCATGCTGCAACTGGTGTATCTGTATTTCCATGACGTGCGCAAGGATGCGGGCCTGTACCAGTCCTTCATCGGCAAGCAGCAGGACCTGGCGAAAAACAGCATGGCGCAGCCGGAAGCCGTGTTCTACGATGCCGTCCAGCATGCGATGTATGGCGACAACCCGCGCGTCGATGGCGTGCCGCGCGCGGCCGACTTCGACAAGGTGGGCCTGGACCGTTCACTGGAAATCTTCCGCCAGCGCTTTTCCAGCGCGCGCGGCATGACCTTCATCTTTGCGGGCAGCTTCGAGCTCGACAAGATCAAGCCCCTGATCGCCAGCTACCTGGGCACCTTGCCCGTGGCCGACGTGGCGCACGCCTACCGCGACGTGGGCATGCGCCCCGTCAGCGGGGTGGTCAAGAAGAATGTCTACATGGGCAGCGAGCCCAAAAGCACGATTTCCATCACCTTCAATGGCGATGCCGCGTACGGACGAGCAAAAGCTGACCCTGCAGGCGCTGGGCGAGGTGCTGAACCTGAAAGTCATCGAAGTGCTGCGCGAAAAGATGAGCATGATCTATGGCGGCGGCTTCGAAACGTCGATGGGCCAGCATCCGTATGGCCACTATTCGGTGGCCTTGAACTTGCCGACGGGGCCGGAAAACGTGGATAAGGTGATCGCCGCCGCCTTTGCCGAAATCAACAGGATGAAGGCGGACGGGCCATCCGCGGCCGACCTGGAAAAGGTCAAGCTGAACTGGATCACGCGCCAGCAAAAGTCCTTGCGCGAAAACCGCTACTGGATGAGCCAGCTGATGGGCTCGGTGACGCAGGGACGCGACCCCGCGCACATCCTGCGCTACGAGCAGCGCGTGCGCGCCCTCACGCCGCAAGCCGTCAAACTGGCGGCGCAGCGCTATCTGAACATGGATAACTATGTGCAGGTGGTGCTGTACCCGGAACGTAAAAATGTTGCAGTGAAGTAATCTTCATGCTGGCGTTGCCGGGGCGCCAGTGTGCCGAAGCTGTTAAAATGCTGCTAATGGATGTGATCGCAATTTAACAAGCAAGGAAATACGATGGCTAAGAAAGAAGAACTCGATCCGGAAACCCTGGAGTTGATCAACTGGTGTATCGAGGTCGAAGGCTTCCTCGTGGCCGGCGGCGCCACCGTGGCGCAGGCGCAAGACCATATCGAAGAGCAGGTAGAGTGGTTTACCGATCAGTTCTATGACGGCTTGACGCCGGAAGAGGCGGCCAAGGAAGCCTTGGCCTGACCTTCAGTCAGACTTCAGCAAGACATATGCGGGCGGTGCCTGCCGGGCATCAGCCTGGTAGCGCCGCCCGCTTTGCTTTTCTGAAAAGATTTCCACATGGAAATTGTTTATAATTCCACATTTTATTCTTTACCCAGGCTCCCATGACTCTCCGTTCGCGCATTCTCCTCCTGTGTTTCAGCACCTTGCTGGGCATCGTCCTCATCGCATCTTTTCCCTGTATTCCCTGCGCCAGACCATGATGGCGGAAAGGGTCGAGCAATTGACGGTGCTGGTCGAGCTGGCCAATGCCTCGGTGGAAAAGGCGTATGCGCTGGAACAGTCGGGCAAGCTCACGCGTGAGCAGGCGCAGCAGCAGGCCAAGCTGGCCATCGGCAGCTTCGTCAAGGACGAGATGTATTACTTTGTGCGCGATTTCAGCACCGACTTGCTGTACGTGCACCCGAATCCTGCGCGCATCGGCACGCCGCAAAAGAACATGAAGCAGTCGGGCGACCGCTACCGCGTGGCCCTGGCCAACAGCCGCATCGGCATGGTGCAGGCGGACGGCACGCGTCCCGGCGTGAAGGACCCGGTGGCGAAGATGTATGCCGTGGTGAAATTTGCGCCGTGGGACTGGGTGGTCGGCACGGGCACGTATATCGATGACATCAATCACAAGTTCTGGGCCCAGGCGGGCGTGCTGCTGGCCATCGGCGGCGCGCTGATGCTGGTGGTGGGCAGCCTGGCGGCCCTGATGCTGCGCCGCATCCTGGCCCAGCTCGGTGGCGAGCCCGACTATGCAGCGGCCATCGTGGCGCAGATCGCCCAGGGCGACCTGACGACGCAGATCGATACGCGTCCCGGTGATACGTCCAGTCTGTTGATGGCCATCAAGGCCATGCGCGACAACCTGGCGCATCTGGTGAGCCAGGTGCGCAACGATGCGGAATCGATTTCCACGGCCTCGGGCGAGATCGCCTCGGGCAACCACGACCTGTCGGCGCGCACGGAGCAGCAGGCGGGTTCCCTGGAAGAAACAGCCTCGACCATGGAAGAAATGACCTCGACCGTCCGCCAGAATGCGGACAATGCGCGCCAGGCCAACCAGCTGGCCATTTCTGCCTCGCAAGTGGCGAGCCAGGCGGGCGGCGTGGTGGGCCAGGTGGTCGAGACCATGGGCGCCATCAATGCCTCGTCGAAAAAGATCGGCGACATCATCGCCGTCATCGACGGCATCGCCTTCCAGACGAATATCCTGGCCTTGAATGCAGCCGTGGAAGCGGCGCGCGCGGGCGAGCAGGGCCGTGGCTTCGCCGTCGTCGCCAGCGAAGTACGCAACCTGGCCCAGCGCTCGGCCGCGGCCGCCAAGGAGATCAAGCAATTGATCGACAGTTCCGCCGAACAGGTGGGCGCCGGTGAAAAACTCGTGGCGCTGGCGGGCGAAACGATGGAAAAAGTCGTCTCCAGCGTGCGGCACGTCACCGATATCGTGGCGGAGATTTCCTCGGCCAGCGCCGAGCAAAGCGCCGGCATCGAACAGATCAACCAGGCCATCGTCGAGATGGACAACATGACGCAGCAAAACTCGGCCCTGGTCGAGCAGGCATCGGCGGCGGCGCAAGCGATGAACGAGCAGGCGGCGGGACTGGCGCAGATCGTCAGCGTGTTCAAGGTGGGCGCCACGGCAGCGGTACCGCGTGCCGCCGGCATGGCGGCGCAGGCGCGCCTGCCGCGCTAGCCTTGGCGCCCATGTAGACGCAACACAGGTTCCTTCATCGTTGAAGGAACTTTTCATCTGGCCGTCTGTCCAACCTTCCTTGGTCCCTTGGGGACGTCTACACGAGGTGAGCATGACAGACGGTTTCTCCTATCACGCGGCGTTCGCCCGCAACCTGGGCTGGGTCACGCAGGCGGAGCAGGATAGCCTGCGCGGCAAGCGCGTGGCCATTGCCGGCATGGGCGGCGTGGGCGGCGTGCACTTGCTGACCCTGGCGCGGCTGGGCATCGGCGCCTTTCACATCGCCGATTTCGACACCTTCGACATCGCCAACTTCAACCGCCAGGCCGGCGCCATGGTCTCCACTCTGGGCCAGCCAAAGGTGGCCGTGCTGGCGCAGATGGCGACGGACATCAATCCCGAACTGGAGATCAAACAGTTTCCCGACGGCATACACGAGAGCAACCTGGCGGAGTTCTTTGCCGGTGTCGACCTGTACGTGGACGGCCTGGATTTCTTCGCCTTTCCCGCGCGCCAGGCCACCTTTGCCACCTGCGCGCGCCTGGGCATTCCTGCCATCACGGCCGCGCCGCTGGGCATGGGCACGGCCGTGCTCAGTTTCATGCCGGGCGGCATGACGTTCGAAGAGTATTTTGGCTGGGGCGACTTGCCGGAAGAAGAAAAAGCCCTGCGCTTTCTCGTCGGCCTGGCGCCGGCCGGCCTGCACGGCCCGTATCTGGTCGACCCGTCCGCCATCAACCTGAAGGAGCGGCGCGGGCCGTCGACCATCATGGGCTGCCAGCTGTGCGCGGGCGCGGCCGCCACGGAAGCCCTGAAGATCCTGTTGAAACGGGGCAAGGTCATGGCGGCGCCGCATGGCGTGCATTTCGACGCCTACCGCAACAAGCTCGTGCATACCTGGCGTCCGGGCGGCAACCGCCACCCGCTGCAACGGCTGGCAATGGCCATCATCAAGCGCCGGCGTGCGGCGCAGGGGGCGTAAATGGCGCAAGCACCGCAGCTCGATCCCATACTGGAAAACATCCTCGACCAGGCGCGCTGGGCGCCCAGCGGCGACAACACGCAGCCGTGGCGCTTTGAAGCCATCGAGCCGCGCCACGTCGTCGTGCATGGCTTCGATACGCGCAGCCACTGCGTGTACGACCTCGACGGCCATCCCAGCCAGTTGTCGCTGGGCGCCTTGCTCGAAAGCATGGCACTGGCGGCCAGCAGCCACGGCTTGCGCATGGAGGCGCGCCGGCGCACGGCCATGCCCGATACCCTGCCCACCTTCGATGTGCGCTTTGTCGACAGCCCCGGCCTGCTGCCCGACCCGCTGGCGGCCTTCCTGCCGCAGCGCAGCGTGCAGCGGCGCCGGCTCAGCACGCGCCAGCTGCGCGCCAGCGAAAAGGCCGCGCTGGAGGGGAGTTTGCCCTCCGGCTACAAGGTGCAGTGGTACGAGGGCGGGCGCGCGCGCCTGGCCTGCGCCCGCCTGATGTTCGACAATGCCCGTCTGCGCCTGACCATGCCCGAGGCGCACAAGGTGCACCGCGACGTCATCGAATGGGGCGCGCGCTTCAGCGCCGACCGCATCCCGGAACAGGCGCTGGGTGTCGATCCGATGACGGCGCGGCTGATGCGCTGGGTCATGCAGAGCTGGCCCCGCGTGGATTTCTTCAATACCTGGCTGGCCGGCACCGTGGCGCCGCGCCTGCAGATGGACTTGCTGCCGGGCCTGTATTGCGCCGCGCATTTTGCGCTGCTGGCCGAGGCCTCGCCGCGCCATATCGACGATTACGTGGCGGCCGGCCGCGCCATGCAGCGCTTCTGGCTGACGGCCACGCAGCTGGGCCTGCAATTGCAGCCGGAACTGACGCCGCTGATCTTTGCCCGCTATGTGCGCGAACGGCGGGCCTTTTCGCGCACCGACGGCATGCAGGAACTGGCGCAGGAACTGGCGGGGCAATGCCAGGACGTGCTGGGGGCGGCGGCGTTTGAGCGGGCCGTGTTCCTGGGCCGCATCGGCGCCGGCCCGGCGGCCCAGGCGCGCTCCTTGCGCCGGCCGCTGCAAGAGTTGCTGGTGGTGCCGGCCGACGGCAAGACGCCTGCGTGAACGGCAGGCGTTTGCCGGCTGCCGCAGCGAAAAAAGCCGCTGAGGCCATCAGCGGCTTTCAGGCTCGATGCTGCGCACGTCAAGCCTGGCGCTGCCCGCCTTGCTGGCGGCGTGCGGTCATGCCCAGGCCAAACAGGCCGATACCGAGCAGGGCGATAGTGCCTGGCTCAGGAACTGCCAGAAATAATTCCAGGCCGCCACCATCGGCCATTGCGACGAAACTGTCGGTCAGGCTGCCGCCTATGAAGCTGTTCGTATTGCCGCTGAGGGACTCCAGCGGGAAAAACGGGTCGGGGTTAATGAAAAACAATTGTCCTTGCGGCGTCAGCGAGGCGTTCAGCAAGGCCTTGAAGTCGCCCTGGGCCAGGCCGGCGAAAATGTGCGCTTCGCCCACGTCGAGCGTGTAGGTGACGATGGCAAAGTCATCGCCGGAGACGCCGCCCACGTTCACCGGCGAACCTGCCACGTTACTGATCGACAGTGCAGTGTCCTGGTTGGGGTCGATGTACAAGGTCATGGTCAGGGTTTGAAAGTTGGCATGGATCCCGCCAGCCAGCGTATCGGACTGGCCGGTGATGGTAAACAGGCCATACATGCCATAGCCATTGAGGGCGTTCAGTTGCGATGGCACGCTGCCGCCATTGGGGCTGCCGAAAGCGGCCTTGGTCAAAAAGCCTGTTTCAGTGAAGGGATCGTTGCCGCCACCTAAACCGCCAACGATGGTTTGTTCGACGCGCGCGTGATATTCAAAGCTGATGCGGTCGGCCACCACCTGATTGGCGGCGGAGCCGGGGACGGAACCTTCATTGACGGTAAACAACGGACCAGCGAGTGCGGGAGCGCTGATCAGCGCGGCGCCGATGGCGACCACGGAGAGAGCGAGACGCAGGAGTGAGGACAGCGGTTTCATGACATTTCCTTCAGCGTAAGGGTTGATCGGACCAGGTCACTGTGGCGGCTGCCTCAGATAACCTCATACGCCCTTGAAGCAGAATTTGTACCATGTAATATTTGTATTTAAATTCAATGACTTATAAAAAAAGCGTGGCCATTTTTCGCGCTTGTGTAAAAAAAGTCGACGTTTTAGTCCGCCTGTGGCGCGGCTTGCGGGCGCCAGTCTTTCCCGCCATGGGCTACAGTGGGGGCAAAGGAGGTCACCATGCAACCACGATCCCGCCATGCCCCGCTGCGTGCGCACAGCACGCCTGAACCGGATATCCCGCCGCCGCCCGAAGGCGATCCGCTGACGCCGCCGCCGGAAAAGCCGCCGCACACGGATCCCGTGCCGGTCGAGGAGCCGACGCCGCCGCCGCCGCCCGTCAAGATGGGCTGAGAGCAAGTCGTCGCCCACCTGAGCGGCCGAGCCGCTGCCGCGCGCTGTTTATTTCTAGCCGGAAATGGATTGCGCGGGCGGCCGGGTAGCCACGCCATTTAAACAACAAAAATGCCAATAAACGTTGCCGAGTGGATACAAATCAAGCGCTAACTGCTGTGTGTCATGCGGCCGTCACGATTCTGTTCTTATAATGAGACATCATAAAAATTCTTGTACAGGAGACCATCATGGGCAATTCCTTGCATAACAAAATCTACTTGGGCCGTCGCCCTGTGATCACCAGCAAGAACCTCGCGGCGCTGGCCCTGGCGGGTGCCGTGGCCGGTTGCGGCCTGGCGTGGTTGCTGCTGCGCACCTACAAATAAGCGCACTCCACGCGCCTTTTCAGCACGCCGTCCGTGTGGCGGGCGGCGACTGAATCACGTTGCCTGTTGCCGATGCGCAGCGGGGCGCGTACCATGGGGGCCGAACACCTGGCCTTTTATGGAAAAGTAATGAAGAACGAGAAATTAACAACCGATGAATATGACGCGCTGGAGCAAGTTGCACGCGGCATCAAGACCGAGCGCCCCAGTGCTTGCGTTGCCCGCAATGCCAAGCGCCTGTCCGGCCTGAAGCTGCTCAGCTATGCACGCGACGGCCGTCTGTCCATCACGGATAAGGCACAACAACTGCTGTTCCTGCGCCGCTGCATCATGGGGCTGCGCGCCGTGGCCGCCGATCCGCTGACCAAGCTGGATACGGACGTGGCCTATTTCCTGGGCAAGAAAGCCCACATCGTGGCGCGCGCCGAAGGCGAGGGTCACGACATTTCCGACAAGGGCCGCGACTCGCTGGCCGATATCGATACCCTGGGACTGTAACAGCCTGTCCCGGCAACCGGCCCCTGGGGCCGGTTTTCACATCCCCCTATTATTTCCCCTTGGAGAACACTTTGGACAGCGCGATGAACTGGTCGGCCCACGAACTGACGATGACGGTCCTGATGACGCCCGATATGGCCAACTTTTCCGGCAACGTGCACGGCGGCACCATCCTGAAATACCTCGACAGCGTCGCCTACGCCTGCGCCAGCCGCTATTCGGGCAGCTATGTGGTGACCCTGTCGGTGGACCAGGTGATGTTTTTGCAGCCTATCCACGTGGGCGAACTGGTGACGTTCCTGGCCTCGATCAATTACACGGGCACGACGTCGATGGAAGTGGGCATCCGCGTGGTGACGGAAAACATCCAGCAGCGCCTGGTGCGCCACGCCAACAGCTGCTATTTCACCATGGTGGCCGTGGACGCCAACCGCAAGCCCGTGGCCGTGCCGCCGCTGGCGCTGGAAACGCCGGAGCAGCAGGTGCGCTTCGAGCAGGCCAAGCTGCGCAAGCTGTCGCGCCAGAAGGTGTCGAAGAAATAAAGCGTTGCGGGCATAAAAAAAACGGCCGCCAGAGCGATCTGGTGGCCGTTTTTTTATTGCTTGCCGCCCGTTGGCGGCATGGCGCCGTGATTAACGGTCGCCGTAGCTGCGGCGTGCGCCGTCGGTGCTGCGCGGGTTCGAACCCTTGTAGCCGCCGCCGGTGCTAGGAGCGCCGTCTTTGCGTGGTGCGCCTGGCTTGCTGAACGTGCGCTGGCCTGGCTTCGCGCCGCCACGGTTGTCGCCTGGTTTCCAGCCGCCTGGACGGGCGCTCGAACGTGGTGCCGATGCCGTTTTCTTCGGTTCGAAACCTTCGATGACATTGACCGGGATCAATTGCTTGGTGAAGCGTTCGATGCGCTTGACGTTCATGCCTTCAGCGTGGTTCACCAGCGAGATGGCCAGGCCATTGCGGCCAGCGCGGCCGGTACGGCCGATGCGGTGGACGTAGTCTTCCGGGAACTTCGGCAGATCGTAGTTGAACACGTGGGTGATCGTTGGCACGTCGATACCGCGGGCGGCAACGTCGGTGGCGACCAGCACCTTGACCTGGCCGCGGCGCATGCCGTCCAGGGTGCGGTTGCGCGCGCCCTGATGCATGTCGCCGTGCAAGGCGGCAGCCGAGAAACCGGCGATGTTCAGGCGGTCGGCGATGGTGTCGGCGTCACGCTTGGTGGCGGTGAACACAACAGCCTGGTCCAAGGTTTCGTCGCGCAGCAGGTGGTCCAGCAGGCGATTCTTGTGCGACAGGTCGTCGACGAAGTGGACGCGCTGCGTGATGTTTTCATGCTTGTTGCTCGAACTTGCCACCTGGATGACCAGCGGGTTTTTCGTGATGCGGCGCGCCATGTTGCCGACCACGCCATCCAGCGTTGCCGAGAACAGCATGGTTTGACGGCCTTCCGGCGTCGCTTCGACGATCTTTTCGATGTCGTCGATGAAACCCATGTCCAGCATGCGGTCGGCTTCGTCCAGCACCAGGATTTCCAGTTGCGAGAAGTCGATCTTGCCCGAATCCATGTGGTCGATCAGGCGGCCAGGGGTAGCGACCAGGATCTCAGGATTCTTGGCCAGCAATTGCATCTGTTTAGGGTAAGGCATGCCACCCAGGATCGACACAGCCTTGATGCGGCGGATGCCGGTGCTGTACTTGTCGGTGTTGGTCGTCACTTGCAGGGCCAGTTCGCGCGTTGGCGTCAGCACCAGCATTTTTGGCTGGGCAGCCTTGAAACGTGGACGCTCGCCGCGGGCGCGCGATGCTTGCATTTCCTGGTTTGGCGTCTTGCCGGCGGCGCTTTGTTCGGCGCTGGCCAGTTTGTGCAGCGATGGCAGCATGAAAGCTGCCGTCTTGCCCGAACCGGTCTGCGACGAGACCAGCAGGTCACGGCCTTCGATCGCGGCTGGAATCGCTTGCGACTGTACCGCGGTTGGCGCGGTGTAGCCCGATTCGGTCAGAGCGGCGAGGATGGACGGATGCAGGCCTAAGGATTCAAATGTCATTCTTTTTCTTTCGTGAAAATCAGCGTTCTTGCAAAAAGCAGAACGCAAAATAGCAACGCCAACCAAAACGAAATGACTCAACTAGAAAGAAATTTCGGCACAAAAGCTTTGCGCCGGGACGGTGTCAGGTGCGACACACAAGGCGGGAGGGGGCTTTATTAAGCGGCATCCTGTGGATGCGCTAAGGCTTGCGAAGCTGCTAAGTTTGTAGTGCATGTAACTGCGGTGTTGCCATCGCTTCAAGGAAACATATTGCAGCGCACAACGACACTATACCGTATTTGCCGCCGTTTTGCACGGCCTAAATGGGAAGAAACGACAGTCCTACCACGTTTTGATCATGTTTCCTATGTGAAATCAGTAAGAATACGTAGTTTTCTTCCGTTTAATGGAGCATGGCCACGATGTCGGCGGGCAGCGGCGGCGCCTGCCGCGTTTCCCTGGCCAGGTTGATTTGCCGGGCCGCTTGCGCCACGTCGACCAGGTGCCAATTACTCTACTTCGGGATTGACGGCCATCACTTGCGAAAAGCCGCCATCGACGTAGGTAATCTCGCCCGTGATGCCGGAAGCCAGGTCGGACAGCAGGAAGGCGGCCGTGTTGCCGACCTCTTCGATGGTGACGTTGCGGCGCAGCGGGGCGTGCTCGGCCACGAAGCCCAGGAGTTTGCTGAAATCCTTGATGCCGGAGGCGGCCAGGGTCTTGATGGGGCCGGCGGAGATGCCGTTGGCGCGGATACCGCGCGGGCCCAGCGATTCGGCCAGGTAGCGCACGGACGCTTCCAGCGATGCCTTGGCCAGGCCCATGGTGTTGTAGTAGGGCACGGCGCGCACGGCGCCCAGGTAAGTCAGGGTCAGCACCGAGGCGCCCGGATGCAGCAGGGGCAGGGCGGCCTTGGCCATGGCGGGAAAGCTGTAGGCGGAAATATCGTGCGCGATGCGGAAGCTGTCGCGCGACAGGCCGTCGAGGAAGTCGCCGGCGATCGCCTCGCGCGGGGCGAAGCCGATGGCATGCACCAGGCCATCGAGGTGTTCCCAGTGCTGCGCCAGGTCACGGAAGACGGCCGCGATCTGTTCATCGCTGGACACGTCGCAGTCGAACACCAGTTCGCTGCCGAATTCCGCCGCAAACTCCGTGATGCGCTCCTTGAAGCGCTCGCCCACATAGGTGAAGGCGAGCGTGGCGCCTTCGCGGTGGCAAGCCTTGGCGATGCCATAGGCGATGGAGCGGTTCGACAGCAAGCCCGTGATGAGGATTTTTTTGCCTTGCAAGAAAGCCATGACGACTCCTGTCTGGGTAGGTGGGCGGGTAAGGCGGATGTGCAACCGGCCGCGACAGCAATGCTGTGGCGGCCGGTGAGGTAGGTCAATACAGCTCAGGCGATCAGTGACGGGCCTTGGCGCGACTGTTGCCACCGCCGCGCTGGATGCGCGGTTTCACCAGGGAAATTGGCGCCGTTTGCGCCTTGCCGCCCTTGGCGGCGCGGCGCAGTGCCTTGGCGGCCCGTTCCGGACGATCCGCTTCCAGCAGCATGGTGGCGCTGTCGGCGATTTCCTGGGTGATGTCCTTGTTCATCGTGGCCGAAGTCTTCGGCACGAGGATGGTGGAGCCGGCGCGCAGGCTGGTGCGCTGCGGAATGTTGTTGGCCTGGCGCAGCACGTCGGCCGTGGTGCCGAATTTCGACGCCAGGGTTTCGATGCGCTCGCGCGCATTCGTGATCTTGTGCGTGGTCCAGCTCGACAAGGCATGGCCCCATTGCGCCAGGTTGGTGGTGAACTTGGCAGCGTTTTCCTGTGGCAACAGAATCTTCGTCTTTTCGCCGCCGATGATGACGGGGCGGTTGAATTGCGGATTCAAGGCCTTGAATTCATCCATCGACAGTTCGGCCAGCTGGGCGGCGACGGTGATGTCGATGTCGCTGGTCTTGTCAATGGCCGTGAAATACGGCTGGTTGTCGACCACGGGCAGGGTCAGGCCGAACTGGGCCGGATTGGCGATGATGTTCTTGACCGCTTGCAATTTCGGCACGTAGTTGCGCGTTTCGGCCGGCATCAGGTCGGCCAGGCTTTCGAAATCGGTCGGCTTGCCCAGCGCCTGGTTTTTCTTGATGGCGCGCTGCACCGAGCCTTCGCCCCAGTTGTAGGCGGCCAGGGCCAGTTGCCAGTCGCCAAACATGTCATACAGGCGCTGCAGATACGTCAGGGCCGCATCGGTCGAGGCCAGCACGCCGCGGCGCTCGTCCTTGAACATGTTTTGCTTGAGGTTGAAATCGCGCCCCGTGGCGGGCACGAATTGCCACATGCCGGCCGCATTGGCGCTGGAGAACGCTTGCGGGTTGAAGGCGGACTCGATGAACGGCAGCAAGGCCAGTTCCGTCGGCATGCCGCGCTTTTCCAGTTCCTGCACCACGTGGAAGATGTAGCGCGAGGCGCGCGCCGTGGTGCGGGCGATGTAGTCGGGGCGGGTGGCGTACCAGTTGACGTGGTTGGCCACCAGCTGGTTGTTGATGTCGGGAATCGCATAGCCGCTGCGGATGCGGCCCCAGACGTCGGCTTCGCGCAGCGGATCGGAATTGTCGCTGAGGTTTTTCAGCAGGCGGTCGGTCTTTTGCAGGCGGTTGTCGAGGGTGGGGAGTTTCGCCGTGACCTGGGCGGTCATCGGGATCAGGGCGGGTGCGGCGGCGGCGACTGGCGCGTTATCGCTCTCAACACCGGCTTCGTACGCCTGGCTGAGGGCGGGCGCAAGCGCCAGGGCCAACGCCGCCAGGACGGTAGATTTAAAGGAGTTTTCGTGCATAGTGTTCCATTGTTGTCGTCGGAGAAACATCGGACAGACCCATGATTCAGGTGCGAGTGTACGTATATCCACATGCAGGAGTCAAGAATTATGTCAGCATGATGACAGGAAATAAGCGGCAATAAGCGGGTAACGGCTGAGTTTCCATTCGCAAATGCTGTCATTATTGCAAATTTAATTTGCCCGATGCGTGATTCGGCCGCTGTTATAGCATACATGTCGGGAAGGCTGGCGCAAGCGTGGCAGCCGTCCGGTATGAGACTGCGCAAAGAGTGCGTACAATTTGGCTTTGGCCGGCCATTCGGCTGCCGGCCGCCTTATTGATAGAGAGTCAAGCATATGAACACCCCGCCGCGCCACGACGACGACAACGCCGTCATCATCGCCAATACCGTCGCCTGGCTGGAAAAGGCCGTGATCGGCCTGAACCTGTGCCCGTTCGCCAAGGCCGTGCACGTCAAGAAGCAGATCCGTTATGTGGTGTGCGAGTCTGAGAACCCGGAAGATCTGCTGGCGCTGCTGATGGACGAGCTGCAAACCCTGGCCGACACGGACCCGGAGCAGATCGACACGACCTTGCTGATCCATCCGTACACCCTGAACGACTTCCTCGACTACAACGAGTTTCTCGACGTGGCCGATGCGGCCGTGGAAGACATGCACCTGGCCGGCGAACTGCAGGTGGCCAGTTTCCACCCGAACTACCAGTTTGCCGAGACGTTCGAGGACGACATCAGCAACTACACGAACCGTTCGCCGTACCCGACCCTGCACCTGCTGCGCGAAGACAGCATCGAGCGCGCCGTCGAGGCCTTCCCGGAAGCATCGGAAATTTTCGACAAGAATATTGCCACACTGGAAGCGCTGGGCAACGAAGGCTGGGAAAAACTCGGTTTGCCGAAGGTGTCTTGATGGCGGACAAGGAATTGCCGCTGCGTCCAGACACACCCTGCGTGGCCGTGTGCTCGACGACCTTCGATGAAATCTGCCGCGGCTGCGGCCGTAGCGTGGTGGAAGTGGCCCACTGGGTGTCGATGACGGATGAAGAGAAGGAAGTGGTGTGGGTGCGGATTCTTTCGCAAGGGTATCCGCGCCGGAATACTTAATAGCGACGCAATAGAGCAGTATCCCCCTATTGCGTCGACGCTTAAGCAAATCGTAGCGAGCGGCGATGATTTGTGGCTAAGAAGCGCAGCCGTACTCAAGTACGGCGAGCATCGCAGGCCGCAAAGCGCGCCGCGCAGTAGATTTGCTTATGCGTCTCAGTAACTGCCGATAAAGTCTTTCTTGCCGACTTCGATGCCGTTATGGCGCAGGATGTCGTACGCCGTCGTGGCGTGGAAGAAGAAGTGCGGCAGCGCGTAGTGGAACAGATAGGTCTGGCCCGTGAAGTGCTTGGTCTTTTCGCCGCTGCCGGTGGTGATGGCGCGCGTTTCGCTGCCGTCGATGTCCGCTTGCGGCAGGCTTTCCAGGAAGGCGATGGTTTTCACGATGCGCGCTTTCAGTTCTGCAAAGCTCTGTTCGCTGTCTTCATATGGAGGCACGGCCACGCCGGCCAGGCGCGCGCCGCAGCCCTTGGCGAAGTCGGTGGCGATCTGGATCTGGCGCACGAACGGCAGCATGTCCGGGAACAGGCGGAATTGCAGCAGGGCGTTCGGGTCGATTTTCTTGTCTTGCGCGTGCGTTTCCGCCTTGTCCAGGATGGCGGCCAGGCTGCCCAGGATCTGTTTGAAGACGGGGATCGATGCGGAGTAGATGGAGAAGGTCATGGTGGTTCCTCTAGGTAAAGTGGCGCGATGATAGCAAGCTGCGCGCTTTTCTGCTGGCGCGGGCCGGGCGCGCCGGCGCGCGTGTGTGTTTTTTCGGCCCTGTCTATATGGCATGACGTCGCCGCTGGCGCGTGTTTATTGGTGACTTTTCCCGCTTTTTCCATGCATAATTGCTCCTGAAAAAGTTTCTTCCCGCCCCGTCCACCCAGTTTCCCCCGTAAAGCTCGATGATCGCCCGCCTGATCCCTGTTGCCCTGTTGCCGCATGTTTAATTCACCTTACCAGCGCCTGCGCACCAGCCTGCGTGTGCTGTACGGCTCGTCGATCTATGGCGCCCTGCTGCTGGTGGTGTTTGGCGGCCTGGTCGTGCCCGCCCTCTTCGGCAGCTATGTGCTGGTCGGCGTGCATGAACGCCAGTCTGCGCGCACCAGCCTGAACGAGGCCTTGCAGCGCAATGCCGACATCCTGGCGCTGGGCATGCAGGAGTCGCTGTGGAACATGAATGCGGAATCGGCCCATTCGCTGGTCGAATCGGTGATGCGCGACCGCTCCGTGCTGCTGGTGAAGGTGCTGGGGCAGGGCGACACGGAATTCATCCGCCTGCAGGCGCCGCAGCGGCCCGTGGGCAATCTGTACCGCGCCGAGCGCGACATCCTCGTGCGCGGCGAACGCATCGGCCATGTCGTCGTCGAGATGGACGATGCGCGCAGCCAGCAGGAGCTGCGCGAAAAGCAGATCTCCTACATTTTCGTGCTGGGCGCGCAGCTGGCCGTGTCGATGGCGCTGATCGTGCTGTTCCTGAACCGCCGCCTGCTCAAGCCCCTGCGCCGCCTGACGCGCTTTTCCGACCGCCTGTCGCACGGCGATTTCGATACGCCCCTGGCCTCGCACAGCAATGACGAGCTGGGGCGCCTGACGGCCCAGCTCGAGCAAATGCGCGCGGCCATCGGCCAGCTGTTCGAGGACGTGGGCCAGCGCGAAGAACGTTTCCGCACCATCGTCACGCAGGTGCCGGGCGCCGTCTTCCGCTACCGGCCCGACGGCCCCATCGATTTCGTCAGCGATGCCATCGAAGAGATTTCCGGCTATTCGGCGCGCCAGTTCATGCGCGGCAGCACGCACGCCTGGGCCGACCTGATCTGCCCGGAAGACCGCCGCGAGCACCGCCGCGCCGTGCGCCAGGCAGTGGCCGAGGTGCGGCCGTATGCGCTGGAATACCGCATCATCGACGCTTTCGGCATCGAGCGCTGGGTGGCCGAGAATGGCCAGCCTCAGGCGGGCGAGCAGGGCGTCATCTGGGTCGACGGCATCATTGCCGACATCAGCCAGCGCAAGCACCACGAGATGCGCATCGAGGCGCTGCTGACGGAGCAGAGCGCGATTCTGGACAACGTGATGTTCGGCGTGATGTTCGTGCGCCACCGCCGCATCATTTCCGTCAACCGCCGCTGCGAGGAGCTGTTCGGCTATGATCCAGGTCAAATGATGGGCAATTCGACCGCCATCGTCTTCACTTCCTCGTATGATTTCGAAGAGGCGGGCGAGCGCCAGTATCCGGCCCTGGCCCAGGGGGGCGACTTCAGCGAAGAGCGCCAGTACCAGCGCCGCGACGGCAGCCTGTTCTGGGCGCTGGTGAGCGGCTGCGCACTCGATCCGCTGCGTCCCAACGAAGGCAGCATCTGGGTGTATGCCGACATCACGGCGCGCAAGGAAGCCGAGGAAAAGCTGCGCCTGTCGGCCACCGTGCTCGAACACATCGCCGACGGCGTGATGGTGGTCGACGCGAACGGCATCATCGTCACCGTCAACCCGGCGTTTACGCAGATCACCGGCTACAGCGAAGCGGAGGCGCTGGGCCGGCATTCCTCGCTGAACCGCTCGGCGCGCCACGACGCGGCGTTCTACCAGGCGCTGTGGGACGAGCTGATCGCCAGCGGCTTCTGGCGCGGCGAAGTCTGGCACCAGCGCAAGAACGGTGAAATTTACCTCGAGTGGCTGACCATCAGCGCCGTGCGCGACACGCGCGCCGTCACCACCCATTACGTGGGCGTGTTCAGCGACATCACCCTGATCAAGCAGTCGCAGGAAAAGCTCGACCACATGGCCCACCACGACCCGCTGACGGCGCTGCCGAACCGCCTGCTGTTCCACGACCGCCTGCAGCACGCGCTGCTGCGCGCCGCGCGCGACCAGGAGCAGCTGGCCGTGCTGTTCATCGACCTCGACCGTTTCAAGAATGTCAACGACACCCTGGGCCACCATGTGGGCGACGAATTGCTGCAAAAGGTGGCCGGCCAGCTGGCGGCCCGCCTGCGCGAAGGCGATACCCTGGCGCGCCTGGGCGGCGACGAGTTCATCGTGTTGCTCGAGGGCATAGACGGCGAGTACGGCGCGACGCAGGTGGCGGAAAAGCTGATGACCATGTTCGACCAGCCGTTCACGGTGGCCGACCACGAATTGTTCGTCACCTGCAGCGTGGGCATCAGCCTGTATCCGGACGATGCGCTGGACTTGAACATGCTGATCCGCAATGCCGACGTGGCCATGTACCAGGCCAAGGCGCGCGGGCGCAACGGCTACCGCTTCTATGCGCCGTCGATGACGGGCGAAGGCGTCGAGCGCCTGCGCCTGGAAACCTTCTTGCGCCGCTCGCTGGAAAAGAACGAGATGTTCCTGAATTACCAGCCGCAGGTGGAAATCGACACGGGCCGCCTGGTCGGCGTCGAGGCGCTGGTGCGCTGGAACCACCCGGAACTGGGCCTGGTGCCGCCCGTGCGCTTCATTCCGCTGGCCGAGGACAGCGGTTTCATCAACCAGCTGGGCAAATGGGTGCTCGACGAAGCGTGCCGCCAGATGATGCGCTGGCAGGCGCAGGGCTTGCACGTGCCGAAGATGGCCGTGAATCTGTCGGTAAAACAGTTCGAGCGGGGCAGCATCGCCGGCATGGTGGCCGATATCTTGAAGGAAACGGGCCTGGAGCCGCAGCGGCTGCAGCTGGAAGTGACGGAATCGGTGATCATGAACACGGGCGACGCCCTGGGCTTCATCAACGACTTGCACGCGATCGGCGTGGGCCTGGCCATCGACGATTTCGGCACCGGCTATTCCTCGCTCGCCTACCTGAAGCAGCTGCCCGTGCAAACCCTGAAGATCGACCGCTCCTTCATCAAGGATATCTCGACGGACGTCAACGACGAGGCGATCGCGATTGCCATCATCCAGCTGGGCAAGAGCATGCAATTGTCGGTGATCGCCGAAGGCGTGGAGACGGAAGAGCAGGCCGCCTTCCTGCTGCGCCATGGCTGCAAGCTGGCGCAAGGTTATTTTTATAGCCGTCCGGTGCTGGCACAGGATATGCTGGAGCGCTGGATCGATCACTCACCACTATAAAGGACAGCCCATGGCCGCAGAATCCTCCCCGTCGCGCCGCCGTTTCCTGCTCGGCGGCCTTGGCCTCGGCGTGGCCGGCGTGGGTGCCCTGGTGCTGGGCTGGGGCATGCTGCCGCCGCGCCAGCGCCTGCACGGCAGCGCGCCGCTGCCGCTGCACGATGGCGCCGTGGCCTTGAACGGCTGGCTGGCGATTCAATCAGACGGCACGGTGCTCCTGGCCATGCCGCGCAGCGAGATGGGGCAGGGCGTGCACACGGCCTTGCCCATGCTGGTGGCCGAGGAACTCGACGTGCCTTTGAGCAGCGTCAAACTGATCCAGGCGCCCATGGATAAAATCTTTGGCAACGTGGCCATGCTCAAGGACAGCCTGCCGTTCCACCCGGATGACCAGGGCCGCGTAAAAGCGCTGGCGCAGTGGACGGTGGCCAAGGCGGCGCGCGAACTGGGCGTGATCGTCACGGGCGGCTCGTCGAGCGTGAAGGATGGCTGGGGTCCCATGCGCGAGGCCGGCGCCTGCGCGCGCGCCATGCTGCTGCAAGCCGCCGCCGCGCAGTGGCAGGTGCCGGCCGAGCAATGCCGCACGGAAAACGGCGCCGTGCTCCACCCGGACGGCCGGCGCGCCAGCTATGCCAGCCTGGCGCAGCGCGCCGCCGCCATCGATCCGGGCACGCCCGTGCTGAAATCCCCCAAGGATTTCAAATTGATCGGCCAGCCGGCGCCGCGCCGCGACACGCCGTCCAAAGTCAACGGCAGCGCGCGTTTCGGCATCGATGCGCGTCCGCCCGGCATGCTGTACGCGGCCCTGCAGCTGCCGCCGCGCCTGGGCGATACCCTGGCTGCGTTCGATGCGGCGCCCGTGCTCGCCATGCCCGGCGTCAAAAAGGTGCTGGACCTGACGCTGCACTTGCCCCAGCGCGGCACATCGGTTACCTCGTGCGCCGCCGTGGTGGCCGACACCTGGTGGCGCGCCCGACAGGCGGCCGCCGCCTTGCCGGCGCAGTGGAAGGCCGGGCCGCAGGCGAACTTGTCCAGTGCCGGCGTGTATGCGGAGTTTGCCCGCCTGCTGGATGCCGAGGCGGGCCATGTCTACCACGCCAGCGGCGAGGTGGAAAGTAAAGCCGTGCAGGGTTTGCGCAGCGTCAAGGCCGAATACCGCGCGCCCTTCCTCGCGCACGCCGCCATGGAACCCGTCAACTGCACCGCGCAGGTGAGCAATGGCAAGGTGACGCTGTGGGTGTCGACGCAGGCGCCCGGCATCGCCGTCGATGTGGCGGCGAAGGTGGCCGGCGTCGATGCGAAGGATGTGGCCATCGAGGTGCTGCTGCTAGGTGGCGGTTTCGGCCGCCGCCTGGAAGTGGATATGGTGGCCCAGGCCGTGGCCATCGCACTGCAATGCAATGGCGCGCCCGTGCAGCTGGTGTGGACGCGCGAGCAGGACACGCAGCACGATATGTACCGTCCCGCCGCGCTGGCGCGGTTTGCGGCACGCCTGGACGAGCACGGCCGCATCGCTTCCTGGGACAACAAATCCGTCAGCGGTTCCATCACGCACCAGTTTCTGCAGCGCAATTTCGGCTTGCCCGGCGTGGGGCCGGACAAGACCACGGCCGAAGGCGAATTCGACATGCCGTATGAAATCGCCAGCCAGCGCATCGCCCACGTGATCGCCGACAGTGCCGTGCCCGTCGGCTACTGGCGCTGGTCGGGCATTCGCACAACGCTTTCTTCAAGGAAAGCTTTATCGATGAACTGGCGCACGCGGCGGGGCAGGACGGCATCGTTTTCCGCCGTGCCATGCTGGTGAACCATCCGCGCCACCTGGCCGTGCTCGACGCGGCCGTCAGCAGGGCGGGCAGTCCTCCGCCCGGCCATGCGCATGGCGTGGCCCTGCACCAGTCGTTCGGCAGCATCGTGGCGCAAGTGGCGCAGGTATCGGTGGAAAACGGCGAGATCCGCGTGCAGCGCGTCGTGTGCGCCATCGATTGCGGCATCGCCGTGAATCCGAACATCATTGCCCAGCAAATGGAGTCGGCCGTGCTGTTCGGCCTGTCGGCGGCACTGGGCGGCGAGATCACCTTCAAGGATGGCAAAGTCGAGCAGAGCAACTTCCACGACTATCCCGTGCTGCGGATGGGTCAGACGCCCGAGGTGGAAACCATCATCATCGCCAGCGCCGAGCACCCGGAAGGCGTGGGCGAGCCCGGTACGCCGCCGATCGCGCCCGCCGTAGCCAACGCCGTGTTCAGCTTGACGGGCAAACGCCTGCGCAGCCTGCCGCTGCGCCTGGGGTGATGTTTACTGGGCCAGGGTGGCGGCCAGTAAATGACGCAGATTGCAGTCGCGCTGCCAGTCGCGCCGCTCCTGCGTGCTGCAGGCCAGCGCCGCCAGTTCGGCCGCGCTGAGCGCCTGCTGCGCCTGCACCATGCGGTGCGCCAGGCCGCCGTCGGGCAGCACCGTGCCGAAGAAGGCGACCTGGTCCTCGTGCTGGATCAGCAGGGTGGGGAAGTTGTCGATGTCGAGGTCGCCCACCACGTCGGCCTGGTCTTCGATGTCGATCCAGACGAAGACGGTGTCCGGGTGGCGCGCGGCCAGTTCCTCGAAGGTGGCGCGGTAGCTGCCGCAGGTGCCGCACCACAGCGCGCACAGGCAGGCCACCGTCCAGCGCGGGCCGGCCAGGGCTGCCGCGACGTCGTCGGCGCGGTTATCGGTCGTGAGGGTCAGGCTGTGCATGGTCGTATGTATAGAGTAGGGCGGATGGACGCCGGGCGCCCGATGCGCGTATTCTACCGCGCCCGGCCCCCGCGGTCCCGAGAATGCATGAGCTTGTTTATGGGTGTTTTTTGATGCAATACACCTTTCTGGTGGATAATGCTGATAATTGCGCGCTGATTACGCTGGTCCATGCTGTTTCCTGGCCCCGCAGCCTGACCCCTCCAGTCTGTTTTCATGCCCTGCCCGGTGTCAGCGCTCCCGCCTTTATTTATATTTTATTATGGAATTAGCCAGCTTATGTTGAGTTACCGCCACGCCTTTCACGCGGGTAATCACGCCGATGTGTTGAAACATTATGTGCAGATTCAGTTGTTGCAATATCTGAATCAAAAAGATACCGCCTATAGTTATATCGATACCCATTCCGGCGCGGGCGTGTATGCGCTCGACGGCGGTTATGCGTCGAAAAATGCCGAGTACGAAACGGGCATCGCGCCCCTGTGGGACCGCACGGACTTGCCGGCCTCGCTGGCCGAGTACATGAAGTTGATCAAGGAAATGAATCCGAGCGGCAAGATGCGCTACTACCCGGGTTCGCCGTACTGCGCCGACAAGGTCAGCCGCGAGCAAGACCGTCTGCGCCTGTTCGAGCTGCATCCTGCCGACGCAAAGATTCTGGCCGACAACTTCCGCAAGGTCGAGGCGCATGCGCTGGCCCAGGGCGAGCGTCCCACCGTGCGCGGCAAGCGCGTCATTATCACCAAGGCGGACGGCTTCCAGAGCCTGAAGGCCCTGCTGCCGCCGCCATCGCGCCGCGCGCTGGTGCTGATCGACCCGCCGTATGAAGACAAGATGGATTACCGCAAGGTCAAGGATACCCTGGCCGACGCCCTCGTGCGCTTCCCGTCGGGCATGTACGCCGTCTGGTATCCGGTGCTGCAGCGCATGGAATCGCGCCAGTTCGCCGACAAGCTCAAGCAGCTGCCCCAGCTCGGACTGGCTGCACGTGACGTTGACGGTGAATACCCCGTCGCCGGACGGTTTCGGCTTGCACAGCAGCGGCATGTTCATTTTGAACCCGCCGTACACGCTGGAGCCGATGTTGCGCGAAGTCATGCCGTACCTGGTGAAAGTATTGGGCCGCGACGATGGCGCCAAGTTCGTTTTGGAAACGGGCAAGGGCGGACAAAAAAATACGGGAACAAGAAGAGTGTAATCCTACTTGTCTTGGTAGGGCTGCAATAAAAAACGCCACGGGTAATTGCCCGTGGCGTTTGTCGTTTACTGCCCCAGCAGCAAGAACACGGTCGGTTTCTTGTGGAAGTCCGGTGCCTTGCCGGCGGCCAATTGTTTCTTCCACTGCGCGCCATTCCACGTCTGCACGTTTTCCGAGTCCAGGCTCAGGTCGGTGGCGACGCAGATCAGGGTCGATGGCGCGCATTGGGCTACCAGCGCTTCGAGCATGGCGGCGTTGCGGTACGGCGTTTCGAGAAACAGCTGGGTCTGCTTTTCATTGCGCGACCGGCTTTCCAGTTCCTTCAGGCGTTTGGCGCGCAGGGCCGCATCCGTGGGCAGGTAGCCGTTGAAGGCGAAGCTCTGGCCGTTCAAGCCGCTGGCCATCACGGCCAGCAGGATCGACGACGGGCCCACCAGCGGGCGTACTTTGATGCCGTGCTGGTGCGCCAGGCGCACGAGGTCGGCGCCGGGGTCGGCCACGGCGGGCACGCCCGCTTCCGACACGAGGCCCGCATCGCGTCCCGCCAGCAGCGGTGCCAGCAAGCCGGCCAGCGCCTGCGCGGGGGTATTGACGTTGAGTTCGGAAATCGTGATTTCCTGCAAGGGCTTGGCCAGCGGATGCTGGTTGCCGATCAGTTTCAGGAAGGCGCGCGCCGTCTTGGCGTTTTCCGCAACGAAATAGTCGAGCTGCGAGGTGAGGTGCCGCACCTGCTCGGGAATGATGCTTGCCAGCGGGTCGATGGCGCCATCGGGAAGGCCGAGGTGGTTGGGGATCAGGTACAGGGTGCCGGTCATATTCTTCTTGTCGGTAATTTAAATGGTGAAAAACGCCACGCCCGCCTTGCGCAGCATGCCGGTGAGGGCGATCAGCGGCAAGCCGGTGAGGGCGGTCGGGTCGGTGCTGTCGATGCGTTCGAGCAGGGCGATGCCCAGGCCTTCGTTCTTGGCGCTGCCGGCGCAATCATACGGCTGCTCGATGCGCAGGTAGGCGTCCAGCTCGGCATCGGGCAAGTTGCGCACGGTGACGAGGGTTTGCACATCTTCCACTTGCGCCACAGGCAACGCCTGGCGCCCGTCCAGCAGGCATAGTGCCGTGTGGAACACGGTCTGGCGCCCGCGCATGGTTTGCAGTTGCAGCAAGGCATTGGCATGGCTGCCGGGCTTGCCGATCTGCGCGCCGTCCAGGGTGGCGACCTGGTCGGAGCCGATGACGAGGCTGCCAGGATAGCGGTCGAGCACGGCCTGCGCCTTGGCCTGGGCCAGGCGTAGGGCCGTGGCGCTGGGGCTTTCGCCTGGCAGGGGGCTTTCGTCGAGATCGGGCACGGCCACCTCGAAAGGCAGGCGCAGGCGTTCCAGCAATTCCTTGCGGTAGGTCGAACTCGATGCAAGAATCAAGCGCAATGGGGCGGAAGTTGGTATCATTCGGTAGTAGATGGCGGCCGGCATGGCCGCGCTGGTCGATGTCAGTGGAATTTCACGCAAATTCCCGGGCGCGGAGTCCATAACTGAGGCTCCATGCGGCATGACGGTGTTGATGAAGTTGTCATGTTGATGGCAATGATTGCGTCAAAAAAGATGCTTAGGCTTTGACTCGGTGCTAAAAACCCTGTTATTATCGCAGGTTTTCCGGGGAAATTTTCTACCAATGAATGCTTTTGTGATCGACGCCTTTGATTTTTGTCGTATCAGCGGGAGCCGCGAGGGTGTAACTCCTGTCGCTGAAATGACCCGGTTGACCAAGGATTGTGCAGATGCTTCCGGCGACATCGCCTGGAAGATCGTCGGCGGCACCAGCAAGCTGGGCTACCCACAACTGACCTTGTCGGTCAACGGCACCGTTCAGCTGGTTTGCCAGCGCTGCCTGACTCCGTATGCTTACGTAATTGATTCTTCGACTGTTCTGATGCTGGGCAAGGATGACGAGCACGCGGACGAGATTGAAGAAATCATCAACGATGAATCGATCGACGTGATCGTCGGCAGCCGCAGCATGGATGCCGCGGCCCTGATCGAAGATGAAGCCTTGCTGGCCCTGCCGCAGGTACCCAAACACGATGTCTGCCCCGATACGGCGCAGCTCGATGCTCTCAAGACTGAAAAGAAGTCGCCGTTCGCGGCACTGAAAGACTTGAAGCCAGAATAAGTTAAGAGATTAAGTTAAGTAGTAGTGGTATTTGTAGGGGGCCTCAAAAACCGTAGGTTTGTGAGGTTCCGCTTAAAGAACATGTCAAACGCGTGTAGTAATCGAGTATGGCAAGTGTAGTGAAATGTAATTGTAATAAACGATGTCGGTACGGACTGTTTTCGGGTAGTCTTTGCCGCTGGGATACTCGATTCGCATGTATTTGCTAATCGATTGTGCTAAAATTTTAGAACTTATGTATTAGGAGTCATCATGGCAGTTCAACAGAACAAGAAAACCCCTTCCAAGCGCGGCATGCACCGTTCGCACGACTTCCTGGTCGCGCCGCAATTGAGCGTCGAGCCAGTTACCGGCGAAACACACATGCGTCACCATATCAGCCCTAACGGCTTCTATCGTGGCCGTAAAGTGTTGAAGACCAAAAACGACGAGTAATCGACGTTTTTGTTGGGTAAGATGAAAGCGGTGTTGCGTGGTTATTCGGCGTGGCGCCGCTTCTTCTTTTTTATCGGCTGCAATTCATCTTGCGCACCCGTCATTTTGAATCAAGCTTGCTCAGGCGGTGCATGACATGCTGCGCCCTGCATATGCTCCAGTCCGATTCACATCTTGCCGCAAGCCCACAGCGGTACTGAATCAAAACAAATGACAATCAAAATTTCTATCGACTGCATGGGCGGAGATCACGGTCCCTCAGTCACTATCCCCGCAGCAATTTCCTTCGTAAAACATGAGCCTGAAGCCGAACTGATCCTTGTTGGATTGGAAGACGTGATCCGTGCCGAACTGAAAAAACATAAAGCCGACACGCATCCGCGCCTGTCGGTATTGCATGCCTCCGAACAAGTTACCATGGACGATCCCCTGGAAGTGGCCCTGCGCCGCAAGAAGGATTCCTCCATGCGCGTGGCCATCGAACAGGTCAAGAGCGGCGCGGCGCAAGCCTCCGTTTCCGCCGGTAATACGGCAGCCCTGATGGCCGTGTCGCGCTATGTATTGAAAACCATGTCCGGCGTCGACCGCCCGGCCATCTGCAGCATCTTGCCGAATCAAAAGAACGGTCCTACCTATATGCTGGATCTGGGCGCCAACGTCGATTGCGAACCGCATCACTTGCACCAGTTCGCCATCATGGGTTCCGTGCTGGTTTCCGCCATGGAAGGCATCGAACGCCCGACGATCGGCTTGCTGAACGTGGGCACGGAAGATATCAAGGGCAATGAAGTGGTGAAACTCACCTCGAAGCTGCTGCAGGCCGACCACGAGCGTGGCGCGCTGAACTTCTACGGCAACGTGGAAGGCAATGATATCTTCAAGGGCACGACCGATATCGTCGTCTGCGACGGTTTTGTCGGCAACGTCACCCTGAAAGCCATCGAGGGCCTGGCGCGCCTGGTGAAAGACGTGCTCACTTCCGAATTCAAGCGCAATCCGCTGACCATGCTGGGCGCGCTGATCGCCCGCGGTGCCTTGAAAGCCATCGGCAACCGCTTGAATCCCTCGCGTTACAACGGCGCCAGCCTGCTGGGCTTGCGTGGCCTCGTCTTCAAGAGCCACGGCAGCGCCGATGCCTATTCCTTCGAATGGGCCTTGCGCCGCGCCTTTGATGCGGCAAAAAATGACGTGCAAGCGCACCTGGCCAGCCTGATCGCCGAGCTGATGCCGCGCACGCCAGTACCGGACGAACCTACATCAACAAGCTCTACCATTTAGTGGACGGGTATTTGCATGACTGTTTTTAGCAAAACTTACAGCAAAATTATCGGTACCGGCAGCTACTTGCCGGAGAAGCGCGTCACGAACCAGGATTTGACCGAACAGCTCGCCGCCAAGGGCATCGAGACGTCGGATGAGTGGATCGTCTCGCGCAGCGGCATTTCGGCGCGCCATTACGCGGCGCCGTCGCAAAATTCCTCGGACCTGGGCGTGGAAGCGGCCAAAAAGGCCCTGGAAATGGCTGGCCTGAACGGCAACGACCTGGACCTGATCATCGTCGCCAGCTCGACCCCCGATTTCTTCGGCAGCTTCCCCAGCACGGCCTGCATCGTGCAAAACAAGCTGGGCATCACGAACAATTGCGCCGCCGTCGACGTGCAAGCCGTCTGCAGCGGTTTCGTGTATGCGGTCGCCACGGCCGACAGTTTCATCCAGTCGGGCATGCACAAGAACGTGCTGGTGATCGGCGCCGAAGTGTTTTCGCGCATCCTCAATTTCGACGACCGCGGCACTTGCGTGCTGTTCGGCGACGGCGCCGGCGCCATCGTCATGACGGCGTCGAAAGAGCCGGGCATCCTGGCCACCAAGCTGCACGCGGACGGCCGCCATTCGGACATCCTCAGCGTGCCCGGCAGCCTGGCCGGCGGCGCGCTGGCCGGCAGCGCCTTCCTGTACATGGATGGTCCGGCCGTGTTCAAGCTGGCCGTGTCCGTGCTGGAAAAGGTCGCGCACGAAGCCCTCGAACACGCCAACATGACGTCGGACCAGATCGACTGGCTGATCCCGCACCAGGCAAATATCCGCATCATGAACAGCACGGCCAAGAAACTCGGCTTGCCGCTGGACAAGATGGTCGTCACCGTCGACCAGCATGGCAACACCTCGGCCGCCTCGATCCCGCTGGCGCTCGACATCGCCGTGCGCGATGGCAGGGTAAAAAAGGGCGACAACGTCATGATGGAAGGCGTGGGCGGCGGCTTTACCTGGGGCGCCGTGCTGGCGCGCATGTAATCCCGCAATACTATTAAAAAAACGGAGTCACCATGACACAATTTGCATTTGTTTTCCCAGGCCAAGGCTCGCAAGCGATTGCGATGCTCGACGGTTTCGCCGGCAACCCCGTGGTGGCGCAGACCGTCGCCGAAGCGTCGGACGCCCTGCAATGCGACCTGGGCAAACTGATCGCCGAAGGTCCGAAGGAAGAGCTGGACCTGACCACCAACACGCAACCGGTGATGCTGACGGCCGCCGTGGCCTTCTACCGCGCCTGGCTGGCAGCGGGCGGCCCCGTGCCGACGGTCGTGGCCGGTCACAGCCTCGGTGAATACTCGGCGCTGGTCGCCGCCGGCGTGATCTCGTTCAAGGATGCCGTGCCGCTCGTGCGTTTCCGCGCGCAAGCGATGCAGGAAGCCGTGCCCGTGGGGCAGGGCACGATGGCTGTCGTGCTGGGCCTGTCGGACGACGACGTGCGCGCCGCCTGTGCGGAAGCGGCGGCGGAAAACCCGGCCCTGGTGGTCGAGCCCGTCAATTTCAATGCGCCAGCGCAAGTGGTCATCGCCGGCCACACGGCCGCCGTCGAGCGCGCCTGCGAGCTGGCCAAGGCCAAGGGCGCCAAGCGCGCCATGAAGCTGCCCGTCTCCGCGCCATTCCACTCGTCGCTGCTGAAGCCGGCTTCGGATCGCTTGCGCGAGTACATGGCCGGCCTGACGTTCGCCGCGCCGCAGATCGCCCTGATCAACAACGTCGACGTGGCCATCGTCAACGATGTGGCCGGCATCAAGGACGCGCTCGTGCGCCAGGCAGCCAGCCCAGTGCGCTGGGTGGAAACCATGCAAAAGGTTGCTGCGGATGGCATCACGCAAGTGATCGAATGCGGTCCGGGCAAGGTCCTGATGGGCCTGGCCAAGCGCATCGACCCGGTGCTGGTGGGCGACGCCATCGTCGACCAGGCCTCGCTGGAACGTATTTTGACGCAGCTCAAATAAACAGCAAACGGCAGTGCAGTTGTGGCTGCCGTCAGCCATCTTTAAGGATACTCATGAATTTAGCAAATCAAGTCGTGCTGGTCACGGGCGCCTCGCGCGGCATCGGCCGCGCCATCGCCACCGAACTGGGCAAGCAGGGTGCCACCGTGGTCGGCACCGCCACCTCGGAAAGCGGCGCGCAAGCGATCACCGATTACCTGGCCGCCGAAGGCGTGGCGGGCAAGGGCCTGGTCCTGAACGTGACCGATGCGGCGCGCTGCGCTGCCGTCGTCGATGAAGTGCAGAAAACCTACGGCAGCCTGTCGATCCTGGTCAACAATGCGGGCATCACGCAAGATCAGCTGGCCATGCGCATGAAGGATGAAGAGTGGGACGGCGTGATTTCGACGAACCTGTCGGCCGTCGGGCGCCTGTCGCGCGCGGTACTGCGTGGCATGATGAAAGCCAAAGCCGGGCGTATTATTAACATCACGTCGGTGGTGGCGTCGTCGGGCAATCCGGGGCAGATGAATTACGCGGCGGCCAAGGCCGGCGTGGAAGGCATGAGCCGCGCGCTGGCGCGCGAAATCGGCAGCCGCAACATTACCGTGAACTGCATCGCCCCGGGCTTCATCGATACCGACATGACCAAGGCCCTGAGCGAAGAGCAGCACGCGGCCCTGTTGACGCAAATTCCCCTGTCCCGCCTGGGCAAACCGGAAGACGTGGCGGCGGCGGTGGCCTTTCTGGCCTCGCCGCAAGCGGCGTATATCACGGGCACGACCCTGCACGTGAACGGCGGAATGTACATGAATTGATGTGAAAGGTAGACGGGGCGGGCGTTTGTGGCATGATTCAACGGTCGTTTTTGTCTATAATCGCATCTTTTAGCAGCAGCTTCGGTCGAATTAGCAGCAGACACCGAAATTAGTATTCGGACGCGCAAACCTGATAAAATGCGCGCACTTTCCGTAACACACACTTTGGAGCCATAACATGTCGGATATCGAACAACGCGTTAAGAAAATCGTCGCTGAGCAACTGGGCGTTGCAGAAGCAGACATCAAAATCGAATCCTCCTTCGTCGACGACCTGGGCGCCGATTCCCTGGACACCGTGGAACTGGTGATGGCCCTGGAAGACGAATTCGAAATGGAAATCCCTGACGAACAAGCTGAAAAAATCACCACCGTGCAACAGGCGATCGACTACGCCACCGCACACGTCAAGGCCTAAGCCTGTCTGACCGACTTCAGGAGAATCGCTTGAGCCGTTCTAAAAACCGTCGTGTTGTTGTCACCGGCCTGGGCTGCGTTTCACCTGTCGGCAATACTATTGCCGAGGCGTGGGGCGCAATCGTCGAAGGTAAATCCGGCATTGCCACGATTACCAAATTCGATGCACAGCCATTCACCACGCATTTTGCCGGTGAAGTCAAAGGCTTCAATATCGAAGAGTACATCTCCGGTAAGGAAGCCCGCCATATGGATACCTTTATCCATTACGGCATGGCTGCGGGCATCCAGGCGATGCAAGATTCCGGCCTGGAAGTGACCGAGGAAAACGCCGAGCGCATCGGCGTGATCATCGGTTCCGGTATCGGCGGCCTGCCGCTGATCGAGGAAACCAAGTCCGAGTACGAAAAGCGCGGTCCGCGCCGTATCTCGCCATTTTTCGTGCCTGCCTCGATCATTAACATGATCTCTGGCAACCTTTCGATCAAATATGGTCTGAAGGGCCCGAACCTGGCGATCGTGACGGCGTGTACCACCGGTCTGCACAGCATCGGTGCCGCGGCGCGCATGATCGAGTACGGCGATGCCGACGTCATGATCGCCGGTGGTGCCGAATCGACCGTGTCGCCGCTGGGCCTGGGCGGTTTCGCCTCGGCACGCGCCTTGTCGACCCGCAACGACGACGATCCGGCAACGGCATCGCGTCCGTGGGATGCCGACCGCGACGGCTTCGTGCTGGGCGAGGGTGCTGGCGTCATGGTGCTGGAAGAGTACGAGCACGCGGTAGCCCGTGGTGCCAAGATCTATGCCGAAGTGCATGGTTTCGGGATGAGCGCAGATGCTTATCACATGACCTCGCCGTTGGAAGATGGCAGCGGCGGCAGCAAATCGGTGATCGCGGCCCTCAACAACGCCGGCTTGAACGCGGATCAGATCCAGTACCTGAACGCGCACGGCACGTCGACCCCGCAAGGCGACGTGGCGGAAGTGATGGGCATCAAGCGCACCTTCGGCGAGCACGCCAGGAATCTGGTCGTCAACTCGACCAAGTCGATGACGGGCCATTTGCTGGGCGGCGCGGGCGGTCTGGAAGCGGTGTTTACGGTCCTGGCATTGCACCATCAGGTGTCGCCACCGACCATCAACATCTTCAACCAGGATCCTGCTTGCGATCTTGATTTCTGTGCCAACACGGCGCGTGATATGAAGATCGATTATGCAGTGAAGAATTCGTTCGGCTTCGGCGGAACGAATGGCACGCTGATTTTCGGTAAAGCGAAATAAGCAGGAACTTTCAAGCGCTCGCTACGGTCAAACCGTAGTGAGCGCTGATTCGGCGCCAACGTTCGTTGGCGCCTGAATTTGCCCGGCATGTTGCCGGCGCGCCTTTTTTTTCCCATGAAGTATGTCGATCGCGGTAGCGGCTGTTATTCGCACGCCTGTCTGTTTGCGCCTGCTGCAAGCGGTGCTGGGACTGTGCGCCCTGCTCGCCGCCTGGCCCTTGAGCGGCGCGTGGCGTGCCGCGGCGGTGCCTGGCCAACTGGTGGGCGGCTATGCGCTGGGCTGGCCAGCCGCGTTGCTGAGTGCGGCAGGCGGCGTGTTTTTGCTGGCTTTGCTGCGCAGGCGCAGAAAGCCGCAGGCGCTTGATATTTCGCCGGTCGGCCAGTTGCGGCTGGCGGTATATCTGGAGCATGGCGGGGCGTCAGGGACGGGCGCCAGCGAGCGGGTGCCGCCGGCCATGCGGCAGCCCCTGACGGCGCCGGAGCTGCGCCTGTTGCCGGGCTCGACCTTGTGGCCGTCGCTGCTGGTGCTGTGCCTGGCCGATGCCGCCGGGCGGCGCACGCAGTTGTTGGTGCAGCGTGGCAAGAGCTGCGCCGCCTTTCGCCCGCTGGCCGTGGCTTGCCGGGCTATCGCGGCGCGGAAGAGGGAAGAATAAAAGTGGGGCGAACACTGAACTTCTTGCAGCGGGCCAACTCTATATCCATACAGGCGCCCACGCTGCATGACTACAGGGACATTGGGCGTGAGGACAGAGCGCGAGTATGATCAGTTGCTGGTCGAGCGGGTGCAGGCGGGCGACAAACGGGCATTCGATGTGCTGGTATCGAAATATCAGCGCCGCTTGATGCGCCTGGTGTCGCGCCTTGTGCATGATCCGGCGGAGGCCGAAGATGTGGTGCAGGAAACCTTTATCAAGGCATACCGGGCGCTGCGCCATTTTCGCGGCGATGCCGCCTTTTATACCTGGTTGTATCGGATCGGCATCAATACGGCCAAGAATTATCTCGTTACGCAGGGGCGGCGCGCCGCCACGTCCAGCGATGCCGACGCCGAGCAGGCGGAATCCTTCGATGACGGCAATAAATTGCGCGACAACAATACGCCCGAATCGGTGCTGGCCAGCAAGCAGATTGCGGCCACCGTCAATGCGGCCATGGATGTGCTGCCCCTCGAGTTGCGCACGGCCATCGTGCTGCGCGAGATCGAGGGCCTCAGCTACGAAGAGATATCGGAGATCATGGCGTGTCCCATCGGCACCGTGCGCAGCCGCATTTTCCGCGCGCGCGAAGTGATTGCGGAGAAATTGAAGCCCTTGTTGGACATGCCGATTGACAAGCGCTGGTAATCTGGAGAGTATGAGGTTGGCATGGCTGCGTCCGGTTTCCGCACCGATTCTCTTGAAATGGCAGGACCCATCATGGATACGCACACACGATTGCACGAGACTATTTCCGCGCTGGCCGATGGCGAGCTGGCGGCGAGCGAACTCGAACTGGCTTTTGCGGCCCTCGACACGGATGAGGGACGCCAGGCCTGGGATGCCTATCGCCTCATCGGCGACGTGCTGCGCTCGGAGCATTGCGGCCATGCATTGAGCGCCGAATTCGACGCGCGCCTGGCCGGCCGCCTGGCCGCCGAGGCGGCGCCTGACGGGCCGGCTGCCCATGCGGAGCCGCTGCCCCCGCTGTCCGCAGCCATCGTGCCGCCGGGCGCGGCCGAGCCGCTGGAGGCGGGACCGCTGGCGCAACGCTAGCGCTGCACCATCTTATGCCAGGCTTAACGTTCCTGTCGCCCTCTTGACACTGGACTTCGGTACGATTGACACTGTGTGCAGGCAATATCTTGCTTTTGCGATATATTGTTGTTTTGTTGGCCATGCGCGCAGCCAGGTGTGTTTGCCCCTGGGATGCCGTCATGACGGCCAATCATGCACGCAGGCAATCGCCTGTCCGCGTTTTGATCCGTTTACATACTCGAAAAGATCCTTTCCATGAAAAAAAACATGTGTGCCGCCAGCAAGTCGTTTTCAGTGAAGACACTTTCCGCTTTATTGTTCGGTACGGCTGGCGTGTTTCTGGCTCCCACCATGCTGGGGCTGGCGCCACAGGCGCAGGCCGCCGTGGCGGCAGTGAAACTGCCTGATTTCTCGGATCTGGTCGACGCCGTCGGCCCGGCCGTCGTGAATATCCGCACCACCGAGCGCCTGAAGATGGCTGCGCCCGGCGCGGGCGGCCAGGATGAGCAGGAAATGCAGGAATTCCTGCGCCGCTTCTTCGGCGGCGCCATGCCGACGCCGCGCCAGCAGGCGCCGCGCGGCGGCCGACGTGCCGTGCCGCAGGAACAGGAAGTGCAGCGCGGTGTCGGTTCCGGCTTCATCATTTCGGCCGATGGCTACGTGCTCAGCAATGCCCACGTGGTCGATGGCGCCGATGAAGTCTACGTGACCCTGACGGACAAGCGCGAGTTCAAGGCCAAGGTGATCGGCGCTGACGCCCGCACCGACGTGGCCCTGCTGAAGATCGAGGGCGCCAACTTGCCGCGCCTGACCATCGGCGACTCGAACAAGATCCGCGTGGGCGAGTGGGTGATCGCCATCGGCTCGCCATTCAACCTGGAAAACACGGTGACGGCCGGCATCATTTCCGCCAAATCGCGCGATACGGGTGACTATCTGCCGCTGATCCAGAGCGACGTGGCCGTCAACCCCGGCAACTCGGGCGGTCCTTTGATCAATATGCGCGGCGAAGTGATCGGCATCAATTCGCAGATCGCCACCCTGTCCGGCGCCTACAACGGCATTTCGTTTGCCGTGCCCATCGATGAAGCCATGCGCGTGGGCGAGCAGCTGAAAAAGACGGGCAAGGTCGTGCGCGGGCGCATCGGCGTGCAGATCGGCGAAGTGAGCAAGGACGTGGCGGAATCGCTGGGCTTGCCGAACGCCAAGGGCGCGCAAGTGTCGATGGTGGAGCCAGGTGGTCCGGCCGACAAGGCGGGCATCAAGCCGGGCGACATCATCCTGAAATTCAATGGCGCTGCGATCGAGCGTTCGTCCGACCTGCCGCGCCTGGTAGGCGGCGCCGCCGTCAATGGCAAGTCCACGGTCACCGTCTGGCGCAAGGGGGCGCAGCAGGATATTCCCGTCACCGTCGTCGAGCTGGAAAGCGAGAAAACGGCGAAGAAGGGCGCCAAGGAGCCGGAAGCGCAAGCCGTCAATGCACTGGGCTTGAAGGTCAGCGACGTGCCGGCCGCGAAGAAGCAGGAATTGAAGATCGACGCGGGCGTGCTGGTCGAGGATGCGGATGGCGTGGCGGCCCAGGCCGGCCTGCAGCCTGGCGACGTGATATTGCAATTGAACAACGTTGCCGTGAAAGATGCCAAGCAATTCAATGCCCTGGTGGCCAAGCTCGATCCAAAGAAGTCGTCGGCCGTGCTGGTGCGCCGCGGCGACGTGGCGCAATTCGTTTCGCTGCGTCCGTCGGCCAAGTAAGTTTCTGATTCACCTGCATCCCGGCTCCGGCCGGGATGCCTTTCCCTTTTCTTCATGCACTTCACCCTCTATTCCCGCAGTTATTGTCATTTATGCCAGGACATGCTCGACGCCTTGCTCTTGCTGCAGCCGCCTGAAAAACCGTTCACGGTGGACGTGATCGATATCGACGCCTCGCCCGATGCCACGCTGCTGGCCCGTTTCGACGAGCTGGTGCCGGTGCTGTTTGCCGACCTGGCGCAGCCCGAGCTATGCCATTATTTTCTCGACGAAGCGGCCGTGCGGCGCTGCCTGGTGTAGCTTAACTGTCAATATTGACACTGCATTGCACCATTCTGGTGCTGAAATCAGCCGAAAATGTGGGCTTGGCCCGGTGCCGGCCTCATAAGACGGGCTTTCCGCTCTGAAATCCGGTAAAATGGGAGGTCGAAAAAGCTACTGTCCGAGGCAGCAGCTTCTGTCGCTTCAAAAGCGCTCGCCTGGGCATGCAGATGTCCTGCTCGGAGCGCTTTTTTCATCATGAGTGGGGCGCCTGGTTTTGGCCCTGTTTGGCCCGGACATGATCCCCCTGATTTCTGTTAAAGCAGTGTCGTCAACTTCGCACTTATATTAGTTAATGAACAACATACGCAATTTCTCCATCATCGCCCATATTGACCACGGTAAATCGACCCTGGCTGACCGCATCATTCAATTGTGCGGCGGCTTGTCCGACCGCGAGATGGAGGCGCAGGTGCTCGATTCGATGGATCTGGAGCGCGAGCGCGGCATTACCATCAAGGCGCAAACGGCGGCCCTGCACTACAAGGCGCGCGATGGCCAGATCTACAATCTGAACCTGATCGATACGCCAGGCCACGTCGACTTCAGCTATGAAGTGTCGCGCTCGCTGTCGGCCTGCGAAGGCGCGCTGCTGGTCGTTGACGCATCGCAAGGCGTGGAAGCGCAAACCGTGGCCAACTGCTACACGGCGCTGGACCTGGGCGTGGAAGTGGTGCCCGTGCTGAATAAGATCGACTTGCCGAACGCGGACCCGCCGAGCGCCATTGCCGAGATCGAAGACGTGATCGGCATCGACGCGGGCGACGCCGTGCATTGCTCGGCCAAGACGGGCTTCGGCGTGCTGGACGTGCTCGAACAACTGATCGTCAAGGTGCCGCCGCCGAAGGGCGATCCCGATGCGCCGCTGCAGGCGCTGATCGTCGACTCCTGGTATGACGCCTATGTGGGCGTGGTCATGCTGGTGCGCGTGATCAACGGCACCCTGAAGCCGAAAGACAAGATCCGCCTGATGGCCACCGATTCGGTGCAGCTAGTGGAAGACATCGGCGTCTTTTCGCCCCGTTCGCAATCCTTGCCGCAATTGTCGGCAGGCCAGGTGGGCTTCATCATCGCCGGCATCAAGGAATTGAAGGCGGCGAAAGTGGGCGATACCGTCACCCTGGCCAACCGTCCTGCCGCTGCGCCATTGCCTGGCTTCAAGGAAGTGCAGCCGCAAGTATTCGCCGGCCTGTTCCCGGTGGAAGCGAACCAGTACGACGCGCTGCGCGACTCGCTGGAAAAGCTGAAACTGAACGACGCTGCCCTGATGTACGAGCCGGAAGTGTCGCAGGCGCTGGGCTTCGGCTTCCGCTGCGGCTTCCTGGGCTTGCTGCACATGGAAATCGTGCAGGAACGCCTCGAGCGCGAATTCGACATGGACCTGATCACCACGGCGCCTACCGTCGTGTACGAAGTGATCCAGCGCGACGGCACCATGATCAACGTCGACAATCCGTCGAAGATGCCCGATCCGTCGCGCATCGAGGAAGTGCGCGAGCCTATCGTCACGGTCAATCTGTACATGCCGCAGGAATACGTGGGCTCCGTGATTACCTTGTGTATCGGCAAGCGCGGCATCCAGATGGACATGAGCTACCACGGCCGCCAGGTCAAGCTCGTGTATGAAATGCCGATGGCCGAGATCGTGCTGGACTTCTTCGACCGCCTGAAATCGACGTCGCGCGGTTATGCCTCGATGGATTACGAGTTCAAGGAATACCGCGCGGCCGACGTGGTCAAGGTCGACATGCTGATCAACAGCGAAAAAGTCGATGCGCTGGCCATCATCGTCCACCGTTCGAACAGCCAGTACCGTGGCCGCCAGGTGGCCGCCAAGATGCGCGAACTGATCCCGCGCCAGATGTTCGACGTAGCGATTCAGGCGACCATCGGCGCGAACATCATTTCGCGCGAGAACGTGAAAGCCTTGCGCAAGAACGTCTTGGCCAAGTGCTATGGCGGCGACATCAGCCGCAAGAAGAAATTGCTGGAAAAACAAAAAGCGGGTAAGAAACGCATGAAGCAAGTGGGTTCCGTGGAGATCCCGCAAGAAGCATTCCTGGCAATTTTACAAGTGGACGGTTAATACATGAACCTGCAAGTGATTTTAGGAAATTTCGCTTTAATCCTGTTCGTGCTGATGGTGTTGACGGGCCTGGTCTGGTGCCTGGATGTGTTTTATCTGTCCAAGCAGCGCCGCAAGGCGGCCGACCTTGCCCTGGCCGAGTTCGATGCGCGCCAGTCCAAGCTGGCCGCCGAGGGCATCAAGTCCGATGCGGGCGGCAGCCGCGCCACCATCGAGGCAGCGCTGTTGCGCCAGCCGACCTGGGTCGAGTATTCGGGCAGCTTCTTCCCCGTCATCGCCCTGGTGTTCTGCCTGCGCTCGTTCCTGTACGAGCCGTTCAAGATCCCGTCGAGCTCGATGGTGCCGACCTTGCTGGTCGGTGACTTGATCCTGGTCAACAAGTTCACCTATGGCATTCGTTTGCCGATCGTCAACAAGCGCATCATTGAAGTCAACGATCCGCAGCGCGGCGACGTGATGGTGTTCAAGTACCCGAAAGATATGTCGCAAGACTATATCAAGCGCGTGATCGGTGTGCCGGTGATAAAATCACCTATGAAAACAAGCGTTTGACGGTCAACGGCAAGGAAGTGCAGTACACGCCGCTGGACGACTACCTCGACGACGAAAGCACGGTCTACCACAAGCAGCTGGAAGAAAACCTGACGGGCGTGAGCCACCGCATCCTCAACGACGAGCCTGCTCCCACGTTGAACTTGCGCGAAGTCAAGGATTTCCCGCACAAGGAGGCGTGCAACTACAACGAAGACGGCTTTACGTGTGTAGTGCCACAAGGCAATTATTTCATGATGGGCGACAACCGCGACAATAGCGCGGACAGCCGCTACTGGGGCTTCGTGCCGAACGAAAACATCGTCGGCAAGGCTTTCCTCGTATGGATGAACTTCAGCAACCCGAAAAGAGTGGGCGGCATCCATTAAGTCTTTCTTGCATGTAATACCCATGGCTGCCGCGCCGATCCCCCGCGCGGCGGCCAGCCGAATCAATCAGATGACACAGAAACAATAATGAATCTTCAGCTATTGCAAACCCGTTTAGGCTATACGTTCCAGGATGCTGGCCTGTTGCAGCAAGCCTTGACGCATCGTAGCCACAGCAGTTTGCATAACGAGCGGCTGGAATTCCTCGGCGACTCCATCCTCAACTGCGTGGTCGCTTCCATCCTGTACGAACGCTTCAAGACCATCGACGAGGGCGATTTGTCGCGCCTGCGCGCCAACCTGGTGAAACAGCAGTCGCTGTATGAAATCGCGCAAAAGCTGGAATTGTCGCAATTCCTGCGCCTGGGCGAAGGCGAACTGAAATCGGGCGGCTTCCGCCGTCCATCGATCCTCGCCGACACGCTGGAAGCCTTGCTGGGCGCGATTTTCCTCGACACGGGTTTCGATGCCGCCAGCACGGTGATGATCCGCGCGTTCTACATCCCCATCCTCGACTCGGTCGATCCGCAAACCCTGGGCAAGGATGCCAAGACCCTGCTGCAGGAATTTTTGCAAAGCAAGAAAATTCGCTGCCACAGTACAACGTGGTGGCCACCCATGGCGCCGCCCACAGCCAGGAATTCGAGATCGAATGCCTGGTGCCGAAATTGAACATCCAGGTCTACGGCCGTGGCGGAAGCCGCCGCGCCGGTGAGCAAGCCGCCGCCAAACTGGCGCTGGACGTGGCCGAGCAGGCACTGTTGAAGTCGCCTGCCGCCAGCCGCAAGCCCAAACCGCGCGCCGCCCAGCTCAAGCTGGCCGGCATTGCCACCATCCAGAGCGACGACGCACAAGCTCCAGCAGCCCCGGCGATCGCCGCTCACACTAAACAGAATCGACACTAGCATGACAGCCACCAAAATGCCCGACAACTTCCGCTGCGGCTATATCGCCATCGTGGGCCGCCCCAACGTGGGCAAATCGACCCTGATGAACGTGCTGATCGGCGCGAAGGTCAGCATCACTTCGCGCAAGGCGCAAACGACGCGCCACCGCATCACGGGCATCCAGACGCTGCCGGACGCGCAATTCATCTACGTCGACACGCCCGGCTTCCAGACGCGTCATTCGAACGCGCTGAACAAGACGCTGAACAAGACGGTGACGAACACACTGATTTCCTCGGACGTGATTTTGTACGTGATCGAGGCGGGCACCTTCGGCCCGGCCGACCAGCAAGTGATGGATCTGCTGCCGAAGGAAGTGCCATGCATCCTCGTCATCAACAAGTCCGACCGCGTCAAGGATAAGGCTGTATTGTTGCCGTTTGCGCAAAAGATCGCCGCCATGCGCGACTTCGCCGCCATCGTGCCCGTCTCCGCCAAGCTGCATTTCCAGCTGGAAGGCTTGCAGAACGAAATCAAGCGTTTCCTGCCGGAAAACCAGCCCATCTTTGGCCCGGACGACATCACGGACCGCAGCGAAAAATTCCTCGCCTCGGAAATCGTGCGCGAAAAACTCTTCCGTTTTGTGGGCGATGAACTGCCATACACGAGTACCGTCTTGATCGAGAAATTCGAGCAGGAAGCGATCTGCGCCGCGTGTTCGCCGCCATCCTGGTCGAGCGCGATACGCACAAGTCCATGATTATCGGCAACAAGGGCGCGCGCCTGAAGGAAGTCTCCACCCAGGCCCGCCTGGATATGGAAAAGCTGTTCGGCGGCCCCGTGTACCTGGAAATCTGGGTCAAGGTCAAGTCGGGCTGGGCCGACAACGAGGCGGGCTTGCGCGCCTACGGCTACGAGTAATCGGCAACCCGGGGGCGACGCTACACGCATGAGCACCACCACGCCAGCGCAGCCTGATTTCGCGCCAGCTTCACTCGCCGCCTCCACGCCGGCGGCCATCGCGCCGCCGGCCGTACCTCCCACAGCACCCCGGCGCAGCCGTCCGCCCACGCGCGACGGCCGCATCACGGGCCAGCCCGCCTTCGTGCTGCACAGCTACCCCCATAAAGAAACCAGCCTCATCGTCGACGTGTTTACGCGCGAGTACGGCCGCATCGCGCTCGTTGCCAAGGGCGCCAAGCGCCCCCATTCGCAGTTGCGCGGCGTGCTGCAGACGTTTCAACCGCTGCAGGCGGGCTGGACGGGCAAATCCGAGCTGCGCATCCTGACGGGCGCCGAATGGGTGGGCGGCATGTTGCCGCTGGAAAAGACCGCCTTGCTGTGCGGCTTCTATCTGAACGAATTGCTGGTCAAACTGCTCGCGCGCGATGACCCGCATCCCGTGCTGTTCGACCACTACGTTGCTACCTTGAATCAACTGGCGCACAATGAGCCGCCGCCCATCGTGCTGCGCAAGTTCGAGCGCGCCCTGCTCAAGGAAACGGGCGTGGCGGCCGACCTGACGCGCTGCACGGGCACGCGCCAGGCCATCGAGGCAGGGCAGGTGTACGTGGTCGACCCGGAACGGGGGCCGCGCCCGGCGCGCGCCAGCGACGCCTGGCCGAAAATCACGGGCAAGACCCTGCTCGACATGGAGCGCGAAGATTATCTTGACGTGGCCACGCAGGCGCAAAGCAAGCTGCTGATGCGTTTTTTGCTGGCCCATCAACTGGGTGGCGCCACCTTGAATACGCGCCAGATACTGATCGATTTAATGCAGCTGTAGCGCTGGATTGTTGCGCTACGGCACTTTACGGATACCATCACTATGAGCTTTTTGCAGCCTTCCGGCCCCGTCATCGACCTGGGTGTCAATATCGACCACGTGGCCACCTTGCGCAATGCGCGCGGCACCGCCTACCCGGACCCGATCCGCGCGGCCCTGCTGGCCGAACAGGCGGGCGCCGACGCCATCACCCTGCATTTGCGCGAAGACCGCCGCCACATCAAGGATGCGGACGTCATCGCCATCGCGCCGCAGTTGCTCACGCGCATGAACCTGGAAGCGGCCGTAACGGCCGAGATGATCGACTTCGCCTGCCGCATCAAGCCTGCCGACGTCTGCCTGGTGCCGGAAAAACGCACGGAAGTGACGACCGAGGGCGGCCTGGACGTGGTGCGCTACTTCAAGGAAGTGCAGGCTGCCGTCAAACAATTGCAGGGCGAGGGCATCCGCGTGAGCCTGTTCATCGATGCCGACGAGCAGCAGATCGCCGCCGCCGCCGAGCTCGGTGCGCCCGTGATCGAGCTGCATACGGGCCGCTACGCCGATACGGCAGGCGCCGAGCAGCAGGCTGAACTGGAGCGCATCAAGGCTGGCGTGCTGTTCGGCGTGGGGCGCGGCCTGAAGGTCAACGCGGGCCACGGCTTGCATTACACCAACGTGCAGGCGATCGCTGCCATTCCCGATATTGCCGAATTGAACATCGGCCACGCCATCGTCGCCCATGCCGTGTTCGTCGGCTGGGAAAACGCCGTGCGCGAAATGAAGGCCATCATGGTGGCCACGCGCCTGGCTGGTAAAGCATAAGCGCGTACAAGGGAGAGCGCCATGATCTACGGCATCGGCACCGATATCTGCAAGATTCCCCGCATCGAGGCGGCTCTGGCGCGCCATGGCGAACGTTTCGCGCAGAAAATACTGGGGCCGCAGGAGCTGGAGAAATTCCGCGCCCGCAGCGCCAAGAACGCCGTGCGCGGCGTGCGTTTCCTGGCCACCCGCTTTGCGGCCAAGGAGGCGTTTTCCAAGGCCATCGGCCTGGGCTTGCGCATGCCGATGACCTGGCCCGCCGCGCAGATGCTGAACCACCCCAGCGGCAAGCCGATGATCGTCTGCAGCGGCGTGCTGGCGGAATTCATGGAAAAAAACCGGCTGAGCGCGCAAGTGACGATCAGCGATGAAGAAGAATATGCGGTCGCGTTCGTGATCGTGGAGCAAGCAGTGCAAGAATGAGCCAGCAATGACCGAAGCAAGCCCAGAATCTTCCTTGGCGGAAACGCCACCCGACCCGCGCGCGCAGGTGCTGGCCACCGTCGCCAAGCTGCCGAACTTGCCCGGCGTGTACCGCTATTTCGACGCCGCCGATAAGGTGTTGTACGTCGGCAAGGCGCGCGACCTGAAAAAGCGCGTCTCCAGCTATTTCCAGAAAAACCTGGCCAGCCCCCGCATCGCCATGATGGTCGAGCGCATCGCGCGCCTGGAAACGACGGTCACGCACAGCGAAGCGGAAGCGCTGATCCTGGAAAACAACTTGATCAAGGCGCTGCAGCCGCGCTACAACATCCTGTTCCGCGACGACAAGTCGTATCCGTATCTGAAAATCACCAACGGCGATGCGCCGCGCATGGTGTATTACCGGGGGGCGGTGGACAAGAAGAACCAGTATTTCGGGCCGTTCCCCAGTTCCTGGGCCGTCAAGGAATCGATGCAGATCCTGCAAAAGGTGTTTTTGATCCGCACCTGCGAGGACAGCGTGTACGCGAACCGCACGCGGCCCTGCCTGCTGCACCAGATCGGCCGCTGCAGCGCGCCGTGCGTGGACCTGATCAGCAAGGAAGACTACAAGAACGACGTGGAAAACGCGGCGCGCTTCCTGCGCGGGCGCCAGAGCGAAGTGCTGGCCGACCTGGAAAAGAAGATGCACGCGTTTGCCGCCGAGCTGAAATTCGAGCAGGCCGTGGTGGTGCGCAACCAGATTGCTTCGCTGTCGCGCGTGCTGCACCAGCAGAGCATGGAAACGACGGGCGACGCCGACGTCGACATCATCGCCGTGCTGGTGCAGGGCGGGCGCGCCTGCGTCAACCTGGCCATGGTGCGCGGCGGACGCCACCTGGGCGACCGCGCCTATTTCCCCAGCCAGCTCAGCGATGCGGCGGCGATTGCCGAAGAGCCGATCGAGGTGGAAGTGCTGGCCGCCTTCCTGGCCCAGCACTACACGGAAAAATTCATTCCCGGCACCCTGATCCTGAACATCGAATTCGACCAGCCGGCCCTGATGGTGGCGCTGATGGAGCAGTGCGGCCACCGCATCAACCTGATTTTCCAGCCGCAGGGGCAGCGCCGCCAGTGGCTTGAGCTGGCGCAAAAGGGCGCCGAGATTTCGCTGGCGCGCTTGCTGTCGGAGCAGGGCTCGCAGCAGTCGCGCACGCGGGCGCTGGCCGAAGCGCTGCGCCTGGAGACGGAAGACCTCGACAGCCTGCGCGTCGAGTGTTTCGACATCAGCCACACGCAGGGCGAGGCGACGCAAGCGTCGTGCGTGGTATTCCACCACCACGCCATGCAGAACGGCGAATACCGCCGCTACAACATCAACGACATCAAGCCCGGCGACGATTACGCGGCCATGCGCCAGGTCCTGATGCGCCGCTATGAAAAGGTGGCCAATGGCGACGGCGTGATGCCGGACGTGGTCTTGATCGACGGCGGCAAGGGACAGATCGAAATGGCGCGCCAGGTGTTTGCCGAACTGGGACTCGATATCAGCCTGATCGTCGGCGTGGCAAAAGGGGAGGGCAGAAAAGTTGGCCTGGAAACCCTGCTGTTCGTCGATGGCCGCGCGGCGCAGGAACTGGGCAAGGAATCGGCGGCCCTGATGTTGATCGCGCAGATCCGCGACGAAGCGCACCGCTTCGCCATCACGGGCATGCGCGCCAAGCGGGCCAAGACGCGCCAGACCTCGCGTCTGGAAGAGATAGAAGGCATCGGTGCCAAGCGCCGCCAGAAACTGCTGTCGCGCTTTGGCGGCTTGCGTGGCGTGGTCGACGCCAGCGTCGAGGATCTGATGTCGGTGGAGGGGATTTCCACGCAACTGGCGGAAGAAATCTACAAGCAGTTGCATTGATGCATACAGGCCTGGTCCGGCGCTGCGGCAACCGGACTAGGCTAATACCCCCGGGCCATGTAGACTAGTGGCGCTTTCTTCATACTTTCTTCATATTCAATTTACCCGTCGGCCGATTGCTTCTTATGCCTTTTAATATTCCCATCCTTTTGACCTGGCTGCGCGTGGCCCTGATTCCGCTCGTCGTCGGCGTGTTTTACCTGCCGCCGTCGATGCTGCTGCACGGCGACCAGAACCTGGTCGCCACCCTGGTCTTCATCATCGCCGCCGTCACGGACTGGTTCGACGGCTTCCTCGCGCGGCGCTGGAACCAGACCTCGGCCTTCGGCGCCTTCCTCGACCCCGTGGCCGACAAGCTGATGGTGGCGGGCGCCTTGCTGGTGCTGGTGCAGCTGGACCGTGTCAATGCCGTGCTGGCCTTCATCATCATCGGCCGCGAAATCACCATTTCCGCCTTGCGCGAATGGATGGCGCAGATCGGCGCGTCGAAATCGGTGGCCGTCAGCTCGATCGGCAAGATCAAGACGGCCGCGCAAATGACGGCCATTCCCCTGCTGCTGTACCACGAAGTGATCTTCGGCGCGATCGACACCCATGTGTGGGGCGAGAAGCTGCTGTGGATCGCCTGCGTGCTGACGGTGTGGTCGATGTTCTATTACTTGCGCCTGGCATGGCCGCTCATTAAAGAAAAAGCGGGAAATTTGCACTAAGAATAAGCAGGCGGCTGCTTTATGCGGAATATTTTGCAAAAGACCAGATATTGCCCGTTGACAGCCCCTGTAATCCCTCTATAATGCTGGCCTGTTGTTGATGACGCGGGAGTAGCTCAGTTGGTAGAGCGCAACCTTGCCAAGGTTGAGGTCGAGAGTTCGAGACTCTTCTCCCGCTCCAGTTTTCTGGATCGTGTCATAGGTAAAAACAGCAAATGCAGTAAAAAGTAGTACTGGCGATGTAGTAGAGCTTCTGATACAATGTTGTCCACTGCGGGAGTAGCTCAGTTGGTAGAGCGCAACCTTGCCAAGGTTGAGGTCGAGAGTTCGAGACTCTTCTCCCGCTCCAGTGAACACTGGATCAGCAGTAAAGCAGCACTGGTAAACGGTAGCAAAAGGCAGTAAAATAGCGGTTCGTATGCGGGAGTAGCTCAGTTGGTAGAGCGCAACCTTGCCAAGGTTGAGGTCGAGAGTTCGAGACTCTTCTCCCGCTCCAGCGAACGCTGGTGCAGTGCAGCAAGAATGGCAGTGGCAGAAAATAGAAGCTCCAATGCGGGAGTAGCTCAGTTGGTAGAGCGCGCAACCTTGCCAAGGTTGAGGTCGAGAGTTCGAGACTCTTCTCCCGCTCCAGAATTCTAAAGGGAAGCTAAGCTGGCTTCCTTTTTTTATCAGCCGCAAAGCAGTCATGCGGCGTGATTAAGCGGTAAACAAGCTCCAATGCGGGAGTAGCTCAGTTGGTAGAGCGCAACCTTGCCAAGGTTGAGGTCGAGAGTTCGAGACTCTTCTCCCGCTCCAGTTTTCAAGGTGGGCCGCAAGGCGCATCCAAGCAGTTCCTCTGGCGAGGTAGCAAAGAGGTTATGCAGCGGCCTGCAAAGCCGTTTAGACGGGTTCGATTCCCGTCCTCGCCTCCAGATGAAAAAAATAGCCCACTTTCGAGTGGGCTATTTTTTTGTCTGCGCTTTCGCCAGACTTTGTCCGCTGTGCATCTTGTATAATGCCAACAAGATCAGCCGCGCCGCCTGGCGCCGTGATGAAACTTCCCCTTTTCGCCATACCCGTGTAGTCACTGACGAAGTCTTTCCCCGTTAGACCTCGGCACGGCTTCTTTTTGACGCCCGCTGGCTTGGCTGCGCCTGATTATTTTCCATCCGGCCGGCATTTCCCTGTTCCAACTTTGGATACGCATCAATGATCAACGCAACTTTTCGGGAAGAGTGGTTCTCGAACATACAAAAAAATATCCTCGCTGGCTTGACCACCTCGTTCGCCCTGGTGCCGGAATGCATCGCCTTTGCCCTGGTGGCGCAGCTCAATCCCCTGATGGGCCTGTATGGCGCCTTCATCATTTGCGCATTGACGGCCATCTTTGGCGGGCGCCCGGGCATGATTTCGGGCGCTGCCGGTTCCATGGCCGTCGTCATCGTGGCACTCGTCGCCCAGCATGGCGTGCAGTATCTGCTGGCGACCGTGGTGCTAAGCGGCATCATCATGGCGCTGTTCGGCCTCTTGCGCCTGGGTAAGCTGATCCGCATGGTGCCCCACCCGGTGATGCTGGGCTTCGTGAACGGCCTGGCCGTCGTCATCGCCATGGCCCAGCTGGAACACTTTCGCCAGGCCACGCCGCACGGCGAAACCTGGCTGCAAGGCACGCCCTTGCTCGTGATGAGCGCGCTGGTGCTGCTCACCATGGCCATCGTCTACGTGTTGCCGCGCATCACGCGCGCCGTGCCGCCCGCGCTGGTGGCCATCCTCGGCGTGGGCGTGCTCAGCCATTTTCTGCACCTGCCCACGCGCACGCTGGGCGACCTCGCGCATATCGCCGGCGGCTTGCCGGCCCTGCACTGGCCTACGGTGCCGCTGGACATGGCCACCTTGCACATCATCTTGCCGTATGCGGCGCTGATGGCCATGGTGGGCTTGCTGGAAACCTTGCTCACTTTTAATCTCACGGATGAGATAACGGAAACGCGGGGCCAGCCCAACCGCGAATGCGTCGCCCTCGGTGCCTCGAACGTCGTCTCGGGCCTGTTTGGCGGCATGGGCGGCTGCGCCATGATCGGCCAGACGATGATCAACCTGAGCTCGGGCGGGCGCTCGCGCCTGTCGGGCGTGACGGCCGGCGTGATGATTTTATTGTTCATCCTGTTCCTGTCGCCGCTGATCGAGCGCATTCCGCTGGCCGCGCTGGTCGGCGTGATGTTCGTCGTGGCGCAGCAGACGTTTGCCTGGGGTTCCCTGCGCGTGCTGGGCAAGGTGCCGTTGCAGGATGCGCTGGTGATCGTTGCCGTGACGGTGATCACCGTGTTCACGGACCTGGCGACGGCAGTGCTGTGCGGCATCGTGATTGCCGCCTTGAATTTTGCCTGGCAGCATGCGCGCGACATGCGTGCCGACATCGATGACAGCAGCCCTGGCATGCGCGTGTACTTGCCGCACGGCACCCTGTTTTTCGCCTCGGTCACGCATTTTCTGGAACTGTTCCAGCCGGCCGCCGATCCTGCCCGCGTCATCCTCGATTGCCGGCATCTGCACATGGCCGACCACTCGGCCATCGCCGCCATCGAAGCCTTGTATGAACGCTATGACAAGGCGGGCAAGCACCTGCAGGTGACGCATCTGTCTGTCCGCAACCAGGCCTTGCTGCAGCGGGCCGGGGTGGATGTGAGCGTGGCGTAAAATACGGGATTGCTGAATGTCTGTGGAGTGTGAATGCTGTCGAAGGAACAAGAACAATTATTGCAACAAAGCCAGACGGCTTTTGATGCCTATTATGATGCGCTGGGCGCGTCGCTGGTCAATTTTGTCGAGCGCCTGGGCATCCAGCCCGCGCACGAAGTGCTGAGCAACGCGGCCGAATACCTGCCGTACATCGATGCGGCCATGCGCACCATCGTCATCCGCGACGAAAGCTGGCAATGGGTGAAAACCATGCTCGGCTACTTTATCGGCGAATACTTTGTGCAAGGTCATGCGGGTTGTTGGTATGTGGAAACGCGGGCCGAATCGCCGCATTTCTGCCGCATCATGGTGGGCGGCTTCGAGCATGGCATGCCGGCGGACGCCGCCATCGATCCGGAAGCGCTGGCGCTGGCATTCCTGGGGCAATCCGTGCCGCGCGAACTGGCGGCACTGATCGCCAAAGAGCAAGCCCGCGCGGCTTGATGCAGCGCGGCTTGATGCAGCAGATTTAAAACTCTTCCCAATCGCCTTCGGCCGGTGCCGTTGCCTTGCTGCTGGCGCGCGTCACGGGCAGGCGCAGGGCAGGGGCCTTGCGTGCGGGGGCGGTCGGGGTTGCTGGAGCCGCCGGCGCGCTGCGCTGCGCCGCTTTCACGCTGAAACGGTCGGTCGCCGCCGCGTTGGCGTCCAGGCGGAAGACGCTGACCACTTGCGCCAGTTCGCTCGCCTGTTCCTGCATCGCTTCGGCCGCTGCCGACGCTTCTTCCACCAGCGCCGCATTTTGCTGGGTTACCTGGTCCATTTCCGAAATGGCCTGGTTGACTTGCTCGATGCCCGCGCTCTGCTCTTCGCTGGCGTTGCTGATTTCGCTCATGATGGACGTGACGAAGCCGATGCTTTGCACGATTTCTTCCATCGTCTTGCCGGCCTTGTCGACCAGGTCCGTGCCCACGTCGACTTTTTGCACGGAATCGTCGATCAAGCCCTTGATTTCTTTCGCCGCCGCCGCCGAGCGCTGCGCCAGGTTGCGCACCTCGGTTGCCACGACGGCGAAGCCGCGGCCCTGTTCGCCGGCGCGCGCCGCTTCCACGGCCGCGTTCAGGGCCAGGATGTTGGTCTGGAAGGCGATGCCGTCGATGACAGAGATAATATCGACGATTTTCTTCGACGAGGTATTGATCTCGCCCATGGTGGCGACCACTTCGGCCACCACGGCGCCGCCGCGGCTGGCGATGCCGGCCGCGTCGCCAGCCAGTTTATTCGCCTGGCGCGCATTGTCCGCATTCTGCTTCACGGTACTGGTCAATTCTTCCATCGACGAGGCCGTTTCTTCCAGCGAACTGGCTTGCTGTTCCGTGCGCGAGGACAGATCCTGGTTGCCGGCGGCGATTTCCGCGGACGCCGTGGCGATGGTGTCGGTGCCGCTGCGCACCTGGCCGACGATGCCGACGAGGCTGTCGTTCATGGTTTTCAGGGCGTGCATCAGCTGCGCCGTTTCATCGCGGCCCTGCACCGTGATGGTGCTGCTCAGGTCGCCTGCTGCCACGGTTTCCGCCACTTTCACGGCGTCGCGGATGGGGCCGGTGATCGAGCGCGTGATCCACCACGCAAAACCGATGCCCATCAGCACGGCCAGCACGCCCATGGTGATCAGGAAGATGCGCGTACCGCTGTAAGCCTCGATGATGCTGGCGCCGACGCCGTCGGCCGCCTTGATCTGCATGCCGGCAAAGCGCTTCACTTCGGCCAGGTAGGCCACGGTGATCGGTGCGACTTCCTTCTCGAACACGATCTTGGCGCCGGCCACGTCGCCGTCTGCCTTCATCTTGAAGGCGCGTGCGCGCGTCGTCACGTAGTCGGTACGCACCTTGCGCACGACCTTGAATTGCTCGATCACGGCCGGGTTGAGCAGCGAGGCGACGATGTCGTCCTGCAGCTTGCTGGAACGGTCCGCATCGACTTTCAAGTCTTCCTCGATCTTGGCGCGCACGACAGGATCCGTGATTTCGAACGAGGCGACACCGCGCACGCTGTTGAGTTCAATGATCTTCGACCATTCGGCCACCATGCGCTGGTTCTTGATGCTGGTATTGATGAGGCGATAGGTCAGGTCGCTGGCCGTTTGCATGCGCACGAGGGCGGTGACGGTCAAGGCGGCAAGCAACAGCAATACGACAGCAAAGCCGACGCCAAGGCGGCTGCCGATGTTCAGGTTTTTCATGTAATTCCTAACAGTTTAATAGTCATGATCGCCGCCGCCAGCAGGGGCGGACAGGCGCCGCAAGGCGCAGGGGATCGGGGTCTTCGGGTGCCGCAGGATTGCTGTGCGGCGCGCCGCGCTGTGCACGGCGTTGGAGGTAAAACAAGGGGTGTGGCGGCCTGGGATGCCGCTAACCAGCAAACCGGAAGTATAGCATTGACGCGCGGAAATAGTTTTTTACGGCAATTTTAATTACTTATTGATATTAATTCATTGTTGCTTTTTTACGTCAAGTACCTAGTCTATAAGTACTATCACTTACATTTTGCCTTACTTTTCGCCATGCCGGCTGATAAAATACTAATGAGAATCATTCGTATTAAATCATCGACCAGGGAATTGTATGCAGCAACAGCACAAGCCAGGATGTAAACCGATCACTCTCGCCGTACTGGGCGCCCTGACCTTGGGCGCCACGCCATTGGCAGCCTGGGCTCAGGAAAGTTTGCCCGCCGTCACTGTGACGGCCTCGAAGGACAACGCCGGCTATGTCGCCGCCACCTCCGCCAGCGGCACCAAGACGGAAATGGCCTTGCGCGACGTGCCGCAGACGATCAACGTGGTGCCGGCTGCCGTGATCCGCGACCAGCATGCCGTGTCGATCCAGGACATCATGAAGAACATTCCCGGCGTGGGCCTGTCCACGGCGACGGCCAGCGCGACCAGGTGTTCATCCGCGGTTTCACGGCCATCGGCGACCAGTTCGTCGACGGCTTCCGCGACGATGCGCTGTATTTCCGCGACCTGTCGAACGTGGAGCGCCTGGAAGTGATCAAGGGGCCAGCCGCCGTGCTGTACGGCCGCGGTTCCTCGGGCGGCCTGGTGAACCGCATCACCAAAAAACCGGGTATCGATATCACGGACGTGGCGCTGAGTCTGACGAATACAAAAGGGCGCCGCGGCGAAGTCGACGTGGGCAGAGTCGGCGAGACGGTGGACTGGCGCGTCACGGGCGCGCGCGAATTGTCCGACAGCTACCGCGACCAGCAATTCATCAACCGCACGGCGATCGCGCCTTCCGTGGCCATCCGCCTCTCAAACGCGACGAAACTGCTGCTGCAGGGCGACTACCTGGAAGACCGCCGCCTGACGGACTTCGGCATCCCGTCCTGGCACGGCCGTCCCGTCGCCGTCGATGCGCGCACCTATTATGGCGCCGCGAATGCCCGCGATGCGGATTTCAGCCAGTCGCGCGTGGTCTCCACGGCCGCTACCCTGACGCACAAGTTCAGCGATAGTTTGTCGCTGCGCAATGCCTTCCGCTACTACGACTACCACCTGGACCGCAACAACACGAATATTTCCGGCAACGTCAACGAAGTCACAGGCACGATGAACCTCGGTCACGCCAAGCTCAACCGTGACGAGAGCGGCTGGTTCAACCAGACGGAACTGACGCAAAAGCTGGTCACGGGCAGCCTGCGCCACGAAGTGCTGTACGGCGCCGAGTTCGGCAAGCAGAACAAGGATGCCAGCAGCTGGGCCGCCATCGCTGTATCGACACCTGCGAAACCCGTGTCGATCTTCCATCCCGTGCTGCCCGTGGTCGACCGGACCAAGCTGGGCGCGCGCGGCGATACCTTCGGCACCTATGATACGGCCGCCGCCTACGTGCAGGACGCCATCAGTTTCAGCGACGAGTGGAACGCGCTGGCCGGCCTGCGCTATGACCGCTACAAGCAGCAGTCGCGCCTGGCCAATGCGCTAGGCGTGACGACGGCGGACCTGTCGCGCACGGATTCGGCCTACAGCCCCCGCGCCGGTCTCGTCTGGCAACCGGGCGCGGCGCAGTCGTACTACGCGTCGTGGAGCCGTTCGTTCCAGCCCAGCGGCGAGAACTTCGCCCTGGCCGCGAATAATGCCGACCTGGCGCCGGAAACCACGCGCAACACGGAAGTGGGCGCCAAGTACGACCTGTGGGGCGGCCGCGCCAACGCCACCGTCTCGCTGTTCCGCCTGGAGCGCGACAATATCAAGACCAGCGACCCGATCACCAACCGCATCGTGCCCGTCGGCACGCAGCGCACGGATGGCCTGGAGCTGACCTTCAATGCGGACTTGCACGATGGCTGGAAAATGATGGCCGGCTACGCTTACCTCGATGCCACCATCACCGATTCCATCGCCAAGGACAAGAGCGTCAATGTGCCAGGCAGCACCGTCGCCAGAGAAGTGCCGGTCAAGGGCAAGCGCGCCACTTTGACGGCGCGCAATACGGCCAACCTGTGGCTGACGAAAGACCTGGGCCACGGCTACACGGTGGGCGGCGGCGCGAATGCCGTCGGCAGCCGTTTCGCCAATGCGGGCAACACGGTGGTCTTGCCTGGCTACGTGACGGCCGACGCCATGGCCGCGTACCGCACGGGCCGCTATGAAGTGCAGCTGAACGTCAACAATATCGGCGACACGCGCTACATCGTTTCCGGCCATGGTTCCAGCCCGAACCTGAGCTTGCCGGGCGCGCCGCGCAACGTGGCGTTGACTTTGCGCTACAGCCTGTAATTTTTGCCGTTCCCCAACAAAACCCGCTCGCGAGCGGGTTTTTTCATGCCTGTCCATTTAGAGGAAATATTCGGTATGGATAAATTAATGTTGACTGCGAGTAATTTTTTCCGGCGGACTGAGCCTTGACTGGGTTTGAGGGGAAAATACGCGTCATACGGCACGGGCATGGTGCTTATATCTTAGTGATATGACACTGTCATGACGCCGTATGACTTTTTATTTACTCACATCATAGAGGTCTGATATGGTTCAGATATCCAGGCGCCAGTTCCTTCGGGTAACTGGCGCCACGATTGCTGGCTCCAGCCTCGCCTTGCTCGGTTTTGCGCCGGGGCAGGCGATGGCAGAAGTACGGCAATACAAGCTGGCTCGCACGACCGAGACCCGCAATACCTGTCCTTACTGTTCCGTTGGCTGCGGCGTTTTGCTGTATGGCCTGGGCGATGGCGCGAAAAACGCCGTCTCCAGCATCATCCACGTGGAAGGCGATGCCGATCACCCGGTCAACCGCGGCACCCTGTGCCCGAAAGGCGCCAGCCTGGTCGACTTCATCCACAGCCCGAACCGCCTGAAAGTGCCCGAATACCGCGCGCCGGGCGGCACGGAATGGCAACCGATCTCCTGGGATGTGGCGCTCGACAAGATCGCGCGCCTGATGAAGGATGACCGCGATGCCAACCTGATCGAAAAGAATGCCGACGGCAAGACCGTCAACCGCTGGCTCTCCACCGGCATGCTGGCCGCGTCCGCCGGCAGCAACGAGGTCGGGTATCTGACCCACAAGACAGTGCGCAGCATGGGGATGCTGACCTTTGATAATCAGGCGCGTGTATGACACGGACCGACGGTGGCAGGTCTTGCCCCGACGTTTGGCCGTGGCGCGATGACGAATCATTGGGTCGATATCAAGAATGCCGACGTGATCCTGGTCATGGGCGGCAATGCAGCAGAAGCACATCCTTGCGGATTCAAATGGGTAACGGAAGCGAAGGCGCATAACAAGGCCAAGCTGATCGTTGTCGATCCGCGTTTTACCCGTACCGCATCCGTGGCAGATTACTACTGCGCCACGCGTACCGGCACGGACATCGTCTTCCTCGGCGCGATCATCAATTATCTGCTGACGAACGACAAGATCCAGCATGAGTACGTGCGCAACTACACGGACATGCCTTTCATCGTGCGCGAAGACTATGCGTTCGAGGATGGCCTGTTCTCGGGTTTCGACAAGGAAAAAGGCAAGTACACCAACAAGGCCACCTGGGATTACGAGATCGGCGACGACGGCTATGCCAAGGTCGACCCGACCCTGGAACACCCGCGCTGTGTCTACCAGATGATGAAGAAGCACTACGCGCGCTACACGACCGAGATGGTCGAGCGCACGTGCGGCGTGTCGGCCGACAAGTTCCACAAGGTGGCCGAAGCCCTGGCTTCGACCGCCGTGCCGGGACGCGCCGGCACCATCCTGTACGCGCTGGGCTGGACGCACCACTCGACGGGCGCGCAAACCATCCGCACGGGCGCCATGGTGCAGTTGCTTTTGGGTAACATGGGTATCGCCGGCGGCGGCATGAACGCCTTGCGCGGCCACTCGAACATCCAGGGTCTGACCGACCTGGGCCTGATGTCGAACCTGTTGCCAGGCTACATGACCTTGCCGAACGAAGCGGAGCAGGATTTCGATGGCTATATCGCCGCGCGCGCCACCAAGCCGCTGCGGCCGAACCAGCTCAGCTACTGGAGCAATTACCGCAAGTTCCACGTCAGCTTCATGAAGACGTGGTGGGGCGATTTCGCCACGGCGGACAATAACTACGCCTACGACTACCTGCCGAAACTCGACAAGCCGTATGACTTGATGCAAGCCATCGAGTTGATGCACCAAGGCAAGATGACGGGCTATATCTGCCAGGGCTTCAATGTGCTGGCGTCCGCGCCGAACAAGCAGAAGGTCACGGAAGCGCTGTCGAAGCTGAAGTTCCTCGTCATCATGGATCCGCTGGCCGTGGAAACGGGCGAATTCTGGAAGGCGCACGGCCAATACCACGAAGTCGATCCCACCAAGATCATGACGGAAGTGTTCCGCTTGCCGACCAGCTGCTTCGCCGAAGAGCGCGGTTCGCTGGTGAGTTCCTCGCGCGTGCTGCAGTGTGGCACTGGCAGGCGGCCGAACCGCCGGGCCAGGCGCGCAGCGACCTGGAGATCATGTCGGGCCTGTTCTTGCGCATGCGCAGCATGTACAAGAAAGAGGGCGGCAAGTTCCCCGATCCTATCGTCAACCTGACGTGGAATTATGCGCAGCCGCATAACCCGCAGCCCGAAGAAATCGCCCGCGAATTCAACGGCAAGGCGCTGGCCGACTTGTACGATCCAAAAGATCCGACCAAGCTGCTGGTGAAGAAGGGCGAGCAGCTGGCGTCGTTTGCGCAATTGCGCGACGACGGCACGACCACCAGCGGTTGCTGGATCTTCGCCGGCAGCTGGACGCAGGCGGGCAACCAGATGGGACGGCGCGACAACAGCGACCCGACCGGCATCGGCCAGACCCTGGGCTGGGCCTGGGCGTGGCCGGCCAACCGCCGCGTGCTGTACAACCGCGCTTCGTGCGACCTGAAGGGCAAGGCTTTCGATCCGACCCGCAAGTTGATCGAATGGAATGGCACGAACTGGAGCGGGGCCGATATTCCCGACTTCAAGGCCGACGAACCGCCGGAAAACGGCATGGGGCCGTTCATCATGCTGGGCGAGGGCGTGGCGCGCTTCTTTGCGCGCGGGGCCATGGCCGAAGGGCCGTTCCCCGAGCATTACGAGCCGTTCGAAAATCCGCTGGGCTATAACCCCATGCACCCGAAAAACCCGCAAGCGACCAGCAATCCGGCCGCGCGCGTGTTTGCCGATGACCGCAAGCAATTCGGCACGCATGAGGAATACCCGCACGTGGCCACCAGCTACCGTTTGACCGAGCATTTCCATTACTGGACCAAGCATGCGCACCTGAATGCCATCATCCAGCCGCAGCAATTCGTCGAAATCGGCGAAGAGCTGGCCAAGAGCATCGGCGTCGTTGCCGGCGGAGAAGTGCGCGTCAGTTCCAAGCGCGGGCACATCATCGCCAAGGCCGTCGTTACCAAGCGCATCAAGGCCTTGATGATCGAAGGCAAACCGGTGCATACCGTGGGCCTGCCGCTGCACTGGGGCTTTACGGGCGTGGCCAAGCCGGGGTATCTGATCAATACCCTGACGCCGGGCGTGGGGGATGCGAATTCGCAAACGCCGGAATTCAAGTCCTTCCTGGTGAAGGTGGAAAAAGCATGATGGGAGCTCAATAATGGCACTGCAATCCTTAGATATCCGGCGCCTGTCGGCTACCACGGTGACGCCGCCGCAAGCACGCAGCCCGGTGACGGGCACCGTGGCCAAGCTGATCGATGTGTCGAAATGCATCGGCTGCAAGGCTTGCCAGACGGCGTGCATGGAATGGAACGACTTGCGTGACGAAGTCGGCGAAAACCATGGCACCTATGACAACCCGACGGACCTGACGCCGCAATCGTGGACGGTGATGCGTTTTGCCGAACACGAAAACAACGACGGCAACCTCGAGTGGCTGATCCGCAAGGATGGCTGCATGCACTGCGAGGACCCGGGCTGCCTGAAGGCCTGTCCGGCGCCGGGCGCCATCGTGCAGTACACGAACGGCATCGTGGATTTCCACCAGGAAAACTGCATCGGCTGCGGCTACTGCGTGGCCGGCTGTCCTTTCGACGTGCCCCGCATCTCGAAAAAGGACGACCGCGCCTACAAGTGCACCTTGTGCTCGGACCGCGTCGCCGTGGGCCAGGAACCGGCCTGCGTGAAGACGTGCCCGACGGGCGCCATCGTCTTCGGCACCAAGGAAGACATGAAGGTGCATGCGGAAGAGCGCATCGTCGACCTGAAGTCGCGCGGTTTCGAGAACGCGGGCCTGTACGATCCGCTGGGCGTGGGCGGCACGCACGTGATGTACGTGCTGCACCATGCCGACAAGCCGAAGCTGTATTCGAACTTGCCGGAACGCCCGCGCATCAGTCCGATGGTGGGCTTCTGGAAGGGCTGGTCCAAGCCGCTGGCCGTCGCCGGCATGGCGGCCACGGCCCCCTGGCAGGCCTGTTCCACTACACGCGTGTCGGTCCGAACGAAGTGAGCAAGGACGAAGAGCACGAGGCGCTGGAAGAGGCCAAGCGCATCCGGGAGGAACAGCATGAAGCATAGTGAACTTCACGATGGCAAGCTGCGCGACAAGGATGGCAATCCCTTGATCGAGCGCTACAACCCCAATGAGCGCACGAATCACTGGGTCACGGCCATCACCTTCGTCATGCTGGCCCTGTCCGGGCTGGCCATGTTCCATCCCTCAATGGCGTGGCTGGCGAACCTGTTCGGCGGCGGGCAATGGACGCGCATTTTGCATCCGTTTGCCGGCCTGGTGATGTTCGTCTCGTTCGCGATCCTGGTGCTGCGCTTCTGGCACCACAACAAGTTCGAGGACGGCGACAAGCAGTGGCTGAAACAGATGGACGACGTGCTGCACAACCGCGAGGAAAAGCTTCCGAAGATCGGCAAATACAATGCCGGCCAGAAGATCCTGTTCTTCGTGTTGCTGGTCAGCATGATTGGCTTGCTGCTGTCGGGCGTAGTGATCTGGCGCGCGTATTTTGCGTTCTATTTCCCCATCGACGTGGTGCGCTTTGCCGCCTTGCTGCATGCGGGTTGTGCTTTTGCCATCATCTGCGCCATCATCGTGCACATCTACGCGGCCCTGTGGGTCAAGGGCTCGATCGGCGCCATGGTACGCGGCACCGTCACCTATGGCTGGGCGCGCAAGCACCATCCGAAGTGGTTTGAGGCGGTGGTACGCAACAGCAAGGATTAAGCTGCCGTAAGCGATACCCTGCTGCAAGAGCCGGGGCCGGTCCCACAGGATCGGCCCCTTTCTCTTTATCGATTAAAATACTTTTACATCCCCTTTCTTGATGGGAACTCCATTGGTACAACGCATTCTTCAGCCAGGCGAAATCGAAGGCCTGGACCACAACGCGATTCCGCGCCTGCTGCTGCCGCAGCCTGACAGCCTGTTTACGGCGCGCGCCTTGCGCTTGCGCGAATTGGCGCAGGGCAATATCAAGGGCATCCCCGTCGACGCGGGCATGCAGGGCTACCTGGTGCTGATGGCCGCGCTGGCCGATGCGCAGGCCGCCGTGGTAGCCAAACTGGCGCCCGGCGCCGTGCCGGCCGCCGATCCCGACGCGCTGCGCCGCGCGGTTCAGCACCGCATGCCCGTGCTGCCCGTCAGCGGCGCCCGTCCGCCCGTCTGGCGCGACATCTTTGCCAGCCTGCTCGATGAACTGGCCGCCACGGCCGCACGCCAGCCGGCCCTGTCCGGCGGCCTGACGCAAGTGCTGGCACAGCTGCGCGCGCTCGACGCGGCCGCGCTGGACGCCTGCGCCGATGCCGTGCTCGATGAAAACGGCGACAACCTCAATCCCATGCATGCGCCGTTCGTCGCCGCCGCGCTGCAGATCCTGTGGTCGGTATCGGCCAGCGCATTGCGCGCCGCGCGCGTGCCGGACCTGGAAACGGGCACCCTGTGCCCCGTCGTCTGCGGTTCGCACCCTGTCGCCAGCGTGATCCGCATCGGCGGCCAGTCGCAGGGCTACCGCTACCTGCACTGCGGCATTTGCGAAAGTGAATGGCACATGGTGCGCGTAAAATGTTCGACCTGCGAACAGAATGGCAAGATCGCTTACCAGGGCCTCGATGCGGCCGATGCCGCGCCGTTCGACCCGGTGACGGCGAAGGATGAGAAATTGCCGAACAAGGCCAACGATCCGAAAAAGGTGGCGCGCGCGGAAACCTGCGACGATTGCCATACCTATCGAAAAGTCTTCAACCAGGAACACGATTACAACGTCGAGCCCCTGGCCGACGACCTGGCCAGCCTGATGCTCGACCTGCTGGTGGGCGAAGCGGGCTACCAGCGCGCCAGCGGCAATCCGCTGCTGTGGCTGGGGAAGAGCGAACCCCAGGGCGCAGCCTGATGAAGACAGAGCAGACCGTGCGCCTGCCGTCGGTGGACCGCATCCTGGGCGACGGGGATTGCCTGGCCCTGATCGCCGAATACGGCCGCGTGCAGACCCTGGACTGTGCGCGCGCCGTGCTGGCCGAATTGCGCACGGCCATGCTGGCCGGAGCGGGTGTTGGTAACTTCGGCGAGGAGGGCGCATCGATAGCCGCCATCGCCGCGCAAATGGGCGAACGCCTGCAGGCGCAAGCGCGCCCGCAGCTGCGCGCCGTCTTCAACCTGACTGGCACCGTGCTGCACACGAACCTGGGACGCGCGCTGCTGCCCGACGCCGCCGTGCAAGCCGTGGTGGAAGCGCTGCAGTGGCCGATGAACCTGGAATTTGACCTGGAAACGGGCAAGCGGGGCGACCGCGACGACCTGGTCGAGGAACTGCTGCGCGAACTGACGGGGGCCGAAGCGGCCACCATCGTCAACAACAATGCGGCCGCCGTGCTGCTGATGCTGAACACTCTGGCACAGAACAAAGAGGTCGTCGTCTCGCGCGGCGAACTGGTGGAAATCGGCGGCGCCTTCCGCATCCCCGACGTGATGACGCGCGCGGGCGCCGTGCTGCATGAAGTGGGCAGCACCAACCGCACGCACCTGGCCGATTACGCGAACGGGATCAACGAGCACACAAGCCTGCTGATGAAGGTCCATTGCAGCAATTATGCGATTACCGGTTTCACGAAAAGCGTGGAGCTGGACGAACTGGTGCCGCTGGCGGCACAGCATGGCGTGCCGACGGCCGTGGACCTGGGCAGCGGCACTCTCGTTGATCTGGCGCAATACGGGCTGCCGCATGAAACGACGGTGCGCGAAACGATAGCAGCGGGTGCCGACCTGGTGACCTTCAGCGGCGACAAACTGCTCGGTGGTCCGCAGTGCGGCGTCATCGTCGGCCGCGCCGACCTGATCGCCAGGATCAAGCGCAACCCATTGAAACGCGCGCTGAGGGTCGGCAAGCTGACATTGGCCGCATTGGCTCCCGTGCTGCAGCTGTACCGCGCGCCCGACTTGCTGGCCGACCGTTTGACCACCTTGCGCCTGTTGACGCGCCCGGCCGCCGCCATGCGCGCGCAGGCCGAGCAATTGCTGCCGCAGTTGCAGCAGGTGCTGGGAAAATCGTACGCCGTCACGGCTGAATCCATGAAAAGCCAGATCGGCAGCGGCGCCTTGCCCGTCGACCAGCTGCCCAGCTTTGGCCTGGCCATCCGCAGCGCCCCCGGCGCGCGCCTGAGCAACCCATTGGGCGTGCTGGAGCAGCGCCTGCGCGCCTTGCCGCGGCCCGTGATCGGCCGCATCGGCCAGGATACGCTGTGGCTGGACCTGCGCTGCCTGGAAGCGGCGCACGAAACGGCCTTCATCGCGCAGCTGGCCGGGTTGACGGCATGATCGTCGGTACCGCAGGCCATATCGACCATGGCAAGACGACACTCACGCGCGCGCTGACGGGCGTGCACACGGACCGCCTGAAGGAAGAGCAGGCGCGCGGCATCTCGATAGAACTCGGCTACGCCTATCTGCCGCTGGCGGACGGCACGGTTCTTGGCGTGATCGACGTGCCGGGCCACGAAAAATTCATCCGCACCATGGCCTCCGGCGTGACGGGCATCGACTTCGCCCTGCTCGTGGTGGCGGCCGACGACGGCGTCATGCCGCAGACGCACGAGCACCTGGCCATCTTGCGGCTGCTGGGCGTGGCGCGTGGCGCCGTGGCGCTGACCAAGGTCGACCGCGCCGATAGCGCCCGCGTGGCGCAGGTGGAAGCGGACATCGAGGCGCTGCTGGCCGGCACGCCGCTGGCGGGCAGCCCGATCTTTCCGACGGCCGCCAATCGCGACAACGATCCCGGTGTGGCCGCCTTGCTTGCGCACCTGACGCAGGTGGCGCGCAGCCTGCCGCAACGCGACGAGCGGCGCTTGTTCCGCCTGGGCGTGGACCGCGTGTTCACCTTGCCGGGGCAGGGCACCATCGTCACCGGCACGGCGTTGGCCGGCATGGCCACGGTGGGGGACAGCCTGCAGCTGGCGCCCGGCGGCGCGGCGGCGCGCGTGCGCAGCATCCATGCGCAAAACCGCGCGGCCGAGACGGGCATGGCGGGCCAGCGCCTGGCGCTGAACCTGGCCGGCATCGACCGCGAAGGCATCGAGCGGGGCAACTGGATCGTCGCGCCCGCGCTGGCGCAGTGCTCCGAGCGCCTCGACGTGGAACTGACCCTGCTGCCCGACGCGGGCGTGCAGCTGAAAGCCTGGTCGCCGCTGCACGTGCACCTGGGCGCGGCGCACCAGCTGGCGCGCGCCGTCATGCTCGATGGCGAAACCCTGTCGCCGGGACAGACGGGCAGGGTGCAGCTGGTGTTCGAGGCGCCCATGCACGGCGTGCCGGGCGACCGCTTCGTGGTGCGCAATGCGCAAGCGACGCAGACGGTGGGCGGCGGCATGGTGCTCGATCCCTTTGGCCCCGCGCGCAAGCGGCGCAGCCCGGCCAGGCTGGCGTGGCTCGATGCGCTGGCGGCGTTTGTCGCGCACGGCGACATCGGCGCCCTGCTGGCGCAAAGCCCGCTGGGGCTGCGCGAGTCGCTGCTGGTGCGCCTGTCGCTGCTGCCGGCGTCCGCCATCGCGCTGCCGGTCGACACGCGGCGCATCGCCTTGCGCGGTGGCGACGCCCTGCTGCTGGCGCCGGCGGCCTTGCTGGCGCTGGAAGAGCGATTGCTGGCGGCCCTGGCAGCGTTCCACGGCCGTGCGCCGGACGAGGCGGGCCCCGAGCTGTGGCGCCTGAAGCGCATCGTCGACGCGGAGATGGAAGACGCCTTGTGGAGCCATCTGGTCGATGGCTTGCTGGCGCAAGGCAGCGTGCAGGCGCGCGGCGCCAGCCTGCATCTGCCGACGCACAGCGTGGAACTGACGCCGCAGGAACAGGCGGTGGCCGAGCCGCTGCTGGCGGCGCTGGAACAGGGGCGCTTCGATCCGCCCTGGACGCGCGACCTGGCACGCGACTTCGGCCTGGCCGAGGACGAGACGCGCAGGCTGTTGCGTAAACTGGCGAAAGCGGGCCAGATCAGCCAGGTGGTGCACGACCTGTTTTATCACCCGGCCGCGCTGGCCGGGCTGGCGCAGCTGGTGCGGGATCTGGCGCGCAAGGCCGAAGAGGAAGCAAGCCTTGCGCCCGGTTCCGGCGCCGTCAGCGCGGCCGTGTTCCGCGATGCGAGTGGCCTGGGGCGCAAGCGGGCGATCCAGGTTCTGGAGTTCTTCGACCGCGTCGGTTATACTCGCCGTGTTGGCAATGGGCATTTGTTGCGCCCGCAAGCATTGTGGTCCTACAGCGCCGCCTTGCCCAACAGTTAGCTCTGGCACCGCGGAAAGCACACTCATCCGGTGATGTGGCCGGGCTTCAAACCCGGTGGAGGGCGTCAGACGTTCTCCCGTAGGTTCGACTCCTACTGTTTTCCGCCAGTTATTTTTCTCGCCATTTTCCCCTCGCATGTTCGTTCCCAGCGTTGGCCCTGAGCCACGTTACGGAAAAATAATGATTTATTTGGCAACCTTTTTGGCGATGGCCGGTGGGGGCCGATGTTACCATCCTGCAGGTGGCAGGGGCGCGTATCCCCTGTGGTAGAAGAAGGCAAGCATGAAACAAGCAAGCATGGCATGGCTGCTGGCAGTGGCGCTGCTGATGCCGGTGCTGGCCGTGGCGGCCGGCCTGCGCATCGTCGGCGAGCATTTGCCGCCATCGAGCATGATGGAAGGCAATGTCGTCGTGGGACGTGAAACGCTGAAGGTGCGCGAGATCATGGCGCGCGTCGGCATCGTCTATACGATGGAACTGCTGCCGTGGAAACGCGCGTATGCGCAGGCGCTGCGCGAGCCTGATACCTGCATCTTTTCCACCACGCGCACGCAAGAGCGCGAGGCGCAGTTTCGCTGGATCGGCCCCTTGAATGAAGCGGAATGGATACTGTATGGCCTGGCCGAGCGGCATCTGGCGCTGCGCACCCTGGCCGATGCGCGCGGCCTGGTGATCGGCACGGTGCTGGGCGACGCGCGCGACGACTACCTGCGCCAGCACGGCATGAACGTGGCGCCCGTCACGCAGGAGTGGCTCAATCCGCAAAAGCTGCTGCTGGGGCGCATCGACCTGTGGGCTGTCGGCCTGGCGGTGGGCAGCAAGCCTTTCGTCGGCAAGGAGTGGGAGGGCAAGGTGGTGCCGCTGCTGACTTTTAACCGCGTGCAGACTTACCTGGCCTGCAACCTCAAGGTGCCCGAGGCGCAGGTGGCGGCCATGCAGCGCGCGGCAGCCGCCATGCGCCGCGATGGCAGCATGGCGCGCGAGCATATTCGCTGATTCATTGCGCTGATTCAGCTCTCCAGCCACTGGCGCACGCAGTTGCGTCCTTCGCGCTTGGCCTGGTACAGGGCCTGGTCGGCATGGCTGTAGGCCGTCTCGAAGGCCGTGCCGGCGCGGTTCCAGCTCAGGCCCACGCTGACGGTGATGGCGCGCGTGATGGGCGCCGCATGGCGCTGGCGGCCGACCGTCTCGCAGATGCGTGCGCCACTTGCGCCGCGTCGTCGCGCGAGGAGGTGGGCCAGACCACGGAAAACTCTTCGCCGCCGACCCGGCCGATGGCCGTTTCCTGTCCCAACAACCCTTTTAAACAGTCCACCACGGCCTGGATCACGCCGTCGCCGGCCGGGTGGCCGAAGTCGTCGTTGACCTGCTTGAACAGGTCGATGTCGAGCACTATCAGGGCCATGTCGCCCTGCGCCAGGCAGCGCGAGGCGTGGTCGATCACGGCGCCGCGGTTCAGGGCGCCCGTCAGCGGATCGTGCGTGGCGCGGTATTCGAGCTGGCCGGCCAGCGTCTGCAACTGCCGGTTCAGCAGATGCATGTCGCGTTCGGCGCGGTCGCTGCGGCCGATCAGCCGGCGCGTTTCGCGCATCAGCCGCTCGTAGTGAACGATCAGCTCACCGAGCACGCGGCGCTGCGCCTCGCCGCTGGCGTGAAGGTCGGCGTGCATGCGGCGCGCGGCAGCCAGCGCGGCCGCTTCCACGGTGAACAGGTCGGGTTCCAGTCCGGACTCGGAGAGGGCGGCGTGCATGTCCTAGCTGCCCTGCACGGGATGGTCGTGGAAGTCGAGCGCCGTGAAGTCCTGCTGCAGCTCCTGGCCGAATTCCAGGATGGTGTCGTCATCCTCGTCGTGATACCAGTTCAGGCGCACCTGGTTGCCGTCCGCGGCCGCCTGGTTCAGGGTGTCGAACAGGGTAAACAGCATCTTCGTGCTGGAGCTGTTGAAGTAGGCCAGCGAGACGTTGACGGTGATGGCCGCTTCGTTGCAGCCAGCCAGGTAGGCGCGCACCGCGGCGATCAGCGGGCCATAGAAGGCGGCCGCGTTTTCCGGGTACGACTCGCCCTTGATCGACAGGGTGTGCTGCTCGAAACGGAAGTCGATTTCGGGCGAACTCGGGGTCGCGGCGATGAACAGTGGTGACGGTAATTGCATATGCTTTCCTGAGTCGGCTCTTTCAAATGATGGCTTTGATGCAGAAGATGGTGTGGCCAGGCTCCTGTGGATCCTGGACGAATTCGAATTCCAGCGGTTCGCTGGCGTCGCGTGCCATGGTAAGGAACCCCAGGCCCGCGCCCTTGCTGTCGGACGGTGCTTCCTCGCGCAGGGCCTTCTTGTAGGCGAGGCGGATTTCGTCCATCGTCATGGTGTGCAGCGGTTCCAGGCGGGCGCGGATCTGCGCCACGTTGTCCGTCGAGACGGGGTTGGCGCACAGCAGAAAAAAGCTGTCGCCGCGCGTGCCGATGCAGAACGAGCCGCGCCGCATCTGCTGGTCCAGCTGCGCATCGGGCGTCAGGCTGTCGGCCGAATAATGCATGATGTTTTGCGACATCTCAATGAACGAGGAAAAAATGCGCCGCCGCGTGGGCCCGGCCGCGCCGGCAGTATCGAGGCGCGCCTTGATGGTCTCGGAAATGGCGCTGACCACGTGCTGCGAGAAATAGCCCACGTAAAAAAAGATGATGTTGCGCTTGCGCGCCACGTCCCAAAACTCGTTGAATTCTTCGTACAGCACGTGCGTGCTCCTGGCTAGCCGGTGACCCGGTTTCTTGTTGATAAGGTGGCTCGATGGCGCCCGACTACAGGCGAAAACAGAAAAAGGTCAGGTCGTCGCGGCGCGGCTGTTTTCCCTGCCATGCCGCGCTGTCCCGCAGCAGCGCCGCCGCCACGTCGCTGGCGGGTGCATCGCGCCGCGCCAGCAGCTGCTCGCGCATGCGCCGCTTGCCGTAGGCGATGTCGCGTGCGCCGCCGATCTGGTCGAGCAAGCCGTCGGTGGTGAGGAACAGCAGGCTGCCGGCGGGGATGTCGAGCGTCTCGTTGTGCCAGCAGTAGCCGGCCTGCGTGTCGACGTAGCCCACGCCCATGCGCGCGCCATCGATGGCGCGCACGGCCTCTTCGCCGGGCGCCACCACGTACAGCGCCAGTTTCGCCCCCGCGAAACGCAGGCTGGCGCTGGCCGTGTCGTAGGCGAGGAAGGGCGCAATCCATGCCGTCGTTCGAGCCGGCATGGCCGGCGTGGCCGCTGCTGGCGCCATCCTGTCCCAGCAAGGTCTTGATGGCGCGGCTGACGGCGCCGATCAGGGCGGCCGGATCGCGCGGCCCCCGTTCGCGCAGGGCCTGGCTCAGGGCCGACGAGGCGATCAGGGTCATGAAGGCGCCCGGCACGCCGTGCCCCGTGCAGTCGGCGATGGCGGCGAACCAGCCCCCTTCATGGCGCTCGAAAAAGTAGAAATCGCCGCCGACGACGTCGCGCGGCTGCCATTCCAGGTGCGCGTCGGGCAGGGTGGCGCGCAGTTCCGCATCGGAGGTGCGCAGCAGCGCGCGCTGGATGACGCTGGCGTAATCGATGCTGTGCATGATTTGCCGGTTCTTTTCCGCCTGCATGGTGGCGACCACGTTCATCAGCTGCAAGCCGAAGCCCACGCCGGCCAGCGCGCCGTCCTCGGTGATGATGAAGCCGTCGGCCAGCGCCTTCTCGCCCGCTTCCACGGCGCGGAAGGTGAGGTCTTCGATGCTCATGGCGCCGTCGACGATCAGCGGTTCCTTGTCCATGAAGGCGATGCAGCTCTTCTTGCCGTACACCTCGTGATAGAAGGGCTTGGACATCTGCGACATGAAGATATTGCGGCTGATCAAGCCGATGGGCTTTTGCTGTTCCGTGACGGGCAAGCTCATCATGTCGCGCCGCTCCGTGAACAGTTCCAGCACGGCGAAATTGCTGGCGTCGGCCTGCACGGATTCCGTGGGTATGCACAGGTCAGACGCCACGGACGTGCGATAACGGGGAAGATGCAATCGAGAAGCGTTGAACTCCACAGCGGCTACCTTTACATGACGATCGGACCCTTGTTGTCGCGAGAGCAAGGCGACTGACAAACAGGCAATACCATCATGGTAGCCGTGGAATATGACGGCTTGATTACCGGCTTGTCAAAACCGTATGCAAGATGGCTGCATGGCAAGCCATTGCCGGGCCTACAGGCGCCGGGCCAGCGCCTGCGCCTGTTCCAGCCAGCGCGCGCGCTGCGCTTCGGTGGAATCGATCATGGGGCCGAAACTGGCCACCCTGACGGGCTTGACGCCGCAAAATTCCAGCGTCGTCTTGCGCAGCTGGTGGATGCCGGGCATGTGGTAGACCCAGCGGAAATACCAGGGCGGCGTGTCCATCGCCACCAGCAGCTGCGCCGTGCGGCCCTTCAGCAGCTGCGCCGGGAAAGCCTTGCCGGGGCGATACTTGAAGGCAAAGCCGGGCAGGAAGATACGGTCGACAAAGCCCTTCAGCAGGGCCGGCGCGCCGCCCCACCAGATCGGGTAGGCGAACACCAGGTGTTCGGCCCAGCTGATGGCTTCCTGCGCGGCCAGCAAGTCCGGCTCCAGCGGCTGCACCTGGCGGTAGCCTTCATGCAGATTCTGGTCGAAGTCGAGCTGGCCCAGGCGCAGCTCGCGCACGGTATGGCCCGCGCTGCGGGCGGTGGCGGCATAGGTCTCGGCCAGGGCGGCGCAAAAGCTGTCGCTGGACGGATGGCCGAGGAGAATTAAAATGCGCTTCGGTGTAATTTTGCTCATGCTGCAGGCTTTCCGTTAAAGAAGAGCTTGCATGCTAAAGCCTGCCCTTAGTGGCAGAGTCAAGCGGCCGCTTGAAGGTGCTGGCGCGCCAGGCAGTCGCGGATTTCCGCGTCGATGTCGGCCAATTGCGCATCGAGCTGGCGCAGGCGGGCGATATCCTGCCGCACTTGCGCGCGCTTGGCGCTGATGTGCTGCGACAGGGCGGCCCAGTCGGTCTCGTCGCCGGCCAGCAGGGGCAGCAGTTCGGCCAGGCGGAAGCCCAGCGCCTGCGCCTGGCGTATCAGTTTGACTTGCGCCAGGTCCTGCTGCGTGTAGACGCGGTAGGCGCCCGAGCGGCGCACGTCGCCCAGCAAGCCCAGCGTTTCATAGTGGCGCAGGGCCTTGGGCGAGGTGCCCGCCAGGCGGGCGATTTCTCCGATGTACATGCTTGTCCCTTGTTGAGCTGCGGCGCACGCAGTGTAGCGCAGGTGGCTTGCCAGGCGCTACCTTGCGCGCTGCCTCAGGAGGCTTTGCGCGGCGGGATTTTCTTCGCCGTGCACTCGGCGCAGGTGCCGTACAGCGACAGCGCGTGCTCGTGCAGCACGAAACCCCGCTCGGCGGCGATCTCGTTCTGGCGCAGCTCGATGCCTTCATCGACGAATTCATCGACCTTGCCGCAGCCCGTGCAGACCAGGTGGTCGTGGTGCTGGCCTTCGTTCAGCTCGAAGACGGCGTGGCCCGATTCGAAGTGCCGGCGAAACAGAATGCCCGCTTCGGCAAACTGCATCAGCACGCGGTAGATGGTGGCCAGGCCCACGTCGATCTTTTCAGCCAGCAAGAGTTTATACACGTCGTCCGCACTCAGGTGCTTGATGCCGCCTTCTTGAAACAGCTGCAGAATCCGCAAGCGGGGGATGGTCACTTTCAAGCCCGATTCACGCAGTTCCCTCAATATATCCATGTCTCCCATTCCTTTTATTATCGCCTGAGCGAGCGCTTAAGCGTGAACCTGCATTATATCGCAAATGATAATCATTACCATTCTCATGTGCGTGCAGGAGTTAGTATGCTGCGCGGGCCGGCGGCAATCCAGTGACATCGGCGCAAGTGGCGATTGCGTGGCGGACAACTTCTGCCCGCGTTGTCGTTAACGATGGAAAAATGGCGCCCGTATCGCTACACTGTGCAACAGGCAATAACAATGGAGGAGCCATGGACCGATTCGATGCGATGCGCATCTTTACGCGCATCGTCGAGCTGCGCAGTTTCACGCAGGCGGCGCATGACCTCGGCTACCCGAAGGCGACCGTCACGCATGCGATCAAGCAGCTCGAAGCGCGGCTGCGCGTGCGCCTGCTGCAGCGAACCACGCGGCAAGTGACGCCCACGCCCGATGGCGAGGCGTATTACCAGCGCTGCGCGCGCCTGCTGGCCGACCCTGGAAGAAACGGAAGCCGTGTTCAGTTCGGCGGCGCAGCAGCCGGCCGGCAAGCTGCGCATCGACCTGCACGCGACCCTGGCCATGCATTTCGTCATGCCCGTGCTGGACCGGTTCTGCGCCCGCTATCCCTTGATCGAACTGGAAATCGGCATGGGCGACCGCCTCGTCGACCTGGTGCGCGAAGGCGTCGATTGCGTGCTGCGCGTGGGAGAGCCCGGCGACTCGTCCATGGTGGCGCGCCGCGTCGCGCTGCTGGAGCAAATGACGTGCGCCAGCCCCGCCTACCTGGCCGCGCACGGCACGCCCGAGACCCTGGCGCAGCTGGCGGGCCACCGCGCCGTGAATTTCTTTTCCGCCCGGACGGGCAAGGTCTGGCCCTTCGATTTCAAGGTGGACGGCCAGCGCCACAGCGTGGCCTTGCCGGGCACCGTGTCCGTCAATAACGCGGACGCGTATCACGCCTGCTGCCGCGCGGGCCTGGGCCTGATCCAGGCGCCCCGCTACCACCTGGAGCGGGCGCTGGCGGCCGGGGAGCTGGTGGAAGTACTGGCGCACCTGCGGCCCGACCCCTTGCCCGTGTCCGTGCTGTATCCCCATCACCGGCAATTGTCGCCGCGCGTGCGCGTGTTTGCCGACTGGGTCGCCGGCCTGTTTGCCGAGGCGGCTTGATTTTGCAATGCCGCATTTTCTTGACCTGGGCAAAGAAAAAAATCCCTCTTTTGATGCCATCTAGCACTATTTGATGTGGATCAAAGTTTTTGTTGCACTGCACTCTTAGACTTCGCTGCGTTACTTAACGACAAAAAGAGGGAACTAGAATGAAGAAGTCCGCAACTGCAGCAGCAATCGTTTTGGCCGCCATCGGCGCATTCGCCGGCAATGCAATGGCGCAGGAAAGCCCATGGCTGGTGCGTGCGCGTGCCGTGCATATCGATCCGGCCAATAAATCCACGCCGGTCTTGGGCGCTGGCGCATCGGACACGATACACGTCAGCAGCAAGACGATTCCTGAAATCGATATTTCGTATTTCTTTACCCCCAATATCGCTGCCGAGCTGATCCTGACGTATCCGCAAAAGCATGACGTCACCCTGGGTGGCAAAGATATCGGCACGTTCAAGCATCTGCCGCCGACCCTGTCGCTGCAATACCACTTCATGCCGGAAAAACAGTTCAGCCCATATGTGGGTGCAGGCGTGAACTACACGAATATTTCGAGCGTGAAACTGCTGGACGGCGCCGGCCGCCTGGAACACGACAGCTGGGGCTTCTCGCTGCAAGCCGGTGTCGATTACAAACTGGATAAAAACTGGTCGCTGAACTTCGACATCAAGAAAGTACAGATCCGCAGCGACGTCTTCGTCGGTGCGGCCAAGGCCAGCGAAGTCAAGATCGACCCTGTCCTGATCGGCGTAGGCGTCGGCTACCGCTTCTAAGCATGGCATGACAGCGTCCGCACGGCGCGGACAATAAAAAAGGACGGCCTTGGCCGTCCTTTTTACGTTTGGTGCACGCCGTTTATTTTTTCAGCGTCTTTTCCAGCGCCAGCTGGTAGTCCGTCTTTTCGTAGCCGGCCAGGTATTTGTTCGTCGCGTCGAGGAAGGCGCGTGAGCGGTAGGCCGCTTCCAGGTCCTTCACCCATGGCTTGGCCTTGTCGGCCGTGCGGATGGCGACCAGGTTGATGTAGCTGTCCGAGATCTTTTCCACGCTAAGGGCCGACGTCAGCTTCATGCCGGCGGCCAGCGCGAAGTTACCGTTCACAAAGGCGTAGTCGGCGTCCGCCAGCGAACGTGGCAGCTGCGCCGCTTCCAGCGGCACCAGTTTCAGTTTTTTTGGATTTTCCAGCACGTCGCGCTCGGACGCGCGCAGCGGATCGACGTTCGGTTTCAGCTTGATCCAGCCCATCTTGGCCAGCATCACCAGCGCGCGCGCCTGGTTGGTCGGGTCGTTCGGCATGGTGATGGTGGCACCGTTCTTGACTTCCGCCAGGGTTTTCTGCTTGCCGCCGTACAGGCCGATCGGCATGGTCGGCACGGTGATCAATGCGCTCAGTGGCAGCTTGTTATCGGTGGCGAACTTGGTCAGATACACGATGTGCTGGAACACGTTGGCGTCCAGCGAGCCTTCGGCCAGCGCGTAGTTCGGCTGCACGTAGTCGTTGAATTCGACGATCTTGACCTTGTAGCCCTGTTTTTCCAGGATGGGCTTGATGCCCAGCTTCAGCTGGTCCGAATACGGGCCGGAGCTGGTGCCGATGACGATTTCCTTCGGGTCCTTGGCGTGGGCGGCGGTGGCGAGGGTCAGGCTGGCGGCGGCCAGCAGCAGGGTGCGGCGAATGTGGTTCATGTAGGTCCTTGTTTCTGAATATAAATTAACGTTTGTCGAGGCGCTTGGCGATGCGCGTGCCGGCGAACTGGATGGTTTGCACCAGCACGATCAGGATGGCGACGGTGGCGACCATGATGTCCGTCTCGAAGCGGTAGTAGCCGTAGTAGCGGATGGCCAGGTCGCCGATGCCGCCTCCGCCCACCACGCCGGCCACGGCCGAATACGACAGGAAGCTGATCGACAGCACGGTCAGGGCCAGCACCAGGCCGGAGCGCGCTTCCACCAGCAGCACGCGGAAGATGATCTGCATTTCCGAGGCGCCCATGGCGTGCGCCGCCTCGATCACGCCGCGCGGCACTTCGCGCAGGTTCTGTTCCACCAGGCGCGCCAGGTAGGGAATGGCGGCGAACGACAGCGGCACGCTGGCCGCCAGCGGGCCGATCGAGGTGCCCGCGATGATGCGCGTAAACGGCGTCAGGGCGACCAGCAGGATGATGAAGGGGAAGCTGCGCACGGTATTCACCAGCCAGCCGAGGATCGTCGACAGCGGACGGTTTTCCAGCGACTGGCCTTCCGAGACGAGGAACAGCAAAATGCCCAGCGGGCCGCCGATCAGGATGGCGGCCGTCAAGCCGATGCCCAGCATGGTCATGGTCTGGCCCAGCGCCACCCAGATTTTTCCGGCAGCAGGTTGATGACGTTATTGATCGATTCTTCAAACATGTGATGCATCCTTCCATGCGGTGGCTTCAAACGCCTCGGTGCCGTAGTAAGCCAGCTCGCGTCCCAGCGCAGTCTTGCGCGGGGTGGCTGTGTCGCTCAGGTCAAATTGTTCGGCGATGGCGCCGTTTTCCACGACGGCGACCCGGTTGCAGATGGCACCGAGCACCGACAGCTCATGGCTGACGATGACGATGGTCACGCCGAGGCGCGCATTGATGTCGCGCAAGGTGTCGAGCAGGGCGCGCGTCGTTTCCGCGTCCAGCGCGGACGTCGGCTCGTCGCACAGCAGCACGTCCGGGTGGCTGGCCAGGGCGCGGGCAATCGCCACGCGCTGCTTCTGCCCGCCGGACAATTGCGCCGGATAGCTGTGCAGCTTGTCGGACAGGCCGACGAGCGCCAGGCATTCCTCGACGCGGGCGGCGATCTGCTCGCCCTTGGTCGTGCCATGGATTTTCAGGGGGAAGGCGACGTTGTCGAACACGCTGGCGTTTTGCAGCAGATTGAATTGCTGGAAAATCATGCCGATGTTCTGGCGCGCGTCGCGCAGTTCGCTCTTGCCCAGGCGCGTCAGTTCGCGTCCGGCCACGGTAATGGTGCCGCTGTCGGGGCGCTCGAGCAGGTTAATCAGGCGCAGCAAGGTCGATTTGCCGGCGCCGCTCTTGCCGATCAGGCCGAAAATATCACCGGGATAGACTTCCAGCGTGACCGATTTGACCGCGTGGAATTGTTCGCCCTTGGGCAGCGCGAAGGTCTTGTTCGCGCCATCGATGCGAATCACCGGCGTACGGTGTGGTGTGGTCATGCAGTGTTTCCTTTTTTATTGGACCGTGACAGGCTTGTTTGCAGGGGCCAAATCGCCCAGCCTGCTACGTCGGTTGCGTAGTATACCTCCGATCGTGTTATTACTCCTACGACAGAATCTTGCTTTGAATATGCAAATAATGTCTATATGGGTGTTTGGCGAGAGTAAACGCGGTTTTTTCGTGTTCAGCCGATGGAAAATTCGACGGGAATCGATAATTCCAGCGGGTCCGGCCGTTCCTTGGGAATGCGCGGCAGTGGCGCCGCCCGTTGCAAAGTGTCGAGCGCGGCCTGATCCAGCGCCGGGGAACCGGAACTGCGCTCGATGGCGGCTGCCAGCACCTGGCCATCGCGGTCGATGCTGCAGCGCAGATACACCACGCCCTGTTCCTGCTTCGCGCGCGACGCCGTCGGATAGCGGCGGAAGCGCTCCATGCGCGCCAAAACCTTGCCTTCCCAGCTCGATACGCCGCTGCGCAGCTCCTGTGGCGCGGGCGGCAGGGCAGGCGAGGGCGGCGCCGCCGCGACGGACGCCGTGGCCGCCGGTGCCGGCGTGACGGGGGCAGGACGCACGTCGGCGACGGCCGCGATGGCCTCGGCTTGCGGCGGCATGGGCGCGGCATCCGGCTGCGGCAGCACAATTTGTTTGATTGCCGGCGCTGCCTTTTTGGCAATGGCGCGCGATGGCGAGGCGGCCGCGCTGACCTGTTCAGCAAGATTCTGCTCCAAAGGGCGGGGCGGGGCGGCGGCCGGCAGGAACAGCAGCATGGCCGGCTGGGTGGAGTCGGGCGCGATGGCCAGCACGGGCGCCGCTGGCGCGCGGTGGTACACGGCCCATCCCAGCAGGGCGCCATGCATGGCGAAGACCGTGGCGATGGTCAGCGGCTTGTGCCAGTCCGGCGGCGGCGTCTTTTCTGGCGCCGGCGCCGGCCCCTCCGGGCGGCGCAGCAGGTAAATGATGACGGCAATTTCCAGCGTTGCCACGAGGACGATGATCCACCACGGCGGATGGCCGAGGCACATGGCGACAAAGCCGATGGCCATGCCCAGGCAAGCGAGGATCTTGCCGCGCCGCGACACGGCGCGGTGTTCGCGCCACTGGCGCAGCGGCGCGCCAAAGCGCGGGTGGTGCAGCAGCCAGTGTTCCAGGCGCGGCGAGGCGCGGCTGAAGCAGGCCAGCGCCAGGATCAGGAAGATCGTCGTCGGCATGACGGGCAGCAGGGCGCCGATCACGCCCAGTGCCACCATCAGCATGCCGGCGGCCGTCCAGGCCCAGCGGCGCAGCCGTGCCGTGTGCGCTTCCGCGCTTGCCCGGGTCACTGGTTCCTCCATCAGGCGCAAGCCTCCACGTGGCCGTGCATGCGCAAAAAGGCGGCGCGCGCGCCGTCGATCACGCGCGCTTCGCCGGCGTCATCGAGGGCGGCCGTATCGAGCACCGACGTAAACTCGCGCCAGTGGCGCGCGCGCCCGTCCGGGTGGCCGGCCAGGTGGCGCGCGCCGTGGTGTTCATCGAGGCCGATCTTGCCGGCCAGTTTATACAGGATGGCCGCGCCCAGCTTCGAGCCTTCGCTCACGTACAGCCAGCCCAGCGCCGTGGCCAGGTCCAGCTGCGCGTCGAACGGCGGCGTGGCCGCATCGGCCGGCAGGGCGGTGCCCAGGTCGCGCAGGTCGGCCGCGATGCTGGCGTAGCGGCGGCGCTGTTCCAGGTCCGGCAGCAGGGCGGCCAGCTGCGCGTTGTCGTACAGCGCGTCGACGTCGCGCAGGAACGCGTACTGTGCCTGCAGGAAGCGCGCGTAATTGTCGCGGCTGGAAAACGGCGCGCTGGCCATGATGCGCTGGTCCAGCAATTCGTGGGTGGCCATGGTGTCGGCTTTCAGGCGCTGGCTGCGGGTCGGGGCCGCGTTAATCGGAACGGCGTTCAAGGTGCTGGTGGTGTCGCTTGCTGCATGCATGGAATATCTGCTCTCTATTATAAGGATGAATCAAATCAGAAACGAAGGCCCAGCGTGACGCGCGCCGTGCGGCCCGGTCCCGGCATCAGGCTCAGGGTCAGCGGATCGAGGTAGTAGCGGTCCGTCAGGTTGTCCACTGCCACGTCGACGGTGGCGTTGGGCGTGATCTTGTAGCTGGCGAACAGGTCGGCCAGGGTGTACGCCTGCGTCAGCACCTGCGGCGAGGTGCCTGTCCACGACTGCCACACGGCCTTGTCGTCCTGGCGCGCCAGCGGATGGCCGACGTGCGTCAGGCGCGTGCCGACGGTGAGTTTTTCCTGCAGCCAGCGCGTGCCCAGGGTCAGGTTGGCGCTCAGCTTGGGCTGGATATGGTTGCTCACGTAGGAGCTGCTAAAGCCGATGGGCGAGCAGTCGGGCGTGTTCCAGATATCCGATGGCCACTTGCTGGCCTTGCGCAAATAGGCCGCCGTGGCCGCGTCGCAGATCAGGGTCTTGCGGTTCCAGGTGCCGGAAAAGTCGGCAAACACGCTCCCCCGGTCATAGGACGACTGCAGTTCGATGCCCGAGACGCTGTATTTGTCCGTATTCGCCATCGAGAAATTCTGCGCGTAGGCCGGCAAGTCGGGAATCGGACGGCGCGTGATGTAGCCGTGGGTGACGTTGTCGAAATACGCCACGCGCAGGCGCAGCTTGTCGGCGGCGCTCCATACGCCATCCTTGACCAGGCTCACGCCGATCTCGCGGTTGTGGCTGCGCTCGGCATTCAAGGGCGACGAATACGTGGCCGAGAAGCCCATTGTCGACTCATACAGGCTGGGCATGCGCAGGCCGCGCGCATCGCGCAGGAACAGGCTGACGCTGTCGGACAGGCGCGCCGTCAGCGCAAACGTGGGCGCAAAACCGTGGTCCTTGCGGCGGATCGGCTTGCTGTAGCTGAACAGGCCGGGGATGGCGTCGCGGAAGACATAATCATTGCCGCTCCAGTCGGCGACCTGCGAGACGTCCAGCGGCGCCGGCTCGGCGCCGTAGTTTTCCACCATGCCGCCCACCAGCGCGGGATTGGTGGCGGGCGTGAACCGGCCCTGCGCATCCTGGTACCACTTCGCTGCGCCGAGCTGATCGCCGTCCTTGTCCCACATGGTGACCCATTGCCAGCCTTGCGGCTGGTATTGCTGTTCCGCGCGGCGGTTGCGGTCGCGCGTATCGAAGCGCTGGAAGCGCCCGCCGGCCTCGACACTCAGCCAGTCGCGCGCCTGCCACTGCAGCGAGGCGAACACGCTTTGCTCGTGGCGCTTGCCGTTGCGCAGGGTGTGATTGGCGTTCAGGTCGTCGTCGAGGATGCGCACGCTGTCGGCCGGGCCGATATCTTCATTTTGCAAGGACAGGCCGTAATCGAGCTTGAGTGGGCCCATGCCGGTGGCGAGGCGCGAGATATTCGTCAGGTCGGCGCCGGCCCTGCGCGCCTGGTTCTTCGCCAGGTACAGTACTTCCACGCATTCCTTGCATTCGTGGTCGCCCGGATTGGTCTTGCCTTCCAGCGGATTGCTGAAGATGTCGCCGTTGCGCGACTTGCTCTGCATGTCCGTCAGCCACAGGTTGGCCTTCAGGTCGATCAGGTTCTGGCCTTCCGGCTTCCACTCGTAGCGCGCCGTCAGCGCGTTGGTGCGCACCTGGCTGGGGTCCCATTGCGGGATGCTGCCGGTGCTGTTGCGGTAGATTTGCGAGGGCATGATTTCGCCATAGCTGCTGTCGAAATAGCGGTAGCCCAGCTCCAGCTTCTGCGCGTGCGGCAGGCGCAGGTTGGCCTTCAGCAGGGCCGAAGTGGTGCGGTTGGCCGTGTTCAGCACTTCGTCGCCTTTCTTGAAGAACTGCGTCACGCCATTGTCGTCGCCCCATTCGTTGAGCATTTGATAGCGTTCGAAGCCGCGCGTGCCGGCAAAATAATTGCCGATGCTGCGCTGGCTGATGGCGGCCACCAGGTCGTAGTCGTCCTGGCGCGTGGCCACGGCGATGCTGCCAAAACCGCTGCGCGGGTCGCCCAGCTTGTTGCGCTGCGTGCGCGGCGTGCTGCCGAAATCGGCGGGCGCCGGGACGCTGTTGTCCTGGATGCCGCCGCGCAGGCGCACGCCCGTGCGCTGGCCCGGTCGCAGGATGTCTTCCGGTCGCAGGGTCTGCATGCTGACCATGCCGCCGATGGCGCCCGCGCCTTGCGCCGACAGGTTCGGGCCCTTGTCGATGCGGATGGCGCTGATCAGGTCAGGGTCGATGTAGCTGCGGTCGGCGATACCCGCGTAACCGCGGTAGACGGTGGACGATTGCAGGCTGCCGTCGATCAGCACGGGCACGCGGCCCTGGCCCTGCATGCCGCGCACATTGACGTCGACGGCGCCGCTGTTGCGGCTGTCGCCCACCTGCACGCCGGCCACGCCCTTGAAGATATCGGCCGGCGACGTGCCGCGGAAGCGTTCGATCTGCTCGCGCCCGATGTAGGCGGACGATGCGGACGTGACGTAGGGCAGGTCGGCCGGATCCGCGTCGTCCGCCTCGAACGTGCCGCTGCCGCCTTGGCCAGTCACGCGCAGGGTGCCGATCTGCACCGCGCCGGCAGAGACAGGCGCAGGCGCGCTGATGATGATGGTCGTGCCGCCTTGCAGCTGCGCCTGCAGGCCGCTGCCGGCCAGCAGCTGGCGCAGCGCCTCGGGCAGCGAATGCCGGCCTTGCAGCGGCGCGCTTTGCCGTCCCTGCGTCAGGCGCGCGTCGGCCAGCAGCACCATGCCGGCCTGGCGCGCCAGTTCGTTCAGCGCGCGGTTCAGTGGCTGTGCGGGGATGTGCCATTCCACCTGCGCCGCCGGCGCGGCGGCGGCATGCACGGCGGGCGTGGCGAAGGCCAGGCCGATGGCCAGGAAGAGGGGGGACAGGCGGGCGTGCAAGGGATGGCGCGGTGGAGTCATATGCATGTTTTTCCTATGGTGATGTGGTGATCCTTCATAGTTAAAACGAATGAGTATCATTTACCCTGACGTGCGGATGCATTTTATTTCGCGACATGGGGACGCATCAGCGGGCGACGATATGCAGCTTGCTGTCCTGGCGCAGCAGGCGCACGGGCAAGGCCAGCGGCAGGGCGGCGGCAAATTGCGCCGGCAGCTTGGCGTCGAAGCTGCCGTTCAGGCGCAGGCCGGCCAGGGCCGGGTCGTCTAGCACGAGGCCTGAATCGCCATAGCGCTCGAATTCGGCCAGCGCCTCGGCCAGGGTGGCGTCCTCGAAATCGAGGCGCCCGGCACGCCAGTTGCCCACCGCTTGCGCGTTGACCCTGGCCAGCGCATTCACGCCGTGCGGCGTGACGGTGACCGTGTCGCCCGCCCGCAGCACTTCGGCATGCGCGCCGGCTTCGCTTTCCACGCGCACCGTGCCTTGCGCCACGCTGACCTGTGTCGTGGCGCCCACGTGGCGCACTGAAAAATGCGTGCCCAGTACCGTCGCCGTGGCCGCTCCCGCGATGACCTGGAACGGACGCGCAGGGTCGGCGTGGACATGGAACATGGCCTGGCCGCGCAGCAGGCGCACGCTGCGCCGGTCGCGGTACAGGGCCACGTCGACGGCGCTGCCGCTATCGAGTTCGATGCGGCTGCCGTCGGGCAGGACTTGCGTGGCGAACTGGCCGCGCGCCGTGCTGTAATCGTGCTGGAAGCCGGGGCGCTGCAGATGGCCGGCCAGCGGCCAGGCCAGCAGGCCGCACAGCAGCAGGCAGCCGCCGGCCAGCGCGCCGCGCGGCGGGAAGGAGGCCGCCTGGCGCAGCCGCTGCAGCAGCGATGACGGCGTGCCCGCCGCCGGGGCGGGTTGGCTGAAGGCCGCCACGCGCTGCGCCGGCAGACTGGCCAGCAGCGCATCGGTGCGGGCCAGCGCCTCCCAGGCCTGCTGGTGGCGCGTGTCCGCTGCCAGCCATTGCCGCCATGCCGCCAGTTCGTGCACGGCCAGGCCCGCGTCGTGGCGCAGCAGCCATTGCGCCGCCAGGAAGTCGATGTCGTCGGCCGTCGTGTCTTGTGATGTCATGTGCTGTTTCATAGCGTATCCCGCTCGGGCAAGCCTTTTTTACAGGCGAGCATGCCGTTGATGATGTGTTTTTCCACCATGTTGACGGAGATACCCATCTGGGCGGCGATCTCGATCTGGCTCAGGCCATCGAACTTGTACAGCGCGAAAGCCTGGCGGCAGCGAGGCGGCAAGGCCTCGATGATGGCCAGCAGGCGTTCCATGGTTTGCCGGTCGTGCAGCCGTTGCTCGGGTTCATCGGCACGCGGCGCGCGCAGTTGCAGGTGCGGCTCGTCGAGCGCGTCATGGGGCCGTCTCTGGCGCAAGCGCTGTTCATCGATGGCGATGTTTTTCGCCGTGACGTACAGCAGGGCGCGCTGGCCGCTGTCGGGAGGCGTATCGCCATGCAGGGCGCGGGCGCCTCCTTGCAGGGTAGGCGCGTCGCCGAGCGGCTTGCGCGCCAGGAGGCGGGCGTAGGCTTCCTGCACCACGTCCTGTGCCTTGTCGCGGCATCCGGTGGAGCGCGAAATCAGGCGCAGCAATTCCTGGTAATAGCGTTCAAGCACCGCGCATGTCCCCGTGATCAAAGCGCGCCATGATAGCAAGCCCATCAAATAATAACAAGAATCATTCTCATCTGATGTCTTTTTGAGGTGCCGGATAACGCTGGATATTTTTGGCAATGCAGACAATAATCGGCAGCAGAAGGCGCTGTCGCGGACATGATTACCCTGTATTATCGATTTTATCGATACTAACTAGGTATATTTTCCGTTTTACATCGATCTTCATGCCATGCATAATCTGTTGCAACTGAAGCCAGACAATCAGCCGCAGCCGTCATTCGCCTGCAGCTGCTTGCGGTTTTGACATCCTCCACTTTCTGCCAGGAACCTACAATGAAAAAACTGCTCGCTTTTATCGCCGCCGCCGGCTTCTCGCTGTCCGCCGTTGCCGCTCCTGAAGTCTATGTCATCGATGGCAGCCACACTTTCCCCCGTTTCGAGTACACCCACATGGGCTTCTCGACGCAGCAAAGCCGTTTCAATAACACCACCGGCAAGGTCACGCTGGACCGCGCCGCAAAGACGGGCGCCGTCGAAGTGCTGATCGACACCAAATCCGTCGATACGGGTTCGACCCTGTTCAACTCGCACATCCAGGGTGAAGACTTCCTCGACACGGCCAAGTACCCGGTCGCCACCTACAAGTCGACCAAGTTCAATTTCGACGGCGACAAGCTGGCCTCCGTGGAAGGTAACCTGACCCTGAAAGGCGTGACCAAGCCAGTGACCCTGACCGTCACCTCGTTCACCTGCGCACCGCACCCGATGCTGAAAAAAGACGCTTGCGGCGCCAACGCCACGGCCAAGATCAAGCGCTCGGAATTCAACGCCGGCAAATATGCGCCAGCCGTCAGCGATGATGTCACTTTGACGTTTGCCATCGAAGCCATCAAACAGTAATCGTTGGCTGCATGACGTAAAAATGGCGGCGGACTTCGGTCCGCCGCCATTTTTTTATCTGCTTGCCTCTGCCATCACGCCAGGTGATGCACCGCCTGCTGCCCGTACACGGGCGTGTTCAAGCCTTCCATGCGCGCCTTCAGCTGCAGCGACAGGTACTGGGAATAGTGGCGCGACTGGTGCAGGTTACCACCGTGGTGAACCACAGCGCTTGCTGCTGCGTGGGTTTCCACATATTGCGCTGTTCGCCCTCCCACGGTCCGGGGTCCTTCGTCGTGGCGGAGCCGAGGCCCCACACCTTGCCCACTTTATTCGCCACCTCGGGCGAGATCAGGTCAGCCGCCCAGCCATTCATGGAGCCGTAGCCGGTGGCGTACACCACCAGGTCGGCCGGCAGTTCCGTGCCGTCCGACAGCACGATGGAATGGTTTTTCAGCTCCTGCACGCCGACGCCGCTTTTCAGCTTGATCTTGCCGTCGGCGACCAGCTCGGAGGCACCCACGTCGATGTAGTAGCCAGAGCCGCGGCGCAGGTATTTCATGAACAGGCCGGAATCGTCGTCGCCGAAATCGAGCATGAAGCCCCGTTCTTCCAGGCGCGCATAAAAATCCGCATCGCGCTCGCGGATGGCCTGGAAGACGGGTTTCTGGAAGTCGGCCAGGATTTTATAGGGGATCGAGGCGAACGTCAGGTCGGCCTTGTTTGTGGTCATGCCGGCCGCCAGCGCCCGTTCCGAATACAGGTCGCCCAAGGCCAGGTCCATCAAGGAATCGGACTTGACGATGTGCGTCGACGAGCGCTGCACCATGGTCACATCCACGCCCGCTTCCCACAGGGCGGCGCAGATATCGTGCGCGGAATTGTTCGCGCCGATGACCACCACCTTCTTGCCGGCATACGCGTCCGGCCCCGGATGCTGCGACGAGTGCTGCTGCTCGCCCTGGAACACGTCCATGCCTTTGAACTTCGGCATGTTCGCCTTGCCCGACATGCCCGTGGCCAGCACCAGCTGCTGCGGCTTCAGGGTGACGGGCTGGCCGTCGCGCAGCACCTGCACCATCCACTCGCCCGTGGCCTCGTCGAAGCTGGCCGACTCGCATGACGTCGAACCCCAGTAGTTCAGTTCCATCACCTTGGTGTACATTTCCAGCCAGTCGCCGACCTTGTCCTTCGGCGTAAAGACGGGCCAGTTGTCGGGAAAGGGGATGTACGGCATGTGGTCGTACCAGACGGGGTCGTGCAGGCACAGCGACTTGTAGCGCTTGCGCCAGCTGTCGCCCGGGCGGGCGTTTTTCTCGATGATGATGGTCGGCACGTTGAGCTGGCGCAAACGCGCACCCAGCGCGATGCCGCCCTGGCCGCCGCCGATGATGACGCAATACGGCTGGCGCGCGTAGCCGAGTTCTTTGGCTTCCTGTTCGCGGTGCTCCAGCCAGCTGCTGCGGTTGGTGCGCGCGCCGTGTTCGGCGCCCATGGGCCGCCGGCCGCCCTTGGCTTCCTCAAAACCCCTCAATTCGCTCATGGTGGTGAGCAGGGTCCAGATCTTGCCGTCGCGGATGCGGATGAAGCCCACGCCGCGCGCCACCTTCGTTTCCACCGTGATCCAGCTTTGCAGTACGCCGCCCGCTTCCACCGCATGTTCGCCGTCGGCGATGCGGATGGAGACGGGCTGCACGGCGCCCAGCTGGGCGGCCAGCATGGCGGCGATCTGCTCGCGGCCTTCCAGGGTTTTCAGGTTCCAGGTAAACAGCACCAGGTCGCGCCAGTAGCCATCCTGTTCGAACAGCTGCGCGGCGGCCGTGCCGTCGCCGGCGCGCAGGGCACCTTCGAGCTGCTCCAGGATGCCGGCCACGGCCAGGTCGTGCGGGTTGATTTCGGTTTGCATCGTGTCTCCTCCAAGTCTGCTGACTTTATGATGGGATGCGGCTGTGTTGCCGCTGACGATGTTGTAACACTGGCGTTCTGGCGTCGCATCCTGCAGTGCAGCATGGCGGCGAATGAGACGGAAATCTCAGCTTGCCGGATGCCTTACTGGCGGTGCGGCGGCACGATGTGCAGCTGCTTGAGGCGCCGGTACAGGGTGGCGCGCGAGACGCCCAGCATGGCGGCCGCCTGCAGCGGGCGCCATTTGGCGGCGTTCATGGCGTTGACGATGCGCGTGCGCTCGGCCAGCTCCTGCGGCGTGCAGGCCGGCGCGTGCGTCACGGGGACGGCGCTCTTGATGTGCGCACGCACGCTGGCCTGGCGCAGCGGCGCGCGTATGCGCGCGTGCAGCCAGGTGCTTCCGCCCGCCAGGCGCAGGGACAGCAGATTGTGTCCCGCGCGCGCATCGAACAGCCGTTCGGCGCGCACTTCCAGCACCTCGGCGACGGGGCGCGGCAGGGTGCCCAGCCCGGGGATGACCTCGCGCGCGCAGCGGTTGGCGGCGACGATGTCGCCATGTTCATCGATGGCGAGCAGCATTTCCGGCTGCACTTCGACGAAATGGCGGTTGCGGTGCGCCAGCAGGATGCAGCAGTGGCTGTAGGACGTGAGAAAAAAGCCGTCCTCGATCAGCGTTGCGCCCTGGCGCACCAGCTGTTTCAGGCGCTGGCTGTCGCGCGCGTCGGGGGCGAACGCAATGCCGAGGCATCGAGCACGCCGATCAAGTCGCCGTGCGGCGAAAAGATCGGCGCGGCGCTGCAGGTCAGGCCCGTGAAGGCGGCGCGGAAATGGTCGGTCTTGTGCACGGTGATGGCTTCCTGGTCGAGCAGCACGGAGGCGATGCCGCACGTGCCTTCCTCCTCTTCCGACCAGCACGAACCCGGGTACAGGCCCGCCTTCTTGAAATCCTTGCGCTGGTCCGTGTCGGCCGCGTAGTCGATGGTCACGCCGCGCGCATTGGCCAGGATGACGCAGTAGCCCGCTTCGCGCACCATGGCGTGCAGGCGCGGCAGGCACTGGCCCGTGGAGCGCAGAAAATTTTCCTCGGACTGCTGGATGGCGCGCAGCTCGGCGCCCGTCAGGATGCGCGGCCCCGTGGTGGAGGCGGGGTCGAGCCGGTAATCGTCCAGCGAGCGCCGGTACGACGACGCCAGCCTGGCCGTGTCGGCCCCCGGATGGACGATGTGGCCGGCGATCAGGTCGCGCACGCGGTCGATATGGCTGGTCTGGCGGACGTAGGGCATGGTGCTCTCCGGTGTCTCGGTATTTTTGATGGTATGCCCGTTTGTAGCATGAAGGCCGGGGATGGCGCATCCTGCGCTGCAGCATGGCGTGCGCGTGAGACGTTCGTCTCAGCGCCTGGCGCCGCACAGTAGGATGCTTTACAACAATAAAAAAGAGCATCTCTGATAACATTCGTTCAAATCTAAAGACAGCTATCGCAAGGGATACCTATGGCAACGCAAGCGATGTTCCCGGTGCGCAGCTCACTCGTCCTGGCCCTGCTGGGCTGGAGCGCCGCCTGCGGCGCCGCCGGCCAGCTCGATCCCGATGGCCAGAGCAGCATGGAAAAAGAGGTGGCCCGGCGCGCTGCCGTCGAACCGGCCATCGGCGCCGGCTGGCACATGACGCGTTCCGTGGAAGCGGGCGTGCAGGTGGCCGGCGAGAGCAATCTGTTCTGGAAGCTGTCGAATACGCCGGCGCGCAACCCCGGCTTCGAATTCAACCCCTACTGGTACGAGTTCTATGTCAAGCCGGCGCTCGGCTTCAAGCGCAACCTGGGCGATGGCAGGCAGCTGTATGCGCGCGTGTCCGCCGTCGGCTCGGGCACCGTGCGCCACGACCCGTTTGGCGCGGGCGACACGGGCCGCATCTCGGTCGAGGAATTCGTCGCCGGCATCCGCATGCCGCTCGGCGGCACGAATGCGCGCCTTGACCTGTCGGCCGGGGCGCAGAATTTCACGCTCGGCACGGGCATGCTGATCGCCAATGGCGGCTCGAACGGCTTTGACCGTGGCGCGCTGAAACTGGGGCCGCGCAAGGCCTTCCAGAATTCCGTGGTGGCCAAAATAAGCCAGGACGCGTTCAGCGCCCAGGCTTTTTACCTCGACCCGAATGAAAACCCCGACAACGATAGCGGCACGCGCGTCGTCGGCGTCGATGTCAGCTACGCGCCCGCGAACGACCGCAAGGCCGGCATCGCGTATGGCAAGGTGCCCCGTTCGCATGCCGCGTATCCGCAGGCGGCGCCGGGCGGCATCGGCGCGCCGCTGGCCGTCCCCCGATGGCCGCAAGGATTTGCAGTTCGTGTATGGCTACGCGCGCGTTCCCGTGCTGCCCAGCGTGCTGTCGAAAGGCTGGTTCGGCGTCGATGCCGCGCGCGAGTGGAATGCGCGCGAGCCAATGCGGGCCTGGGGCTGGCGCACGGAAGGGGGCTTTTCCCTGCCCGGCGTGGCGTGGACGCCGAAGTTCACCCTTGGTTACCAGAGCTTTTCCGGCGACGATCCGCGCACGGCGCGCAACGAGCGCTTCGACCCGCTGTTCTTCGAAGGCACGCCGGGCGCCTGGGCTTCGGGCAGCAAGGCGACCTGGGTTTTCGTCAATGCCAACGTGAATGCGCTGCAGGCCACCATCGAGCTGCACCCGACGCCGAAAGACACCGTGACCGCCTACCTGGCGCAGGTGCGGGCCAACCGGATGGGCAGCCCGCTGCAGTTCGGGCAGGCCACGCGTCTCGACGTGCCGGGCGAGGCACCCGTGGTGATCGCCGGCGTGCTGCGCCCGATGCTGGCCAACGATGTCTTCGTCAAGTACGTGCGCGTGGTGAACCCGAATACCTACCTGACCCTGGGTTTCAGCGCCTCGTTCGCGCAGTCGGGCGTGAACCAGCTGGTGAATGGCCAGGCCAAAACGTGGACGGGCTGGCTGGCCAACGTGGTATGGGTCTATTAAGCATTCTGTATTCTGTTTATCAAGGAGAGCACCGCATGAACGATTATCCCAGCATGAAACGCCTGGCCCTGGCCGCCGCCTGCCTGGCGCTGGCCGCCGGCGCCCACGCGGCCGAGGCAACGGCGCCGCTGTCGGCCGCCGCCAGCGATCCGGCCGCCTTGCAATGGATGGTGGGCGCGCCGCCGCCGGCCGATAAAATCATCCGTTTCGACGATGGCAGCTATTTCAATTTCCCGCAGCTGCGCTGGAGCGTGTCGCACTTCCGCCAGCTGATGCCGACGGTGGCAGTGGCGCGCGGCTTGAAAGCCCCCGTGCCCTTGAAACGCGCGCTGCGCAACGATATCGACGGCCTGCGTTTCACCCCCCTGGGCGCGAAGGAAACGATGACCTGGGAGCAGTCGCTGGGCGCCAACTACACGGACGGCATCGTGGTGCTGCACCGGGGCCGCATCGTGTATGAACGTTATCTTGGCGTATTGAAGGAAAGCGGCCAGCATGGCGCCATGTCGGTGACGAAGTCCGTCATGGGCACCATCGGCGCGGCGCTGGTGGCCGAAGGCAAGCTCGATGCGGACAAGAAAGTGGCCGAGTATGTGCCGGAACTGGCCAAATCCGCGTTTGGCGACGCCACCGTGCGCCAGGTGCTCGACATGACCACGGGCCTGAAATTCAGCGAAGACTACGCCGACCCGAAAGCGGAAGTGTGGCAGCACGCGGCGGCCGGCAGCCCGCTGCCCAAGCCCAAGGATTACTCGGGCCCGCGCAGCTATTTCGAGTACCTGCAAACGGTGCAGCACGAGGGGCGGCACGGCGAGGCGTTCGGCTACCGCACGGTCAACTCCGACGTGCTGGGCTGGATCATCGCCCGCGTCACGGGGCAGAACGTCAATGACTACCTGTCCGAGCATGTCTGGCAAAAGCTGGGCGCCGAGCAGGATGCCTACATGACGGTCGACTCGACGGGCACGCCGTTTGCGGGCGGCGGCCTGAATGCGGGCTTGCGCGACCTGGCCCGCTTCGGCGAGATGCTGCGCAACGATGGCCGCTACAACGGCCAGCAGATACTGCCGAAGGCGGCCGTCGACGATATCCGCCGTGGCGGCGACAAGCAGCTGTTCGCCAAGGGCGGCTACGATTTGCTCAAGGGCTGGAGCTACCGCGACATGTGGTGGGTCACGCATAACGACCATGGCGCCTACATGGCGCGCGGCGTGTACGGACAGCGCATCTACATCGATCCGAAGGCGGAAATGGTGATCGTGCGCTTCGCCTCGACGCCGACGGCGGCCAATGCGGCCAACGATCCCACCACCACGCCGGCTTTCGAAGCGCTGGGCAAGCTGCTGCTGGCCAGGCCGAAGTAGGGCGCAAGCCGTGCGGCGAAACGGGCGCAACTGCAATATACTGTCCTTTCGTCATCACTTGTTGCTTGGGTGATAATTTATTCGCCGCACGCAAGGAGTATGCACCGTGGAAAAACGCCAGCCAGAACAACCGCGTCCCCCGCTGTGGCGGCGTCTGCTGTGGCCGGTCGCCCAGCTGGGCTCGGCCTTCAAGCTGACGGGCACGCACTTGCTGCACCACGTGATCGGCGCCAGCCTGATCGCCGCGCTGATGCTGGTGCTGGAAGGTTTTCATGTGCTCGAATGGCTCGATGCGGCCATGCTGCGCGCCAGCACGGCACAGGGGCAGCTGCTGGAGCGGGGCAAGGACCCGGGCGCCGCCTACCGGCCCGGCATCATCGAAATCGACCAGCCCGCGTTCGAACAGGTCTTCGACGAACGCGAACCGCTGGAGCGCACGCGCCTGGAGCAAGTGATCGCCAGCGCCGATGCGCGCGGCAGCCAGGTGCTGGCCATCGACCTGGACCTGGCGCCGGCCGTGTATGAGCAGCACAAGGCGGGCGAGCGGCCGCTGGACCGCCTGCTCGACCGGCTGGCCGCCGACGGCCGGCAACTGGTGCTGATCCTACCCGAACAATCGGACCGCAACGCGAACCTGGCGTGGATACGCGCGCGCTGCGCGGCCGGCATCCACTTCGCCAGCCCGCGGATCCGCGAACGCATGGGCGCCGTCACGCGCATCGAGCTGAAAAGCCCCGTGCTGGCGGCCGTGGCCTTCGAGCTGGCGCATGGCGCCGACGGGCAGGAGCGGCAGCAGCCCATGCCGGCCGCCTTGTCCGAGCAAAAGGAAGGGCTGGCGCTGGCCGGCCGCGTGTGCCAGCTGGCGCGGCGCACGGGCAGCGAAAAGGAGCTGGCGCGCTGGGCGTTCGAACCCGTGATCCACGGCGACGCCAGGGATGCGGCGGAGCAGAACGCCGTCACCGCGCCGTTTCACCCGGCCGCCGTGGCACCGCCATTTCTGAACCCCACGCGCACGCACGTCCAACTGATCGATGGGCAGGCCGGCGTGGATGCCGGGGCGCCGCGCAAGCACGTCGTGTACATCGGCAGCACCTATGACGTGCGCGACCGCTATACGACGGCCGAAGGCGAACAGGCCGGCCTGCACCTGCACGCGGCCGCCCACACCTCGCTGGGCATCGGCACGGCCGACGTCAACAAATACGTGGTCTTCGTCGCCGACATCGTCATCGGCGTGCTGCTGGGCTGCCTGTTCGGCGGCCTGTGGACCCTGTACGGCCGCGCCGAGCTGGCCATCGACAAGCGCATGGAAGACCATGATTTCAGCCGCCTGCACCGCATGGGCACCGTGGCGGAATTCTATGGCATCCGCCTGATGCTGGCGCTGGTGTGGGCTTCGCCCGTCGCCATCGGCGCGCTGGCCATCTACCTGTCGCGCGGCTTGCTGGAGCAGGGCTGGTGGGTCAATCCCGGCCCCCTGATCGCCGGCATGTTCCTGCACGCGATGTCGCTGCGCGACGAAGCCCACCACCCGCACGCGGAAGTGCCGGGCCTGTCCGTGTGGGCCCGGCTGCGCCGCACGCATCCCGGTATCGTGCTGGTGCAGGCGCCGCTGGCGGTGGTGCTGTTGATCATCGCCGTGATCTGAAACAGGTGAAATTGGCCGCTGGCTTGCCGCGTTATCGTGGCGCGCGCAGCGAGGGTGATCCGGCCACCGGTGACCGCTGATTAATCGGTAATGGCGCGTAGGCGTGCCAGCGCGTCTTCCACCACGAATTCGGGCGCGGTTTCGATGCGCTTTGCGCCGCGCGCTTCAAGGTCGAGCATGCGGATCTGGTTGACCAGCGCCACGCCCTGCGTCGTCGTGCCGCTGCCGCTCAAGGACGCGGCAAAGCCCGCGTGGCGGGCAAAATCGCCGCCTTGCGTGATGGGAGCGACCAGCACGACGCCAAGCGCGTTGAAGACGCTGGTGGACAGCACCAGCGCCGGCCGGTATGTACCGCGCTGCTCACGGCCTTCCGTTGGCTCCAGATTGACCATCACGATGTCGCCACGGCCGAACTGGACGCGCTTTACCATGCTTCGCGGCCTGCCGGTTTGACCTGGCTCCATGCCGCCATGTCGGCCGGTTCGGGCGCCGTGACATCGCATTGCGCCACCAGATCATCGAGCGTAAAGACGGGGCGCTTGGCTTTCAGGAATACGCCGTCGGGACGCACGTCCACGGCCAGTTTGTCGCCCAGCGACACCTTCAGCATGCCCAGCAGTTCTGTCGGCAAGCGCACCGCGGCGCTATTGCCCCATTTTTGGATGGATAGTTCCATGCGGCCTCCTATGTATCTACATTGTAGATTCATGTAATCGCATAATCAAGGACGGTGTTCACCCGATCAGCTTCAAGCCCGGCGGCAGCGCTTCGCCCAGCATGCGCTTGGTAGCCGCTTCGTCCAGTTGCGTCACTTCGCTGACCATGGCCTGCCACAGGGGCGGGGCGCCCACGGCTTTCAGGCGGGCCAGGATGGTGGCCCGCAGGTCGTCGCCGATGTCGCGCGAGCGGTCGCCCGTCATGCGCGCCAGGTGGGCGGCGGCAAACGCGGCCGGTTCCGTCTTTTTCCAGTCCAGCGCCAGCAGCACGTGCAGCCATTCGGCCACGGTGGCGCTGTCGACCACTTCGTGCGCGCTGCCGTGGAAGGGCTGGCGGGCGCCGACCCTGGCCAGCGCCCACAGGGTATTCGTGTCCGCCGCTTCGCCCTTTTTATCCGCCTTCTGCAGGCGCTTGATCAGCCAGGCGCCCACTTCGGCCTTGTAGGCGCCGGGGATGCGCTCGAGCGACGCGCCCAGGCGCAGCATGTCGTCGTCGCTGCCGTTCACCAGGGTGACGGGACGGCTGCCGCGCTGGGCCGCATCGGCTTGCAGGTTGAAGGCGAAGTCGTCGAGCAGGCGCAACTGCTGCTGCGTGCTCAAGCCGCCAGCCACGCGGCGCCACAGGGTCCACCATTCGGCGCACACCTGGTTGTCCTTGTGATGCTGGATGCCCGCGTCGAACAGCGCCCACAGCTGTTCCATGCGCCACGGGTCGAGCGCATCGCCATAGCCGGGCCGCAAACAGTAGCCGGCCAGGTTCAGCCACACCCGCTCATGTTCGGCGGAGCGGCGCCGGCCACGCGCGCGCAGCATGAGGGCATCGAACAGCTGGCGCAGCAGCGGCGTCTCCCAGCTCTCGCGCCCGCCCAGGCCCCGTTCCAGGTGCTGGCGCAACTGGCGCACTTCCTTGGTTTCGACCTTTTGCGCCTTGCCGCCGAAGATGCGCTCGATCTTCTCGACCGCTTCCTTCACGCGTGGCGGCACGCTGGACGTTTCGGCCTGCGTTTCCTCTTCGCCCCGCAACTGGAATTCCAGCAGCCAGCGCTGGCTTGCATCGGCTGCGGCCACGCAGTGCACTTCCAGGGTGCCCACTTCCGTCATCACGGTGGCCAGTTGCACGGTGATTTCGCGCTTGTCATTGCCGTCGCTGGCGTGCAGCACGCTGGCCAGCGGCGGCAGGCGCAGGTACTCGCCCGCGGCCAGGTCGACGATGTCGCCCAGCTGCGGCGGCGTGCCCGTTTCCGCGATGGACGAGGCCAGGTGGAAGCGCACGGGCCGGCCCAGGCGCAGCGCGAACAGGCGCTCCGTCAGGCGGATTTCCTCGCCGCTGGCGCTGCCGCGGGGCAGGATGCAGACGGCGCGGTCGTCCTTGCCCGCCTCGCCCAGCACGAGGAAATAGCTGCGCGGCGAACCGCCGCCGATGCGCGGCGCCTGGCCGCGCCGGGCCAGCGCGTAGGCGACGGCGCCACGCGCCACGGCCACGTCGGGGTTATCGTTGTGCAGGATGGTGAGGGGCTGACCGCGCCAGTGTTCCAGCGTGGCGGCCAGGCGGCGCGCCAGCGCGTCGGCGCGGAACACGCCGCCATTCACCAGCAGGGTATCGGGCAGTGTCCCTTGATGCTGCTGCAGGAAGCTGGCCAGGTGGCGCGTGATGGCCGCGTCCTGCGCATATGGCAGGCCGAATTCGACGATGCCGGCGCGGCCCTTTTTCGCCGTGTCAGCCAGTTCCACCTTCGGGAAGAAGCCGTCGACCACCATGGCCGCCACTTCCTCGCGCGTGACGTCGGCGGAACGGCTGCCGCCTATCAGGCGCGAGCCCCCGCCCAGCAGGGTGACGGTGGCGCTCTCTGGCGCGTCCTGCGACAGCAGCAATTCCTTGGCGGCGCGGCAGCGCTCCATCAGCTGCGACAGGCGCGCGGCGGACAGCTTCATGCCACCCTCGACGCCTGCGGCCATGCGCGTTTCCACCAGGTGGGCCAGCGCCAGGTCCATATTGTCGCCGCCGAGGATCAGGTGATTGCCCACGCTGCTGCGCGTGAGCTGGGGTGCGCCATCGTCGTCGAAGGCGACGTCGATCAGGCTGAAATCGGTGGTACCGCCGCCCACGTCGCAGACCAAAATGCGGCGCGTTTGCGCCAGGTCAAGCCGCAAGGTGTCGCGCCGCCGGTGCAGGTAGTCATAAAAGGCCGCTTGCGGTTCTTCCACCAGCCGCAAGGTGGGCAAGCCCGCCATGCGCGCCGCTGCCAGGGTGAGTGTGCGCGCACCCTCGTCGAACGAGGCGGGGATGGTCAGCACCAGTTCCTGCTCTTCCAGGGGCGCGTCGGGGAAGCGGTGATTCCACGCGGCGCGCACGTAGGCCAGATAGCTGGCGCTGGCCGCCACGGGCGAGACCTTGGTCACGTCGGCATCGGCGCCCCACGGCAAAATCGGCGCCTGGCGGTCCACGTTCGCGTGCGACAGCCAGCTCTTCGCGCTGGACACGAGCCGGCCCGGCACCTGCGCGCCGAGCTGGCGCGCGAAGGCGCCCAGCACGGCATGCTCAGCGTCCTGCTGCGGCCATGGCAGCTGCAAATCGCCCGCCGCCAGTTCGCCGGCGGCGGGGTGGTAGCGCAAGGACGGCAGCAGGGGGCGTGCGCCCACTTCGCCGGGAGCGACCAGCTGCTCGATGGCGAACAGGTTTATTCCTGCCTGCGCATCGCCAGCCGCCGCATACGCCACCACCGTATTGGTGGTGCCCAGGTCGATGCCGACCAGGAAGGCCGGCTTGCCCGCAGTGCTGCCCATGGCGCTTATTGCGGCGTGCCGCGCACGTCGAATTCCACCTTCCAGCGTTCGGCGCCGTCAGGGGAAACGGCCAGCAGCTCCAGGGTGCCCGCTTCTGTCACTCTGGCGTGCAGTTTGACTTGCACGACGTCGCCGGCCGAGCGGCCTTCGGCGGACAAGGTCGCCTGGATTTCGCTCAGTTCCTGCAATTCATCGGGACCCCAGAAGTCGAGCAAATCGCCGATCTGGTCGTTGCGGCGCGTGGACGAGGCGAAGAAGCGGAAGTGCACGGGCTCTCCCACGACGAGGCCGAATTGCTGGCCCGGCAGTTCCAGCTCGCTGCCTTCTTCCATGCCGAACGGCGCCACGCACAGGGCCTGGATCGGCGGTTCCATGCCGGGGATGGCGGGCATGGCCGATTCGATGGCGACATAAAAGGAACTGGCCGTGCCGCCGCGGATGCGCACGCCATGGCCGCGCCGCACGTAGCTGTAGTAGGCCGCGCCGCGCGCGACGGCCAGGTCCAGGTCGGCCCCGGCCAGCATGCGCGCCGGTTCCGCGCCTTCCATGTACAGCCAGTCGTTGACGGTGGCCATGATGCGCTGCACCAGCAGGTCGGACTTGAAGACGCCGCCGTTGAACAGCACGGCCGTCGGGTGCAGGAAGCTGGCGCCTTCCGCCTGGCGGCCGGCAAAACCTTCCAGTTCGCTGGTGGCCGCCACTTGCCGGCCCAGGAAGGCGGCCAGGTGGCGCGTGATGGCCGCGTCCTGCGCATACGGCAAGCCCAGTTGCGTCAGGCCGGCGCGCGTGCGCACGGCGGGGCGGCTCGACGCTTCCACCTGCGGGAAGAAGCCGTCGAGAATGAAGGTGGACACTTCCGCGCGCGTCAATTCCGTGCGGATGGAGCCGCCGATCAGTTTCGAGCCGCGGCTCGGCACGACGATCGGTGCCACATCGAGGCCGCTGTCGGCCAGCAGGCTTTCCTTGGCGCTGCGGCAGCCGTAAGTGAGTGCGCGCATCTGCCAGGCGTCCAGCTGGGTGCCGTTGGCGGCCAGCTTGCGCGCCACCAGGTGGGCCAGGGCCAGGTCCATATTGTCGCCGCCAAGCAGGATGTGTTCTCCGACCGCCACGCGGTGCGGTTCCAGCACGCCGTCGCGTTCCAGTACGGCGATCAGCGAAAAGTCGCTGGTGCCGCCGCCCACGTCGACCACTAAAATGATGTCGCCCGGCTTGACTTCCTTGCGCCAGCGTCCTTCGCTGGTCTGGATCCAGCTGTACAAGGCCGCTTGCGGCTCTTCCAGCAGGGTCAGTGACGCGTAGCCGGCCGCCTGCGCCGCTTCCATCGTCAGCTCGCGCGCGGCCGGATCGAACGAGGCGGGGATGGTGACGGTGATTTCCTGCTGCGCGAACGGCGCTTGCGGGTGGGCGTTGTCCCAGGCCTGGCGCAAGTGCGTCAGGTAGCGCGTGGCGGCCGTGATGGGCGAGATGCGCGCCACTTCCGCTGGCGCGTCGTTCGGCAGGATGGCCGCGCGGCGGTCCACGCCCGGGTGGCACAGCCAGCTCTTCGCGCTGGACACTAAACGGATCGGCGTGGTGGCGCCGCGGCTGCGGGCCATTTCGCCCACGACGAATGGCGCTTCGGCTTCCTCCGTGACCCAGGGCAGGGCCAGGTCGCCGGCCGCCACTTCGTCGGCGTGCGGCAGGTAGACGAACGATGGCAGCAGCGGCAATTCTTCGACGGTGCCCGGCGCCGACAGCTGCGGCACTTTCAGCACGCCGTGGCTGGATTGCTCGCCGTCGCTCTCGACCAGGTTCACGTATGACAGGGCACTGTGGGTGGTGCCCAGGTCGATGCCGATGGCGTAGCGCGGGGTAGGGTTGATGGTATCGCTCACAGTTCCACCTCGGCCGGCGCCAGGATGGCGGCGTCGTGCTGGCCGCTCAGTTTCGGCAGGCGCACGCTCGAGGCGCGCCAGCCGCGGTGGCTGAGGGTGCCCGTGAATGGCGCGGAACCGACGACGTTGCCCGTCAGGCGTACTTGCGCGGAATCAAAGCCTTCCTGCAGCACGATGCGGCTGCCCTCGGCTTCCTGGCGCACGGCCTCGATGGTGAAGTATTCGCGCATGACCTTGGCGCAGCCTTCATGCACGACGCGGGCGGCCGCGCCGATGTCGGCATCGGCATGGCTGCCCAGGTTTTCCTGGGTGAAGTCGATCAGGCGCGCTTCGCGTTGCAGCAGGGCCAGCAATTGCAGGGCCGCGTCGGGCGTAGCTTCTTTCAATATGACGGGCGCGGCGGCCGGCACGGGCGCTGGCGCCGGAGCCGGGGCCACGGGTGCCACGGGGGCGGCCTCGGGCAGGGACAATTTTTCCACGCGGGCCGCATAGGCGGCGTCCGACAGGGTGCTGAAGAAGGCGCCGAAGGCCAGCGGGACGCGGCGCCAGAACGATGGGTGGGACGATGGTGTGCTCATAGGAACTCGTTTCTCTGATCTGTAGGGTGGCGTCGGCGGCGGGGGCCGCTTCGCAAGGTAGTGCCATGTGCGGGGCCAACAGGGCCGGCTGCGTTTGCCCGCATGATACCAGCTACGGGGCCGGCGCCAAAGCCGCCGCCCCCGTTCCCGCCTGCCTGTGGCGTGGATTTTCTTTGTTCCTGCGCAAGGAAACGTTCGATTTCGTGCCGCTTCGACTAGAATCGCGCATTATCTTTTTGCATGACCTGGATGCCATGTCTACCGACTTTTCCCTGTATTTAGCCAGCAGCACTTACATCGACAGCGACCATCCGGCCGTGCGCGCCAAGGCGGCCGAACTGGCGGCAGGTGCCGTGGGCGACGCCGCCATCGCGGCCCGCTGCTTTAGCTTCGTGCGCGACGAGATCGCCCACAGCTGGGATTACCAGCGCAATCCCGTCACCTGCCGCGCTTCCGACGTGTTGCAGCATGGCACGGGTTATTGTTATGCGAAGAGCCATCTGCTGGCCGCGCTGCTGCGCGCCAACGGCATTCCCGCCGGCCTGTGCTACCAGCGCCTGGCCGTGGGCGAAATCGGGCCGCCGTTTTGCCTGCACGGCTTGAATGCCGTGTACTTGCAAGAATTTGGCTGGTACCGCATCGATGCGCGCGGCAACAAGCCCGGGGTCAATGCCGCCTTTACGCCGCCGCAGGAGCAACTGGCGTTTCCCGTGCTGGCGCCGGAAGAGCGCGATCTGCCGGAAATCTGGCCGGCACCGCTGCCCCAGGTGATCGCATCGCTGACCGGCCATGCGACCGTGCAGGACGTGGCCGCGCACTTGCCCGATATCGAATTGTTGCCGCTGAAAAAATAATCTCAAGAAAGAAATCATGAAAAAAGTGTATGTTGGCCTGCTAGGCCTGATGTTGCTGGCCGGTTGCGGCGGCAAGGGCGAGAGCGGCGGGCAATCGAGCGCCGCGCGTCTCGACGGCAAGGAAAAGGGCAGCGAGTTTCTTGCCTATGAACACAATGTCAGCGTCGATACGAGCGAGGCGCAAGTGCGGCCCCTGTATGAAAAAGTCGTCGCCGCCTGCAAGGCCGATACGGAAAACGGCTGTTTGCTGCTCGATTCCAGCGTCGACAGTGGCCGCTACGTGCATGCGCGCATCAGCATGCGGGCCAAGCCGGCCGGCATCAAAAAGCTCGTCGCGCTGGTCGCGGCGGAAGGCGACGTCACCAGCCAGGGCACCAAGGTGGAAGACCTGGGCCGTCCTGTGCTCGACAGCAAGAAGCGCCTGGAGATGCTCAGGCAATACCAGGCGCAGCTGCAGGACCTGGAAAAGCGCTCGGGCACGAACGTCGACGCCCTGATCAAGTGAGCAAGGAACTGGCCACCGTGCAAGTGGAGCTGGAGCAGGCGACGGCCGCCAATGCCCTGTTGATGCAGCGCATCGATACGGACTTGCTGAACGTGACCATCAGCGCCGAAGGCAAGCAATCGTTCTGGCGCCCCGTCAAGCGCGCGCTGGGCAATTTCACGGAAAACCTGTCGGAAGGCGTGGCCAACGCCATCACGGCCATGGCCTACATCCTGCCGTGGCTGATCGCATTCGTGCTGCTGTTCCCGCTGGGCCGCAAGGGCTGGCGCCGCTTGAGAGGCTTGCCGCGCAAGGATTGATGCGCAAGCATTAAAACCTCCGGCGCACCGTTTTACTGCAATTTGAAACCTGACTGCACAGTCCTTGTGCAGCCAGGTTTTTTTTCGTGCGGCGAGAGCCGCTTGCACCATGGCGTACACCTCTTGGCGCTGGCATGCATTCTGCTTTAACAACATCGCAAGCCCAGCTAGACCCCCACGAACCCATCACAGGAGTCCCCATGTCACGACGCATCATCCTGAAAGCGGCCGCCGCCGGCGCACTGGCCCTGGCCACGTCCACTTACATGCAGGCAGCCCTGGCCGCCGATACCATCAAAGTGGGCATCTTGCACTCCCTGTCGGGCACCATGGCCATTTCCGAAACGTCGCTGAAGGACGTGGCGCTGATGACGATTGCCGAGATCAATGCCAAGGGCGGCGTGCTGGGCAAGAAGCTGGAAGCCGTCGTCGTCGATCCCGCCTCGAACTGGCCTCTGTTTGCGGAAAAAGCGAGACAGCTGGTGGCGCAGGATAAAGTGGCCGTGGTATTCGGCTGCTGGACGTCCGTGTCGCGCAAGTCGGTGTTGCCGGTGTTCAAGGAACTCAACAGCCTGCTGTTTTACCCGGTGCAATACGAGGGCGAGGAGCTGGAAAAGAATGTGTTTTATACGGGCGCCGCACCGAACCAGCAGGCGATTCCCGCCGTGGAATACCTGATGAGCAAGGATGGGGGCGGGGCCAAGCGCTTCGTGCTGCTGGGCACGGATTACGTGTATCCGCGCACCACCAACAAGATCTTGCGCGCCTTTCTGAAAAGCAAGGGAGTCAAGGATAGCGATATCAGCGAGGTCTACACGCCGTTCGGCCATGCCGACTATCAAACCATCGTCGCCAACATCAAGAAGTTTTCCACGGGCGGCAAGACGGCCGTCATTTCCACCATCAATGGCGATTCGAACGTGCCGTTCTACAAGGAACTGGGCAATGCGGGCTTGAAAGCCACGGACGTGCCCGTCGTCGCGTTTTCCGTGGGCGAGGAAGAGCTGCGCGGCATCGATACCAAGCCGCTGCTGGGCCATCTGGCAGCGTGGAATTATTTCGAATCCGTCAAGAATCCCGTCAACACGGCCTTCATCAAGCAGTGGAAAGCGTATGCGGTGGCGCAGAAGCTGCCGAACGCGGCTTCGGTGGTGACGAACGACCCGATGGAAGCGACCTACGTCGGCATCCACATGTGGGCGCAAGCCGTGGAAAAGGCCAAATCGACGGACACGGACAAGGTGATCGCCGCCATGGCGGGCCAGAGCGTCAAGGCGCCATCGGGCTTTACCCTGACCATGGATGCGACGAACCACCACCTGCACAAGCCCGTGATGATCGGCGAGATCAAGGCCGATGGGCAATTCAATGTCGTGTGGAAAACCAAGGAACCGATACGCGCCCAGCCGTGGAGCCCGTTTATCAAGGGTAATGAGGGTAAGCAGAAGCTGTAAAAGCCACGCCAGCGCCATCGGGCAGGTGTCCGGTGGCGCCGACCATCAACGCTTTCCCGGGATATCAATGAGGCTATTCACATCGCTGCTGGTCTTCGCCTGCCTGTGCCTGTCGTCCATGGCGCAGGCCGCCATCCCACCAGAATTGCTCAAGCCGCTGGCCGGCGACGATTCCGACGCCAGGGTCGCCGCCGTCGCGCAGATCGCCGCCCTGGCCACGCCCGAGGCCGCCAAGGTGCTGCAGGCGCTGCAGGACGACGCCTTGTATGCCGCACCCGACGGCAAGGTGTATATCGTCGAGGGCGAGCAGGCATATGACCCGGCAAGCGGCCGGAACGTGCCGCTGCCGGAAGGCATCGACGGCGTGATGGTCAACAACCGCTTGCGCGCGGCTGTGGCAGGCGCCTTGTCGGGTTTGCAGCTGCTGGCGCCGGAGCGCAGCGCCCGCCTGGCCGCCGCGCAAGCCTTGCAAAAGGCGGTCGACCCCGCGCAGCTCCCCCTGATCCGCACCGCGCTGGCGCGGGAAAGCGACGCTGAAATTCAACAACTATTGCAAGTGCTGATCGCCAGCGCCAACCTGCATGCACCCGACGCCGCCACGCGCAAGGCCGCCGTGCAGGCGCTGGCCGGCAGCAGCGCGATGCGCGCCTGCTGCCCGTGCTGCAAGCCATGCTGGAGCAGGGCGGTGAACCGGACGAAGCCGTGCAGCTGGCCGCCATCGAGACCATGCGCCAGATCAAGGGCAGAGTGGCGCGCATGGAATTGGCCGGCAATGTGTTCTACGGCATTTCCCTGGGCAGCGTGCTGCTGCTGGCCGCGCTGGGGCTGGCCATCACGTTCGGCTTGATGGGCATCATCAACATGGCGCACGGCGAATTGCTGATGATAGGCGCTTACACGACCTACCTGTGCCAGCTGTTCTTCCGCACTTACTTGCCCGGCCTGCAGGATGCGTATCTGCTGGCCGCCTTGCCGGCCGCCTTTTTTGTTGCCGGCCTGGTGGGCGTGATGCTGGAACGCACGGTGATCCGCTGGTTGTACGGGCGGCCGCTGGAAACCCTGCTGGCCACCTCGGGCATCAGCCTGATCCTCATGCAGCTGGTCCGCACCATCTTTGGCGCGCAAAACGTGGAAGTGGCCAACCCGGCCTGGATGTCGGGCGGTGTCACCGTGCTGGGCGGCCTCGTGCTGCCGTACAACCGGCTGGCCATCATCGTCTTCGCCGTCATCGTCGTCGTGGCCGTGTGGTTGATCCTGAACAAGACACGGCTGGGACTGTTCGTGCGGGCCGTTACGCAAAACCGCCGCATGGCCGATTGCGTGGGCGTGGCCACGGGCAAGGTCGACATGCTCACGTTCGGCCTCGGGTCCGGCATCGCCGGGCTCGGCGGCGTGGCTCTGTCGCAGCTGGGCAATGTGGGGCCGGACCTGGGCCAAAGCTACATCGTCGATTCCTTCATGGTGGTGGTGCTCGGTGGCGTGGGCCAGCTGGCCGGCACCGTGATCGCCGCGCTGGGACTGGGCGAAGTCAACAAATTCCTCGAACCGGTGGCGGGTGCCGTGCTGGCGAAGATCGCCATTTTGATATTCATCATCATTTTCATCCAGCGCCGGCCGCAGGGCCTGTTTGCCATGAAGGGACGCAGCGTCGAATGATTACCTCATATCAATCCAAGCCTGGCCTGTTCACGCGGCCCGTCTGGCTGGCGATTGCCGCCTGTACATTACTGGCGGCGTTGTTGCCGATTTTCAATCTGGCATTTGCCGAAGGGCATGCCTTGCACGTGTCCGCCTACACGGTGGCGCTGGTGGGCAAGTTCATGTGCTACGCGCTGGCAGCGCTGGCGCTGGACCTCGTCTGGGGCTACACGGGCATCCTGTCGCTGGGACACGGCGTGTTCTTTGCCCTGGGCGCGTATGCGCACGGCATGTATCTGATGCGCGCCATCGGTGACCAGGGCCAGTACCACAGCAGCTTGCCCGATTTCATGGTCTTTCTCGACTGGAAGACTTACCCCTGGTACTGGGCCTTCACGGAACATTTCTGGTACTGCATGGCCCTCGTCGTGCTGGTGCCGGGGGTGCTGGCCTTCGTGTTTGGTTACTTTGCCTTTCGCTCGCGCATCAAGGGCGTGTATTTTTCCATCATCACGCAAGCGATGACGTATGCCTTCATGCTCTTGTTCTTCCGCAATGACACTGGCTTTGGCGGCAACAACGGTTTCACGGATTTCAAGACGATACTGGGCCACAGCATCACGGCGCCCGCCACCCGGGCCGTGCTGTTCCTGCTGACGCTCACCTTCCTGCTGGCGGCGCTGGTGGGCGCGCGCGCCATCGTCCGCTCGAAACTGGGCAGGGTGCTGCAGGGCGTGCGCGACAGCGAGGCGCGCTTGATGTTTCTCGGCTACAACCCGCTGTGGTTCAAGCTGTTTGTGTGGACCTTGTCGGCCGTGCTGTGCGGCATTGCCGGCGCCCTGTACGTGCCGCAAGTGGGCATCATCAATCCGTCGGAGATGTCGCCCGCCAACTCCATCGAGATGGTCGTGTGGGTGGCGGTAGGCGGGCGGGGGACTTTAATCGGCCCGATTCTGGGCGCCTTCACCGTCAACGGCTTGAAAAGCTGGTTCACGGCAGCCTTGCCGGAACTGTGGCTGTTCGCGCTGGGCTTGCTGTTCATCGGCGTCACCCTGTTCATGCAGCAAGGCATGCTGGGCGTGTTGCGCAAGATCAAACGCAAGCCCCCGTGGCAGAGGAGGCCGCATGAGCATCCGCATGTTGCCCGGCATGGCCAGCACCGAGGCTGGCCCCACGTACTCGCGCGTAAAAGGCGAGGGCGTCGATACGACGCATGGCGCCATTTTGTATCTGGAAGACATCAGCGTGTCGTTTGACGGCTTCAAGGCCATCAACAAGCTGAGCCTCGATATTTCCGTGGGTGAGTTGCGCTGCATCATCGGCCCTAACGGCGCGGGCAAGACGACGATGATGGATGTGATCACGGGCAAGACGCGGCCCACGTCCGGCACGGCATGGTTTGGCCAGACCATGAATCTGGCGACCATGACGGAAGCGCAGATCGCCCACGCCGGCATCGGCCGCAAGTTCCAGCGGCCCACCGTGTTCGAGCAGCACACGGTGTTCGACAACCTGGAACTGGCGATGAAGATGGACAAGCGCGTGGCGCCCACCCTGTTTGCGCGCCTGTCTTCCGAGCAGGCGGGCAGGATCGAAGCGGTCTTGCGTTTGATCCGCCTCCATGGCCACGAGGCGCGGCCGGCCGGTTTGCTGTCGCACGGGCAAAAGCAGTGGCTGGAAATCGGCATGCTGCTGATGCAGGAGCCGCAGCTGATTTTGCTGGACGAGCCCGTGGCCGGCATGTCGGACGCGGAAACAGCGCGCACGGCGGAACTCCTCAATGAATTGCGCGGCAAACATTCGATCATGGTGGTCGAGCACGACATGGGGTTCGTCACGGAAATCGCCCGGCAAGGCATCGTCACCGTGCTGCATGAAGGTGCCGTGCTGGCGCAGGGGCGCATGGACGAGGTGCAAGCGGACGAGCGCGTCATCGAAGTCTATCTGGGAAGGTAATAGGGGAGATCACAGACTATGCTGGAAGTACAACAGTTAAATCAATACTATGGCTCCTCGCACACCTTGCGCGGCATCAACTTGTCGGCGCGCAAGGGCGAATGCCTGGCCTTGCTGGGGCGTAATGGCGTGGGCAAGACGACCTTGCTGAAATGCCTGATGGGCGTGCTGCCCGTGGCGCAGGGCACGGTGGTGTTCCAGGGGCGCGACATCACGAAAATGACGCCGCATGCGCGCGCAAAGCTGGGCATCGCCTACGTGCCGCAGGGACGCGATATCTTTGCGCGCCTGACGGTCGAGGAAAACTTGCTGATGGGCATGGCGGTGAAACGGGGCAGGCAAGCGGCGCGCATCGATCCCCACGTGTACGAGCTGTTTCCAGTGCTCAAGGAGATGCTGCAGCGGCGCGGCGGTGATTTATCGGGCGGGCAACAGCAGCAGCTGGCCATCGCCCGCGCCCTGCTGGCCGAGCCGCAGCTGATCATCTTCGACGAGCCGACCGAGGGCATCCAGCCCTCCGTCATCAAGGATATCGGCAGGGTCATTTCCTTGTTGAAACAGCGCGGCGACATGGCCATCGTGCTGTGCGAGCAATATTTCGATTTCGCCCGCGAGCTGGCCGACGACTTCATTGTGCTGTCGCGGGGGCAGGTGGTGGCCAGTGGCAAGGCGGCGCAGATGGATGGCGAGGACGTGAAGCGCCACCTGGCCGTGTAAGGTCAGACGAGCTGCAGCCAGCCCAGGATCGCACCGCCCGCCAGCAGCCACAATAAATGGATCTTCGTGCGCCAGATGATCAGGCCGGCCACGATGGACAGGCTCCACAGGGGCCAGTCCGTGCGGATGTCGTGGTTGGCGCCGCCCAGGATCATGCCCGTGGAAATCAGGAGGGCGACGACGATGGGCGCCATGCCTTGCTTGAATGCGCGCACGGGGCGCAGGTCGCGGTTGCGGTAGCCCCACTGGGCCGCCACGTAGGTGAGGGTGGTGCTGGGCAGCATGATGCCCACCATCGTGATGAATACGCCGAGGTAAGCGGCCGTGTAGCTGCCCGCGTTCATGCCCACGTTCCAGCCCATCAGGGCGACGAACAGCACGTTGGGGCCGGGGGCGGCTTGCGCGATGGCGATCGACTCGTTGAATTGCGCCTGGGGTCAGCCAGCCATGCTGTTCGACGAGGAAGCGGTGCATTTCGGACGTGGTGGAAATGGCGCCGCCGATCGACATCAGCGACAGCATCAGGTAGTGGCCGAACAGGTTCAGCCAGTCGCCCGCGCTCAACACCAGTTGCAATGGCGGCGTCATGCGGACAGCTTCCGGTACGTCAGCAGGCAGCCGATGCCGCCCAGGCCCAGCAGGATGTACAGCAGGGGCCAGCGGAAGATCGCCACCATCAGCACACCCAGCACGGCGATGGGCAAGGTCAGCCACAGGGGCAGCGGATGCCTGGCCAGCGCGGTCGCCAGCTTTACGCCTGTGGCGGCGATCATGCCGGCCGACACGGCCGCCATGCCGCGCAGGGCGCCCGCCATCTGCGGGTTGTCGCCAAAGCGCGTGTACAGCACACCCAGCAGCAAGACGATGACGAGGGGCACGGCCAGCATGCCGGCCAGCGCCGTCAGCGCGCCTTTCAAACCGAAATAGCGTCCGCCCACCATCAGCGACAGGTTGACGACATTCGGCCCCGGCATGATTTGCGCCACGGCCCAGTCTTCCAGGAATTCCTCCTGCGTCAGCCAGCGTTTGCGCTCGACCATTTCACGCTGGATCACGGCCAGCACGCCGCCGAACCCCTGCAGGGCCAGCCAGGTGAACGAGAAGAACAGGTCGGCAAGCGAGGCGGGCTGCGGGCGGGACGGGTCGGGCGGAAGGGGCGAAGGCGAGGGCATGGCTGATTATCGCCGTGGCCGAGCGGGCTTGTCCACCGCTTTCGGCTTTGCTTGTGCCTGCAAGAAAAAAACCGTGGCTCATGTTTCCCTGCCATTGACATCGTGAGTTTATCGGCAATACTTTGAGCGGCAACATGACCGCTGTCCCTGTCCGCTGGCGCGGTTCGCACCGCTACGCCATTTCATCTCTCCGTCCCCTACGCAGGAGTTGCTTATCATGCCTCATTCCACAGAAACGCTGCATATGCCCGTCAACCCCGCGGTGCGGCACGCCCGCGTCGACCAGAAGATGTCCGACATCGTCGATCTGGGCATTGCCGTGCAGGCGGCCTTCAGTACCTTGTGCGCGCTGGAATACCTGAAGTCATACAATATCGCCCCCGAACTGATCGAGCGCGTGCTGCTGCACCCGGAGCAGCGCCGCCAGACCGTGCATTGAGTATCCGCACGGCAACTGTGTTGCCGGTGGCCGCAGTCCGATATTGTCGGATTGATCACTATGGCTCAGTTATGCACAAATGATGAGTTAGCGAAATTGGCGAAATAATTTTCTTGTGATTATGTGTGATTTTCTAAGTGTTTGATTTTAATGGATTTTATTTTTGCTGTTTGATTGAGCAGTTTATTGAAAGCCGCACGGGCTGTGGCTTTGAAGGCTGTCAATAGGCGCTTATCCACAAAGATATCCACAGTCCGTGTGGATATCTGAAAAAGCGCTTAACAATCCGCCACTTAGGAAATCGGGGTCGTTCAGTCCATGCAAAGGGTTGGCAAGATGGGCCAAAATGGGGCAGGGCACAAGCCTGTATGCCCATCCAGTACTCTTGTTTTATGACTGAAAGTAGCTGCGCCCGATCAGGGCGTGCCGCCGGCTGGCGCCGGTGGCGCATCGCCGCACTGGGCCAGGGCGGCGGCCAGTTCGGCAAGCTGTTGCTGCGCTTCGCGCAAGGTGGCGTAGGTGCGCAGCGAGGCGATCACGGTAGTAAACAACTTGCGCGTGGTGAGGTCGGTCTTGCACCAGAAATCGTTGATGTCGTAGTCGATGATGATGCGGTGTTCCAGCGCCTGGCCAGGCTGGCCCGTGCGCAGGATGATGCGCACGGCACTGTTGTGCAAGTCTTCGCGCACCTGGCGCGCCACTTGCAGGCCGGCATCCTGGGTTTCCATGATGACATCGAGCAGCACCACGGCAATATCGGATGTGCTGCGCAGCAAGGTCAACGCCTCGGCGCCCGAGTAGGCGTGCAGAAAGCTCAGCCTGCGGCCCTGGAAGCTGGCCTGGCTGAGGGCGAACTTGGTCACCACGTGCACGTCGACATCGTCATCGACGATCAGCACGCGCCATGGTGTTGCGTTGGCAGTCTCTGCCGCCGCATTTGCCCGTTCCAGCGGCTCATCGACCAGCCAGTCCGGTTCGTCCGCCCCCTTGGCGGAACTGTCGCTATCCATATTCATGCGTTTATCCACCGTTGATCGTGCTCGCTCACTCCACACTATGCCAGTCTGCGGGGTTTGTCAAAATAATGCTGTTCAGGCAAGACGGTCTGGGCAGGATTGCTTATGCACAGCAAAATATATTTTCATGGCTGTCGAATAACTTTGCGTTGGCGCAAACCCATGGTCCTAAGTCATTGATTTCATTGGGGTAAAAAATTGCCTGTGAAATCAGCAAATTATTGAAACCCGCATCAATACTGGCGTTGCGGCTTGTCAAGAGGGGCTTATCAACAACTTTATCCACAGTTGCTGTGGATATCTAAAAAAGCCGTGCAAAAACCGGGGCTTAGCGCCCGTTCGCGAGGCTGGGCAAACGCCGTCATGCCGCAAGCCCAAGCCCGCTCAGCCGGGCAAACGCATGCAGGAAGCGCTGCTTGGCTTCGGCCGGGCCCATGGCCTCGATTATACCGGGCAAGGGGGCGATGCCGTCAAGGTAAGCCCAGCGCTCGGCCGAGTGCGGCATCAGGTCGCGCTTTTCCGTGGCCAGCGCGATCAGGTCGGCCCGCTTGATGGGGGCGTAGTCGGAAAAATCCAGGCCATACGTGGCGGCGATGATGGCGCTGACCTTGTCTTCCAGCACGGCAAATTCCGGCAGCAGCACTTTCAAGGGCTTCACCATGTCGCCCAGGTAGGCTTCGGCCGCGTCGTGCAGCAGGGCGGCCAGGCGCAAAGGGGGCGGCACCAGCTCGGCGACGATCAGGCTGTGCTGGGCGACCGAATAAAACACTTGCGTCTGTCCATTGAAGCGGCACTGGTACGCGAGGCCGTGGGCGATGTCTTCGATGGCGACCTTGTCGATATGCGGGCGCAAGGGATAAAAGCGGTTGCCGGAATAGGTGGATACGTAGTCGGTAGTAATCATTTCAGGGTCAGTTCGCCTGCTTTGCACGGATGATCCATCCTACACCGGATGGCTGCCGCTTGCCTCACGCTTGTCCCTGCCCCTTCCGGCTGAGCCTATGCATCTTGGCAAATCCTTTAATTTATTTCATATCATTCATTGATCTTTCTCAAATACACTGTAGAAATCTTGTTTGAATGAAACTTAAAGGGGACAGGGCAATGACGGCGACACCTTCGGCAAGACCTTCGTATATCTATCAGGGCGGTTCGGTGATGATGCATGCGCCGCTGCAATTGAAACAGTCGGAAATGTACGGCTATTTTGTCCGCGGCGATCTGGCGAAATTGCAAGCGACCGTGAATACCACCCTGAACCAGGTGGCAGGCAGCAAGATGACCCTGAAAGCCCTGTCGCCGTACGTACGTGATGCTGACGTTTACGCGCGTCAACCATGCGGATTCAAGCAACCCCGTCGACCAGGCCAAGGGCTGGATCACGGAAGTCGACATCGTCACCTGGATCATGGTGGGCGAAATGGATGCGGCGGGCAAGCTCGCGCATATCTATTGGTATCCATGCCATATTTTTGTCGATGACGCGATGGCCCTGATCAACGGGCGCGAACTGTTCGGCTATCCGAAATACCTGTGCGACTACGAGATTCCCGCCGCCGGCAGCGAGCCGCTGCGCTGTTCCGTCGCCGCCAAGGGTTTCCAGCATTTCTCGCCGGAAACGAAACTGGCCCTGCACCCGCTGCTCGAAGTCAATGCCACCGTGCAGACGGGGCCGCACAAACCCGTCAACAGCTTTTTGGAACTCATCGAGCAGGCATTCCAGATTTTCCTCTCCATCTCCGATTTCTTCGACATGGACCAGGCCGGCTGGGCCGATATCCTGTCCTTGCTGCGCAATCCACGCATCGACCAGATATTCCTCAAGCAATTCCCCGACAGCGCGGGCGTGAAAGCCGTGTACCAGGCCCTGGTGGCCGCGCCGGCCGAGATCAACCGCCTGCACAGCGCGCGCCTGCTCGGCTATGAATACGAATGCACGGTGCACGCTTTCGACAGCTTCCCGCTGGACCAGACCCTGGGTTTGCAGCTGGGGCCGCAGGCGGCGATCTTGCCGTTCAACGTCAATTTCGACTTCACGGCCATGCCGGGCGAGGAGCTGGTCGACAACTCGCGCATCGCGCCGGAAAAGATCGCCATCCTCGGCGGCGGCGTGGCCGCCATGACGGCGGCGTATTATTTGACGAACCAGCCGGGCTGGCAAAACCGGCACGCCATTACCGTCTACCAGCTGGGCTGGCGCCTGGGCGGCAAGGGCGCCAGCGGGCGCAATGCGCAGGCGGGCCAGCGCATCGAGGAACACGGCTTGCACATCTGGTTCGGCTTCTACGCGAACGCCTTCAGGATGATCAAGGAAGCGTATGCCAGCCTGGAGCGCCCGCCCGGATCGCCGCTGGCCACCTGGCGCGACGCTTTCAAGCAGCACGATTACGTGGCCCTGTCGGAAGACGTCAAGGGCAAGTGGCGCAACTGGTCGATCGTCTTTCCCACCTTGCCGGGCGAGCCGGGCGAGGGCGGCGAAGACATCACGCTGTGGCAGATGGCCATCGCCATGGTGGGCTGGATCGAGCAGTGGCTGCGCCAGATCCGGCAGGTGGCCGATGCCGATGCGCGCATCGTGCGTGCCAGTGCATCGCAGGGCGAAGGCGTGTGGCCGGGCTGGCTGCGCCGCCTGGCCGATGAAGTGGTGGGGCAGGCCGATGAACTGGGGCTGGACGTGGGCCTGTCCGTGGGCGCGCTGGCGGCCCTGGTGGCCGACCTGGCGCCCGATTCCACGCGCCACGACCAGGCCCGCCACCAGCTGCTGGCCAGCACCCTGAACGGCATCCGCGCCTGGCTGCGCCTGCGCTACCGCGCCCTGATCGATGGCGACGATGAATTGCGCCGCCTGTTCACCTGCCTGGACCTGGGCATCACGGTCATGAAAGGCATGTTCGAGGATGGCGTGTTCAAGCACGGCTTCGACGTCATCAACGACATCGATTTCCGTGCCTGGCTCAAAAAACATGGCGGCGACGAGCAGTTCAGCGTCAATTCGGCGCCCGTGCGCGGCTTTTACGACCTGGTGTTCGCCTACGAGGGCGGCGATTTCGCCAAGCCGAACATCGAGGCGGGCACCTTGCTGCGGGCGATGGCGCGCATCGGCCTGGCCTACAAGGGCGGCATCATGTTCAAGATGCAGGCCGGCATGGGCGACACGATTTTTACGCCGCTGTACGAGGTGCTGAAAAAACGGGGCGTGGAATTCAAGTTCTTCCAGCGCGTGGAGGAACTGGTGCCGGGCGCGGGCGACATCGACAGCATCCGCATCACGCAGCAGGTGCAATTGAAGGATCCGGCAGCCGGCTATGCGCCGCTGGTCGACGTCAAGGGCCTGGCTTGCTGGCCCAGCGCGCCCGACTATGCGCAGCTTGATCCAGCGCAAGCGGCGCTGCTGCAAGGGCAGGAAGTCAACCTGGAATCGTACTGGAGCGACTGGCCGCAGCAATACCAGCAAGCGTTCGGCCGGCAGCTGCCCGCCACGATCCTGAAGAAGGGCGTGGATTTTGACAAGGTGGTGTTCGGCATTTCCATCGGCTCACTGCCGGCCCTGTGCCCGCAGCTGCTGGCGCAAAGTCCGGCCCTGCAACTGGCATCGGACAAGGTGAAAACGGTGGCCACGCAGGCTTATCAGGTGTGGCTGAACAAAAACCTGGCGCAGATGGGCTGGACCACGCAGCCGAAGGGCCAGCAGCCCGTGCTGTCGGCCTTCACGGAGCCGTACGATACGTGGGCACCGATGGATCAACTATTGGCGCACGAGGACTGGCCGGCGGGGCTGGAACCGAAAAACGTCTCGTATTTTTGCAGCGCCTTCCCCGTCGACAGCTACCCGCCCGTCACCGATACGGATTTCCCCGCCCGCTGCGCGGCCAGGGCGAAGCAGGGCGCGCTGCACCAGCTGGAACGCGAGATCGGCGCGCTGTGGCCCGAGGCGGGCGCGCCGGGCGCGTTCCCGTGGCAATGGCTGGTCGACGCGAAGCAGGGCACCGGGCCGGCGCGCTTCGACAGCCAGTACTGGCGCGCCAACGTCGACCCGTCCGAGCGCTACGTGATGTCGGTGGTGAACAGCACGCAGTACCGGCTGGCCACCGACCAGTCGGGCTTCAGTAACCTGTTCCTGACGGGCGACTGGATCAGGACGGGCATCAATGCGGGCTGCGTGGAGGCGGCCGTGATGGCCGGCATGCAGACTTCGCGCGCCATGACGGGCTATCCGGCCGTGATCCAGGGCGAGACGGATTTCTAGTCATGCAAGGCCTGATGCTGCTGTGTCTTGTCCTGATCCACCTGCACGCGGGCGCCGCGCCGGCGGCTCGATTTTCCTGTGGCCAGGCGCGCCGCCCGGTGGCGCGGCGCCGGGGCCGCAGCGCGCCAGCGCCAGGGGTTCCATCACGCAGGTGGAGCAGCCTTACCTGATCGTGCACCGCCCGGCGCAGCCGAACGGCACGGCCATCCTGCTGGTCAGCGGCGGCGGTTATGCGCATATCGAGGCGGGCAAGGAAAGCGGACCGGCCGCCGCCTGGCTGCAGGCGCAGGGCATCACGGCGTTTGAACTCGTGTACCGCCTGCCGCGGGAGGGCGGCGGCGTTGCCGCGCCGTTCCAGGATGGCCAGCGGGCCATGCGCGTGCTCCGCGCGCGCGCCGCCGAGTGGCGCATCGACCCGGCGCGCATCGGCATGCTGGGTTTTTCCGCCGGCGCGCACCTGGCCGGCATGACGGCCGTCCAGCCGGACGCCGCCCTGTATGCGCCCGCTGATGCGATCGATGGCGTATCGGCGCGGCCCGATTTCGTCGTGCTGCTGTACCCCGTGCTGACCATGCAGCCGCCGTTCGACACGACGCATGCGAAGAAAGAGCTGCTGGGCGCTCGCCCCACGCAGGCGGCGCGCGATGCGCTGTCGGTGGAATGGCACGTCGATGCGCGCACGCCGCCCGCCTTCATCGCGCAGGCGCTCGATGACCGCGTGTCGCCGCCCGAAAACAGTACATTGATGGCCGCCGCCCTGGGCCGCGCGGGCGTGCCGTTTGAGCTGCATCAGTTCCGGCACGGCGGCCATGGCTGGGGCCTGGGCAAGCCGGGCAGCGAGCCGGCCGCCTGGCCGCGGCTGTTGCTGGCGTGGCTGCAATCGCGTGGCTGGCTGCCTCAGGCTCCAGGCTGATTTTCCAGGTCGCGCCGCGCCACCTCCAGCGCCGCCTGCAGCTGCGGCAGGAATTGCTCCACGTTATCGAGCTGGCCGTTCGAGGCCAGGGTTTCCATCTGGTGGCACAGGCCGTGCAGGGTGGGGCGGCTCAGGTAGCCGGCGCTGCCTTTCAAGGCGTGGAAGGCGGCGGCCGCTGCGCTGGCATTGCCGTCGCGCACGGCGTGGCAAGCCAGGTCCAGGCGCCGCGGCGCTTCCGTCAAAAACGCTTGTGCGATGCGCTGCAAGTGCTGCGGCGACAGGCCCGCCAGCGGCAGGATGTGCACGGGCGCCGTCATGGGATCGGCCGGCGCCGGCGTTTGCGCCTGCGCGCCGCCGGCGTCGTCCAGGCCGAACTGGCGCGCCAGCGTGTCGTCCCCGGCGGACGCAGCGGGCGGCAGGGCGTGGCCGCGCGCCAGCAGCAGGTCGATGACGGCGTCGATTTTCTCGAACAGCAGCGCTTCGTCGACGGGCTTGCTGAGGAAGTCGTCCATGCCGGCGGCCAGGTAGCGTTGCCGGTCATGTTCGCTGGCGTTGGCCGTCAGGGCGATGATGGGAATGTGCGCGTCGGGAATGGGGAATTGGCCGTTGCCGCCGTCGCGGATCAGGCGCGCGGCCTGTTCGCCGTCCTTTCCGGCATGCGGCCATCCATCAGCACGCAGTCGTAGGGGCCGGATCCCAGCGCGCGTAGCGCCTGCTCGCCGTTTTCCACGATGGTCACGTCATGGCCCATGCTTTCGAGCAGGGTGCCGATGATGATCTGGTTGGTGCGCACGTCTTCGGCGCACAGGATGCGCAGGCGGCAGGCATGGCGCGCCTGGCGTGCCGGCCGGCGCGCATCGGCCGCGGGCGCGCTGCCGGGCGTCAGCGGCAAGGTGAAATGAAAGCGCGAACCGATGCCGACCCGGCTTTCCACGCCGATCGTGCCACCCATCAGTTCGACCAGTTCCTTGCAGATGGCCAGGCCCAGGCCCGTGCCGCCGTAGCGGCGCGTGGTGGAATGGTCGGCCTGCTCGAATTTCTGGAACAAGCGCGGCAAGGTGTCCGCGTCGATGCCGGGGCCCGTGTCGCTGATGATGAATTCGATGTCGCTGCGGCCATCGCGGCGCGGCGGCGTGCGGGCGCGCCGCACTTCCAGCAGCACTTCGCCATTCGCTGTGAATTTCAGCGCGTTGCCCAGCAGGTTGATGAGGATTTGCCGCAGGCGCGTGGGATCGGCGCGCACGTAGCGGGGCAAGTCCAGCGCCAGCTCGCGGCGCAGCAGCAGGCTCTTGGCGTCGGCCTGGCCCTGCACGATGCCGGCCGCGTCGCCGATCAGCGCCAGCAGGTCGAAATCCACCGTTTCCAGGGTCAGCTTGCCCGCGTCGATCTTCGAGAAATCGAGGATGTCATTGAGAATGGTCAAGAGCGAGACGCCATTGTGCAGGCCGATGCGCAGGTATTCCTGCGTGCGGCCCTTGACGGACTGGTCGCGCAGGGCGAATTTCAGCATGCCGATCACGCCGGCCAGCGGCGTGCGGATGTCGTGGCTCATGGCGGACAGAAAATCGATGCGGTGGCGGCTGACCACTTCCGCGTGCTCCTTGGCTTTCAGCAGGGCGTCGTTGCTGAGGGTCAGCGCCAGGGTGCGTTCCTGCACCCGCTGTTCCAGGTTGTTGCGCAGCAGGCGGATCTGGTCGGCCAAGGCAAAGGCCAGCAGCAAGCCGTCCAAGGTGCCGCCGAGCAAGGTCACCAGCTGGGCGTTGGCCACCATGGCCGGCATCAGGCCCAGGTTGGCCGGCAGGATCAGAAAGCCGGGCAGCATCAGGGCGACGAAGGCCAGCACGAAGAAGCGCGCCGGCTGGTAGCCGCGGCGCCAGACGACGATGCCGCAGACGAGCGCGAGCAGCATCCAGATGCTGATGGCGATGGTGGCCAGCGTGTGCGCATACGACAGGGCGAAGAAGCAGCTGGGCAAGAGCAGCAGGGGCAGCACCAGGTTGACCTTGCTGAGGCGGTACAGCAGGGGCGAGTAGTCGCGCAGGTGCAGGAAATGCATGTAGAACAGGGTGCTGAAGACGGGCAGCAGGAAAAACGGCACGTAATGCAGCTGCAGCTGGTGCCAGTCGAACAGGTCGGCAAAGACGTGGAAGGTCATGGCCCAGGCCAGGCCATACATCAGCACGTACAGCGCGTAATACGCCGAGGCTTTGTCCAGGGTGATGGAAAAGATGAAGAAATTGAACAGGCCCAGCGCCAGCAAGGCGCCGATGGACGCCACCATCAGGAAGTTTTCCTTGCCCACCAGCTTGCGGTAGTCTTGCTGCGTCTTCACGCCGAACAGGGGCGCGCGCGCGTAATAAGGGCTGGAAAAGCGGATCAGGATGTCATACGTGGCGCCTGGCGCCAGCTGCACGTTCCTGCCGTAGTGCAACAAATACTCGTGCGGACGCTGGTAGCCCGTCAGCAAGGTCTGCGGCGGCGTGTGCGGCCCGGGGCCATACACGTAGACGTCGACCAGGTCGATCAGGGTGTCGTTCGGGTCGATGACCCAGGCCGCTTCGCCGCTGTCGTTGCGCACCTGCGCATGCAGCCAGTAGGCGCCGCCGAACAGGTCGACCTGGCCGGCCGGGCGCTGGCGCGCCAGCCAGGCGGGCAGGGCGGCCGCATCGGCAGGCGCGGCGTCATTACTGGCGAGAAATAGTTGCCCGCCATCATCCAGATGAGCGATGCCTTGCTTGCTCAGGGGCAAGGGTGCCGCCTGCGCGGCGCCCGCCAGGCCCAGCAGACCGAACAGCAGGCCGAGCAGGAGCGGCCAGCCGCATAGCCAGGCGCAGACGCGGGAGCTGGGAGCGCGGTGGCGGGAAAGGGGCGGGTGGGCTGGCATCGATGGATTGGGTGGTGGTCGCGCGGGAAATGGCGGCAACGCCGTTTGCTGTGGAGTGCTCATTTTAATCGACTCTCGGTGACACACGGGCAATTTCCTGCCCTGCCGGCATGGCGGCCGCTCCGGTATCATGTCGGCTTTTGCCTGCGAGATATTCATGCTCAGTCCTGACCAGTTCCTGGCCTTCCTGGCCGCCGCCGTTTTGATCACCGCCAGTCCCGGCCCCGACAACCTGATGGTGCTGGGCGTGGGCATGTCGCGCGCGGGCGCCGCCAGGGCATGGCCTTCGGCCTGGGCTGCGCCCTTGGCTGCCTCACGCACACCGTGCTGGCGACCATCGGCGTATCGGCCCTGCTGGCCGCCTCGCCCACGGCCTTTACGGCGCTGAAAGTGGCTGGCGGGCTGTACCTGGTGTGGCTGGGCATCGGCGCCTTGCGCAGCCGTGGCGGCGCCAGAGTCGATGGCGCGGCCGCCTTGCCCGACGAGTCCTTGCTGCGTTTGTTCGGCAAAGGGCTGTTTGCCAACAGTATCAATCCGAAAGTCGTGCTGTTTTTCCTCTCGTTCCTGCCGCAGTTTATCGTTGCCGGCCAGGGCAATGCCAGCTGGCAGACGGCGCAGCTGGGCCTGGTCTTCACGGCGCAGGCGTGCGTGCTGTTCGGCCTGCTCGGCTATTTTTCCGGCGCCGTCGGCCTGTGGCTGAACCGCCGCCCGCGCGCCGGCCTGTGGCTGGACCGCGTGGCCGGCACCATTTTCATCGGCCTGGGCTTACGCCTGATCCTGGCGCGCTGAGGTCTTGCCGGGCGGTAATCCGGAACGCCAGTTCCATCTGATCCTGCACGGCCATGGCACCGCCCAGGACGGCAAACGGCACGATGCCGAAGTCGCTCTGTTTCAGCAGCAGGCTGCTGCTGGCCTGCAGGCTGCGCCCATCGGCCGCTTGCTCGATCCGCACGGGCAAGCGCACCGCGCGCGTCACGCCATGCAGGGTGATGTCCGCATCGAGCACCTGCTTGTCGCCCGTGCGGCGCGCCTCGATGCTGACCCACGGATAGCGCTCGGCCTCGAGCACGCGCACCAGCATGTTGTGGCGCGTGCCGGCGATGGCGTCGGCCGACGGCGTCGTCGACAGGCCGGCCGCCTGGCGCAAGCCTTCCTCGTCCACGCTCATCTCGTCCAGGCGGAAGCGGAACTGCGCGCGCCCCGGCGCGGGCGCCACCACGCCTTGCAGGGTGCGGCTGGCCACCACGTGGTCATGCCCGAGCCGCGCCAGCGCGCCGCCGCGGCGCACGGTGATGGTCAGCAGGGATTCTGCTGGCACGATGTGCAGCAGCTGCATGCCCGGCTGCTGCCACGCGGGCGCGGGCATGGCGGCAGGGGCGGCAGGAACGGCCAGCGCGGGAGCCGGCGCCGGAGGCAGGGGCGTGCAGGACGCCAGCACGGCGCAGGCGAGCAGGAAGGCGGTGCGGATGGCTGAGGGCGGGCGGCGGTTCTGGCTGAACATGAGGGCAGAAGGGACAAGGGCGATGGGGGAATGGTACGCGATCCGCGCGGCGGCGCGCGCGCAATGTTAGAGCTACGTCATAAGGCGGTCATATGGCGCTGTTATGATGCATTCGTTGGCACACAGCATGCGGTGCGCAAATCACTACGTTCCGGGAGCGATAGGATGCAGGCATGACTCAACAGCTTAGCCGGTGAGCTCAACCATCGGCACCAGACATGTAAAAATTGTTTTATGGCAAGATCCGCAGGGCGGGGCAAGGGAAATGCAGGAATTGGGCGGGGATTTAATGAAGTCCTAAGCCTGACTCAATGAAGGACTGGCATAGTGGACACATGGCGCACGGAAACCCCGGGCGCAAGGTTGCCGGACACCTCAATGACCGGCACGATTTCCACTTTTTCATGTGTTTTTCCCGTTTTATCCCTGCGCTCTGAAACAGCGTTTCAACCGGCTACCGCACCTTGCGAAGCCGGTTTTTTTTTGCCTGCGTTTTCATCACTTCCCGGCGCCGCGGCGCCGGGAAACCACTTAGCCGGCCTGTTTTGCCAGCCACGCATCGACGGCCGGCAGGCGCTCGGCGCGTACCTTGATGCGGTATTTGATGCCGGCCACGGAACTGTCGGCGTCGCCGCGCGCGCTGGCCGGCAGGTTGGCCTGCGCGTACGCTTCCAGCTTGGCGATCATCTCCGGCTGCGCCGAGCCGGCTGCCAGGCGCGGGAAGTAGCGGCTGCGCGAACTGGCGTCGATGCGCGCATTGACTTGCTCCAGGTGCGCCAGCGCAAAGTCGAAGGCCAGTTCCGGATGCGTGCGCGACACGCGCGAGATCATGGCCGGGCTGTTGGTCACGCCCGGTTCATCCGTCAGCGCCAGCGCCAGCGCGCGCTGCGCCAGGGCGGGATCATCGCTCGATGCCAGCAGGTCGTACAGCTGGTTCTTCACCAGCGGCGTCTTTTCCTGCTGCGCCCTGGCGTGCAGCTGCTCCCAGGTGGCGGCGTCCGCATGCTGCGCCACCACGCCCAGGATGGTGCGGCGCAGCGGCGCGGGCATGGCGGACGGGTCTTGCTCGCTGGCCGCGTAGCGGCGGCGCGCCTCGGCGATCACGCCGGGCTCGCCCATGTCGCCGAGGATGGCAATCAGGCGTCCGCGCAGGGTCGCCACGCTCGACGCTTCGCCAGCGCGCGCTTCCCAGCCCGTCTGCGCCATCATCGGCGCCAGGCGCGCCATGGCGAAGCGGCCGAAAGCCTGCTGGCGCGCGGCATCATCTCCCGCATACTGCTCATACAGGCCGTTCAGCGATGCGGCCACCCGGCCCAGCACTTGCGGATCGGCCGACAGGGGCGTGGCTTTCACCAGTTCCAGGAAACCGGCCGGGTCTTGCAAGCCCGCCATGCCCAGCGACTGGCTGTCCGCCAGCAAGCCCAGTTGATCGATCGGCGCCAGGCGCGCGAAGCTGCCCGCCAGCGCGTGCGTGCCGGCGGGCGCGTACAGGGTGCGGTAGTAGCCGCTCTGGCCCGCATTCACCAGCAGGGCGCCGCAGCCGGGCACGTTCAGGGTGGCCTTGCCGTTCTTGAGCACCACCTTGGCCAGCTTGCCGTTGCCGACGGTCGACGCGATCACCGGCACTTTCCACGACAGCGGCTTCTTGTCCGGCTGGTCCTTGGAAAATTCCGTCTGCGTCAGGGTCACGCGCGTGCTGCCCTTCCTGCACACGGCGTCGCCCACGGTGATCATCGGCACGCCCGGCTGCAGGGTGAAATCATGGGCGATGGCGCTGACGGGCTTGCCCGCGGCCGCATCGACTTCGCGCCACAGGTCGTCCGACACCGTATTGCCATACGCATGCTTGCGCATGTAGCTGCGCACGGCCGTGCGCCACGTGTCGGCGCCCACATACGCTTCGAGCATGCGGATCACCGCTTCGCCCTTTTGATACGTGATGCCGTCGAAGGCCTGGCTGGCCTGTTCCACGGTGGCGATGCGCTGCACCACCGGGTGCGTGGTGCGCAGCGCGTCCTGGCTCATGGCCGATTCGCGCCCGCCCACGTTGGACAGGGCCGTGTTCCACTCGGGGTGCAAACGCTCCGTGGTGCGGCTTTCCATCCACGACGCAAAGCCTTCGTTGAGCCACAGGTCGTCCCACCAGCGCATGGTGACCAGGTCGCCGAACCACTGGTGCGCCATTTCATGCGACAGGGTGGTGTAGATGTTTTCCTTGTCCGACTGGGTCGAGATGGCCGGGTCGAGCAGCAGGCCGTATTCGAAGGTGAAGACGGCGCCCCAGTTTTCCATGGCGCCGAAGAACTGGCTGCGGCCCGGCGCGGCGATGTTGTCGAGCTTGGGCAACGGATAGCGCACGCCGAAATAATCGTTGTACTCGCGCAGCAGGGCGGCCGACTCGTCGAGCGCGAAGCGGCTTTGCGCCAGCGCGCCCTTTTTCGTGATGACGCCCACTTCCGTGCCGTCGGCCATCTTTGTCGCCCGTTCGAAGTCGCCCAGGCCGAAGAACAGCAGATACGTCGACATGCGCGGCGTGGTGGCGAAATACACGTGCTTCATGCCATTGCCCAGCTCTTCGCTGCTGGCGATGGGCATGTTGCCGACGGCCATCTGGCTGCTCGGCACGATCACGTCCAGCGCGAAGGTGGCCTTGTAGTCCGGTTCATCCCACGACGGCAGCATGCTGCGCGCGTCGGAATTTTCGAATTGCGTGTACAGCGCGCGCTGGCGCCCTTGCGGCGTGTCGTAGTCGAGCGAGAACAGGCCCGTCGCCTGCGTGCCGATCTTGCCGCTGTAGTCGATGCGCAACAGGTATTCGCCCTTGGCCAGCGGCTCGGCAAAATGCACGGTGGCCGTCTGCTTGTCCGCATCGAACTCGATCTTGCGCGTCACCTGCTTGCTGCCGCCCGCGCCTTCGATGGCGGCGGCGGCAAACGCCAGGTTCAAGGCATTGAAGGTGATGCTGGCCGTCGGCGTGTCGACGGCCACCTTGATGGCCGCTGCGCCCTTGAAGGTGGCGGCGGCGGCGTCCGGCGTGATCGACAGCGCATAGTGCAAGGGCGTGACGCCGCGCGGCAGCTGCGTGGTGGTGCCGATGGCGTGGCTGGCCGAGGCGTGCCTGGCGGCCGGGGCGGCGTGGCCCGGGCTGAAGGCGGTGGCGGCGGTCAGTGCCAGGATGGCGGCGGCCAGTTGGCTGCGGCGGAAACGCGGAGTCGGTGTGCGATGCATGGTATGCCCTTCGTTCATGAGTAAAACGCCCGCCGGCGGGCGGATAGGCCGTGGGCGTTGATGGCGGTTGGGGGACATCGCTGGAACTGAAGGCCAGCGTTCCCGTACAGCAATCTAAGGCGAAACGGGGGCAAAGTCAACGCGCCAGGGGCGCCGCACCATGGCGGTGCGCTGGTATGATGGGCGACTGACCGTACTGCCACCGGCCAGTCCTTCAGATGATTGTCAACACCATCCACCACTACAACGAGACGAGACCTGCACATGAAACTGACTATCAGCCCCCGCACGCCCAATCCGCGCCGCGTCACCATGTTCATCGCCGAGAAGGGCATTATCGGCATCGAGGAAGTGGCGCTCGACCTGATGGCGGGCCAGCACCGCGATCCCGCCTTCCTGGCGAAAAACCCGCTGGGCCGCGTGCCCGTGCTGGAGCTGGACGACGGGCGCGTGCTGACCGAGACGCGCGCCATCTGCACGTATCTGGAAGGCTTGCAGCCGCAGCCGAACCTGATGGGCGAAGGCTTCGAGGAGCGCGCCTTCATTGAAATGGCCGACCGCCGCGTGGAACTGCACCTGTTCAGCGCCGCCGCCAACTGGGTGCGCCACGGCCATCCGGCCCTGGTGGCGCTGGAAAACCCGCAGTTTCCCGATTTCGCCACGGCGCAGGCGGGCAAGCTGCGCGAAACGGCGCAATGGCTGGACCAGGTGCTGGCCAGCCAGCCCTACATCGCCGGCGAGCGGTTTACGATTGCCGACATCACGGCTTTCTGCGCGCTGGAATTCGCGCGCGGGCTGATGAAGTACCGTCCCGGCGCGGAAGGTTTATCCAACCTGCAAGCCTACCGCGACCGCATCGCCGAGCGCCCCAGCGCGCAGGCAAAGTAAAGGCCAAATGCAGAACGCCTGCGCCGGAGTCTCCGGTGCAGGCGTTTTTGCTTGCGCAAGGCCCGTCGGGCCCCGTTTACTTCAACTTCTTTACTTCAGCTGCTCGTGCAGGAAGGTGTAGGTCAGCGCCCACATCAGCGCCTGCTGGTCGTTGTTGGCGGCACCCGCATGGCCGCCTTCCGTGTTTTCCCAGTACAGCACGTCGTGGCCTTGCTCTTCCATCTCTGCCACCATCTTGCGCGCATGGCCAGGGTGGACCCGGTCGTCGCGCGTCGAGGTGGTAAACAGCACGCGCGGATATTTCTTGTCCTTGAAGACGTTCTGGTACGGCGAGTACTTGCTGATGTATGCCCATTGTTCCGCCACATCCGGGTCGCCGTATTCTCCCATCCACGAGGCGCCCGCCAGCATCTTGTTATAGCGGCGCATGTCGAGCAGCGGCACCTGGCTGACGACGGCGTTGAACAAATCGGGACGCTGCACCAGCACGGCGCCCGTCAGCAGGCCGCCATTGCTGCCGCCCATGATGCCCAGGTGGCGCGGACTGGTGACCTTGCGCTTGATCAAGTCCTGCGCCACCGAGATGAAATCGTCATACGCGCGCTGGCGGTTTTCCTTCAGCGCCGCCTGGTGCCAGCGGGGACCGAATTCGCCGCCGCCGCGGATATTGGCCAGCACGTACACGCCGCCCTTGTTCAGCCACGCTTCGCCGATGATGCCGCTGTAGCTCGGTTTCAGCGACACTTCGAAGCCGCCATAGCCATACAGCACGGTGGGATTGCGGCCGTCGAACTTCGTCTTCTTGCCCATGATGGCGAAATACGGCACTTTGGTGCCATCCTTCGACGTCGATTCGAACTGCTCCACCTTGTACGGCGCGGCATCGAAGAAGGCGGGCAGCGACTTGATTTTCGTGCGCTTGTCGCTCTGCGCCGTGCCCAGGTACAGGGTGGTTGGATTGAGGAAGTCGGTTACCGTCAGGAAATACTGGTCGGAGTCGACGGGATCGAGCGCGCTGACGGCCAGGGTGCCCAGTTTCGGCGCATCGACGGCGCGGCGCTGCCACTTGCCGTTCACGTGGCGCAGTTCCGTCAGGCGGTTTTTCACTTTGTCCAGGGTGGTCACGAGGATGGCCGACTTCGTCGCCGTGACATTGTCCAGCGACGACGTGGCCGTGGGCGCGTACAGCACTTCCAGCGCCTGCCCGCCCTGCATGAAGGCCTTGAAATCCGTGGCCAGCAGCGAGCCTTGCGCATAGGTCTTGCCGTTGACCTTCCAGTCCGAACGCAGGGTGATGATCAATTGATCGCGCACGGTGAAGGCCGTGGCGTCGTCCGGTTTCGGCACTTTCTTCAAGCCGGCGCCGTCGCGCAGGAACATTTCTCCGCTGTAGAAAACGATCTGCCGCTCGATGAACTGGTGTTCGTGGCCGGGCGTGAAATCCTTGTAGGCGCCCGCGCTCAGGTCGTCGGGTTTCGCTTCATACAAGGTTTTCGCCTGCGCCAGCGGCGTGCCGCGCTGCCACTCCTTGATGATGCGCGGGTAGCCGGAACTGGTCATCGAGCCGGGGCCGAAATCGGTGGAGACGAACAAGGTATCCTGGTCGATCCAGCTGGCGCTGCCCTTCGCTTCGGGCAGGGTAAAACCGCCGTCGACAAACGCGCGTTTCGCCACGTCGTATTCGCGCACCACCTTGGCGTCGCCGCCGCCGCGCGACAGGGAAATCAGGCAGCGTTCGCCCTTCGGATACAGGCAGGAGGCGCCGCCCCAGACCCAGTTTTCACTCTCGCCGGCGGCCAGCTGGTCGAGATCGATCACGGTTTCCCACGCGGGTTCGGCCTGCTGGTACTGCGCCAGGGTGGTGCGGCGCCAGATGCCGCGCACGTGCTGGGCGTCGCGCCAGAAATTGTAGTAATACTCGCCTTCCTTGCTGACGTAGGGAATGCGTTCCTTCGAGTTGAGGATGGTTTTCAGGCGCGCCTGCAGGGCTGCGAAGCCGGGCTGGCTTTCCAGTTCCTTCGTGGTGACGGCATTATGCTGTTTGACCCAGGCCAGCGGCTTGTCGCCGAGGACTTCTTCCAGCCACAAATGGGGATCGGTGTTGGCGGCGGCAGGGGAGGGGGCTTGCGCATGGGCAATGCCCGCTGCGGCCAGGCCGAGCAGCATGCTGCTGGCGAAGGTGCGATATGACGACATGGTGGGTTTCCTGGTTGGTCCGATGGAGGCCGCTTTGCAGGCAAAACGGCGCAGCCATGGTGCCACGGATTGCTGTGGGGAACCAGTGTCTAGGGACGACTATTTGAAAAATAACATGTTTTTCTAATATTGTTTGCTGGAATGGATGCAGGCCGCAGAATCTGCGGCCTGTCGCGCCGTTCAGGAGGCGCCAGGTTCGGTCAGGGCGCTCACGGTAAGCCGCGTCTTTTCGACATCGCCGCCGTCAGGGTGATAAATCCACAATGCATCGTTGTCGCGGCTGTCGATGAACAGGATGCGCGTGTTTTCCTCGCCGATGGACAGGCAGGCCGCCAGCTCGGCCAGACTGAACGGCGCTGCCTGCTTCGAATCCGTGCCCGCCGCCTGTGCCAGGGTTTGCGCAAAGCCGGCCAGCTGCCTGACTGCCAGATACCTTGTTCCATCCACCTCGACGTCTTGACACAGCGCGTCCAGGCTGTACAGCGTGAAGTGATCTTCATCGCTGACAATCGCCACGCCGGGACGCGGCTTTCCGCTGCGCAGGTGCTCGAGATAGGCCTGGGGCAGGGCCACTTTTTCGCTTGCCAGCCATTTTTCCAGCTGCTTGCCGCTTTGCTTCGCTACTTTGGCGGCCTTGGGGACGACGGCTTCGCAAGCCTGCGCTGTCCAGGCGACCGGATTGAACTGGAACGTCCTTGCGCATGCGGGGCAGTGCAGGAACATGAATGTCATTTTTTTGCCGATGGCCGTTTTCAAGAACGCTTCATCTGAGGCATCCATTGCGCTGGGGTCGAAATGGCGCCCGCAGTCGCCATCGTAGGGACAAGTGATTTCGGTCATGGTGTAGGGTGTTCAAGCATTGAAGTATTTATCCATACGCAAAGCGATCTCCTCTTTTTCTTGCGGATCAGATGCCTGGGGATTTCTTTCCCAGTAGGCAATGCCTTCGTTCAAGGCCCACAAGGCTTTTTCCTGCTTGCCCGCCATCAGATAGAAATCGCAGGCCCTGGCATGCGAGTCTTGCGCTTCGACCAGGGCCAGGGCCGCATTTTCCCAGTTGGACCGGTGGTCGAGCCAGGGAATGGCCAACGCCAGCAGATTGTCCCGCAGGCAAGCCATGACGGTTGCCCGATGGGATGGATCGACGAGCTGGTGTTCTTTGTCCTGTTTGCCATCGATGACAGGGAATTGCCAGTTCGGGATATTCCAGTCCGCCACGCCGCCAACGATATGGTTGACAGGTTCACGGCTGTAGCGCGCCGTGTGCCACGATGCGTAGGACCTGGACGCAACCTGATAGTGGCTCCAGAATGCCACGCAGACATGCTCTTCGTTGTATCGGTTGGCCTGGAAATGGATGGTCTGGATGAATTCGTTCTGCGTGCGCTTGAAGGTCAGCTGGCTTGGCGAGAACTTGAAGCCCGCTGCGGTCAGCGGCTCCAGCAAAGAACTCTTCAATATTGGCGATGATCAGTGCTTTTGGTTTCATCCTGTTCCCTGGCATTGACGGTTGCGCCGCCTTGTTGTCAAAACGGCGTTGCCATGTTGCCATAGATCAGTGTGCGTAACCGCCACGACGGGCAATCGTGCGAGGGAAAACCTGCTGCTATTGGCCGGGGGCGCGTTCACGGCAGCTGATTGATCCACACGGGCGCCGACCAGACGATATTGCCGTCGTCTTGCGTCAACCTTGCGTAATAGAAATGGGGGCCGGGCGCGGGCGTGAGGGTGAGCTCGGCCTGGTCCGATACTTGCGTGACGGAACCGTTGCCGCCCGGCACGCCGTGGAAGATGGCGACGGCGGCCGCTTGCCGTCCCGTGTCGTTGCTGAAATGGGTGGATAGCTGCAAAGGCCCGTGGTTGTCGAATCGCTCGCCCATCAGCTTGCCATTTGCCGTGAACAGCAGTTGCGCGTGCTTGTCCATGGTGGCAAACACGCGGCGCGCGCGCAGCGCGTCGAGGAAGCTGTCGCGCGACACGGGCATGCCGGCGGCCGGGCTGGCCACCAGCACGGCCGTGCGGTTGCCGTACGACGCCCCCCAGTTGGCGCAGTGGTTGTCCTGGTTGCTGCTGAAGGCCACGTGGTAGCCGGCCGCCAGGGCCCGGTTGCAGGCCGCCTCGTAGTTGCTGCGCCGCGTCTCCGTTTCCCCGTCGTTGGTGGAAAAAGCGGACGTGTTCATGACTTCGCACAGCACCATGGCCGCGTCGCCGTCCGGCGTGTAGCCGAGCGGCTGGCCGTAGACGAGAAACTGGCCCGTTTGCGCCGGGTGGTTGAACTGGCCGATCCAGCCCCGTTCGCGCATCAGCGCATACAGGGCGGCGTAGTCGCTTTTCGGCGTTGCCACGTCGGCCAGCAGTTCGCCCCGGGCATTTCTTTCCCAGCCCAGCAATTGCTCGCTGTTGAAGATGTTCAGGTGGCCGCCCTTGTTGATGACGCCCCATTCCATGCCGTACAGGGCCAGGAAGCCCGGGTGCGCGGCCGTGTACGCGGCCGCTTCGGCCAGCCCCGTCTGGTACAGGGTTTTTGCTTCGGCTGGCTCGGCCGCGCTGTTGGTGCCGTCGGAACCGTCATACATATGGTTGTGCTCGGATGTCAGCAGCGCGTCGAGGCCGTGATCTTGCGCATACTTGTATGCATCGATGGGGCCGAAGGGCGCCGTTTGCGGTTTCTGCGCGCCATGGCAGTCGTTCAGCGCCGCGCCGCCGTCGCTGTGGCGCGTCTGGCTGTGCAGGTTGGCGTAGACGATGCGGTAGCCAGGCTGGCCGTCCAGGCTGGGCAGCTGCAGCAGTCCGGCCCGGAAGGCGGGCACCCTGGGCGCCGTGCTGGCGCCCCGCTGCACCTGGATTTGCCACTGCTGTTCCACCTGCGCCTCGCGTGGGGTGCCGGCATCGGCCACGGCCAGCAGGCGCAGCGCGTACAAGCCGTCCGGCGCCAGCATGCGCCGTTCGCGCGCATCGGCATCGGCGCGGCCATCCCAGGGCAAGTTCACGCTCTTGCCGCCGGCGCCCACCTGTTCCGTGCCCGACCAGCGCTGCAGCACGGCCCCTTGCGGGCCGGGGCCGGACAGGGTCAAGGTCCAGCGCACCGCATGGGGGCGGCCCTCGTCCGGATAAGTGAGGCGCACAATAAATGTACGTGACTGCGCGCTGCGCGCCTGCGTGACCCGCTCGCCGCGCGCGGCGTGGAACGGTGCGAACACGGTCGCGTCCAGTTCGCTGTGCTCCCTGGGTTCGGGGGAGCCATCTTGCGCCGCGGCACTGTTACTCCAGGCGATCAACAACGCCCCCACGCAGGCGCACGCCAGCGCATGCGCCACACCGTGCCGTGACTGCCATTGCCGCAGTTGCCCGAGCATGCCGGCCTCCGCTTGATGAACTCAATAATAATTAGACAATCATTGCCACTTTCGAGTTCCGCGACGCACCAAGAAGAGGCGCGCCTGCACCGCCAGATGCCATGATCTGGCGCAAAGACCGTGCGGATAGGGGACGTCCCCCTTGGGACGGGCCTGGCACGGCGCTTGCTAAACAGGAGATACGGATCAACGGCGATCCCCTGAATAAACGCACAACGGTCCAACGACGGACCACCTGGACAACGGCGTCCGCTCTGGCTGATTTTTTCCATCGGCGGGGGCGGGCGCCGTTTTTGTTTGCATTTTTGTTATTTTCGGGATACTTCGGGAAACCATCATGGCCAGCCAAAAAGCAACAAGCATCGCGCTCTTCTCCCTCGCCACGCCGCCCATGCGGGCATTCCACCTGACGTGGATGGCATTTTTCGTGTGCTTCTTCGCCTGGTTCGCCTGCGCGCCGCTGATGCCGGTCATCAAGGGCGAGTTCGGCCTTTCCCTGGCGCAAGTGGCGAACATCAATATCGCCGCCGTCGCCATCACCATCCTCGTGCGCCTGATCGTCGGACCCTTGTGCGACCGCTACGGCCCGCGCAAGACCTATACGGGCTTGCTGCTGCTGGGCGCCATTCCCGTGCTGGGCGTGGCCGCGTCGCAAAGCTATGAAAGTTTCCTGTTCTTCCGCCTGGGCATCGGCGCCGTCGGTGCCAGCTTTGTCATTACGCAATATCACACCTCCGTGATGTTCGCCCCCCGCGTCGTCGGCACGGCGAATGCGGCGGCCGCCGGCTGGGGCAATGCGGGCGGCGGCGCGGCACAGGCCTTGATGCCCTTGCTGCTCGGTGCCGTAGTGATGCTGGGCGTGTCCGAGTCGCTGGGCTGGCGCGTGGCGCTGCTGGTGCCGGGCGTGCTGATGCTGGTCATGGCCGTGCTGTACTGGCGCTACACGCAGGATTGCCCGGAAGGCAATTACTCGGATTTGCGCAAGGCTGGCGTGTCTATTGAGGGGGGAAAGAAAGGCGGCTGGGCCAGCTTCAAGGCCGCCAGCAGCAATTATCGCGTGTGGCTGCTGTTCGTTACCTACGGCGCCTGCTTCGGCATCGAGATCTTCATCCACAACATCGCCGCCGTCTACTACGTCGACCATTTCGGCCTGTCGTTGAAATCGGCGGGCCTGGCCGCCGGCAGCTTCGGCTTGCTGGCCCTGTTTGCCCGCGCTTTGGGCGGCTGGCTGTCCGACAAACTGGCCCTGCGCGGCAACCTGAACAGCCGCGTCACCCTGCTGTTCATGCTGATGATCGGCGAAGGCGTGGGCTTGCTGTGGTTTGCCAAGGTCGACAGCGTCACGTATGCCGTTATCGCCATGCTGGTCTTCGGCCTGTTCACCCACATGGCGTGCGGCGCCACCTATGCGCTGGTGCCTTTCATCGACAGCCGCGCGCTGGGCGGCGTGGCCGGCATCATCGGCGCGGGCGGCAACGTGGGCGCCGTGGCGGCCGGCTTCCTGATGAAGGGCACGGGCGACATCCGCCAGACCCTGATCATCCTGAGCGCGCTGGTGGTGGTCTCGGCCCTGTGCGCCATCGCCGTGCGCTTTACCCGCGAAGCGGCCGAACCGAACATGGCCGCGGCCTGAGGAGAACGCAATGAACCACCCCCTGAAGATCGTCGTCCTTGGCCATGGCATGGTCGGACATAAATTCCTCGAACGCCTGGCGCTGGAAAACGCGCCGCACTTGTCCGTCACCGTCTTGTGCGAAGAGCCGCGTCCCGCCTACGACCGCGTACACCTGTCCGAATTTTTCAGCGGCAAGTCGGCCGAGGATCTGTCGCTGGTGGCGCCCGGCTTCTTCGACAAGGGCAACGTCGTGTTGAAGCTCAATGCGCGCGCCGTATCCATCGACCGCGCGGCGAAAACCGTCACAGCCAGCACGGGCGAAGTCTTGATCTACGACAAACTCGTGTTCGCCACCGGTTCCACGCCGTTCGTGCCGCCGCTGCCGGGCAAGGAGAGGGATGGCTGCTTCGTCTACCGCACCATCGAAGACCTGGAAGCCATGCTGGCCTGGGGCGCCAAGTCCACCACGGGCGTGGTGATCGGCGGTGGCTTGCTGGGCCTCGAATGCGCGAAGGCCTTGCGCGATTTGCAGCTCGACACCCACGTGGTGGAATTCGCGCCGCGCCTGATGGCCGTGCAGGTCGACGAGGGCGGCGCGCGCGTCCTGCGCCGCAAGATCGAGGAACTGGGCGTGACCGTGCACACGCAAAAGAATACGCTGGCCATCCTTGATGGCGAATCTGCCACGCACCGCATGCAGTTCGCCGACGGCAGCCACCTGGAAGCGGACATGATCGTCTTCTCGGCCGGCATCCGCCCGCGCGACGAGCTGGCGCGCGCCTGCGGCCTGGAGGTGGGGCCGCGCGGCGGCATCGCCATCGACGACAGCTGCGTCACGTCCGACCCGGACATCTACGCGATCGGCGAATGCGCGCTGTGGGGCGGCCTGGTGTTCGGCCTGGTGGCGCCCGGCTACGAAATGGCGCGCATCGCTGCCCGCCACCTGTTGCAGGAGGAGGGCGAAGCGTCGTTCAAAGGGCGCCGACATGAGCACCAAGCTCAAACTGATGGGCGTGGACGTGGCCAGCCTGGGCGACCCGCACGGCAATGCGCCGGGCAGCCGCTCCTACCAGTTCATGGACGAGCGCAAGCAGATCTACAAGAAGATCGTCGTTTCCGACTGCGGCAAATACCTGCTGGGCGGCGTGATGGTGGGCGACGCCAGCGAATACGGCACGCTCTTGCAGATGATGCTCAATAAAATCGAGCTGCCCGAGTTCCCCGAATTCCTGATCCTGCCGCAGGCGGACGGCCAGCAAAAGGCGGGACTCGGTGTGGACGCCTTGCCCGATGCGGCGCAAATCTGCTCGTGCAACGACGTGTCGAAAGGCGCGCTGTGCGCGGCCGTCGCCGATGGCGCGACCACCATCGCTGCCCTCAAAAGCTGCACAAAGGCCGGCACCGCCTGCGGCGGCTGCGTACCGCTGGTGACGCAGATCATGAAGGCGGAAATGCAGAAGCAGGGTCTGGCCGTGAACAACCACGTGTGCGAACACTTTGCCTACTCGCGCCAGGAACTGCACCACCTGGTCCGCGTGGGCAAGATCCGCAGCTTCGGCGAACTGCTGGCCGCCCACGGCCAAGGCCTGGGCTGCGACGTGTGCAAGCCCGTGGCGGCAAATATCCTCGCCTCGTGCTGGAACGATTTCGTGCTGACGCCCGTCCACGCCGGCTTGCAGGATAGTAATGATTATTTCCTTGGCAACATCCAGAAGGATGGCACGTATTCCGTCGTGCCGCGCATGCCGGGCGGCGAAGTGACGGCCGACGGTTTGATCGCCGTGGGCATGGTGGCGAAAAAATACGGCCTCTATACGAAGATCACGGGCGGCCAACGGGTCGACCTGTTCGGCGCCCGCGTGGACCAGTTGCCGGCCATCTGGGAAGAGCTGATCGCGGCCGGCTTCGAATCGGGCCACGCCTACGGCAAATCCTTGCGCACGGTCAAATCCTGTGTCGGTTCCACCTGGTGCCGCTACGGCGTGGCCGACAGCGTGGGTTTCGCCATTCAACTGGAAAACCGCTACAAGGGCTTGCGCACGCCGCACAAGATCAAGTTCGGCGTCTCGGGCTGCACGCGCGAATGCGCCGAGGCGCAAGGCAAGGACATCGGCCTGATCGCCACGGAAAAGGGCTGGAATTTGTACGTGTGCGGCAACGGCGGCATGAAGCCGCGCCACGCGGAACTGATCGCCTCCGATCTCGATGAAGCCACCCTGGTGCGCTATGTCGACCGCTTTTTGATGTTCTACGTGCGCACGGCCGACCGCCTGCAGCGCACCAGCGTGTGGCGCGACAACCTGGAAGGGGGCCTCGATTACCTCAAGCGCGTCATCATCGACGACAGCCTGGGCATCGCCCACGAGCTGGAAGCGGACATGCAGCACGTGGTCGACACCTATGCCTGCGAGTGGAAGGAAGCCGTGTCCAACCCCGCCGTGCGCCAGCGTTTCCGCCACTTCGTCAACAGCGGGAAGAACGATGAAAACGTGGTGTTCGTCGAAGAGCGGGGCCAGATCCGGCCCGCTACACCCCTTGAACGCCGCAGCACCGTGATCCCCATCCTTGCCGTGGAGGCGTGAGCCATGAATGCAATGAATGAATTGAACAGCGCCAGCGCCGACAACTGGACGGCCATCTGTCCCCTGACCGACATCGTACCCGACACGGGCGTGTGCGCGCTGCTGCAGGGGCGCCACGTGGCCGTGTTCCGCGTCGGCGATGCCGCGCCGCGCGTGTACGCCATCGACAACGTCGACCCGAACGCGGGCGCTTCCGTGCTGTCGCGGGGTCTGGTGGGCAGCATCGGCGAGCGCGTCGTCGTCGCCTCGCCCATCTACAAGCAGCATTTCGACCTGGCCAGCGGCGAGTGCATCGAGGCGCCGGAGCATTCGGTGGCCGCCTGGCCGGCGCGCGTGTTCGGCGGCATGGTGTGGGTGGCCATATGAACACCGCCGCACGGCCGTCTTTAGTCGTGGTCGGCAACGGCATGGCCGGCATGCGCACGGTCGAGGAATTGCTGAAACTCGCGCCGGACCTGTACGACATCACCGTGTTCGGCGCCGAACCGCACGGCAATTACAACCGCATCCTGCTGTCCCCGGTGCTGGCCGGCGAAAAGACGGTGGACGACATCATGCTGCACACGCGCGACTGGTATGCGCACAACGGCATCACCCTGCACGCGGGCGACCCCGTGGTGCACATCGACCGGCAGGCGCGCACGGTGCAGGCGCTGTCCGGCATCGAGGTGCGCTATGACCGCCTGCTGCTGGCGACCGGTTCCACGCCCTTCATCGTGCCCGTGCCGGGCCACGAACTGCCCGGCGTGATCGGTTTTCGCGACATCGACGACGTCGACACCATGCTGCGGGCGGCGCGCAAGCACCGTCACGCGGTCGTCATCGGCGGCGGCTTGCTGGGACTGGAAGCGGCCAACGGCCTGCAGCGCCAGGGCATGGACGTCACCGTCGTGCACATGAGCGGCGCGCTGATGAACCAGCAACTCGACGCGCCCGCGTCGCTGCTGCTGAAAACGGCGCTGGAAGCGCGCGGCCTGCGGTTTTTAATGCATGCGCAAACGTCCGCCATCATGGGCAGCGTCCGCGTGGAAGGCGTGCAGTTTGCGGACGGCAGCAGCATTCCCGCCGACCTGGTGGTGATGACGGCCGGCGTGCGCCCGAACATTGCGCTGGCGCAAGCGGCCGGCCTGCATTGCGAGCGGGCCATCGTCGTCGACGACTGCCTGCAAAGCTACGACCCGCGCGTGTATGCCGTGGGCGAATGCGTGCAGCACCGGCGCGCCACCTTCGGCCTGGTGGCGCCCATCTGGGAACAGGCGCGCGTGTGCGGCGCGCACCTGGCCGGCGCCGGACACCGCCGCTACGTGCAGCAGGCCAGCGCCACCAAACTGAAAGTGACGGGCATCGACCTGTATTCGGCCGGCGACATTCTCGGCGGCGAGGGCAGCGAAGACCTCGTGCTGCGCGACCCGCGCCGCGGCATCTACAAGCGCCTCGTGGTGCAGGGCAGCCGCCTGGCCGGCGCCGTGCTGTATGGCGACGTGCAGGACGGTCCCTGGTATTTCGACCTGATCCAGCAGCGCCGCGACATCAGCAAGCTGCGTGCCCATTTATTGTTTGGCCAGGCGCTGTGCGCCCAGGCCGCCTGACAGGACATTCCATGACAAGCTGCGCGCCCGTAAAAACCACTTGCCCATACTGCGGCGTCGGCTGCGGCGTGGAAGCGACACGCCTGCCCGACGGCGCCATCCGCATCGCCGGCGACGCCAGCCACCCGGCCAACCTGGGCCGCCTGTGCGTGAAAGGCTCGGCGCTGGGCGATACCCTGGACCTCGACCAGCGCCTGCTGCAGCCGCAGGTGCGCGTCGACGGCGTGCTGCAGCGCACTTCCTGGGACTTTGCGCTGGATCAAGTCGCCGGCGGCCTGCGCGCCATCATCGACGAGCACGGCCCCGACGCCGTCGCCCTGTACGTGTCGGGCCAGCTGCTGACGGAAGATTATTACGTGGCCAACAAGTTCATGAAGGGCTACGTGGGCAGCGCGAACATCGATACCAATTCGCGCCTGTGCATGTCGTCGGCCGTGGCGGGACACAAGCGCGCGTTCGGCGAGGATATCGTGCCCGGCTGCTATGAAGACCTGGAACTGGCCGACATGATCGTGCTGGTGGGCTCGAACACGGCCTGGTGCCACCCGATTTTGTTCCAGCGCATCGCCCGCATCAAGGAAACCCGGCCGGAGATGAAACTGGTGGTGATCGACCCGCGCCGCACGGCCACCTGCGAGCTGGCCGACCTGCACCTGCCCGTGAAACCGGGCACCGACGTGTGGCTGTTCAACGGCTTGCTGTGCTATCTGGCGAAGGAGGGCGTGATCGCCGACGCTTTCGTCACGCGGCACAGCCGCGGCCTCGATGAGGCGCTGGCGGCCGCGCACGCGGATTGCGGCGACCCGCTGCAGGTGGCGCGCATCTGCAAGGTCGACCCGCAAGCCCTGCTGGCGTTTTACCAGGCGTTTGCCGCCACGCGCAAGGTCGTCACGGCCTTTTCGCAGGGCGTGAACCAGTCATCGAGCGGCACGGACAAGGTCAACAGCATCATCAACTGCCACCTGGCGACGGGCCGCATCGGCCAGCCCGGCATGGGGCCGTTTTCGCTGACGGGCCAGCCGAATGCCATGGGCGGGCGCGAAGTGGGCGGCCTGGCCAATATGCTGGCGGCGCACCTGGAGCTGGACAACCCGCTGCACCGCGACACGCTGCAAACGTTCTGGGACGCGCCGCGCATCGCGCACAAGCCTGGCCTGAAGGCCGTGGAACTGTTCCACGCGATCGAAGCGGGCAAGGTCAAGGCCGTGTGGATCATCGCCACCAATCCCCTGGTCAGCATGCCGGACGCTGACCAGGTGCGCCGCGCGCTGGCCAAATGCGAGCTGGTGGTGGTGTCGGACATCAGCGCCGGGTCGGATACGAACGCGCATGCCGACGTGCTGCTGCCCGCGCTGGGCTGGGGCGAAAAGGATGGCACGGTGACCAATTCCGAGCGCCGCATCTCGCGCCAGCGCGCGTTCTTGCCGGCGCCGGGCGAGGCGCGCGCCGACTGGGACGTGCTGTGCGACGTGGCGCGGCGCATGGGCTATGCGGGTTTCGATTTCACGTCGCCGCAAGCGATTTTTGCCGAGCATGCACGTCTGTCGACCTTCCGCAACGGGGCGGAAACGGCGCGCCTGTTCAATCTGGCGGGCCTGGAGAACCTTGATGCAGCGCAATACGACGCCCTGGCGCCGCAGCAGTGGCCGCCGGGCCGGGCGCGCCTGTTCGGCGACGGCCGCTTCGCGCATGCGGACGGGCGCGCGCGCTTCGTGCCGACGGCGCCGCGCGCGCCGCGCAACGCGCCCGACGAAGACTATCCGCTGATCCTGAACACGGGCCGGGTGCGCGACCAGTGGCATACGATGACGCGCACGGGCAAGGCGGCGAAATTGTCCGGCCACGTCGCCGAAGCGTTCATCGACATCCACCCGCAGGATGCGCTGCTGTACAGCGTGCGCGAAGGCGAACTGGCGCGCATTTCCAGCGCCTGGGGCGCGATGGTGGCGCGCGTCGTGCATGGCGGCGGCATCGCGCGCGGCCAGGTCTTCGTGCCGATCCACTGGAGCGACGCGAATGCCTCCGATGCGCGCGTGGGCGCCGTCATCAATCCGGTCGTCGATCCCGTCTCGGGCGAGCCGGAATTCAAGCACACGCCCGTGCGCATCGAGCAATTCCGCGTGCACTGGCATGCGTTTGTGCTGAGCCGCACGCCCTTGAACCTGGACGGCGTGGCGCACTGGACGCGCGTGCAGGGCGAGCAGTTTTTGCGCTACGAGCTGGCGGGCCGCCAGCGCATCGCCGACCTGGGCGCCTGGGCGCGCGCGCTGCTGGGCGTCACCGACCCGGATGCCGATTGGCTCGATTACGCGGACGCCAGCGCCGGCGTGTACCGCGCCGTGCACCTGGACGAAGGGCGCATCGCGCAATGCGTGTATGTCTCGCCCCGGCCCGACCTGCCGTCGCGCAGCTGGCTGGCCAGCCTGTTTGCGCACGCGCAAATGGAGGCGCTTGATCGCGCCGGCGTGCTGCTGGGCCAGCCCATCGGCAAGGGCGCTGACGCCGGCCCCACCGTGTGTTCGTGCTTTGGCGTGGGACGCAACACCATCTGCGCCGCCATCGTGGAGCAGAAGCTGACGACGACGGCGCAGGTGACGGCTTGCGTCAAGGCGGGCGGCAATTGCGGCTCCTGCGTGCCCGAGATACGACAGTTGCTGCTTGAGGCGCGCAGCGCGGCCTGAAAATCTGTCCTTTCCGGCACGGCTTTGTTATATTGCCAGCTCTATAACAGAGAGGCAGTGCGATGACAGCAGCACAACACCCCACGGTCTGGCTGACGGGCTTGAGCGGCGCCGGCAAGACCAGCATCGCCGACGCATTGGCGCGCCAGCTCAAGGCGCAGGGCCGCGCCGTGGCGGTGCTCGACGGCGACCAGCTGCGCCACGGCTTGAACCGCGACCTCGGTTTTACGCCCGAAGACCGGCATGAAAACATCCGCCGCACGGCTGAAGTGGCGCGCCTGATGAACGGGGCGGGCCTGACCGTCATCGCCGCCTTCATTTCGCCCTACCGCGCCGACCGGGCCATGGCCGCCGCCATCATCGGCGCCGCGCATTTCATCGAAGTCCACGTCAGCACGCCGCTGGCCGTGTGCGAGGCGCGCGATCCCAAGGGGCTGTACGAAAAGGCGCGCGCGGGCCAGCTGGCGCAATTCACGGGCATTTCCGCGCCCTATGAAGCGCCGCTGGCCGCCGCCCTGACGCTCGATACCCAGGTGCTGGCGCTGGACGAGTCGGTCGAGCGCATCTGCCGGTACCTGCGGCAGCGGCCGTGACGACCTGGCGCAAACGATTGCGCCGGCGCCTGCCGGCCAGCCTGAAGGCGCGCATGAGCGTGGTCGTCTTCCTGCTCGTGCTGGCTGCCGTGGCTTCGCTGGCGCTGGCCACCCTGGCCGTGGCCGAGCGCGGCATGCGCGACGTCACGGGCCGGCAGCAGTACGTATCGCTGGCCAGCGCCGCCGTCTTCATCGACGAGGAGCTCGACGCGAAGCGCAACGTGCTGCGCGCCATCGCCGACAGCCTGGCAGCCGGCGGCGCGCACGACGGCGCCAGCCTGCAGCGCTTCCTGGCCGCGCAAACGGTGCTGGGCAAGGAGTTCTATACGGCCGGCGTGGTGGCCAGCGATGGCTCCCTGCTGGCCAGCGTGGGCCCCTTCAAGCCGCAGGCGGGGATGAACGTGACAGGCCGCCCGTACTTCGACCAGACGCTGGCGGCCCGGCGCTCGGTGATTTCCGCGCCGCTCAACGGCAGCATTTCCGGCATGCCCATCGTGGTGGTGACGCAGCCCGTGTTCGACGCGCAGGGCGCCGTGCGTTATGTGCTGGCGGCCAGCGTCAATCTGCGCCAGCCCGATTTCCTGGGGCGCCTGGGCGCGCTCAAGCCGGGTCCGGGCGGCTACCTGTACATCATGACGAGTGAAGGCGTCATCGTCGAGCATCCCGACAAGTCGCGCATCATGCAGCATATCGAAGCGCATGGCCCCATCAGCGAACCGACGCGGCGCGCCATGCAGGGTTTCGAGGGCTGGATGACGGGCACCACCACGCAAGGCGTCGATGCGCTGTTCGCCTACCACCGCATCGCCGCCACCGGCTGGATCCTGGCGTCCGTGTATCCCATGCGCGACGCGTTCGCGCCGCTGCACGCCATCCGCAGCAAGATATTGCTGGCCGCCGTGCTGCTGGCGGCGCTGGCAGGGCTGGCCGGCTGGCGCGTGGTGCTGCGCCTGCTGCAGCCTTTGGCGCGCCTGCGCCACCATGTGCATGAAATCCGCCGCCAGCGCCTGGGTATCGAGGCGCTGCAGATCGAGCGGCGCGACGAGATCGGCGACTTGAGCCGCGATTTCTATTCGCTGGTGGCCGAGCGCGAAATCGCCGTGGCGCAGACGCGCGACAGCGAGCGGCGCCTTAAGCTGCTGACGGACCACGTGCCCGTGGTAATCGTCTACATCGACCGCGAGCACCGTTACCAGTTCATCAACGCGACGTTTGAAAAATGGTTCGGCAGGTCGCAGCGGGAAAGCCTGATGCAGTCGATCCGCGAGGTGCTGGGGGAGGAAGCGTATCAATTGCGCGAAGCCTACCTGCGGCGCGCCTTTGCGGGCGAAGAAGTTGAATATGAGTTTACCGTCGATGGCGTGGGAGAGGCTGGCCAGCGGACCTTCCAGACCAGTTACGTGCCCGACGTGGGCGAGAGCGGCGCGGTGGAAGGCGTGTATGGCCTGATCCACGAAATCACCAAGACCAAGGCCGTGCATACGGCGCTGCAGTTCGCCGCCGCCACCGACACCCTGACGGGCATCGCCAACCGGCGCCGCTTCGACGAACAGCTGGCGCAAAGCATGCAGCGCACGCGTGCGGCACGCGCGCCGATGGCGCTGGCCTATCTCGATATCGACCGTTTCAAGGCCATCAACGACAGCCTGGGACACAAGGCGGGCGACGAGGTGCTGAAGGAATTCGCCGCGCGCCTGGTGCGCAGCGTGCGCGCCAGCGACCTGGTGGCGCGCCTGGCCGGCGACGAATTCGTGATCGTTTTTGAAGGCGTGAACGGCGCGGCCGAAGTGCGCCAGATCGGCGCGAAGATCATCGACGCCATCCGCCAGCCGTTTGCGCTGGCCGGCGGCCCGCTGCCGGTGACGACCAGCATCGGCATCGCCATCTTCCGCGAAGGCGCGCTGACGCCGGCGCGCAGCTGCTGGACCTGGCCGACCAGGCCCTGTATGCGGCCAAGGGGCAGGGCCGCGACGGCGTGGCGCTGCTCGAGGCGGCGCCGTAGGCGCTACAGGGTGGCAGTCCACTGGTCCAGCTGCTGCGTGGTGGCCGTCACGCCGCCGCAGACGATGACGAGCACGTTGCGGTAGGGCGCCAGTTCCGGCGCCTTGCCGTAGACGGCGGCCAGCGCCGCGCCGCAGGCCGGTTCCACCACCAGGCGCTGGTCGCTGATAAAACGCTGGCAGGCGTCGACGGCGGCGCGGTCCGATACCACCACGCTGTGCAGCAGGCGGTTCTGGCTGATGGCGTAGGCTTGCGCGCACACCTGGCGCGCGGCCAGCGAGGTGGCGATGCTGCTCACGGCGGGCAGGGCCACGTGTTCGCGCGCGGCCACGGCGGCCGCCAGCGAAGCGGCGCCCTCCGTTTCCACGGCCACCAGGGCCACGTCGTCCCAGCCGTTGCGCTGCAAGCCCTCGGCCACGCCGGCCAGCAGGCCGCCGCCGCCCACCGACAGCACGACGGCGTCCGGTTTCAGGCCCGCGCGGGCCACTTCATCGATCATGCCGGCATGGCCTTGCCACAGCAGCGGGTCGTCGAACGGGTGCAGAAAGGCGTCTTGCGGCGTGAGCATCGATTGCGCCAGCGCGTTGGCTTCTTGCCAGGCGGCGCCGTGCACGATGACTTCGGCGCCTTCCTGGGCGATCAGGGCCCTGGCCCGTTCGCTGGTCGTTTCCGGCACGACGACGACGACGGGAATGCCCAGCTGGCGTCCCGCATAGGCGACGGCGATGCCGGCATTGCCGCCGGAAGAGGAGATGAAGCGGCTGGCGCCGCGCCGCGCGTATTCTTCGCACGCCAGGCCGATGCCGCGGATCTTGAAGGAGCCGGGCGGCTGCAAGGCTTCGAGCTTGAGCCAGATGGCGCGTTCGCTGTGCAGGCTCAGGGCGCGCGAGTTGAGCAAGGGAGTTTCGATATGCAGGGCCATGCGTGTTCCTGGTAAACAGTCAGGCCAGCATCATAGCCGAAGCGCCCGCGCCACCGTGTCACCCTTGCCGCATGTGTTACTGCTTAGTTCAGCGGGGCGTTCTTGAGCTGGTGCGTGCGCGCCACTTCCTTCATCGCTTCGAGCAGGTCGTCGCGCAGCTGGCGCGGCAACTGGCCGAAGAATTCCTCGTCGTTCTGGTCGGCCATCCCGGCCAGCACGGGCACCAGCGCCTCGCCTTCCGTGGTCAGTTCGATCGAGTGCTGGCGGCGGTCGGCCAGCAGGATGGACTTGCTGACCATGCCCTTGCTTTCCAGGCGGTCGATCAGCTTCGACACGGCGCCCTTGCTCATGCCGGACACTTGCGCCAGCACCGTGGGCGAGGTGCAGCCCAGGCGGAACATTTCGCGCAGCACCACCCATTCGGACACAGTCACGCCATTGGCTTCCGCTTTTTTCTGGAAGCTGTGGGAAACGTGGTTGGAAACGAAACGCAGCCAGTAACCGAGATGGGCTTCCAGCTCGCTGACGGGAACGCTGTTGGGATGGGCGGCTTGCGGCATGGCGGCCGTTTCAAAATTATGGCTCATTTCTTTTCCTTCACTAGGCGGCGTTGCCGGCATGGTTAAGGCCTTCACGCTTGCTGTCGAGTGGTTTGTTTGGGAACAATCATCGTGCTTGAGGTATTTCTAACACTGTTTTCACAGGAAATCACTTACCGGCAAAGAATTTTTCCTTTTTTCTTGCTCTGGATAGATAAAAAACAATATCAAGCGAATAATCGTATTGCCAGAGAGGAAGATTAAAAAAATAACTCATGTTGCATCAATGGTAACAGCATTTTTGCCGAATTGATAAATATTTCATATCATTTCGTCTGCTGACCAACGCCAGATGTATTGCCCACGCGACAGCGCGCGGTTTTCCTTCAGAAATGCGGCCCGTTCAGGCCAGCACCACCTTCACGCCCGCTTCGCGCAATACTTCGGCAAAGCGGGGCGGCGGCGGCGCATCCGTAAACAGGATGTCGACTTGCGCCAGGTCGGCCAGCCGCACCAGCGCCTTGCGGCCGAATTTATGCTGGTCGGCCACCAGCCACACTTCGCGCGACTGCTCGATGATCGCTTGCGCCACTTTGACTTCACGCGCGTCGAAGTCGCGCAGGCTGCCGTCTTCATCGATGCTGGAAATGCCGATGATGCCGATGTCGACCTTGAACTGGCGGATGAAGTCGATGGTGGCTTCGCCGACGATGCCGCGGTCGCGTCCGCGCACCACGCCGCCGGCCACGATGACTTCGCAGGCGGCGTTGTCGGCCAGGATGGCGGCCACGTTCAGGTTGTTCGTCACCACGTGCAAGCCCGTGTGCCGGCCCAGCGCGCGCGCCACTTCCTCGGTCGTCGTGCCGATATTGATCAAGAGCGAACAGCCGTGCGGCACCTGTGCGGCGACGGCGGCGGCGATGCGCCGCTTGGCCTCGCTGTTGAATACTTGCCGCTGGCTGTAATCGATGTTTTCCACGGACGAGGGCAAGCCCACCCCGCCGTGGTAGCGGGCCAGCAGGCGCGCTTCCTCCATCTGCTTGACGTCGCGGCGCACGGTTTGCGGCGTCACGTCCAGCTGCTGCGCCAGCTCTTCGACGGACATCGTGACCTTCTGGCGCACCACTTCGAGCAGGCGGCGCTGGCGGGGATTCAAAATCATGGGCTTGTCTCTTTAAAAATCACAAACGAACAAAAACGAACAAATAGTGATAAAAATATGTTGCTATCGATTCGCAATCTGGCGTATCTTATCCATATTGCATTCGAATTACAGCTGTATTGATCTTAACGACAGTCGCCGGCGATGCCTAGTCTTTCCTCGCCGGCCTTTCCCCGACAGACACGGAGTCCCGATGGCGGCAGCACAGCAAGGTGTGGAGACAACGATGGCATGCGACGTGCTGGTGGTCGGCGGCGGCATCAATGGCGCCGGCATCGCGCGCGACGCGGCCGGGCGCGGCTTGTCCGTGGTGCTGTGCGAAAAGGACGACCTCGCTTTCCACACCTCGTCCGCCTCCACCAAGCTGATACACGGCGGCCTGCGCTACCTCGAATACTATGAATTCGGCTCGTGCGCAAGGCGCTGATCGAGCGCGAAGTGCTGCTGCGCTCGGCGCCGCACATCATGTGGCCCTTGCGCTTCGTCATGCCGCACGCCCAGGGCCAGCGCCCCGCCTGGCTGATACGCGCCGGCCTGTTTCTGTACGACATGCTGGCGAAGCGCGAAATCCTGCCTGGCTCGCAGGGCATCGACCTGGCGCGCCACGCGGCCGGCAAACCGTTAAAACCCCAGTTCAAGCGCGGCTTCGTGTATTCGGACGGCTGGGTCGACGATGCGCGTCTGGTGGTCTTGAACGCCATCGACGCGGCGGACAAGGGCGCGACCATCCTCACGCAGACGCGCTGCACGGCCCTGCGGCGCGAGGGAGCGGGTGCGGACGCTTGCTGGCAGGCGACCCTGCTGCAAGGCGACGGGCGCGAGCTGTCCGTACGCGCGCGCAGCGTCGTCAATGCGGCCGGGCCGTGGACGGCCGAATTCCTGCAGCAGGCGGCGCCCGGCGGGCAGGGCCGGCATTTGCGCCTGATCAAAGGCAGCCATATCGTCGTCAAGCGCCTGTTCGAGCATGATCACGCGTACATCTTCCAGCATCCGGACGGGCGCATCGTGTTTGCCATTCCGTATGAGCACGATTTCACCCTGATCGGCACCACCGATCTCGACTATCACGGCGACAGCGGCAAGGTGGAAATCGACGGCGAGGAAATTCGTTACTTGTGCGAGCTTTCCAGTTACTATTTCAGCAAGCCCGTCAATCCAGAAGACGTGGTGTGGACGTATGCGGGCGTGCGCCCGCTGGTGGAAGACGCGGCGGCCGATGCCAAGGCCGTCACGCGCGATTACCGATTCGAGCTGGACCGGGAAGGCGCGCCGCTGCTGAGTGTTTTTGGCGGCAAGATCACCACGTTTCGCAAGCTGGCGGAAGAAGCGCTCGATGTGCTCGCACCGTTGCTGGCGCCGGTGCCAGGCAATACGCTGCCGGCCTGGACGGCCAACGCCTGCCTGCCCGGCGGCGACGTGTTCGGCAGCACGCCGCAGAACCGCTCCGTGCGCGAGTTCGGCCAGTTCGTGCAGGGCTTGCAGCGCGACTATGCGTGGCTGCCGGCGCCGCTGGTGGCGCGCTATGCGCGCGCCTACGGCACGCGCATCCACGTGCTGCTGGCCGGGCGGGCGGAGGTGGCGGCCATGGGCGAGGAAATCGCCGCCGGCCTGTACGCGGCGGAAGTGGACTATTTGCGGCGCCATGAATGGGCCGTCAGCGCGGCCGACATCCTGTGGCGGCGCTCCAAGCTGGGCCTGCACCTGCCGCGCGGGACGGCGGGCACGCTCGACGCCTGGCTGTTGCAGCATCCGTTGTCGTCGTAAGCAGCACACGTAAGCGACCGCACCCCGCAGAGGGCGCGGCGAAGAATAAGAACACATCACTGGAGGAGAAGCGCGTGCAACTGGTACTGGACAAGATCAGCAGGAAGCAGGGGGCTGACGACTTTTTATATCCGATGTCGCTGGCATTGGTGCCGGGCGCCATCAACGTCTTGCTGGGCACCACGCGTGCCGGCAAGACGACCCTGATGCGCGTGATGGCGGGCCTGGACAAGCCCAGCGGGGGCACCGTCACGGCCGATGGCGTGGACGTGACGGGCGTGCCCGTCAGCCGCCGCAACCTGGCCATGGTGTACCAGCAATTCATCAATTATCCGGCCTTTACCGTCTACGACAATATCGCCTCGCCCTTGCGCTTGCGCAAGGTGCCCGAGGAACAGATCCGCACCAAGGTGCTGGCGCTGGCCGAGCGCCTGCACATCACGCCCTATCTGCAGCGCACGCCGGGAGAGTTGTCCGGCGGGCAGCAGCAGCGCACGGCGCTGGGGCGTGCGCTGATCAAGGATGCGTCATTGCTGCTGCTGGACGAGCCCCTGGTGAACCTCGACTACAAACTGCGCGAGGAATTGCGCCGCGAATTGACGGAACTGTTTTCCAGCGGCAGCACGACGGTCGTGTACGCCACCACGGACGGAGCCGCTGGAAGCGCTGCAGCTGGGCGGCCACGTTGCCGTGCTGCATGAAGGACGATTGCTGCAGCAGGGGCCGACCCTGGACGTCTTCAACGCCCCCAATTCCATCGATGTGGCGCGCACCTTCAGCGACCCGCCCATCAACCTGATTCCCGCCCGCGTGAGCGCCGATGGCGTGGCGCAGGCGGCCGACGGCCTGTCGATACACCTGAGCGGCGCGCAGCGCGCCCGCCTGGCGGGCCGCACGGACGTGATCCTCGGCGTGCGCGCGCACAGTCTGCATTTATCTCCCCAGTCCGAAGGCGACGTGGCCATCGCCGCTACGGTGGACCTGGCGGAAATCAGCGGCTCGGAAACCTATGTGCATGCGCGCCGGGGCGACCTGGCCCTGGTGGCCCAGCTCGGCGGCGTGCACAACCTGGAGATCGGCAGCGCCTGCACCGTGTATTGCCAGCCGCACGCCTTGCTGATCTTCGCCGATGACGGCGGGCTGCTGTTTGCTCCTGCGCAAGGAGGAGCTTGACATGGCGCGCATCGAACTGGTGGACCTGGCCCACGCCTACAAACCGAACCCGGCGGCGCCCGCCGACTATGCGCTGCGGCCCATGAGCATGGAGTGGCACGACGGCGGCGCGTATGCCTTGCTGGGACCGTCCGGCTGCGGCAAGACGACCTTGCTCAATATCATTTCCGGCCTCGTGAAACCGTCGCATGGCAAGGTGCTGTTCGACGGCAAGGACGTGACGCAGCTGCCGACGGAAGCACGCAATATCGCGCAAGTGTTCCAGTTTCCCGTCATTTACGACACCATGACCGTGCACGATAACCTGGCGTTTCCGCTGCGCAATCGCGGCTGGAAAGAGAGCGAGGTGAAAAAGCGCGTGCAGCAGGTGGCGCAGATGCTGGAATTGACGGGCGACCTGAAGCTGCGCGCCAGCGGCTTGTCCGTGGATGCCAAGCAAAAGATTTCGCTGGGGCGGGGGCTCGTGCGCCCCGACGTGGCGGCCGTGCTGTTCGACGAACCGCTGACGGTGATCGACCCGCATTTGAAATGGCTGCTGCGCAGAAAGTTGAAGGAAATCCACCACGAATTGAAGTTATCGTTGATCTACGTCACGCACGATCAGGTGGAAGCCTTGACCTTTGCCGACCAGGTGGTCGTCATGACGCAGGGCGAAGTGGTGCAGACGGGCAGCGCGCAGGCGCTGTTCGAGGAACCCGAGCACACGTTTGTCGGCTATTTCATCGGCAACCCGGGCATGAACTTGCTCGATTGCAGCCTGGACGATGGCGGCGTGCGCGTGGCGGGGCAGCTGCTGGCCGTGTCCGCCGCCGCCCGCGCGGCCCTGGCTGGCGCGCAAGGGAAAATCACGCTGGGCGTGCGGCCCGAATTCGTCGCATGCTTGAAGGCGGGCGAGGGCGGCGCGGGCAGCGATCACTGCCTGGACGCCACGGTGACTGCCGTGCGCAACATGGGCACGCATTACCTGGCGGAATTCCAGCTGGGCGGCGCGACGGTGGCGGCCAAGTTGCGCGCCATCGATGCGGTGGTGGGCGATGCTGTGCGGCTGCGCTTTCCGCCGCAACGCACCTTGTTCTATGTCAACGATAAGCGGGTGGCCTGATGATACATAACGGTAAAACCGATAACAACCGCCGCGCCTGGCTATTGATCTTGCCCGTGCTGCTGTGCGTGGCCTTTTCCGCCATCCTGCCCCTGATGACGGTGGTCAATTATTCCGTGCAAGATATTCTGAGCCCCACGCAAAAGGTATTCGTGGGCACGGAATGGTTCCGCATGGTCATGCTGGACGGCGACTTGCACAGCGCCTTGCTGCGCCAGCTGCTGTTTTCCGGCTCCGTGCTGGCCATCCAGATTCCGCTCGGCATCCTGATCGCCCTGTGCATGCCGGCCGATGGCTGGAAGGCGTCGCTGGCGCTGGTGCTGATCGCGCTGCCCTTGCTGATTCCCTGGAACGTGGTGGGTACCATCTGGCAAATCTTCGGCCGCGGCGACATCGGCCTGATGGGCTACACCCTGAACCAGCTGGGTTTTGACTACAATTACAACGGCAATTCGCTCGACGCCTGGCTGACGGTGATGGTGATGGATATCTGGCACTGGACGCCGCTGGTCGTGCTGCTGTGCTATGCGGGCTTGCGCGCCATTCCCGACGCGTATTACCAGGCGGCACGCATCGACGGCGCCTCGCGCCTGGCCGTGTTCCGCTACATCCAGCTGCCGAAACTGCGCAATGTGCTGATGATCGCCGTCTTGCTGCGCTTCATGGATAGTTTCATGATCTACACGGAACCGTTCGTGCTGACGGGCGGCGGACCGGGCAATGCGACCACGTTCCTGTCGCAATACCTGACGCAAAAGGCCGTGGGCCAGTTCGACCTGGGGCCGGCCTCGGCCTTTTCACTGATCTATTTCCTCATCATCCTGCTGTTCTGCTTTGTGCTGTACACGTGGATGCAGCGCGTCGGCACGGGAGACCAGAAATGATGCACAAGAAAATGAGCAGCACCATCCTCGTGGTCTTTTTGCTGGGCTCGCTGTTGCCCATCTACTGGATGCTCAATATGTCGCTCAAGACCAACGAGGAAATCGTGGGCGTGTTGAGCCTGTGGCCCCAGCAACTGACGTTCGCCAACTACCACACGATTTTTACCGACCGTTCCTGGTACAGCGGCTACATCAATTCCATGATCTACGTGGCCTTGAACATGGTCATGTCGGTCACGGTCGCCTTGCCGGCCGCGTACGCGTTTTCCCGCTATAACTTTGTCGGCGACAAGCATCTGTTCTTCTGGTTGTTGACCAATCGCATGACGCCGCCCGCCGTCTTCCTCGTACCGTTCTTCCAGCTGTATTCGACGGTGGGCCTGATGGATACGCATCTGGCCGTGGCGCTCGCGCACATGGTGTTCAACGTGCCGCTGGCCGTGTGGATTTTGGAGGGATTCATGTCCGGCGTGCCGAAGGAAATCGACGAGACGGCGTATATCGACGGCTACAGTTTCCCCCGCTTCTTCATCCGCATTTTCTTGCCGATGATCAAGTCCGGCGTGGGCGTGACGGCGTTCTTCTGCTTCATGTTCAGCTGGGTGGAGTTGCTGCTGGCGCGCACCTTGACTTCCGTCAATGCCAAGCCCATCGCCGCCACCATGACGCGCACCGTCTCGGCGGCCGGCATGGACTGGGGCGTGCTGGCGGCGGCCGGCGTCTTGACCATCGTGCCCGGCGCGCTGGTGATCTGGTTCGTGCGGCATTACATTGCCAAGGGTTTCGCGATGGGGAGGGTGTGATATGGAAAATACAAGCGATAGCACGGCCAGCCTGTTCGGCTGGATGGCCTGGACGCCGGAAGTGGCCATCTTCTTCATCTGCATCGGCTTGATGCTGGCCGGCATGACGGTGTGGCAAATCCGTTCGCCCAGCATCGAACGCAAGGGCTTTTTGCCCATGCCGACGACGCGCGGCGACCGCCTGTTCATCGGCTTGCTCACGGCGGCCTACGTGAATCTGGCCTGGGCGGGATTTACGGAAATGCAGCAGGCGATAGGTGCTGCCATCAGTTTTGTCATTTTATTAGTGGTAATGCGTTGGGGATGACCGGCTTGCCGGTGTTGATGGAGGCCGGACCGTCAGCAGGCGGCCGGCAATAAAATAAAAGGAGATTCACGATGAAATTGAAGTTCACGGTCTTCGCGGCTGCGGCCATGCTCGTGTCGAACGCGGCCCTGGCCGACGCCAAGCAGGCGCAAACCTGGATCGACAAGGAATTCCAGCCATCCAGCCTGAGCAAGCAGCAACAGCTTGCTGAAATGAAATGGTTCATCGATGCGGCGGCCAAGCTGAAAGCCAAGGGCATCAAGGAAATTTCCGTGGTCTCGGAAACCATCGACACCCACGTCTACGAATCGAAGACCCTGGCCAAGGCCTTCGAGGAAATCACGGGCATCAAGGTGCGCCACGACATCATCCAGGAAGGCGACGTGGTGGAAAAGCTGCAAACGTCCATGCAGTCGGGCAAGAGCATCTATGACGGCTGGATTTCCGATTCCGACCTGATCGGCACGCATTACCGCTATGGCGCCGTAGAACCGCTGTCCGACTACATGGCTGCCAAGGGCAAGGAATTCACGAATCCCGGCCTGGACTTGAAAGATTTCATCGGCATCAGCTTCACGACGGCGCCCGATGGCAAGGTATACCAGCTGCCCGACCAGCAATTTGCCAACCTGTACTGGTTCCGCGCCGACTGGTTCGCGCGCAAGGATTTGCAAGCCAAGTTCAAGGCCAAGTATGGCTACGAGCTGGGCGTGCCGCAAAACTGGTCCGCGTATGAAGACATCGCCGATTTCTTCACGAATGACGTGAAGGAACTGGACGGCAAGAAAGTGTATGGCCACATGGATTACGGCAAGAAAGATCCATCCCTGGGCTGGCGTTTTACGGATGCGTGGCTGTCGATGGCTGGCGCGGCCGACAAAGGGCATTCCGAACGGCATGCCGGTCGACGAGTGGGGCATCAAGGTGGCGGCCGACAAGTGCACGCCCGTGGGCGCCTCGATGTCGCGCGGCGGCGCCACCAATTCGCCGGCGGCCGTCTTTGCGCTGACGAAATATATCGACTGGATGAAGAAATACGCGCCGCCGCAGGCGAACGGCATGAATTTCTCGGAATCGGGCCCCGTGCCGGCGCAGGGCGAAATCGCCCAGCAAATCTTCTGGTACACGGCATTTACGGCCGGCATGACGAAACCGGGTTTGCCAGTAGTCAACAAGGACGGCACGCCGAAATGGCGCATGGCGCCGTCGCCGCACGGCCCGTACTGGAAAGAGGGCATGCAGAACGGCTACCAGGACGTCGGTTCCTGGTTCCTGTTCAAGTCCACGCCCGATGACCGCAAGGCGGCCGCCTGGCTGTACGCGCAATTCGTCACCTCGAAAACCGTATCGCTGAAGAAATCCATCGTCGGCCTGACCTTCATCATCCGCGATTCCGACATCCGCCACGATTATTTTACGAAGCACGCGAACGAATACGGCGGCTTGATCGAGTTCTACCGCAGCCCCGCCCGCGTGGCGTGGACGCCGACGGGCAACAACGTGCCCGACTATCCGAAGCTGGCCCAGCTGTGGTGGAAGAACGTGGCCACGGCCATCACGGCGGAAAAAACGCCGCAAGCGGCCATGGATAACCTGGCCGAGGAAATGGACCAGGTCATGGCGCGCCTGCAGCGGGCCGGCATGAAGGCGTGCGCACCGAAGCTCAATCCGAAGGTCGATCCGAACCAGTATCTGTCGGACCAGCACGCGCCATGGAAAAAGCTGGCGAATGAAAAGCCGAAGGGTGAAACGATTGCTTACGATAAATTATTGCAGGCTTGGAAAGAAGGCAAGGTAAAGTAGTCGTGTAGACTTCTGCCGCCGCTTTCCCGGGGCACGGGCGCTTGTCCGTGCCCTTTTTTCACTGTATAGCCGTAGTAGCGACCATGACCAAATACATACTTGCTTTAGACCAGGGCACCACCAGTTCGCGCGCCATCCTGTTCGACCATGCGGGCCGGCCGCACGCCAGCGCGCAGCGCGAATTCCGCCAGATTTTCCCCCAGCCGGGCTGGGTCGAGCATGACGCGAACGAAATCTGGGCCTCGCAAGAGGGCGTGCTGCAGCAGGTGCTGCGCGACAGCGGCGTGGCGGCAAGCGACGTGGCCGCCATCGGCGTGACCAACCAGCGCGAAACGACGGTGCTGTGGGACCGCGCCACGGGCGAGCCCGTTGCCAATGCCATCGTCTGGCAAGACCGGAGAAATGCGGCTTACTGTGAGCAGCTGGTCGAGCAGGGCAAGGCAGACTTGATCCAGCGCAAGACGGGTCTCGTGCTGGACGCTTATTTTTCCGCCACCAAACTCAAATGGCTGCTCGACAACGTGGAGGGCGCCCGCGCGCGCGCCGAGCGGGGCGAGCTGGCCTTTGGCACCGTCGATAGCTGGCTGATCTACAAGATGAGCGGCGCCCACTTGACGGACACGAGCAACGCGGCGCGCACCATGCTGTTCAACATCCACACCCTGCAATGGGACACGGACCTGCTGGCGCTGCTGGACATTCCCGCCTCGCTGCTGCCCGACGTCGTGCCATCGAGCGGCGTGGCTGCGCACACCTACGTTGACCTGCTGGGCGTGGCCGTGCCCATCGCCGGCATCGCGGGCGACCAGCAGGCGGCCACCTTCGGCCAGGCCTGCCTGAAGCCGGGCATGGCGAAGAATACCTACGGCACGGGTTGCTTCATGCTGATGAACGTGGGCAAGCGCCCCTTGCCATCGAAAAACCGGCTGCTGACGACCGTGGGCTGGAGCCTTGGCTCTGATGCAAATCAAACGGATTACTTGCTCGAAGGCAGCGCCTTCATTGCGGGTGCGGCCGTGCAATGGATGCGCGACGGCATCGGCATCATCCGCGACTCATCCGAAGTGGAAGCGCTGGCCACCAGCGTGCCCGACTCGGGCGGCCTGGTCTTCGTGCCCGCGTTCGCGGGGCTCGGTGCGCCGTACTGGGACCCGTATGCGCGTGGCACCCTGATCGGCATCACGCGCGGCACGGGCAAGGCGCACATCGCGCGCGCGGCATTGGAGGGCGTGGCCTACCAGAACGTGGACGTCCTGTCCGCCATGCAGGACGACGCGGGCATTGCGCTGTCCGAATTGCGCGTCGACGGCGGCGCGGCGCGCAACGACATGCTGATGCAGTTCCAGGCCGACATCTTGAACGTGCCCGTGGTGCGTCCCGTGGTGACGGAAACGACAGCCCTGGGCGCCGCCTACCTGGCTGGCCTGGCCGTGGGCTTCTGGACGTCGCAGGAAGAAATCGCTGCCCAGTGGCAGGTGGGACGCCGTTTCGAACCGAAGATGGCGGCCGACGAGCGCCTGAGCCGGCTGCACAAGTGGCAGCGGGCGGTGGAGCGCTCGCGCGACTGGAGCGAGTGACTAGCGGACATTTTTCCTTTCGCCGAGTTGATCATCGCGTGCAGCGTTTGTCAGCATTGCAATAATCTGATCGAAGTCCTGTTTTGATCCAATGCTGCGCCGATAGTGCGTTGCCATCATGTTCCGGAAGCCTGGCAAGTCAATCAGGATTTTTTTTGCCAATTCCAACGGTGTCTGGTGAAAAGAGTTTTCCTTCGCTGCGAGGTGTGCTTGATGTTCGATCACAAGGGATGCGATGTCGGCGTAGCCCATGCGCGCGGCCGTATGGAGCGCGGTGTTCGCTTCATCGTAGGTGACCCTGGACGTGTCTGCCTGATGTGTCAACAGCATGGAAACACAGTTTTTTGACCGGGCAGTAACTGCCGCATGCAAGGCGGTGCGTCCCAGGTAGTCCTGGGCATTCACATCGGCGCCGGCACTCAGGAACGCCAGAGTCAGTTGCGCATCGCTTGCATCGGCCGCCATCATCAAGGGCGTCTGCCCTTTGAAGTCTGCCATGTTGACTTGTTTGGGCCACGCTTCAGCCAGCAGATGAATGGCGTGGCGCCAATGGGCCACGAGCTTTTCCATCTTGCTTACTTCGCCTTGCAGGCTGGAAGAGACTTCGGCACGCAGCAGGGGCAGCTGTTTTGCAAGGTCACCCTGTATCTTCAGCCATGCCATGAGCACGGAGTTACTCCGCACCTCACGAATAGTGCCTTGTCTGAATGTTTTTGCATGGTGTTTCATCCAGACCTTCAGGGCATCCCAGCGGCCTTCGATGATGATAGGAAGAGCCTCCTGGATGAATGCCTGCGATTGATTTTTTGCCAATGGCTGCACGCTTTCCGTTCCGGGGTAGGGTTGGTAGAGTTTGTCCCAGAAGTAGTCGGAAACGCCTATAGCGGTGTCTTCCAGGGATGTCACCTGGTCCGGAAACATGCCATAGGCAAGCATATTACGATGGTATTTTTCGTGGTTGTTAGGAATCAAGCCCAGATTTGCGACTTCGATGGCAAACGCATCCCTGGCGATTTCACCGCGCAGAGTGCCGAAATTTCCGTCGTCGCAAGCGTCGAGGGCCGCTCGCATCAGCTTTGCCGCGTCGTCGAATGCGTTTTGCGCCACAAGGTGTCTGGCGCGGTACTGCAGCAAGGGCGCTTTCCATGTCGCATGGCCAGCGCTGGCTTCGGCTTCTGTAAGGAGCGCCTCCACCCTGTGCTGGACATCGGTTGACCTGTTTGTGTGACGGGAATTCAAAAGCTCGGCCAGTTCCAGGACGCTGGCGCCAACCATTTCGGCAGGCGTTGCAGCCAATTCCCGCAACCGTTGAATCGCCAGCAGCCTGGTTTTCAAGGGTAAGGAAGTCGATTTTGCAACATGGCTGACGACGGCATAGCTGGCTTCACCCTGGAGCGTCCGCCAAGGGGAGGCGGTACGGACTCGCTCCAGCAAGCGCTGTAATCGGATGTTCTCTTCATATTCTTCCTTTATTCGCCGGCATTTGCTTGCGATAAGGGTTGTGGCAGTGTCCATATCGAGCGCTACGAGGTCTTCCAGAGCATCGCCTTCAGCGAGTTTCGCGAACCGGCGCGTCAGCAGGTCGGCCACAGGGAGATGCCCCTCGTTTTTAATGGAAGGCAAGATCGACAGAAAGATATCCGCTTTGTCCCAAGGGGGCAGCCGTGACTCGAACAGGATGTCTTCCTCATCCTGGGTGTCGGAATTTTTCCAGGCATCAATGGTCAGGTTGTAGATGGTGCCGAAGATGCCCGCCAATTGCAGCAGCTTGTTTTGAGACGGGTCTGTACAAGTTGCCTGTACGCCCGGGCAGAGGAACTTCAGCAATCTGATGTATCCATCCTGCACCATGCGGGCGACCCGCAATCGTTGCCGGATCATGGCCATGCCTGGTTTTGCATAGCGTGTCAACAGTGCCTGCACGAAAACCAGTTTCTCGTCGTCGCTGGCGGATTCATCCATGATAGCTTCAAGCCGCCCGGGCTGCGTCATCGGAATCTGATCGCGAAGGTCGTCCGCAGATAAATTCCTGGATTGAACGAAGGCGAGGGCAGCTTCAAATTTGACTTGCTCAGCAAGGTCTTCTGCAAGCTCAAATACGCCTTTGAACACCAGGTTGGCGTCGTCAGAGAAGTATTCATTGATCGACGTGACGCGCGGGATAGATGTGTTTTTCCAGTTGTGCAAGTTCCTGACGATGGAGTCCCTGTCGGTATTGCCGTCGCCAGGCGATTCTGCCCCGACGCCTGCCTTGCCGATGGAACAGTCCAGCAGGTCGATGAGCCAGTCGACAACGTGCGGCACAGGCAGCTCCATTGTTCCCGTAATGACATTCACGTGAGGCAAGAACCAGAATGCTCCGCCGGGCATTCCTTTGTCGAAAGCCCCGTCGAGATTCCAGAACGCGATTCTGCGGGCCAAGGTCGGAACATAGCAGTATCCGAGAAGATGCCATACCACCTGGCGCTGGTCGGCATCCGCGGTCCATGTGTTGAGTTCAACAGCCTTGTGATACCCCTCCCATTCGCTCATTCCAAGGACTGCATCCCGGCAAGCTGCCGCATCCATATCCAGGCTATTCAAGATGGCGCCACAAACGTCAGTCGCCATCTCCTGATGGTTTTTGTTGCGCATGCCGAGATTGGCGAATTTGTCCTTGACCTTGCTTGAATAGGGAACTAAATCAAGGCTTTGATGGATTTCAAGTAATAGCGCTTCAAAGGAAGGAATGGTTGCCATTGTTTTTTATCTTTCATTGTTTTGATTGCAACAATGTTCTCACGTCGCTTGTGCCGGTGTCACGGAAACTTCTCGTCCCCTCCCCATCTCCATGGATATTTGCGGCAAATGTCAAATATTGAGGGGAGGGGCCGGGGTTTTTCATGGCTTTTGAGTAACTTCTTGGGCAAAGTGAGGCTCTATCAAATAACCGGAGTGTGCCGTGAGCCTTACCCCCACCATGTGTGTACGCGAAATTGTTGTCAATTGGCATGTTACCGAAGTGTGCAATTATGGTTGCCGCTATTGCTATGCAAAGTGGGAGGGGGGCGGTTCGACGCAGGAATTGATACACGATGGTAGCGCCATCAAGGCCTTGGTCGAGGAGGTCGGACGGTTTTTTAAACCTGGCAATTTTGACAATCCGCTGTGGCCGAGTATGCATTGGGAATCGCTGCGGCTGAATCTGGCTGGCGGAGAGCCGCTGCTGTATGCCGAGAAATCGCTGGACGTCATCCTGCATGCCCGGCGACTGGGTCTTGAGACCTCCGTTATCACTAATGGCAGTCGTCTGACGCCTGCCTTGATGCAAGCGCTGGCACCCCATCTTACGATACTGGGGCTGAGCCTGGACTCCTCGGAAGAGAAGACCAATCTGGGTATCGGACGAGTTGATCGGCAGTTGCGCACGCTGTCGATGCCTGCATTGGTTGACATGATTGTTTTGGGCCGGCAGATCAATCCCCGGCTTCGGCTCAAGATCAATACTGTCGTCAACGCATTGAACTGGCAAGAAGACATGGGTAACTTGATTGCCAGTCTGGCGCCGGAGAAATGGAAAATCCTGCGTATGCTGCCCAAAATTACGGATGACCTGTCCTTGTCTGACGCGCAGTTTGACACCTTCGTCCGGCGCCATGCCCACCTTGACCATGGCGTTCGCGTGGAGGATAACGCCGACATGACCGAGTCCTATTTAATGATTGACCCATATGGCCGCTTCTTTCAGAACATACCTGGGGAAAAAGGCTATCGATATAGCGACTCCATTCTCGATGTCGGTGCCGCCCGGGCATTTTCCCAGATCAATGTTTCTGCAACGAAGTTCTGCTCCCGCTATGCAGGCGAGTTGGCTGTGCTGAGTGCATGAAATGGGTGCCATAGTTATTCTGGAGCAGGGTTGAGGAACGCGCTGGTTGGCCATGTTCGCCACCACCAGCGCCCGGTGGCAGGCAGGATGCCATCTTCAGAACGCAGTAGTGCCACGCAGTGTCTATTTAGGGACGCGCGAAATACACGGCATAGCCCACCGTTTCGCGCGGCACCGAATACAGGTCGCGCAGCTCGACATACGGCGCATGCACGTTGCCGCTGACGGCGATGCCGGCCCGCTCCAAAGCCAGCCGGAAGCGGGGCACGTGAAAATATTGCGTGGCGACCATGGCTGTCTTCCAGCCGTGTGTGCGCATGAGAAGCGCCGCGTTGCGGGCCGTGGCGTCCGTGGTCCAGCCTTGATTATCCTCAATAATGGCGCCGGCCGGCACGCCGCGCGACTGCAGGTAGCGGGCCATCGATGCGGCTTCGTCGAAACCTTCCTTGCCCGTCGCTCCGCTGACGAGGATGCGCGGCGCCAGTCCAGCCTGGAATTGCGTCAGCGCCGCATCGAGCCGCGCCTGCAGGCGGGGGCTGGGCGTGCCGTCGGGCAGGATCGTGTTGCCGGGCACGACGATCACGTCGGCCGGGGCCAGCTTGTCGTTGAGTCCCGCCAGTACCAGGGCGGCGGTGGCCAGCAGGAAAACACCAGCAGTCGTCAAGCCCAGCACAGTTATTTTTCGCATTATTCATCATCAAGTTGGGAATGGACGCATGATACCCGTCCATTCCCGCCGGCGTCAGTTCGCCTGCGCTTTTCTCGCACGCTGGTTCGACAGATAAATATTGTCCTTTTCCAGCGGCTTGCCCTCGCGCACGGCATCGAGCCAGTCCTGCGTGCTGGCGACGGCGGCGAAATTCGAGTGGAACACGCTGCAAAAGACGCGGTGGATTTCCTCGGCGCTGGCCGTGCCGCCCGCATTGGCGTAGGGCAGGGTGCCGCTGGCGTCCTGCAGGAACTCGACTTGCAAGCCGTCGTGCGCGGCGTGGTAGATGGTGGCGGCGTCGCAGTTGTGCGTCATGTAGCCGGTCACCGTCAAGGTGTCGATGCCGTGGCGCTCCAGCCAGGCGCGCAAGTCCGTGCCCGCAAACGCGCTGCCCATGCTCTTGTTGATGCGGTGGTCGGCGGCAAACGCAGCCACTTGCGGATGCAGCTGCCAGCCGTCGCTGCCTTTTGCAAAGATGGGGGAGGTTTCCGGCGCATCGTGCTGGACGACGATGACGGGCACGCCGCCGGCGCGGGCGGCGGCCATGGCGGCGACGATGTTCGGCAGCGAGATGTCGACGGATGGATATTCGATGGGCATGTCACCCGTGAAGTATTCGTTTTGCACGTCGATGACGAGCAGGGCGCGGCGCGGTGCGGTAGTGGTGGACATACTTGACTCCTGAATGGTTGAAAGAGGAAGGACTTCCCCGATACCGCCATTTTCAAGCGGCGCGTTGAAAACAAAAAGTGGCCCGAAGGCCTATCTGCGATAAAATCGGGCCATGACTGCTATCCCTTCTTTGTCCCCCTTGAGCGTGGCCGTGATCGCCTTCGACGGCATGACGCCATTTCACCTGTCCGTGCCTTGCCTCGTGTTTGGCGCCCAGACGGACGAGGCCGATCTGCCGCCTTTCCACGTGCGCGTCTGCGCCGCCGATCCCGCGCCCTTGCGCACGGCGGCCGGCTTCGCCATCACGCCCGGGTTCGGCCTGGAAGGGCTGGAGGGCGCCGACATCGTCATCATGCCGGCCTGGCACGACGATTGCCGCGACGCGGCGCCATCCCTGGTCGCGGCGCTGCGGGCGGCCAGCGCGCGCGGCGCGCGCATGGTGGGCCTGTGCCTGGGCGCGTTTCCCCTGGCGCAGGCTGGCTTGTTGGATGGCAAGAGCGCGGCCACGCACTGGGGCATGGCGGACCGGCTGGCGGCCAGCTATCCCAAAGTCAAGGTGGACCGGGAAGTGCTGTACGTGGACGATGGCGGCGTGCTGACGTCGGCCGGCGTGGCGGCCGGCCTCGATTGCTGTCTGTATCTGCTGCGCCAGCTTGCCGGCGCCGAGGTGGCCAACCGCGTGGCGCGCCGGCTGCTGGTGGCGCCGCACCGCCAGGGCGGGCAGGCGCAGTTCATCGCGCGCCCGCTGCTGCCCGTGTCCGGCAGCGAAGGGCGCTTTGCCGATGTGCTCGCCTGCGTGACGGCCAACCTGGGCCAGGCGCACAGCATCGACGCGCTGGCCGAGCGGGCCGCCATGAGCCGGCGCAATTTCACGCGCCACTTCCGCCAGGCGACGGGCACGTCGTTCAAGCAATGGCTGCTGAACCAGCGTCTTGCGCATGCGCAAAGCCTGCTCGAAAAAAGTGCGGCCTCGATCGATGTCGTGGCGCAAGAAGCCGGCTTCGGCACGGCCCTGTCGCTGCGCCAGCATTTCCGCGCCAGCTTGCAGACGTCGCCGTCGGCGTACCGCAAGCTGTTCCGGCAGCAATCAGGCCGGGTCGGGCAGCCAGAGCGTTGATGTGTCCCGGCTGCCGTTGGCCAGCTGGGCGCTGACATCGATTTGCCGCGCGATGAAGGCGGTCTGGTCAAATTCGTAGCGTTCCTGAAAAGAAACGGTTTCCGCGCTCATCAGTTCGGCATACGTCTGCATCAGGGTCGAGGCGGAAACATGCTTGCCTTGCACCAGGTAGGTGTCGATGGCGGCCAGCAGCACGGGGTAATCGGCATTTTCCTTGCTGCCGCCAAAGTTGAACGACAATTGCCCGCAGGCGCGCCAGATGGGGTCAAGTTCCCCGTCCGGCACCGGCTGCGCGCGCAGCCATTGCAAGGCCTTCAATGGCGGGCCGCCAAACGACGGCGGTGAAATGATGGCCTGGATGGCCACCTTGACGGCGTCATCGATTCTGCCCGCGCGCACATACTGGCCATGCAGCAAGGTCAGGGCGTCCGTGTATTCGGGCACGATGGCCAGCGCCGCTTCCAGCAGCGCGATGGCGGCGTACGGCTTGCGCTGCGCAATCAATTCCTTGGCTTCCAGGAAGGCGGCGCGCGGCGAGGCGGGGTCGTCGGCCAGCGTCGGTGTGGCGACATACTCGTCTTCCGCCGTTGCGTAGGCTTGCAGGAACGCCGCCAGGCTGGAAAAGTGCGGCTGGATGCGCCACTCGTCGTGCCATGTTTCGACGACGATGGGTTCCCACGCTTCGCGGCCGATGGGCCAGTACAGGCCGAACGTGTCGCCATTGCCCAGCGCGCCTTCAACGAACGGGGTGAAGCCGAGCGGCGGATACGCTGTCGTGTGTTGCCAGTCTTGTTCGACCGAGATGGGGGCGAGGTTTGCAGGTAGTTGCATGGAGGTTGCAGAGGATAAAACGCCAGTGTAGAGCAAGAGCGCGTCCACCGGCGTTCCCCATCGCGGCAAGTGGGCAGGGGTAGGGCAAGTGAAGGGCAAGGCCCTTCAGTCGCGTTCCGGCACCGGCACGTTGAAGCCGTTCAAGGTGGTCGAGACCAGCGCGTACAGGCCCACCAGATAGATCAGCTCGTTGGTGCCGTGCTGGCCGAAGGTGGCCAGCGCCAGCCGGTACAGCGGCTCCGGCAGCGTGCCGCCGCCGCTGAGCGCGTAAGCCAGGTCGTAGGCGATGCTCTCATGCTGGTCCAGGTCGACGGGCTTGACGTCGGCCACCAGCGTGGCCAGGCGCTCGGCCGACATGCCTTCGCGCTCCGCGACGGCGATGTGGGCGTAGATTTCATAGGCGGCGTTGTAGCGCGCGCCGACCACCAGGATGGCAATCTGGCGCACCTTGTCGGGCAGCGTGGCGTTGGCCGTCATGGCCAGGGTCAGGTCCCAGATGGCCTTGCCGATGGCCGGTTCGTGCAGCCATGGATTCCATGGCCCCATCAGGGCGCCGTCTTCGCGCACGGCGATGAAATCGTTGAAATTGCTGGTGATGCCTTTGCGCATATCGTCGTACAGCGGCTGTTGTTCGGGCGTCAGGTCTTTCGGAGCGATCAGGGGCAGGCGCATGGGAACTCCTTGCTGGGTAGGTGGGCGGCGGTAGCCAGCAGCCAGTATAGCCAGCCAGCGTGGCAGGCGGCGCCCGTTCGCTGTGCGCCTACTTGCGCGGCTCGTGAATACGGAATTTCTTCACGACACCCGCCTGGTCGAACATGACGGCCACTTCGCGCGTGCCTTTTTCGCCCAGCAGGGGGATCAGCCGCGTCACCTTGGGCGCTTGCAGCTGGTTCTTGTAGACCCAGACTTCATAGCCGGGGTCGAAGCTGACGACGGTGGCGTTGCCCAGCGCCGCGTCGAGGTCGAGGCGGGTGGTCTTGCCGACCTTGATGTTCTGATAGATGGCGCCATTATCGGGCGCGCGGTTGACCTTGTATTCACTGGCGGTGCACATGGCCACGGCCAGGCCCGCGAGGCAGGAAGCTGCCAGTTTGATCAATGTGTTCATAGGGACTCCCGGTGTGCATCACTGCTTCCAATCTCAGAGGGGACGGGCGTGATGTCATGCCGGGAGTGTGCTTGCGTCGCCACGAATGTGCTACAAGATTATACAAAGGCGCAAAATCTGATGCCAGTGGTACCGGCTGGCGGTACTTTTAGCGGTTCTGCAGCACGTCGGTCGAGAGCGCCAGGGTTTCCTTGATTTCTTCCATCACCACATAGCTTTTCGATTGCGCGGCACCGGGCAGCTGCAGCAGCATGTCGCCCAGCAGCTTGCGGTATTCGGCCATTTCATGGATGCGCGCCTTGATCAGGTAATCGAAGTCGCCCGACACCAGGTGGCATTCCTGCACTTCGGGAATCTGCAGCACTTCGCGGCGGAATTGCTCAAAGGCGGACGCCGACTTTTGATTGAGAGTAATCTCTACAAAGACGAGCAGCTTGGCGCCCAGCGCGGCCGGGTTCACCTTGGCGTGGTAGCCCGTGATGACGCCGTCGCGCTCCATGCGCTTGACCCGCTCGATGCAGGGCGTGATGGACAGCCCCACCTGTTCACCGAGGTCTTTCATCGAGATGCGGCCATCCTGTTGCAGGATGCGCAGGATGTGGCGATCCAGCTTGTCGAGGCCACGTGCCGATTCTTTAAGGATTCTCATGATTTATTGCTGAATATCTCGATTTATACGTGAACAAATACTGGCTCTTTCCCAATATGATAGCGGTTAATCTGGCGTCAGCCTAAAAAATATAATGAGGAAACTATGCGTATCGTGATTCTGGGTAGCGGCGTCATCGGCGTCACCAGTGCTTACTATCTGGCCAAGGCAGGACATGAGGTGACAGTTATCGACCGCCAGCCGGGCCCGGCACTGGAAACCAGCTTCGCGAATGCGGGGCAAATCTCGCCCGGCTACGCTTCGCCATGGGCCGCGCCCGGCATTCCCCTGAAAGCCGTGAAGTGGATGATGCAGCGCCACGCGCCGCTGGCCATCTCGCTCGACGGCAGCGCCGCCCAGCTGAAATGGATGTGGCAGATGTTGCGTAATTGCACACCGGAAGCGTACGCCGTGAACAAGGAACGCATGGTGCGCCTGGCCGAATACAGCCGCGACTGCTTCAAGGTGCTGCGCGCCGAAGCGGGCATCACGTATGAAGGCCGCCAGCAAGGCACGATGCAATTGTTCCGTACCGAAAAGCAATACAACGACGCCGCCAAGGATATCGAAGTGCTCAAGGATGCCGGCGTGCCGTATGAGGTGCTGCAACGCAACGAACTGTCGCGCGCGGAACCGGCCCTGGAAGCCGTCAAGGACAAGCTGTTCGGCGGCTTGCGCCTGCCCAACGATGAAACGGGCGATTGCCAGCTGTTTACCACGCGCCTGTCCGAAATGGCCGTGGCGCTGGGCGTGAAGTTCCGCTATGGCGTGTCCATCGATGCCTTGCTGACGCAGGGCGATGAGATTGCTGGCGTGCAATGTGGCGCGGAAATCGTCAAGGCCGATTCCTACGTCGTGGCGCTCGGTTCCTACTCGACGGGCTTCATGAAGCCGCTGCAGGACATTCCCGTGTATCCGCTGAAGGGCTATTCGATCACCGTGCCTATCGTCAACGCGGCCAAGGCGCCCGTGTCGACCATCCTCGATGAAACCTATAAAATCGCCGTGACGCGCTTCGACGACCGCATCCGCGTGGGCGGCATGGCGGAAATCGCCGGCTACAACCTGAACCTGAACCCGCGCCGCCGCGAAACGCTGGAAATGGTCGTCAACGACCTGTTCCCCGGCGGCGGCAACACGGCCGAGGCGACGTTCTGGACGGGTTTGCGTCCGATGACGCCGGACGGCACGCCGATCGTCGGCCGCACGCCGCTGCGCAACCTGTTCCTGAACACGGGTCACGGCACCCTGGGCTGGACCATGTCCTGCGGTTCGGCGCAATTGCTGGCCGACCTGATGTCGTCGAAAAAGCCGGCCATCCTGGCCGACGACCTGTCCGTCAGCCGCTACAGCGGCGCGCAGGGCCAGGGCAAACTGCAACACGCGGCGGCTTGAGATGGCGGCCAGCATGCCTCCCAAGGAACGTAGCGGCGCCATCCTGACGGTGGATCTCGATGCCGTGCGCGCCAACTACCGCTTGTTGCGCGACAAGGCGCACCCGGCCGTCTGTTCCGCCGTCGTCAAATCCGACGCGTATGGCCTCGGTGCCGCGCAAGTGGGCGCGGCCCTGTATGAAGAGGGTTGCCGCCATTTCTTCGTCGCCCACCTGGAAGAGGGCATCAGCCTGCGCCCGCACGTGGCGCCGGATGCGGCCATCTTCGTGCTGCACGGCCCGCCCGTCGACACGGAAGGCGAATTCACGGCCCACGGCCTGACGCCCGTACTCAACAGCGAGCCGCAGGTGGCGGGCTGGCGCAGGCACGCCAAGGCGCTGGGCACCACCCTGGACGCCATCGTGCAGGTGGACACGGGCATGTCGCGCATGGGCCTGTCGCCACAGGAAATCGACGCCTGGCTGCTGGATCCGCACTTTCTCGACGGCATCAAGGTGCGCTACATCATGAGCCATCTGGCTTGCGCCGACGAGCGCGCCAACCCGATGAATGGCGAGCAGCTGGCCCGTTTCACCGCCATCCGCGCCCGTTTGCCGCAATACCGCGCCAGCCTGGCCAATTCCTCGGGCATTTTCCTGTCTCCTGACTATCACTTCGACCTGGTGCGTCCGGGCGCGGCCCTGTACGGCATCGGGCCGCAGGGCGGCGAGCCGAATCCGCTGCGCTCCGTGGTGCGGCTGCAGGGCAAGGTCATGCAGACACGCACGATTGCCGCCGGCGACCACGTGGGCTACAGCCGCCGCTACACGGCCAGCGAGCCGCGCCAGGTGGCGACCATTTCCGTCGGTTACGCCGATGGCTGGCTGCGCAGCATGAGCAACCAGGGCCTGGCCATCGTCGATGGCGTGAAAGTGCCGCAGATCGGCGCCATTTCCATGGATTCGATTACGCTGGACGTCAGCGCCATCGACCAGGAGCGCGTCGCGCCGGGCAGCCTGGTCGACCTGATCTGCGCCGAACATCCGGTCGACGCCGTGGCGGCCATGGCCAATACCATCGGCTATGAGGTGCTGACGAACCTGGGCGGACGCTACTACCGCGAATACCGGGGATTGGCACGTTAGCGCACCTGCCAAAACGCCCATGGCGTTGTTGCCTTGCCTTGCCGTACATTCGTACTGTCTTCGGCAAGGCGCCTAGCCCTGAGCATTTTTTCAGGTGCGCTGGTTTCGCACGCTAAGCAGCGCGAAACCGATGATTGTGTGGCAAGATAGCCCTGATGTGCATCGCACCTCAGGGCTTTTCTTTAACCATCATCGGGGATTTATATGAGCCAATATCAAGTCGCAATCATCGTCGGCAGCCTGCGCAAGGATTCCTTCAACCGCAAGCTGGCCGACGCCCTCATCAAGCTGGCGCCGCCCGAGTTTTCCTTTAAACATATCGAGATCGGCGACTTGCCGCTGTACAACCAGGACGACGATGGCGCGCAGGCCGAGCAGGTGCTGCGCCTGAAATCCGACATTTCCGCATCGCAAGCCTTGCTCTTCCTCACCCCCGAATACAACCGCTCGATCCCCGGCGTGCTGAAAAACGCCCTCGACCACGGCTCGCGCCCGTATGGCCAGAGCGTGTGGGGCGGCAAGCCCGGTGCCGTGCTGGGCGTCTCCGTGGGTGCCACGGGCACGGCGCTGGCGCAGCAGCATTTGCGCAATGTGCTCGCCTACCTGGACGTGCCGCTGCTGGGGCAGCCTGAAATGTTTATCCAGGCCAAGGACGGCCTGTTCGACGAGCACGGCGGCATCGGCCCGGCCAGCCTGGGTTTCTTCCAGGGCTGGATGCAGCGTTACACGGACTGGGTCCGCAAGCACGCCATCCACGCTTGATGCATATCAAGGCGGCAGCGCCCAGCGTTGCCGCTTGTTCATATTCTTTGACCATGGATGCCAGGATTTCAATATTGGCACGGGTGTCTCGGTATAATGCGCCCTTTCTTTAGCGCAATACTTTCTTCTTGCCGACTCCATGTGGACTAAACCTGTTCTGCGCATGAACTTGCGCCGTTTGATCGTGCTTGTGGCCTTTGCCAGCGCCCTGGTGTCCCTGGCCAATACCTTCTATGCCAGCTACAGCGTGCAGCGCCAGCTGCTGATCGATACCACCCTGGAAGCGAACCACGCCTACGCCAGCAAGCTGGCCAGCACGGCTGAGGACTTCCTGCAGTCGGCGCGCCAGCAGCTGGCCTACAGCGCCGGCAGCCTGCCCTCGCGCATGGACGACGAGCAATGGCTGACGGAAGAGGCGCAGCGCCTGCGCCTGCAAACGAACAGCTTCAATTCCGTGCTCATCGTCGATGCGGACGGCAAGGTGCTGGGCGTGTCGCCGGAAACCCTGGCACTGAAAAACCGCACGCTCGATTCGGCCGGCGCCGCGCAGGCGCTGCGCGAACGGCGCCCGCTGGTCACGCAGCCTTACATATCGTCGGTCGGCAATCTGGTGGTCTTCGTCTCGCATCCCATCGTGGGCAAGGATGGGCGCTACCTCGGCTATGTGGGCGGCAGCATCTACCTGAAACAGAAAAATATCCTGTACACCATGCTGGGCCAGCATTACTACCGCGACGGCTCCTACCTGTACGTGGTCGACCAGAACCGGCGCCTGCTGTACCACCCGGACCCCGAACGCCTGGGCGACGTGGCCGGCCGCAATGAAGTGATCGACGCCATCATCGCGCAGCGGGGCGGCGGCAACCGGCGCATGGACAACAGCCTGGGCGTGGACATGCTGGCCGGCTACGCCGTCATGCCGTCGACGGGCTGGGGCATCGTGGCGCAGCGTCCCACGGCCATGACCCTGGCGCCGCTGAACCAGCTGATGGCCAACACGGTGTGGCATTCCCTGCCGATCGCCTTGCTGAGCCTGCCATTCATCTGGTGGCTGGCCAGCCTGATTTCACGGCCCCTGGTGCAGCTGGCCGAAGGCGCGCGGCGCATGGACGCGCCCGGCACGGCCGAGCGCATCGCCGCCATCCGCTCGTGGTACGTGGAAGCGGCGCAGATCAAGAAAGCCCTGTTGAAGGGGCTGGCATTGTTGCAGAACAAGATCGGCAAGCTGAAGACGGACGTGGAGACGGACCCGCTGACGGGCCTGTCGAACCGGCGCGGCATGGCGGCGGCGCTGGACGCCTGGCAGGCGCAGGCGCGGCCGTTTTCCGTCATCGCCATCGACATCGACCATTTCAAGCAAGTCAACGACCGCTGGGGCCATGCCGTGGGCGATGAAGTCATCCTGCGCCTGGCGCAGCTGATGCGTGCCTGTTCGCGCGATGCCGATGTGCTGTGCCGCAATGGCGGCGATGAATTCATCATGCTGCTGCCCGACGCCGACCTGGACGTGGCCATGCAGGTGGCCGAGCGCCTGCGCGCCAAGGTGGCCGCCGCCGTGATACCCGGCGCGGGCGCCATCACGGTCTCGCTGGGCGTCGTCTCGTCGTCGCACGGGGAGCGCAGCACGGACGCCGTGCTGCTGGCCGCCGACGCGGCCCTGTACGTGGCCAAGGAAAACGGGCGCAATTGCGTGGGGATCACGGAGCCTGCCTGAAGCGTTTTTCCATTGGATCGGCTTGACCTTGTCATTCGGCAAACGTCAAACTGATCCTATGTTTTCTCCGATTTCTGAGTCTGTTATGTTTTGCCGGATACGCCTAGAGTGGAGGCCTGGGTAAAACAGACGTCATGCGTCGGGAAGGCAACACATGTTAGGGCTTACGGCATTGGAACTGGCGCGCGTCCAGTTCGGTTTCACCATCTCATTCCACATCATTTTTCCTGCCATCACGATCGGCCTGGCCAGTTACCTGACGGTGCTGGAAGCGGCGTGGCTGCGCACGCAGGACGCCGTGTACCGCGACCTGTACCACTTCTGGTCGAAGATTTTCGCCGTCAATTTCGGCATGGGCGTCGTTTCCGGCCTCGTCATGGCCTATCAGTTCGGCACCAACTGGAGTTTCTTTTCCGATTACGCGGGCAGCATCACGGGGCCGCTGCTGGCCTATGAAGTGCTGACGGCCTTCTTCCTGGAAGCGGGCTTCCTCGGCGTGATGCTGTTCGGCTGGCACCGCGTGGGGCCGGGCCTGCACATGTTCGCCACGTCCATGGTGGCGCTGGGCACCCTGATCTCGGCCACCTGGATCATCGCCTCGAACAGCTGGATGCAGACGCCGCAGGGCCATGAAATCATCGACGGAAGGATCGTGCCCGTGGACTGGCTGGCCGTCATCTTCAATCCATCGTTCCCGTACCGCCTGCTGCACATGAGCGTGGCCGCCTTCCTTGCCACGGCCTTGCTGGTGGTGGCGTCGGCCGCCTGGCATTTGCTGCGCGGCAACGACAATGCGGCCATCCGCAAGATGATGAGCATGGGCCTGTCGATGCTGCTGATCGTCGCGCCCATCCAGGCCGTGATCGGCGACCTGCACGGCCTGAACACGCTGGAGCACCAGCCGGCCAAGCTGGCCGCCATGGAAGGCCACTGGGAAAACAAGGGCGGCGAGGGCACGCCGCTGATCCTGTTCGGCTGGCCCGACATGGCGCGCGAGGAAACCTTGTACAAGGTGGAAATCCCCCGCCTGGGCGGCCTGATCCTCGCGCATGACTGGAATGGCACGATCCCCGCCTTGAAGGACTTCGCGCCGCGCGACCGGCCCCCTTCCGCCGTCGTGTTCTGGTCGTTTCGCCTGATGGCGGGCCTGGGCATGCTGATGATCGCGCTGGGCATCTGGAGCGCGTGGCTGCGCTGGCGCGGCACCCTGTGGCGCTCGCGCCTGTTCCTGCGCTGCGCGCTGTGGATGGGCCCGAGCGGCCTGGTGGCCATGCTGGCCGGCTGGTACACGACGGAAATCGGCCGCCAGCCGTGGACTGTGTACGGCTTGCTGCGCACGCAAGACGCCGTCTCGGCGCACGGCGCCACGCAGCTGGGCATCACCCTGGTGTTCTTTGTCATCATCTATTTTGCCGTCTTCGGCACGGGCATCGGCTACCTGCTGCGTTTGATCCGCGTGGGGCCGCAGCCGCATGAGGGCGAGCGCGTCGAGCACGGCGGACCGGGCCAGCAACGTACACCCGCGCGGCCACTGTCTGCAGCACAAGGAGGAATTCGCATGGGCATTGATCTGCCACTACTGTGGGCCATTATTATCTTGTTCAGCATCATGATGTATGTGGTGATGGATGGCTTCGACCTGGGCATCGGCATCCTGTATCCGTTTTTCCAGGAAAAGAGCGAGCGCGACGTGATGATGAATACGGTCGCGCCTGTATGGGATGGCAACGAAACCTGGCTGGTGCTGGGCGGCGCCGGCATGCTGGCCGCCTTTCCGCTCGCCTATTCGGTGGTGCTGAGCGCCTGCTATTTGCCGCTCAGCTTCATGCTGATGGGCTTGATCTTCCGCGGCGTGGCCTTCGAATTCCGCTTCAAGGCGCGCGAGCACGAGCGCCACGTGTGGGACAAGGCGTTTATCTTCGGCTCGGTGGCGGCCGCCTTCTTCCAGGGCGTGACTCTGGGCGCCTACATCCAGGGCATGCCGGTGGAGGGCCGCAGCTATGCGGGCGGCGCGCTGGACTGGCTCACGCCGTTTTCGCTGTTCACGGGCGCGGGGCTGGTGGCGGCGTATGCCTTGCTGGGCAGTACCTGGCTGATCATGAAGACGCAGGGCGGCTTGCAGGCGCACGCCTACCGCGTCACGCGCGTGTTGGTGTGGCTGCTGCTGGGCGTGATCGCCGTCATCAGCGTCTGGACGCCGCTGGTCGACCCGGCCATCGCCGCGCGCTGGTTTGCGCTGCCGCAACTGTTCTTCTTCCTGCCCGTGCCGCTGCTGGTGGCGGGCGCGGGCTGGCTGCTGCTGCGCTCCCTGCGGCGGGGCCGGCAAACGGCGCCGTTCCTGTGCACCCTGGCGCTCGTCTTCCTCGGCTACACGGGCCTGGGCATCAGCGTGTGGCCCAACATCATCCCGCCGTCGGTATCGATCTGGGAGGCATCCTCGCCGCCGCAAAGCCAGGGCTTTACCCTGGTGGGCGCGCTGTTCATCATTCCCGTGATCCTGATGTATACGGTGTGGTCCTATTATGTGTTTCGTGGCAAAGTCTTGCCGGAAGATGGCTATCATTGATGAAACAATTTGAACAAGGGCAACAATCATGGCGGAAGCGACTGGCGTGGATGGCCGGCATCTGGCTGGCGAGCGTGGCCACCCTGGGCCTGGCCGCCTGGGCAATGCGCCTGCTGATGCGGGCGGCGGGGATGGGCAGCTGATGGCGCAGGCCTCCGGCATCCGCTGCGAGGTCGGTGGCCAGCCGCACCCGCTGGCCTTGCTCGACTGCCGCGAACTCAATTACGGCCAGCACAGCGTGCTGCCGCTGCACCCGTTCCGCCTGAGCGTGCCGGAAGCGGGGCTGGCGGGACTGCTCGACGAACCGTTCAACAGTTTCGTGCAGGATTGCCGTGAAGACGATCTGCAGTACGAGGAAAGCGATTTGCCCGAGCTCAGGGACGCCGGCTACCCCGATATCACGGCCATGCTGGCGGGGCACCGGCCGTTGCTGGCCGAAATGATGTACGACTTCATGATCGGCGACCTGATGTGGGCCATCGGGCGCGCCAGCCAGCGGCTACTGCCGGCCCCGCGCCCGTTGCTTGGGCGACGTGGAGGCGGCCGATGGCCGCGCGTATTTTACCGTCAATAAAGTGGAGAAAATCCATTTTGCCGAGGGCCAGGTCATATTGGAGGGGCAGGGCTACTACGGCGCCTACGTCATCTGGCTGACGCACGGCGGCGGGCGCAAATAGGGGCTTGACCTTCCTCGCGTGGGAAGGTTTATAGTCCTGCCATGAACCGCGCCTTTTTCCGCTCACTCGCCCGCTCGCTGCTCTGGCTGCTGGTCGTCACCTTGCCCTTGCAGGGCTTTGCGTCGGCCATGCGCAGCTGCTGCGTGGACGAGCTGGCGGCAGCGGTCACGGTCGCCGCCGAGGCCATGCAGGCGCCCCAGTGCCATGACATGGGCGACATGCTGATGCAGGGCCAGCCGATGAAGATGGCCATGGACGATGGCGGCGCCACCCACCATGGCCACGATTGCAGCAATCATGGTGCCTGCACCGTGGGCGCCACGGCGCCGCCCGGCATGCCTGCCTTGCACGCCTTGACCCTGCGCGCGCCGCCCCCGGCGCTGGCGCCCGATTCCCTGTTCGCCGGGCATATCCCGCCTGGCCCCGAACGTCCCCCGAGAAGCACGCGCTCCGCCTGACCGCCCGTTGAACCTGGCGGCGCCGCCGTCGCACGTCCCTGCACGTTGCAGCGGCCACGCCAGCGTTCCAGCCGCGCGCCCGCCGCGCCATACCCGTCATTCAAGGAATACCATGAAACACCTGTTCAGCTTCGCGCTGGCTGTACTGCCGCTGGCCGCCGCAGCGCAATCCCCGTCCGCTCCGCAAGAGGCGCAAGCGTCCGTGCCGGCCGCCACTTACCGTTCCGCCTTCACCGGCTACCGTCCCGCCGCCGAGGGAGACTCCACGCCCGACCAGACCTGGCGCGCCGTCAACGACAAAGTCGGCAAGGCCGGCGGCCACATGGGCATGATGAAGATGGACGGCCACAAGATGAAGGGCCACAAGATGGAAGGGCACACCATGCCGATGGAAAAGCCCGGCCCCAGGCCCGATGCCCAACCCGCCCCGCAACACCAGCATGAGGGACACTGACATGACCCGTTTCTCTCAATCAACTTGCCTCACGCCGCTGGCGCTGGCGGCTACCTTGCTGCTCGGCGGCTGCGCCAGCTTCAGCCCCGATGGCGGCATGCAGACGGTGTCCGCGCTGGCGGACGCCCGCACGGGCGCCCCCGCGGCATTGACGGACAAGGGCGGCGAGGAAAAACTGGCGTCCCTGCTGGCCCAGCCCCTGGATGCCGACAGCGCCGTGCGCATCGCCCTGATGAACAACCACGGCATGAAGGTGGCGCTGGCCGAACTGGGCGCGTCCGAGGCGGACCTGGTGCAGGCGGGGCGCTTGCGCAATCCCGGCCTGTCGTTCGGCCGCTCGCACGGCAGCCACGGCAATGAAATCGACCGTGGCGTCAGCTTCGACCTGGCGGGCCTCTTTGACCATGCCGCTGCGCGTGAACATCGAGCGGGGCCGTTTCGAGCAAGCCAAGCTGCAGGCCGCCGGCAGCGCCGTGCAGCTGGCGCTTGAGACGCGCCGCGCCTATTTCAATGCGGTGGCCGCCGTGCAGACGGAACAGTTCATGCAGCGCGCGCTGCTGTCGGCCGAGGCGGGCGCCGAACTGGCCACGCGCTTGCAGCAGGCGGGCAACTGGAGCCGCCTCGACCAGGCGCGCCAGCAAGTGTTTTACGCGGACGCCGTCGGCGACCTGGCCCGCGCGCGCCACCAGGCCACGGCCAAGCGCGAGCACCTGACGCGCTTGCTGGGCCTGTGGGGCAAGCAGACGGCGTTCACTTTGCCGTCGCGCTTGCCCGACTTGCCGGCCCAGCCGGCCGACGCCGGCAATATCGAGGCGCAGGCGATGGAGCAGCGCCTCGACGTGCAAAGAGCGAAACTCGACGCGCATGCGATGGCGGACGCGCTGGGCCTGTCCAAGGTGACGACGGGTTTCGTCAATGTGCTCGACGTGGGCTATACCAACAAGAGCAGCAGCGAGGCGCCGCGCGAAAACGGCTATGAGGTGTCGCTGGAACTGCCCCTGTTCGACTGGGGCACGGCGCGCAATGCGAAGGCGCAAGCGCTGTACGAGCAGTCGCTGCAGCGCACGGCGGGCACGGCGGTGAAGGCACGCTCGGAAGTGCGCGAAGCGTATTCCAGCTACCGCACGGCCTACGACCTGGCGCGCCACTACCGCGATGAAGTCGTGCCGCTGCGCAAGACGATCTCGCATGAAGTATTGCTGCGCTACAACGGCATGCTGGCCAGCGTGTTCGAGCTGCTGGCCGACGCGCGCGAGCAAGTTGCCAGCGTGAACAGCGCCATCGAGACCCAGCGCGATTTCTGGATCGCGCAAACTGAATTGCAAGGCGCCATCAACGGCAGCGGTCTTGCCAACAAGGAATAATGATGATTACACGTAGAAACTTTTTCATGAATGCGGGCGCCGTCGCCCTGAGTGCGGCTGCGGTCAGCCGCGTGGGTGCGGCGTCGTTGCCGGAAGCCGTCAGCATGGCCGGCGCGGAAACGAAAGCGCCGCCACCGCCGCCGAACGGGCGCCCGTACAACCCCGTCGTCACCTTGAATGGCTGGTCCTTGCCCTGGCGCATGAACAACAACGTCAAGGAATTTCACCTGGTGGCCGAACCCGTCGTGCGCGAACTGGCGCCCGGCATGCAGGCGAACCTGTGGGGCTACAATGGCCAGTCGCCCGGTCCCACCATCGAAGTGGTGGAGGGCGACCGCGTGCGCATCTTCGTCACCAACAAATTGCCGGAACACACGAGCGTGCACTGGCATGGCCAGCGCTTGCCCAACGGCATGGATGGCGTCACGGGCCTGACCCAGCCGGGCATTCCTCCCGGCAAGACTTTCGTGTATGAATTTGTTGCCAAGCGGCCCGGCACCTTTATGTACCACCCGCATGCCGATGAAATGACGCAGATGGCCATGGGCATGATGGGGTTCTGGGTGACGCACCCGAAAGACCCGCATTTCATGCAGGTGGACCGCGACTTCGTCTTTCTGCTCAGCAACTACGACATCGACCCGGGCAGCTACACGCCGAAGATCATGACCATGACGGATTTTAATCTGTTCACCTTCAACAGCCGCGTCTTTCCCGGCATCGATCCCATGGTCGTGCGCCAGGGCGACAAGGTGCGCGTGCGCGTGGGCAACCTGACCATGACGAATCACCCGATCCACATGCACGGCCACGAATTTGAGGTGACGGGCACGGATGGCGGCTGGACGCGTCCCGAGTCGCGCTGGCCCGAAGTGACGACGGACGTGGCTGTAGGGCAGATGCGCGCCGTGGAGTTTACGGCCACGGACCTGGGCGACTGGGCTTTCCACTGCCACAAGTCGCACCACACGATGAATGCCATGGGGCATGACGTACCGACCATGATCGGCGTTGACCACCAGGGCGTGGCGGCGAAGGTCAACCAGCTCGTGCCCGGCTACATGGTGATGGGCGAGCGGGGCATGGCCGACATGGGCGAGATGCAGATGCCGATCCCCGACAATACCTTGCCGATGATGGCCGGCGACGGCCCCTTCGGCGCCATCGGCATGGGCGGCATGTTTACCACGGTCAAGGTGCGCAAGGACCAGAAAGCCGGCGACTACCGCGACCCGGGCTGGTACAAGCATCCGGCCGGCAGCGTGGCGTATGAATGGACGGGCGCCTTGCCGGAAGCCGTGCGCGGCCAGGGCGCGGGCAAGCCCTTGGTGAAAGGCGGCGTGGAGATGACGGTGCGCAAGCCTGGCGCGCACACGGGCCATTAAGCTGGCCCATTAAGCACCTGCCGGAACGGCTTGCCTAGCACGGCAAGCCGTTTTGCATGTTGCTATAAATCAATGAATTGTTGTTTAGTGACAATCCGAGCATTTTCCTCCTGCTTTTTTCTTTATATTCAAGCTGAGGTCCCGTTGCGTATCGGCCGCCAGGCCATCGGAGGAATCATGTTGAATCGGATGAAGGTGGGCACGCGCCTGTTGGCGGCATTCTTTTGCGTGGCGCTGCTGGGCGCCATCGTGGCCGGCATCGGCATCTTCAACATGGGCAAGATCGACACCATGGCGGGGCAGATGTACAACCATGAATTGCTGGGCCTGTCGTACATCAAGGAAGCCAATATCGCCCTGATCAAGGTGGGCCGCGCGCGCAGCAATTTCTTGCTGGCCACGACCGCCGAGGAGCGCGCCACGCGCCAGGCCGACATCGCCAAATTTCTCGAATTAAATAAAAGTTACCTTGCCAAGGCGGAACCGCTGTTCGTCACGCAAGCGGCCAAGGAACTGTTTGCCCGCTTCGCCACTGTCGAAGCCGAGTACATTGCCACCATGCAGCAGGCACTGACCCTGGCGGCGGGCGAACCGCTGGCCCAGCGCAGCGCGCAACTGGTCGAACTGCTCAACAAGACGCGCCAGCATGCGGACGAACTCGACGCTGTGCTGGACAAGCTCTCGCTGCAGAAGGAAGCGCGCGCCAAGGCGGCCGCCGAGCAGGCGTCCGGCGTGTACCAGTCCAGCCGCAGCTTCATGCTCGCCCTGGTGCTGGGCAGTGTGGCGGTCGGCCTGGCGCTGGGTGCGCTGATCACGCGGGGATTGACGCGCCAGCTCGGTGGCGAGCCGGCGTATGCTGTGAAGATCGCCGGCGCCATTGCCGAGGGCGACCTCACCGTCGAGATCCGCACGGCCAGCCACGACAGCGCCAGCCTGCTGTTTGCCATGAAAACCATGCGCGACAAGCTGGTGGGCATCGTCAGCCAGGTTCGTTCGGGCACGGATACCATCCATACGGCGTCGAGCGAAATCGCCCAGGGCAACCTGGACCTGTCGTCGCGCACGGAAGAGCAGGCCAGTTCCCTGGAAGAAACGGCGTCGTCGATGGAGCAGCTGACCTCGGCCGTGCGGCAGAACGCGGACAATGCGCGCCAGGCCAATGCGCTGGCCGGCGCCGCGTCCGACGTGGCCGGCAAGGGCGGCGCTGCGGTGGGGCAGGTGGTGCAGACCATGGAATCGATCAATGCCTCGTCGCGCAAGATCGTCGACATCATCAGCGTCATCGACGGCATCGCCTTCCAGACCAATATTCTGGCCCTGAACGCAGCCGTGGAAGCGGCCAGGGCGGGCGAGGAGGGGCGCGGTTTTGCCGTCGTGGCGGCCGAGGTGCGCAACCTGGCCCAGCGCTCGGCCAGTGCCGCCAAGGAAATCAAGATCCTGATCGGCGACTCCGTCGAGCAGGTGGCCGTGGGCGCCAAACTCGTGCGCGACGCGGGACACACGATGGACGAAGTGGTCACCAGCGTGCGCCAGGTGGCCGACATCATGCAGGAAATCACGGCCGCCAGCGCGGAACAGAGCGCCGGCATCGAGCAAGTCAACCAGGCCGTGCTGCAGATGGACCAGGTGACGCAGCAGAATGCGGCCCTGGTGGAGGAGGCGGCGGCGGCCGCCGAATCGCTGCAGGACCAGGCGCAGACCCTGACGGAGCTGGTGGGCGTGTTCCGCCTGCATGCCCAGGCCGAGGGCATCGCCGTGCCGGCATCGAGCAATGTCACGCCGCTGCGCCGGCCCGCGCCGGCGGCCAGGCCGGGCGTGCGGCGCCTGGCCTGACGGCGGCTGGACCGGGCGCAAGCGGCGCGGCGGTGGTAGGCTGTCGCTATTGCGCGTTTGCCACTTCCGGGTTCCCCATGCCATCTCCTGTCCTGCCGTCCTTCCGTTTCTCCCTGTTGCTGCTGTTCCTGGCGCCCCTGGCGCAGGCGCAGGATAGCGATGCCGTCCTGCCTTACCGTCCTTCGGTGGCCAGCCCCGCCCAGCTGCCCGTGCCGGGCCAGCTGGAATTCGAGGCGGGCGGCCTGTTGTCGAAAACGGACGATACGCGCCGCGCCAGCCTGCCCTACACCTTCAAGCTGGCGTTCACGCCCGAATGGGGCGTGCTGCTCGAAGGCGAGGGTGTTGTGCGCGCGCGCGACGACACGGGCCGGCGCGAGACGGGCGTGGGCGACACGACGGTCGTGCTCAAGCGCGCCTTTATGCTCGACAGCGCCACGGCGCTGGGCCTGGAACTGGGCTGGAAGTTGCCCACGGCCAAGGACAGCATCGGCAGCGGCAAGAGCGACGTGTCGCTGAACGGCATTCTCAGCCGCGACCTGGGCGCCGTGCACATGGACGCCAATGTGAACGCCACGCGCCTGGGCGCATCCGACCCGGTGTCGGGCCGGGTGCAGACGGGCTGGGCGGCCTCCTTTTCCACGCCCGTCAGCGAGCGCTGGGGCGCCACGGCGGAAATGTCGGGCACGCGCCTGCGCGGCGCACGGGCCACGGCGCAACTGCTGCTGGCGGCCACCTACAGTCCCACGCCCCGGCTGGCCATCGATATCGGCATGGCGCGCGGCTTGACGGCGGCGTCACCGGACTGGTCGCTGTTCAGCGGCCTGGTAGTGCCTTTGGGCAAGCTGTGGTGAGATTGCCACGGCAGTCCTTATGTGTCCTTGCGAACAAACAGTTGGTCACACAAGGTCTACAATTGCGGCATAACTGATAAAAGGAGTGTCCCCATGAAAACCCTCATTCTCGCCGCCGTCCTGCTGTCGGCAGGTACCGCTGCTGTCGCCCAGGTTGGCGTCTCCGTCACCGTCGGCCAGCCAGGCTTTTACGGACGCCTCGACATCGGCGACTATCCCGCGCCGCAATTGATCTACGCCCAGCCCGTCATCGTGCAGCGCCCGCAATACTATTCGGCGCGCCCCATCTATTTGCGCGTGCCGCCCGGCCATGCGAAAAACTGGTCCAAGCACTGCCGCAAGTATAATGCCTGTAACCAAGAGGTATATTTCGTCCAAGATAGTTGGTATAACAACCAATATGTGCCCCGTTACCGCCAGCAACATGGTGACCATGGCCGTCCCGATTATGGCGACCGCGGCCGTCATGACGACAAGCATGACAAGCACTTCGACAAGCATGATGACAAGCGCGACAAGCATGACAACAAGCCGGGCAAGGGCCATGGCAATGGCAATGGCAATGGCAATGGTCACGGCAACGGCAACGGGCACAGGGATTAACACGCAGGAGGATCTTTGCACAGTAAAATCGTAATCGTAGGAGGAGGTGCAGGCGGCCTGGAGCTGGCCTGCAAACTCAGCCGCAAGCTCGGCCCCGGCCAGGTGACCCTGGTCGACAGCCGGCTGTATCACATCTGGAAGCCGTCGCTGCATGAAGTGGCGGCCGGCACCCTGGATATTCATCAAGAGGGCCTGTCGTACCAGATGTTGGCGCATGACAATGGTTTTACCTATGTCTATGGCCCCCTGATCGCGCTCGACGCGGCCAGCAACAGCCTCACCGTGGGCGCCATCGCCACCGACAAGGATGAACAGCTCTTGCCGCAGCGCACAGTCAGCTATGACCAGCTGGTGCTGGCCGTGTGGCAGCACCTCGAATTACTTCGGCGTGCCCGGCGCCCAGGAAAACACGATTTCCCTGAATGCCACGGAAGACGCGGAACGGTTCCGTTTGACCCTGCTCAAGCTGCTGGCCATGGCCGAGCAGCGCCAGGGCGACGCCGGCCATCCCGGTGTCGACATCGTCATCATCGGCGGCGGCGCCACGGGCGTCGAGCTGGCGGCCGAACTGCGCGAAGCGAGCGGCGTATATGCCGCGTATGGCTTCCAGAATCTCAACGCCATCAAGGACGTGCGCATCACCTTGCTGGAAGGGGCGCCGCGCATCCTGGCGCCGCTGCCCGAGCGCGTCTCCATTGCCGCCTCGAAACTGCTGCATCAGCATGGCATCACCGTGGTGACCGATACGCGCGTGACGTCCATCGACCCCGACAAGGTGACGGTGGCCAGCGGCACCAGCTATGCGGCCGACATCTGCGTGTGGGCCGCCGGCATCCGCGCGCCGGAATTCCTGTCCACTTTGGGCTTGCCGACCAACCGCGCCGGCCAGCTGGAAGTGACGGGCATGCTCAATGTGCAGGGCCACGCGAATATCTTCGCGCTCGGCGATTGCGCCGCCTGCATGGGGCCGGACGGCAAGCTGGTGCCGCCGCGCGCCCAGGCGGCCCACCAGCAGGCCGATTACCTGCTGAAGACCTTTTTGCTGCAAGCCAAGGGCAAGCCGCCGCAGACGAAACCGTATGAATACCTCGATTACGGTTCGCTCGTGTCGTTCGGCCGCACGACGTCGGTCGGTACCCTGATGGGTTCGCTGAAGGGCCTGAGCTGGTTCGTCGAAGGCTTTGTTGCGCGCATGATGTATGTCAGCCTGCACCTGATGCACCACAATGCCGTGCTGGGCAGCGTGCGCACGGCCGTCATGGCCATGGGCCGTTTCCTGATCAAGCGCAGCACGCCGCAGGTCAAGCTGCATTAAACAGTTATATTCCACAGTTTGCGTCAGATCAAAATGGGGCCGCAAGGCCCCTTTTTGTCGTCTGTTTAATGGAATCTCCCGCTACCGGCCTGTCTAACTGAAGCTGCTTGCAGTATCACGCGTACCGACCGGAATGGAGGGGCCTTCCATGCCTGCGATTGCATTGGATAGCATTGCCGATATTGCCGTCAAACGCCGCCGCAGGCTTGGTTCGTTCATCGTTCTGCTGTGCCTGGCGGCCGTGCCGCCTGCCATTGCCGATTCGCAGGACGACGAGCGGCCGGTGCTTTCCAAGGCCGATATTGCCGCATTTGCCCTGGAGACCGCGTCACAGCAGGGGGCGGCTTCCCGGCAGGCGGTGACGGCCGAAGGCGTCACCATCATCACGCTAGCCAACGGTACCGCGGTCTGGATCGCACCCGCCGGTTCAAGCGAAGCCTTGGCCGCCTCCTGCGGCAAGGATCATTTCTCCCTGTGGACGGGCAAGCACTACAAGGGCGACAAGGTCACGTTTACGCAACTGGGCCCGACCATTTGCTGGATGCTGCGCAAGGGCCACGTCTTGCCTGTGAAATCGCTGATCGCAGGCAGCCAGCGGGGCGCCACGATGTGGACCCGGCGCCACTGCAAGGGCACGGCCTCGCCAACCTATGCGCCCGGCGCGAGGGTACCCGACACCGGCTACAAAAAAGGTTTCCAGATGCGGTCGATACGCTGAACGCCATGCCAGGCCGGGAACCGGGCTTGCCGCGCGATGGTCATAGCAATGTGCGTTGCTTTCCTGGTACAGCCCTCGACTGCAATTCGATTGCACTTCCACACGCGGCGCCTTTCGCCGCCTTTTCGCCGCTTTTTCGACTCATCGCCACGGGGATCAAGCACACTCCGATGAAGAATAACAATGGAGGAAATGATGAGATACGCAATCTTGCTGATGGCTTTTTTGTGTTGTCTGACTTCCTATGCTGCGCAGCCGGAGGCCGGGCAGTCAACAGAAGCACTCAAGAAGGATGCAGCAGTCGAGTTCAAGAATGCCAAGTCTGGCCGCTGCATCGGCGTGGACCGCGCCAGTACCAGTGCCGGGGCGCATATCAAGCAATTTGACTGCGACAACGCAGAGAATCAACGGTGGATACACGATCCTGTGCCGGGTTCGGCGTACTTCCGCATGAAGAACAAGAAGAGCGGCAAGTGCATGGGCGTGGATGGCGGCAGCTCCAGGCCTGGCGCCGATATTCGGCAATTTGATTGCGACAGGAAGCCAAATCAGCAATGGCAAGAGGTGCCTGATACTCCTTTCTTTACCCTCAGAAATCTCGATGACCCACAAAATTGCATAGGCGTCGATCACGCCAGCGAGGCGAATGCCGTGCAGCTGAAAATCTTTCCTTGCGACGGCAAGGAAAACCAGAAATGGAAGGTGCGCGCGCTCTAGGAGAGGAGGCCGGCATGCCGTCACGCTTACTGCAGGTCATCGCCCTGACCCTGACCGCCCTCGGGCTCGCGCCGGGTGCCGCGCATCTGCTGGAGCTGCCCGTCAAGCTGGCTTATATCCGCCGGCCCTGTATGCGCAGGTGACCAGCACGCTGTACGCCCTGTTTGGCCCGGCAGGGGGCGCCGTGCAAATGGCCGCCTTGGCGGCCGCGGCGGTGCTGGCTTTTCGCTCCAGGCGCCTGCCCCATGGCCGCCTGCTGGCCGCATCGGCCGCCGCGCTGCTTGCCTCCTTGCTGCTGTGGGCTTTCCTCGTCGCCCCCGTCAATGCGGAATGGGGCAATAGCGCCGACGTGAGCCAGGAAGAATTCGCCGCAGCCTATGCGCGCCTGCGCGGCCGCTGGGAGTATGGCCACGTGGCGGCCTTCATTGCCTGGTTCGCGGGCTGGCTGGGCATGGCCGCCGGCTTCGCCCTGCGTCCTCCTGCGGCCACGGGGGGGCGCTCGCCGCCTTGAGGCAGGCAGGGCCGTCAAGCGCGGCTCCGGTTTCTGCCTGGGAGGGGGAGTCTATTTGCCGTGCGCAACGGGCGCCGCGTCGCAGCGGCCCCGCGTCATGGGAAAATCGATGGTGGTGAGCTTGCCCTTCAAGGTGCCGGTGATGCTGGCGTGCAAGATGCGCTCGCTGTCGTGGCGGTAGATGATGCGGCTCGGGAAGTCATTGTCCAGGTTGGCGAAGATGAATTCATTCGGCTTGTCCTGGCGCAGCAGGTTGAACACTACGGCCGGCTGGCCCGACGGCTGCACGATGTAGGCCAGCTGGCCCGGTTCGGTGAGGCGGATCTGCACGAATTCGAAGGCCGTCGTCTTGCCGCCCTTGACGGTGCGGCTGGTGCCGAGCAGGGTGCCGCCGGCAGCCGTACTCCATTGCTCCCCGGAACCGGGCTCGGCGCCGTCGACGTTCCAGCAGCCGGCCAGCCAGGCCAGCTTGTCCACGGTTTCCGGCGGCGGCACGGTTTTTTCGGCGGCCTGGGCGGTGGTCATGCCCAGCAGAACTACAAACCACGTCGTGGCAAGGCCTTGCATACGGTCTCCTGTTCTTCAGATATTTGCATTCAATAATTGCAATAAAGTGATGCTTTTTCGCAGTGCAGGCGCTGCGCGCCGCCCGATGGAGCGGCAGGCCAACTATACTTTATGGAATGACATTGCTGGCCCAATCACTACCAGGAGCAATCATGCACGATTCTTTCACGCCGCAGCGCAGCGATGGCCTTCAGGGTGGCGAAGGCCAGTGGCGCATGCGCGCGCGCGGCAACCAGCTTGTTCTTGTTACCTGGGCGGGCGGGGCAGGGCAGGCAGGGCAGGCATGGCTGGAGTGCCAGGTTTCCGCCGATGCGGCGTCCACGCCGCTTGCCTTCAGGCTGTCGCTGGACGGGCCGTACCCGCGCCGAGAAACGGTGCAATTTGGCAATATTGACGTGAGCCTTAACTTGTCCCGTGAAATGCCTGAGGCGCCAGATGGCATGGTGGCGCTGGTCTGCGAGCTACCCTTGTCGGCACAGAACTTTTTCCACGGGGTAATTGCCACATGGGCAGCGACGGGCCAGCCGGCCGGTGGCGCGCGAGCCGCTGCCGTTCCCCGGCCCTTGACGCTGGGCAAGGCGGTGGCTATTCCTTCGGGCTAATGCGCGGCAAGACCACGGTCAGGGCCGTGCCGCCGTGCGGATTGGCCGCCAGGCTCAGGCTGCCGCCCAGGTAGTGCACGCGCTCGCGCACGGAGCGCAGGCCGTGCTTGCTCATTTCGACCGGCTCGCTGGGCGGCAAGCCGCTGCCGTTATCCTTGACGGTCATCATCAGCGCTTCGTCATTGTCGTCGATGATGATGTCCACTTGCGTGGCGTTGGCGTGCGCGGCGATGTTGCTGAGCGCCTCTTCCAGGGTGCGCAGCAGGGCCACGCCCACGTTGCGCGGGCAAATCAGTTCATCTTCGGGCAGGCTGCAGCGCACAGTGATCTTGTGCTGTTCGGCAAATTGCGTGGCCAGTTCGCCCAGCGCGACATTGACGCCGAGAAACTCCAGCTTGTCATTCCACAGCTTCATCTGCATTTGCCGGTTCGTTTCGATCACATTCAGCAGCAATTGCTTCATGGTCGCCGCGCGGTCGAGCAAGGCCGCTTCCTGCGGCATTTTTTGCGTCAGCAGCGACAAATGCATGGTCAGCGCCGTCAGCGACGAGCCGAGGCTGTCGTGCAGCTGGCGCGACAGGGCGCGCCGTTCATTGTCCCAGCTGGTATTGACATGACCCAGCAATTCGCTGAGATCGGCGGCGCGTTCCGCATCGGCCTGGGCCGCTTCCTTGTTCGGATCTGTTTGTGCGGACATAGCGCCCCGTGAATGGTGAAAGGTGGACCAAATTCAAGTGGTGGATCATACATGAGGATTTCATCGCAAGGCGCATGGATGGAAAATTTCTGTCTTTTCGGCAATTTTAATCTCCTCCCATCACTTTTATATCATAGACAATCTTATTGTTTGCGCCAGCGGTATCGTTCCCGTCGTTACGTACGGCTGCGCACATACCCGGACGCCGCGCGCTGCCATAGTGGAGCCATGCATTCTCCCCTGCAGCATAGCCGCCATCGTGGCGCAGGGCGCCGCACCGGCCCTTTACCGAACTGAAAGGACATGCCATGAATATCGAAACCATCGTCGACAAGGAATACCTCGACAAAAGCTTCCGCGACATCGTCAACGCCCCCATCAGCGCCTTGCGCGGCGTCAGCGCCAAGGATGCCAAGGCCTTGCAGCAAGCGTTCGGCGTGACCACCGTGCGCGAACTGTCCAACCTCAACTTCGTCAAATGGGCCAGCGCGCTGGCCATCCTGGCCGATGAAGAGGGCATGAGCGGCGAAGAGCGGGCCAAGGAAGAGTTGCTCGACGACGCAGTGGAAATGACCTTCCCCGCCAGCGACCCGATCTCCGTCGATGCCGGCATCACGCGCATCGAAGTGCCGCCGGAAACCGTCGATGCGCAAACGGACCACCAGCATGCGGGCCAGCATGAAGTGACGGCCGGCAAGAAATAAAGTGTCTCTGCCATAAAAAAACCGGCTGGCCGTGAGGCTTGCCGGTTTTTTGACGTGCTGCGCGGAAAGTTGGCTCAGGCGATCGAGGGGATGCTGTTTTTCTGCATGTTGACCTGGGCGGCCATCACTTCGTGGGGCGAGCAGCAAAAGCGGTTCTTGCCGGCGCGCTTGGCTTCGTACAGGGCCGTGTCGGCCGCGCCCAGCAGGGATTCGACGGTGCTGGCGTCGTCCGGGTAGATGGCGATGCCGATGCTGGTCGACAGGCGCAGGGTCAGGTCGTTGATGAAATACGGCTCGGAAATGACTTCGATCAGCTTGGCGGCCGGTTCGCGCGCGTCGCCCTTGCCGGCCAGGTTGCCCAGCACGATGACGAATTCGTCGCCGCCGATGCGCGCCACCGTGTCTTCCTTGCGCGAGGCGCCCACCAGGCGGGCCGCCACCATTTTCAGGATGTCATCGCCATAGCCATGGCCATACGTATCATTGATGGCCTTGAAACCGTCCAGGTCCAGGTACAGGATGGCCGATTTGCCGCGGTTGCGGGCCGATTGCTGCAGGGTATGCCCGATGCGGTCTTCCAGCAGGCGCCGGTTCGGCAAGCCCGTCAGCGGGTCGTGCAGGGCCAGTTCCTGCTGCTGCTTGCTGTATTGCGCCAGTTCCTTGTACAGCAGGCGCACTTCCAGCATGTTGTGGATGCGCTTGTGCACTTCCATCAGGTCGAACGGTTTGCTGATGAAGTCGCGCGCGCCCGCTTCCAGGGCGGCGATCTTGAAACTCGGTTGTGCCGTCAGGGCCAGCACGGGCAGGTAGCCGCCATGCTCGATTTCCTTCAAGCCTTTCATGACCTGGAAGCCATTCAGTTCCGGCATTTGCAGATCCAGCAAGATCAAGTCGTAGCAATGCTCCTGGTGCAAGGGGCAGACCTGGGCCGGACGCATGGTGGCCGTGACATTGGTATAGCCGGCATCGCGCAGGATTTCCAGCATCAGGTCGACATTGTCGGGTGAATCGTCGACGACCAAAATTTTAGCTTTCAAAATCTCATCTTGGCTGGGCATGTAGGGTCTCGGTTAATACGGTCTATGCAACGCTGGCTTCTACCGCAGCGTTTCGGCTGGCGGCGGTGGGAAAGATAGTAGCGCCTTGCAACAAGACAGGGCGCACAACAGCGCTTGAACTCGCTTCTGCCACCGATGGCAGCCAAGGCTGCCTGTCTCCTGCCTGCCGTGCAGGTGTGCTTCTGCATTTCAGTGTAGCAAACTTCAGCTTAGTTGCTTGTAGGACAGTGCCGCGTCTGAAAGTAGGAAGGCTAAACCACAAAATAGTCATTATGTTCAGCACTATGTATTTCTTTGTATCATCTTTTTAGGGGCGGCGGATGACCCTGTTCAGGGTGGGATCATCACGCGTGCGGCGGCCAGCTGCGCCACGGCCGCCAGCAGTTCGGCCGGGTCGAGCGGTTTCGCGACCCAGGCCTGGAAGCCGCTGGCCAGCGCCCGCTGGCGGTCTTGCGGTTGCGCAAACGCCGTCAGCGCCAGCGCGGGCAGGCGGGCGGTAGCGGGGGAGGCATGCGCGCGTATGTGCGCCAGCAAGTCGAAGCCGTCCGCATCGGGCATGCCGATGTCGCTGATCAGCACATGCGGCTGCACCTGTTCCAGCAGCAGCAGTGCCTGCGCCACGCTGCCGGCGTCGTGCACTTCGGCGTGGTGGTCGCGCAGGATGCGGGCCGTCAGTTCGCGCGCATCGGCTTCGTCATCGACCAGCAGCACCTTGATGCCGCGCAAGTCATGGCTGGCGGACGGGGCGCCGCCCGTCTGGCGCGCGGCGGCGGCCGGCGTGCCCAGCGGCAGACGCACGGTAAAGCTGGCGCCCTGCATGTCGCCGGCGCTGCTCACCGTGACCGTGCCGCCATGCTGCTCCACCAGGTGCTTGACGATCGCCAGCCCCAGCCCCAGGCCGCCATGCCGGCGCGTGGTCGAGGCGTCGGCCTGGCGGAAGCGGTCGAATACGTGGGGCAGGAAGTCTTTCTGATGCCGACGCCGTTGTCGGCCACTGTGATGGCCAGGCGGTTCGCTTCGCGGCGCGCGCCGATCTCGACCCGTCCCCCTTGCGGCGTGAATTTCAGGGCATTCGACAGCAGGTTCCAGATCACTTGCTGGATGCGGCTGGGGTCGCCCATGATGCTGCCCGCATCGCTGGCGATGCTGCTGTGGATGGCGATATGCTTGGCGTCGGCCGCCGGGCGCAGGGTTTCGATGGCCGAGGCGATGACGCTGGCGGGCGCGAGGGGCTGCAGGTCGAGCATGACCTTGTCGGAGGTGATGCGGCTCATGTCGAGCAAGTCTTCGATCAGCTGCGCCTGGGCGCGCGCATTGCGTTCGATGCTTTGCAGGCCGCGGTGCAGGTCGGCCTGGTCGCGCGTGCCGCGCCGCAGCACCTGGGCCCAGCCCAGGATGGCCGACAGCGGCGTGCGCAGTTCATGCGACAGGGTGGCGAGGAAATCGTCTTTCAGCTGGTTCGTGCGCTCGGCCTCGGCGCGCGCTTCGCGTTCGCTGTCGAGCAGCACCTTGCGCTCTTCGGCGGCGCGCGTGGCGGCCGCGTACAGGCGCGTATTGTCGAGCGCGACGGCGGCCTGGGCCGCGATGGCCGAGACGATGCGTTCGCTGCGCGCGCTGAACATGCCCGCCTGCGGATGGCCCAGCAGCAAGCGCCCCAGCAGCAGGCCCGAGCGTGAGCTGACGGGCAGGCTCAGGCAGCTGCGCAGCGGCGGCGCGCCGTCGGCGCCGGCCTCGGGCGCCGCCAGCAAGTCGTTCTGGCGCATGGCCGGTCCCTGGCGCAGTTCCGTGGCCATGGCATCCGCCTGGCGAAGGCTGAGGCCGGTGACGGCGCGCGCCGAGGGGAGCGCGTCTGTATCGGGCGCGGCCGCATCGTCATGGTAGTAAAACGCGCCGAAGCGCGCGCCGCTGATGCGAGTGGCCGCATCGACGGTTTCCTGCAGCAGGGCCGGCAAGTCCAAGGTGCCTGCCAGGGCCGCACCCGTGTTGTTGAGCAATTCGAGCACGCGCGTCTCGTCGCGCAAGGCTTCCTGCGCGCGCTTGACCTGGTCGACGTCGGTACTCGTGCCAAACCAGCGCAGCAGCTGTCCGCCCCGGTCGCGCACGGGATTGGCGCGCGTCAGGAACCAGCGGAACTGGCCGTCGGCGCCGCGGATGGGAAATTCCATCTCGAACGGCGTGCCGTCGCGCAAGGCGGCCTTCCAGGCTTGCAGCATGGGCGGCAGGTGCTGCGCGTGATAGGCGATGCTCCAGCCGTCGCCCGCCATCTGCTCGGCGCTGGTGCCCGTGTAGTCGTGCCAGCGCTGGTTATACCAGGCAATGGTGCCGTCGAAGCTGGCGATCCAGGCCAGTTGCGGGATGGAATTGGCCAGCGCGCGCAAGTCTTCCTCGCGCTGGCGCAGGCTGTCCTCGGCCGCCTTGCGCTGGCTGATATCCTGGATATACGTGGTCAGGCCGTCGCTGGAAGGGAAGATGCGCACTTCCAGCCAGCGCCCCAGCGGCGGATACAGCAGTTCGAAACTGCAGCTGTGCTGCTGCGCCATGGCGCGCCGGTATTGCACTTCCAGTTCCGTGCCCTGCAAGGCGGGGCAGGCTTGCCACAGGTTGCCGCCCGCCAGGCGGCTGCCGGGCGGACGCTGCGGCGCCAGCATGCCGGCGCCGCGCGTATTGATATAGCGGATGCTCCAGTCGCGGTCGAGCAGGCAAAAGCCGTCGGTGATGCTCTCCAGTAAGTTGGCCAGGCGCTCGTCGGATAGGCTCAGCGGCGCTGATGGGGGAAGCAGATCTTGCTTGCGTTCATGCTTGGCCATCGGAAATCCTGGAACGGTGCGGCTGCCGGACGGGCGCTTGCCCCGCCAGGCCACCGTCGCTAAGCTCAGTTAAATGGGTCATGATGAAAATGCCAGCCGTCATGAATTAGCGGAGGCACGAGCGCCCCTGTCTGGCTGGTATTGTAGCCCCAAGCGGCACGCCGCCACCGCACGCTTGCCTGCCGCATGCAGATAGCACTGGACAGGCTGGAAGGCAGTCCCTATAATCCCGCTTCTTTCGAGACAGCAACTTCTCGATTCGCTGGATGCCACTGTGAAAGCAGAAGGGTCCATCGATAAAAAGGCGTCGGCTTTTTGGCGGTGAAAAGGTAGTCGGTCATGCGGGGCGGTATTCTGCAAAATCAGCTAAGCGATTGAAAAATCGAACTTTTCAAAGCGAAATGAATACGCTATAATGTTTGCCTGCGCGGCTGTAGCTCAGCTGGATAGAGTACTTGGCTACGAACCAAGGGGTCGTGGGTTCAATTCCTGCCAGCCGCACCAGAATACTGAAAATCAGACTTTGCCTGGTTTTGTTGTAACAAGTTTCACCTCCATGTTGTTCAATGGAATGTTGTAGAAGTTTTGCGGCTGTAGCTCAGCTGGATAGAGTACTTGGCTACGAACCAAGGGGTCGTGGGTTCAATTCCTGCCAGCCGCAGCCGCACCAGTATTGCCAACATCGGGTTTTCCTGTGTTGATGAAAGTTTCAAGCTTCGCGCCGTCCGGCGAAGTGTGTCAGAGTTTGCGGCTGTAGCTCAGCTGGATAGAGTACTTGGCTACGAACCAAGGGGTCGTGGGTTCAATTCCTGCCAGCCGCACCAGTATCAGCAGTAGTGAAAAAAACCCGGAAAGTTCGCTTTCCGGGTTTTTTTTCGTCCAGTCAAACTGTCGCTTGAAACACGCCGCCAGCAGCGCGGCGCGCTTCAGTGGCCAGGCCGTATCAATTCGGATAAGGCTGGCCCGACGACGCCTGGTTGCCCAGGACGATGGTGGTCACCCACAATCCGCCATGCGTCACGGGACCGGTGAACTTGAACAGCGAAGCGCCGGACTGCGCCGGGTCCGCCACGTTCGAGGCCAGCGCATTCAACCCCGAGCTCGTGAAGGTGCACGCGGTTTCTTGTCCAACTGCATTTTGTTCCGCATTCAGCACCGGCGTGGCGCCATTGAACAAATACAGGCCGCAATTATCCATTTTCGAGCCGTAGGTGGCCGATTGCGTGTAATGGAAGGTCACCGCGCCGTCGAGCAGGGTGGCGGCGGGGATGGACGACAGTTTCGCCGGCGTGATGCCGGTGAGCGTGGCGAACAGGCTGGCCTGGTTGGCCTTGGCAAAGGCTTTCGACAGCGGCACGGCATTGATCTGGAACGGGAAGGCGCTGACGGGGCCATTCGGCGTTTTCAGGGTCCACACGTAGATTTTTCCAGGCGCTACTTTCGTTTCGTCGATGCAAGCCGTACCCGCGCCCAGGCCCGGCGTATTGACGGGCAGGCTGGCCAGGTCCTGGCAGCTCTGGATCGCTTCCGCGTTATTGTAGAAAGCGCTGGCGGCGCCATTGCTGTCGGCAATCCGCATGTGGGTGTAGCCGGTCGCTGGCAGGATCAGCTGCAGTTTGCTGCCGGCCGTGCCAGGTATCTGGAAGTCGCCGAACGTCGTCAGGCCCGGTCCCCGCACACGTCGATCTTGTTGACGGCCGGATTTTCCTGCAGCACGGTGTCGAGCTCGACATGCGCGGCCCATTCGCGCGCAAAGCTGGCCGTGCCCCCGCTATCGACGCTGCGCTGGATGCGCGCATTCATGTGCATGTCCAGATGGCCGCTGCCGGCCAGTTTCCAGCCGCCGGCGCAGCCGCTGGTGTCGCTGGTCTTGACCAGTTGCCAGTTGAGCATGCCCGCATCGTTTCCTATCCGCAACTGCACCCATGCGCTGCTGGGCTTGCCTGCGGCGAAGGCGATGGCCGTCGCCCCGGCGCCCAGGCGATTGCCGATGAAGTCGGCCACGCGCGTCGTCGAGGTGCTGCTGCTGGATGTCAGCGTGGCAATTTCATTGCTGCTCAACGGCTGCATGCTGACGCTGGACAAACCCAGCGCCTCGATCGTCAGGCCCGCGTGGGCGGCCTGGTCCGCGCTGGTCAGGGCGGCCAGGATGTCCGCCTGGCCCACCCCGGCGCCCATGTTGAAGCTGCTGTCGATGAACGGCGACACGGCCGCCGTCGACGGCACGACGAAGCCCGTCTTCGGATACAGCGCGCTGAGCGAGGCCATGCAGGCGCGGATTTCCGGCAAGACACTGGCCGCGGCCGTCGCCTTGAGCAAGTCGGCATCCGATGGCGGCGTCGCTGCGGGAATGGTCGGCGCGCCGCCGGCGGCGGCGGGCAAGGTCACGCTGCCCAGCGCGCTGTTGGTGGCGATCAGGGTAACGGTGGCCATGGCGCCTTGCGCTTCCGCGGGCGCGACGAGGATCTGGTCCAGCACGGCATCCATGCCCGTGCCGTTGGCCACAAAGGCGCCCGTCAGTGGATTGGTATTGCCGGTATTAATCGGTTTGATCATGGCGACGACGGCGGCCACGGCCGCATCGAGCCGTTGCTGGGTCGCCGCCGTGGCCAGCGCCGCGGTGCAGGCGGCCGGGACCGCATTGGCGACGGGTGCGCAGACGGCGGCCAGGGCGGTGCCGCCGGCCGGGCTGGCCCGACGCCGTGGAGACGATCAGGTCCGTCAGCGGCGTGATGTTGACGGTTTGCCCCGCTGCGGTAGCGATGGAATTGAGCGTCACCTGCTTGCCGCCGGACGTGCCGGTGATGCTGAGGAAAAAGGGCGCCGTCATGCCGGCCACGTCGACGGTAAAGGCACCGCCGGCGCCGGTGTTGACCGCCACGGACACTTTGCCCTTGCTATCGATGGCCACCACGCTGCCCGTGATGGGGGCGCCGACGGCGGCCGTGCCGCTGACCGTCGTTGCCGGCACCGGCGGGACGGGCGCAACGGGGGGAACTGGCGGCGCCGGGTCGGCCGGGGTGCTGCTGCCGCCGCCACAGGCGGCCAGCAGGAAGGTGGCCGCGCAGGCGGCGGCCAGAGGCAATTTATGCAATTTTATTTTCATGACATCCCCTTGGTATTTTTATTGAAATTACTGCTAGTAAACATTCTCAAAGTTTTCCATGAATAGCATTTATTTTTCCTGGATGTATTGATAATGACTAAGAAGAAATAAACCTGTCGGTTTTGCGCCGCAGTCAGAAAATAAATGTGATGAAAGATGCAAGTGAGCGGGGCGGCTCGGCCGTTGAAATCCGGGGAGGGCGTCAATTGTGAAATAGTGCCGCCACGCCCTTTGCCATTCTGCAAAGCCCTGCTATAATCTTGTCTTAGGCGGCTGTAGCTCAGCTGGATAGAGTACTTGGCTACGAACCAAGGGGTCGTGGGTTCAATTCCTGCCAGCCGCACCAGAATATCGGGGGTCAGATTGTAAAATCTGATCCCCTTTTTCGTTTCCGAACGGATTTATGTTGCGCCTGTGGCACCGCGCCGGTACTGCCGGCGAAACGCGCGCGGCGTGACGTGCCTGGCGGCGCGGAACTGGCGGTTGAAGTGCGCGAGGTTGCGGTAGCCCGCCTCTTGCGCGATGACGGCGATGGCCAGATCGCTTTCGATCAGCTGTTGGCAGGCGCGGCCGATGCGCAGACGCGCCAGGTAGTCGCCCGGCGTGCAATGCGCATGGCGCTTGAAACAGCGGTGGAACGCGCCCAGCGACAGGGCCGCCTTCTGCGCCAGGGTTTCCAGTGCGATTTCTTCCCGGAAATGCGTGTGCATGAAATCGAACACGCCGGCCATGCGCTGGTGCTGCCCATCGGGCAGCGGCGCCTGCGCCATCGAGGCCAGCGGCCGCGCGCCCGCATCGCCCGCCAGTTCCAGCAGCACGTCGAGCAGCAGCGGCAAGCGCTGCGGCACGGGCAGGGCGTTCAGCCGCAGCAGCTGAACAGCGCAGCGCGCGCTCGTGGCCGGCGAAAAATGCAGGGCGGGGCCGGCGCGGCGCGCCAGCTGCCGCACGCCGTGCAATTCGGGAAAGCAGGCCGCCAGCCGCTCCAGCCACTCCAATGAAAACCACACGACGACGGCCAGCATCGGCTGCGCGCTATCGATGCGCTCGCTGGCCGACCACGTGTGCGGCAAGTTCGGCCCCAGCAGCACCAGGTCGCCCGGCTCGAAGTCGCCCACGTGGTCGCCGATGTAGCGTTGCCCCCGTGCATTGACCGTCAGGGTCAGCTCGAACTGCGGGTGGTAATGCCAGAGGAAGGGAATGGCATCGAGTTCGCGCCACAGCAAGCCCCAGGAGTGGCCCGCCGGGATCGTGACTTGTTCGAATAAAGGCGTCATTGTGACGTTTTGAAGGTGTCAATGGTCAGAATAGTATCAGTATTGGCTGCCTGACGCGCATTTTACGGCGCCGTGCCATCGCACAATCTGTCTCACACCAACACAGGAGACAGCGATGCAGAACCCATACCAGTACGGCGAAGACCGTCCCGGCAACCCGTCCGTGGCCTACACGGAACAGACCCAGTTGCGCGACATCCAAAAGCAGCTGCCCCTGCGCGTGCTGTCCGCCAGCGACTTTTTGCACTGGCAAACCTACGGCTACGTTATCGTCAAGGATGCCGTGTCGCCCGAGCAAGTACGCCGCACGACCGATTTCCTGTGGGAATTCCAGGGACTCGACCAGCACGATCCCGCCACCTGGAACCGGGAGCAATTGCGCGACCATGCGATGAAGGAACTCAACGGCTCCGGCATGGTCGAGGCCTACCACAACCAGACCCTGTGGGATAACCGCCAGACCCCGCGCGTCTACGACGCCTTTGTCGATATCTGGGACCGCCAGGATCTGTGGGTAACCATCGACCGCGCCAACCTGAACACGCCGAATAATGGCAAGCGCAAGTTTGGCGGCTTCATCCACTGGGATGCCGATACCACGCTCGACCCGCTGCCCGTCAACGTGCAGGGCGTGCTGGCCCTGTCCGATACCTCGCCCGAGAGCGGCGGTTTTCAGTGCTATCCGGAACTGTTCAATAATTTATTGAGCTGGCGCAAGACGGTGCCGCAAGACCGCAACCCCTGGCAGCCGGACCTGGCGACGGTGCCCTACCCGATGGAATTCATCGCCATGAAGAAGGGAGAACTGTTGATCTTCAACAGCCTGCTGGCGCACGGCATTCGCCCGAACACGTCGACGGACCAGGTGCGTTTGGCGCAATACATTTCCTTTACGCCGGCCCAGCAAGACAATCAAAGTCTGCGCGACTGGAGGGTGCAAAGCTGGCGCGAGCGCAGCGCGCCGCAGGGCTACGCGTTTCCCGGCGACCCCGAGGAAAAGGAAAAGCTGCGCTACCCGCAGGCGCGTTTGACCGCGCTGGGCGAGCAGATCCTCGGCGCGCGCGACTGGTAAGCCACGCTCCATGCGTCAGGCTTGCCTGCCGGATAGACAATTGCGGGCAAATGCACGATCATGGTCCGACTTGCCATCGACCGAGGAAACGCATGAGTATCATCACCTGCATCGAAGACTTGCGCGTGCTGGCCCAGAAACGGGTGCCGCGCATGTTTTACGACTACGCCGATTCCGGCTCCTGGACGGAGTCGACGTACCGCGCCAACAACAGCGATTTCGCCAAGATCAAGTTCCGCCAGCGCGTGGCCGTCAACCTGGAAAACCGCAGCCTGGCGTCAACCATGGTGGGCCAGCCCGTGTCGATGCCGGTGGCCCTGTCGCCCACGGGCTTGACGGGCATGCAGCACGCGGATGGCGAAATCCTCGCGGCGCAGGCGGCCGAGCGTTTCGGCGTGCCGTTCACCCTGTCGACCATGAGCATTTGCTCGATCGAGGACGTGGCGGCGAACACGACGAAACCGTTCTGGTTCCAGCTGTACGTGATGAAGGACCGCGAATTCATCAACCGCCTGATCGACCGCGCCAAGGCGGCCAAGTGCGGCGCGCTCGTGCTGACGCTGGATTTGCAGGTACTGGGCCAGCGCCACAAGGACTTGCGCAACGGCCTGTCGGCGCCGCCCAAGCTCACCATTCCGAATATCATCAACATGGCCACCAAGCCGCGCTGGGTGGCGGGCATGCTGGGCACGAAACGGCGCGGTTTCGGCAATATCGTCGGCCACGCCACGTCCGTGTCCGACATGTCGTCGCTGTCGGCCTGGACGCAGCAGCAGTTCGACCTGAGCCTGTCGTGGGCGGACGTGGAATGGATCAAGCAGCGCTGGGGCGGCAAACTGATCATCAAGGGCATCATGGACCCGGAAGACGCGCGCCTGGCCGTGGAAAGCGGCGCCGATGCGCTGATCGTCTCGAACCACGGCGGGCGCCAGCTTGACGGCGCGCAATCGTCGATCGAAGCCTTGCCCGCCATCGTCGACGCCGTCGGCAGCGCCATCGAAGTGCACATGGACGGCGGCATCCGCTCGGGCCAGGACGTGATCAAGGCCGTGGCCTTGGGCGCGAAAGGCGTGTACATCGGCCGCCCGTTCCTGTACGGCCTGGGCGCCATGGGCGGCCCGGGCGTGACCAAATGCCTGGACATCATCCGCAATGAACTCGACCTGACGATGGCGTTTTGCGGCTTGCGCGACCTGCAGCAGGTAGATAAAAAGATACTGCTGCCGGGGACGTTCTAAGCCGTCACGCGCACCAGCTTAAAACCTTCAGACGCGGCGGGCGGCACGAAGTGGCGAGTAATCTCATCAAATTGCGCGTCGCTGGTGGAAAACGGATGCAAGCCGCTGGCATTGCGCTGGCGCAAGCGCGCCTTGCATTCGTCGTCCGTCACGTCGAGGTAGTGCAGCACGTGCGGCACGCCCGCCTGCTGGAACAGCTCGCGCATCCAGGCGCGGCTGGCCGGCGTATTCGCGGGAAAGTCCAGCACGACGGACACGCCGGCCTGCAGCATCTGCAGGGCCAGAGGCGCGATGGCCGCGCGCAGCCGCGCCGCGCAGGCCACGTAGTCTGCCAGGCTGGCGATCTGGCCCGGATACAGTTGCGCCAGCAAGCCGTCTTCGCTGATGCGCACCGTATGCGGCGCGCTGGCCAGCCGGGCCGTCAGGGTGGATTTGCCTGAGGCAATCTTGCCGCACACGAGGTGCAAGGTGGGGGAAACCGGGGTGCTGGAAGTGGTGTGCATGGTCGCTCGCTCAGGTGAGTAAAACAAAGCCTGCGAGACGTCTTGATTGTTTGTTGCCGATCAAAGCCGCCTTGCAGGCGGCTTGGTCAATGTCATTCCTGTCCAGCCACCATGCTTGAAATGGCGGCAATGATCGATGGCAGGGGAGGGAATGGCGATGGCATGGGGTAACGATGCCATGGAATGTCTGGCGCTGTCAATGGCCGATGCTGCTCCACGTATCCTGGAACGCGTCGTCATCGAGCGGCCGCGCATGCGGGTCGTCCTGCCGGAACAGGCCGCCGATCAGCATGTCCTGGATGGCGCCCGTGAAGCCGCCATACGACGAGGCGCGGCCCCACTGGCGGTGCGTATGGGCGAAGACGACGGCGTCTTGCTGCGCGGCCAGTTGCGCCATGGCTTGCCGGAAGGTGGCGGCCGCTTCCGGGCCCATGTCCGTGGCGATGGCGCACACCAGGCGCTGGCTGAACTGCAGGCGCTTGTGCCCAGTCCCAGCAGCGATTCATTGGCCAGGGCGAGGAACACATCGGGCGCCTGCTTGTCCTTTTCGCAGACGGTCCAGGTGGGCGCCCACGCTTCCAGGCTCATGAAGCGCGCATCCGTCGTGGCCGGCGTGTGCGTCCACTTCGCGTGCGATTTGTCGTTCCAGCCCAGGCGGCCAAAGGGAATTGACTTGCCCTTGGGATTGTATTGATGGCTGCGCACGGCGGCCTTGCCCCGCGCGCCAGCCTGTGCCATCAGGCCGTCGAGGCTGGCGGCAAACGGCGTCCATTGCGCCGCATCCCACAGCGGCGGCGCATCGGGCGCTGCCAGCAGCAGGAATACTTCGTACTCGCGTGAAAAAAACGTCATGCAGATTCCTTATCGTTGCAGTTGCGACATGGCCGCCCGCTGGCTGGGGCGCAGCAGGTAGGCGCCGTACAGGCACAAGGGCAGCACGGCCAGCAGGGCGATGTACGGCAGGATCGATGCGCCATCCTCGGCGGGGTGCGGCAAGGTGGCCGTCACGAGCGCGTAGTCCCACAGTCCATGCACGAGCACCATGGGCCAGATGGAGCGGGTGCGCAGGCGGATGGCCGCGTAGCCGATGCCCTGCAGGGTGGCGGCCACGGCTTGCCACAAGGCACCGCTGACGTCGCCCGAGGCCAGGCCGTTGGCCGTGTGGGCCAGGCCGAACAGCGCCGAGGACATCAGGACGGCGGGCCAGACGGCGTAGCGGTCCAGCATGCCTTGCAGCAAGATGGCGCGGAACATCAGCTCTTCCGAGATGGCCACCAGGGCCGCATTGCACGCGACAACCAGCAGCACGCGCGGCTGCGGCCAGCCGCCGGCCCAGGCCAGCAACAGCATCAGCAGTGCATACAGCAGGGGCGGCGAGACCAGCCACACTGTTTTCCAGGGCTGCGGCGCGCACAGGCCCGCTTCGCGGGGCCGGCTTGACGCCAGCAGCAGCGCCAGCGCGAACAGGGCGGCCAGCGCCCATGACAGGCCGATACGGCCGGTGACGGCTGCGCCCGGCAAGGCGTAGCCGGCTGATTCCAGCCAGCGGCCGCCCATGCTCAAGCCCAGCCAGACGGCCAGTGCGCCCAGGGCAAGCGGCATGGTGATATGAATTTTTTGCATGGAAAATCTCGATGTCATGTTGCTGGCGCATGGATGGTGACGCGGTTGCGGCCGCTGTTTTTCGACTGGTACAGCAAGGCATCGGCCTGGCGTATCAGTTCGCTGCTGTCCGTGCGCCGCTCCTGGCCGGGCAGGAGCGTGGCCGCGCCCAGGCTGACGGTCACGACGCCGTTCGCGCTGGCCGCGTGGGGGACTTGCAGCGCTTCGACGGCCGAGCGGATGGCTTCGGCCACTTCCAGCGCGCCCGCGGCATGGGTGGCGGGCATGATCACGGCGAACTCTTCGCCGCCGTAGCGCGCCGCCAGGTCTTCGGCCCGGCCCACGCTGCGCGCCACGGCGCCGGCAACGGCCTGCAGGCAAGCGTCGCCGGCCACGTGGCCGTACTGGTCGTTAAATTTTTTAAAGAAATCCACGTCCAGCATGATCAGCGACACCGGATGCCCGCTGCGCTGGGCGCGATTGAGTTCATGCGCCAGCGTCTCGTCGAAACAGCGGCGGTTGGCCAGGCCCGTCAAGCCGTCTTGCGAGGCGCGCGCGGCCAGGTCGGCATTCGCCTGCTGCAGCTCGGCACTGGCCAGGCGCAGGCTGGCCTCGATACGGTCGCGTATGGCGATTTGCCGCATCAGCTTGCGGAACAGGTACAGCAGCAGCGCCCCCGCCGCCAGCGAGGCGAGCACGATTTGCATGCTCAACCATTGCCATTCGGCAAAAATATCGTCCTTCGACAAGCCCGCCGCCACGATGACGGGAAAGCGCTGCAGATGGCGATAGCTGTACAGCCGTTCGATCTCGTCCACTTTCGCCGTCATCATCGCCGTGCCGACGGGCCCTTGGTCGCGGTAGGCTTGCAAGATGGCGCCCGAGGAAATATCCATGCCGATCACCTCGGGCTGGAACGGCCGCCGGTAGATCAGGGTGCCGTCATCGAGGGCAAAGAAGGCCGTGCCCGTATTGCCCAGGTTGAGCGTGGCGTAGATGCGTTCGAAGGAGTTCAGCCCCAGGGTGACGAGCACCACGCCGGCAAACGTGCCGTCTTTTGCTTCGACCCGGCGCGAGACGGGCAATACCCATTGCCCGCTTGATTTGCTGCGCACGGGCGCACTGATATGGCTGCCAAGCTGCGCATGCGTCTGGTGGTAGATAAAATAATTGCGGTCGGCATTGTTGCCGTCCTGCCTGGCGCCGGAAGAGGAGGCCAGCAGCTCTCCCTGTCCATCGAAAATGAAGACGCCGGCAATTTCCACGATATTTTTCGACAACTGCTGCAGATGCGACTGCAGCCGTTCGCCGGTATGGTCATTATTGCCTTCATTCCTGACGTGTTCGGCAATATCTTCCAGCATCACATCGGCGATTTCCAGTTCCATGTACGCTTGCGTGGCCAGGGTGCGCGCCATGTTTTCCGTCGTCGCCCGCGCTTCGCGCAAGCGCACGTCGCGCGAAGACCAGACGATCCACACCGTCATGCCGAGCAGCATGGCGCACATGCAAAAGAAGGCGATACTGGCCCAGACCGTCACTGGCCGCTTGTGGCGGTGCAAGACCTGGGGCTGCGCCGCGAGGGCGTTGGTGTCGGGGACATCCTTTAGTGGGCGCATGAACGGATCATGAAGTTGCATCAATGATATGGTAAAAATATTGCCATACTACATTAAAAAGTGCCGTCACAAAGTTGCCACATCACTATAGTTGCATGGAATAATAAGCATCGTCCGTTTCAACCTTCGATTGGAGTTGCATGGCCTACACGAAAACCATCACCACTGAGCGCCTGATCCTGCGCAAACCGCAACCCTCGGATGAGGCGGCCCAGTTCGCCATGCATGCCGACCCCGAAGTGATGCGCTATTTCAGCGCGAACCGCCGTGGGAAGATATCAGCCGCGCCACGCGCCAGATCGCCGAGGACAGCGCCGCTTTCGAGAAGGAGGAATTTTTCCGCTTTGCCGTCGAGCTGAAGGCGACGGGCGAATACCTGGGCAGTTGCAGCCTGTTTTCCGAGCACCGCCAGAACCGCCGCGCCGAGATCGGCTACGCGCTGGGCCGTCCGTACTGGGGCAACGGTTATATGCAGGAAGCGCTGTCGGCGCTGATCGAATTCGCCTTCGTCGAGCGCGACCTGAACCGCCTGGAAGCCGATATCGACCCGCTCAACGCCGGCTCGGCCAGCGCCCTCGAACGCCAGGGTTTTAATAAGGAAGGCTTTTTGCCGGAGCGCTGGATCGTCGCTGGCCAGGTCAGCGATTCGGCCCTGTACGGCTTGCTGCGGCGCGAGTGGGAAGCACGGCGCAAGGGCGCCGCGTGAGCCACTGCGGGAAGCCGCGATTGCCGCTCACCGATCATCCCCTGGTGACCTTGCGCCACCTGGAACGCAGCGACGCGCCCGCCTGGTATGCCTACCTGGCCGACCCTGTCGTCGTCGAACACACGAGCTGGGATTTGCATTCCATCGATGATCTGCAAGCCAATTTTGATGACTACGCGTCGGCAGACGCGTCTTCGCCCATGCGCCTGGCCGTCGTGCTGCGCGAGGGCGGCCAGCTGGTGGGCACCATCGGCTTGAATGCGATTTCCCCGCAGCACCGTACGGCCGAAATCGCCTACGATCTTGCTCCTGCCGTGTGGGGGCAGGGCGTGGCCACGTCCATCGTGAACGCTGTCGTGGACTGGGGCTTCCGGCATCTTGGCTTGCTGCGCATCCAGGCGACCGTGCTGGAAAGCAACGAGCGTTCGCTGCGCGTGCTCGAACGCTGCGCTTTCGAGCGGGAAGGCTATCTGCGCTGCTACCGGCAAATTCGTGGAAGGTCCGGCAACTTCTGGCTGGTTGCGCGCCTTGCCGGCGTGCCATGAACAAAGCGCCCCTGAGCATCCTGCTGGTGGAAGACCACCTGGGCATCGCGCGGCAGGTGCTCGATTTCCTCGACGGCCTGGGCTGGCAGACGGACCATGCGGGCACGGGTGCGCTGGCGGTGCAATTGGCCACGCGCAACGCCTATGACGTGGTGCTGCTGGACCTGAACCTGCCCGACATCGATGGCTTGCAAGTGTGCCGCGCCATCAAGGCCGGGGCGCCCAGCAATGTGCCGGTTCTGATGCTGACGGCGCGCGACGCGTTCGAAGACAAGGCGCGCGGCTTTCGCGACGGCGCCGACGATTATTTGACCAAGCCCTTCGACTTGCGCGAAGTGGCCTTGCGCTGCGAAGCGCTGGCGCGCCGGCAGCAGCTGCACGTGCACCAGGAAATGCGCGTGGGCCCGTTTACCTTGCAGACGCGCGCAGGACGCGCCCTGTACCGTGACGCACCGCTGCCGCTGACGCAGACGGGTTTTAAAATCCTGCTGCTGCTGTGCCGCGAGCATCCGCACGCCGTGTCGCGCTCCGCCTTGCTGCAATCCCTGTGGGGCAGCCAGCCGCCCGACAGCGACGCCCTCAAATCGCATATCTACGCGCTGCGCAAGCAACTGGAGTTGGCTGGCGCGGCGGGCGTGCTGGTGACCATACCGCAGCTGGGCTACCGCCTGGCCTTCGACGGGGCGGCCAGCGATGGCTAAGTCGATCCGGCAACGCCTGTTCGCCGCCCTGGCCGGCTTCACCGTCGTGCTGTGCCTGTGCTACACGGGCCTGGCGCTGGTGATCGCCTACGTGACGGAAGACATGCTGGTGCAGCGCTTGCTCGAACGCGAGGCGGTGGCCGTCAGCCAGCGCTTGCGCCAGCACGGTCAGCTTACGCCGTCTGGCAGCGACCTCATCACGGTTTATGGCAGTTACCTTGATTTGCCTCAAGCAGTGCGTGCGCAAGTGCCGCCGTCCGCCCCGCGCGCGGAAGTGTTTACCACGACGGGCCAGCATTATCACGTGCTGGCGCTGGACCTCGCTGCCGCCGGCCAGCCGCGGCGCGCGTATCTGCTGGCCGACGTGGCGCCCGTGCTGGTGGTGTCGCGCCTGGTGCCGGAAGTGGGCGGTGTCGTGCTGGGCGTGGCGCTGGCGCTGATCGGCCTGGCCCTGCTGCTGGCGTACTGGCTGGCGCGCCGCCTCGTGCGGCCCTTGCAGCGTCTGGCGCAGGAAGCGCGCCGGCTGGCGCCCGGCGGCGCCGTGCACTTCAGCGAGCGCGACCGTCCCGACGAGATCGGTTTCCTGGCGCGCCGCCTGGAAACCACGTTTACCGAACTGCAGGTAGTGTTGCGGCGCGAACAGGCATTCGCGCGCGACGTCAGCCACGAACTGCGCACGCCGCTGACCTTGATGCACAACAGCCTGGCGCTGGCCGGCGCGCAGCCTGTGACGGCAGACGGGCAGGCGCAGCTGCGCCAGGGCATCGACGACATGCGCGCCACCATCGAGGTGCTGTTCGCGCTGGCACGCGCCGAGCAACTGCCGGGCGAGGTGGTGGAGTTGCGCGGCTGCATAGAGCAATGCCTGCTGCGCCTGCTCGAAGATTTCGCCTGGGATGCCAGCCTGCTGGCGCTGGACTTGCCCGAGCGCCTGGATGTGGTCGGCAATCCGCAGCTGACGATGTTGCTCATCAATAATTGCCTGGCGAATGCCCTGTTCCATGGCGGCCCCGCTTGCCGCATCAGCATTGCATTTGCGCAAGGCCGCCTGAGCATCGTCAATACGGTGCCGGCGGGGCAACCGCGGCGCATCCACGGTTTCGCGCATGGCCAGAACCTGCTGCTGCGCCTGGCGCAAGCCATGCACTGGGACATCGTTTTCCACCCGGGCGCGGCGCAGTACCGCGTCGACATCATTGCGCTCCAGAAACAGTAAAAAGCAGGGAGATTTCACCGCGATTTCACCGGCGCCTGCATAAGCTGCAAGCTCTTGATTAACGGAGAAAACCGCATGAAATTTCTTATCAGCCTGCTGGTGCTGGCGTGCACCAGCATCCCTGTTCTGGCGCAAGTTAGCAGCCTCGTCCACAAGGAGGAAAAGCGCCGCTACATCGTCTATACGCCGGAGGCTTATCAAAGCCAGCCCCAACAGACCTTTCCCGTCGTCTTCAATTTCCATGGCGGCGGCATGAGCATGGCGGAACAGATGCTGTACACGCAGATGAACAAGACGGCCGAGCGCCACCAGTTCATCGTTGTGTATCCGCAAGGCATCAAGCAAGACTGGAACGTAGGCTTTGGCATGGATTACCTGGCGGGCACGGACGACGTCGGTTTTACGCAAGCGATATTGAGCAAACTCAAGCAGGATTACCGCATCGATGACAAGCGCGTGTATGCGACGGGCCTGTCGCGCGGCGGCTTCTTCGCCCTGCGCCTGGCAGCCGAGTTGCCGCAACAGTTCGCCGCCGTCGCCTCGGTGGGCGCGCCCATGCCGGAACCCGTGCGGCAGCATCACAAGCAGAAGGACAAGGTCGGCATGCTGCTGATACAGGGCACGGCCGACAAGGTGGTGCTGTTCGAGGGCAAGGCCGCCAGCTATCTGTCGGCCGAGGACACGTTCGATTACTGGCGCAGGCACAACGGCATCGACGGCGCCGTGCCGCTGCCGCGCCTGATGCCAGGTCCTGCCGGCGACGCCACGCAAGTGACTTGGCTGGAGCAGGGCGCTGGCGGGGCCAGTGTGGCCTTGCTCACCGTCAAGGACGGCGGCCACACGTGGCCCGGCGCCGATGCCTTCAATGTTGGCTTACCCATCGGCAAGACCACGCGCGCCATCGATGCGAATGAGGTGATGTGGGAATTTTTCAGCCGCCATCGGCGCTGACGCCATGCTAGGATGGCGGCGCATGGCGTAACCCAACAGGAAAGGCAGGCACAGTGGGATTATCAACAGCAGGTATCGCGGCCATGGCCGAGGCGATCTTTGCCAAGCCCGGCGCGTCCGTGGCGCAGGCGTATTCGGAGCCGGAACAGGAAACGCTGTATTTCCGCTCGCCTGCCGAGCTGTGCGCGTATGCGGCCAGGCTGGAGGCCGAAGGGGCCAGCGACGTGCTCCTGGCCGTCCATTACGCCGACATGGCCGGGCAGTTTGCCCCGACCCGCATCGCGCTCGACCCGGCCCAGTGCGGCGGCCTCACATATCGTTACGTGTGCGAAGGCTGGGGCGTCATCCACGTGTATCTGCGCCTGTCCAGCGGCAAGGGCCTGGCGTCGAACGTGGGCGCCAATTCGCAGAAGCGCGCGGAAAAATGGCAAGCCCATTACCCGGCATTCGGTTCGCCCGACGCGTGGGACTGGGACGCCGTGGGCCGCCATGAACGCAGGCTGATCCGTGTGCTGAAAAAGGTCGCTGCGCAGGAGGGCCAGCCATGACGGACATGATGCAGATCAACCCCGCCACCGTCTTTTGCCGCTCGCTGGGCCAGTTGTCGGCCATGCTGGACAAGCTCGACGCCCAGCCGCAGTTGCTGGCGGCGCGGCTGCACCCGGACATGCTGCCGTTCGCCCAGCAAGTGCGCGCAGCCGTGAGCTTTTCCCTGCGCGGCTGCTGCCCGCTGGCGGGGCTGGAGGTGGCCGATTTCAGCGGCGCCGCCAGCCTGCAGGAACAGATCGCGCAGACCATGCGCTACATCAAGGATATTCCTCCTGAACGCTTTGACGGGCCGTCCGGACGCATCTGCCGCGACCGCGCCGGCTTTGCCGACATCGCGCTGCCAGCCAATGAATATTTGAATTTGTACATCCTGCCGAATTTCTATTTTCACTTCAGCATGGCGTATGCGATCGCCCGCAGCGGCGGCGCGGCCATCGGCAAGGGCGATTTCGACGGTTATCACGCGTATGCGCCGGGGTTTTCATTCGAGCGGCCGGAAACGGCGGGATAAGGTGGCGCTGGGTGGCGCTGGGTGGCGCCGGCGGCGATGCGCCGGCACACACTGTAGGCCTAGCGATATTTTTCAGTAAATTCACGCGCCTCCTGCATCAACTTGTCCATTTCTGCCGTGGCCCATTCGGGGTGGGCGCGTTTGGTGGTTTCGTACCATGTGTTCATTTCCGCCAACTCTTTCTTGGATGCCCAGTGATGCCAGACGGGTAGTTGCATGGTCGTGTCACAGCGGTGCAGGGGAACGTTGCCACCGGCGTGCGGCAGGCCCAGCGCCTCAATGTCGTCGACCTCCTTGATGTATTCCGCGGCCATGGCAGCGTAGGGACTGGTGAATTGATGGCCCTTCGGTTTGAGTATCCGATAGCTTGCGATGCGGCCCTGGGCTTTGTCGAGTTTTCCTTCGAGAATCATCAGTTTGCGGCTGTATTGTTCCATTTCCTCGGAACGATACTTGTTCTTCGTTCTATGCCAGGCAAAGTAGGCATCGGCGTCGTTTGATTGGTGGTTGATTCCCACATACACATGCCCCTTGCGCACGGCAATGAATTCGACAGAGGCGGAGCGGGGGAAGGCCCGTACTTCCTTGAAAAAACTGCGCCCCCCATTGGTCGAGAAAATCAGCTGGTCAGCGTATCCGATATTACCCAGGATAACGTCGGGGTCGTCGCTGTCGAACGTGGCCCGTGGCGGAGAGTCTATGCCCACAAAGCTGCTGATGTTGCGCTGCTTGTCGACGAAATAGATGGGGCCCCGGCAGTCACTATTGAATTCTGCTTCGAAGGTACGTCCTTCGTCCCATTGCCATGCCAGCTGGCGCGGGGCGTGGGGGCCAGAGTTGGAATCGATCGGACCTGGTGCTTTGGCTATTTGCAATGTCGGTGCGGGAATGGCGGGCAAGCTAGTGCATGCACTGTTCAGGGTGACGGTGGCGAACAGGACGAGAAGGTAGAGTATTTTCATGGCGCCTCCAGAGTGGTTGAAACAAGCATGGGCTCACTGTATGGCGAATGTGCACAGCGATACTTGTTCCAACGCAATCTAGAGTGCCGCCTGGCGTGGCGACCGGTTTTACAGCCCCGCATCCTTCCATGCAGACAGCCCCAGCCGCTTCAGCAGCCGGCCCGACAGCCCGCAGCTCCAGCAGCTGATCTGGATTTGCCGGTGCAGCGCCGGCCCCTGCGCATGCCACGCTTGCTCGGCGTAGGCGAGCAGGGCGTCGCTGAGGGCAGAGTTGTCGGCGACGGGTGGCAGGCGCGACATCAATTCAAGCACGCCGTGCGGCCTATCTTTGATCTGCAGCAAACCGGCCAGCAGCGCGCGCAGCGCGGCGCCGTCGATGTTGCTGCTCGCTTGCGTGAAACGTTGCTGCCAGCACAGGCTGCGCTGCGGCCACAAGGCCAGCAGCGCGGGCACGTCGGCCGTCCGCAGTTGCCCGATCAGCTCATCCGCCTCATGAAACAGGTCGAGGCGGTCGTACTCGTCGCCATCCAGCCGCAGCAGTTCATCGAGTTCCTGCAAGACGCTCATGCCACCACGTTCACGGGAACGCCCCGTTCGAACGCTTCGATATTGCCGATCAATATGTCGGCCAGCTTTTGCATGGCTTCACCACTGGCCCAGGCCGTGTGGGGCGTAAGGATGAAGTTGGGCAGCCGTAAGTTCAACAGCGGGTTGTCGGGCAGGGGCGGTTCCTGCGACAGCACGTCGAAGCCGGCGCCGGCGATCACGCCACGGGTCAATGCGTCGGCCAGCGCCGCTTCATCGACCAGGCCGCCCCGCGCCGTGTTGATCAGCAGCGAAGTCGGCTGCATGCGCGCCAGCTCTTTTGCTCCGATGATGTTGCGCGTCTTGTCCGTCAGGGGCAGGTGCAGGCTCAGCACGTCGGAGGTGGCCAGCAGTTCGTCAAAACTCACTTCCTTGACGCCGTCTTCCTGGATCGGGGAGCGGTTGTGGACGATCACCTGCATGCCGAAGGCGCGCCCCAGTTGCGCCACGGACTTGCCCAGCGCGCCGTAGCCGAGCAAACCCAGGCGGCTGCCCGCCAGGTCGCGGATCGGGTGGCCGAACAGGCAGAAGCGGTCCGACGCCTGCCACAGGCCCGCTTCCACGTCCGCGCGGTAGGCGATGAGCTGGCGGCGCAGGGCCAGCATCAGGGCCAAGGTGTGCTCGGGCACGGTGGCGCGCGCATAGTCGCGGATATTCGCCACGATAATGCCTCGCTCGCGGCAGGCGGCCAGGTCGAGGATATCCGTGCCCGTGGCGGCCACGGCGATCATTTTCAGATCGGGCAGCTGCGCCAGCTCGGCCGCGCGCAGCGGCACTTTATTGGTGATGGCGATGCTGGCGCCTTGCAGGCGGGCTACCGTCTGCTCGCTGCCCTTGGTATGCGGAAACTCTTCCCAGCTGTGGGCGAAGGCGGGCGGGCGCACGGTGGCGATCAGGCTGTCGCGGTCGAGAAAGACGATGCGGTGCGGGTGCAGGTGCGGTGGCGTGCTTGCTGCGGTCATGGCTGGGCCTCGGTCAGGGTGGCGCGCGCGGGCAGGGTGCTCTTGCCCTTCAGTTGCGTGGCCGGGTGGTTGGTAAACATGTGTCGGCGACCCATTCGACGAATACGCGCACCTTGGCGGACAGGTGGCGGTTGGGCGGATAGATCACGTGGATGGGCAGCGGGTCGGATTCCCAATCGCCCAGCAATTCCACCATTTTGCCCTGTTCCAGCAGCGGCGCAAGCATGAAATGCGTCATTTGCACGATGCCCAGGCCCGCCAGGCCGGCGGCCGCGTAGGCGTTCGAGTCGTTCAGGGCGATATGGCTGGGCATGGACATCTGGATGCGTTCGCCCGCGCGCGTGAAATCCCAGTCGAAGGTCTTGCCCGTCTTGGCAGAGAAAAAATTCACGCCCCGGTGCTGCGCCAGGTCGTTCGGGTGCTGCGGCGTGCCGTGGCGCGCCAGGTAGCCGGGCGCGGCGCAGGTAATGAAATGCAGCACGCCGACCCGCCGCGCGATCAGGTTCAGGTCGCCCAATTCGCCGCCGCGCACGGCGCAGTCGACGCCTTCCTCGATCAGGTCGACGGGGCGGTCGCTGCAGCCGAGTTCCAGCGAGATGTCCGGGTAGCGGGCAAAGAAGTCGGGCAGGGCGGGGATGATCAGTTCGCTGGCCAGGGCTGTCGGCGCATCCACGCGCAGCCGCCCGCTGGGGCTCAGGCGCGTGCGCGACAGCGATTCCTCGGCCTCGCGCACGTCCGACAGGATGCGCACGCAGCGCTCGTAATACGCGGCGCCATCGGACGTGATGCTGACGTGGCGCGTGGTGCGGTTGAGCAACTTGACCGACAGGCTCGCTTCCAGCGACTGGATCAGGGTCGACACGGTGGCTTTCGGCAGCTGCATGTTTTCCGCCGCGCGCGTAAAGCCGCCCGCGTCGACGACTTGGATGAAGACTTCCATGGCTTGCAGCTTGTTCACTTGATTTCCTATCACTTTCTGCGTGATTATTCAGAATCCTGAACAATCAATTCGGCATTGCACTCTTTATCAGATTGTAGATCAAGTCTATAGTTGTTGTACTGCAGCATAAATGTGATTGCCGCAGGAAGTTCACAGGAGAAATATCATGGGTCACCGGAATGGAATCTTTGCAGTGCTTGCTCTTGCTATGAGCTCGCTCGCTCTGGCCGCGATGGTATCGACGGATGCCTATTCGTCGGCGGCGCAAAGCGAAGCCAGCGGATATAGCGCCCTGACCCATGAAGTGGGCGGCGTCGCCCTGTTGTGCCTGAACGACACGGTGCGCGATGCTGCGGTGCAGCCGGTGGTGGCGCAATGACGTTTGCCGACGCCGCGGCTGAACTGGCACCTGGCCAGGCGCTGAAGATACGCGACATCCAGGTGCAGGGCGCGCAGGATGCGCTCGGCGCGCGCGTCTACACGGCCGGCGTGCCGGGCGCCAAGCAGCCGAACCTGATGGTCTTCTTCCATGGCGGCGGCTTTGTCGACGGCGACCTGGAAGACGCGGACGACTTCCTGCGCTGCCTCGTGCTGAGCAATCCCGACCACGTGGTGCTGGCCGCGAACTATACCTTGGCGAAGGTGCGGCCATTCCCCGCCGCCGTGGAAGACGCGCATGCCGTGCTGCTGTGGGCAAAAAAGAACAAGTCCAAGCTGGGCTGGACGGGCAAGCAGATGGTGGTATCGGGCATCGAAGCGGGCGCCAACCTCGCTGCCGTGTGCGCCATGATGTCGCGCGACCGGGGCGGACCGCCCCTCGCGGGCCAGGTGCTGATCATGCCCATGCTCGACCCCGGCTTGTCGACCTGCTCGATGCGCCACTTGCCGAGCTGCCCCGACCTGGCGGAGGTGGCCGACCAGTGCGCCGCCGCCTACCGCGGCTACCTGCCGAATGCCGCTGACCGTACCCATCCGTATGCGTCGCCATTGCAGTCGAGCCGCCTGAAGAACCTGCCGCCAGCCTTGATATTGTCCAGCGAAGACGACCCATTGCGCGACGAGGCTGAACAATACGGCAGCAAATTGATCGCCTGCGGCATCAAGACCACCGTGCGGCGCATGGCCGCCGCGCCGCTGCAAGACGCCACCGCCCGTAATGAATGCGCCTGCAAGGTGCAGGTATTGAGCGAAATTAGCAGTTTCGTCGCCGGACTGGGGCAAGAGCCCGAGTCATAAAGCCGCCATCCGCGGCACCGCAAAAAAACTTACACTAATCAGTTTACTTTTTGAGTTTCGGTTGCTACACTATGCAGTGTAGTTCCCATCCTGTCTGCGTTGTGCGTTCGCACAGCCAGCTTCGTCGTCCCCGTCCGCTTTCAAGCAGCTGGCGGCCTGTTTACCTTTGATCGAGCGCCGTCGGGCGCCATGGCACCACCATTCACTTTTTAAGCTGGGTTGCTTCCTGCCGCCCATACCATTAGAAATTTTCATAAAACAGGGAAATAAAATGAAAAACGTTCAACAATTTTCCACTCTGCTGAAGCCCCTGGCTGCCTCGCTCGCGCTGGCAGGACTGGTGGCCGTGAGCCTGGCCGGCTGCGATTCAGCCAACAGCAAGGTGCCCGACGCGCCAGCGGCCGGCGGCCCGCCCATCTCGGCCGCCGCCGTCGTTGAAAAACAGATTACGGAAACGCAGGAATTCTCGGGCCGCCTGGAAGCGATCGAGCGCGTGGAAATCCGCTCGCGTGTCGGCGGCTTCATCACGGCCGTCAACTTCAAGCCGGGCAGCGAAGTCAAAAAGGGCGACGTGCTGTTCGTCATCGATCCGCGCCCCTTCCAGGCTGAAGTGTCGCGCGCCGAAGGCACGGCTGCCTCGGCCCGCGCCAAGGCGGAACTGGCCAAGCTGGAACTGTCGCGCGCTGAAAAGCTGCTGGCCGAAAAAGCCATCGCCCAGCGCGAATTCGATGAAAAGGCCTCGGGCCTGAAAGAGTTGGACGCGAATGTCCGCTCGGCGCAAGCCGCGTATGAAGCGGCCAGGCTGAACCTGTCGTACACGCAGGTGCAGGCGCCGATCAGCGGCCGCGTCAGCAAGGCGGAAATCACCGTCGGCAACCTGATCGACGCTTCCGCCATTCTGACTTCGGTGGTGTCGACGGACCGCATCTACGCCAGCTTCGACGGCGATGAAGATACGTATCTGCGCGTGGCCGGCACGGCGCAAAAGGGCACGCCCGTCACCGTCAAGGTAGGCCTGGCCAACGAAACGGGCTTCCCGCACGAAGGCAAGCTGGAATTCGTCGACAACCAGCTCGACCCGGCCACGGGCAGCGTGCGCATGCGCGCCACCTTCGCCAACGCCGAGCGCCAGCTGGTGCCTGGCCTGTTCGCGCGCATCCAGCTCGACGGCGGCAACGGGCCGCAGGCGCAAAGCACGGCCCTGTTGATCAGCGACCGCGCCGTCGGCACGGACCAGAGCCGCAAATACGTCTACGTGGTAGGCGCCGACAACAAGGCCGAATACCGCGCCGTCAAGCTGGGCCCGACCTCGGACGGCTTGCGCGTGGTGCGCGAAGGCTTGAAGGCGGGCGAAAAAATCGTCGTCAACGGCTTGCAGCGCGTGCGCCCCGGCGCACCCGTGACGCCGCAGATGGTGGCGATGGATTTCGACCCGACCGCGCCCGTCGCTCCCGCCAAACCTGAAGCAAAAGACGCCAAGATCGCCGCGAAAGCAGCATCGACTTCCAAGGAATAAACATGAATTTTTCCCGCTTTTTCATCGACAAGCCGATTTTCGCGGCGGTGCTGTCGATCGTCATATTCGTGGCCGGGCTGCTGTCGATATTCGGCCTGCCCATCTCCGAATATCCCGACGTCGTGCCGCCATCCGTGGTGGTGCGCGCGCAATACCCGGGCGCCAACCCGAAAGTGATCGCCGAAACCGTGGCCGCGCCGCTCGAAGAGCAGATCAACGGCGTCGAGAACATGCTCTACATGTCCTCGCAAAACACGTCCGACGGCGCGATGATGCTGACCGTGACCTTCAAGATCGGCACCAACGTCGAGCAGGCCGAGACGCAGGTGCAGAACCGCGTGCAGCGCGCCTTGCCGCGCCTGCCCGAGGAAGTGCGCCAGATCGGCGTGACGACGGTCAAATCGTCGCCGAATCTGACCATGGTCGTGCACCTGGTCTCGCCGAACAAGCGCTATGACGATATGTACCTGCGTAACTACGCGGTGCTGAACGTCAAGGACCAACTGGCCCGTTTGCCCGGCATGGGCGACATCCAGATCTTCGGCGCGGGCGACTACGCGATGCGCATCTGGCTCGACCCGCAAAAGGTAGCGGCGCGCGGCATGACGGCCAATGACGTCGTCGACGCGATCCGCGAGCAGAACGTGCAGGTGGCTGCCGGTGTGATCGGCGCCTCGCCAGCGAAAAACTCGGACTTCCAGCTGACCGTCAATACCCAGGGCCGTCTGCAGACGCCCGAGGAATTCGGCGCCATCATCGTGCGCACGAATGCCGACGGCGCCGTCACGCACCTCAAGGACGTGGCGCGCGTGGAAATGGGCGCAAACAGCTACTCGCTGCGTTCGCTGCTGAACAATAATCCGGCCGTCGGCATGGGTATTTTCGAAGCGCCGAATGCCAACGCGCTGCAACTGTCTTCCGACGTGCGCGCCAAGATGGACGAACTGAAAAAAGACTTCCCGCAAGGCGTGGAATACCGCATCGAGTACGACCCGACGCAATTCGTGCGCTCGTCCATCGAAGCCGTGATCCATACCCTGCTCGAAGCGATTGCCCTGGTGGTGCTGGTGGTGATCATCTTCCTGCAAACCTGGCGCGCATCGATCATTCCGCTGCTGGCCGTTCCCGTGTCCATCGTCGGTACCTTTGCCGTGATGCTGGGCTTCGGCTTCTCGATCAATACCCTGTCGCTGTTCGGCCTCGTGCTGGCCATCGGTATCGTCGTCGATGACGCCATCGTGGTAGTGGAAAACGTCGAGCGCAACATCGAGGAAGGGCTGTCGCCGCGCGACGCCACCATCCAGGCCATGAAAGAGGTCAGCGGTCCCATCGTCGCCATCGCCCTGGTGCTGTGCGCCGTGTTCGTGCCGATCGCCTTCGTGCCCGGCCTGTCGGGCGAGTTCTACCGCCAGTTCGCGCTGACCATCGCCATTTCGACCGTGATCTCCGCTTTCAGCTCGCTGACCCTGGCGCCGGCCCTGTCGGCCGCGCTGCTCAAACCGCACGATGCGCCGAAAGACGCACTGACGCGCGGCATGGACATGGTCTTCGGCCGCTTCTTCGCCTGGTTCAACCGCTTCTTCGGCCGCGCCTCGCACCGCTACGAAGCGGGCGTGAAGGGCGTGTTGGGCCGCAAGAGCGCCTCGCTGGGCGTGTATGCGCTGCTCGTCGTTGCCGCCATCTTCACCTTCAAGTCCGTGCCGGCCGGTTTCGTGCCGGCGCAGGACAAGCAATACCTGGTGGGCTTTGCGCAATTGCCCGACGCCGCTTCGCTGGACCGCACGGAAGATGTCGTGCGCCGCATGTCCGACGTCATCAAGTCGGTGCCCGGCGTCGAATCGACCATCGCCTTCCCCGGCCTGTCGATCAACGACTTTACCAACGCGCCGAACGCCGGCATCGTCTTCGCCACCCTGAAGCCGTTCGATGAGCGCGGCAGCAAGGAATTGTCGGGCGGCGCCATCGCGGCCGAGATCAACAAGCGCCTGGGCGGCATCCAGGACGCCTTCATCATGGTCTTCCCGCCACCGCCTGTGAATGGCCTGGGCACCATCGGCGGCTTCAAGATGATGATCGAAGACCGCGGCAACCTCGGTTACGACGCGCTGTACAACGCCACCCAGGCGCTGGCCGCCAAGGCCTACCAGACGCCGGAACTGGCGGGCGTGTTCTCGGGCTACCAGATCAACGTGCCGCAGCTGTTCGCCGACGTCGACCGTGTAAAAGCCAAGCAGATGGGCGTGCAGCTGCAAACGATTTACCAGACCTTGCAGATCAACCTCGGTTCGCTGTACGTGAATGACTTCAATCAGTTTGGCCGCACCTACCAGGTGCGCGTGCAAGCCGATGCGGCTTTCCGTTCACATGCCCAGGATATCGCGCAGCTCAAAGTCCGTAATGACAAAGGTGAAATGATCCCGCTGTCGTCGTTGATGCGCGTCAAGGATAGTTACGGTCCTGACCGCGTGCAGCGCTACAACGCGTATGCCGCAGCCGATTTCAACGGCGGCGCCGCCCCTGGCGTGTCGAGCGGCCAGGCGCAAGCCGCGCTGGAACGCATCGCCAAGGAAGTGCTGCCGCAGGGGATTTCGTATGAATGGACGGAGCTGACCTACCAGGACATCTTGTCCGGCAATACGATGATCTATGTGTTCCCCCTGTGCGTGCTGCTGGTGTTCCTGGTGCTCGCCGCCCAGTACGAAAGCTGGACCCTGCCGCTGGCCGTGATCCTGATCGTGCCGATGTCGATCCTGTGCGCCTTGTTGGGCGTCAAATTGACCGGCGGCGACAACAACGTGTTCACCCAGATCGCGCTGTTCGTGCTGGTGGGGCTGGCGTCGAAGAATGCGATCCTGATCGTGGAATTTGCCCGCGAACTGGAAGAGCATGGCCGCACCGTCGTGCAAGCGGCGCTGGAAGCGTGCCGTCTGCGTCTGCGTCCGATCCTGATGACGTCGATCGCCTTCATCATGGGCGTGGTGCCCCTGGTGTTCTCGCACGGCGCCGGTTCGGAAATGCGCCATGCGATGGGCGTGGCGGTCTTCGCCGGCATGCTGGGCGTGACCTTCTTCGGCCTGTTCCTGACGCCCGTGTTCTATGTTCTGCTGCGCACCCTGGCGCAGCGTTTTGAGAAAAAACCAGCCGATGCTGCCGCCAAGCCAACTGCTGCGCCAGCATTGAACCTGGAAGGAGATATATATTGAAAACCAATGCAATCATCCGGCGCGCGGCGCCCGTCTTGAGCGCCATGGCCGCAGCCGTGTTGCTGGCCGCCTGCGCGGCGCCCGAGTTCAAGCAGCCGCAGATCGAGACGCCGGCTGCGTTCAAGGAAGCGCAAGCGTCCGCCGTGCAGACGGCGGCGGACGGCACGCGCTGGAAGCAGGGCGTGCCAGCCGAGCGACAGGCGCGCGGCGAATGGTGGCTGGCCTTCAATGATCCGGCCCTCACCAGCTTGATCAGCGAAGCCACGCAGGCGAACGCCAACCTGGCGGTGGCCGCCGCCCGCGTCAAGCAGGCGAGGGCCATTGCCGGCATCGCCGAAGCGGACCGCATCCCGCAAGTGGGCGTGAACGTGGGCGGCCAGCGCAACCGCGCTTCCGCCGTGTCGCTCGGCTTGCCGAACGGCGCGCCGGTGGCGGCGACCAACGTCTACCAGGCCAGCCTGACGGCCAGCTATGAAGTCGACCTGTTCGGCCGGGTGGCATCGAATGTCAGCGCCTCGCACAGCGATGCGCTGGCCGTGGAAGCGACTTACCGCTCGGTGCTGCTGTCCTTGCAGGCTGACGTGGCGCAAACCTACTTCCAGCTGCGCGCCACGGACGCCGAACTGGCGACCCTGGAGCAGACGGTGCGCCTGCGCGAGGAAAGCGTGCATGTGAACCAGCGCCGCTACGATCTGGGCGACATCGGCGAATTCGACCTGTCCCGTGCCCGCACGGAGCTGTCGACCGTGCGCGCCGAAGCCATCGGCCTGCAGCGCCAGCGCGCCACCGGCGAGCATGCGCTGGCCGTCCTGCTGGGTAAACCTGCCGCCAGCTTCACGGCGGGCGTCAACCCGCTGCAGGACAGCGGCTTCCTGCCCGTGATCCCGGCCGGCATGCCATCGTCCTTGCTGGAGCGCCGTCCCGACATCGCGTCGGCGCAGCGCACCATGGAAGCGTCGAATGCGCGCATCGGCGTGGCGAAATCGGCCATGTTCCCCGCCTTGAGCCTGAACGCTTCCGGCGGCGGCGCGTCCGACACCTTCTCGGATATCTTCAAGTGGAGCAGCCGCTCCTGGCTGCTGGGCGCCCTGATGTCGATGCCCATCATCGACGGCGGCCGCAACAAGGCTGCCGTGACGCGCAGCGAAGCGCAGCTGGAAGAATCGGTGGCCACGTATCGCCAGAGCGTGCTGGTGGCCTTCGCCGAGGTGGAAGACAACCTGGCCGGCCTGCGCATCCTGTCGGGCCAGACGCAGCAGATCGACGAAGCCGTCGTGTCGGCGCGCCGCTCGGCCGACCTGGCGCAAAAGCTGTACGATGCGGGCCGTTCCAGCTACCTGGACCTGCTCGACGCGCAGCGCAACCTGGCTGCCATCGAGCGCAACGCCGTGCAGCTGCGCGGCAACCGGGCCGTCACCACGGTGGCGCTGATCCGCGCCCTGGGCGGCGGCTGGGGAGATGCCGAGCCGCAGGTCGCGGCCAACTGATTTCCGGCACCGCGGGCTGGCATTCCCGGCCCGCGGCGAGGAAAACATCATGAAAACGGCGTCGTGCATCTGCACGGCGCCGTTTTTTTTTTGTTGAAAACCAGTTGAATCCGTTTGCGGACAGGCCGCGTAAATACTCGTGCAATCACGCAAACGCAGTCATCCAGGAGATATCACCATGCGCACCTTCGTTCCCGCAGCTCTTTTCATCACCTCCATGCTGGCCGCCAGCGCCCCTTTTGCCGCCGACATGAGCACCATGGTGGGCGGCCAGAGCATGTATCCGAGCAAGGACATCGTCGACAACGCCGTCAATTCGGCCGACCACACGACCCTGGTCGCCGCCGTCAAGGCGGCCGGGCTGGTCGACACCCTGAAAGGCAAGGGGCCGTTTACCGTGTTCGCGCCGACGAATGCGGCGTTTGGCAAGCTGCCGGCCGGCACCGTCGAGACCCTGGTCAAGCCGGAAAGCAAGGCGACCCTGACGAAAATCCTCACCTACCACGTGGTGCCGGGCAAATACGACTTCAAGGCGCTGGCCAAGGAAATCAAGATGCATGACGGTAAAGCCACCTTGCCCACGGCCAGCGGGGGCAAGCTGATGTTCGCCATGAACGGCATGCACAACATCGTCGTGATGGATGAGGGCGGCAACAGCGCCAACATCAGCACCTATGATGTATATCAATCGAATGGCGTGATCAATGTCATCGATACGGTGCTGATGCCAAAATAAATGGACGAAAAAAAAGACAGGGAAAACCCTGTCTTTTTGGTAGCTGCAGCCCTGATTACTTGGCTGGCGCTGCTGCCGGTGCGGAAGCTGCCGGCGTCGCTGGAACTGCCTTCTCTCCAGTAGCCGCTTTCTTCGCCTTGTGATGCTTGGCTTTCTTGTGCGTCGCTGGCTTGACGGCGGCGGCTGGCGCTTCGGCTTTGGCTGCAGGTGCAACGGCTGCGGCGGAAGCTGCTGGAGCGGCCGGCGCTGCTGGCGCTGCTGGCGTCTGTGCGAAAGCGGCGGTGGCGAACAGGGTGGCGATCAGGGTGGCAATAACTTTTTTCATGATGAGATCCTTGGTGTTTTTTCGGGTGAGTGCAGTGTGAAGAAATTACTTGGCTGGTGCCGCTTCGGCGGTGGCCGATGCCAGTTTCGCATCTGCTTTGGCTTTGGTTTTTTTCGCCGTGTGATGCGCCTTGGCCTTGGTAGCGGCAGCTTCCGTCTTGGCGCTGGCCACTTCCGTTTTCGCGGCGACGACGGCTTTCGCTTCTTTCGCGTCCGCTTTCACGACGGCTTGCGCTTCCTTGGCGTCGGCTTTCACGACGGCCTTGGTGTGGGCCGCTTCCACTTTGGCGGGCGCTGCTGGCGCTGCGGGCGTCTGGGCAAAGGCAGCGGTAGCGAACAGGCCGGCGATCAGGGTAGCAATTGCTTTTTTCATGGTGCAGTCCTCAGTGGTGGTTTGTCTGGCGTGCCGGGATGATTCCCGTGTCACTGAGCATAAAACGCGCCCCCGGACGCTGGCGTTGACGCTCATTACAAACGCTTACAACTACCGCGTATCCGCCTTCAGGATGTCTTCCGAACGGCGTTGTCCGTAACCCTTGCCGTAGGCGCTGGAAGCGATGCTCACGACCATGCGGCGCGCCGGTATCACATAGATCTTGTTGCCGCCATTGCCCGGGGCGAAGTGCACGTCAATCTGCTGTCCCCCGATGTCCTGCGTCTTCGCGTACGAGAAGTAGCCGTAGCCGTAGCTGTCGGCGTCGCGGTTCACGGCGCCGATGGCCGGAGTGCCAGTCTCGCTCAAGTGCGCCGCTATGTCGCGCGCAAGCTGGCCTGTTCGATGACGTTCGCATGAAGGCGCGCCATGCAAAAAGGACAGCCGAAGCTGTCCCTGGTATTGCGGGCGAAACAGCCGCGCAAGCGCAGACCCGGCGGACGCGCTCGCGTGGCGACTGCCGCGATTACTTCGCTGGTGCTGGTGCCGCCGGAACGGCTTCTGCCGCTTTCGCTGCGTCCGCTTTCACTTTGGCTTTGCTTGCCTTGTGATGGGCCTTGGCCTTGGTGGCTTTCGCATCGGCCTTGGCGCTGGCGACGTCGGCTTTCGCGTCGGCGGCGGCGACTGCTTCTTTCGCATCGGCTTTCACGACGGCCTTGGTTTCCTTGGCGTCAGCCTTGGCCACGGCTTTCGTGTGGGCCGCTTCCGCCTTGGCGGGGACGGCCGCTGCCGGGGCGGCAGGGGTTTGCGCGAAGGCGGCGGTAGCGAACAGGCTGGCGACGAGGGTGGCGATGACTTTTTTCATTTTATTTTCCTGGCGAGTGGTAAGTGATGGTGTGTCGGTGATTACTTGGCTGCTGCTGGCGCTGGAGCCGGTGCGGCGGCGGTGGCCGAAGCCAGCTTTTCGTCAGCCTTGGCTTTGGTGTGCTTGGCTTTGTGATGGGCCTTGGCCTTGGTGGCGGCCGCTTCCGTTTTGGCGCTGGCGACGTCCGTTTTCGCGGCGACGACGGCTTTCGCTTCTTTCGCGTCCGCTTTCACGACGGCTTGCGCTTCCTTGGCATCGGCTTTCACGACGGCCTTGGCGTGGGCCGCTTCCACTTTGGCGGGCGCTGCTGGCGCTGCTGGGGTCTGGGCAAAGGCTGCGGTAGCGAACAGGCCGGCGATCAGGGTAGCAATTACTTTTTTCATGGTGCAGTCCTCAGTGGTGGTTTGTCTGGTATGTCTGTTGGTGCCGGGATGATTCCCGTGTCACTGAGCATAAAACGCGCCCCGGAAGCTTACCGTTGACCTCGTTTACACTTTCTTACAATCAGGTGTTTTATCGGCTGTTGCTGCGTGATGCGGGCATGAAAACGAAAAAAGACAGCCGAAGCTGTCTTTTTGTGCGGCGCGGAAAACGCGCGGAGCCGATTATTTGGCTGCTGCTGCGGTCGCTTCAGTTTTGGCTTCGTCAGCCTTGGCCTTGGCTTTTTTCGCTTTGTGATGGGCTTTGGCCTTGGTGGCTTTGGCATCAGCCTTGGCGCTGGCGACATCGGCTTTGGCGTCTGCAGCGACGGCGGCTTCTTTCGCATCGGCTTTCACGACGGCCTTGGTTTCTTTGGCTTCTGCTTTAGCCACTTCCTTGGTGTGCTTGGCTTCGGCCTTGGCCGGCGCCGCTGGTGCTGGGGTTTGAGCAAAGGCTGCGGTAGCGAACAAGCCGGCGATCAGAGTAGCGACAATGTTGACAGTGCGTTTTTTCATGATGCAGTTCCTCGAGAAGTGGGGTTGTAGTTCAGGAGATCAATCCCCTGTCACTGAGCCAAAAACGCGCCGTGCGGCAATTGCGTTGACAGGATTTTCGTCAATTACAAACACTTACATTTGCCCGGACAGGCACTCTGTTAGCTGGCGTACCGCACCCCAGCCCCAGGCGGACTAGACTCGATGCCATCGTCACCGCATGGGTCCGCCATGAAAGCCGCCCTGAAAACCTATCAAGCCAAGCGCAATTTCGCCGTCACGCCCGAGCCCGCGGAGGGCGGCGAGGAAGCGGGCGACGGGCTCTCCTTCGTGATCCAGAAGCACTGGGCCAGCCGCTTGCACTACGATTTTCGCCTGGAACTCGATGGCACGCTGAAAAGCTGGGCCGTGCCGAAAGGGCCCAGCTACGACCCGCGCGACAAGCGCATGGCCGTGCAGGTGGAAGACCACCCCATTGCCTACGCCAGCTTTGAAGGCACGATCCCCGAAAAGCAGTATGGCGCGGGCAAGGTCATCATCTGGGACAAGGGCACGTGGCAGCCGCAGGCGGCCACGCCCGATGCGCGCGCCGCGCTGGCTGCCGGCGAGCTGAAATTCACCCTCTATGGCCACAAGATGCATGGAAACTGGGTGCTGGTGCGCATGCGGGGCAAGGATGAAAAGCAGCCGGCCTGGCTGCTGATCAAGGAAAAAGACGCGTTTGCCCGGCCGGCCGTCGCGTTTTCCGTCGTCGACGAGTTCCCCGCCAGCGTCAAGCACAAGGCCCTGCCTGCGCGCAAGGCGGCTGCCGCACCGCCCGATGCCGCTTTGCCCAGCACCCTGTCGCCGCAGCTCGCCACGCTCGTCGATGCGCCGCCGCCGGACGCGCAAGACTGGATTTTCGAGGCGAAATTCGACGGCTACCGCATCCTTGCGCGTTGCGATGGCGAACGGGTCAGCCTGATGACGCGCAATGGCAACGACTGGACGGCGAAACTGCCGCAACTGCGGCAGGCGCTGGAACAGCTGGGTTTGCCGCCAGGCTGGTATGACGGCGAAATCGTCGTCAACGACGCCGGCGGCCAGCCGGATTTCGGCGCCTTGCAGCGCGCATTCGACGCGGACAGCACCAGCGCGATCGTGTATTACCTGTTCGACGTGCCGTATTTCGATGGCCATGACTTGCGCGGCCAGCCCGTCGAGGCGCGCAGGGCCTTGCTGCAAGGGCTGCTGCAGCGCTTGCCAACTTCTCCCCAGGTGCGCTTCAGCGCGGCGCTCGATGCTGCGCCGCAGCAACTGCTGGCCCACGCCTGCCGCCTGGGGCTGGAAGGCGTGATCGGCAAGCGTCGCGGTTCGCCCTACGTCACGCGGCGTTCCGGCGACTGGATCAAGCTCAAATGCGGGCTGCGCCAGGAATTCGTCATCGGCGGCTATACGGCGCCGCAAGGCGCGCGCGAAGGGATCGGGTCGCTGCTGCTGGGCGTGCACGATGACCAGGGAAAACTGCGCTATGCGGGCAACGTGGGCAGCGGCTTTGACGATGCGGCCTTGCGCGACTTGCGGCAGCGTCTCGGCGCGCTCACCGTTGATACGAGTCCGTTTGAAGGCCAGGCGGGCGGCGTGCGCCGGCCCATCTGGGTCAAGCCGCAGCTGGTGGCCGAAGTGAGCTTCGCGCAATGGACCAGCGGCGGCGCCGTGCGCCACGCCGTGTTTCACGGCTTGCGCGAGGACAAACAGCCGGCCGCCATCGTGCGGGAGCGGCCACAGCGAAGCGATCGGACCAGGGAGAAGAGCATGGGCAAGCACGATGAGGCGGCGGACAGCGTCCTGCCGGCCAGTTTCAAGGTCAGCCATGCGGACAGGGTGATCGACCGGGACAGCGGCGCCACGAAGATCGACCTGGTGCGCTATTACGCGCTGGTGGGCAAGCTGATGCTCGTGCATTTGCGCGGGCGCCCCGTGTCGCTGGTGCGCGCGCCGGCCGGCATGGGCGGAGAATTGTTTTTCCAGAAGCATGCGGACACGTCCACCATGCCCGGCGTCAAACAGCTCGATCCCGGCCTCGATCCCGAGCATGCGCCCATGCTGGAAGTGGGCAGCGTACAGGGCTTGCTGTCGGCGGCGCAGTGGAATGTGGTGGAATTTCACACGCAAAACGCGCTGGCCAGCGCCTACGACACGCCGAACCGCCTGGTGTTCGACCTCGATCCGGGCAAGGGCGTGGCCTGGCCCGCCATCCGCGAGGCGGCCGTGCTGCTGCGCGCCTTCCTGACGGAGCTGGGCTTGCCCGCCTGGCTGAAAACCAGCGGCGGCAAGGGCTTGCACGTGGTCGTGCCGATCCGCCCGAAACACGACTGGGATACGGTCAAGGCGTTTTCGCAAGCCATCGTGGCGCACATGGCGCAGCTCATTCCCCAGCGTTTTGTGCTGAAAAGCGGGCCGGCTAACCGGGTCGGCAAGATTTTCATCGATTATCTGCGCAATGGGCGGGGCGCCACCACCGTGTGCGCGTGGTCGGCCCGCACGCGCTCGGGGCTGGGCATTTCCGTGCCGCTGGCCTGGGAGGAACTCGACCAGCTGAAGGCGGGCGATCAGTGGAATGTCGGCAACGTCCACAGCCGCCTCGACGTGGGCAATGCGCCCTGGGCTGGCTATGCGCGCAGCGCCAGGGCCATCGATGGGGCCATGCAAAAGCTCGGTTTCAGTCCGCCGGCTTGAACGGCAGGGTGGCGCGTGCCAGCTGCAGCGCTTCGTCGATGGCGGCGTTAAGCTGGGGAATCTCGACGGGTTTGGTCAGGTAGCGGAAAAAGCCCGCGGCCAGGCCGTGCCGGATGTCGCCCTTCATGGCATTGGCCGTCAGCGCGATGACGGGGATGTGCGCCGTGCGCGGATCGTTGCGCAGGATGCGCTGTGCCTGGTTGCCATTCATGCCGGGCAGGTTGATATCCATCAAAATGACGTCGGGGCGGCGTTCCAGCGCCAGCGCGATGCCCTGGCGCGCGTCGGTGGCCGAGATCATGCGCAGATGGGGCAGGAAGCTGACGATGTCTTCCACCAGCCGCAGGCTGGCCGGATTGTCTTCCACGTACAGCAGCAGGGCCTGGCCGCTGGCATCGTCCCCGGCTCCGCCGGCAGGCTCGGCCAGCCCCTCCGTGTCCAGCGGCATGCTCTCGGGCGGCGCGGCCATGGTGTCGAGTTCGATCCAGAACACGCTGCCCTCGCCAAGGCAGCTGTGCACGCCCATGCGTCCGCCCATCAGTTCGACCAGGCGCTTGGTGACGACCAGGCCGATACCCGTGCCTTCTTCGCTGCCGGCCTCCTGTCCCAGGCGGTTAAACGGCTGGAACAGTTCGGCCATCTGCGCGTCGTCCAGGCCCTTGCCCGTGTCGCGGATGGCGATGCGCACGCACAGTGCATCGGGCTGCGAGATTTCCAGCTCCACCTTGCCGGCCGGGCGGTTGTACTTGATGGCGTTCGACAGCAGGTTCAGCAGCACTTGCTTGAGGCGCGTATGGTCGGCCCTGAGCGTCAGCGCTTCGCAGGCTGGAAAGATCAGGTGGATCTGGCGCTGCTGCGCCTGTTCTTCCACCATCACGCGCACTTCCTCGATCAGCGCGGGCAGCGTCACCGCTTCCATCGACAGGCTCAGGCTGCCCGATTCGATCTTCGCCAGGTCGAGGATTTCATTGATCAGGGTGAGCAGGTGGCGGCCCGAGGTGACGATGTTTTGCACGAAGGTGCGTTTTTGCAGCACGGTCGCGGGCAGGGATTCGTTGGCCAGCAGCTGGGCAAAGCCGAGGATGGCGTTCAGCGGCGTGCGCAGTTCGTGCGACATGCTGGTGAGGAAACGGTCCTTCGCCTGGCTGGCCCGCTCGAGTTCGACTTTCTGTTCGTTGAGCGTGCGTTCGATGCGCTTGCGCTCGGAGATGTCGCGGATGGCCGATGACACGAGCACGCCTTCGTCCGTTTCCAGCGGCGACAGGCTGATTTCGACGGGAAACTCGGTGCCGTCGCGGCGCAAGCCGTACAGTTCCAGGCCCGCACCCATGGAACGGGCCCGCGGCGCCGTGGAAAACGCATGGCGGTGGCGCGGATGGTCGTGCGCGTAGCGGGCCGGGATCAGCACTTCCACATTGCGCCCGAGCAACTCCGCGCGCGAGTAGCCGAACAGGCGTTCCGTCTGCGAGTTGACGAGCACGATCTCGCCGTCGCCGTTGACGATGACGATGGCGTCCGGCGCCGATTCGAGCAAGCCGCGGAACTTCTGTTCGGCCCGGCGGCGGTCGCTGACGTCGCGGATGGCGCTGATGACGAAGGTGCCGATCTCCGTCTGGATGGGCGACAGGCTGATTTCGACGGGGAACTCGACGTTGTCCTTGCGCAAACCCAGCAATTCCAGGTCGGCGCCCATGGTGCGCGTGCGCGGCTGGTCGAAATAGCGCGCGCGGTGCGCCACGTGCGAATGGCGCAGGCGTTGGGCAGCAGGCTATCGATTTGCCTGCCGTTCAATTCGCCTTCCGCGTACCCGAACAGGCGCTGTGCCTGCTGGTTGGCCAGCACGATGGCGCCCGTGGCATTGACCATGATGACGCTGTCCGGCGTCGATTCGAACAGCACGCGGTAGCGCACCTCGACGAACTGGGCGTCGCGCGCCGCCTTCAGCAAGGTCGTGTCCTTCATGGTGGAAATCAGGTAGCGGGGGCCGTCCGCCCCGGCCTGTGCGGTCTGGCATGCCACATCGACGTGGATAAGTTCGCCATCCTTGCGCCGCCGCAGCGATTCGCGGTCATAGCTGCCGTGCAGGGTCAGCTGTTCGTCGATCAGCAGGGCCGCTTCGGCTTGTCCCGGCAGCGAGATCAGCTCCCATAGCGTGCGTCCCAGCGCCTCGTCGCTGGCATAGCCGAAAATGCGCTGGGCACCCACCGTCCAGCGCACGACGGCATGCTCTTCGTTCGTGATGACGACGCCGCCAGGGGCGCCGCTGAGGATAAGCTGATCTAACTCGGCATCCATTTTTTTCCGCACGCGAGACAGGGCTTGCCGGCTGGCAGGCCTGTGCATAACGTAGCGAGAAGCTTGATCAAAGTCAATGCATTTATAGTCTTGACTATTCTCGGTGGCGTGGGGCGTGCCTCAGGCCGCCTTGCGCCTGGCGGACGCCGTTTTGCGGGCGGCGGACGAGGCAGGACGCTTGCGGGCCGGCGCGGCGGGTGCCTTCTTGCCCAGGCTTTGCTGCAGCAGGGCGACCAGGTCGATCACGTTGCTGCCGTGCTCTTCTTCCGGCGCGGGCGCGGGCGCGGGCGCGGTGATGGTCTTGGTCTGTTTCGCCTTGATTTTCTTCTTGACCAGCGCCAGCACGTCTTCGCGGTAGCTGTCGTGGTATTGCTCCGGTTCCCACGCTTCGCTCATGCCTTCCACCAGGGACAGGGCCATCTTGAGTTCCTTGTCGGAAATACCCGCCGCCTTCAGGGTGCTGGCGGGCAAGTCCAGGTCGTCCGTGGGGCGGAGCTCATCGGCGTAGCGCAAGGTGTTGAGCACGATGGCGTCGCCCACGCAGACGAGCGCGCACAGATGCTGCTTGGTGCGCATGACTACGCTGGCGATAGCCACTTTATTGGCCTTGCGCAAGGTTTCGCGCAGCAGCGCATAGACTTTCTCGCCGCCCTTGGCGGGCAGCACGTAGTACGGGTGCGCGTAAAAGGTCAGCGGCACCTCGGCCGCGTCGACAAAGGTGTCTATGTCGATGGTTTGCGTGGCCTTCACGTTCGCCTGCCTTAAATCCTCGTCGGACAGCACCACGTATTCGTCCGTCTTGTATTCATAGCCCTTGACGATGTCGTCCCACTCGACTTCCTCACCCGTCTGCTTGTTGTAGCGCTTGTAGCCGATGGGCGCGAAGTCGCGCCGGTCCAGCATGGACAAGTCCAGTTCATGGTCGAGACTGGCTGAAATCAGCTCGACGGGGATGTGCACGAGGCCGAAGCTGATGGCGCCTTTCCACAGTGCGCGCGCCATCGCTTATGCTCCCACGCTGCCGGTGACGGGCAGGACGATGCCCGTGATGTAGCTGGAACAGGCGGGCGAGGCTAAAAAGACGTAGGCGGGCGACAGTTCCTCTGGCTGGGCCGGACGGCGCATGTCCGTGTCGGCGCCGAATTGCCGGATTTCTTCCGGCGTTTTATCGGCCGGATTGAGCGGCGTCCAGACGGGCCCCGGGGCGATGGCGTTGACGCGGATGCCCTTGTCGAGCAGGTTGCCGGCCAGCGCCATGGTAAACGCATGGATGGCACCCTTGGTGGTGGAATAGTCGAGCAGGTGTTTCGAGCCCTGCAAGCCCGTCACGGAACCCGTGTTGATGATGGCCGCGCCCCGCTGCAAGTGGGGCAGCACGGCCTTGGCCATATGAAAGTAGCCGTACACATTGGTTTTCATGGTGAGGTCGAAGCGTTCCTCGCTCAGGTCGAGCAGCAGCGATTCCGTGTTCCTGGAAGGCGGCGTTGTTCACCAGCACGTCGATGTGCGTGAAACGTTCCAGCACCTGGCTGACGGCTTGCTGGCAAAAGCCCTGGTCGCGCACGTCGCCGGCAATCAACAGGCAGCTCTGGCCTTCCGCTTCCACGTAGCGCTTGGTTTCGTTGGCGTCCGCGTGTTCGTTCAGGTAAATGATGGCGACATCGGCCCCTTCGCGCGCGTACAGCACGGCCACGGCGCGGCCGATGCCCGAATCGCCGCCCGTGATGACGGCCACCATGCCGGCCAGCTTGCCGCTGCCGCAATAGTCGGGCGCCAGGAAGCGCGGTTTCAATGCCATCTGCGCTTCGATGCCTGGCTTGTCCAGGTGCTGGGCGGGCAGGGGAGGGGCCGGCTGGCCGCGCTGGCCCGTCTGCACGGGCTGCCTGCTTTCCTGGCCTGGCTTGCCGGCATCACGTCCATCCTGCTCCTGCTGGACGGCGCGCTGCAAGTTACCGGCGGACTGGTCCTTGTTCTCGTTCATGCTGGCCTCCCTGGAAACGAAGATCCAGTATCGGCGCGGCGCCCCCATCAAACGGTGCGCTTGCTAACAGAGTGGCGCAAACAGGCGCAAAGTTATATGATGATTGACATAAATATTGGAGGGCAGCATGAAAGTGAGCAGGGAACAGGCGGCGCTGAACCGCGAACGCATCGTCGAAACGGCGGCCAGGTTGTTCCGCGAAAAGGGCTATGACGGCATCGGCGTGGCCGACCTGATGAAGAACGCGGGTCTCACGCATGGCGGCTTCTATGGCCATTTTGCGTCCAAGGAAGACTTGATGATCGAAGCGTGCCAGCATGCCTTGAATAAGTCGCTGGAAGGCTGGCGGGCGAAGATCGCCAGCGACCCGCAGCGGGCGTTGCCGGCCATTGTCGATAGCTACCTGAGCACCCGCCACCGCGACCAGCCCGGCGGCGGCTGCCCGGCGGCGGCCATGGGCGTCGACGTGGCGCGCATGTCGCCCGGCGCGCGTCCCGCGTTCACGCAAGCCACGCGGCAGCAGTTTGCCTTGCTGCAGGGCTTGCTGCCCGACGGCGCCCCGGATGGTACACAGGAGCGGCAGCGCCAGCAGGCGATCACCACGTTTGCCGCCATGGTGGGCGCCATGGTGCTGGCACGCGCAATCGATGACGAGGCGCTGTCGGCGGAAATCCTCGACGCCGTGAAGGCGCAATTGCTGCCGGACTGAGCATATCCCCCTGTCAGCCGGCCTCGTCGCATGATAGGCTTCGGTTTTCAGATTTTGGGATTTCATCATGCTGCTCTGGCTCAGGCAATACCGGCGTCCTCTGTTGGCCGGGGACATCACTGCCGGTATCGTTGTCGCCATGATGATGGTGCCGCAAGGCATGGCTTACGCCCTGGTGGCCGGCTTGCCGCCCGTGGTGGGCATCTACGCCAGCATCTTGCCGCCCGTGCTGTATGCCTTGTTCGGCAGCAGCATGACGCAATCGGTGGGCCCCATGGCCATCGTTTCGCTGATGACGGCCGCGGCCCTGGCGCCGCTGGCCGACCCCGGTTCCTCGCTGTACATCGTGCTGGCCGCCCAGCTGGCCTTCATCAGCGGCCTCGTCCTGCTGCTGTGCGGCGTGCTGCGCCTGGGCTTCATGGCCAGCTTTTTGTCGCGCCCCGTGATCAGCGGTTTCAGCAATGGCGCCGCCATCCTGATCATCTGGGGCCAGATCACGCCCCTGCTGGGCGCAACGCTCCCCCATTGGCACACGCCCAGCCTCGTGCTGGGGCTGTCCGGCCTGCTGTTCCTGTGGCTGGCCAAGCGCTATGCTTCGCGGCTGTTGCAGCGCTGCGGCTTGAATAAAGTCGCCGCCGACGTGGGCGCGCGCCTGGCGCCGATGGCGCTGGTGCTGGCCGGCATCGCCCTCGTCGCCTATGGCGGCCTGGAAGCGATGGGCGTGCAGACGACGGGCCACGTGCCCAGCGGCTTGCCGGGCCTGAACCTGGCCACGTCCGGCGCCCATTGGCGCACCCTGCTGTCGCCGGCGCTGCTGATCGCCTTCATCGTCTTCCTGATGAGCATGTCCGCGGCCCAGACCCTGGCGCAAAAGCGCGGCGAAAAACTGCACACGAACCGGGAACTGCTGGGCCTGGGCGCGGCCAACGTGGCCAGCGCGCTGTCGGGCGGCTTTCCCGTCACCGGTTCCATTTCCCGCTCGGCCGTCAATTTCCAGGCGGGCGCCAACACGCCGCTGGCCAGCATCATCACGGCGGGCTTGCTGGCGCTGGCGCTGGTGGCGCCCACGGGCTGGCTGGCCCTGTTGCCGCTGCCCGTGCTGGCCGCCACCATCATCTTTGCCGTCAGCAGCCTGCTGGACTGGGATACCTTGAAATTGTCGTGGCGCTACGACCGCAGCGATGCGCTGGCCCTGCTGGCGACGACGGCCGGCGTGCTGGTGCTGGGCGTGGAAGCGGGCGTGGTGATCGGCGTGCTGCTGTCGATGGGGACCTTGATCTGGCGCGCCAGCCGCCCGCATATCGCCGTGCTGGGCCGTATCCCGAATAGCGAGCACTTCCGCAACGTGGAGCGCTACGAGGCGCAAACCCTGCCCGACGTCTTGCTGCTGCGCATCGATGCTGGCCTGTTCTTCGGCAACGTCGAAGCCGTCACGGAGCGCGTGGAAGACGAGCTGCGGGGCCACCCGACGGCGCGCCACCTGGTGCTGGTCTTGTCGGCCGTCAACCAGATCGACAGCACGGCCTTGCTGGGCTTGATCGAACTCAACAGCACACTGGCCAAGCGCGGCATCAGCCTGAACCTGGCCGAAGTGAAGGGGCCCGTGATGGACCGTTTGCGCCAGAGCAGTTTATTGCAAGACCTGAGCGGCAAGCTGTACCTGAGCACGGCGCTGGCGATGAACGATTTGAGCGGAAGCAAAACATGACGATGGAATTGAACTTGCATGGCGAGGCGCGCGCCGTTGACAATATCCTTGCGCTGGAACAAATGCTGCAGGAAGCGCGCGCGCTGGCGCAGTGCGAGCTGTGGCTGACCCTGGCAATCGATGCGGAACAGGGCCCGGCCCTGTGCATGCTGCGCAATGGCGGCAACGCCTGGCTGATGTATCTGTCGGGACAGGATGACCTGAGTTTTCACTCGCTGGGCGATGAGGAGGCGGACGGCGTTTGCAGCTATCTGCTGACGAATGGGCAGGTCGATGAGTATCCGGAAGCGTGGTGCATTGATCTGGAACAATGCCAGCGCGCCTTCGTCGCGTTCTTCACGACAGGCGGCGCGCGGCCGGCCGCCATCGCCTGGGAGGCGGATTGACATGCCGCACACCATCATCGCCGACATCGACAGGGAATTGCTGGCCGCGCTCGATGCCAGGGCAGGGCTATTGACGCTGCGCGCCATCCTGCTGCGCTACAAGGCTGGCGGCGCGACGGCGGAACAAGTGGCCGGTTTGCTGCAGGAATTGCGCGCGTCTGCGCAGGACGGCGCGCAGGATGAGGCGCTGGAAGATGTGATACTGGATGCCCTCGACATGGTGACGGGCTGGTGCGCGCCACAGCTGCGGGTATGGGACGAGGTAGGGGGAAACCGTGCATCCTGAAAAGCTCAAGCAGGTGATGGGCCTGCCGTCCGCCGAACGCCATGCTTACTTTGTGCGCAAGGTGGCTGATACGCAAGAGGTGTGGGGCTTGCACCACGACGGCTGGGCCACGGCGCAAGCCCATGGCAAGGTGGCGATACCATTCTGGCCGGAAGCGGCGTTCGCGCAAGCGTGCGCCGGCGGCGAGTGGGAACATTTCCAGCCGCGCGCCATCGCGCTCGGCGATTTTTTGGCCAGGTGGCTGCCCGGCATGGCGGGCAACTTGCAGCTGGCGTCCGTCTTTCCCGTGCCGCAAGGAGCGGGCGCCATCGCGGCGCCTGGCGATTTACTGAGGGATTTGCAACATGAGGCAGAACAATATGAGTGAAGGCAAGGATCGCCTGGACGCGTGGTACGACGGTTCGGCCATCTGCCTGATCGCCGTCGGCGCGCAGGGCGACCCGCTGGACTTGGGCGACGACGAAGTGCGCGCCCTGATCGCGAAGCTGCAGCAATGCCTGGCCGAGTCCGAGGCAGGCGCGGTGCCTGACTGAAGGTTCAGGCGGGCGTCAACTCCTTTTCCATCGCCACGCTGGCCAGGCTGATGCCGCTGGGATGCGCATACGCTTCTGCGCGCAAGGCAACAAAACCGGCGGCCCGGTAAAACGGTTCCGCATTGAGCGAGGCGGACAGGTGCAGGCGCGCGATGCCGCGGCCGCGCGCCAGCTGCTCCAGCGCCGCCAGCAGGCGCTTGCCGATACCGAGTCCCCCGTGGGCGGGATCGACGAATACGGCATCGACTTCCTGCTTGTCCGCATCGAGCATGGCATAGCCGGCGATGGCCTCGTCCTGCATCGCCACGATGCCGCCGCCGGCAGCCAGCATGGCCGCATACGATGCCGGCACGGGCGTAGCTGTCTGTCCAAACAGTTATTTGCTCCGGCGCATAATGCGTGGCGCAACTGACGCGCACGGCCACCGTGCGCAGGGCCCACAGGGCATCGATATCAGTGGGCAGGGCGGGGCGCAGGGTGATGGGCATGGCGGCTTTCCGGGCAAAAGGAGCATGCTAGCGCAATGGCTTGCACGGCGCCAGCATGAGTTTGTCAATTGTCACTGCGCCGGCTTGTCCGGATCGATGTAATACGAACCCGGCGGCGCACCCGGCACCTTCACCCGGAACTTCAAGCCGGACAGCAGCTTGTCCCACAAGGCGATGGCCTCTTCGTCCGTCAGCGACGCCGCGTCGGCGGCGCCGACCATGTTGTGGGCGACTTTGGTGTACATCTTGACTTCCAGCACAGATGGATTTGCGATGTCTTTCGGTTTGCCTACCAATGCCCATTCAAAATCATGTACTCCATCAGGGCGCAGGATGAGTGACTCTTCCCCCTTCCAATGCTGAACGTCCCGCTTCCCTTCGCGTAACAAGTTCCGCTTGGGATAAGTCGCCCCCTGTATGTCTTTTGCACTCTGTATGCGGTTGAGCAAGGATAATTCGCCACGCAGGCGCTTCTCAAATTCTTCTGAAGAGTAATCGCCGTATGCATCCTTGTTGGAACTCACCGAAAAAGTTATATCAGGAATACTTGGGAAATGAATTCCGACGTTATCAATCTCTTGCTCTTTATATAAACTTTCTGCTAGGAAGCCATGTTCGAAGCAAACGCCAGGATCTGAAGGAATTTCCTCCGTATCACGCAACCGTATGTTTTTTGCGAGAAGCAGTTGTCGACGAGCAATTTCTTCTTCTCGTTCACCGATATCCACATCTACAGCATCTCCAGCAATAAATGTAAAATCTCCTTTTGTAATATAAGTTCTAAAAAATAGAAATTTCATTTCCTTTGCATGAATGCTGTTGTAATAGCGTAATTGCCAACTATTTTCAATTGGGCCTTCAAGGTTGTATGTGTTTCTTTCTGCGCTCTTGTTTTTTTTAAGAATTTCTTCTATGTCTTTTTCTATTTTAAAATGCAAATTATTTGTTGTTATTTTTTCCGCGTCAATAGTATTGCTTCCAATAATAAGTTTCGATTCGACTGGAACTTCCAAGGCATAGCGGCCGAAACATAATAATTTAGTTTTTAAAAACATTTTTTCCAATCGACCATTCAATTTCGTTTTTTCAGGCATAGTTTCCTCCTTAATCATAGAATTTTTTGTGCAAGCAATTATGGGGAGATATATGAAAATTATTAAAATATATTTAATAAAAATTGATTTCATTTTTTATCCCAATTTGCTAATTTTGCAATTTGAATTATGGAGTAAAGCATAGATGCAAGCACGTTTTTGTTCAAGTAACTATTTTGGTGTTCATAGCCGCTACCATCTGCTAATCCATGACGAAAAATATTTCCTGTAATATGGCGGGCAGACCGGATTGCTGGAACTGTTTCATCTCCAAGCTCTTTTGCAGGCTGCAACTTGAGTTTTAGTATGCGTGATCCAGTTTGAACGGTTAGGGTTCCTTTTGCATCATCGTTGGTTAGTTTCCATTTCTCTGCATGAGGAGGAGTAAAGTTCTTAAAAAAATCTGTCAGTCCACCACCCATGCCGTCAGTAACTTTGAAGATTACCTCGCCATAAGACAGGTAGTCTTTTGATTCGCAGTAACTAGCGTATGTTTGTTTGTGGAAGTATTTTTCGATGGATTGTGAAAATGCAAAAGCATCTTTTATTCGTTGGGTTACATTTTTTAATCCGCCACCTTTTTCATGGGGAATGTTAGCTGGATTTACCCACGTCGGATTGATAAGGCGCCACCAATTACTGCTTGGTCGTAGATAAATGCTATCGAGTGCGTTCTGACCTTCTTGCGGCCAGCTCCATAAAATTCGATCTTTGTCGTCCACGACTTTGAGCCAATTCGCGCCATAGGCAACGCTCGGCATCATTTCCAATGCAGCTGGAGCATTTGCTACCGTTGCAGTTGCATGCTCTCCGTTAATTCCCAGAACTTGTGCCGTCTTTTTATTGAATGGGCCAGATTTTTCCAAAAAACCGAAGCGCATACGTTTATAGGCGCTTGCGGCACCTATCGACGGCATGACGTTATGATAGACGCCAAGTACTTTTACTTCCTTGTCGTTAACAAGATTTCCATAACTTGGATGCATTAAGGTGCGTGCAAGCAGACCTCCCATGCTATGTGTGACGAGAATGACCTCTTCGCATTTGAATCCGCAGCCCACATAGCCTTTGACAAGTCCACGTATCCGCTCAGCGATGACGCCGGCGGAGATAGCATTGCTCTGCAAGAAGTTGTAGCCCATGGCGTGAACAGGATACCAGCATGGAGATATTTTTTTTAGATCAGCCTCGGTAATTGCAGTACCGGATGTGGCACCGAAGGCGCTGGGTGCTTGTAGCACTAATTTTGAAATTTCAGGATATGGACCTTGATTTTTATTGGAGTGAATATCTCTTGTCTGCCAATGGGGAAGAATATTTTTGTCTCTGACAATGTTATTCATGAAAAATTCCGCAGTCTTTAGCATTTCACCATAAGCCCCAATAAAAAGTATCTCGCTCCAGCCGCGCCAACGTGCAATTTGTGCCGGTGTTTCACGCAAGGCTGGGGGTAAGGAGGTATCTACTATTCCTGGAATGTTGTACTTTGCATTCTTTTTTATTTTTCTTGGACTAATGGCAATCAATGGCGGCACTCCAGCAAAATCATGTGGAATGTTGGTGTGGCGAAAATCGGAAAGTCCTGTGATGTTGCCACTTGGTTCAAATCTTCCTTGATTTGTGCTGTAAATATAATATTCGACCTCGGTTTCATTTGGATCGAGGGCCATCTGTCGATCTCTCGGTGATGCATTTTTATACCATCCACCGATGCCATAACCTTCTACGACACTCCATTTTCCGGCCACGCTCATCATGTCATCTGGCCTCCAGGAGATGTTATCGCTTTTGTCCAGCTCTTTCTGGCGTACCTTGCTCATGCGTAAATTACTACCCATCACGCCTGGTAAAAAGATGATAGGAATTATTTTCCCAGGAGGAATGGTTACGTCATGACGAATCGTGTCGTTTATTTCAGTCATATTGACGGTGTACTCAGCCCATCCGCCAACAGTCTGCCGAAATTCGCCTTGGTGATTGCCGTGTTCATTCAGATCCGTATCGTCACTCATGGAAGTTCTCCCTTATAGCGTATTGTGTAGCTATCCATGCCGTCTCCTTTCTGTACTGGGGTGTGCCCGTCACTGCTACTTTTTTCACTGATTCTGTGGCCATCTTCGCGTATTAACTCAAAAGCTATATCGGGAGCGGGTGTGCCATCGACTTGCAGCAGTCGAACGGCCTGATCAAAACGCGCCACTGGCCTCTCATTGAATTCCTGCGACACGCTCTTCGGCGCCAGGGTTTCCAGGTTGCCGTTGAAGAGCACGGGTGAGGAGGTGAAGAACTGCACCTTGTCGCTGATTTCCAGCATGTGGTTGGCGCCGTGCAGGCGTACGCCTTTCTTCCCCTTGATGTTGACCCAGTCCGCTTCGCTGATCAGCGACAGCACTTTCCGGGCGAGGATTTCCACCTCGTCGCTGTGCGCCTGGATGGACACCTTGCCGCTGGCGGCGATCAGTTTCATGCCGGCCTTGTGCACGAACAGGCTGAAGCTCTTGGCGATGCTGGCAAACATGCTGTCGCCGCTGGCGAGTGAAATATGCTTGCTGCTGCTGAGCGCCACATGCTCGCTGGCGGCCAGGTGGATGGACTGGGCCGTGCTCAGTTCGATGCCTGCCGGGCTGGCCAGCAGCAAATGTGGTTCGGACAGTTCCGGGAAATCGCCGCCGCTGCCCTTGATGGCGGCGTTTTGCCGCTGGATGGCGTCGGCCACGGCGCCTTGCTGTGCGGTACTGTCTTGCGCGCCCGCATCGACGGCCATGCCGGCCAGTCCCTCATGCAGTTGGCGCGCCTGCGCCAGGCGGGACTGCGTTTCGTCGAGCTGTTTGACCGATCCAGTTCCTGTTGATGTTTCCGTGGTGATCAGCATGCCTTTGGCGGCGCGCAGGGCGCCCCAGGCGTTGCTGGCCAATTCAAAGCCCGCGCCGCGTGCTTCCTTGCGGCCGGCATTGTCGTCGATGCGGGTGATGTTGCCCAATGACAGCCGGCTGTCCTGGTGTTCGCTGCGCAGCTGTGCCTGGATCGCGCCCTTGGTGTCGTCGAGTACCAGATGGTTGGCGCTGCGGGCGCCCAGTTCGCGGCTGCGCACGCCGGACAGCGCGCGCTGCTGCGGCAATTGCCACGGCGGCGGATTGGCGCTGTTGTAGACGACGCCGATGACGATAGGGTGGTCGATATTGCCGTCCTGGAATTGCACGACCACTTCCTGTCCCACGCGGGGCAAGGCGATCTGTCCCATTTGCGCTCCCGCCATCGGCATCATGACTCTTATCCATGGCGAGCTGCGTTCATCGAATGTACCCAGGCGGTCCCAGTGAAATTGCAGGCGGATGCGTCCCAGGGCGTCGGTATGGATTTCTTCCCCGGCCGGCCCGACCACCAGCGCCGTCTGCACGCCGGCGACGATGCATGGCGTGCTGTTGTAGCCGCGGCCCGGCCGCCAGCGGATGTCCCGCCGCACGCATACGAGCGTGTTCGCATAATCCGATGGCGCGCTGGGGCCTGCCTGATAGTTATTGCTGGCGATATGCTCGGCTGACAGGATCAGGTATTCGCGTTCGGCAATACTGTCTGGGCGCTCCTGGCCAGGCTGATAGCGTTTTTCCTCGGCGCTGAAATGCCCATCGAGCCGGAAACAAAGGCCGGGCTGTGCGCCACGGTGATTGCCTGCCGCCTCGAAATACTGGCGCAGATGGTCGCTTTCTTCCATGCGGCGCTGTGCCAGGGATTCCCCATCATTGACATTCTTGTAGCCATAGGCGCCCGTGTTTTCATACAGTTCGTGGGAAAATACGTCGCCCTGGCGATTCAGGGAGTAGCCGCTGGAAAGGCGTGGCTGCGGATTCTTATAGTCGAAACTGGCCAAGGTCAGCTGCCCGGAGCCGATCCGGCGCACGGCTTGCCATTGTTGTAAGCCATCGTCTTCCATGGAACCCGACCCGGAGTGGAAACGCATGGCGCCGTCGCCGGATGCCGTGGCGATCATGTCCGCCAGGGTGCTGTTATCTGCGAGCCACAAGGTATGGCCATCGGCACGGTGCTCGTACCAGTAATGCCAGCCGAGGGCTTCCCAGCGCCGGTGCAGGTGGTTGTAGTCGGTTTCATTGTGCTGGTTGGCGCAGGTTATCTGCGGATCGTCGCCATGGATGCTGGTTTTCCAGTCGCGCTGCCCGTAGTGCGCAAACGTTGTTTCGGTCAGCTGCATCACGCTTTGACCATGAAAGGAGACGTTGTCCTGGCGCAGCCGGGCAAAGGCCAGCCATGGTTGCAGCACCATGCGGGTACCAGGTAAAGCCGCCGTCGGCGCGCAGCAGGCAAAACTCGCCCACATAGCCGTTAAAGTGGCGCAGCGTGCCATCGTCGCGCACCATGGAAATGGTCACCATGCGGCCCATCATGGCCTTGAGCGCAATGTGCGCGTCGTCCGACAGCAATTCGGCTTCGAAACGGAAGTCGCGCGATACTTCTTCCCTGGCGGACAGCGAATTGACCAGCAGGATGGCGCCGGCTGGCCCATCGTCATGGGGGAACTCGATTTTCAGCAGGCGCCGCTCTTGCGCGGCGAGGTCGAAGACCGATAGCGCCGCCTGTGTGCTTGCATGCATGGCCGGCCTCCGCTATAGCGATGTGATCAGGCGGGCACCGCAGGCGGTGGCATCGCCGTCATAGGCGTACGGCTTGCCCATGTGTTTTGCGCCGGCGCCGTCCGGCGTCATGGGGAAGCTGCCCTTGCACTTGGGGCAGAAGGTTGTGTCGTCGGCCAGCGCCGCCGTCTTCCCCATCACGGTGCTGCCCGACGATGCGCTGGTGACCTTGCCGCCGTGATCGGTTGCGTCTCCGAGCCGGATGACGCCGCGTCCCGCATGTTTCATGCTTGCCTCGCTTTCCAGAGATGAATTGTTCAATCCAGCTGCAGCAAATAACGCACTTCGGCGCCGCGCACCTTGCCTTGCGCCGTCTGCAAGAACGTCGTCCAGCCCAGGCGCCGCCTTTCTGAAGGGCTGGCGCTCAGGAGCAGGGGCCCGATGCACGGCGGGCTCAGTATCAGCCGCACTTCATATTGCAAGTCCGGGACGCCAAACAGCGCCAGCATCTTTGCCAGTGCCGCCGCACCAGCGCTGCGCGGCAGGAAGCGCTGCAGGCCGGCCGGATCCAGCGGGCCGATATGCAGGCAGATGCGCATGTCCTGGCGCCACAGCCGCAGGCCCACGGTTGCGCCGCGCGCCAGCGTAAAGTTGACACTGCCCAGCAGGCTGCGCCGGTCTTTTTCCAGATAGTCCCACCACGACAAATTGTTGCAGGGCGACGGGGACGCCGCAGTACTCGGCCAGCACGGGGCCTATCGCTTGCGCGGAGACGGGGCGGCAGCGCAGCAGACCCGCGTACCAGGCCGCCACGTCCTGCGTCACGGCGCCGGCTTCGCCGCTTGACGGCAGCGCATCGCGCTGCACGCCGGCCAGTGCCGACAACAACAGTAGTTGCTCGTCTTTTGCCTGGGTCTGGAGCATGGATTCCAGCCGATACTTTTCACACGCCTGGTAATACAGCGCGACCATGCGGTGCGAAAAGATCTCGAGGAAGGCCGAGACGCCGGCGTCCTTGCTCGACAAGCGGTAGGCGGCGATGCGTTCCGAGTGATGCAAGGGCAAGGTGCCGCCGACGCCCAGAAAGCGCATGAACGCCGGTATCAGGATCAGCTGTTCATTCTCGTCGAGCGAGAGCCGCTCGATTTCACTGGCCGGAAAACTCAAGGACAGGCTGTTTCTGAAGCGCAGCACCCTGGCCGAAGGCTTGTGCATGGGACACGTTCTGCTGACGTAGCCAGCACAGCAGAATACGCACCGCCTGCACGAACTGATAGCGGTACGGCTCGGCGAACAAGTGTTGGACTACACCAGATTCTGCAATCCGCTTCTTGGTTTGCATCGGATCAGCTCCTCTCCGCTTTGCAGTGACAGCACCACCAGTTCAATGAAACTGTTGATTTGCACATACAGGCCAAGGAAGTGATCGATCACCTGCACAAACAGGTGCATGCCGCTGCCGATAAAGGCTTCTTCGTCCAGCGTGATGCGCACTTCCACGCCGTGCGCTAGCGAGGTGCCGCGCCTGTGCCGCAGCCATGTCGTGGTGGGCGCGTGAGCCAATGCCACAATGCCGCCGATCTGGCGCTGCGAGGTGGCCGATTGGGACAGGTCATACAGCGTCAGCATTTCGCGCAGCGCCGGCAGGCCCTCCTGGACCAGCGCGTGATGATTCAGCGCCAGGTGCGAAATCAGGCGCCAGTGCAGGCCCGCGCCCGGTGAAAAGCGGCGCGGCTGGCTGGGACGGCGCAGCATGTGCAGTGCCGGCCCGCCAGCGCATGGCTGCAGGTCTCCTTGCGGCTGGCCGTATTTGAGTGCCAGGGGAAGATCGCGGTTGCTGCATGTCAGCGACAGCGACAGGCTGGCCTTTTCATGGATCAGTGGATGGAAGTCGCCATCGACCAGCGAAATTTTCTTTTCGTGACCAGGGCTCTTGATGGCCAACGCCGTATCGTGGCGCATGATCCAGTAATGGCCTTGTTGCGCCGGCCCCTCGCCATGGCGCAGGCTATACAGGGGGCGAAATTCGCTCAGCGTGCTTTCGCCGCCGCGTTGGCGCAGCAAACGCACCGCATCGACAGTGACGACTTCGTAGCCATGCGCATGGGTGGCATGGGCCAGCACGGAGTAGTCGGTTTTCTGCCGGGTGACGGAGATCGGTACGCCTTCCTGGCGGAAGAGATTGACCGCCGGACTGCAGCCCAGCTTCAGGTTTTCGCTGGAAATGCTGGACAACATGCGGGCCGCGGCGGAATCGGGCCGCAAACCGGCCATGCACAGATGCAGGGTGAAGCGCTGGCAAGCTGGCGGCAGGGCCGCGCCCAGCGCCGCGACATCGATGTCAAAGAAATTGAATTTTTCCGGATACGCAAAATACTCGCTCAGGATGCGGTAGGCCGGCTGGGAACGGGCACCGAAAGGTAGCAAGGCATCCGCGTCGGCGAAGCCGACGGGCGTCAACGGCACGGTGGGCAATGCCGTCCATTGCGCCGCCTCGGTCGACACAAAAGCGCAGACTGTCTGCATGAACAAGGCATCGCGCAATGCGGCGCAAAAAGAAGCTTCGCCATCGATGAAGACGCGCAGCGATGCGGGTGCCGCATCGAGATGCCGGAGGCCGATGTTCAGCGAGGAACTGGCCGATACTGGCAAGCGCAAGCCCGGCGGCGCCTTGATCATCGCATCGAAAACGGCGCTGTCCAGTACCGATGCGCCGGTCGTCAGCTCATAGACCGTCTTGAAGCGGCAGCGCACGCCGCGCACGGGCGCTGCATCCATTTCACTGTCGGCCGGCAGGTGCAAGACGCCCGCGCCAGCCGCTGGGGCGCAATGGCGCACGATGCTGCAGGATGGAAAGGGGCGCAGATAATGCGGGAACAGGGCTTCGAACAGGGCTTCGGTAAATTGCGGATAGTCGTCATCGAGCCGTTTCGAGATGCGTGCCGCCAGCATGGCCACCGATTCGATCAAATGTTCCACGTGCGGGTCTTCGCACGACTCGCCGGACATGTGCAATTTGCCGGCGATTCTCGGATAGCGTTCGGCAAACTCGCGGCAATGCCGCCGCAACATCACCAGCTCGCGCTCGAAATACGGCAGCAAGTCCTCCATCTCTCTTTTCCTGTGTCTTGGCGGCGGAATGGCCAGTATCCGAGCGTTTGCTCCAAGGTAAATTGCGTTTGCGCAAATAATTGAACAGGGTTGCTGCGCAACATCAAGGACGTTCAAACTGACAACATCAGACTGGCAAGGCAGCATGATTCCAATGGTCAATATGGAGAACGCCATGACATTGCCATCCAAATTACTCTGGTCCGAAGGCCTGGCCATCGGTCCCCAGCAATTCCAGCAGCTGGACCGCTACCATGAAGCGCGCCTGCAACGTCTGGCTTCATTGATGAATCCCCATTTATGGGGCGTGCATGGCATCAGCTGGAACGCGGATGCGCTGGCCAACAATAGCTTGCGGGCGGATGCCATGTCGCTCGTCTTTCAGGATGGAGAACTGTTTGACGCGCCGCTTGGCGATATATTGCCCAGTGCGGTTGACCTGTCCAGGCTGCCTGCCAGCGAACATAGTTTTACGTTTTATGCCGCGCTGCCCGCGCTGCAGGCACATGGCGGCAATGTGAGCTCAGCGGGCGCCCGCTATGTCCAGGCGGATATCGAAACCCCGGATCTGTACAGCGAGGCAGTCACATATAGACGTCGCTTACCTGAAGAAACGCGTGTATCTGCTGTCGCAACTGGATCCCCTGAACGATTACCTTGCCATCCCGGTGATCCGTTTGTACCGCGCTGGCAACGGCAGCTTTGACATCGATGCCGCCTTCATGCCGCCTGGCCTGACCATCAGCGCCGATCCCTCGCTGCAGAAACTGCTCGATTCGCTGATCGACCGCATGGGCGCGAAAATTGAAGCGCTGTACAGCCGCCACCGTCAGCCCGGTAACAATACGGTGGAATTTCATGGCGGTGATGTTTCCTCGTTCTGGATGCTGCATACCTTGAGCACGGCCAGCGCCATGCTCAGTCATTGCGCCAGCTACCGGCGCCACCATCCCGTGTATCTGTTTGAAAAATTGATGGCGTTGGCCGGCGGCTTGATGACGTTTTCAAAAAAATACACGCTGAGCGACTTGCCGTCTTATTCTCACGATGATGCGGCTCCCGGTTTCGGCAAGCTCGATGGCATCATTCGCGACCTGATCGATACGGTGCTCCTGTCGCGCTACTTCCCGATTCCCCTGTCCAACGATGCGCAACAAAACACCCACTATCACGGTTTGCTCGATGCCAAGCGGATAGACCGCCAGACCGAACTCTGCCTGGCGGTAAACGCCGATATGCCGGCGCTGGAACTGGTTGCCACGGTACCGTTGCAGTTCAAGATTTCATCTCCGGACAATATCGAACTATTGCTGGCCCGGGCGCTTCCGGGTGCCGAGTTGCGCCATATGGCCCAGGTTCCCGCCGAAGTGCCGGTGCGGCCCAATACGTATTACTTTTCCATCGATAGCAAGGGCAGTATCTATGACAGCATGATCAAGGCGCAGGCGATTGCGATTTACGTGCCGGCCGGCATAAAAGGGCTGAAGCTGGAATTGTTCGGTATCAGCGGCACGGCTGCATAACGATGACGGGTGTTGCGGGCGGGTGTATTGTCAAATGATTGTCCTAAGCAATAGACTTGCCCCTGCCCCTGCAGTTGACGTTATCATGTTTTTGTAAGTGTCGGTGGCTGAATGGCCGGCGCATAGGTGAAACATGGTGACAGGCGAGGGTGAGCATGGGCATGGCGAATGATGCGTGATGTGCCGGGCGGTGGGCAGGGCAGGGCGGCGGTGCGCCGCTGTGGCCGCGCATTGCTGCTGGCGTTCTGTGCCGCCGCGGCGCCTGCCGCCTTGCCGGCATCGGCGCCGGCCGCTGCGCCGCCGCACCAGGGCCAGCGCGTGCTGTTCCTCAACGCTTACGATTACGGCCGCGCCGGCGTGGAATCGTACACGCGCACTTATGTGGCCGCCATGGTGGCTGCGGGCCTGGCCAGCGAAGACATCATGGTCGAGCACCTGAGCCTCAATACCCAGGGCGACCCGGCGCTGCGCAATGAGATGCGGGATTTGTTGCTTTTAAGATACACGCAGATGATGGGACGCAAGGCCGACCTGATCATCGCCATGCAGCAGCCGGCGCTCGATTTTTTGCTGTCGGACCTGGCGCCGCTGGCGCGCGGCGTGCCCGTGCTGGCGATTAATACCTCGGGCAAGGCCTTGCCGGCCGGCAGCCCGCTGGCCATCTGGCAGCAAAAGGCGAATGTCGATTTCCCCGGCACCCTGGCGCAGGCCATGGCGCTGTTCCCGGAGACCAAAACCATCGTCATGGCCGTCGGCGCCAGCGAGGCCGACCAGGCCTTGAAGCGCAACATGCAGCAGGCGGCGCTGGCGTGGCAGGGCAAGGTGGCCATGCGCTACCTCGATGATCTTACCCTGGCGCAGATGCGCGCGGCGGTGGCGCACCTGCCCGCCGATACCTTGCTGGTGGCGGGCAATGTCAACCGCGACGTGGCCGGCAATATCGCCACGCCCGTGCAGTTTTCCGCGCAACTGGCGCGCCTGGCGAATGTACCCGCCTTCGGCATGTATAACGCGACGGTCGGCAAGGGCATCCTGGGCGGCTCCATCCTGCACATCGAACAGGCCGCGCAGCAGGTGGCGCAGCTGTCGCTGGCAGTACTGGCGGGCAAGGCGCCTGCCGCGCCGGGCGCCTTGCTGCCGCCGGCTCGTCCCGTGCCCATGTACGATTGGGAACAGCTGCAGCGCTGGGACGCCGACATCAGCCGCCTGCCGCCGCACACCCTGTTCTTCAACCGGCCGCCGCAGCTGTGGCATGAGCACCGCGTCGCCGTGCTGCTGGTGGGCGGCGTCTTCATCGTGATGGCCGGCTTGCTGAGCGCCTTGCTGCTGCAGCGGCGGCGCTTGCGCCGTGCCGAGCGCGAGGCGCGCGAGAGCGAGCAGCGCTTCCGCATCCTGGTCGAGCACGCGCCCGAAGCCATCGTCGTGTATGACCTGGACCTGGACCGTTTCGTCGACGCCAACAGCAGCGCGCAGCGCATGCTGGGCATGTCGCGCGAAGCGCTGCTGGCGCGCGGGCCGTTCGACCTGTATAGCACGGAGCAGCCCGACGGCCTGCCTTTGGGCCTGATGGTGGAAGAGCATTTGCGCCGCGCCATGCTGGGGGAACCCATCCTCGTCGAGCGCCATGTGCGGCGCGCCGACGGCAGCATTTTCCCCTGCGAGGTGCGGCTGGTCAAATTGCCGATGGAAGGGCGGCGCCTGGTACGCAGCGGCATCGTCGACATTTCCGAGCGCAAGCACAGCGAGCAGGAATTGCTGGGCTACCGCGACCACCTGGAAGAGCTGGTGCAGCAGCGCACGGCCGCCCTGTCGGTGGCCGTCACCGAGGCCGAATCGGCGAACCGCGCGAAAAGCGTTTTTCTCGCCAACATGAGCCACGAATTGCGCACGCCCTTGAATTCCGTGATCGGCTTTTCGCAGATGATGGCCGATTCGAGCAGCATGTTCGAGGAAGAAAAGCATAACCTGGCGATCATCAACCGCGCCGGCCATCACTTGTTGACCTTGATCAACGATATCCTGGAATTGTCGAAGATCGAGGCGGGCCGCATGCAGCTGCAAGCGGGACCCGTGGACTTGAACGGCTTGCTCGACGAGGTGCTCGAAATGGTGCGCATGCGCTCGCGCGACCAGGGCATCGCGCTGCGGCTCGAGCGCTCCGGCGTGCCGCCGCTGGTGCGCCTCGATGGCGCCAAGCTGCGCCAGGTGCTGCTCAATTTGCTGTCGAATGCGCTCAAGTTCATCGAGCAGGGCAGCGTGACCCTGTCGCTGGCCTGCCAGGAGGGCGACGACGGGCAGCTGGCGCTGGTGTTTGCCGTGCGCGATACGGGCAGCGGCATCGCGGAACAGGACCTGGAACGCATCTTTGAACCGTTCGTGCAGGCCGACAGCGCCGTGGCGCAGGCGGGCACGGGGCTGGGGCTGACCATCTCGCGCGAATTCGTGCGCCTGATGGGCGGCGAGCTGCGCGTCGAATCGACCTTGGGCGCCGGTTCCCGCTTCAGTTTCGAGCTGCGCGCGCCGGTGTTGCAGCAGCCGGCCATCGCGGCGCTGGCGCCGGGCCGCGTGGCGCGCCTGCCGCCGGCCCAGCGCGGGCGCATGGTGCTGCTGGTCGACGATGACGACAACTGCCGCAAGCTGCTGGCCGGCTTGCTGGCGCCGCTGGGCTTCCAGCTGCACGAGGCAGCGGGCGGCGCGCAGGCGCAAGCCATGCTGGCGGCGCAGCGCTACGACATGGTGCTCAGCGACTGGCGCATGCCGGACATGGACGGCCTGGCGCTGACGCGCTGGCTGCGCGCGCAGCCGGCGCTGGTGCAGCCGCGCCTGGTGATCATGACCGCCTCCGCCTTCGAGGAAGAAAAGCAGGAGGCGCTGGCGGCCGGCGCCGACGGCTTCCTGCGCAAACCGATCGAGCAGGAACACCTGTTCGCCATGCTGGAGCAGCAGCTGGGCCTGCGCTTCCAGCGCAGCGCCGCCGCCGCGCCGCGCGCGCGCGGCCGCCGCCTTCGACCTGCAGCGGGAGCTGGCCCAGCTGGGCGGGGCCGAACGGCAGGCGCTGCTCGAATCCGTGCAAGCCCTCGATTTGCGGCGCAGCGCCATCGTGCTGGCCGGCTTGGCGACCAGCCTGCCGCAGCTGTCCGCGCACATCGCCGCCATGCTGGAACAGCACCAGTACCAGCCGCTGTGCGCCTTGCTGGCGCAGCTGGCCAGCGAGCCGCAGGGTGAAGACGCATGACCGTTCACGCACCCAAGGGCGAGCGCCTGGGCGGCGTATCCATCGTGCTGGCCGTCAGCGTGGCGCTGACCTTTGTCGTCACCGTGCTGCTGCTGGTGTTTGCCGTGCTGTTTTACCAGTCCGAACGCGAGCAGCGCTGGCAGCAGCTGCACCGCAGCCTGGCCATCAGCGCGGACCAGCTGGCCGTGGCCATCGAGCTGCCCTTGTGGAATCTCGATGAAAAGCAGATGCAGGCTATCATGCGCAGCACGCTGGGCAAGCGCGACCTGGTGGCCAGCTCCCTGACGCCGGGCATCGGCAAGGAAGCGCTGGTCCTGCGCCGCACTGCGTCCGGCGCCATCGGCAGCTTTTCCTCGCTGTCTGCGGAACCTGGCTGGCTGGTGCAGCGGCGCCCCGTGACGATGGGCGGACAAGTCATCGGCAGCGTTGCCGTGTATGCGACGCCGGCCCTGCTGCACGCGCAGCTGCGCCAGCGCGCGCTGGGCATCGGCGCCATGATCGTGGCGCTCGACGTGATCCTGGTGGCCAGCATCTGGCTGCTGATGTGGTGTCTGATGCTCAAGCCCCTGAAGGCGATCGGCCAGTATGCGGCCGGCGTCAAGGCGGGGCAGGGCGAAGCGTTCGGCACGCCGCCGAAAGCGTGGTTCCTGGGCGAGCTGCGCACCTTGTACCGTTCCATCCGCGACATGGTGGCGCTGCTCGACAGCCGCTACCGCGCCTTGCAGCGCAGCGAGGAGCGCGTGCAGATGGCCACCGGCGCGGCCAGCATCGGCATCTGGGACTGGAACGTCAGCAGCGACGCCTTGCAGTGGGATGAGCAGATGTACGCGCAGTTCAAGGCCGATGCGGATAGCTGCATGGCGCCGGCGGCGATCTGGCGCGCGGCGCTGGTGCCGGACGACGTGCCGGCCGCCAAGGAAGCCCTGCGCGCCGCGCTGGGCGCCGGCCAGGCGTTCACGCACGAGTACCGCATCCTGTGGCCCGATGGCGCCATCCGCTACATCAAGGCCGATGCCGTGATCTTCCGCGACGGCCAGGGCCGGCCCATGCGCCTGGTGGGGTCGAACTACGACATCACGGCGCACCGCGAGGCGGAACTGGAACTGCTGCGCCACCGCCATCACCTGGAAGAGCTGGTGGCCGAGCGCACGAGCGCCTTGTCGGTGGCCGTCAGCCAGGCGCAGGCGGCGAACCGCGCCAAAAGCACCTTCCTGGCCAACATGAGCCATGAACTGCGCACGCCCTTGAATTCCGTGATCGGCTTTTCGCGCCTGATGGCCGCCTCGCCGAACATGCAGGACGATGAAAAGCGCAACCTGGCCATCATCCACCGCTCCGGCAATCATTTATTGACTTTGATCAATGAAATCCTCGAACTGACGAAGGGCGAGGCGGGCCGCCTGCAGGCGCAGACGGCCGTGGTGGCGCTGGCGCCGCTGCTGCAGGAAGTGATGGACATGCTGGGCATGCGCGCCGAGCAGCAGGGCATGGCGCTGCGCCTCGATTGCGCGGACGTGCCGCCGGCCGTGCTGCTCGACGCGACGCGCCTGCGCCAGGTGCTGCTGAACCTGATGTCGAACGCCGTCAAGTTTGCCGGCGGCGGCGAGGTCGTCTTGCGCGTGCGCGGCGAACGGCGCGAGGGCGAACAATGGATGCTGTCGTTCGCCGTCAGCGACACGGGCATCGGCATCGCGCCTGAGGACCAGCAGCGCATCTTCGAACCTTTCGTGCAGGCCGACAGCGCGGGGCCGAAGGATGGCACGGGCCTGGGCCTGGCCATCTCGCGCGAATTCGTGCAGCTGATGAAAGGCGAACTGACGCTGGAGTCCAGGCCGGGGCAGGGCGCCACGTTCCGCTTCAGCATACCCGCGCAGGCGGCCGAGGCGCCCGTGCAGGCGTCCGTGCCGCTGCCGGCAGCGCCCGCGCACGAGGCCCCGCCGGTACTGCGGGCGCAGGACTTGCTGCTGCTGGCCGGGGAAGAGCGCGCCGCCTTGCTGGTGGCGCTGCGCGAATTGAACCTGGCCAGGGTTGCCCTGCTGCTGGGCGCCTTGCCGCCAGCGGCGGCGCCCGTGCTGGCACCGCTGCAAGCCATGCTGGACCAGCATCAGTACCGCCAGCTGTGCGACTTGCTGGAGAATGAGGGCGCGCTGGCGCCCGCGTAAAAGTGTGGGCTGACAACATCGTTTTCGCTGAAAAGACGGACTAAGTGGCGCCGATGGATGGTGCTAAATTGCAATAAAGATTATGATGATAATACGTAGTTCATCGCAAAGAAATGTCTTGTCCAGCGCGGCAACGGAGCGCCGCGCCTCATCCAAAGCTGAGAGAACTGCTACATGCACCGCGATTTTTCGGAAGTGAATTCGAAGGGCGAAGTACTGATCGTTGAAGATACGCCGGCTTCGCTGAAGCTGTTGAGCGATTTGCTCGGTGGCGCCGGCTATGCGGTGCGCCAGGCGCCGAACGGCGAACTGGCCCTGTGGACGGCCCAGGCGCGCCCGCCGGAGCTGATCCTGCTCGACGTGCGCATGCCTGGCCTCGACGGCTTTGAAGTATGCCGCCGCCTGAAGGAAATTCCATCGCTGAGCCAGGTGCCGGTGATCTTCCTGTCGGCGCAATACGATACGGACGACAAGGTGCGCGGCTTTGCGCTGGGCGCCGTCGACTTTATTGCCAAGCCCTTCCAGGCCGAGGAAATCCTCGCCCGCACCGATGCCCACGTGCGGCTGGCGCGGGCGCAGCTGCAGCTGGCGCAGGAGCGCGCCAACCTGGAGCGGCGCGTGGCCGAGCGCACGGCCGAACTGGAACAGGTGGCCAGCACCCTGGCGCGCGAAGTGCAGATCCGCCGCGCCAATGAAGAATTGCTGCGCTTGTCGGGCCAGGTCTTCGAAGCCACCCAGGACGCCATCCTGATCACCGACCCGGCAGGCGTCATCGTCACCGCCAATCCCGCGTTTACCCGCATCACCGGCTACGCGGCGCAGGAAGTGGTGGGCACGGACATCATGCGCCTGCATGCCGAATACACGGGCGAAGCGGTGCTGCTGGCGCTGCGCCAGGGCTTGCGCAGCAGCGGCTGCTGGTCGGGCGAGGTGCAGACGCGGCGCAAGAGCGGCGACACCTATCCCTGCCTGCTCAGCGCCTCCACCGTGCACGGCCCCGACGGCGCCGTCGTCAACTACATCGGCGTGTTCCTCGACATCAGCGAGCGCAAGGCCGAGCAGCACCTGATCGATTTCCTCTCCTACCACGACGCGCTGACGGGTTTGCCGAACCGCGTGCTGCTGCGCGAGCGCTTCGAACAGGCGCGCGCGAATGCCCTGCGCGACGGCAGCAGGTGGTGCAGGTGGTGCTGATGTGCCTGGACCTGGACCGCTTCAAGAACATCAACGATTCGCACGGCCAGGCCGTGGGCGACAAGGCGCTGCAGGTGGTGGCGCGTTTCCTGTCCGGCTGCGTGCGCGAGGGCGACACGGTGGTGCGCCAGGGCGGCGACGAATTCCAGATCCTGCTGCAGGACGATGCCCTGCTGGGCCGCACGCTGGCGCTGGCGCAAACCATCCTGGCCGGCCTGCGCGAAGAACTCAGCGTCGATGGCGAGCGCCTGGCGCTGACCACCAGCATCGGCATCGCCATGTGCCCGGCCGACGGCGACAGCCTCGACGACGTGCTGCGCCACGCCGACACGGCCCTGGTGCGCGCCAAGGAAATGGGGCGCGACCATTACGCCTTCTTCACGGAGCGCATGGGCAGCGATATCCGCGCCCGCCTGGCCATGCAGCAGCAGCTGCGCGGCGCCATCGGCCGCGATGAATTCGAAGTGCACTACCAGCCGCAGATGTGCTTGCGCACGGGCGCCATGCTGGGCGCGGAAGCGCTGTTGCGCTGGAATAACCCTGTGCTGGGCAAGGTGCCGCCCGGCCTGTTCATTGCGCTGGCCGAGGAGTATGGTTCCATCACGGCCATCGGCGAGTGGGTGCTCGAAAGCGTCTGCGCGCAGATTCGCGTGTGGCACGATGCGGGCCTGGGCAGCATCAAGGTGGCCGTCAACCTGTCCGGCAAGCAGTTCGCGCAGGACCGCACCGTGCCTTTCGTCGAGGCGGCCCTGCGCAAATACGGCATCGCGCCCGCCTGCCTCGGCATCGAGATCACGGAAAGCACGGTGATGGGCGACCCGGACAAGGCCGTGGCGGCCCTGACGCGCCTGAAGGACATCGGCGTGGGCATTTCGCTCGACGACTTCGGCACCGGCTATTCCAGCCTCGGTTACCTGAAGCGCTTCCCCATCGACGTGCTGAAGATCGACAAATCCTTCGTTGACGACGTCACCACCAGCAGCAGCGACGCGGCCATCGCCCGCTCCGTCATCTCGCTGGCGCACAACCTCGATATGCGCGTCATCGCCGAAGGCGTGGAAACGCGCGAACAGGTCGATTTCCTGACGGAACACGGCTGCGATGAAATGCAGGGCTATTATTTCAGCCGCCCCCTCGCGGCCGCCCCATTCACGGACTTGCTGCGCGAACGGCGCACCCTGGCCGTGGCCCAGGCCTAAGCGCCGCGGTGCGGCCGATGCACCATGCTGGTGCGTCCGCCGCAGCGCGGTGCAGGATTCTCACTTTTCCTTCCCCTGACGCTGGCACGTATCCTGCTTAGGTAATCGCTTATTTACGCGATTGCCTCGCATGCCAGACAGCAGCCATCCAGTCATGCCTACACCAGCCAGCGCACACGGCGCCTGGCAGGCGCAGCTGCGCCTGGGCTTCGCGCTGCACGATGGCGTCAGCCGCCTCGTCGAGCGCACGCACAGCGGCCCCCTGCGCGTGCAAAAGCCCCTGTATCCGGAAGGCGACGCCGTCTGCCACGCCATCATCATCCATCCGCCCGGCGGCGTGGTGGGCGGCGACCAGCTGGCCGTCGACGCCACAGTGGGCGAGGGCGCGCACGCCTTGCTGACGTCTCCCGGCGCCACCAAGTGGTACCGCGCGAACGGCCATGTCTCGGGCCAGCACATCGTGCTGCGCGCCGGCAGCGGCGCCGCCATCGAGTGGCTGCCGCAGGAGAGCATTTTCTTCGACCAGGCCTGCGTGCGCCTGCGCCACGAGGTGGAGCTGGCGCCGGACGCCGGCTACATCGGCTGCGACATCGTCTGCCTGGGACGCAGCGCCTCGGGCGAATTTTTCAACACGGGCAGCATCAATCAGCAGGTGCAGATCCGCCGCGGCGGCAAGCTGCTGTGGTGGGAACAGGGCGTGCTGGCCGCCGGCGGTGCGCTGATGGCCAGCCCCCTGGGCCTGGGTGGACACACGGTGTGTGCCACCCTGATCGCCGTCGGCACACAAGTCCCCCCCGCCGTGCTGGCCGCCGTGCGCGAGATCGCCGTGCCGGAAGGCGCCGCGTTTGGCGCCACGCAGATGAAAGCGCTGGTGGTGGTGCGCCTGCTGTGCGGCGACAGCGAGGCGGCGCGCCGCGTCATGCTGGCCGCCTGGCAGCTGCTGCGTCCCGCCATGCTGGGACGCGACGCCGTCGTGCCCCGCATCTGGAACACTTGAACATTAAAGAAGCGCAAGGAAAACCATGGACCTGACTCCCCGCGAAAAAGACAAGCTGCTCATTTTTACGGCCGCGCTGCTGGCCGAACGGCGCTTGGCGCGCGGCTTGAAGCTCAATTACCCGGAAGCGGTGGCCCTGATCAGTGCCGCCATCATGGAAGGCGCGCGCGACGGCAAGTCGGTGGCGCAGCTGATGTCGGACGGTACAAAAATTCTCTCGCGCGCCGACGTCATGGACGGCATCGCCGAGATGATCCCCGACATCCAGGTGGAAGCGACCTTCCCCGACGGCAGCAAGCTGGTGACCGTGCACCACCCGATACCGTAACCCTACAAGCGACATTGACAGGAGGCCCTCATGACCCCAGGCGAATACCAATTGGAAGAAGGCGAAATCAGCTTGAATGCCGGACGCGCCACGGCCACCGTGGTGGTGGCCAACCGCGGCGACCGGCCAATCCAGGTGGGCTCGCACTTTCACTTTTTCGAAGTCAACCCGGCGCTGGCCTTCGAGCGCTGGCGCGCCTACGGCATGCGGCTGAACATCACGGCCGGCACGGCCGTGCGCTTCGAGCCGGGCCAGCAGCGCACCGTCGAACTGGTGGCGCTGGCGGGTGAGCGCAAGGTCTACGGCTTCAATGGCGCAGTGATGGGCGAACTGCAGGACACACCACCGGGAAAGGATTGAGATGGCCAGCATTCCCCGCAGCGCGTATGCCGAGATGTTCGGCCCCACCAAGGGCGACCGCATCCGCCTGGCCGACACGGAACTGTTCATCGAGATCGAGCATGATTACGCGATTTACGGCGAAGAGGTGAAATTCGGCGGCGGTAAAGTCATCCGCGACGGCATGGGCCAGTCGCAGCGCTGCGCGGCCGAGGTGATGGACACCGTCATCACGAATGCCGTCATCCTCGACCACTGGGGCATCGTCAAGGCCGACATCGGCCTGAAAAATGGCCTGATCTTCGGCATCGGCAAGGCGGGCAACCCCGACATCCAGCCCGGCGTCATGCTCGCCATCGGCGGCGCCACCGAGATCATCGCCGGCGAGGGCATGATCGTCACGGCCGGCGGCGTCGACACGCACATCCACTTCATCTGCCCGCAGCAGATCGAGGAAGCGCTGATGAGCGGCGTGACCACCATGCTCGGTGGCGGCACGGGGCCGGCCGTGGGCACGGCCGCCACCACCTGCACGCCGGGACCGTGGCATCTGCACGCCATGCTGGCGGCCGCCGACGCTTTTCCCATGAACCTGGGCTTCATGGGTAAAGGTAACGTCAGCCTGCCGCTGCCCCTGGAAGAGCAGGTGCGCGCGGGCGCCATCGGCCTGAAACTGCATGAAGACTGGGGCAGCACGCCGGCCGCCATCGACAATTGCCTGTCCGTCGCCGACCGCATGGATATCCAGGTGGCGCTGCACAGCGACACCCTCAACGAGGGGGGCTTCCTCGAACATACCCTGGCCGCCTTCAAGGACCGCACCATCCACACGTTTCACACGGAAGGGGCAGGCGGCGGCCATGCGCCCGACATCATCGCCGCCGTCGGGCAATCGAACGTGCTGCCGTCGTCGACGAATCCCACGCGCCCGTTCACCGTCAACACGCTCGACGAGCACCTGGATATGCTGATGGTATGCCACCACCTGGACCCGGCGATTGCCGAAGACGTGGCCTTTGCCGAGTCGCGCATCCGCCGCGAAACCATCGCCGCCGAAGATATCCTGCACGACATCGGCGCCATTTCCATGATGTCGTCCGATTCGCAGGCGATGGGCCGCGTGGGCGAGGTGATCATGCGCACCTGGCAGACGGCGCACAAGATGAAGGTGCAGCGGGGCGCCTTGGCGCCCGACACGGCGCGCAGCGACAATTTCCGCGCCAGGCGCTACATCGCCAAGTACACGATCAACCCGGCCATCACGCACGGCATTTCGCACGTGGTGGGGTCCATCGAGGCGGGCAAGATCGCCGACATCGTGCTGTGGAAGCCGGCGTTTTTCGGCGTCAAGCCGTCGATGATACTCAAGGGGGGCATGATCGCCGCCGCGCAGATGGGCGACCCGAACGCCTCGATACCCACGCCGCAGCCCGTGCACTACCGCATGATGTTCGGCGCCTTCGGCGGCGGCCTGAAAAAGTCGTTTACGTTTGTGTCGCAGGCGGCCTACGAGCTCGATATCGGGCACCAGCTCAAACTCAATAAATCCGTCATCGCCGTGAAAAACATGCGCGGCCTGCGCAAGCACGACATGATCCACAACGGCGCCACGCCGCACATGGAAGTGGACCCGGAAACCTACGCCGTGCGCGCCGACGGCCAGCTGCTCGTGTGCGAGGCGGCCGCCGTACTGCCGATGGCGCAGCGCTATTTTCTATTTTAAGGGGGAGACATCATGCTCACTTTGCATACCAAATTAGGTCCCGACGATGGGCGCGCGCCCACCGCGCAACTGATACTGCCCTACGACCAGCGCGAAAAATGCCGGCTGCGCGCCGTGCTGTCGAATGGCGCCGACGTGGCCGTGTTCACCGTGCGCGGCACGGTGCTGCGCGACGGCGAGCGCATGACGGGGCCAGGCGGGCAGGTGGTGCGGATCGTCGCCGCGCGCGAAGCGACCTATCTGGTGCAGTGCGCGGATGCGCACACGCTGCTGCGCTGCGCTTTCCACCTGGGGAACCGCCACACGCAGGCGCAGGTGGGCGACGGCTTTTTGCGCATCCGCAAGGACGTGGTGTTGAAGGAGATGCTGGAAGGCTTGCAGGCGACCGTGACGGAGGAAGACGCGCCGTTCGAGCCGGAAGCGGGCGCCTACGGCGGCGGCCATGGCCACCACGACGGCCACGGCCAGCATTTGCTGGCACCCGTGCCGCTGCGGCAGAAAATCCACCGCCCCAGTGATACGCCGGGCACCGTCTGATGCAGGCCTCGGCCCTGCTGCATCTGCTGCAGTTCGCCAGCCCGGCCTTGCCGATCGGCGCCTACAGCTATTCGCAGGGGCTGGAAGCGGCACTGGAGTCCGGCCTGGTGACGGATGCAGCCACGGCGCGCGAATGGATCGCGCAGCATCTGGCGCAGGTAGTGGCGCGCTGGGAAGCGCCTTTGTGCTGGCGCTTGATGCAGGCGTTTGCAGCGCAGGATTTGTGCGCCGTGCAGCGCTGGAGCGAGCGTTTCATCGCTTCGCGCGACACGGCGGAATTTCGCGCCGAAACCATCCAGATGGGGTACTCATTGACCAAATTGCTGGCCGAACTGGGCGTGGCCGACGGCGTCTTGATCGACATGCTGCAGGGCCAGCTGGAGGTGGCGCTGCCCACCGCGTATGCGTGCGCCGTGGCGGCGCTGGCGATTCCGCGCGAAGAGGCGCTGCTGGCCATGCTGTTCGCCTGGGCGGAAAACCAGGTGCTCGTCTGCGTGAAATCCGTGCCGCTGGGGCAGGTGGCGGGCCAGCGTTTGCTGCTGTCGCTGCGGCCCGACCTGGAAGCGGCAGCCCTGACGGCGCAAACCTTGGCAGACGACGAGATGGGCAACTGGGCGCCTGGCCTGTCGCTGCTGTCGATGCGCCACGAAGTGCAGTACAGCCGACTGTACCGCTCCTGAACACTACCACGAGAGACTACAACATGACATCGATTACCTCAAACCCCCTGCGCGTAGGCATCGGCGGCCCCGTCGGCTCGGGCAAGACCGCTCTGTGCGAAATGCTGTGCAAGGGCATGCGCGAACGCTACGACATGGCCGTCATCACGAACGACATTTACACCAAGGAAGACATGGAAATCCTGCTGCGCGCCGACGCCTTGCCGGCCGAGCGCCTGATGGGCGTGGAAACGGGCGGCTGCCCGCACACGGCCATCCGCGAGGATGCGTCCATCAACCTGGAAGCCATTGCGCGCATGCAGGCTGATTTCCCGAATCTCGACCTGATCCTGGTCGAGTCGGGCGGGGACAATCTGGCCGCCACCTTCAGCCCGGAACTGTCGGACTTGACCATTTACGTGATCGACGTGGCCGGCGGCGAAAAAATCCCGCGCAAGGGCGGACCCGGCATCACGCGCTCCGATTTGCTCATTATCAACAAGACGGATCTGGCGCCGTACGTGGGCGCCAACCTCGACGTGATGGCGCAGGACGCCAGGCGCATGCGCGGCGAACGCCCCTTCGTATTCACCAACCTGCGCAGCGGCGATGGCGTGCAGGTGGTCATCGATTTTATCCGCGAGCAAGGTTTGCTCGATCAACCAGGCAAGGAGCTGCAATGAGTGCAAGACTGATGACAAAAACGGCCGCCGTGGCGGCCTTGTGCTTGCTGGCCTTGCCGGCCATGGCCCACCCCGGCCATGGCGACAGCGTGGGCTTCCTGGCCGGTTTTGCCCATCCATTCACGGGTATCGACCATTTGCTGGCCATGCTGGGCGTGGGTCTCTGGGGCGGCCAGCAGCGCCGCAGCCTGGCACAGCCCGCCACGTTTGTCGGCATGATGCTGCTGGGCGCGCTGGCCGGCATGGTCGGATTGACGGTGCCTGGGCTGGAAACGGGCATCGCCGCCACAGTGGCGCTGGCGGGACTTGCCATCGCGCTGGCGCTGGCCTTGCCGAACTGGCTCGGTATGTTGCTCGTGGGTATGTTTGCGCTGGCGCATGGCAATGCGCATGGACAGGAATTGCCGGCCGCCTCGGCCGCGTGCGGCTTCCTGCTGGCCTCGGCCGTGCTGCTGTGGGCGGGACGCTGCATCGGCCAGGTACTGGCCGAGCGCCTGTTGCGCGTGGCCGGCGTGGCCTTGACGGCCGCCGGCGTGGTGCTGATGGGGGTTGCTTGAGCGGCTTAAGCGCCGGGGCGCTTGTCGGACAGCACGATGGGCGCCGCCTTTTCCGGATGTAAACCCTGGTGGCCCGCATACACGGCGGCAATCGCCGCCATGTCGGCGTCCTTGTCGCCCGTCAAATACAGATGGTCGACGACGCCCAGCACCTTGTTCGGGTAATCGATGTAGACGAGCAACAACGGCACCTTGGCGGCCAGCGCCAGGTGATAAAAGCCGCTTTTCCAGTTCGGACGGTAGCTGCGCGTCGCTTCCGGCGTGATCGCCAGCCAGTACCAGTCGGCGGCCAGCATGCGTTCGGCCTGACGCTGTATCGTGCCGCTGGTGGTGCTGCGGTCGACGGGTTCGCCACCCAGGTAGCGCAGCACCTTGCCCATGGGGCCGCGGAACAGCGAATCCTTGGCCAGCCAGCGGAACGGCAGCGACAGTGCCCATTTGCCGAACAGGCCCACATGAAATCCCAGTTGGACGTGTGCGGGTAGACGACGGCGATGCCGCGCGGCCCCGGCAGGGGACGGAAGCGCATGCGCCAGCCAAACAGGTGCAGCACGCGCAGCGCGCTGCGCTGGTGCCAGGTTGGCAAGTCGCCCGCTTGTACAAATAAATCGTCCATTGATACCCTTCAGTGACACTGTTCTTAATGGGATGGCGCTGGTGGCCATTTTCCTTGAAGCAAAATTCTGCGCAGGCATTCTATACGGGGCTGGCGGTGGCGACAAGCAGCCGAGGCCGCTATTCATGCGGTGTCGGGGCTGGTTGTACTGTCATTTTACCCATGCTTGCATCCTGTGCCGGGCACTAAATGCACAGTATGTGGTCAAAACTTGACGTAGTGTTGATTCATCCGACAGGGAGCCATGGCATGAAAAACAGTGTCAATGATGTACATGGAAACAATGTCCGAACGGACAAAGTGATGGCAGAGCTCGTCGAGCGTGGCGTGGCGTTTTTCATCACGCCCTGGGCCGCACGGTCGCGATGGCCTACTTGCGCGAGCACGCGGTGCCGGCCGAGGTGATACGCCGTGTTTTCAGCAGCGTACAGGCGCGCCGTCCGGCCCGGCCGGCACGGCGCCGATGGCGCTGAGGGGCAGGCAACAGCGACAAGTGCCGCTGCCACCGCTCAGGGGGGCCATGTATGTTGTTTAAGCCCGTGCCGCTAGTGCCGGGTAGTCCGTGTAGCCTGCGGCGTCCGGCGCGTACAGGGTGGCCGGGTTCAGCGGATTGAGCGGCGCATCGCTGTGCAGGCGGATGGGCAGGTCGGGGTTGGCAATGAACCACAGGCCGAAGGCCACGGCATCGGCTTCGCCCTTGGCCAGCAAGGCTTCGGCCGCCGCCTTGTCCATTTTCTCGTTGGCAATGTACACGCCGCCAAATTCCTGCTTCAGGTAGGGGCCCAGGCGGTCGTCACCGAGCGCTTCGCGGGCGCAGATGAAGGCGATGCCCCGTTTGCCCAGTTCGCGCGCGACATAGCCGAAGGTGGCGCGCGGGTCGGAGTCGCCCATGTCGTGTGCATCGCGTCGTGGCGCCAGGTGCATGCCGACCTTGTCCGCGCCCCAGACGGCGATGCACGCGTCCGTCACTTCCAGCATCAAACGGGCGCGGTTTTCAATCGAACCGCCATAGTTGTCGGTGCGCAAGTTGGTGCTGTCTTGCAGAAACTGGTCGAGCAAGTAACCATTGGCGCCGTGGATTTCCACGCCGTCGAAGCCGGCTTTTTTCGCATTTTCTGCGCCCAGGCGATACGCCGCCACGATGCCTGGAATCTCTTCCGTGTCCAGTGCGCGGGGCGTGACGAATTCCTGTTGCGGGCGCACCAGGCTGACATGGCCGGCCGGCTTGATGGCGCTGGGCGCCACGGGCAAGTCGCCATCGAGGAAGAGGGGAGCGGAAATGCGGCCCACATGCCACAGTTGCAGGACGATCAGGCCGCCTGCTTCATGTACGGCGCGGGTGATGTGTTTCCAGCCTTCCACCTGTTCGTCGGACCAGATACCGGGCGTGTCGGCATAGCCCACGCCCTGCGGCGTGACGGCCGTCGCTTCCGAGATGATCATGCCGGCCGAAGCGCGCTGCGTGTAGTACTCGGCCATCAGGGCGTTGGGCACGCGGCCCGGGTTGCCGGCGCGCGAACGTGTCAGCGGCGCCATGATGATGCGGTTTTTCAGTTGCAAACTGCCAATGGTAATGGGGTCGAATAAAGTTGCCATGATTGTCCTTGTGAATGCCGCTCCGGCGGCGTTGAGATGGGGATGCTTACAAACCTTGCTGCATGTGCTCCAGAAAAGCCTCGATGGTGGCTTCATTGCGCTTGAAAAAGCTCCATTGGCCAACTTTTCTGGTGGAAATCAAGCCGGCCTTTTGCAAGGTGGCCAGGTGCGCCGAGACCGTCGATTGCGACAGCCCCAGCCGGCGGTCGATCAGGCCGGCGCAGACGCCGAAGTCGAGCGGATGGTCTTGTTCGCAAAAATACTGTTCCGGCTCTTTCAGCCACTGCAGGATCTGCCGCCGTACGGGATTGGCCAGCGCCTTGTGGATGGCGTCGATGTCCATGCTGTTTCTCCTGGTCGATGTTCGTCTTCAAACGATATATGTATCGTCTTTTGTGAATTTCAATATCGGTATATTACGATATAAGTAAAAAACGTGCTGGCCAGTGGATTTTTCAGGCAGGGATCAGGCGAAGTGGAGCAGCAGCAGGGCGATGACGGCGGGCACGGTTTGCAGGTAAAGGATGCGCGTCATGACGGTGGCGGCGCCCCACACGCCTGCCACGGCGATGCAGCCCAGGCCGAAGACGGTGAATGCCTGGGCGATGGCCGCGTCCGGATGGAAAAAGCCCAGCGCCAGCGCGGCCACGAGAAAGCCGTTGTAGCAGCCCTGATTCGACATGGCGGGGCGCACGATCTCCGCTTTTTCCTTGCTCAGGCCAAACACCTTGCGTCCGCGCGCATCGAACAGCACGGTTTCCAGCAGCACGATGTAGACGTGCAGCAGCAGGATGAGGGCAGTAAGGATTTGGGCCAGCAGTAGCATCATTTTTCCCGAGAGTGAGTGGATGCCCAATTATGCTTCTATCAGCATATTTTGGGGCAACAGCGGCAGAAAAATGTTCTGGCGGCAAGAGTTTTCACCCAATGGTATACTTTTCCCTTTGCTCCTGTGGGGACGACCCCGCTCGATGTGGGGGCTGCATGGCGGGGACGACCCTGCCGCCTCGGGAGAAATAGATGGCGTGGATCATTCTGGTATTGGCGGGTTTGCTGGAAATCGGCTGGGCCATCGGCCTCAAATATAGCGCCGGCTTTACCCGCCTCGTGCCATCCGTCTTGACGGCGGTGTCCATGCTGGGCAGCGTGGTGATGCTGGGCCTGGCCTTGCGCACCTTGCCGCTGGGCACGGCCTACGCCATCTGGACGGGCATCGGCACCGTGGGCACGGCCATTTTTGGCATCATGGTGCTGGGCGAACCGGCCAGCGCCGCGCGCATCGCCTGCATCGCCCTGATCGTGTCGGGCATCCTGGGCTTAAAACTGCTCAGCCCACAATAAAGGATGCCCGCATGAGTCTCGCCATGACGTATTTCTACCTGGCTATCGCCATCATCGCCGAAGTCATCGCCACCAGCGCCTTGAAGGCGTCTGAAGGCTTCAGCCGCCTGTGGCCCAGCGTCATCACCGTGATCGGCTACAGCATCGCCTTCTGGTGCTTGTCGCTGACCCTGAAGGTCATTCCTACCGGCATCGTCTACGCGATCTGGTCCGGCGTGGGCATCGTGCTCATTTCCGCCGTGGGCTGGTTCTGGTTCAAGCAAAGCCTCGATACGCCGGCCTTGATCGGCCTGGGGCTGATCATTGCCGGCGTGTTGGTCATCAACCTGTTTTCCAAGTCCGTCGGCCACTAATTAAAAGCTGCTGGCCACCCGCGCCAGGTAATACCACTCGGCATTGGCTTGCGCGTTGACGTCCGGGAACAGGATGTAGGCGTCGAATTCGGCCGTCACGGGCGTGCCGTCCGCGCGCACGCCGATCTGCTCGCCCTGTTTTACCTTGTCAAAACTGGACCAGGTCTTGATGAAGCGGTCGTTTGCATGCAGCTTGTCGTGCACGACGACCATGTTCAGCGCTTCCATGTCGGCGTCGGCGATGGGTTCCGGTTGCGGTGCATCAATGAAGCCTAAAAAGGCCAGGGTATTCTTGATGGCGCGGTAGGCGACGTCCGGCGCGGCCGGGTCGGCGTGCTGGCCGCATTCCAGGGTCAGGGCGTAGCCGCCCGTCGAGCGCATGTATTCGGTCGTGCCCACGCCATAGCGCAAGACCAGGCCAACCTGGTCGCTATTGCCCAGGCGGCGCTGCACGCCCTGGCCATACGCATGCAGCCAGCCGTCGACAAAGCGGCGCACGCCCAGGCGGCGCGCCAGCGCGCGTTCCTTGTCTTCATGCTGGAACGGTTGCAGCGGGCCATCGTTGTTGCGCGGCCCCACCATGACGAAGGGCTGGCTGTCGGCATTGAACGAGTGCAAGTCGAGCAGCACGTCGTGCTGGCCCAGCAACGGGCACAGCCAGTTGGCGATGCGGTCTTCGAAATCCTGCGGATTGTCGTTCGGAAACAGATTGCGGTTCAGGTTGCGGTCGCCGCTGCGCACGCCCTTGGCGTAGGCCAGCGGGTTGGTGATGGGCACGAAGGTGACGCTGCCGGCCACGATGGAGAGGGCGCCGCTGTCGAGTTCAGCCATCACGCGGTGGATGCCCTTGGTGCCGCAGGTTTCATTGCCGTGCACGGCGCCCGTGACGATCAGGCGCGGGCCGCTGCCCTGGCCCGTGTAGTTGATGGACTTGAAGTGGAGTGCGCTGCTCATGCTGGACATATCCTATGCTGTTGCGGGAAGGGAAAGCGGGGTCGGCATATTTTAGCGGGATTCGCCGTGCACGCCTGCAAAAATGTGGCCATGTGCACTCTGGCGTGGCATGATCGGCGCCACCGTTGTTTTCCCTTGCCGATTCCATGTCCAGTACGTCCCATCCTTCCCGCCTGTATGGCCTCGACACCTTGCGCGCGCTGGCCATCGTGCTCGTCTTCATGAACCATTATTTGCTGTTCGTCAGCGAGGGCGGGGCGTTTGGTTTCTGGGGAGAAATCGGCTGGGTGGGCGTGGACTTGTTCTTTGCCCTCAGCGGCTATCTGATCGGCAACCAGATCTTTGTCGCCTTGCGCAGCGAGCATGGATTTTCCTTGCCCCGCTTCTATGCGCGGCGCTTCCTGCGTACCTTGCCCAATTTCTATGTCGTGCTGGCCCTGTACTATTTGTGGCCCGCGTTCCGTGGCGACAGCGCGTTATTGCCCCTTTGGAAATTCCTGACGTTTACGCAAAACATCAACCTGACGCCGGGCACGGCGTTTTCCCATGCGTGGTCGCTGTGCGTGGAAGAGCAGTTCTATGTGCTGTTGCCGGCCGTGGCGCTGGCGATCGCCGCCTGCCGCAAGTCCTTGCTGTGGGCGTGGCTGGCCGTGGCCGCCAGCTTGATCGTCGGCATGCTGGTGCGCGCGTATCTGTGGGAGGAGTACGTGCAAGTGCCGCGTGGCGGCCTCGGCTATTACAAGTATATCTATTACGCGTCGTGGTGCCGCTTCGACGAGCTGGTGGCGGGCGTGGCGCTGGCGCTGCTGAAAAACCACCATCCTGCCGCCTGGGTGCGCCTGACCGCCTACGGCAACCGCACCTTGCTGGCGGGAATCGCGGGCACGGCGCTGATGTTTTACGTGTTTCTCACCGATCACTATGGTTATGCGGTGACGGTGTTCGGCTATCCGGCCCTGGCCGCCAGTTTTACCTTGCTGCTGATCGCCGCGCTCAGTCCCGGCAGTGCGCTATATCAACTGCGCGTGCCGGGCGCGGCCAGCCTGGCGTTGTGGTCATATGCGATTTATCTGTTGCACAAGCAACTGTGCATCCTGCTGCGGCCGCTCTTGCAGGAGATGGGGTATGGCGCGGACGGCGCGCCGGCGATACTGATCAGTATCGTCGTCAGTATCTTGACGGGCTGGCTCCTGTATAGATTGGTGGAAACGCCGTTCATGCGTTTGCGGGCGCGTTATGTGCCGGCTAATCATGCGTGACGACTACATATCGATCACATCGAGCCCCCGCGGCGTGCCCACCAGTAACTCCAGGATCGCATGCACGCGCAGGCTCGTGTCTTCCTGTTCCGTGTTGTAGATCAGGGCGCGCAGGCCGGGCACGGCTTCCGCGATGTGGGGACTGGCATAGGCATTGATCAATAACAAGACCAGGTCCGTGGCGCCCGCGCCCGGCTGGCGGCGCAGCCGGTCGTGGATCACGTTCAGCAGCGCGCGCTGCATGCGCGGCGTGGGATTGCTGATGTAGGCGAAGACGCTAGGCGTGTTGGCGATGGCCGCGCACAGACGCCGCTCCATCTCGTCGGGCTTCACGTCGGAAGCGATATCGAAATACGCGGCATTCCAGCGCGTGCGCGCATATGGGTGGTTGGGAGGGAAGGAGTCGGCCGTTTCAAAACCGCAGATGCGGCTCAGGGTTTTCAGCCAGGCTAATATGGTGGAGTTCATGCCCCGATTCTAGCGGCATTCCGCGTGCGCCGGGCCGTCTCTATATAAAGGAGGCTGACGCCCGGGAAGCGGATGAAAAAGAGATTAAAGTTTCCTGTAAAACAGCCCTTGTCATTCTGGGAAAGCCTCTCTATAATGCTGGTCTTCGGGGCGGTTAGTTCAGCTGGTTAGAATACTTGGTCGACATCCAAGGGGTCGGGGATTCGAATTCCTCACCGCCCACCAGAATTTGGCAGTAGATGGTTTTTAAGCTGGCGCAAGCCGCAAGCGGTCATTTGAAATACAATGATCAAAAAAGTTTTACGGGCGGTTAGTTCAGCTGGTTAGAATACTTGGTCGACATCCAAGGGGTCGGGGATTCGAATTCCTCACCGCCCACCAGAATGCAGTTAGAGAGAAAGGGTGAACCGGTTATGACGCCGCGAACTACTACCAGGCTTTGGGAGTGACGCTAGTCGAACGGGTTTCCTTTGTCTCAAGAAAGTGAAAAACGCGGCTAGTCCGCGTTTTTTTGCGTCTGCGTTTTCCTTTCAGTATTTTACCCATCACATTGCAGTTTTACCTGGCGCCAGCGCCGATATGGAGATCAATATGCTTACAATCCGACTTCCCGATGGTTCCGCCCGTCAATTCGACGGCCCGGTCACCGTGGCCCAGGTTGCGGCCAATATTGGTACCGGCCTGGCCAAGGCTGCCCTGGCGGGCAAGGTCGATGGCAAGCTGGTCGATACCTCCTATCTGATCGAGCAAGACGCGGAACTGGCGATCGTCACGGACAAGGACGCCGACGGCCTGGAAGTGATCCGCCACTCGACGGCCCACTTGCTGGCGTATGCCGTCAAGGAATTGTTCCCGGACGCGCAAGTGACCATCGGTCCCGTGATCGACAACGGCTTTTATTATGACTTCGCCTACAAGCGTCCGTTCACGCCGGAAGATCTGGTCGCGATCGAAAAGAAAATGGCGGAACTGGCCAAGAAGGATGAGCAAGTCACGCGCAAGGTTGTCGCGCGCGACGAAGCGATTGAATACTTCAATAGTATCGGCGAAGCCTACAAGGCTGAACTGATCGGCTCGATCCCGGCCGACCAGGAAGTGTCGCTGTATTCCGAAGGCAAGTTCACGGACTTGTGCCGCGGCCCCCACGTGCCATCGACGGGCAAGCTGAAAGTCTTCAAGCTGATGAAGCTGGCCGGCGCCTACTGGCGCGGCGACTCGAAAAACGAGATGCTGCAGCGTATCTATGGCACGGCCTGGGCCAAGAAGGAAGACCAGGAACTGTACCTGCACAATCTGGAAGAGGCGGAGAAGCGCGATCACCGCAAACTGGGCAAGCAGCTCGATTTCTTCCATTTCCAGGAAGAAGCGCCAGGCCTGATCTTCTGGCACCCGAAAGGCTGGTCGATCTGGCAGCAAGTCGAGCAATACATGCGCAATGTGTACCAGGTCAACGGCTACCAGGAAGTCAAGGCGCCGCAAATCCTCGACCGTGGCCTGTGGGAAAAAACCGGTCACTGGGATAATTACCGTGAAAACATGTTCATCACGGAATCGGAAAACCGCGCCTATGCGCTGAAGCCGATGAATTGCCCCGGCCACATCCAGATTTTCAACAATGGCATGCGCAGCTACCGCGACTTGCCATTGCGCTACGGCGAATTCGGTCAATGCCACCGCAACGAGCCGTCCGGCGCCTTGCACGGCATGATGCGCGTGCGCGGCTTTACGCAGGACGATGGCCACATCTTCTGCCTGGAAGAGCAGATCGCCGGCGAAGTGACGGCTTTCCACCAGCAGGCGATGGATGTGTACACGGCGTTCGGCTTTACGAATATCGACGTGAAGCTGGCCTTGCGTCCCGATAACCGCATCGGCACGGAAGAATCGTGGGATTTCGCCGAGGAATCCCTGCGTTCGGCCCTGCGCGCCTGCGGCGTGGAGTGGACGGAGTTGCCAGGCGAGGGCGCGTTCTACGGTCCGAAGATCGAATACCACCTGAAAGACAGCCTGGGCCGCGCATGGCAAGTGGGCACAGTGCAGATCGACCCGTCGATGCCGGGCCGCCTGGGTGCCGAATACGTGGCCGTGGACAACACGCGCCAGGTGCCGATCATGCTGCACCGCGCGATCGTGGGTTCGCTGGAACGTTTCATCGGCATCCTGATCGAACACTATGCGGGCGCCATGCCGTTGTGGTTGTCGCCGGTGCAGGTGTCGGTGTTGAATATTTCCGACGCTCAAGCCGATTATGTACAGGAAGTTACAACAAAACTGCGCAAAGCGGGGCTGCGCGTGCAGGCTGATTTGCGTAACGAGAAAATTACCTATAAAATACGTGAACATTCCGTACAAAAATTGCCTTACATCTTAGTAATTGGCGACAAAGAGCGGGATGCGAATACAGTGGCCGTGCGGGCGCGGGGCAATGTCGATCTGGGCGTCATGTCCGTCGATGCCCTGATTGAGCGACTCAAACATGAAGTCGACACCAAGGCCTGACGAGGAAACTCGCTGCACGACCGTCTTACAAGATTTTTAAAGGAAATTACAATAGCTACTGACAAGTCACATCGCATCAATGGCGAAATCACTGCCCCTGAAATGCGTTTAAGCGGGGTCGATAACGAGCCACTCGGTATCGTAAGTTTGGCTGAAGCCTTCCGCCTGGCGGAAGAGGCAAACGTCGACTTGGTGGAAATTGCGCCTACCGCGCAGCCACCGGTGTGCCGTTTGATGGACTACGGCAAATTTAAGTATTCGGAGCAGAAGAAAGCTCACGAAGCCAAATTGAAGCAAAAGATCATCCTCGTGAAGGAAGTTAAATTCCGTCCGGGGACTGATGATGGTGACTACAATATCAAGTTGCGTAATCTCATCAAGTTCCTTGAAGACGGCGATAAAACCAAGATCACCTTGCGTTTCCGCGGTCGCGAGATGGCGCACCAGGATATTGGCTTCCGCATGCTGGAACGTCTGAAAGCCGATCTGGAGCCGTACGGCCAGGTCGAGCAGTTCCCGAAGATGGAAGGCCGCCAAATGATCATGGTTCTTTCGCCTAAGAAGAAGAAGTAAGCTACAATAGCGTTTTACGGCACCTGGCAAAACCGTAGCGAGCGGAAGGAAGTTGTGGTTGAGAAGCGCAACTGTACGAAGGTACAGTGAGCATCGCAAGCCGCAGATTTCGACGCGTAGTAGATTTTGATAGGTGCCTTACTGTGGATCGACGTGGTTTGTGCCAGCATTGGTGCGACACCGGATTCCAGGCAGAATTTGCGCGGCCCGCTCAGCAATGTGCGGGCCGCGTGAACTGTAGCGGACTCGCATCCGCTGCACAACATGTGAAAGCAGGCATCTAAGCGCAGCGTCGTGTTGCCACCTGCAATCCTGTTATAAATGGAGCTGTCCGTAAGAGGACAGATTGCTATGCCTAAAATGAAGACCAAAAGCTCCGCGAAAAAACGTTTTCGCGTGCGTCCAGGTGGAACAGTCAAGTCGGGTCACGCGTTCAAACGCCACATCCTGACCAAGAAAACCACCAAAAACAAACGTCAGTTGCGCGGTACCCGTAACATCAACGCATCGGATGTCACATCCGTCATGCGCATGATGCCGACTGCTTAATCTCACACTCAATTTAAGGAGTTACTATGCCTAGAGTAAAACGTGGGGTTACAGCTCGTGCCCGTCATAAGAAGATTCTTGTTCAAGCTAAAGGCTACCGTGGTCGCCGCAGCCGTGTATACCGTGTTGCCAAGCAAGCAGTTATGCGCGCTGGCCAATACGCTTACCGCGATCGCCGCAACAAGAAGCGCGTTTTCCGCCGCCTGTGGATCGCCCGTATCAACGCCGCTTCCCGTGAGCATGGCGTAACGTACAGCGTATTCATGAACGGCTTGAAAAAAGCAAATATCGAACTGGACCGTAAAGTCCTGGCCGATATGGCTGTGATGGACAAGCCAGCATTCGCTGCGATTGTCAACGCAGTGAAAGCAAAAATCGCTGCGTAAGCATCGGTCATTGCACAACGTCATCCGTAGGGTGACGTTATAAAGAGCGGGGCAGGGGTGTGAACCTTATGCCCCGTTTCCGTTTTTGATTGTTGGGTTCTAGATTACTAAATCCAGGATTGATTTCCAAAACAGGAAAAGCCGCATGAACTCCCTAGAAGAACTCGTCGTCTCGGCCCAGGCTGACTTTATCGCCGCCGCAGACGCTGCCGCACTTGAAAACGCCAAAGCCCGCTACCTGGGCAAGACTGGCCAGATTACTGAAATGATGAAGGGCCTGGGCAAACTGGACCCGGACGCGCGCAAGGCGCAGGGCGCCCTGATCAACGCCGTCAAAGTGCAGATCGAGGACGCGCTGACGGCGCGCCGTGATGCGCTGGCTGATGCCCAAATGCAAGGCCGTCTGAACGCCGAAGCGATCGACGTGACCCTGCCAGGCCGTGGCCGCATGCCCGGCGGCATCCATCCCGTCATGCGCACGTGGGAGCGGGTCGAGGAAATCTTCCGTTCGATCGGCTTCGACGTGGCCGACGGCCCCGAAATCGAGAACGACTGGACCAACTTCACGGCGCTGAACAGCCCGGAAAACCATCCGGCCCGTTCCATGCAGGATACCTTCTACATCGACGGCAACGACACCGATGGCAAGCCCTTGCTGCTGCGCACGCACACGAGCCCGATGCAGGTGCGCTATGCGCGCACGCACACGCCGCCGATCAAGGTCATCGCGCCGGGCCGCACCTACCGCGTCGACAGCGACGCCACCCATTCGCCGATGTTCCACCAGGTCGAAGGCCTGTGGATCGCCGAAGACATCAGCTTTGCCGACCTGAAGGGCGTCTACCTGAACTTCGTCAAGGCCTTCTTCGAGACGGACGACTTGCAAGTGCGCTTCCGTCCGTCGTACTTCCCGTTTACGGAACCGTCGGCCGAGATCGACATCGCCTTCGGTTCGGGTCCGCTGAAAGGCCGCTGGCTGGAAGTGTCGGGCGCCGGCCAGGTGCATCCGAGCGTGGTGAAGAACTTTGGCCTCGATCCCGAGAAATTCATCGGTTTTGCTTTCGGCTCCGGCCTGGAACGCTTGACGATGCTGCGCTATGGCATCAACGACCTGCGTCTGTTTTACGAGGGTGATTTGCGCTTCCTCAAGCAGTTTAACTAAGGCGTTTCATTATTCCATGTCACTCGATGCGCTGGAGCGTGCCCTTGCATGCTCGCGCATTGAACATTTGAAAGCTTGATTATGCAATTTTCCGAAAACTGGCTCCGTACCATGGTCGATCCGAAGATGACTTCGGACGAACTGGCCCATCTGCTGACCATGTCCGGTCTCGAAGTCGAGGACGTCGATCCCGTCGCCCCGCCGTTCTCGAACGTGGTGGTGGGCCTGGTCCTGGAGATGGAAAAACATCCGAACGCGGACCGCCTGAACGTGTGCCAGGTCGACGTCGGCACGGGCACCATGCTCAACATCGTCTGCGGCGCGCCGAACGTGCGCCCGGGCTTGAAAGTCGTCTGCGCGATGGCCGGCGCCGTATTGCCGCCCGGCGCCGATGGCAAGCCGTTTGAAATCAAGGTGGGCCAGCTGCGCGGCGTCGAGTCGCAAGGCATGCTGTGCTCCGCGCGCGAATTGAAATTGTCGGAAGAAAACGCCGGCTTGATGGAATTGCCGGACGACGCGCCGATCGGCCAGAATTTCCGCGATTACTTTGCGCTCAACGACTTGAAATTCACCATCAAGTTGACGCCGAACAAGGCGGACTGCCTGTCCGTGCTGGGCGTGGCGCGCGAAGTGTCGGCTCTGACCGGCGTACCGCTGAATGCGCCGCAGTTCCGCACCGTGCCGGTTTCCAGCGATGAAATCCTGCCCGTGAAAATCAGCGCGCCGGACCTGTGCGGCCGTTTCACGGGCCGCGTCATCCGTGGCTTGAATGCCAAGGCTGCCACGCCGGACTGGATGAAGCAGCGCCTCGAGCGCAGCGGCCAGCGTCCGCTGTCGGCCCTTGTCGATATTTCCAACTATGTCATGCTGGAACTGGGCCGTCCCAGCCACGTGTTCGACCTGGCAAAGATCCATGGCAGCCTCGACGTGCGTTGGGGCAAGGCGGGCGAATCCGTCAAGCTGTTGAATGGCAACACCATCGCCGTCGACGAGTGGCTCGGCGTCATTGCCGATGAGCAGGAAATCGAATCGCTGGCCGGCATCATGGGCGGCGACGCCAGCTCGGTGTCGGACGATACGGACAGCATCTACCTGGAAGCGGCATTCTGGTGGCCGAACGCCATTCAAGGCCGCGCCCGCCGTTTGAATTTCTCGACCGATGCGGCGCACCGCTTCGAGCGCGGCGTCGATTTCGCCACCACCGTCGAGCACATCGAGCGCATCACGGCCCTGATCGTGGAAATCTGCGGCACGCCAGCCACCACCGTCGGCCCCGTCGACGACCACGTGGTGAACTTGCCGCAACGCCAGCCCGTGTCGATGCGCACGGCGCGCGCGCAAAAAGTCATCGGCGTGCCGCTCAATGATGAGCTGATCGCCGATATCTTCACGCGCCTGGCCCTGCCATTCACCCTGGCCGACGGCGTGTTTTCCGTGACGTCGCCCAGCTACCGTTTCGACATCGAGATCGAGGAAGACTTGATCGAGGAAGTGGCGCGCGTGTACGGCTTTGAAAACATCCCGACCTTGCCGCCCGTGGCCGCGAACGTGATGCAGATTGCACCAGAAAATACCCGCTCCTTGTTTGCGGTACGTCATGTGCTGGCCGACCTGGGCTTCCAGGAAGTGGTTAACATGAGCTTTGTCGATACGGCTTGGGAGCGCGATTTCTCGGGCAACACGAATCCGATCAAATTGCAGAACCCGATCGCCAGCCAGATGAGCGTGATGCGTTCCTCGCTGATCGGCAGCCTGATCGCCAACGTGCGCTACAACCTGAACCGCAAGACCAACCGCGTGCGCATCTTCGAAGTGGGCGCCATCTACCAGCGCGACGACAGCGTGGAAAACGGCCCCCTGTCGGTGGCCGGCTACGCCCAGCCGAAGCGCGTGGCGGCCATGGCCTACGGCGCGGTGGCGGACGAGCAATGGGGCCAGCCGTCCCGCACGGTCGATTTCTTCGACGTGAAGGCGGACCTGGAAGCGCTGTTCGCGCCGCTGGTCTTGCGTTTCAGCAAGGCGGAACACCCGGCCCTGCATCCGGGCCGCTCGGCGAATGTGGAACTCGACGGCAAGGTCATCGGTTTCATCGGCGAATTGCACCCGCGCTGGATGCAAAAGTACGACTTGCCGCTGGCGCCCGTGCTGTTCGAAGTCGACGCCGCCGCCCTGACGCAGCGCGTCGTGCCCGCGTACCAGGAAATCTCGAAATTCCCTGGCGCCAGCCGCGACCTGGCCGTGGTCGTCAAGCAATCGGTGGCAGTGCAGGATCTGCTCGACAGCTTCCATGCCGCCGCCAAGGCAAGCCCGGCAGCGCGTATCGTGCAAGCCATTGTTTTATTTGATGAATATCGTGGAAAAGGGCTGGAAACGGATGAAAAAAGCCTTGCTTTCCGGATTAGCTTGCAAGATACTCAAAACACCCTGCAAGACGATGTCGTCGATGGCCTGATGGCTGTCCTGATCGATGCCGCCAAGCAGGGACACGACGCGAAACTGCGTTCGTAATTACCGGACTGGCCGTCGCTTTTTGCGTGACGGCCTTTCCGTCGTCAACCGTAGACGAGCTTGCCATGTGGCGGGCTCGGGCGCACAGAAAAGGCAGGGCAGGAAAATTAATAACAGCGACGTTGATTCCGCCGTACTGCAGTCCGCACTGGCCGCAGATTTACATCGGGCCATGCTGGTTGCCAAAGTGCGCCAGGAAGCGGAAAAAGATTTACCCACCTTGACCAAGGCGGAGCTGGCCGAACTGTTGTTCGAGCAAGTGGGCCTGAACAAGCGCGAAGCGAAGGATATGGTCGAGACCTTTTTCGACGAGATCCGCAATGCGCTCGAGCGGGGCGAAGCCGTCAAATTGTCGGGTTTCGGCAATTTCCAGTTGCGCGACAAGCCGCAGCGGCCGGGCCGCAATCCGAAGACGGGTGAAGAGATTCCCATCACGGCGCGCCGTGTCGTGACCTTTCATGCCAGCCAGAAGCTGAAAAGCATGGTCGAAGAGACCAGTCCGCTGGCACGTGCTGCCTGAGTGAGTGGCGATGAACGAGCGCATCAGTAAAACCGAGTTGATCGCCTTGCCGCCCATTCCGGCGAAACGCTATTTCACGATCGGCGAGGTGAGCGAGTTGTGCGGCGTCAAACCGCACGTATTGCGCTACTGGGAGCAGGAGTTTTCCCAGCTCAAGCCGGTCAAACGACGTGGCAACCGCCGCTATTATCAGCACCATGAAGTGCTGCTGATACGCCGCATCCGCGAATTGCTGTATGAACAGGGCTTTACCATCAGCGGCGCGCGCAACAAGCTCGACAGCCGTGGTGCATCGCATGTCATCGCCGATGAGTTGCCAGTGCTGCCGGCCGTGCCCGTCGTGCCGCAGGAAGCGCCGCTGGACCGCGTGTGGATACGCAATGAATTAATTGCGATTTTAAACTTGCTAAAATAAGATTTGTACCAATATAGGTCGGGTTGTCCGATACCGCTTGACTATACTGCATGGTACAAGCCCTGGCGCTGCCGGTATCGTACGGCACGCCATGTTTTGAATATAATGTTAATGTTGCGTTTTTGTTAGTGACGCTAGGCCGGAGCAGCGTTCAGGTTCCGGTAGTCTTTCCCAGGCCAGGAAAATTTAAGGGGAAACAATGATACGCGTTGCCATTTGTGATGATCACCAAATAGTACGAGCTGGGATTCAAACAGATTTTTTCGTCGTCAAGCGATTTCAGTGTGGTGGCGGAAGCCGGTACGGGGCGCGAAGCGCTCGATATCGCCCGCCGCGAAATTTGTGATGTCTTGCTGCTCGATATCGCCATGCCCGATCAGAGCGGCATCGATACCTTGCGCACGATCCGCCAGGGCCAGCCGGAATTGCCCGTGCTGATCCTCAGCGGCTATCCTGCGCAGCAATACGCGCTGAACCTGTTCAAGATGGGCGCGAATGGCTATCTGAACAAGGAATGCGAAGCGGACGAGCTGATGACGGCCGTGCGCACCGTGTTCCAGGGACGCCGCTACGTCAGCTCCACCGTGGGCGAATTGCTGGCGCAGTCGTTCGACCGCGATACGAATGCCGCACTGCACACGGAATTGTCGGACCGCGAATTCCAGGTCTTCCTGCGCCTGGCGCGCGGCGCCACCGTGTCCGATATCGGCGTGGCCTTGTCGCTGAGCATCAAGACGGTGAGTACTTACCGTACGCGCATCATGGAAAAAATGGGCTTGCAATCCAACAGCGACTTGACCTATTACGCAATGAAAAACAATTTGCTTGACTAGCGTTGCGGTGCGATCATGGAAACATGATCGCTCAGCCAGCTGGCCAGCACGACTTGTGCAGTGCAGCAGTCTGTGGCGAGGACTATAATTGGCCGGCGCCGGCGTCTTCTCCCGCGCCGAACCTTGCTAAGGATGCACATCAGGATGTATTTCACCGCTGAACCGGCCCCGAATCACCGCCTGCCCCTGTACAAGACGATCCTGTGCGTCACTTGCGCCTTGCTGCTTGTACTCAATGGTTTCAGTCTCTTCCATAACCTGCAGTCGCTGAAGGGCACGAACGCCTTGCTCAGCCAGAGCGCCCGCGTGGCTGACCGCCTGCAGTACTTGAATGTGCTCGTGCTCGATGCGGAAAGCAGCTTGCGCGGCTATTTCATTTCCGGCTCCGAAACCTATCTGGGACCGTCGAAGACGGCATCCACGGAAATCGAAAACGAATTCAACGAGCTGCAAACCTTGCTTGCAGGCAGTCCCACCCAGCTGAAGAACCTGGGCCAATTAAAGAGCTTGATCCGTCGCAAGATGTCGATGCTGCAACAGTCTATCGATGTCTACAAGCAGGGCGGGCTGGCTGAAATCGTCAACATTTCCCGTGTCACCGATGACCGCGCCACCATGGACGAGATCCGCCTGCAGGTGGTGATCATGACGCGCGAGCAGAACGAGGCGCTGTCGACCGGCAGCGCCGCCTTTTACCATGAGTACCAGAAAGCCGTGCTGCTCGGCATCGGCATCAATGCCTTGGCCATCCTCGTGCTGATCATGTTTTACCAGCTGGTGCGGCGCAGCTTCCAGAACCGCGCGGCCGTCGAGTATGCATTGCAGAATGCCAATGACACCCTGGAATCGACGGTCAGCAAGCGTACCGAGCAGTTATCCGTACTGTCGCGCCATTTGATCAGCGTCAATGAAGTGGAAAAGGCGCGCCTGGCACGCGAACTGCACGATGAGCTGGGCGCCAACTTGACCTCGATCAGCATGGACCTGGGTGCCGTCACGCAGCAACTGGCACATACGCAGCCGGAACTGGCCGCGCAATTGCGCCGCGCCAAGGCCACCTTGCTGGAAACGGTGGAACTGAAGCGCCGCATCGTCGAAGACCTGCGCCCGAGCCTGCTGGACAATTTGGGTTTGTGCGCCGCCATCGAAAGCTATTGCGAGGATTTTGCGCGCATGAGCTCGGTTCGCTGCGAAACGGACGTGGCCATCAATATCGACAACCGCGAAGCGACCTTGACGATCGCCCTGTTCCGTATCGTGCAGGAATCGCTGACGAATATCCTCAAATATGCACGGGCCGGCATGGTCAGCGTGACCTTGAAGCGCAACGAGCACGGCCTCGTGCTGCGCGTCATCGACGACGGCATCGGCATCACGGACGATGCGCTGCAAAAACCCATGTCGCACGGTTTGCTGGGCATGCGCGAGCGGGCCTTGCTGCTGGGCGGCACGCTCACGGTGCGCCACGGGCCGGAAGGCAAGGGGACGTGCGTGGAAGCCGTGATTCCGCTGCCGCTGACGCCGGAGCCGGAAGACATCGATGCGGATGCCGAGGCGTAATTTTCCTTGAGACAAAAAAAGGCCGGGCATGCAGCCCGGCCATTTTTTATTTATCTTGCCTGATCAGCAGCGTGAAACGTCGCGCAGCAAGCGGTCATATTCCGTCTTGGCAACTTTATAGCACTCGCCCGCATAGCATTCCAGGCCGGCGCGGTCCAGCACCGTGATATTGCCGCGGCGGTAATGAATCAAGCCTTCTTCCTGCAGCTTGCCGGCGGCGGCCGTGATGCTTTCGCGGCGCACGCCCAGCATGATGGAGATCAGCTCTTGCGTCACTTTCAATTCGTTCGATGGCGAACGGTCCAGGCGGTCCAGCAGCCAGCGGCACAGCTTTTGCTCGATCGAGCTGTGGCGGCCGCCGACGGCGTTCTGCGCCATTTGCGCAAACAGGGCGTTGGTGTAGCGCATCAGCAGCTGGGGCAGGGCGCCGCCCTGGTTGAAGGCATCGCGCAGGCTCTGCGTTTTGAGGCGGTAGCCGTAGCCGGCGCTTTGCACGACAGCCGTGCACATGGCGCGCTCGCCAGCCAGCAGCGAGGCACCGGCCACGCCTTCATGGCCGACGACGGCGATTTCCGTCGTGGCGCCGTCTTCCATGACATACAGCAGGGAAATGATGGCGGTGGTGGGGAAATAGCTGTATTCCAGGTTATTGCCGTAGGCATACAGTTCCTTGCCGAAAGGCAGTTCCACCAGTTCCAGGTCTTCGAACAGCGATTCGAGCGCGGCGCGCGGCAGGGCGGCCAGCAATTCATTCTGTTGGGCACTGCTGAGGCTGACCCGCGACGCAAGCTTGATTTCCCGTCCGGCCGCCGGCATGGCGCGCGGCAGCAACTGGCTTTTCTGGACCGGGGTGCTAAGTTGAGTATGGTTCATGGTATTTCCTCACAGGCTTTTTACATCGGAGTGCGATTGCCGCGTTGCAGGTCAAAGAAGCGGCTGTCTCCATTTGGTGACAGCGTTTTTTTCGACCGCGCGGTGCAGATCGCGATGTAGCTACTTTAAAAGCTTATGTAAGTGGCGAACATAAGATTAGCAGTCGCCACTTTGTAGTCTCATTTGAGGCGAAATTGTAGTCCTTGTCCTACGTGCACACTTTTGACTAGCTAGCCTTGCGCCGTTCTGCGCGATTTTGTGATATGACGCGCGGCTTGTTGGCGCTCCACAGGCCGGCCGGACGCACGCTGGGCAAGCCGCCGCGCACGGTCGCCGCGGGTGCCTGGCGCGTGGCTGGCGCCTCGTGTTCGCCCAGGCGGAAGCGGCTGACGGCCTGCGTCAGCGCCTCGCCTTCCTGGTGCAGGCGCTGCGAACCGGCGCGCGCCTCGTCGACCAGGCCCGCGTTCTGGCGCGTCATGTCGTCGATCTGCGCCAGCGCCTGGTTGATGCGGGCGATCTCGCCATTCTGCTCGGCACCGGCGCTGCTGATGCGTCCGATCACCACGGCAACTTGCTGCACGGCATCGACGACTTGCCGCATGGTGCTGCCGGCGGCATTGACCAGGTCGCCGCCCGCATCCACGGTGGCGACGGAATCGCCGATCAGGCGCTTGATTTCCAGCGCCGCCTCGTTCGAGCGCTGCGCCAGGCTGCGCACCTCGGCCGCCACGACGGCAAAGCCGCGCCCTTGTTCGCCCGCGCGCGCCGCTTCCACGGCCGCGTTCAGGGCCAGGATATTCGTCTGGAAGGCGATGCCGTTGATGACGCCGATGATGTCGACGATCTTGTGCGAGCTGGCCTTGATCGAGGCCATGGTCTCGACCACGGCGCCCACGGTGTGCCCGCCGCGCAGGGCCACGTCGGCCGCCGTCGCCACCAAGGTGCGTCCCTGTCCTACGTGGGCTTCGTTGCGGCCCACGGTGGCCGTCAGCTCGCGCATCGAGTCCACGGTGGCCCCCAGCGCGTCCGCTTGCGTGGCCGTGTGGCCGGACAGGGCCGCGTTGCCCTGGGCGATATCGGCGCCGGCGGCGGCGATGACGGCCGCGCCGCCGCGGATTTCCTGCACCAGCGTGGCCAGGCCGTGCGTCATGGCGCCGAAGTCGCGCACCAGGTCGCCGATTTCATCGTGCGCCTGCGAGGTGATGCGCTGCGACAGGTCGCCCGCCGCCGCCGCGCCGACGGCCACGCGCAATTGCGTCACGTCGCGCGCGAAGGCGGCATAAAAGCCCGCGCACAGGTAGGCGGCGGCCAGCAGCACCAGCAGCATGGCGGCCAGGATCAGGCCGCGGCGCGCCTCGTCGCGGGCGATGCGCTGCGCCAGCAGGCTGTCCAGGGCCGTCGCGGAGGCGCCGGACAGCGCGTGCAGGGCGTCGATCGCCTGCATGCCGGCCGCGTGGAATTGCGCGCCTGACGTCTGGTCGTAGGAATTCGTCACTTCGTTCTTCGTGCGTTCGAGGAAGGCGAGAGCTGCCGGCACGGCTTTCAGGGCCGGCTGCAGACTGGCGCGCAATGCCGGCTTGGCGGCGAGGATTTCGTCGTAGCGGGCCGGCAGGCGTTCCAGTTCGTGGCGCGCGATCAGGGCGTTGGCGTTGACGAGCTGGTCTTCATTCGCTTCGAACAGGCCCGTGTCGATGTAGGCGGCGCCGCGCCCGCCGATGTCGGACAGGCTCTCGGCCAGGTCGGGCAGGGTGGCGGTAAATACGGCGCTCAGGTGGTTGGCGCCCGCGTCCGGGTCCAGGCTCAGGTGCGAGCGGTCGGCCACCAGCTGGCCCAGCTTGGCCGCCTGGCGCAGCAGCGCCGTATGCGCTGCATAGCTGTCGCGCGCCGCGAGGCCCGCCTGGCGGCCCAGCAGCGCTTGCCACTGCTTCGTCAGCTCGGCCGCCTGCGGCAGGCCGGCGCCGGCCGGCAGGCGCGCCAGGGGCCGCCAGCGCGGCCGTGATGCGCGCATTGACGGCCGTATTGTCCATGCCCGCCTTGCCGCTCAGGCGCAAGTGCTCGAGGCCGCGCCGCTGCTGCAGCAGGCGCGTGCCTTCCTGCAGCTGGCGCACATAGGCCACGCCCCGCTGCGCATCCTGCGCCTGGGCCAGCGATTTGCCCAGTTCCGAGATCAGCAGGGTAGTCGCCAGCGCCAGCGGCAGCAGGAAGACCAGGCAGACAAGCATGAATTTGGGCAGCAGGCGCAAGCGCTGCATGAGTCGGACGGCGGGGGTGAGGAGCATTTTCATCGGGTTTCCAGGGTAGGGTGACAACATTTCTGCAGTGCAATGTTGCCTGCGGATTGTGACCCCTTGATGAACTGCGCGGCTGCTTGGCCAATTCGCTCAGCCGATTTTGCCGTTCGCCAGAGTGAAGCAGTTCACACGGAAGGCCGATCCTTCTGTAAAATCGAGGGTTTTTTGCGAGGGCCATATTATGGTCACCACCAATATGGCCAACGAGAACGACATCAACACCCCCGATTCCACCGACAGCGCGGACAATGCCGCGGCGCCAGCCAGCAGCAAGGCGCCGGCCGTGATCGCGCGCGAAGTGCAGCGCCGCCGCACCTTCGGCATCATTTCCCACCCGGATGCGGGTAAAACCACGCTGACGGAAAAACTGCTGCTGTTCTCGGGCGCGATCCAGATGGCCGGTACCGTCAAGGCGCGTAAATCGGGCCGCCACGCGACGTCGGACTGGATGGAGATCGAGAAGCAGCGCGGCATTTCCGTCGCTTCCTCGGTGATGCAGTTCGAATTCCGCGACCACGTCGTCAACCTGCTCGACACCCCGGGCCACCAGGACTTCTCGGAAGATACCTACCGCGTGCTGACGGCCGTCGACTCGGCGCTGATGGTGATCGATGCGGCCAAGGGCGTGGAAGCGCAGACGATCAAGCTGCTGGCCGTCTGCCGCATGCGCAATACGCCCATCGTCACGTTCATGAACAAGATGGACCGCGAGACGCGCGATCCGCTGGACCTGCTCGACGAGCTGGAATCGGTGCTGAAGATCCAGTGCGCGCCCGTCACCTGGCCTATCGGCATGGGCAAGAACTTCCGCGGCGTGTACCACCTGCTGAACGACGAGATCATGCTGTTCAAGGCGGGCGAGGAAAAGGCCGACGGCGCCTTCGAAATCATCAAGGGCATCGACAACCCGCGCCTGCAGGAGATGTTCCCGCTGGAGATGGATCAATTGCGCATGGAAGTCGAATTGGTGCACGGCGCCTCGAACCCGTTCAACCTGGAGGAATTCCTCTCCGGCGTGCAGACGCCCGTGTTCTTCGGTTCTGCCATCAACAACTTCGGCGTGCGCGAGATTCTCTCCGCGCTGGTCGACTGGGCGCCGGCGCCGCGCCCGCGCGACGCGACCGTGCGTTCCGTCGATCCGACCGAGCAGCCATTCACCGGTTTCGTCTTCAAGATCCAGGCGAATATGGACCCGGCCCACCGCGACCGCATCGCCTTCCTGCGCGTGTGCTCGGGACGTTTCGAGCGCGGCATGAAGGTCAAGCACTTGCGCCTGGGGCGCGAGATCAAGGTGTCGAACGTGGTGACCTTCATGGCTTCCTCGCGCGAACAGGTGGAAGAAGCGTACGCTGGCGACATCATCGGCTTGCCGAACCATGGCAACATGCAGATCGGCGACAGTTTTTCCGAAGGCGAGATGCTGACGTTTACGGGCATTCCGTACTTCGCGCCCGACTTCTTCCGCTCAGTGCGCATCCGTAATCCCTTGAAAATCAAGCAGTTGCACAAGGGCTTGCAGCAGCTGGGCGAAGAGGGCGCGGTACAGGTCTTCAAGCCGGTGCAGGGCGGCGAACTGGTACTGGGCGCCGTCGGCGTGCTGCAGTTCGAAGTGGTGGCCAGCCGTTTGCTCAACGAATACGGCGTCGACGCCGTGTTCGAAGGCACCAGCATCAGCAGCGCGCGCTGGGTCAGCTGCGACGACAAGCGCATCCTGCAGGATTTCGAAAACGCGCTGGGCCACAACGTGGCCTACGATGCGGCCGGCAACATGGCCTATTTGGCCACGTCGGGCGTCAACCTGCGCCTGACGGAAGAGCGCTGGCCGAAGCTGACGTTCCACGCGACGCGCGAGCATTCGGCCAAGCTGGCTTGATGAATATCAAGTAGGTGCCAGGGGCAGAACCAGCGGTTCTGCCCTTTTTTTACGCCGGCAGGATCGTGCGCGTGCTCCAGTCGCGCCGCTCCAGCAGCAATGCCGTCAGCTGCGCCGCTGTCATCGGGCGCGCAAAGAAGAAACCCTGCACGTTGTCGCAGCCGGCCGTTCTCAAAAACTCCACCTGCTGCAGCGTTTCCACGCCTTCGGCCACCACTTTCAGGTGCAGGCTGTGCGCCATGGCGATGATGGCCGTGACGATGGCTTCGCCCTCGCCGGGCAGGTCGTGCACGAAGCTGCGGTCGATCTTTAACTGGGTCGATCGGCAGGCGTTTTAAATACGACATCGACGAATAGCCGGTGCCGAAATCGTCGATCGACAGGTGGATGCCCGTTTCCTGCAGGCGCCGCATCAGTTCCACGTTGGCGTGGACGTTGTCCATCAGGACCCCTTCCGTGATTTCCAGCTCCAGCAAGCCATGCGGCAGCTGCGTTTCATGCAGGATGGCGCGGATATCGTCCATCAGTCCCGGGTCGCGCGCCTGGCAGGCCGACAGGTTGACGGCCACGTGTTCCAGCGAATCGAGCAGGCCCGCCTTGCACCAGCTGGCAGCCTGGCGGCAGGCGCTTTGCAGCACCCAGCGTCCCAGGTCGACGATGATGCCGCTTTCCTCGGCCACGGGGATGAATTCGGCGGGACTGAGCTGGCCCATTTCGCGGCAGTTCCAGCGTATCAGCGCTTCCACGCCGACGATGCGCCCGCTGCGCAGGTCGATCTGCGGCTGGTAGTGCAGATACAGTTCCTCGTTCTGCAGCGCGCGGCGCAGGTTCGCTTCCATGCGCAGGCGGCGCTGGGCGCGCAGCTCCATTTCAGCCTTGAAGACGGCGTAGCGGTTCTTGCCCTGGTGCTTGGCGTGGTACATGGCCGTATCGGCATTGCGCGTCAGGGTGGCCACGTCCTGCGCATCGAACGGATACAGGCTCACGCCGATGCTGGCGCTGACATACAGCTGGTGGCCTTCGAGGTCGAACGGCGCGGCCAGCACGGCGAGGATCTTGCGTGCCACGCTGGCCATTTCCGAAGCGTCGTCGGCCGGTTCGACGATGACGACGAATTCATCGCCGCCGATGCGGCAGATGATGTCGGTGCCGCGCAGGATGGCCACCAGGCGTTCGGAAACGAGCTTGAGCAGCTGGTCGCCGCAGTGGTGGCCCAGCGTGTCGTTGACGACCTTGAAGTTGTCCAGGTCCAGCAGCAGCAGGCCCACGCTGCTGTCCTGGCGGTCGGCGCGCGCCAGCGCATAGGCCAGGGCGTCGTTGAATTCATGGCGGTTCGGCAGCTGCGTGACGGGATCGACGTGGGCCAGGTAGTGCAAATGGTTTTCCGCATGCTGGGCGGCGGTGCGCGTGCGGCGCACCATCAGGAACGTCAGGCCGAACGCGCACAGGCAGACCAGCAGGGTGAAGGCGGCAAATTGCCCCAGGCTGGCGTACAGCGGCGCCAGGCTGGCGCGCAGGTATAGCGCGCCGCCGCCGGGCAAGGCCTTCAGGATGGCGGCGCTGCCGTCCAGATAATCGGTGTGCATGCCGCTGCGCGGCGCCGCGGGCACTGCATCGCTGCTGCTGCGCGCATAGCGGACAATCGGCGTGCCATAGGCGTTGTAGAGCAGTGCTTGCCGCAGGTGCGGGGCAGCGGGGAGGGAAGCGAGAAGTTGCTGCGCTGGCAGACGATTGTCCTGGCGCAAGGCCTGGGTGGCGGCGGGCGCCAGCATGTCGGCCTGGATGCGCAAATCGCGCTGGAAAGATGCCTGGAGGGAAAACAACTGGAAGAGGATCAGCAGCATGCTGGCCATGGCCAGCATGGCCGCCGCAGCCAGCAAGTTCAGCCGGGCTATCCGGTCGCCGCGCAACTGCACGGAAGGCAGCATCAAGGGCGCCATCATGACGCTGTCTCCTTCCGGCCCCGCTTGCCGCCGCCCCGTGTGATCCCGCCTCGCCCTGCCATACTTTACGTTCCAGTCTGATGAAAACCGAAGTGAGCCGGAACTCTCAACGTGTTGCTAAGTGTTGCTAAGGCCGACATATTGTCATTTTGCCGCGTGAAAGTACAGGGCGCGCGGCAATTTAATGTCCATGCCACACGCCGGTGGCGGCAATGAAGGCGACAAGATCAGCGGAAAAGGCGGGGCATGTCTTTCTAATAATAATGCAAGCTGAATTTTAATCCTTTTTTTGGCGGCAGGTTTTTTCCCCTAAAAACATGCTACCGGTAAACAAAATGTCATGAAGAATAACTTGAGTACCCCCGGCCATCCCGGCGCGGATTAACTTTTTCTCCGTATGGTCCATTGCAAGTCATTGATTTTAATAAATTTTAATGAAGAATGCGAGAACGCTATGGCCTTGCTCCGCGAGTTCGTCCATAATCCGCTGATGATGGACGTTCTGATGCTGTTTATTTTGTCTGCCGCGGCCAAGCAAGCTGCCGCCAGCAAAACCGGACGTCGCCCTAATGATCAATAGTGAGGATATCTTGGAAAAAAAACCAAAAATTATTTTGTCGTCACAGGACCTGGAACGACTGGAAGCGTTGTTGTATGCCTTGGGCAATAACTTGTCGCCGGACAAGGCCGCCTTGCTCGATGAGCTGGGCCGTGCCGAAGTGCTCGAGCCGCAGGAGATTCCCCCCACCGTCGTGACGATGAATTCCACCGTGCGCTTCACGGTGGAAAACAAGGAGGAATTCTGCCTGACGCTCGTGTATCCGAAGGATGTGGAAGGCCAGGCCGACCGCATTTCCGTGCTGGCGCCCGTCGGCAGCGCGCTGCTGGGCCTGTCCGTGGGCGACAGCATCGCCTGGCCCATGCCGGGCGGCGTGGTAAAGGTGAAGATCGAGGAAATCGTCTACCAGCCCGAGCGGGCCGGCGAATACCACCGCTGAGCGCGGCAAGCAGTAACGGCGGACGGCGCCTGCCGTTCGCCTGCCAGGCCGTGTTTCCAATAGTCAACTATTGCGTTGCACGCGCACCACCAGCCATCCCGCCACGACGGTAAATGTGACGATGATGGCGACGATGATCCAGAAGCCCTGCGGGTGCTGGGCCAGCGGAATTCCCCCCACATTCATGCCCAGCATGCCGGCGATGATATTGATCGGCAAGGCCAGCACGGTGACGATGGTCAGCACGAACAGGCTGCGGCTGTTTTCCTCGTTGACGCTGGCGGCGATCTCTTCCTGCAGCAGCTTGATGCGTTCCTGCAGCGAGGACATATCGCTGAGCACCACGGAAAATTCCTCCGTCGACTGGCGCAATTCCAGGCTGTCCAGCTCCGACACCCACGAAGGCGGGCGTTGCAGCAGGCGGAACAGGGCTGCCGGCTCCGGCGCCAGCAGGCGCTGCAGCCGCACCAGCACGCGCCGCATGCCGCCCAGGTCTGCGCGTTTCGGTACCAGGCGTCCTGCCAGCAAGTGGTCCTCGATATCGTCGACCCGCGCCACGGCATCGCGCACGATGTTGACCAGCACGTCGGCCTGGTCGCGCAGCAGGTGGATCAGCAGTTCCACCGACGAGCGGATCGGCTCGTGGTTCTTGATGACGGCCTGGCGCAGGCGCTCGATCGACTGCAGCGGGGCGCGGCGCGCCGTGATGACGAGGTTTTGCGCCACGCTGGCCCACATGGTGGAAATGTCGGACGCCTCGAACGAGAAATTGTGCACCACATCGTTGACCACGGCGATCAGAGTGTTTTCCGCCTGTTCGATGCGCGTCGAGCGCGAGCCCTGGTGCAGGGTTTCATAGAATTCGTCGGCCAGTTGCGTGTGCGTCATCAGCCATTTTTCGCTGGCCGCATGCGACAAATTGAAATGCAGCCAGACGAATTCCTGCGCCGGCCGCGCCGCGCCATCGGCCAGCCAGGCCAGTGCGGCCGTCGAGTCGAGCGCCAGCGGCGGCCCGTCGCGGCCAAACAGGAAGCCCCAGACCAGGCCCGAGGTGTCCGAGCCGTAGGTAAAACCGGCAGTTTCCATCGCCATCGTGAATCTTTCTCGCGCAGTGTGATTGTTCGTCGCGCGATTTTAATGGACGGATATGTCGGGAGAATGACAAGGCCACCGCGATGGGTGGCCTTGGCGGGGACTACAGTCGAGTATTAATTGCGATGGGGATTATCGGGCCGGCGGTCGTCGCGGTTCGGTATGCCGTCGCCGTCACGGTCGTGGCGGTTGCCATTGTCGCGGTCATAGCGGTTGGGAATGCCGTCGCGGTCGCGGTCGCCGTTCGGGCCGCGTGGCGACCAGCGGCCTTGCTCCATCTGCCAGCGGCCGTCGCGCTGGTTCCAGGCGGGCGGCGCATACACGTAGCCGGGGCGTTCGGCGATCCACACGCCTGGCGTCCAGGCGTAGCGCTGGCTGCGCCATTCCCAGTGGCCGGGCGCCCAGATGTAGCCGTGGCGGGCGCGCGGGATGGCTTCGCGGCGTGGCGGCGGCGGGGCGATGCGGATCTCGTCATAGCGCACGGGCTGCACCTGTGTGGCGACCCAGCCGCCACGGTCCAGGCGCCAGCGGTTGTTCTCTTGTATCCAGGCGGCGCGGCGGTACTGGTTGCCACCCCGTTCGCGCAGCCATTCGCCATTGTTCCAGACATGGCGCTGGCCATCCCAGTTCCAGTAGCCGGGCGCCCAGACATAGCCGGCGCGCGGCGCGGGCACGCTTTCAAACCGTGGCGGAGGCGGGGCGTTGCCGACGACAATGCTGACGCCGAGCTGATTCTGTGCCATGGCCTGCGCGGGCAGGAAGGCCGCGGTGCTGATGGCAAGCATGGCTGCTGCGTAGAGTGCGATGGGTTTCATGATGTGCTCCATTTCGGTGATTGCGTGAAATGGACTATAGGCGCTTGCCGGCGATTTTTCGCCTTTGATTCAACTTATTACAATTGACACAATGCTGTGTGTCCGTGTATCCGTGGCGGATACAAATGGCGGCCTGGCGCGGCGGTCTTCAAACTGGCGCCAGGCGGCGTGGGGGCGTCATGCGTGGCTCACAGGGTGCTGGCGGTGGCGTTGCCCAGCAAGGCTTGCCGTTCTTCGATCAGCGAGATTTTCTTTTCCTGTTCCGTCAGGCGCTTGGCGCTGACCACCACGACGGGGATGGCGCTCGCCTGTGCTACATCGGCTGTTTTGGCAACCGATGGCTGCATGAAGCTGACGTAGCTGGCGCCGCAGGCGATGGCGACGGCGACGGTGAAGATGGCTTCCATGTTTTTCAGGGCGTTTTTTTGCGTGTTCATGATGGTTCCTTTCGGGGGGCGGGTGGGTATGCATGCACTGTAGCCAAGGGCGCGCCTGCCCGCCATGCGCATGCGACCAGCCGTGGTTTTGGCGGGATGGCCTGCAAAAAAACGGCGCTGAAATGCCGGCGGGGGCGGCCCGTGATCCGACGGCTGGAATTGAGGGCTAAATAGCCCTGTATCCGGGCATATGAATGCAATTGCCACATGGCATTATTTGACACTGCGCGATGTGGCGTGCGCCGCCGGCGCTCCTGCTAGAATCGCTACGGTAGCCAGCGCGCGCAATCATTCTCATCAGGAGTCACATATGTTCCAATTGTTTGGTTTTGGCGGCGCCCGCTGCCCGCGCTGCGAGCACAAGAACGGCGCTGCCGCCGGCTATTGCGCGCAATGCGGCTTGTCGCTGGGCGCCCCCGACAGCGACGCGGTGCTGCATGCCAATCAATGGCATCTTGCTGATGGGCAACTGGCCCTGTTCTTCGGCGTGCGCGAGCTGTCCTCGCTGTTCGGCAGCGCCGCGCGCCGCCTGCAGGTGCCCGCCGAGTCGCGCGCCTGGATCGTGCAATCGGACGCTTTCACCTTGATACCGGCCGGCGACTACGACAGCGCCGCCTTCTTCGCCCGCCTGCCCGCGCTGCTGCCGGCGCGCCCGGCCGAAGTGCTGATCGCCCGCGCCGGTGCCGTCAGCCTGGAATTCGATCTGCCCGGGCTGGCCAGCACGGAACTGCTCAACGTCGCCGCGTCCTTGCGTATCGATATCGCGCTGGGCCAGCCCGATGCGTTCGCGCGCCAGTTCATGCGCGCACCGGGCGCCGTCACGCGCGCCCACCTGCACGCCTTGCTGCTGCCGTCCGTGCGCCAGATTGCGCTGGAATTCATCGGCAGCCGCGCGCTGCGCGAGATGGACGCGAATGCCGACCTGCGCCCGGAATTGAACGAACGCCTGCAATCGGCCCTGACGCAGCGCCTGGCGCCTTCCGGCCTGGCCGTGGCGCGCGTGGAAACGCTGAGTTTGCGACACGACAAGCGCGCTGGCGAGGGCGATGCCGGCGCCAGCATCGGCACCTTGTGGCTGGGCGGCTTGCCGGCGCAGGCGCTGGAACAGCACAGCCTGGAGCGCATGAAGCAGCTCGACCAGCTGTATGACGAGGAAGAATGGCAGCGCATCCGCCGCGAAGAACTGGCGGCGCGCCATGCGCACCGCCGCGCCGAACTGCGGCAGGATGCGACGGTGGAAAAGGCCGAGCTGGGCCACCAGGAAGCGGAGCGCCTGCAAGCACTGCGCGGACGCCAGATCGACCTGTATGGCCGCATCCTGGAAGCGAAATCGCGGCGCCAGGCGCTCGACCACGGCGCCGCGCTGGCGCTGGGCGAGCTGGAACAGGAGCTGGCGCAGAAGGGCGCGCAGCGCGCCGATGAAGCGGCCAACTGGGAGCACGTGCGGGCGCTGGCCGCCATCAAGATGCACAGCGAGCTGGAATTGTCGCAGCTGCATGGGCGCGAACAGATCCAGCTGGCGCAGCAGCGTTTTACGCATCAGGTGCACTTGCAGTCGATCGCGCAGCAGGTGGAAAGCGCGCTGCTGATCGACGACGAGACGGGCCGCCGCACCCAGCTGGCGCGCCTGCGCCAGGCGGAGGCGGATGCTGCCCAGCGCGAGGCGCAGCTGGAGGCGGAGCAGCACCAGGCCGCCTGGCAGGGCCTGATGCTGGCGAATGCGGCGCGCAAGCGCGAGGCCGAGCGGGTGCAGGAATGGGAAGACCAGATGCAGCTGGCGCGCCAGCGCGAATTGCTGCGCGCCGAGGCGCACAAGGACGAGGCGGCCCAGGTGCAGGCGGCGGAAATCGCGGAAAAGGTCGCGGCGCTGCGGCGCGGCGGCGCGCGCGAAGAGGCCATCGCGCAGCAGGAAAAGCTGCTGCGCACCATCGAGGCGGACGGCGTGCACGCACGCCAGCTGCAGCAGCAAACGCAACTGGCGCAGCTCGACGCGCTGGCCATCGAGGAGCAGCGCCAGCAGCTGCGCCAGCTGGAACAGGAAGCGCAATGGCAGCGCGACTTGCTGGCCATGGCGCAGCAGCGCGAAAGCGATTACGCGCGCTGGAAGGGAGAATATGAAGCCCTGCTGGCGCAGCAGGCGCATGCGGCCGAACTGGCGCGCATCGACATAGACCGCATCGAGAAAATCGGCTCGCTGAGCGACACGGGCAAGGTGGCCATGGCCGCCGGGCAGAATGCGGCCGCGCTGGCGCAAGTGCTGAAAGTGCAGCTGCAGGCGGGCATGAGCGCCGAGCAGATCCACGCGCTGGCGGCGCTGGCGGCGGCCGAGAACAGCGTCGCGCCGCTGGACGCCATGCGCATGGCGCAGGACAGCGTGGCGCAGGAGCGCAGCTACCTGGAAGGCCAGGCGGAGCGCGAACGGCGCCAGCAGCTCGACCTGATCAACCTGCAGAACGCGGCGCACGCGCACGGCCTGTCGGCGCAGGCGCAGCTGGGCGTGGCCGTGGCGCAGGCGCTGCAGCCTGGCGCGGCCGGCCCGCCGCTGCCGCGCCGGCGCGCTGCAAGAATGGCCATGCGCAGCGCGCGGGCCACCCGGAAGATAAATTCTGCGCCGCCTGCGGTGTCGCCCTGCAGCCTTGATGGAAGCGTTTCACCCCAGATGATGCAAAAAGCACGAGACAAACTGCGGGAACTGCGCGCCCTCCACGACGACGGGCTGCTCAGCGAGCAGGAATTTGAACGCCGCAAGAACGCCATCCTCGACGCCGAGTACGCGCCGCCCGGCGCCGCTCCCGCGGCCGCGCCGTTGCCAGTACGCCAGGGCACGGAGCTGGGTTTCATGACGGGCCAGGAAATCGGCCCGCAAAACCGCCGCTACCGGCTCGAACGGCTGATCGGCACGGGCGGCATGGGGCAGGTGTGGCAAGCGACCGACCTGGCCACGCACGCGGAGCTGGGCAGCAGCGAAATGGTGGCGCTGAAGATCTTGCCGCCGCAGCTGACGCAGAGCGCCACGCATGCCAAGCTGCTGATCGAGGAAGCGACGCAGGCGCGCAAGCTCGCGCATGAAAACATCGTGCGCGTCTACGAGTGGGCGCAGGACCCGGCCACGGCCAGCTATTTCATCATCATGGAATGCCTTGATGGCGAAGACCTCGAACATTACCTGGGGCGCCAGGGCGCGCTGCCCCTGTCCACCGTGCAGCAATTGCTGCAGCCGGTGGCGGACGCGCTGTCGTATGCGTGGGAAAAGCACAAGCTGGTACACCGCGATATCAAACCGGGCAATGTCTTCCTGACGGCGAAGGGCGACGTCAAATTGCTCGACTATGGCATCGCATCGCGCGTGCGCAATGCGGACAGCAGCCTGGCGCTGGAGATGCCGAATGCGGGCACGCACGGCTACCGGGCGCCCGAGGCCGGCGCCAACCAGCGCCAGCCCAGCCCGCGCCTGGACGTGTATGCGGTGGCCGTGATGATTTACCAGATGCTGGAAGGGCGCATGCCGTTCGACGACGCGCGCAGCGCCAGCCATCTGCCGTCGGCACCGCAAGCGCTGAACGCGCAACAGTGGCAAGTGCTGCAGAACGGTTTTTCGCTGACGCCGGAATTGCGCCCGCAATCCGTGCAAGCCTTGCTGGAAAACCTGGAACGCGCGGCCGGGCCGTCGCCGGAAGAACTGGCGGAGCAGGCGCGCCAGCAGCAGGCGCGCGCGGCGCAGCAGCAAAAGGAGGCGGCGCTGGCCGCCGAACAGGCCCGCGAGGAAGAGATCAAGCGGGCCCGGATACGCCAGGAAGAACTGGACCAGCGCCGCAAGGCGGAAATCCAGGCCGCGGCGCTGGAAAAGCAGCGGCAGGATAAACTGCGCCGCGAGCAGGAAGCGCAGCGCCATTTCGAGGCGGAAGAGGCGCGCAAGCTGCGCAAGGAGGCACTGCGCGGCCAGCTGCGCGCGCGCCGCGAAGCCGATGCGGCGATGGCGCTGCAGGAGCACCAGGAATTGCAGCGCAAGGCCATCGTCGCCAAGGCGGAAGCTGCCTACCGCGCGGAGCAGGAACGGGCGCGCCGCGAGGAGGCCAGCCGCGCCGCCGCCGTCCCCGCGCCGGCATCGGCGCCAGTGCCAGAGCAGGAGCACGCGGAACCGGTGGCCAATGCGGAAGGCATCCTGCGCGATGATTGGCTCGATGGCTCTGGGCAGGGGCCGGAACTGGTGCTCATTCCCAGCGGCCGTTTCCAGATGGGCGCGCACGAGACGGAGCACAAGGCCGCCATCCAGGCCGGTTCGCAGCAGTCATGGCTGGACCGCGAAACGCCGCAGCACTGGGTCGGCATCGAGCGTCCGTTCGCGCTGGCCCGGCATCCCGTCAGCGTGGGCGAATGGCGTGCCTTCGTCAAGGCGACCGGCTGGGCGGGCGGTTCCGAGACGGACTGGGACAATCCCGGCTTCGTGCAGAACGACCAGCATCCGGTGGTGGGCGTGAGCTGGAATGACGCGCAGCTGTACCTGGCGTGGATGAGCGAGCGCACCGGGCGGCAGTACCGCCTGCCCAGCGAAGCGGAATGGGAGTACGCCTGCCGCGCCGGCACGCGCACGGCCTTCAACGTGGGCGACACGATCAGCACCGAGCAAGCCAACTATGATGGCCTGTATGTGTACAACGGCGGCCCGCGCGGCGTGTACCGGGGCGGCACCACGCCGCTGGGCACCTTCGCGCCGAATTCCTGGGGCCTGTTCGACATGCATGGCAATGTGTGGGAATGGGTACAGGACGTGGTGCACGACAATTACGCAGGCGCGCCCGTCGACGGCAGCGCATGGGAAGAGGGCAGCGACAGCAGCCGGCGCATCCTGCGCGGCGGCTCCTGGCTGTACCACCCGCGCTACCTGCGCTCGGCCCTGCGCAACGGTTTTTCCACCGTGCTGTCGAACGATATCGTCGGCTTCAGGGTGGCGCGCACGCTCGATTAGGCAAGTTGGCAGGGAGCGGGCTGCGCCAAGCGGCCAAACGGTGTAAATTGTGGCTTTCCAAACGCACCAAGGAACGCCATGACCATCAAAGCCATCCGCGACCAGTCGCAAGCCATGCGCCACATCGTGCACGTGCGCGATCACATCATTTCTGCCGACGCCTCGGTGGAGGAGGGCGGCGGCGATGCCGGCCCGTCGCCGCATGACCTGTACGACGCGGCCCTGTCGGCCTGCAAGGCGCTCACCGTCGTCTGGTACGCCAGACACAAGGGCATTCCGCTGGAACACGTGGAAGTGTCGACCGAGCGCGATGCCAGCGAAGAGCGCAAGGGCGTGTACCGCCTGGCCGCTACCTTGCACCTGACGGGCGAGCTGACGGATGCGCAGCGCCAGGAATTGCTGGCCGTGGCCGGCAAATGCCCGATCCACAAGCTGATGACGGCCGTCACCACGGAAATCACGACGGTGCTGGCATGAGCGCGGCCATCCTGAAAAGCCACGAAAAGGACCTGGGCGGCGGCTTCGTCGTGCGGCGTCTGCTGCCTTCCGCGGTCAAACAGGCCGTCCCCTTCATCTTCTTCGACCATTTCGGCCCCATCGACGTGGCGCCCGACGCCAACCACGACGTGCGCCCCCATCCGCATATCGGCCTGGCCACCGTCACCTATCTGTTCGAGGGCGCGATCGACCACCGCGACAGCATCGGCTCGTACCAGCGCATCGAACCGGGCGCCATCAACTGGATGACGGCCGGGCGCGGCATCGTGCATTCCGAGCGCACGCCGCAGGACCTGGCGGGCCAGCCGCACCGTACGCACGGCTTGCAGCTGTGGGCCGCGCTGCCGAAGGCGCACGAAGAGGATGAACCGAGTTTCACGCACACGCCGCAAGCCGATATTCCCGTCGTGGCGCTCGACGGCGCCGTCGTCAAGGTGTTGATCGGCACGGCGTTTGGCCAGACCTCGCCCGTGCGCACCTACATGCAGACCTTGTACCTGGACGTGGCGCTGCAGGCGGGGCGCACATTGCGTCTGGAGGGCTTGCCAGCGGAAGCGGCGATTTACCCGGTCAGCGGGGAGGTGCTGGTCGATGGCGTGGCGCTCGTGCCGCATACCATGGCCTTGCTGGAGGCAGGTGCCGTGCCCGTGGTCTCGGCAGGCAGCGGCCCGGTGCAGTTCGTCGTGATCGGCGGCGAGCCGCTGGACGGCCACCGCTTCCTGTTCTGGAACTTCGTCTCGTCGAGCAGGGAGCGCCTGTCGCAGGCGGCCGACGACTGGAGCGCCCAGCGCATGGGACAAGTGCCGGGCGAGACGGAATTCATCCCGTTGCCGAAGGCGCCATTGCGCCCGGCAAGCTAGGCATCGTTCAGAACCGCGCGCGCAAGGTCAGTTGCGCCTTGCGCGGCTCGCCATAGAAATTGCCCCACGCGGGTGCGCTTACCGTCTGGTAGTAGCGCTTGTCGAGCAAGTTCGTCACGGACAGCGACGCCGTCCAGTTGCGGTCGATCTGGTACGCGGCACGTGCGATCCACAAGGCATACGCGCCCTGCGCCACGGTCACGTCGCGCGTGGTGCGCGAGCTCTCCGTCTGGAAGTTCACGCCGCCGCCCACGCTCCACTGCTGCAAGGCGCCCGGCAGGCGGTAGTCGCTCCACGCGCGCAGCATGTGGCGCGGCGAGTAGGTGCTGGCGAACATCACGCCCACAATCGAGGTCTGCTCCAGATATTTAAAATTGTTCAGGGTGTAGCCGGCGAACAGCTGCCAGCCCGGCGCCACTTCGCCGCTGATTTCCGCATCGACGCCTTCGCTGCGCACCTTGCCCGTCGAGAAATAGCATTCGGTGCCGCTGGTGCAGATATTGACCAGATCTGCCTCGGCGCGGTTGCGCTGCTCGATGCGGAACAGCGCCAGCGAGGTATTGACCTTGCCGTCGAACAGTTCACCTTTCACGCCCACTTCCAGGTTGCGGCCTTTCAGCGGATCGAGCAGGGCGCCTTCGGCCGTGCGCTGGTTTTGCGGCTGGAAGATGTCGGAGACGCTGGCGTAGCCGGACCAGCGCTTGTCGAATGCGTAAATGACGCCGCCATATGGCGTGACGACGCCGTTTTCGCGGTACGGGTCGATGTACACCTCGCCCGTGTCGCGGTACACGCTGCTCCATTTGTAGTTCGACACGCGCGCGCCCGCCACCACGGTGAGCGGGTCGCTGATGCTGAAACGGGCCACGCCATACGCGCCCGTCTGCGTCATGGTCGTCAGGCTGTGAGCGCCGCCATACTTTTCCTTGCGTATCCATGCATCGCTCGGTTCTGCCACGCCGTGATTCGGTTGCAGCGCGCCATTGGGCAGCTTCATCATGGCCAGGCTGTAATCGCTGTCGCTTTCCAGCCGGTTCGTGCTGACGCCGGCGCTGAAGCCGTGGCGGCGGCCGAAGGCGTTGAATTTGCCATCGAGCGACAGGTCGATGCCCTTGTTGGTGCTGCCGTAGTCGAACACGCCGGTGTACATCATCATGCCGGCCAGGGTGGCGGGATTGAGCGCGCCCAGGCTGAACATGTATTTCACGTCATGCTGTTCGCGCGTGTAGTTGGCGCTGGCCTTGAGCGACCAGTCGGCATCGAAGCGGTGTTCGAATTCGGCAAAGGCGGCCGTCTGGCGGCTGTCCCAGCGGTTCCAGTCCGCGCCGAGGTAGGTCGAGCGGGGCAGTTTCGGGTCGCTGCCATCGAGGTAGCGGGGCATGCCGGAGAAGAATGGCGTCGACTTCAGTTTTTCGTAGCTGGCGCCCGTCGTCAGCTTGCTGCCCGGCGCCAGGTCGAATTCCAGCACGCCATACAGCACGTCCGTGCGGCTGTCGGCCACATCATAGAAATAATCGCGCTGCTCGCTCGCGGCCACGGCCCGGCCGCGGATGCTGCCCGACTCGTTCAGGGGGCCGGTGACGTCGACTTCGCCGCGCACGTCGTTCCAGCGGCCCGCGCTGAATGCCAGCTGCACCTGCTTTTCCGCCAGCGGGCGCTTGCGCACCATGTTGATGGCCGCGCCGGGCGAGCCCGTGCCTTGCAGCAGGCCCGTGGCGCCGCGCACGATTTCCACGCGATCGAGCATGGCCGTATTGCTGGTAAAGCTGTTCGCCTGCGGGTAAAACATGGCGCGGTTGACGCCGTCGAACTGGTACGTTTCGACCATGAAGCCGCGCGAATACACATAGCGTCCGCCCATCGGGCTGTCGTACATGGTGATGCCGGTGGTATTGGCCAGCACGGCGTCGATGGTGTTGAGGTTCTGGTCATCCATCTTCTGGCGCGTGACGACGCTGACGGATTGGGGAATCTCGCGCAGGGTTTGCACGCCCTTGCCGACGGTGACGGCGCGCGCCGCGTACGAGTTGCTGTGTTCACTGACGGGGTCGCGCTCCATGCTGGCGTTCACGACCACGGGGGCCATGGTCTTTTCCGTGCCGGTCCCTGATGCGGAGGATACGGCCGCCTGGCGCAGCACCCAGGCGCCGTTCGGCAATTGCACCGCTTCCAGGCCGCTGCCGGCCAGCACCTGGGCAAAGCCCTGAGCCACGTTGAAGCTGCCGCGCACGCCGGACGAGCGCAAGCCGCGCGTCTGCGCGGGATCGGTCGACAGGCTGACGCCGGCGGCGACGGCAAAATCGTTGAGGGCGGTGGCCAGCGGGCCGGCCGGCACGGCGTAGGCTTGCGGCGCCGCGCTTGCAGGGGCGGCCTGGCCTTGCGCCAGGGCGGGCGCGGCGGTGAAGGCGGCGGGGGCGGTGCAAGCCATGGCGATGACGGCCAGGCGGATGGCGCGCGCGGCGGGGTGGAGAACGGGGGTGGTCAGCTGCATGCTCGGTCTTTCTGCTCAGAGGGATAAGAAAATGGCCAATGAATCGGCTTCTTACTTGTGAAGCCGAAGCAGCCGGGCAAAACACCAACCCCTGGCGCAAAAAAACTGAAAATAGTTACGTTGAACGGGCCGCCACCGTGGCCCAGTAGCACGTGAAGTACGTCACTTGCAGCCCGTGCGAGGCGCACAGGCTTTCCAGCACGGCGTCGATATCGTCGAGCCGGTAAGTGCCCGTGACGGGGCGCCGCGCCACGCCGGCGTCGCAGACGAGACGGCCGCGCCGGTAGCGCGCCAGTTCCTGCACCAGCTGTTGCAGTGGCCAGTCGGCCGCCACCAGCATGCCGCGCAGCCAGCTGTCCTGGTGCGCTTGCGTGGCCTGCACACTATCCGCGCCAGTGGCGCTGAAACGCAGCTGCTGTCCCGCTTCCAGGCGCCGCACGGCGTCCGGGCGCGCCGTGCAGCGCACTTCCACGGCGTGCTCGAAGACGCTGACGGTGCTGTCATCGCCGTCGCAGCGTATGCCGAAGCGCGTGCCCAGCGCGCGGATCACGCCGTGCGGCGTATCGACGAGGAAGGGGCGCGCATCGGGCGCCGTCGTGATCATGATTTCGCCATGGTGCAGGCGGATACGGCGCTGCGTGGCGCTGTAAGCGACATCCAGGGCGCTGTCCGTATTGACTTCCAGGCGCCCGCCATCGGCCAGCGCCACATGGCGGCGCTGGCCCGGCGCCGTGCGCAAGGACGCCGTCAATGCCTGCCAGGGGGCGGACTGCAAGCCCGCCTGGCCCAGCGCGATGCCGCCGCCGGCCGCGACCAGCACGGCGAGTATCCTGGCGGCCGCGCGCCGGCGCTGCTGCGCCGCCTGCAGGGCCGGAATCGCCAGCGCTGCCGGTATCGCGCCCAGCTGGCCGTCCATGCGCTGCAGCAGCTCCCAGGCCCGTTCATGCTCGGCGCTGGCGTCGCGCCATGCCTGCAGGGCGGCCGGGTCGGCGCTGCCGCACTGGCGCTCCACATGCCAGTGGGCGGCAGCGGCCAGCACCTTGCGGGGGATGGTTGACGCAGCGGAGGCGGATGAGGCGAACATCAGGCGGCCGCCAGCATCAGGCATTCCGTGTAGGCGCGCACCAGGTGCTTTTTCACGGTCGGCAGGGAGACGCCCAGGCGCCGGCTGATGTCCACGTAACTCAGTTCTTCGATTTGCGCCAGCAGGAAGATGGTACGCGTGCGCGCGCCCAGGCGGTCGAGCAGGCGGTCGATGGCGAGCAGGGTTTCGATGATGATGGCATGCGTTTCGGCGCACATCGATGTTGGTTCTGCTTGCTGCGCCAGCGCTTCCAGGTAGGCCTGCTCCAGCGCCTGGCGCCGGTAGCGGTCGATCAGCAAGCCGCGCGCGATGGTCGCCAGGTAGCCGCGCGGCTCGCGCAGGGGTGCCAGCGGTGCCGCCTCGCGCTTGCCCAGCAGGCGCAGGAACGTGTCCTGCGCCAGGTCGGCCGCCTCGGCGCGGTTGCCCAGCTTGCCGCGCAGCCAGCCATACAGCCAGCCGTGGTGCTCGCTGTACAGGGTCTTCAGGTGGATGGCATGGACGGGACTGACGGTACTCACTGCGTTCTCCAGGCAAAGGAAGAGCTGGGCTGACGGAACGCGGGGTGCCGGCTGGCTGGGCTGTTTGAGAATGATACTCATTATCACATTGCCATGCGGGCGGCGTCAATTACTGTCCGCCGCCCAGGCGCCAGCGCTCCTGCCACTGTTGCAGATCCGCCCAGGCTTGCTGCAGGGCCGTGGCGGACCAGTGCAGCAGGCTGTCCAGCGCCAGCACGCTGCGCTGCCAGTGGATGCCGTCGAAAAACACGTGGTCGGCCACGATGGTGGCGGCCAGCCAGGCGGCGATGATGACGATGATGTCGTGGCGGCCGCTTTTCCACCAGCGCAGCGAGTGGCGGCGAAAGATCCACGGCACGCCCAGCGGATTGGGCCAGTCCGCCAGCAGATGCATGATGCCGCCGGCGGCAAAGCCGAACAGGGGCGGCGCCCACAGGTGGTGCGGCAATTGCAGGTAGGTGTAGACGAGCAGGGCGATCCAGGCCAGGCCCCAGTGCGTCCACGTACGGTGCGTGATCCACAGCCGGTGCGTGCGCGCCCACCAGGCCACTTCCAGCCAGTCCGGCGCCGTGCCGCCCAGTGCCCCCATGACAAAGGCGAGCATGCTCAGCACTTGATAGGGGCCACCGGCGCCAGCGTGCGCGACCAGGGCCGCGGCGATCACGCCGGCAGCCCAGCCGGTCGCATGATGCGCTTTATTGGAAGCCATAGGAAATGTAAAACGCCCTCTGGGCGCTTTGTGAAATGTCATGGATATTAACTGGATGAATATACAGTACGCAAGGGCGTCGCTGTGGGCTATTTGCGGAATATCTGTCGATAATTTGTTAAATTATGTGTCGGGATGGACGTGATGGCGAACTCGGCGCCTGATGCCGGCCGGCCAAGTGTGTTGTGTGGCTGACAATGTATTTGACGCAGGACGCGCTATGCTGAAAGCAGTCTTACGTTTTAAGAGGTGTCGCCATGAAAATCCCGCGCGAATTGCAGATTCCCGCCATCGTGTTTACGCTGGAAGCGGTGTTTATTCTGGGCCTGTCGATGATTTTTCTCGTACTGATACCACGCTAGTGCCGTGCGGATAACTGCAGATTTACAACAGTGTTCTTATGCAGTTTGCATGGTGCTATCGCACAGCGCCGCGCCTTCGGTGCGGATGATCCAGCATTCCGGATACGGTTCGCTGGCGAAGCGGTTGTGCCGCGCGAAGCCGCTCAGTTTATCGAGCGCGGTGGCGGGGGCCAGCGCCGTTTCCTTGCCGCTGGCCGTGTCCAGGTGCCAGAAACCGCCGTTGCGATGGAACAGCACGGGAAGGCAGCCGGCTTGCGGCGTGGCCAGCTGGCTGGCCGGAGTGGGCTGGGTGTCGGGCAGCAGCAGGTAAAAACACTCGGCGCGGGCGCCGTGGTCGAGGCGGTGCAGGATCACGCCGTGCGCGAGCAGGGCCGTGACGCTGAGCACGACGATGCCCTTGATGCTGGCGGACAATTCAATGCGCATGCCCAGGCGCAGGGCGACGGGCTTGTGCTTGCCGGGCCACACGCCGTCGAGCAGCATGCCGTAGCGCGATACATCCTCGATTTCAAAGCCTTGCTGGCCGCGCCGGATGAGGGCGTGGCGCCCCGACAGGCGGCGCGTCAAGCCATTGTTGTCCTGGCCGTCGGGGCTGAAATGGCTGAGCAGCACATCGGCTTCCGGGTCCACCAGCTCGAAACGCCCCAGCATGCATTCTTCCAGCGCGAACAGGCGGATCTGGCGCTGTTCGCCCGCTTCCGGCGCCGCATTGACGAGGCAAGCGGCCTGGCTCGGGTGCGGGTGGCAGTGGCTGGCGGCAGGCAGGTCGACTTCGATCAGCTCTTCGTCCCAGGCGATGGTGGTAAAGCCCATGTCGATTTTGCCTTGCGGGGAAGATAAATCCACGTGGGCGATGCCGGCATTGCGCGCGGTGACGTCGAGGTTGCAGCCATCGCCGCCCGTCACGCGGGCGATCGAGGCATCGTCGGCCATCACGCGCACGTTCTTGTGCGTGCTGAGGAAGATCTGGTGGATTTCCGTCAGGGTGGCGTCGCGGCGCGGCACGAGGATGACGAAGGTACATACCCATTTCTGCGCCACGGCGCCATCGACGTGGCTGTGCACTTCCACCTCGATCTGGTATTGCCCGTGTTCCTTGTTGCGCGAGGAAAACTCGACAAACACGGGACGCCAGTCGCCGCGCGTGGCGCGCACGAAATCATGCTGGACAAAGCCACGGGGGATCAGGTCCGAGCGCAGGCGCAAGGTCAGCTGCGGCGCGCAGGTGGCGCTCATGCCGCGCAACTCCATTTTCAGGGTTTGCCGTCCGCCTGCCGCGCGGGGATCGAAGCCGCTGATGTGCAGGTGGGCATGAATCGGCTGGTAGGCCGGCGCAGTGGCCGGCTGTGCGACGGGCACTGGGGTAAATGCCGGCAGGCCGGCGGGGGCCGGGGCTGGCGCAGGGCTGGTCACCGCTTGAGCGGCATCGCGTATCACCGCATCGCGCAGCCCGGCATCATGCGCACGGGCGTGCGGAAGCGCCGTTGCCGATGGCTCGGAACGGGCGCTGCGCAGTGCGGTCAACAGGTCGTAGCTGCTGGGATCAGTCGCCGCTTGCAGGTGGTTGCCCGCGCAGACTGTTTCCCCAGGCAAGACCCAGAACGTACAGTGCGGGTGCTCCGGGTTGCTGCATTTTTTCATGACATTCTGACTCGAATCGAGCGGGGACGTTTTGCCCTCTGTTATACATGAGAGCTTACGCGCTTTTGCGCCTGCTTGGCAACTTTCGCCGCACCGGAATGCGCTCTTTTTGTCCAAATTCATCCCCTTGGTCACACCTCGCCATGCATGCCATGGAAACTATTGCTCAAAAACACATTTTATATCTTTCTGGATATGTTGTTTTGGCATGTATTTCACCCGCGCCGTTTGTCGATGATGACTTCCAGATACTCGCCCGGCACCACCAGCGAGTGGGCACCTGCCGTATTCAGCCGTTCGAGCAGGGCGAACAGTTCCTGCTCCAGCGCCTCGGCGCCAGCCGTGTCGAGCGCGGCAAAGGCCTTGTGGACGGGGCCGTAATAATCGCGGAAGACCTGCACCCAGTGGTGAGCGGAGGCATAGCGGAAATTGAAGACCTTGCGCTGGCTGTGCACCTGCTCGGCCGCGTGGCCGAACAGGTCGCGCACATACGCTTCTTCGCCCCAGCGGGCCGGCGACACCACGCCTGCCGGGGGCGGCACATACTTGCCGATGGTCTTGAACAGCTGTCCGATAAAGCCGTCCGGCGTCCAGTTGGCCATGCCGATGCGTCCGCCAGGACGCAGCACGCGCAGCATTTCGCCTGCCGCGCGCCGGTGGTCGGGCGTAAACATGACGCCAAAGGTCGACAGGGCCGCGTCGAAACTGGCATCGGCGAAGGGCAGGGCTTCCGCGTCGGCCACGCGGAAGGTCACGGCCATCCCTTCCGCCTCGGCGCGCGCGCGGCCCTTGTCCAGCAGCGCCGGCACATAATCGGTGGAGACGACGCGGGCAAAGCGGCGCGCCGCCGCCAGGGTGGCGTTGCCGTTGCCGGCGGCGATGTCGATGACGTCTTCGTTGGCGCGGATGTCGGCCGCTTCGGCCAGCGATTCGCCGACCGGCTGCAGGGTCACGCCGATGACGGCGAAGTCGCCGCTGGCCCAGCCTGCTTGCTGGCGCTGCTTGATGGCGGCGTAGTCGGGCGCGCCGGCTGCGCCGGCCTGCGGTGTAGCGGTGTTGTTGCTCATGGCATGCTCCTGGTGACGTTGGGAGAGATCCTTCCGTCAGACCGCGCGCCACGGCCATGGTTCACCGGGTTGCGCCATTTATGCGGCCCGTTGCGATTCGCGTCACGATGCCGCCTTGCGCGGCTGGCCGCTAGCCGCCCGGGACGGTGAATGCCGCATCGAAGCGCAGCGCCAACACGGTAATGTTGTCGCTATGCAAGCCTTTGGGCGGATGGGAGAGGAAATCGTCGAACAGGGCGCTGACGGCCTGTGCCGCAGTCTTGCCGGCACACAGGGCGGGCCAGCGGGCCGTGAGGGCCAGCGGATCGTCGCAGGCCCAGAAACCGTCGCTGGCCAGCAGATAGTGGGCGCCGGGGCGCACGCGCAGCACGCGGCGGTCGCCCAGGTGGGCCAGGAACGGCGGCAAGGCGGCCGCATCGAGGCCGCGCAGCGGCTTGTCGAGCTGCAGGCTGTCGCTGATGGCGTTGCCTAAAATAAAGGCCTGCGAGATTTGCGGATGGTGTTCGCCGTGCACGGCGGCGCGCCAGCGCGTCTCGTCGAGGGCGCCGCGCATGGCGTACACGGTGGCCGGCACGTGGTCGACGGTGAGGATACTGGCGACCCCGTCGGCAATTTCATACAGGCGCGAGTCGCCCACGTGATACAGCAGCGGGGCTTCGCCGGGCGGCACTTCCAGCAAGGTCAGGGTGGTGCCGGGCGGGCGCGCCTGGGCAGGCGCCGTCCTGGCGAAGGTGTCCTGCAGCCGCGTGTGCAACTCGTCGAGCCTGGCTGCCAGGCTGGCCGTATCAAGGCAGGCGGGTACGGCCAGCAAGCCTTGCACGGCCGCTTCCGCCGCTTCACGCCCCAGGCCGTGGCCGCCCATGCCGTCGAGCACGGCGGCGCGCACGTGGCCGCGCGGCCAGCCCGGCACCTGGCAATGAAACGGCGCCTGGCGCGACAGGCAGACGGCATGGCCGCTGGCATCGATCAGCAGGAAGTTGTCCTGGTTTTCGCGCCGTGGCAGGGGGCCGGCGCCCACGCTGGTGCCGGCGGCGGCATCGAGCCAGGGGCCGAAGTCAAGCGCGTCTTTGATTAAATGCATCGGTCGGTGCGGTCCAGGCGGGCGCAATGTTGATCATAGGACACAGCTTAGCCGATATTGTGCGGTGGCGATACCTTGCCTATCCTGCAAAAAAAACCTGCGGCAGCAGGCTGGCGCAGGTTTTAGCGGATGGTGGGTGCCGATCAGCGACGATGGCCCCAGCCATGACCGTGGCCGTGGCCGCGGTCATAGTAGTCGCGGCGGCCATGGTCGCGGTAGTAGCCGCGGCCCGGTTGCACGTAGACGACGGCCGGCGGGCCGTAGTAGCGCGGAGGCGGCGCGTAATACACGGGCTGCGGGGCCGGGGCGTAGTACACCGGTTGCGGCGCAGGCGCGTAATAGGTTTCGCGGTAGCCGCCGCGATAGCCGCCACGGTCGTAATAGCGGTCATTCGTGCTGATGCTGTTGCCGACGGCGGCGCCCAGCACGCCACCGACGATCGCGCCATTGCGTCCGCCGGTGCTGTTGCCAATGGCCGCCCCGACAACGGCGCCTGCAACGGTATTGAAGTCGCGGTCACCGGCGACTGCGGCCGAAGACACAGCCACTGCCGCTACCATTACCGCACCCAGGAGTTTCTTGTTCAACATGGCATTTCCTTCCATTCCGGCGAGATCACAATGATCTGCATGCACTGGACTATATCTGCTGCCGCAAGCTTGTTCCACGTCTAATACAACTTATTACAATCGGGGCGGAGCGGTAACAAGTCAGCGCAGGCGCGCCTGCCATTCGGGCCGCAGCAGGCTGTACATTTTGACATCGCGCATCACGCCGTTGATAAAGAAGGCCTGGCGCATCAAGCCCTCCTGGGTAAAGCCGTTCTTTTGCGCGATGCGCTCGGAGCCGATGTTCAGCGGGTCCATCAGCAGCTCCAGCCGGTGATACGGATAGGCGTTGAACAGGTAGTCGATCACCAGGCGCGTCGCTTCGCTGATGTAGCCCTGCCCATCCCGCTGCCGGTCGAACAGGCGGTAGCCGATCTCGCGCGAGGCGGGCGTGCGGCTCTTGAAATGCGTGATCGTGCCGATGATGTGCTGGGCCTTGTCTTCGATGAGGAACAATTCGCTGTCGTCGGTGACGAAGCCCGATTGCAGGAAGTCGCGCCGCATGGCCTCGGGCGATTTGAACTGCATCGAGAAAAACTCGCCGCGCGAGGGCAGGTCGTTGACGAGGGAAATATAGGTATTCAGGTCGGCGGCCTGCAAATGCCGGACGGTACAGAGGGTTCCCTTGAGCATGGCGGTATCCGGTAGCGATCAGGATCCTGATGGTAATCGACTCTGGGGGAAAGAAGCAATCGCTCCCGCAAAAGTTGCTGCAATGACAGAATAAATACGCTATCGTAGAAAGCCGCGCCTTGCCCCTGGCCACGGCGTACCCGCTTCGACCTTGTTGACTGGAATTGACATTACATGCATACCATCCTGACTGGCGCGCCACTGCGCCGTTCCGTTTTATCCATCGCCCTGGGCTGCATCGTCAGCGCCGGCGCCTTTGCCGCCGCGCCAGGCAATACGCCGCAAGCGCTGGCGCAGGTGCGCGACACGGCGCTGCACAGCGACTGGGCCTACGCCCGCCTGGCCGACATGACGGACCTGATCGGTCCGCGCCTGTCCGGTTCCGCCGGCGCGGCCGCCGCCGTGCGGCAGGTGGCCGACACCATGCGCCAGCTGGGCGCCACCGTTACCTTGCAGCCCGTGAAAGTGCCGCACTGGGTGCGCGGCGTGGAAACGGCGGAAATCGTCGATTATGCGGGCCGTCCGCAGGGCGTGTCGCAGCGCGTGGTGCTGACCGCCCTGGGCGGCTCCGGCGCCACGCCGGCCGCCGGCCTGACGGCGCCCTTGATCATCGTCAGGAGCCTGGACGAACTCAAGGCGCGCGCGCCGGAAGTGAAGGGCGCCATTGTGCTGATCGACACGCCGTTCGACCAGGAAATGGCCGAGCGGGGCCTGGCCGGCGTGACTTACGGCCAGGGGTCGCGCGCGCGCTTCCTCGGCCCGAAGGCAGCGGCGGACCTGGGCGCGGCCGCCGCGCTGGTGCGCTCGGTCGGCGGCGCCGATTTCCGCATCCCGCACGCGGGCGCCACGGGCCTGGATGAGAATAAACGTATTCCTGCCGCCGCCGTCACCGTGGAAGACGCCTTGCTGATCGGCCGCCTGGCCGCGCGCGGCGCGCTGAAAATGCACCTGACCCTGACGCCGCAAAACCTGCCGGAAGCGGACAGCTACAACGTGATTGCCGATGGCCGGGCACGGACAAGGCGGACGAAGTGGTGGTGGTCTCGGGCCACCTCGATTCCTGGGACCTGGCGACGGGCGCCCACGACGATGGCGCCGGCGTGGTGGCGGCCATGGGCGTGGTGGAAACCCTGAAAAAGCTCGACTACCGCCCGCGCCGCACCATCCGCGTGATCGCCTGGATGAACGAGGAAAACGGCGGGCGTGGCGGCCAGGCCTATTTCGAGGCCCACAAGCAGGCGCTCGGCAAACAATATGCGGCCATCGAGATGGACAGCGGCGCCGGCCGCCCGTTCGGCATCAAGGCCAGCGTGGGAGCGAAGGCGGAAAAACTGTTTACGCCGTTGCTGGCCGCCCTGCAGCCGATGGGCGCGCACGCGTTTACGCGCCGCGACGCGCTGGGCACGGGCGACCTGCACCGCCTGGAAACGGGCGGCGTGCCCAGTTTTGAGCCGCTGGTCGACAGCCACAGCTACTTCCACTACCACCACACGGCGGCCGACACCCTGGACAAGGTCGACCCGGAAAACCTCAAGCGCAACGTGGCGCTGATGTCGTCGCTGGCCTGGTTCCTGGCCAATATCGACGGCGAGATCGGGCGCGCGCCGGAACAGGGCGAGTAAGCGCCAATGTCGCTACCCGATCTGAACCTGTTGATCACCCTCGATGTCCTGCTGGCCGAAGGCAGCGTCACGCGCGCGGCGCGGCGCTTGCGTCTGAGTCCCTCGGCCATGAGCCGCGCCCTGGCGCGCCTGCGCGAGACGACCGGCGATCCGCTGCTGGTGCGCGCCGGGCGTGAACTGGTGCCCACGCCGCGCGCGCTGGAGTTGCGCGAACGGGTGGGCCACCTGGTGGGCGAGGCGCTGGCCGTGCTGGGACCGGCGGAGCAGCTCGATCCGCGCCAGCTGGAACAGACGTTCACGCTGCGTTCGAGCGACGGCTTCGTGGAAAATTTCGGTCCGGCCCTGCTCGCGCATATCGGCGCGCAGGCGCCCGGCGTGCGCCTGCGCTTCGTGCAAAAGGTCGACCGCGAAAGCGTGCAGCTGCGCGAGGGCAGCATCGACCTGGAAACGGGCGTGATCGGCAGTCTGACCAGCCCGGAAGTGCGCACGCGCAGGCTGTTCGGCGACCGTTTCGTCGGCGTGGTGCGCAGCGGCCATGCGCTGGCGCAAGGCGACATCAGCGCCGAGCGCTATGCGGCCGGCCAGCACGTGCTGGTGGCGCGGCGCGACCAGGATACGGGACCGATGGACGGCGCGCTGGCCGCGCTGGGATTGCAGCGCACGATCGCCAGCATCGTCGGCGGCTTCACGGCGGCGCTGGCGCTGGCCGCCGGCTCCGACCTGATCGCCACCGTGCCGGAACGGCATACGGGCAATCTGCGCGCCGGCATGTTCAGTTTTGCGCTGCCGCTAGGCATGCCCGACCTGACCGTATCGCTGATGTGGCATCCGCGCATGGATGCCGACCCCGCCCACCGCTGGCTGCGCGGCTGCGTGGTCGACGCCTGCGCGGCCCGGATCAGCGCCGACTGATGGCGCTGGCAGCGGCCTGCTGCGCGGGCCCGTCGAAGCCGCCGGCCATGGCCGTGTAGCCGCGTGCCGTGGCGATGGCCACGTCGCGGTGCGCCGTCACCAGCTGCTCCTGCGCGGCCAGCGCAATGCGTTCCGCTTCGAGCACGCCCAGCAGGCTTTCCGCGCCTTCCTGGTAGCGCACGCGCGCCAGGCGCGCGCTTTCCTGCGCCAGCTGGTGCGCCTGGCGCAGCTGCGCATGGCGGCTGCGCAGCTGCACCCATTGCGCGATGGCGCTGTCGGCTTCTTCCAGTGCCAGCGCCAGCGCCTTGTCGAAGCCGGCCTGCGCGGCTTGCACCTCGGCGCCGGCCGCGCTTGCGCGGGCGCGGCGCGTGCCGCCGTCGAACAGCGGCAGGGAAAACGCGGCGCCCGCCTGCCAGCGCGCCGCATCGCCGCCATTCCAGTGGCCGGCCACGCCGGAGGCGCCAAACAGCGCGCCCAGGCTGATGCGCGGGAAGCGCTCGGCGCTGGCGGCGCCTTCGCGCGCGCTGGCCGCCGCCAGCGCGCGTTCGGCCGCGCGCACGTCGGGCCGGCGCAGCAGCAGGTGGGCCGGCTCGTCCGTCAGCAAGGATTGCGGCAGCGCCAGCGGCATCGGCTGGTCGAGCGCCGCCAGTTCCGGCGCATCGAGACGCTGTCCGGTGAGCGTCGCCAGCCGGTTGCGCGCCACGCGTTCTTCGGCGTTCAGGCTGGGCAGGCGGGCGCCGGCCAGGCGCATCTGCGCCTCGGCGCGCATGCGCTCGGCCGGCGCGGCGCGGCCCGCGCTTTCGCGCTCGCGCACCAGTTGCAGGGTGCCGGACTGGTTCGACAGCTGCTCCTGCAGGCTGGCGCGCATCTGCTGCGCGCCGCGCAGCACCAGGTAGGCGTCCACCACCTGCGCCAGGATCAGGCGCCGCACGTCGTCGCGCACGGCGGCGCGTTCGTCCGCCGATGCCTCGGCAGCGGCGATGCTGTGGCGCACGCGGCCGAACAGGTCGAGCTCCCAGCTGAAGACGGCGCTCCACTGCACCGGCGAGGCGATGTGCGGCTGGCCGTCGCCGCCCTCGATCGGCGCCAGGCGCGCGCGTCCGGCCTGGGCGTCGAGATCCACCGTCGGCAGGCGGGCGCCGCGCGCGGCCTGCGCGAACGCGCTGGCGCTGGCCAGGCGCGCGGCGGCGATGCGCACGTCGTAGTTGTCTTGCCAGGCGCGCCGCACCAGCTGCGCCAGCCTGGCATCGCCCAGTTCCTGCCACCACAGCGCCGGCGGCGCGCCGGCCTGCAGTTCCGGGCCGCCCGCCGAGGGAAGGACCGGCAGTTGCGCCGGATCGAGCGCCCGCGTCGCCGTGGGCGTGCCGGCGCTGCAGCCGGCCAGGGCCAGCATGGCCGCCGCCAGCAGCGGCGCGGCGCGGCGCGTGTTCAGGGTTGTCATGCGGCTCATGCGGCTTCTCCCAGTGCGACCGTGCGCGTGGCCGGCGCCGCGCGGCGGCGGCTCAGCAAGGTAAAAAACAAGGGTGTAAACAACAGGCCGGACAAGGTCACGCCCAGCATGCCGGCGAAGACGGCCGTGCCCATTGACTGGCGCATTTCCGCGCCCGCACCGGAAGACAGCATCAGCGGTATCGCGCCCAGCAGGAAAGCCAGCGACGTCATCAGGATGGGCCGCAAGCGTGTGCGGGCGGCGCCGATGGCCGCTGCGCGCGCATCGGCGCCGGCCGCCATCGCCTGGCGCGCGAATTCGACGATCAGGATGGCGTTCTTGGCCGCCAGGCCGATCAGCACCATGATGCTGATCTGCGTCAGCACGTTGTTGTCCAGGCCGCGCCACGACACGCCGATCAGCGTGGCCAGCACGCAGCTGGGCACGATCAGCACGACGGACAGGGGCAGCAGCCAGCTTTCAAACAGGGCCGCCAGCAGCAAATACACCAGCAGCACGGCCAGTCCCAGCACCATGCCGGTGCTGGCGCCCGCGTGTTTTTCCTGCAGCGCCAGTTCCGTCCACTCGTAGTCGAAGCCGGCCGGCAGGCGCGCCTTGAGCAGTTCTTCCATCGCGGCGATGGTCTGCCCCGTCGAGTAGCCAGGCCTGGTGCTGCCCTGGATTTCGGCGGCGGGATACAGGTTGTAGCGCGGCACGCGGAACGGCGCCGTGCCTTCGCTGAAGGTGGCCACGCTGCCCAGCGGGACCATGTCGCCGCTGGCGGCGCGCGTCTTGAGCGCGGCCAGGTCGGCCACGCTGCGCCGGTAGGGCGCGTCCGCCTGCGCGGTGACGCGCCAGACCCGGCCCATCAGGTTCATGTCGTTGACGAACACGGGCGCCAGGTAGCTTTGCAGGGTCTCGTTGACGCGCAGCAGCGGCAGGCCCAGGTATTCGGCCTTGGTGCGGTCCAGTTCAACCTTGATCTGCGGGCTCATGGCGTTGAACGGCGTGAAGGCGCCCGTCACCGAGGGCAGCCTGGCCGCTTCCTCGGCGATGCCGCGCGCGGCCGCCTGCAAGGCTTGCGGTCCCAGGCCGCCCGTGTCGCGCAGCATCAGCTTGAAGCCGCCGCCGGTGCCGATGCCGCGCACGGAAGGCGGCGGTATCACCATCACGCGCGCCGCGCTGATGGGCGCCAGCTTGCCGCGCAGGGCGCCCAGCATGGCCGGCCCGTCCAGGCCAGCGCTGGCGCGCGCGCCGAAGTCCTTGAACATGGTGAAGATGACGGCCGTGTTGGGCGCCGACGTAAACGTGGCGCCGTCGGTGCCGACGAAGGCGGCCGTGTGGGCCACGCCAGGGTGGCTCATCAGGCGTGCCGTGGCGTCCTGCACCACTGCGCTGGTGCGCGCCAGGGTCGAGCCGGCCGGCAGCTGGATCGAGACGATGGCATAGCCGCGGTCCAGCTGCGGCACGAAACCGCGCGGCGTGACGTCCAGGCGCCACAGGGTCAGGCCCGCCAGCACGAGGTACACGGGCAGCATCACCAGCAGCGCCGAGAGAGGATGCGTTCGGTCAGTTGCACGTAGCCGCCCGTCAGGCGGGAAAAGCCGCGGTTGAAGATGGCCATCCAGCGCGCGCCCAGGCTGTTGGCATTGAGCTGCGGCTTGAGCAGCAGCGCGGCCAGGGCCGGCGACAGCGTCAGCGAGACCAGCGCCGAGATCACGGTGGAGGCGGCGATGGTGACGGCGAACTGGCGGTAGAACATGCCGGAGATGCCATCGATGAAGGCCGTCGGCACGAACACGGCCACCAGCACCAGCGCGATGGCGACCAGCGCGAAACCCACCTCGTTCATGCTGCGCTGCGCCGCGGCGACGGGGCTCATGCCTTCCTCCATGTGGCGCTCGACGTTTTCCACCACGACGATGGCGTCATCGACGACGATGCCGATGGCCAGCACCAGGCCGAACAGCGACAGGGTATTGAGGGTATAGCCCATCGCGGCCAGCACCGTGAAGGTGCCGACCAGGGACACGGGAATGGCCAGGATGGGAATGATGGCGGCGCGCCACGAGCCGAGGAACAGCAGCATGGCCAGGCACACCAGCAGCGCCGCCTCGAAGATGGTGTCGCGCACCTTGTCGATCGAGGAACGGATGAATTCGGTCGGATTGTAGTAGGTGTGATAGGCGACGTCCTGCGGGAAATCGGCTTCCATTTTGGCCAGCTGCGCCAGCACGCGGTCGCCGGTGGCCAGCGCGTTCGAGCCGGGCAGCAGGCTGATGCTCAGCGCGATGGCCGTGCGATTGTCGACGAAGCCGCTTTCCGCGTAATCCTGCGCGCCCATCTCGACGCGCGCCACGTCGCGCAGGCGCACCACGCCACCGTCGGCATGGGCGGCCACGATGATGGCCTCGAATTCGGCCACGTCGCGCAAGCGGCTTTGCGCCTGTACCTGCACCTGGTAGGCGCCATCGCTGCCGCCGGGCGGCTGGTTCAATACTCCGGCAGCGACCTGCGAGTTGGCTTGCCGTACCGCCGCGATCACTTCCGGCGCGCTCAGGCCCAGCGAGGCGACGCGCGCCGGATCGAGCCAGATGCGCATCGAGAAATCGCGCGCGCCGCGCGTGTAGATGTCGCCGACGCCTTCGATGCGGGCCAGCTGGTCCTTGATGGCGGTGCCGATGAAGTTGGAGATGTACTGCTGGTCGCGCGTGCCTTTCGGCGAATCGAACAGCACCACCATCAGCTGGTCGGGCGAGGCTTTCTTGACGGCCAGACCCAGCCGGCGCACGGCGTCGGGCAGGCGCGCTTCGGCCGCCGCTACGCGGTTCTGCACCAGCGACTGCGCCTGTTCGATGTTGGTGCCCGGCTTGAACACCACGCTGATGGTCAGCTTGCCGTCGCCCACCGATTGCGAGGACATGTAGAGCATGCCGTCGACGCCGTTCATTTCCTGTTCGATCGGCGCGGCGACCGTATCGGCGATTTCCTGCGCCGAGGCGCCCGGGTAGCTGGCCTTCACCGTCACCGTGGGCGGCACGATCTCGGGAAATTCCGAGATCGGCAGGCGCATGGCCGACACCGCGCCCACCAGAGTGATGAGGATCGACAGTACGATGGCAAACACGGGACGACGGATGAAAAATTGTGAAAAACGCATGCTTGCTCCTTATGCGCCGCTGGCGCGGGGAGCGGCCACCAGGACCTGGTCGCCCGGGCGCACCTTGGCCACGCCGGAGACGATGACCCGCTCCTGCGGTCCGAGGCCGGACAGCACGATCTGCCTGTCGCCATGCAGGCCGCCCAGTTCCACCTTGCGCGGCGCCACCTTGCCCGCCGCGTCCACGACAAACACCATCTTTTTATTCTGGTCGCTGAGGATGGCGGCGTCGGGCACCAGCAGGCGCTCTTGCGCCGCGCCGACGGGAATGCGCACGCGCGCAAAGCTGCCCGGCATGACGGCGCGGTCGGCGTTGGCCAGGCTGGCGCGCAGGCGCACCGTGCCCGAGCGGGCGCTGATCTCGTTGTCGACAAAGTCGACGCTGGCTTCCTGGGCGGGGCCGCCGCCATCAAGCGCCAGCTGCACCTTGCCCGGTAGCCTGCTTTGCTGGCGCAGGCGCTGGAAATCCGCTTCCGATAAGTCGACCATGGCGCGCACGGGATCGTGCGCAACGATGGTGGTCAGCACGCCGCTCTGCGCCGCGCCGCCGGCCACGTAGTTGCCGATATCGACGCGGCGATCCGAGACGGTGCCGGCGATGGGGGCGCGCATGGTGGTGAAGGACAGTTCCAGCTCGGCGCTGCGCAATTCCGCCTGGCTCAGCATGACGGCCGCCTGCGCGCCTTCCAGCTCGCCGCGCGCCCGTTCCAGCTCCTCGGTGCTGGCCGCGCCCGTCTGCTGCAGCCGGCTGCTGCGCTCGAACTGGGCCGTGGCCAGCTTGCTGCGCGCATGGGCCTGGGCCAAGCTGGCCTGGGCGCGGTCGCGCGCCGCCGCGAAGGGGCGCGGGTCGATGACGAACAGCGCATCGCCGGCCTTGACCTGCTGGCCATCGCGAAAAGCGATCTGCTGCAAGTAGCCAGATACGCGCGAGCGCACTTCCACGCGCTGCGACGGCTCGATGCGGCCCGTGTAGTCGAGGCTTGCCTGCACCATCGACGTTTCCGGCAGCGCCACGGAAACGGTGGGCTTGGGCGGCGGACCGCCAGGCGCGGCCTGGGAGCGGCCGCAGCCTGACAAGGTGGCGCTGCAGGCCAGGGCCAGCAGCAGTAACAGCGGGACGGGCAGGGACGGGATCGGACGGGGGCGCATCATGCGGGGTCTCCAGAAGACGTAGGGGGCTTGGCCAGGGCGCGGCCGAGCGCGAAAATGGCCAGCGCGGCGAGTATCAGCGCGCTGGCGACGGCAAAGGTGGCGTGCATGCCACGGATCATGGCGGCTGGCTGGGCGCCGGCGATATCGCCGGCGCCGGCGGCGAAGACGGCACCCATCACGGAGGCGCCCGTGACGAGGCCCAGATTGCGCGACAGATTGAGCATGCCGGAGATGACGCCGCGCTGGTCGGCAGCGATGTCGCCCATCACGGCGGTATTGTTGGCTGCCTGGAACAGCGCGTAGCTGGCCGTGAGCAGCATGATCGGGGCGACGTAGCCGGGGATGCCCAGGCTGGCGGGCAGCAGGGCCAGCACCAGGCAGGCGCCGGCAGCGCCGCACAGGCCCGCGCCGCCCATGCGCTGCGCGCCGTAGCGGTCCACCAGCCAGCCGGACGGCACGCCGCAGAACGCCGCCACCAGCGGCCCGGCCGCCAGCACCATGCCGGTGACGGCCGTGCCCAGGCCCAGGCCGCGCGCCAGGTAGAAGGGACCGACTACCAGGGTCGACATCATGACCGTCGACACGAGCATGCTGGTCGCCAGGCCGGCGCTGAGCACGGGCGCGCGCAGCATGGCCAGGCGTATCAGCGGCGCCGGCGCCTTCAGCTCAATGCGGACAAACAGGAAGGCGCCCGCGCAGGCGGCCAGCAGCAGCGCCGCGTTGCGCGCATGCCGAAATGGCCGCGGCCCAGGGTCATGGCCAGCGCATAGGCGCCCAGGGTCAACGCCAGCAGCACGGTGCCGCGGTGGTCGAACACGGGCCGCCTGGCGTGTGCGCCGCGCTGGTCAGCCGGCAGGTAGCGCCAGGCCATCAGCAGCGCCACGCCGGCCAGCGGCACGTTGACGAGGAAAATGGCTTGCCAGCCGAAATGCGCGATCAGCAGGCCGCCCAGCGCGGGGCCCAGCGTGGTGCCGACGGCTGACATGGTGCCGAGCAGGCCCATGGCGCTGCCCGTCCTGGCCTTGGGCACGGTGCTGCCGACAAAGGCCATGGTCAGCGCCATCATAACGGAGGCGCCCAGGCCCTGCAGGGCGCGCGCGGCGACCAGCAGCCACAAGGTGGGCGCCAGGGCGCACAGGATGGAGGCAAGGGCAAACAGGGCGATACCGGCCAGCAGCAGGCGGCGCCGGCCGAGCATGTCGCCGAGGCGGCCCACGCTGACGATCAGGGCGGTGATGGCCAGCAGGTAGGCCAGCACGATCCATTGCACATCCTGGAACGGTGCCTGCAGGGCCCTGGCCATGTCGGGCAAGCCCACGTTGGCGATGCTGGTGCCCAGCGCGGGCAGCAGCATCGCCAGGGACAGGCTGGCAAGCGCGCCGCGCACGGGCGGCCTGGCGCCAGCGGCCTCGGTGGCCTGCTGGCTGGATGGAGCGGTTTTGGATTGTGAAGGCATGGCGTGGCGGATCCTCGAATAGGGTCACCACATGTTACTGAGGGATATGGTATGGCGGAAGACGCATCATTTGCATTTTATTATTGCGTTTGACGCCATGTGATGCGCGTCGCCTTCGGACTTCAATCTGAATAGCCTTGCATAGCGTCCGCTGCATCGTGGCGGATGCCCCACCACGGCAGGTATGCATGGTGTTCGCCGCGCGCGCGGAACCACGGCTGGTCGTGATTGATGGGGCGCACGATGGCCGGCGGCGAAACCAGCACGCCCGTGACGCTGTCGGGATCGCTGGTGCCCGCCACCAGCACGGGCTGGCCGACGTGGTTGGCATGGGCGATGCCCAGGGCGACATTGGTCAGCGCCGTGCCGGCGCCCATTTCGCCCAGCAGGGCTGGGGTATTGAAGGTCTGCGGCAGGAAGTCGAAGCCCGGCACTTCCAGGGTCAGCGCCTGCGCCAGCTGGCCCAGGCGGTCGGAGGAGGTGGGCAGACTCTTGCTCGCGTCGTGGATGACGTAGCCGATGTTTTCTTCCGTCTTGCCGCCCTGGCGCGCCGCCTCGGCAAACACGGCCTGCCACGCCTGCACGGCGCGTGGCGGCTTGTCCTTGGCCAGTGCAAAATCGGCGACATTCTTCGTGGCCGGATAGCCTATCCACGCCAGCGCCGCCCGCTCCGTCTTGTAGTCGGGACCAGCTAGCACCAGCAGCACCAGGTTTTCATTGATCTGCATGGTTTTCGGCCGGCTCGGCGCATCCCAGTTCATGACCCACACGGTTTGCTGCGGATGCGCTTCCAGATAGGCCAGCGCCGCTTGCAGGGAGACGAAGCCCGCATTGTTGCCGCCCAGGGTGATGCGCACGTCGGGTGGGGTGGCGCGGGTCCAGAGGGTAGGGAAATTGACGTTGCCGATGCTGAAGGTGTTGGTGATGCGTTCGCGCGTAGTGTTTCTTGCTTCTTCTGGGTCCAACTTTCCCGCAGGCAGGGCATATTCGACGCGGATGCCTGCCAGTTCACGCCAGTTCTGTTTTTGATCCTTGGGATAGACTCGATAAAAGTAGGTGGGGCTGGAGTAGTAAATGTCATGAAATAGGCTGGTTAATTTCCGCACATATTTATAGTGATAGCCCTTGAACGTTTCCGTCCCATCGAGATCGTGGGCAATGGGGGCGACGGCCTGCAAGGTGCCGAAGCCCCTGGGATCCGTCCTGACCATATCGTCATTCTTGTTGGGCTTGGCCAATCCCAACGTCCATAGTAGCTGCCACTCGGTCGGATAGTCGAGCCGTTGCAGTGGATTGAGCCATTGCAGGCCCACCACTTGTGCCCGGAAGGGAGCATGGGTCGTGTTTTTTGGGAGATCGTCTTCCTTCTGCACAGGTTGCACGGCGCAGGCCGTCAATAGCGCAAACATGGTGAACGCAGCGAGCATGGGCAGCGCAAGGAACTGTTTCATGAGTTCTCCAGGTGAATGGATAGTCTGGTGACCTGCATAGCTTTGCCAGTTGAGCCAGAGCGCAAGGCAAATGACAATGAAAGATGTGGCGAGCGCCCAGGCCAGTCGCTGGCGTGGCGTGACAATGAACTTACGCACCGTCAGTCCTCAGTGCAAAGTTGGTGGAAGGGTCGGCAGGCCTGGCATTCTGGCGCTCGTCAACGATGCTTTTTGGTTTTCTGGCAGGGCTGTCTTTGGCGTTAGCCCATTTATATAAAGATGTTTTTTTGAATTCTCCGCTGTCGTAATACTCAAAAAATTCGGCGCTATCATCGTTGGCATGAGAGGCTCTAACAACCTCCAATCCGCCGCCAGCCGTAACTTGCGCAGCTCCTCCTGCCTGATCGTGCACACCCCCACCGCCACGTCATAGGCCAGCGCCTTTTGCGCATGCTCGGGATTGGTCATGATGGTCGAGTGATCGGTGGCGTGGGTGTCGATGTTGGCGGCCAGGTAGTTCCGGATTTCCTGCTTGCGCCAGGCCTTGAATTCCGTGGAAGCCTCCTCCGGCTTGTCCACGGGCGTCTCAGGCTTGCCTTTTTCGGCCCAGCCGTCGCGCCTGGCCTGCATGCGCAGCATGCCGTTCTGTTCGTAGCGCAACGCCGCTTCGGTCTGCGCGTCGCCCTTGCCCTGGGAACGGTAAGGCGCATATGCGTCATCGGCTTCGGCGGCGCGGTCCTTGTGCAGAGAGTCGGCGGGGGCATCGCAGCCTTCGTCAAATTGTTCGCTGGCGTCGGCAAAGCGCTTCGAGCGCGGCAGGAATGCCTCGGGCAGCCTGGGCGCCTTCATCGGCAGCCGCCAGGTCTTGGGCGGCAGGGCGTTGATGCGCGTGCCGGCCGTCTTGGCGAGCACGATGACGATGGGGGCGAAGAGGAAGGTCAGTATCTTGCGGCCGATGCCTTTGCTGGCCCGCATGCCCTTTTTGATCGAGTACTCGGCGACCAGTGAACGCGGGTGCCAGAAATCGAGGCTGTCCGGTGTCAAGGGCTGGCCATTGCGCTGCCAGATGTCGTAATCCTTTTCATTTTCTTGGCCGACAAGGTGGTTTTGCGCAAACACGCGCTGCGTGAAGACGCCTTCACCGCCCGCATCGGCAATTTCCTGTGCCGACATGCCGCGCCAGCCTATGCCCTGCACGGGCGTGGCCGAAATCACCTGGTCGTGCGGAATGAAATACAGGGTGACCCTGCCATAGGTGGAGCCATGCAAGCCGTAGTCTGCGCGGTCGAACGCGGCCGTGTAGCTGTCCTTGCGTTCAGGCTTGCGATTGGCGCTGCACTCGTCGACAAAGGCGGCATCCTGCTGCATTGCCGAACGGTTGCGCAGGATGTTGAAAAACGCTTTCAAGGTTTGCGTGCGCGCCGCGTACTTTTGCCGGCCCGTATTGCCATGCTCATCCTTCAGATGGCCGCTGACCCAGTTTTCCGTGAAATTGCTATCGAGCAGACTGTAGGGCGGGTTGCACAGCACATAACTGTCGGCCACGGCGGACGGCCCCAGCGTTTCGCCGAGAAAGGCGGCCGCCATGGCCACCATATTGCCCTGGCTATGGCAGACGATGGTGACGGGTGCGTCGTGCTGGCACGCTCTGATCGACTGTACGAGACGCGCCAGGCGCCAGGCGGCGAACACAAAATACGGGCGCGGCGGGCAGGCATACACTTGCCGGTCATTCGTCGGGTTCATGTGCTGGATATGCATCCACAGGAACAATTCCTCCGACAAGCCCTGGCCCCACAGGTCAGGCAGGGCGCTGCAGCCGTTGGCGAACGGCCCGCCACCCCAGTAATTCTTTTCGTTGAGATAGATGCCGTCGCCAAATGCCTGCAACTCTTCACCGTTGGCCTTGTAGCCCCAGCGAAAGCGGATCACGGGAGAGTTGGCGTCGTCCGCCAGCAGGAAGGTGGTGGCGTTGCGCTTGGGGTTGAGGAAGCCGTCATCCGTCAGTTCTCGTGCGTAAGTGGCGGCCCGCATCTGTCCGGCGGCCGGGCCAGGGATCGCCAGATCCTCGTCGCGGCGTTTCAGGCGGGCATTCAGGCCTTCGCACAGGCCTTGTTCCGCCTGCTCATACCATTCGCCGTCGGAATTGACGCCGTGCACAAAGATGATGATGCCGGGACGCGGCAAGCGCGTGACTGCCTGGAGCAGCGCATGGCTGAACAAGGCCGTGCCTTCGGCTTCGGCGAGCAGGATGCAATTGGTATCGAGCGTAGGGTCGGGCGACATACGGGCGCTCCGTCAGCGTCAAGCAGGAAAAGGCGGCGCCAAAGTGAACTCAGGCAATCTGCACTGTATGCGGAATGCCCGGGGTGGAACTTGCGTGATGTCAAGAAAGAAGGAGCGGCGGGGACCGGTACCCGCAGGGATCAGATCGCGTTCAGCGGTATCTTGAGATAGCGCACGCCGTTGTCTTCCGGCTCGGGCAGCTTGCCCGCGTTGATGTTGACCTGGATGGCGGGCAGGATCAGGGTCGGCATGTCCAGGGTGGCGTCGCGGCCCGTACGCATGGCCACGAATTGCTCTTCCGTGATGCCGTCGCGCAAGTGGATGTTGCTGGCGCGCTGTTCGGCCACCGTCACTTCCCAGCGCGGCGCGCGGCCGTTGGGCGGGTAGTCGTGGCACATGAACAGCCGCGTTTGCGGCGGCAGCGACAATAATCGCTGCACGGAGCGGTACAGCAGGGTAGCGGAGCCGCCGGGGAAGTCGCAGCGGGCCGAGCCCACGTCCGGCATGAACAGGGTGTCGCCGACGAAGACGGCGTCGCCGATCTGGTACGCCCGGTCGGCCGGCGTGTGGCCGGGCACGTGCAGGGCGCGCACTTCCAACTTACCAATATGAAACACCTGGTCGGGCGCGAACAGCTGGTCGAACTGCGAGCCGTCGGCTTTGGCGCCGTTCTGGTGATAGACGGCGGCGAAGGCCTGCTGCACCGTCTGGATGGCGGCGCCGATGGCCACGTCGCCGCCCAGCTGCTGCTGCAGGTAGGGCGCGGCGGAAAGATGATCGGCATGCGCGTGGGTTTCCAGCAGCCAGCGGCACTGCAAGCCGTGTTCGCGCACGAAGGCAATGACCTTGTCGGCCGAGCCGGTGGACGTGCGGCCCGCCTTCGGGTCATAGTCGAGCACGGAATCGATGATGGCGCAGTCCTGCCCATCGGCCTCGTAGACAACATAGGTGACGGTGGCGGTGGCCGGGTCGAAGAAGGCTTGGATTTGTGGGATCATCACGGCGAAAAAGTGCGGTCAGGGAATGGCATTATATCGCCAGAGTTCGCTAAAAAAAATGCTGCAAATTGACATTTAACATGCGAAAAACAGATAAGCGGGCGCGCATGTGCCTGTCACAGTCGTGCGCACCCTGGCGCTTGCCGCATGGTAACCTCATTCTTCCAAGGAGGAATTCATGAACGATATACCTGCACGCAGCGAACAGTACCGGGGATTTACGATTTCCGTGACCCCGCAAAAGGATAACGACGATTTATGGGATTTTACCTACCGCCTGCAGCGCGAGGGTGAACCGGAAGCGCAGGCGATCACGCGCAGCCGCACCCTGGGCGGTTACGCAGCGCCCGAGACCGCTTGCACGGCGGGCCTGGAAGTGGCCAAGACGGAAGTCGATAATCTGCTGCGTCCTTGAGCCAGCGTAAATCGTTTAGCCCGATTGCCTGCCGGCGCGTGAAACACATCGCTGCCGGCAGCGCTTCATGCTACGATTTCCACTATTGAGTCAGTCACCAAGGAGGCACCCATGGATAACAGTTCTAAAATTCACTATAAAGGCTGGGAAATCGTTCCCCTGGCCGTGCCCACCACCGACGGAAAATGGTCGGCCAGTTGCGACATCGAACGCGCCACCGCGGAAGGCCTGGAAGTATTCGAAGGTTCGACCATGCAGTTCGTGCGCGACGACGAGGAGGGCGCCATTGCCGCCGCCTGCGAAGAAGCCGTGCGCCAGATCGACAACATCATCGCCAATCCGCTGGTGCGGCTGGCTTAGCCCCTGAATTTCCAGCAAACCTGCAGCCGGCGCCCGCCGGCTGTTTTTTTATGCGCGCCCCCGGTGGCAGTCTCATATGTTTCATGTTTCGATGTTTCAAATGGAATGATTGAAACATATTTGGAACATCATTGGCCTGAATCGTGACATCGCTGTTCCCTGGCGTGACAGCGCGTGCAGCGCCGCTGCGTGGCCATTTCCCTGGTTTTCACTGTGCCGTGGCGCATTTTCCGCGCGGGCGCATGGTGCTGGCACGGCATTTGCAATACCAATGCTCATAGCCACTCCATGAAACATTCGGGACCATCCGAAACCCATAAGGTGAACACATGACTCAATACTCAGCAGGTGCCGCATTCCGCAAGGCCGTCCAGGAAGAATCTCCGTTGCAAGTCGTCGGCGCCATCAACGCCAACCACGCCTTGCTGGCCAAGCGCGCCGGCTATAAAGCCATCTACCTGTCCGGCGGCGGCGTCGCGGCTGGCTCGCTGGGCTTGCCCGACCTGGGCATTTCCAGCCTGGACGACGTGCTGACCGATATCCGCCGCATCACCGACGTGTGCGACCTGCCGCTGCTGGTCGATGCCGACACGGGCTTTGGCTCGTCCGCCTTCAACGTGGCGCGCACGGTGAAATCGATGATCAAGTTCGGCGCTGCCGGCCTGCACATCGAAGACCAGGTGGGCGCCAAGCGTTGCGGCCACCGTCCGGGCAAGGAAATCGTCAGCAAGGAAGAGATGGTCGACCGCATCAAGGCGGCCGTCGATGCGCGCACGGACCCGAACTTCGTCATCATGGCGCGCACCGATGCGCTGGCCGTCGATGGCCTGGAAGCGGCACTGGAACGCGCCGTCGCCTGCGTCGAGGCGGGCGCCGACATGATCTTCCCGGAAGCCATCACGGATCTGGACATGTACGCCACCTTCGCCAAGGCCGTCAACGTGCCGATTTTGGCCAACATCACGGAATTCGGTTCCACGCCGCTGTTCACGCTGGACGAACTGCGCAGCGCCCATGTGGGCCTGGCCCTGTATCCGCTGTCGGCCTTCCGCGCCATGAACAAGGCGGCGGAAAACGTCTACCAGGCGCTGCGCCGCGACGGCACGCAAAAGAACGTCGTCGACACCATGCAAACGCGCATGGAACTGTATGAATCGATCAACTACCATGATTTTGAACAAAAACTGGACGCGCTGTTCGCCGCGCAAAAGAAATAAGTAAAGAAGCAGGGACCGCATGCCGGTCCCGCAGTGACGCACCCGAGACTATTCAATCTGGAGAACACAATGACCGCACCGCAAGCCGCCACTTTCAAGCCTAAAAAATCCGTCGCCCTGTCCGGCGTCACCGCCGGCAACACGGCGCTGTGCTCGGTCGGCAAGACCGGCAACGATTTGCACTACCGCGGCTATGACATTCTGGACGTGGCCGACAGCTGCGAATTCGAGGAAATCGCCTATCTGCTGGTGCACGGCAAGCTGCCCACCGCCGCCGAACTGAAGGGCTACAAGGCCAAGCTGAAATCCTTGCGCGGCTTGCCGTCGGCCGTGAAACTGGCGCTGGAAGCGCTGCCGGCCGCCGCCCACCCGATGGACGTGATGCGCACTGGCGTCTCCGTGCTGGGCTGCACCCTGCCGGAAAAAGACGACCATAACGCGCCGGGCGCGCGCGACATCGCCGACCGCCTGATGGCGTCGTTCGGCTCCATGCTGCTGTACTGGTACCACTACAGTCATAACGGCAAGCGCATCGAGGTGGAAACGGACGACGACTCGATCGGCGGCCACTTCCTGCACCTGCTGCACGGCGAAAAACCGTCGGCGTCGTGGGAAAAAGCCATGCACACGTCGCTGATCCTGTACGCGGAACACGAATTCAACGCTTCGACCTTCACCAGCCGCGTCATCGCCGGCACGGGGTCGGACATTCACTCGGCCATCACGGGCGCCATCGGCGCGCTGCGCGGCCCGAAACACGGCGGCGCCAACGAAGTGGCGCTGGAGATCCAGAAACGCTACGACAACCCCGATGAAGCGGAAGCGGATATCCGCGAGCGCGTCGCCAACAAGGAAGTGGTGATCGGTTTCGGCCACCCCGTCTACACGATTTCCGACCCGCGCAACGTGGTCATCAAGGAAGTGGCGCGCAATCTGTCGCTGGAAGCGGGATCGACCAAGATGTTCGACATCGCCGAGCGCCTGGAATCGGTCATGTGGGAAATCAAGAACATGTTCCCGAACCTGGACTGGTTCTCGGCTGTCTCGTACCACATGATGGGCGTGCCGACGGCGATGTTTACGCCGCTGTTCGTCATTTCGCGCACCTCGGGCTGGGCCGCCCACATCATCGAACAGCGCATCGACAACAAGATCATCCGCCCGAGCGCCAATTACGTGGGTCCGGAAGACCTGGAATTCGTGCCGATCAAGGACCGCAAATAATGAACGCCAACATGAATACCCTGCACCGCAAATCCTTGCCGGGCACTCAGCTAGACTACTTCGACACGCGTGCCGCCGTCGATGCGATCCAGCCAGGCGCCTATGCCACCTTGCCCTACACCTCGCGCGTGCTGGCGGAAAACCTCGTGCGCCGCTGCGACCCGGCCACCCTGAATGCCTCGCTGAGCCAGTTCATCGAACGCCGCCGCGACCTGGACTTTCCGTGGTTTCCCGCCCGCGTCGTCTGCCATGACATCCTGGGCCAGACGGCCCTGGTCGACCTGGCCGGCCTGCGCGACGCCATCGCGGCCCAGGGCGGCGATCCGGCCCTGGTCAACCCCGTCGTGCCCACGCAGCTGGTGGTCGACCACTCGCTGGCCGTCGAATGCGGCGGTTTCGACCCCGACGCCTTCGCCAAGAACCGCGCCATCGAAGACCGCCGCAACGAAGACCGTTTCGACTTCATCGACTGGACGAAAAAAGCGTTCAAGAACGTCGATGTGATTCCACCAGGCAATGGCATCTTGCACCAGATCAATCTTGAGCGCATGTCGCCCGTGATCCAGGTGCAAAATGGTGTAGCCTATCCCGATACGTTGGTGGGCACGGATTCGCACACGCCCATGGTCGACGCGCTGGGCGTGATCGCCATCGGCGTGGGCGGCCTGGAAGCGGAAAGCGTGATGCTGGGCCGCGCCTCGTGGATGCGCCTGCCCGACATCATCGGCGTCAAGCTGACGGGCAAACCACAACCCGGCATCACGGCGACCGACACCGTGCTGGCGCTGACGGAGTTTTTGCGCAAGCAGAAGGTCGTCTCGTCCTACCTGGAATTCTTTGGCGAAGGCGCGTCGCACCTGACCCTGGGCGACCGCGCCACGATTTCCAACATGGCGCCGGAATTCGGCGCCACGGCCGCCATGTTCTACATCGACGCGCAAACCATCAAGTACCTGAAGCTGACGGGCCGCGACGACGAACTGGTGAAACTGGTGGAGCTGTATGCGAAGGAAACGGGCCTGTGGGCCGACAGCCTGGCCGACGCGCAGTACGAGCGCGTGCTGACGTTTGACCTGTCGTCCGTCGTGCGCAATATCGCCGGGCCGTCGAACCCGCACAACCGCGTGCCGACGTCGGAGCTGGCCGCGCGCGGCATTTCCGGCGTGGTGGAAAACGAGCCGGGCAAGATGCCGGACGGCGCCGTCATCATCGCCGCCATCACCAGCTGCACGAATACGAACAACCCGCGCAACATGATCGCCGCCGGTTTGATCGCGCGCAATGCGAACCGCCTGGGCCTGACCCGTAAACCCTGGGTGAAATCGTCGCTGGCGCCAGGCTCGAAAACCGTGGAACTGTACCTGCAGGAAGCGGGCCTGATGCCGGAGCTTGAAAACTTGGGCTTTGGCGTGGTGGCATTCGCCTGCACCTCGTGCAACGGCATGTCGGGCGCGCTCGACCCCGTGATCCAGGAAGAAGTGGTGTCGCGCGACCTGTACGCCACGGCCGTCCTGTCGGGCAACCGCAACTTCGACGGCCGCATCCACCCGTACGCGAAACAGGCTTTTCTCGCCTCGCCGCCGCTGGTGGTGGCCTACGCGATCGCCGGTACCATCCGCTTCGATATCGAGAAGGATGTGCTGGGCCATGACGCGGACGGCAGGCCGATTTTGTTAAAGGACATCTGGCCATCGGACGAGGAAATCGACGCCATCGTCGCTTCCAGCGTCAAGCCGGAGCAGTTCCGCAAGGTGTACATCCCGATGTTCGCCGCGCAGGCGGACGACGGCATCAAGGTCAGCCCCCTGTACGACTGGCGTCCGCAGACGACGTACATCCGCCGGCCACCGTACTGGGAAGGCGCGCTGGCTGGCGCACGCCCATTGAAAGGCATGCGTCCGCTGGCCGTCCTGGGCGACAACATCACCACCGACCACTTGTCGCCATCGAACGCCATCATGCTCGACAGCGCAGCCGGCGAATACCTGGCGAAGATGGGCTTGCCCGAGGAAGACTTCAATTCCTACGCCACGCACCGGGGCGACCACTTGACGGCGCAGCGCGCCACGTTCGCCAACCCGACCCTGAAAAACGAGATGGTCATCGAGGACGGCAAAGTGAAGGCCGGTTCGCTCACGCGCATCGAGCCGGAAGGCAAGATCTCGCGCATGTGGGAAGCCATCGAGGTGTACATGGAGCGCAAGCAGCCATTGATCATCATCGCCGGCGCCGACTATGGCCAGGGTTCCTCGCGCGACTGGGCCGCCAAGGGCGTGCGCCTTGCCGGCGTGGAAGCCATCGTGGCCGAAGGTTTTGAGCGCATTCACCGCACCAACCTGGTGGGCATGGGCGTCTTGCCGCTGGAATTCCTCCCTGGCGTGAACCGCAAGACCCTGGGCCTGGACGGCAGCGAAACGTATGATGTCGTGGGCGAACGCACGCCGCGCTCCACCCTGACCTTGTTGATCCATCGCAAGAACGGCGACACGGTCGACGTGCCCGTCACCTGCCGCCTCGATACGGCGGAAGAGGTGTCGATCTACGAGGCGGGAGGCGTTCTTCAACGATTCGCGCAGGATTTCCTCGAATCGTCCAAGGCAGCGTAAGCAGTTCGTCATTCACCGGGTGGCGCGCAGGCGCGCGCTGCCCGGCTTTTCAGGAAATTTCATGACCCACGTACCCCAAATTAAGATCCCCGCCACCTACATGCGCGGCGGCACCAGCAAGGGCGTGTTCTTCCGCCTGCAGGATTTGCCCGCCAGCGCGCAAGTGCCGGGCGCCGCGCGCGATGCGCTCCTGCTGCGCGTGATCGGCAGCCCCGACCCCTACGGCAAGCAGATCGACGGCATGGGCGGCGCCACGTCGAGCACCAGCAAGACGGTGATCCTGGCGAAAAGCACGAAGCCGGAGCACGACGTTGACTACCTGTTCGGCCAGGTCTCGATCGACAAGCCTTTCGTCGACTGGAGCGGCAATTGCGGCAACCTGTCGGCCGCCGTCGGCTCGTTTGCCATTGCCAGCGGCCTGGTGGACGCGGCCCGCGTGCCTGCCAATGGCATCGCCACGGTGCGCATCTGGCAAGCCAATATCGGCAAGACCATCATCGCCCACGTCCCCATGACGCATGGCGAAGTGCAGGAAACGGGCGACTTCGAGCTCGATGGCGTGACTTTCCCGGCCGCCGAAGTGAAACTGGAATTTCTCGACCCGGCCGCGGACGAGGAGGGCGGCGATGCTGGCAGTTCGGCCATGTTCCCTACCGGCAACCTGGTCGACGACCTCGACGTGCCCGGCATCGGCGTGTTGAAAGTCACCATGATCAACGCCGGCATCCCGACGATTTTCGTCGATGCGGACGCCATCGGCTACGCGGGCACGGAACTGCAGGACGCCATCAACGGCGATCCGGTCGCGCTGGCCCGTTTCGAGACCATCCGCGCACACGGCGCCCTGCGCATGGGTTTGATCTCCCACCTGGATGAAGCGGCGAAGCGCCAGCACACGCCGAAAGTGGCGTTTGTTGCCAAACCGGCCGGCTATGTCTCGTCCAGCGGCAAGCAGGTGGAAGCGGGCGACGTCGACCTGCTGGTGCGTGCCCTGTCCATGGGCAAGCTGCACCACGCCATGATGGGCACGGCGGCAGTTGCCATCGGCACGGCAGCGGCCATTCCCGGCACCCTGGTGAACCTGGCGGCGGGCGGCGGTCCCCGCAACGCGGTGCGCTTCGGCCACCCCTCCGGCACCCTGACGGTGGGCGCGCAAGCGCAGCAGGTCGATGGCCAATGGAGCGTCACCAAGGCCATCATGAGCCGCAGCGCGCGCGTGCTGATGGAAGGTGTTGTGCGCATTCCCGGCGACGCGTTTTAAGCTGTCAGGTCAAATGGGCGGATGCGCATGCAGATAAGTTGATATTTCTGCTAGCAAAGAAACTGAACGGCAAGGAAAATGGGGAGCGTCAGCCGCGATGTACGCGCGGTGGCGGTCTCCCACGCTTCCTGACTGGTGAACCGATGCTATTTAATTCCTACGTCTTCCTGTTTGCCTATCTGCCCATCACGGTGGCCGGATTTTTCATCCTGGGACGGCGCAGCCAGTTATGGGCCGCCGCCTGGCTGGCCGGCGCCTCGCTGCTGTTCTACGGCTGGTGGGATTACCGCTATGTGCCGCTGCTGCTCGGCTCCATCGTCTTCAACTACGGCTGCGCGGGCCGGCTCGGGCCTGGACGCGGCAGGCACCGCAAGGCGCTGTTGACGGCGGCCATCGCCGCCAATCTGGGCCTGCTTGCGTATTACAAGTACGCGGGCTTCTTCGTCGCCAGCGTGGCGCAATTGCTGGCGCAGCCGCTGCCCGCCCTGCATGTGATCCTGCCCATCGGCATTTCGTTTTTCACCTTTACGCAGATCGCCTTCCTGGTCGATACCTACCAGGGCAAGGCGCAGGAAAGCCGCTTTGTCCACTATCTGCTGTTTGTCACCTATTTCCCGCACCTGATCGCCGGCCCCGTATTGCACCACAAGGAAATGATGCCGCAGTTTGCCGACCGGCGCATCTTTCGCCTCTCGGCCAGGAATGTGGCCATCGGCAGTACGATCTTCTTCATCGGCCTGGCGAAAAAAGTCCTGGTCGCCGATAACATCGGTCCGTATGCGGCGCCGCTGTTCGATAACCCTGCCGCGCCCTCGCTGCTGGCCGCCTGGGGCGGCGTATTGGCCTACACCTTCCAGCTGTACTTCGATTTTTCCGGCTATTCGGACATGGCCATCGGCTTGTCGCGCCTGTTCGGCGTGCGCCTGCCCTTGAACTTCGATTCGCCCTATAAAGCGCGCAATATCGCGCAATTCTGGCGCCGCTGGCACATGACACTGTCGCGTTTCCTGCGCGACTACCTGTACATTCCGCTGGGCGGCAACCGCTGCGGACCCGCGCGGCGCTACCTGAACCTGATGATCACCATGGTGCTGGGCGGCCTGTGGCATGGCGCCGGCTGGAATTTTATCGTCTGGGGGGCGCTGCACGGCGCTTACCTGGCCATCCACAAGGGCTGGAGCACGGTGGCGTGCAAGCTTCACCTGCCGTCCGATACGCGCGTTGGCAACATCCTGGCGACGGTCCTCACTTTCATTGCCGTCTGCGTCGCCTGGGTCTTCTTTCGCGCACCCGACATGGCAACCGCCCTGACAATCATCCAAGGCATGGCGGGCGGCTTTGGCCTGGACTTGCCCGATGCGCTGGCGCCCCATTTACTGCCGCTTCAGCCTGTGCTGGCCGCCATCGGCACGGGCTATTACCTGGGCGGCGGCACGGTGTTCATTGAAAGCTGGACGTGGATAGCGGTAGCACGCTGATTACTTTTTCCATGCCGAATACGCAGCAGATCATGCGCCACTTTGATCCGGCGCTGGATTTTTCTGCCGGTGGGCGACACCTGCGGGCCTGGCTCACCTGGCGCGCCTCGCCTGCCTGGGCGGCCGCCATCGCCGTGCTCGCGCTGGCGAGCATGCTGGCCCTGAACCGCCCCGCTGAATTCCTGTATTTTCAATTCTAGAGAGGGCGCATCATGACGGCATCCCCTTTCAAATCCTATCTGGCCGTACTGGCGCTGGTGCTGGCGGGGGGCGCCGTGCTGGTGGGCGCCTTCGTTTTCGTCGTCGACCCTTATGGCCTGTATGGCGTCGTCCGGCGCGATAATTTCAATGCCGTCAAGCCGGGCCTGAGCCGCTACCAGAACCAGATCAAGCAGGAACATGCGCTGCGCAGGCAGCCGCGCTTCATCATCCTCGGCAATTCGCGCGCGGAGATCGGCTTCGATCCGCGCGCCGGCGCCTTGTCGGCGCTGGGCCCCGGCTACAATCTGGCGATTCCGGGCACGGGCCTGGCGACGTCCGCCAGCCAGTTTGCGCAACTGCGCGAGGCCGGCGTCCGGCCACGCACGGTCATCGTGGGCGTGGAATTCATCGATTTTCTCAATCCCGCCGTCGCACCGTCCGCACTTCCGGCGCCTGCGGCCGCCACGCCGGCGCATGGCCGCGCCTTCTGGCGCTTCGATGCGCTCTTTTCGCTGGCCTCCGTCAGGGATGCGGCGCAGACGCTGCGCATTCAGCACGACGATGAGGCGGCCACCTTGTCGGCCGATGGCTTCAATCCCATGCTGGAGTACGGCGCCCATGCGCGCCGGGATGGTTACCACAAGATGTTCACGCAGCGGGCGCAGGAAAGCGCCGCCAACTTGCGCCGCAAATCGACGCGGGGCCTTGCCACCGAAGACTTTCAATTGCTGCGCACCTTTTTGCTGGCGATGGCGGCCACCGAGGCCGATATCAAGCTGGTGATCTATCCGTATCACGCGCAAATGCTGGCCATGTTCGAGGCTGCCGGGCTGTGGCCCCTGTTCGAAGTATGGAAAGTACGGCTGGTGCACGAAATTGGCGCGGTCAGGGCGCGCTACCCGGATGCGCATATTTCCCTCACTGATTTCAGCGGCTATGGCGCATACAACTGCGAGCCGATACCCGCCGCCAACGAGCGCGGCACTGCCACGCACTGGTATTGGGAGGCCGGACATTTCAAGAAGGCGCTGGGCGATATCGTATTGCAGCGCGTGATGTCGCCGCAGGATATTGCGCCTGCCGATGGGCAATTTGGCATGCCGCTCGATGACGCCAGCCTCGAGGAAAACCGCGCGCGGATCGCGCAGGAACGCAACAGTTGCGCGGCGGCGCAGCCGGCATTGTTTTCAAGGCAGCTGCTCGCCACACAGCATAGCCACACTGGAGGAAGCAGATGAACAGATAAGCAGAACATGCACGAACAAAAAAACACAAATTGCACGTACACCGGAGGAGACATGAATTTCGCAGCATTTTATCAACGCTCGATCGACACGCCTGACGCTTTCTGGCGCGAGGAAGCGGACAAGATCGACTGGCACACCCCGTTTTCGCAAGTGCTCGATTATTCCCGCCCGCCTTTCGCCAAATGGTTCGTCGGCGGCACCACCAATTTGTGCCATAACGCCGTTGACCGCTGGGTGGACAGCCAGGGCGACGCCGCCGCGCTGATCGCCATTTCCACCGAAACGAACACGGAGCGCAGCTACAGCTTTCGCGAACTGCAGCGCGAAGTGGAACGCTGCGCCGCCATTTTGCTGTCGCTGGGCGTCGTCAAGGGCGACCGCGTCCTGATCTACATGCCGATGATCGCCGAGGCGGCGTTTGCCATGCTCGCGTGCGCCCGCATCGGCGCCGTGCATTCCGTGGTGTTCGGCGGTTTTGCCGCCAACAGCCTGGCCAGCCGCATCGACGATGCACAGCCCAAGCTGGTGTTTTCCGCCGATGCCGGTTCGCGCAACGGCAAGGCGATCGCCTACAAGCCGCTGCTCGACGAAGCCATCCGCATCGCCGCGCACAAGCCGCTGCAGGTGCTGCTGGTCGACCGCCATCTGGTGCCGATGGAACTGACGCCGGGCCGCGACGTCGATTACGCGACCCTGCGCGAGCAGCACCTGGACGCGCGGGTGCCCGTCGCCTGGCTCGAATCGAACGAGCCTTCGTACGTACTGTACACCTCGGGCACGACGGGCAAGCCGAAGGGCGTGCAGCGCGACGTGGGCGGCTATGCGGTGGCGCTGGCCTCGTCGATGCAGTACAACTTCTGCGGCAAGCCCGGCGAAACCTTCTTTGCCACCTCGGATATCGGCTGGGTGGTGGGCCATTCCTACATCGTGTATGGCCCGCTGATCGCCGGCATGGCCACCATCCTGTACGAGGGCTTGCCGATCTGCCCCGATGCGGGCATCTGGTGGAGCATCGTTGAAAAATACAAGGTCACGCGCATGTTCTCGGCGCCGACGGCCATCCGCGTGCTGCGCAAGCATCCGGTGGAACTGATGCGCAAATACGACCTGTCCTCCCTGAAGGCGCTGTACCTGGCGGGCGAGCCGCTCGATGAAACCACCTCGCAATGGATCGCTGACGAGCTGAAAGTGGACATCATCGACAACTACTGGCAGACGGAGACGGGCTGGCCGATTTTGTCGGTGGCGAAAGGCGTGGCCGACACCCCGACGCGCCTGGGCAGTCCGGGTCTGGCCATGTACGGCTACCAGGTCAAACTGCTCAACGAGGCGACGGGCGAGGAGTGCGGCGCCAACGAGAAGGGCGTGCTGGTGCTGGAAGGCCCGCTGCCGCCGGGCTGCTGCATGCAGACGGTCTACGGCGACGATGCGCGTTTCGTCGACACCTACTGGTCCACCTTCGGCGGGCGGCAAGTGTATTCCACCTTCGACTGGGGCGTGCGCGACGCGGACGGCTATTATTTTATTCTGGGCCGCACCGATGACGTCATCAACGTGGCCGGCCACCGCCTGGGCACGCGCGAGATCGAGGAAAGCATCACCAGCCATCCGAACGTGTCGGAAGTGGCGGTGGTGGGCGTGGAGGACAAGCTCAAAGGCCAGGTGGCGATGGCTTTCGTGATCCTGAAGAATCCGCAGGGCGTCGACAGCATCGAGGCGAAGGCGCTGCTGGAACGCGAAGTGATGGCCGTGGTCGACCGTCAGCTGGGCGCCGTGGCGCGGCCCGCGCGCGTGCTGTTCGTGGCGCAGCTGCCGAAGACGCGTTCGGGCAAGCTGCTGCGCCGTTCGATCCAGGCCATCTGCGAAGGACGCAGCCCGGGCGACCTGACGTCGATGGACGATCCGGCATGCTTGCAGCACATTCAAAGCGCACTGGCAGTCTGATCGGCCTGACGGGCCCTCATCACGATGGGCCCGTACCCAGGCGCAGGCGATCGATAGTTGCGAAAAAATAAAAATGAACCTTTTTTCATTGGCGTCCGTCTTATGGAAAGGAGATACGGCCGCTGCCTGTCAGGCTTGCACTGCACTGCACTGCACTGCTGTTTTCTCCCTATTCATACCAGTCCTGATATCCATCCTCACCATGACGGGAGACGACCATGCCGGCGAATAAACAATACTATTGCAGTTGTTTTACGAGCAAAGACATCGACCCCAAGCAGCGCGAGGTGCTTGAGCACCAGACCAAGGGCGTCCTTTTGCGGGACGCGAAATGGCCGGATCATAGCGTCATCACCATACGTTTTCTTGAGGGCAATGCGGAATTGCAAGAGCGGGTGCGCCAGGTTGCCAATGAATGGGACAAGCTGGCGAATCTGACATTCTCATTCGTCCAGCACGGCCCTAGCGACGTGCGCATCGCATTCCAGCAGGGGAATGGTTCGTGGTCTTACATGGGCACCATGTGCAGGAGCATACCGGAACCGAAGCCGACGATGAACTTCGGCTGGCTGACGACGGGGTCCAGCGATGAGGAAGTGCGCAGCGTGGTACTGCATGAATTCGGCCATTTGCTCGGCTTGACGCATGAACACATGAACCCCAGGGACGGCGGCATCAAATGGAACCGCGATGCCGTGATCCGCGACCTGAGCGGGCCGCCGAACAACTGGGACATGGATACGATCGAGCGCAACATGTTCCAGAAGTATACGCTGGATCAGGTGGTGGCGACCAAGCTGGATCGTGATTCGATCATGATGTATCCGATCCCGCTGGCGTGGACGGAGGATGGCACCTCGGTCGGCTTCAATTCCCGCTTGTCCGAGCAGGACAAGAAATTCATCAGAGATACCTACCGATAAGCGAGGGGGATATATGCCGGACCATGCGATATTAATCGGCATTGACGACTATCCGGGACTGGGCGAGGATAAACAACCGGCCAGGCTGCTCGGCCCCGTTAACGATGTCGATGCCATCAAGGAGTGGTTGCTGGATCCGCAAGGCGGCGCCTTTGCCGATGACAGCACGATCCACGTCATTATTTCCGATGCCGCGGCGGTCGTGGCGGGCAAGCCCCGGCCCACGGGCTCCGAACTGGAGGCGGCGCTGGCGCGGATCGCCGACCTTGCCGAAGCCAACCGGCTAGCTCGCAAGAGCATGCAGGTGGGGGAGCGTCTGTACCTGTTCATGACGGGCCATGGTTTTTCGAGCCGGCGCAATAGTGCTTGCCTGTTTACCGCCGATGCCACGCCGCGCATGAATGCCCATATCCACGCCACCGGTTGGCTCAACTGGCTGCAGGACAGCGCACTGTTTCGTGAATTCGTGCTGTGGATGGACTGCTGCATGGATCGCATGGCGCTCGAGCCGGTGCGCGATCCGCTGTTGAACGTGATTAATGCCGGCATCCCGCCGCGGGCCAACTTTGTGGCTTTTGCCGCGCAGCGGCCGTTGAAGGCGGTCGAAAGGCTCATGCCGGCCGACGGCAAGGTGCACGGGGTGTTTACCTGGGCCTTGCTGCAAGGCTTGCGCGGGGCGGCGGCCGACCATAACGGCCGGGTCACGGGGCGCAGCCTGGCCGACTGGGTGCGCAATGCCCAGTCGGCCCTGATGACGGAGGACCAACGCGCCAGCAGCGAGGTCGCGCTGGAACCTGAAATCCTGCAGGAGGACCGCGCGCTGGTTTTCGCCCGCGGCATCGCACCATTGCGCTATCGCGTGGCGTTCGAATTCGCGCCTGAGGCGCTTGGCCATGCCGCCTGGCTGTGGAGCGGCGTGCCGCCTGTCGCGCAGCAGTTCACCGTCGATGGAACGGAGCAGTTGCTGGCGCCGGGACTTTACTTGCTGCAGGTACCGGCCCTGGGCTTGTCGCAGGGCTTTGAAGTGCTGTGCGACATGCGGGTTCAGGTACAGGAAACGGGGCCTGAGGTCGAGATGCCCGCAGTGGAGGAAATCTTCCGCCTCAAGGTCGATCCGGGGAACCTGACCACGGAGATCTTTGTCATCGATCAGCGCCTGTCGCTGGTTGACAGCCAGCCAGGGAGCTTGGCGGTGTCATTGCCGTTCGGCTTGTTCAAGATCAAGATGCGCTCCGGCCGCGCCATCAGCCAGCGCGTCATCATGCTCGATCGCGACAATATATCGATCGATGCCGCCAGCGTCACGCTTCCGCCATCGGCGGTAGTCCCCTTGCCTGGAGCAACATCCTCGCTGCCGGCGCATACCGAAGCCCGAATGCGGGCGCTCGAGGCGGCCAGCAGGCAGGCGGTCGATGCGGGCAACGGAGTGCTGCTGCTCATGGTGCGCGCCTATGCTGGCGGAAATGCCAAGTTGATGCACAGCGAACCGTGGCACGGTGTATCCGTCGTCGATGCCGACGGTACCACCGTTTTCGATTGCGCGCGCGATGCGGCATTGCAGCGCGACGCCGATCCGTATGCCGTGGGCAGCAGGGAGCTGGTGCCTGGTCCGTATTTCCTGCGCCAGACGTTGAAGGATGGCACCGTACTGGAACAGAGTTTGATTATCCGCAAGGGATGGCGGCTGGAAGTGTACCTGTTGCGCCGAGGTACCCCCGGCACGGACAAGCTATCCGTGCGGCCGCGTGTGTCGCTGATGATGCACAGGGTCGTAACGGGCGCTCCGTTGGATTATGGCAGTGATCAACTGGCCGAGAACGCCCGTCTGGCGCTTGCCGACGAACGGCGCATACTCAGTGATGGTCTGGAAGACCTGTTGCTGCAAAATGCAGACAATCCTATCCTCGGCCTCATAGGCGCCCACCTGTTGCTGCTGGAGTTCGAGCGCGACCGGTATCGTCCCATGGGCAAACTCGATCCTGTCGTGCAATCGTTACTGCCTCTGCTCGGATCCACGCACCCTGACTGGGTGGCGCTGGCCCTGCAGTGCCCCGACATCAGGGTGCCGCAGGATGTGGCGCTCGATGGGCCGCCCCTGTTCGCGCGCAGCTGGCCCTTGCTGGTGCGGGCTGCGCAAGGTGGACGTATCAACCTTCCTTCCGCCATGTGGAGCCGGGTACAGGCGCTTGCCCCCTTGCCACCGTTTATGGCGTGGGCTATCGATGCGGATATCCGGAATGCCGTAAGCGCTACCTTGCGCAAGGCCCTCGCTTCGCCTGCGCCTGTCGTCCCTGCCATGGCCATGGCGCCGCCTGCGCAGGCCGATCCCTGGCAGATGAAGGCGCGGCAATTGCAGCTGCCGCCATCCGCGCTGGAACTGCTGGTACCCGCGCCGCTGCCATGACGCCTGGCCGCCTTGCGTTGGGGCAGCATTTGACATTGACCTTTCAGCGTTTCCGTTATCCGCCGACGGGTTTGGTTGAGCAACCTCCTGCCAGTCTCGGTGCGCTGCCAATCGGGCGCAATGCGGCAGGTGCATGGCTGCTGCCGCTGGCGGACGAAGAGTGTTTCTGGATCGGGATGGCCGAGAACCGGGCGGTGGTGCCATCGATGCTGGCGGTAATGGCCGAGCTGGGGGACGCAACACGGGTTGATGCAGTATCGGGCCAGCCATGGGATTGGGGCAGTCCTGGCGAGCTGGCCTTGCCTGGCGTCCTGTGGCTTGCCGGCATACGCCAGCAGGGCGCTACGCCCGTATGGAAAGTATTCGGCCATAAATACTCCGGACCCGCAGCAGCGTCCTGCGTTTCCTTGACGTTCAGGCTGCGTACCTGTCCTCCTGGCGAGGACGATATTGCCGTGCGCATCGATATCGTCGATTACGTCAGCTTCGCCCATGCCACCGGCGTTGCGGCGCCCCTGCCGATGGACGATGCCGCCGCCTACAAGGGATGGCGCTTGCCCTGAGATGCGCGTCGCGCCTGTTCAGATCCGGTCGCTTTCCTTGCGCACGACCCGGCCGACGATCAGGCATTCATTGCCACGGCATAGCTTGCGGTGGTATTTGCGCTGGTCCGGGTTGTCCGACGTCAGCCACCACTCGCCGATATCGCGCGCCATGCGCTTGACCACCGGCTCGCCTTCGTAATTGATGGCAAACACGATGCCGTCGGCCGGCCGGTTGTCGGCCGTATTGATGATCACCACGTCGTCCTCGTACAGGGCCGGCTCCATGCTCTCGCCCTTGACCTTGATCGCCACCAGTTTTTCTGGGTGGTAGCCATTGCGCTCGACCCAGCTGCGCGGCACGCTGATGGTGCTGCCGTCGTGCGTTTCCGGTTCGATGGCAAAGCCCGTGATCCCGGCCGACAGGCGCAATTTGACCTTGCGAATCGGGTAGAAACGCTCGTCCTCGCCATCTTCCACGACCACAGGCTGCACGCCGGCCAGCGCGCGTGCGGCCAGCGCCGCCTGGTCGGGCGCCGCGCCCTGGTCGAAATACATGCTGTCCAGTTGCAGGTCCGCTTCCAGCTTGCGCGCGATCTTCTCGCTGAAGGCACGTCCCTCGCGGTAGGTGGGCGAGAGGATTTGCGAGATGCGCGCCTCGCTCCAGCCGCTGACGTCGGAAATCTTCTTGCGTGTGTTGTCGTAGTGTTCGCGGATCAGGGCCAGCAGCGGTCGCGTCTGTATTGATACATATTCATCTCCACATTAAACCTGAAATTTACCGTTTGATAAATTACCAAATGCTTGACTTTAACATTAGCGATTGATAAAGTCCACTCGTTGCCTGTCGCAAACGTACTACAGCGTTTACCGGTGGGCGACACCACGGGAGGTCAGGCAGATGTTGAACAGCAGTCAGTCGGTTGAAAGCAGGGCGGTGCCGCGGCAGGGGCGCCAGTTACAGGGACGCAGCAAGAAGTCGCAGCTGCATATCGCCCGCATCGCACAGTACATTCGCGAGCAGGGCCAGGCCAGCGCGGCGCAATTGTCCGCCTTGCTGGGACTCGATGCGGGCACCATGAGCCGCTATTTGCGCCACATGTGCGGCATGGGACAGATTCACCTGGCGCAGCGCCATTGCACGGAGCCGGGGCGCCAGCGGCCCGCCCTGTATGCGCTGGGCGAGCAGGACGACGAGGTCGACGGCTGGGCCGAACTGCCGCCGCAGCAGTGCGCCGCACGGCCAGCTGGCCACGCGGTGCGGCGCGCCGCGATCCGCTGGTGGCGGCCCTGTTCGGACCGGCGCAGGAAAATTAAGACCAGAATCAACGAGGAGAAAATCATGGGATTTGCAGAAAAATTCATCGCATCGCTGTCGTCGCAGAACCTGCGCGACGATGCCGTCCACCACGACCTGGACGTGATCGCGGCCGCCGCGCTGGCCGGCGACATGGGCGCCTTGCTGTGCCGCGTCAAATACGCGGACGGCACCGTCAGCCGCCTGTTCGAAGGCAATGCGGGCAACCTGGCGCAGCTGCTGCGCGCCTGGACGGCGGCAGTGACGCAGAAGGGCCGCGCGCGGCGCTGGGTCAAGGCGCATACGGCCTGGGATGCGCAGGCAGCCAATACCCTGTACCGCCGCGTGGCCGAAGCCTCGCTCGCGCATTGGCTCGACAGCAAATGCAAGGTATGCCATGGTACGGGCGTCGTCGCCGCCATGCAGGCCGGCGCGCGCCCGTCGTCTGCAAGGCTTGCCACGGCGCCGGCGAAGCGGCCATCAGCTGCTCCGGCGGTTTCGAGCTCGAACGCATCAAGGACATGGTCAGCGAGCTGGAAAGCATTTTTCAGTCGCACGGCGCCCGCGCCATGCGCCGCCTGGGTCACTGAAAAGTTTTTTGCAATATGCCTGGCCCTGAAAAAAATGCCCCTACAATAGAGTCTCGATCACGCAGCAACAGCAACACCGGCAACACCGCAGGACCACATGCTTCTCCACTCGTAATAGACGCGCTTTCGGCGCGACACCGATAGGGGAAATCAGCGCAGCGAACCGCCTTCATGGCCCCCTTCGCCCATTCCGTCCGGCACGGCCTCGCGCCATCCGGACGCCAGCCCGCCGCCTCACCGCGCGGGCTTTTTATTTTCCCGATACTTGGCAGTTCCACCCCTCAAGACCACAGCTGTGGTCTTTTTTTTCATCCCACGAAAGGTATTACTTATGGCATCGACAGCAAACGGCATCGACAGCTTGATCGTTATCAGCAAACAAAGCGCCGAAGGCAGCAAGGCCGCCGCCGGCGGCGGCCAGATTTATCCCCGCGTCACGGCCACCTTCGACACGGAAGCGGACAAATACGCCAGCGCCGAAATCGACGCCAGCCAGCAGCAGGGCGATACCCGCCTGGGCAATTTCCGCACCACGGGCGCCATCAAGGCCGAAGCGGCGTGCGGCACCTATGCGCCGCTGATGGCAGCGCTGCTGCGCCGCGACTTCACGGCCGGCGGCGTCGCTGCCGCGCAAACCACCATCGCTGCCGCCGCCTCCGGCCTGACGCGCAGCGCCGGTTCCTGGCTGGCCGAGGGCTTTCGCGCCGGCAGCGTGGTGCGCATCACCGGCATGACGGCGCCGGCCGCCGCCAACAATGCTAAGAACTTCTTCGTCACGTCGGTGACGGCGACCAACCTGAATGGCCAGTTCATGGACGGTTCGGCCATGATCGTCAAGGCGGCCGGCACTCGGTCGGCGTGGCGGCCGTGGGCAAGCGCAGCTTCACCCCCTTGAGCGGCCACACCACCGACTGGTTCACGGCCGAAGTGCAGGACCCGAAGATCGGCGTGCACCGCAGCTTCGTCGACCAGCTGGTCAGCAAGATGGACATCGCCGTGCAGCCGAACGGCATCACCAGCCTGGACTTCACCCTGATGGGCAAGGCGGAAGGCCCGACCACGGCCGTGCCGTACTTCCCCACGCCGCTGGCCGCGCCGGTTTCCGGCAAGTTCTCGGGCGCCACGGCGATGCTGTCGGTGAACGGCATCCCGTCGCAGATCTGCACCGGCATGTCCGTCTCGCTCGATGGTCAGGTCAAGGTCGATCCGGTGATCGGCTCGAAGTACGCCACGGCCGCCTCGCGCGGCAAGGTGATGGGCTCGGGCCAGTTCACGGTGCTGCTGCAGGACGCCACCTACCTCGACTACTTCAAGTCCGAGACGGAAATCCCGCTGGCCTACGCCATGGCGTCGGGCACGGCGCCGACCGCCGACGTGCTGGCGCTGGCCATGGGCCGCATCAAGATCACCTCGGCCAAGATCGACGACGGCGAGAAAAACAAGATCGTCACCTGCGCCTTCGACGTCCTGCGCTACAAGGGCGCCGACGCGCAGCATGAAGCGACCACCTTGAGCATCCAGGACAGCGCGCTGTAAGCGGCTAGTACCTGTACCGGGGCCGCCTTGGTGGCGGCCTTTTTACTTTTACCTCAATCAAGAAAGAAAAAATATATGAACAACGCACAAATGATCGCCTCGGCTGGTTTTGATATCTCCCTGTTGAATGATGGCAACAAGGCTGTGGACCAGGTTCACCTGGTGTCGGTGCTGTTTGACGATGACGGCGCGCACAAGGCGGGCTTTGACATCGTCAGCAAAAATTCCGATCAGTACCGTGCCGTGATCCGTGAAACGTCGGTGGTGGCGATCAAACGCTCGGTGCAAAAAAGCAAGCAAATCGATGCAAAGACGGACGAAGGCGCGGCGGAACTGTATGACCTGGCGGAAAACCGCAACATGAAGATCGCCATCGCTGTGGTGGTGGGCATGCCTGGTTTCGTCGACAAGGGCGTGCCGGTACAACCTTCCCCGGCTTTGCTGAAGGCGATTTTTGAAAAAATGCCGTCCTGGCAGGAAAAAGTGCTGGCTGCGCTCGAGGCGGACGGCAATTTTTTGACGGTCTAGCCACCGCCTTGCTGCTCTTTGCCGACGAACAGTTTGAGCGTTCGGCAAAGGCGGCCGATGGCAATGCGAAAGGCGAGCACCTGGATGCCGCGAAGCGCCATCCACTTTACCGGGAGCCGCAGGCTCCCGTTCGCGCGCAACTGCCGTTTGAACTGGCGCATGTGTGGCAGTTTTTTGTGCAGATGAGCCGCAAGCGGCAGAACGGCATGGCGGTCAATCCCTTGAGCAGCCTGGATATCCTGGCATGGCAACTGCGGCATCGTATCCGTCTGACGGTATGGGAAGAGGAACTGGTCGATCAGCTCGACGCAGCGTATATCTCCCATCAAAACAGTTCGCTTTAGCCCTGGTTTTGCCCTGATTTTTACAGCAGAGGTGACACGGAAAACACAACAGCCGTCGCGAAGGTGGCCTCGATTGCACAGTCACCTTTGCGGTGGCTTTTTTTATGGGTAAATTATGACCGTTGAAATTGAAACATTACAGATACGCATCGATACGCTCAGTGTGCGCATTGCCGCAGATGACCTGGAACGAATGCGCGAGGCCAGCGAACGGGCTGCCAAGTCGACTTTCAAACTTGAAGATGTCACGAAAAAATACACGGAGATACTGTCCAGCCTGGGTATTTCCAACAATATCGGCCAGATCGTCAAACTGTCCGACGAATATACGAAACTGACTGCGCAATTGCGCATGTCGACCAGTTCCACGCAGGAATATGGCGAGGCGTACGACAACGTCAAGCGCATTGCCGCCTCGGGGCAGACGGACCTTGCTGCCACAGCGGGGTTGTATGCCCAAATGAACGATGCGACCAAAAAACTGGGCATCAGCCAGGCCGAAGTGGCCGGCATCACCGAGGCCCTCAATCTGGGCGTCAAGGTCAGCGGCGCCTCCGCGGCCGATTCCGCTACCGCCGTCAAGGGGCTGTCCGATGCCTTCGCCGATGGCGCCTTGAGCAGCCAGCAATTTAACGCCATCAGCCAGGCCGCCCCTGAAGTCATGGCGGCAATGGCCGCCGGTCTGGGCGTGTCGCAAGAAGCGCTTGCCGGTTTTGCAGGCGCAGGATTGATCACCGCCGAGGTGATGGCCATCGCGCTGCCGAACGCGCTGGGCGAATTGCGCAAGGAAGCCGTGCAGTTCGAAACCATCGGCGGCAGCTTTACAGTCTTGAGCAATAACGTGATGGAATTCACGGCGAGGCAGGCGGAGTCGAGCGGCGCCGTGCGCCTGATGACGAGCGGCCTCGAATTTCTGTCGAATAACCTGACCCTGGTCGTTGGCGTGCTGGAAACGCTGACCACCGCGAAATTTGGCGCCTGGGCTGCCGGCGTCGTCGTGGCTACGTATAGCAAGGTCACGGCCAACCGGGCCTTGCTTGCATCCACCCTGGCGGCGGCGAATGCCGACGTGACGGCGACCGCCGCCACCTCGGTACTGGCGACCGCGCGCGTGGCTGAATTGCAAGCGACGATACGCGCCAGCCAGGCCGACGTGGCGCTGGCGTTGACCACCAATGGACTGATCCCGGCCCAGGCCCGCGCTGCAGTTGCCGCCGAGGCCCATGCGGCTGCATTGGTGGCGCAAACGACTGCAACGCGCGCTGCATCCGTGGCTGCTGGGGTGCTGAAGGGAGCCTTGGCATTCATGGGCGGTTATATCGGCTTGCTGGTGACTGTCGTAGGATTAGGTGTTACTGCCTGGAATATGTGGGGGAATTCATCGAAGGACAATGCGGAGAAGGCCGTAGAGCCCATGCGCAAAAGTACCAAAGATATCATTGCTGAACTCGACAAGCAGATGGTTCAGCTGGCAAAGCGCAATGAGCTGGCAAAGCTGGGCGTGTCCGGGCAGGGATTGGATACCCCGGCTGGCGCGCGCATGATAGAGATATCGACGGAAATGGAGGCGGTGCGCAATCGCACGGGGAAATACAAGTCCCTGGACAAGGCCGGGTTGGACAGCAGCCTGGCAAGGCTCCAGAGTGAGTTCGATGAGCTGCGCGGCAAGCTGAAGCAGCTTGAGGAGCAAGGCGCGGAGGGCAAACCGAAGAATGGACCGGCTACACGCGTGCCGATGCCTCCCGCTCCGCCAACGCCTTTCGAATCCATGATGGATGACATGCGTGGTAAAGCCCGCGACCTGAAGCGCGAGGCCGAAGGTTATGCCGAGCTGAATGAGGCACAACAGTTCGATTATCGGTTGAAAGAAATCCTGGCGGATCGGACGAGCAAAGTGACCGCGTCGCAGCAGGCGGGGTTCGACGTCAGGCGCAAGGTGATACAGGCCCATCTCGACGAGATCGAGGTGGACAAGATGGCCAGGGCAGCGGCGGAGCTGGCGCTGGCAGACGCGAAAGCGCTGTCCGATACACGGACGCAAGCCGTTGCCGATGCCGTCAAGGAGGCCGAAGCTGGCGAAAAGCTGGTAGCGGTGTATGGCATGAGCAAAGCCGCCATCGCGCAAAACGAAATGGCGCTGCTGAAGGAACAGCGCGCGGCGTTGGCGGTGGGCAAGGAAAATGCGGCCCAGATCGAGTATTTGAATGCTCTGATCGATGCCAAGCAGCGCAGCATGACGGCGACGGAAGGACTGGCCGCCAAGGAAGCGTCTGCCGCTGCGGCCAAGAAGGCCTCCGATGATTGGGCTGCCAGTGCCAAGGACATTGAAAAATCGCTGACTGACGCCTTCATGAATGGCTTCGAAGGTGGCAAGAACCTGGCGACGATGTTCAAGGACAAGTTGAAGAGCATGTTCAACAACCTCGTGCTGCAACCGATCATGTCGCCCATCGCGGCCGGCTTTGCCTCGTTCCTGAATCCGGGCGCGGCGCAGGCGCAGGGTAGCGTGGCCAACGGCGGCGGTATCCAGTCGCTCCTGAGTTCGGCGAAGGGCATCTACGATTCACTGTCCAGCGGACTTTCCGGTATTGGTACTTCGGTGGCCAATGGCGTGCAACGTGGCATGAGCATGCTGCAAGGCACCCCATACACGGCCGGGGCCAATGGCGCATTCGCCACCGGTGCGGGCGCGGCGGCAAGCGTCGCCGCCGGCGTCATGGGCGGCGTGTATGGCGGCAAGATGATTTCAGGAGAATATGGCCGCAATGGCATCGTCAATGCTGGCACGGCGATCGGGGCTGTCGTTGGCAGCGTTTTCCCGGTGATAGGTACTGCCGTGGGCGCGCTGGTGGGTGGCCTGCTGGGCGGAGCAGCGAACCGTCTGTTCGGCATGGGCGAGAAAAAGGTCAGCAGCGCCGGCATTTCCGGCAGTCTCGGTGCCGATGGCTTTACGGGAGAGAGTTATTCGAACTGGACCCAGAAAGGCGGCCTTTTCCGCAAGAATAAAAAAGGTACCGACCGCTCTGAAGTCGATGCCGAGCTGGCGGCATCGCTTGGCGATACGTATGCGCAGATGAAGGCGGTGACGGGCGCCTTCGCCAGCACATTGGGCGTCAACACGGATAGCCTGGCCACACGCACGCAGTCGCTCAATATTGTCATGACCAAGGACGACGCCGCGAACCAGAAAGCCATTGCCGACTTCTTTACCGGCGTCGGCGATGCGATGGCAAAGGAACTGGTGCCATCGCTGTCGCAGCTGAGCATGAAAGGCGAGTCGGCGAGCGCCGCGCTGCAGCGTCTGGCAGGCCACTACGCTGTTGTCGATGCGGTGCTGGCTACCCTGGGCAGCACCTCACAGCAGGCATTCGGCGCCGTTGGCGTGGCGTCCCTGGCGGCACGCGAGCAGTTGGTCAAGGCTGCCGGCGGTGTGGAAGCACTGGGAAATCGGACCGCGTTCTTTGCCGAAAACTACTTGACCGAAGCCGAGCGCCTGGCGCCAGTGCAAAAGCACGTGACGGAACAGATGGCAGCCCTGGGCTATGCCAGCGTGACCACGCGCGCGCAATTCAAGGACACGGTCTTGCAACTGGCCAATTCCGGCGCATTGGCCACCAAGACGGGCGCCGAGCAGTATGCGGGCCTGATGGCACTGGCCGATGCATTTGCGAAGACGCATGCGGCGACGGAAGACCTGACAAAATCGGAGCAGGGTATCGCCGACGAGCGCAAGGGCATCCAGGAAAAGCTCGACCAGATGACGATGACTTCGGCGCAATTGCGTGTCCGCGAGCGTACTTTGGTCGATGCTTCCAACCGGGCGCTATATGACCAGCTGCAGGCGCGGCAAGACATCGCCAGCGCCTACGAGACGGAATCCTCCGCCCTCAAATCCACCATCGATCGCCTGAAAACCTTCGGCGATGGCATCCGCTCTTTCAAGGATTCCCTGCTGCTGGGCAGCTTGTCGACCCTGACGCCAATGCAGAAAATGGCTGAGGCGCAGCGCCAGTATGAGGAAACGCTTGCCAAGGCGAAGACGGGTGACGCGGCGGCGCAATCGGCGCTGACGGCGGCGGCCACGGCGTACCTGACGGCGAACCAAGTAGTGAAATCATCGAGCGATGCCTATGCGGCCGATGCGGCACGGGTGCAGGCTGACCTGGCGGCGCTGGCTGCGATTGCCGGCACGCAGATGAGCGATGCGCAGAAGCAGTTGACGACCCTCGACACGCAGGTAGGGCAGTTGATCAATTTGAACAAGACGGCGGTCGGCATCAAGGAAGCGGTCGATGCGCTGGGCGCGGCATTGCGGGCAGGTGGCAACGTCGATATTACAGGCGGGATGCAGTTCGCGTCCGCTTTCGGCATGCCGTTTGCCGCCGTTGACGAGGTGGTGGTCGACGCGCCGGCGGCGCAAGCGATGCAGCGTTATATTTCAGTGCCGGCGACGGCGTCAACGAAGCGCTGGTGGCAGAGATCAAGGGCTTGCGCGAGGAAGTGCGTCAGCTGCGCGCCGATCAGGACCAGCAGACGGGCGCCATCATCAGCAGCAATTACGACGCCAATGAACGTGCCGCCGACAAGGTGTCAGCCGGCGCGTTGGAAGCGGCCCGTGCCACGGTCTGGGCCAGTCAATCGAAAGCGAGCATAGTATGAACGAAACCTTGAATGGGGCCATGAGCGACGCGCAGTTCACCGCGTGGCTGCGCAATCCCTCGGCGCGCCGTCTGGTGCTGATCGAGGTGGCCGTGTACAGCGGTGGACAGGAGCGTACCCGTTTCCTGAGCACGGGTGCGTATGTCACGGCGCCCGACGATACGCCGCCGAACCTGGCGTACCAGTCCATCGTCTCGACGGGCATGCAGTTCACCGAACAGCTTTCGCTGGACGGCGAGGCCAGTCTGTCGGCGGGCGACATCGAGATCCACAATCCGTCCGGCATCCGTGATGCCTGGCTCGATGATGTGTGGATGAACCGTCCGATTCGTGCCTGGATCGGCGATCCGCGCTGGCTCCGCGGTGACTTTCGCATGATCTTCAATGGCGTGGTGGCCGACATCGCGCCGAAAGGCCGTGACAGGCTGGCCCTGAAACTGCGCGACAAGCTGCAACGCCTGAATACGCCTGTCAGCGAGGCCAAGCTGGGGGGCGCGACGCCGAACAAGGACGCCGTGCTGCCGCTGGCCTTTGGCGAGGTGCACAACATCACGCCGCTGCTGGCCGATCCGGCCTTGCTGCAGTACCAGGTGCATGACGGCGCCATCCAAGGGATCATCGAAGTGCGCGACAACGGGTTGCCGGTACGAATGGCGGCTGACAAGGCCAGGGGCACCGTCATCCTGGCGGCGCCGCCTGCCGGGACAGTTACCGTGACTGTGCAGGGCGATCGTCCTGGCGCCTATGCCAATACGGTGGCCGCGCTGGTGCGGCGCCTGGCGACAGGCTACGGCAAGGCGGGCGACCGCTTTGCCGATGGCGACCTCGATACGCCCAACCTGGCGGCGTTTGATGCCGCGCATCCGCAAGCGGTGGGCCTGTTTCTGGCCGGTCGCACGAATGTGCTCAATGCCTGCCAGATGCTGGCGTCCAGCTTGGGCGCGCAGCTGGTGATGTCCCGCCTGGGGCAGCTGCGGCTGCTGCAAATCAGCCTGCCTCCCGCCGGCTCGCCGACGCAGGTAGGGCCGCAGCACATGGTGGCGGGCAGCCTGACGCCAGTCAGCCGCAGCGCACCGATGGCATCCGTCAAGCTGGGCTTCTGCAAGAACTGGACCGTGCAAACGGGTTTGCTGACCGGTATCCCAGTCCAGCACAAGGATTTGTTTGAAACGGAGTGGCTGACGGCCACCCTTGCGGACAGTGCGATACAGGCGGCCTACCGGCTCGACGCGGAACCGCTGCAGCAGGACACCATGCTGCTGCGCCGCGTCGATGCCGAGGCAGAGGCGCAGCGCCGCCTGGCAATTGGCCGCGTGCCGCGCATGGTTTACGAATTCGACGGCACGGCGGAGATGCTGGCGCTGGAATTGGGACAGGCCGTGACAGTCACGCATCCACGCTTTGGCATGGAAAACGGCGTGGCGGGGCAGGTTGTATCACTGGCCCCGGATTGGTTGACTGGACATGTGAAAGTGGGGTTTGTCGTATGAGTACCATCATGAATGACCGCGACGTGCTGTTGCAGGCAACGTCACCAAGGTTGACGGCGCCGGAAGCGGGGGCCGCGCTGCTGCTGACGGTGGACACGCCCGTGTTCCACGTCAGCACCAGCGGCGCCGGCTCGCCGGCCGCCATCAATTTCAAGGCCACGCAAATCAATTTGCCCGGCACGGTGCAATTCAGCTGTAGCGCTGGCGGCGTCCTGAGCGGCAGCGGCAACATGCGCAGCCTTGCCTATAGCGCCATGTCGGTGCAGCAGGTCACCGTTACCGCCACCTTGCTGCACGCACGACAGCGGCGTGACGTTCACGGCGCAGCAGATCGTCAATAAAGTGCAGGACGGCGCGAATGGCGTGCCTGGCTCGAATGGCAGCAGCGGCAAGTCAGCGCGTCAGTGCTTCACGCTGATCGACGGCTATGCGCTGGCCTTCGATCCGGCCAGCGTAACGGTACAGGGCGACGCCTATCCCCCCGTGGGTACCTGGGGCGAGACGCGTCCCTGGGGCGCGGCCATCAATGGCGCACCGGCGGAACGGCAGGTGTGGTTTCAGTCCAGCGGCAACTACGATCCGGTGACGAAGCAGACTGTATGGACGACGCCGTTCCAGAGTTATGCCAAGTTTGGCTCGCTGGAGGCGATTTCGACCAAGACGGGGGCGTTGACCTTCAGCGACACTTGCAAGTCCGCCAATGGCAATGTCGTCATTAATGCGGATGGCACGTTTTATTTGCGTTCGACGCCCAGCGAGGTGACTGGATATCAACGAATTGAACTCAATGCGAACGGATTTTACGTGTTCAATAAAGATGGCCGGGCGGTGATAGAACTGGGCATGGCTTTATGAGGGCCGCCGCGTTGATACTCCGTACCGATACAGGCCGGGTGATATTCGATTCACGGCAGGCGGCAGGCGGAGTCTGTCTTGGGATATTCGCCATTCCGGCGACAGGAAAAACCATCATCTTTCCTGGCTTGCCGCGTGGCCGCATGCCGATGGTGGTGTATGGCGATGGGCAAAATCATGTGGAGTGGTCCTATGACGAAACACTTGGCTATCCGCGTTTTATTTTTCCCGTTAGCAGCGGTTTGCCATCAACCAGTACGACGACAGCGGGGGTGTATTTGAAATGACAAATACACTTCGCATTCTGAATGCCGCTGGTGATCTTGTTGTCGATAGCGATACCCCTGGTACCGCCTGCATAGGTAAAGCGAATTTTTTGAAAATTGTGCAGCCTTACTACAAGGATGGCGCATGGCAGACAGGCTATTCCCAATATACGTTTGCCACGGATCGCCCGGTGCTGTGGGCGTTCGATTTGCCGCTTGGCCGGCGTGTCGGAATTTTTGGCACATCGTATCAGGATGGTGTCCATATGGTGGGGGTGTATTGCGGTGCCGGAGGAGATTGGGAAAAATTTGACAGGCAGGAAGCTGTAGATGTTTGGGCCTTTTCCACCATATCCCAGGCACGCTCAAAGTTTGGTTTGATCTTACGGCATAGTAAGGAGCACTACGTGACCCATGATTTTGGCACGCCGAATATCACTTTCCCGATTGCGTCCGGATCGCTGGGTGAAAGTGTCAGGATTCCTCCCGTTGACCGTCCAATCGCCATTGGAAATGCGCCTTTCTACAATGTTTCGTATTTTGATCTTGAGCCTGGCTACATCCTGACGAATCGCCGCTATTTTCTTTTGCGCACCGCGAACAATACGGTGGGATATTCGGCAGGGCTCACATTCAAGAGGATTGAATCGCAAGGCCAGCGGGGTAAAGACTCAACGGTAAGTCATCCTTCGCCATTCCTGGTAATAGATGGAAGCTTCCTGCCGTAGAGATATTTTGCAAATCACAGGAAAGAATATGTTATGACGAATTTACGCATCATCCACCACAATGCGTCTGACGTGGCCGTCATCACGGCATCGAGCCAGTCGGGGGGGCTCACCGCAGCAAACCTGTTGACGGACATTAAATCCGAAGTATGGAGATCCACAGGCACGAGCGCCACCCTGCGCGCTGTTTTTCCCTCGACCGCTTTGATCGGCGCCTTAGCGCTGCCATTTTGCAACTTGAGTTCGGCCGCCACCTTGCGTGTGCGCGGCTACGTATTGGCGAGCGATTCGACACCCGCATTCGACACTGGCACGGTGCAGGCCTGTGCGCACCAGCCGCTGGGTGCCTGGGACTGGGGTCTTGAACCCTTGGGTGTGAACGCCTTTTCGTTTGGCGGCGGCGCCTACGGGCGCATCTGGTTTGCACCGGCTTGGGTGGAAAAGCTGGAAATTGACATCGATGACGCGCTCAATCCTGCCGGCTACATCGAGGCGTCGCGTCTGGTCGCCGGCATGTACTGGTCGCCTGAAAGCAATGCCGATTATGGCGCTTCGGTGACGGCCGACGACGCCAGCCAGCATTACCGCAACGAGGGCGGTGATTTGCTGACGAATGTGGGACCGCGCAGCCGCAAGCTGGCTCTGAGCCTGACTGCCATGTCGCCACCCGACCGCAGCAAGTTGATGGCCATCTTGCGCGGCAATGGCAAGTCGCGTCCGGTCTTCATCAGCCTCTTTCCGGAATCCGACGACCCCTTGCTGGAGCAGGATCACCAAGTGTACGGCAAGCTGCCCGAGGCGATTGCCGTCACCACGCCGCAATTCGAACGTTATTCCACATCCATTACTGTAGAGGAAATCTGATGCCAGCCAATTTTTATCCCGGGCAAACGGACTATGTGCGCAAGCTCAATGAGTTGGCGCTTGCTCGTGACATCGCGGATATTCCGCGCAATGCAGCTGCAGCTACGGCAGCTGCGGTGGAGGCAGCACATTCCGCAACTAGTGCCAGCGCCGATGCGGGTAGAGCATCGGCATCAGCCGTATCCGCAGGCACCGCGTTTGCTTCGCTCGACGCGCGCTATCTTGGCGCCAAGTCGCTGCCGCCAGACGTTGACCATAATGGCGGCGCGCTGCTGGCCGGCGCGACCTACTGGGACACGGTGCTGAACGGCGGCTGCCTGCGCGTATTTCAGGCTGGCGCCTGGGTGACGATACCGTCCAACGTGGCGTCGCAGATAAGCAGCACGCCGGTGGGGGGGATTATTGCGACGAATGTGCAGGCGGCGCTGAATGAGCTTGAGCTGAAAAAGGCGGCAACGACCAGCCTGGCCAAGGTGGCTATTTCCGGCAACAAAGTTGATGTTGGCCTGGGGAATGTAGACAATACCGCAGACGCGTCAAAACCAGTTAGCGCCGCGGTGGACAGCGCGTTGTCATTGAAAGCCAATGCATATAACGCGGTGTTTGGCGGTGTCATCGGCGGGGATTTCTCCAATGCGATTCACGATGCCCGTGTGCTGTTGCGCACGACAAGCGCCAATAGTTCCACGATTGTTGGTGCGATTCCTAACGGTACCGGGACGGTCGCCCAATTCAATGCCTATGCCGATGATAATCCGCAGAATACCTCCTTGGCCTCGCTAGGCGTAATCAGAGCCGATAGTGTCAGGCTTTCTTCCTCACAAATTGGTACGGGAAGTTACCTTCCCCTGAAGTTTTATACCGGTAGTGCCAACACCATGACTCTTGGTGTCAACGGCAACGTGAGCGTGGGAGAGCAGCGTCCGGTTGTTGGCTACAGGTATCTGGATGTGGTGAATGAGGCCAATGGAACTGGCAATTGCTCGATCATACGGCTGATTACAAAGGCTGTATCGGGAGGAGGATCCACCTCGGCGGATATCCTGAAGAATTCCAATGGTCAATTTGCGATGATTAAATACGAGCCGAGCAGTGCCGGGACCATTTACTTCAGAACAAGTACATCAGACGCGACCTTGTTCCCGGGAGGGTTTCAGGTAATTGCGCCGGGCCAGAATTCATTGGCCGTCAAATCAGTCGCGGGTTACTCGGCACTGGCATTAGATGCGGCGCAGGGCCAGGCATCGTATATTTTTAGTTATAACAATGCGATCGAGCATGGACGTGCCTGGTTTGATAATAATGCAATACTGGGTGGTTTCAATATCGCAGTAAAGCGAGCCGGTGTTTTAACTGCCATACTTTGCGTGCAAGGAGATTTCGTCTACCCATTCGAAGACAATGTGATTGGGTTGGGCAGCTTCAACCGGCGCTGGACAAATGTATACGCGTCTTCTGGTACGGTTCAGACATCCGATGCCAGGCATAAATCGGCAGTCGTTGCCATGTCTGAGCACGAAATCGCGGCTGCAAGCCAACTGGCCAGAGAAATAGGTAAGTATCGCTTCCTGGATGCGGTGAAGGAGAAGGGAGCTGCAGCGCGTCAGCATGTTGGCATGACGGTGCAGCGGGCAATCGCAGTCATGGAAAGCCACCAGCTCGATCCGTTCGCCTACGGCTTTATTTGCTATGACGAGTGGGGTGAAAAAACCACCGAGCACCCAGAGATCCAGCCGCCGGATCAAATGCCCCCACCTGTTGTGAACCACCATGAAGCCACGGATACTGCTGAGGCCCACGACGAAGTGCTCACTGTGGGAAATACCGCACCTGGCGCGGTTCAAGCTGCTCGAACGGTAGTTCAACCCGCCGGCAGTATCTACAGTTTCCGTCCTGATGAATTAAATCTGTTTATCGCGCGTGGCCAGGCCGCCCGCCAGGATCAGCTGGAACTCCGGCTTGCTGCGCTTGAGCTTGCTGGCTAGCCATCTACTTGTTACCACTTCCACCCGCTTCGGCGGGTTTTTTCATTTCCACCATCTGAAAGGCAACCATGGCCCTCGAAACCACCGCCGCTGGCGGCGCATTGATCAAACTGTTTGGCGTGCCCGTGCTGGCCGGCGCCGCCGCCACGTCGCTGGGCTTCATGTTCATGTGGCCCCAATCCACCAAGGAGGCATTTATTCGTTTTTGTTCCAGCATCATCATTTCCACCTTTCTCGGCCCTGTGCTCGTGGCCGCCGTGCTGTCGTGGTGGCCCAGCCTGTTCGACAGCGCCAAGACCGTGGCGGGCCTGTATGGCGGCGACCCCGCCACGGGGTTTTTATTCATCGCCGCACCGCTGATGGTGGCGGCCGGCTTGCCTGCCTGGTGGGTGCTGGGTGCCTGCGTGCGCTGGTTCGACAAGCGGCGCGGCAAGGACATCGGCGAACTGGCGGCCGATGCGGCCGCTGCCGTCAAGGATGTGCGGGGCATGCTGTGACCGGCGCGCAATTGATGCAGATCATGCCGCTGGCCGGCCGCCGCGCTACACTGTTCCTGGTGCCACTGAATGCGGCGATGATGGAATTCGGCATCGATCGAACACCGCTGCGCCAAGCGTCGTTCCTGGCGCAGGTCGGTCACGAATCGGGACAGTTGCGTTACGTGCGCGAGCTGGCCAGCGGCGCGGCCTATGAAGGGCGCGCCGACCTGGGCAATGTGATCGCCGGCGATGGCGTGCGCTTCAAGGGGCGCGGCTTGCTGCAGGTGACGGGGCGCGCCAATTATGCCGCGTGCGGCGTGGCGCTGGGCCTCGACCTGCTGGCGGCGCCGCAGTTGCTGGAGGCGGCGACTTTCGCGTGTCGCTCGGCGGGCTGGTTCTGGCAATCGCGCGGCTTGAACCACCTGGCCGATGCGGGCGACCAGGAACGGGTGACGCGCCGCATCAATGGTGGCGTGAATGGCCTGGCCGAGCGTCTGGCCCTGTATCAAGCAGCGCGCAAGGTGCTGGCATGAAGCCGTCGTTGAGCATCCTGGCCATGCTGTTGCTGCTGGGCGCGGCCGTGTTTTGCGCCCAGCGTTGGGGCCATGAGGCGGGCCGTGCCGCGTGCGCGGCGCAAGTGCTGGAGGTGCAAGCCGTGTTGAAGCGCCAGAACCAGGCGTTGAATACGATGCGGGAGGAGGGCGCGCGCCGGTCGGCGCGGGTAGGGCAGGCACTGGCCAAGGCGCAGACCGGACAGGCAGACGCGCAAGCGGCTGCGGCGCGCATCCTGGCGCTGCGGTCCGAAGGTGATGCCTGCCGTGCCGCCGAGGCGCTGATCGCCAGCGAAATGCCATGAGGCCGCCGCGTGAGAATGAGCGGAGTGTGCGGTGGCAGGCAGGACGGCGGAGTGGCCAGTGCGCCGCCGAGCTATTGCTGCTGAGTTTGCTGAGCGGCTGTACTGCATGGGTGCCGGCATCGAAGGTGGAAGCTTGGCCCATGAGTGCGTCGTGCATAGCCACGCGCCCCGTCGCGCCCGCCTTGCCGCCGGTGCCGTCCCATGGCATCTTCGAGCAAGTGCAAGCTTTGCTGGCGCGCGAGCAATTGCGTGCCGCCCATGTACGCCAGCTGGAAATGCTGCTCGATGCCTGCTCCGGGGGCTAACAACGCCTGACAACGCCTGATAAATCGTAGCGAGCGGAAGGAGGGGCCGGCGCCTCCCCGTTTGCTCAAGAAGCGCAACTGCACGAAGTACGTGGCCGCCGAGGCAGTGAGCGTGGCGGGCCGTGAATTACGACATGCAGCAGATTTTGACTGGCGTTCCAAGCTTCATTCACCCGTCACCGATGGCCTGCCAGCGCTGCCGCCTTCTGGTGCAGGCGCGGGGCGGCATGCGAGAAAACGGTGCATCCGCCGTCAAATTGCGCGATCTCTGGTGATTTTCGGCACAATTCCTGTATACAATCCACCTGGCACGATGCGTGCATGGCATACCTTGGTCATCCCATCCAAGGAGCTTCGCATGCCTCATTCGCCGCCAGTGTGTTCCTGTCTTCCCGTTTCTCTCTTGCTTTTCCGTTGTGCCTGCGCCCATCCGGGGCGCGGTAACCCAGGAAATGGAGCGTAAATGGCCACTCCCCGTCTGAAATCCATCCACCGCAGCGCGCCCGGCACCGTGCCTGCCGCGCCATCGCCCGTCGATGAAATCCTGCCAGCCGGCAAACTGTTCACCCTGGGCTTGCAGCACGTGCTCGTCATGTATGCGGGCGCCATCGCCGTGCCGCTGATCGTCGGCCGCGCCCTCAAGCTGCCGCCCGAGCAGGTGGCGGCATTGATCAGTGCCGACCTGTTCTGCTGCGGCCTCGTCACCCTTATCCAGTCCCTGGGCATCGGCAAGTATTTCGGCATCCGCCTGCCCGTGATGATGGGCGTGACCTTTGCCGCCGTCAGTCCCATGTTGGCCATGGCAAACAATCCGACCCTGGGTATCACCGGCATCTTTGGCGCCGTGATCGGCGCCGGCGTCGTCTCCATGCTGATCGCTCCCTTCATCAGCCGCCTGCTGGCCCTGTTTCCGCCCGTGGTCACCGGCAGCATCATTGCCGTGATCGGCGTGTCGCTGTCGCTGATGCGAGTGGGTGTGAACTGGGCCATGGGCGGGCCGCCGGCCATGGCGCAGATCGCCGACCCGGTTTTCGCCAAGATGGCCGCTGCCGCCACGGCGGCCGGCTTGCCCGCGCCTGCGGGACCCGTGCCCCTGATCGCCAACCCCGGCTACGGCGCGCTGGATAACATGGGCATCGCCTTCTTCGTGCTGGCCGTCATCTTGCTGGTGGCCAAGTATGGCCGCGGTTTCCTGTCGAATATCGCCGTGTTGATCGGCATCATCGCCGGCACGGCCCTGTCGTTTGCGCTGGGCAAGGCCGATTTCGCCAAGGTGGCCGGCGCCAAGGCCTTTGCCATCGTCACGCCATTCCAGTTCGGCATGCCGACCTTCGACCTGGTCGCCATCGTGACCATGAGTTTGGTGATGATCGTCGTCATGATCGAGTCCCTGGGCATGTTTTTGGCGCTGGGAGAGATGACGGACAAGCGCATCACGCAGGCCGACATCAGTCGCGGCTTGCGCGTCGACGGCCTGGGCACCCTGATCGGCGGCATCTTCAATACCTTTCCGTACACCTCGTTCTCGCAAAACGTGGGCCTGGTGGGCGTGACGGGCGTGCGCAGCCGCTGGGTCTGCGTGGCGGCCGGCCTCATCCTGCTGGTGATGGGCGTGATTCCGAAGATTGCGCAGACGGCCGAAGCCGTGCCGGCGTTCGTGCTGGGCGGGGCAGGGCTGGTGATGTTTGGCATGGTCGCCGCCACCGGCATCCGCATCCTGGCCGGCGTCGACTACAAGAGCAACCGCAACAACCTGTTCATTGTCGCCCTGGCTATCGGCTTCGGCATGCTGCCGCTGGTGGCGGAACAGTATGCGCAGCACATGCCCAAGGCCCTGTCGCCGTTGCTGCACAGCGGCATCCTGCTGGCCGCCATCGTCGCCGTGCTGCTCAATCTGTTCTTCAACGGCCTGGCGTCGCAGGAAAGTGCGCGGGAGCAGGCGCGCGACAACAGTCATGGCAGCGAGTAAGGTGCCGCCCCGTGTCCTGATATAAATGGCACGCGCCGCATGCCGGTCAGCCAGGCGGCAGAGTCCTCAGCACCACGCAATTGCGCCCCGCATCCTTGGCCTGGTACAGCGCGGCATCGGCCAGGCGCAACAGGGTGTCCGGATCGGCGGCGCCCGGTGGCGGCTGGACCGCGATGCCGACGCTGATCGTCACATGCTGCGCTTCCGCGCTCGCGTGGGCGATGCCCAGGGCTTCGATGGCGCGCCGCAGCGCTTCGCCGGTCTGGCGCGCTTCGTCCGCGCCGGTGTTCGGCAGCACGATGGAAAACTCTTCGCCGCCGTAGCGCGCCGTCAGGTCGCCCGCGCGCCGCATGCCTGCCGCCAGCGCCTGCGCGACCCGGACCAGGCAGGCGTCGCCGGCCTGGTGGCCGTGACGGTCGTTGTAGCGCTTGAAGTAGTCGACATCGAGCATGATGACGGCAAGCGGCTGGCCGACGCGCGTGGCGCGCGCACATTCGGTGCGCAGCACGTCGTCGAAATGGCGCCGGTTCGCAAGGCCCGTCAGGCCGTCGGTGATGGACAGGGTCGCCAGCTTGCGGTTGGCGTCCTCCAGCTGTTCCGTGCGTTCGGCAACGCGCCGCTCCAGGCTGTCATGCAGCCTGGCGCTGGAGATCGAGATCATCGCCTGTGCGCCGAGCATGCGCAGGAACGCCACGCGTTCTTCCGTGAACGAGGCGTCGGCCAGCCGGTTCTCGAAGTACAGGATGCCGCCGATCTGGCCGCCGTGCCGGATCGGCAGGCACATGACGGCGCGCGGCCGCTGCAATTGCACGTAGGGGTCGGCGGCAAAGCGCGAGACGGCCATGATGGAGTCCTCGATCACCTCGGTGCCAGTGCGGATGACGTAGCGCAGCAGCGACAGCGGAAACTGCGGGTCGCTGGCGGCGTTCAGGTCGAGCTGGCGCGACTGCAGCACGGTGGTGACATCGCCATCGATATTGGCCTCCAGCTGGTAGCTGCTGCCTTCGGCGAGCAGCAGCAGGCGCGCTACCTGTCCGCCGGCGTTTTCGCAGACGATGGAAATGAGGCGCGTCAGCACGTTGCGCAGGCCGACTTCGTTCGACAGGATTTGTGCCGCCTTCAGCAGCGACACCAGGTCGAGCGCGGAACTGCCGTGCGTGTGGGAGACTGAATGCGGCTGGGTGCTGCGGCCGTCCATCCTGGACAGCAGCGCAGTGTGGCGCGCCCGCAGCTGCGCCACCTTGCCCTCCGCGCCCCACTGGCCGTAGCGCGCGATGGCGTCGCGGATGAAGACGGCCGCCACGCGCGCCTGTCCCTGGTCATGCCAGCATTCGCCGCACAGCTCATTGCCCAGCGCTTGCACGTTGACGTAGCCTGCCAGGCCGGCCGCGTCGATCGCCTGCTGGTAGCAGCGCGTGGCCAACTGCAGGTCTTGCCGGTAGCGTGCCATCTCGGCCATCACCAGCAGATGTTTGGCAGCGCTATTGTCCGAGCCCTGCCTGGCCCACTCGGCCAGATTGCCCTGCAGCGTGCCGATCACGGCCAGCACATCGCCCGCATCGGGACGCGCGGGAGCGCGCCGCAAGGCGCGGATCAGGATCAGTGCGGCGTAGAAGCTGGACTCGGCAACCTTGGCCTGGCCGCGCATGATCTGGGTGACGATGCCGAGCTGGCCGGCCAGCAGCTCGGCGTCGGCGCCGTCGAACAGATAGGCGTTGCGTATCTTCCCTTGCAAGAAGTAGGCGCGGTACAGCTGCGAGCCGCCATACCGATCGAGGAAGCGCGTCTCGCTGAAGCCAGCATCGTCGTAGCTGTCGTGACGGGGCAGGAGGCCCATCAGGCACTTGATCGGCTGGACTGCGGCGGCGACGCAGCAATCGGCCATCGCCTGCTGGCCGTTGGCGCGCATCAGCGCCAGGTCGTGCTCGATGTCGTGCATCAGGTGCGGCAGGTAGTCGCCGAGGATGATACGGTCGGTGGCGCGCACGGCCGCCACCACGCCGACCTGGACGAAATCGGCGATTTCCAGCGCCCAGCCAAACGCTTCTTCGTACAGGGCGTCGGAGCTGCGCAGCGGCTGCGTCCAGTGGTTGCTGAGCGCGCCGAACATCAGGCCTGTGAGCGTGCGCGTCTGCAGGTTGTCGCGGCGCCTGGCCAGCGCCATCGCCATCGCGCCGAAGGCGTAGCCGCGCGCGACGTCGCCGCCGTACAGAACCAGCATCAGCGCGTAGCCGACATAGGCGACTGCGCTGAAATCGCTGTTCCCCCGCTGCATGGACAGCCGCGTCATCGACACCACCATCAGCGCGCTGAGATCCTGCTGGCCGGCGTAGTAGCTGGCCATCCACAGACCCTGCATCATCTGCATCGCGGCCACCGCGTCCGGCTCGCACATGTCGTCGGCCGCCAGCAAGGTCTCGGGCGCATGCGCGCCAGGCAGCCGCCCGATGTCGGCGAGAATGTCCGCGAAGCGCGCCTTCATGTGCGCCACCTCGTGCGGAATGTCGATGTTCAGCTGCGCCAGGCCGTCGCGCTGCACGGCGATGGCGTCAAGCAGGCGGCCCTGCAATTGATACTGGTGCGCCTGGATGGCGATGCAGCGCAGCTGCGGCAGCGGGCTCAGGGCGCGGGCGCGCACCAGCGGGTAGATCGCCTCCGCGGCATCGAACTGGCCGCACAGGTAGGCCGCTTCGGCAGCACCGAGCTGCAGGTCGAGCCAGAGCCCGGCGTGGACTTCCCACGCCTGTGGCGGCAGCAGGCCGAGACCGATCCGCATGTGCTCCAGGGTGGACTGGAACGCGGCGGAACGTCGTGCCTTGACGCCGGCCTGCAGATTGAGCGTTGCCAGCCGCAGGCGCTCGCCCGCATCGTTGATCAGCGCGCGGCCGGCGTTGAACTGCTCGACGATCTCGAACAGCGACTCGTCCTGACGCTCCGGCGTCGCATGCCGCAGCAGCAGGCGGCCGATGAGCAGATGGTTGGCCGCGCGCGCGCCGTCGTCATCGGCGACCAGATAGGCGGCCTGCTGCACCCGGTCGTGCAGGAAGCGGTAAGCGACGCCGCTGTTGACCGCATCGGTGTCGCCATTGACGTACTTGTAGCGTTCGTCGAGCGGCTGGATCAATCCTGCCCTGAGCGCCGGCCACAGATCTTGCTGCGTTTGCCGGGGCGTGCGCTCCGTTGCCAGCGCGAGCGTGTCGAGCGTGAAGCGATTGCCGCAGGAAGCGGCCAGTTGCAGCAGGTGCTGCGTGACGCCGGGCAGGCGGCGGATTTTCTCCAGCAGCACTTCGACCACGTTATCGGTATATTTGGCCTGTTGTATCGCGGGCAAGTCCCAGTCCCAGCAATCGCCCTCGGCCCGGTAGCGCAGATGGCCCGTTTCATTGAGCGCAACGAGGAACTGGTTGAGGAAAAAGGGATTGCCGGCCGTCTTGCGGTAGCAAATGCTGGTCAGCGGCGCGCAGTCGGGGGCCGCCACGCGCACGGTGGCCGAAACCATTTGCGCCACCTGCGGCTCGCTCAGCGCGCCCAGCGACAGCGTCGACAGGCGTACCTCGCGCGCGCGCAGCTTGTCGCGCAGCGCGATGAGCGGATGCGCGGGACCCACTTCGTTGTCGCGGTACGCGCCGATGAACAGCAGGCAGCTCTTGTCGCACGAGACCATCAGCAATTCGATCATCCGCAGCGTGGCCGCATCGGCCCATTGCAGGTCGTCGAGGAACAGCACCAGCGGATGCCCGGCAGAGGCGAATACTTCGACGAAGCGGGGGAAGAGACGATCCAGGCGCAGCTGGGCCTGTGCCGGCGCCGACGCGGGCGTCGTGTCGCTGGGGCCGGCGATCAAGGCCAGCTGGGGAATCAGTTCGACGATCACGCCCATGCCGCTGCCCAGGGCCGCGTGCAGTTTGGCGGACCACTGGCGCAGCGTTTCCTCGGGCTGGCCCAGCAGCTGGTGCACCAGCCCCTGGAAGGCCTGGATCAGCGGGGCATACGGCATGTCGCGCTGGAGCTGGTCAAATTTGCCGGACAGGAAACAGCCGCGCCGGGCGATGATGGGCTTTTGCACTTCGTTGACGACTGCCGACTTGCCGATGCCGGAATGGCCGGCCACCAGCAGTATCTCGCACCTGCCCGCGGTGCTGCGTTCAAACGCCGCCAGCAGCATGGCGATGGCATCCTCGCGCCCATGCAGCGTTTGCGGCACGAGGAAGCGGCCGTTGTGGTCGGACAGCTTGAGCGCCTGGGCCGGCTTTTTCGCGCGGCATGCTTCGAGGTCGCTGCGCAGGCCCTGCAAGCTCTGGTAGCGCTGATCGGCATTTTTCTCCAGCAGCCGCTGGATGATCGGCAGCAGCTGGCCCGGCAAGCTTGCCAGCGCCGGGTGCGACCAGTCCGGACTGCGCGCAATGTGGCAATGCACGAGTTCCATCTCGTCGCCTGTCTCGAACGGCGCCTGGCCGGCCAGCAATTCGTAGAAGGTGGCGCCCAGTGCATAGAAATCGGCGCGCCAATCGACCCGCCGGTTCATGCGCCCCGTCTGTTCCGGCGCCATGTAGCGCAGCGTGCCTTCCAGCGTCTGGAGATTGACGATGCCATGGCTTTCGTACGGCAGTTCACAGGCGATGCCGAAATCGATCAGCTGCAGCAGGCGCCGCTCGCCATTCCACACCAGGTTGGAGGGATTGATATCCTTGTGAATCACGCCCTGACGATGGACGGCCTCCAGCGCCGCGCACAGTTGCAGCGCGATGTCGAAAAAGTCGTCCAGCGCCAATGCGGGCTGCGACGGCGTCCTGCGCGCCGCCAGCTGCGTGCGCAGCACCTGGTCGAGCGCCTGGCCGCCGCTATCTTCCACGATCATCGTCCAGTGCCCGCCGTGCAGCTGCAGCGCCAGCGGATGCGCCACGCCAGGATGGCGGCAGCGGCGCGCGATCGCATATTCGCGCTTGAATTGCGCCACTTGCTGAAAAGAGGGGAACTGCTGATTGGGTTTCTTGACGACCAGCGCCGTGCCATCTGCTGCCCTGGCGCGGTAAACCCGTGAGCGGGCACCGCTGTGCAGCTGTTTGATGATCTCGTGGTCGAAAAGGGAGCGCATGGGCTGGGCTAGCGGTACACAGACGGTTGCGGGAGCCTTGAGGCGCACATTTCGGGGTATTGCTTGGTTGTAAGTATTATATCAGGAGGGGGCTTGGGGGAAGGGAGGGTGGGGGCGGGGTGTTGTAAAAACGTCAGTGGAGGCAGGCGAGTCCGGGGGCCGTACGGAACAACGGCGCATCTCCATATCGGGTGGATCATGCGCCGCAGCCTTGTCAATTCAGGACCAATTTTTGAGTTATGAACGTCCCAGGGATGGGTCGCTCACGGAATCCTTGCCATTTTCGATTCGTCCCGCGACGCGGCGCCGGAAAGTCTTCTGAGTACTGCAGGTAACGGAGAAGTCATACCAGTTGCCGCTGTCGGCCAGCGACCAGTGATACGATCCTACCTCACCGGCGGCTACCTCGATGGTCCACGGGCCATCGCTGCGATATGCTTCTGCCGATACTGTGAATATGCAACGCGCGCTGCTTTTGTTGTGCAGTTTGAGTACGAGTTCAGTAGGGCTGCACCTCATGTAGCAGGCTTGAATTTCCGGACCTCGGGGATCGCCCTGTTCCTTGAGGTCACCGGCAAAGTGGCGATGAAAGCCGTTGGGGCCGAGCACCCACAAGCGGTACGCACCGTTATCGGACGCAACTTCCCAGCTGCCTTCCAGCGTCTTGCCGGCCTCTACGACATAGCGCCGCGGGATCCGGTCCAGATGCAATTCGTCATACACGTGAAACACCGCGCCGGCCTGGTTGCTGCTGTCGTTGGCAAACACCAACGTCACTTTTTTTGCGCCTGCGCCTGCGTCGGCGCGAGCCGTTACATGTAATACATACGGCAGGGCGCGCGATGGACGGGTACCCGCCGTCTGCACCGGTAACTTGGCTGTAGTAGAGGCCAACGGTCTCGCCAGCGTGCGCGCCTTGCCCTGGCTTAGTGCCAGCGCATCCACATCCGCTTTGCTGCCGTGCCCGGTAAGCGTTGGCAACGCCCCCGTATTCGGGTTCACAAAATTAAAGCAAGAGGTCAGGTCGCCACAGACGGCGCGCCGGTAAGCGCTGATCTGCGGCTCGAGGACGCCAAACCGCTTCTCAAGAAATTGCAGCACTGAGGTATGGTCGAAGACCTGCGAGTTGACCCAGCCGCCACGACTCCACGGTGAGACGATCCACATCGGCACACGCATTCCTGGGCCGTACGGCCGACCATCGATGCCTGGTTGAAGATTGGTCGCCGGTTTGTGGTTGTGATACTCGACCGCGATGTCGGCCTTGTCGAGCGTAGTGGCACCTGCGACGCTGCCGTCAGGATTGACCGAGGGCGCGCACGGCGGTGGCAGGTGATCGAAGAAACCGTCGTTCTCGTCATAGTTGATCAGCAGCACGGTCTTGCTCCATACATCAGGATTCGCCGTGAGCGCATCGAGAACCTGCTGGATATACCAGCCGCCTTGGGCAGGGCTGGAGTATCCAGGATGCTCACAGTAGGCCGAAGGCGCAATGATCCAGGAAACGGCTGGCAACTTGCCGTTGGAGATGTCTTCGCGGAAGGTTTCCAGGAAGCCGTGAGGCATGGTGTTGTGGAATCCCTTGGCCAACGGGCTGAGGGCGTCGTCGATGCTGGCGTCATAGAATGGGCCGGCGCGGGTGACATCCTGTCTGATGTCGGAGGAGGGAGCATGGAGCGGACGGCGATTGGCGGGAAGTCTTTCAATTTCAGCGCGCCAGTGGCGAAAACTGCTCATTTCGTTGCAACCAAAGTTGTCGACCAGGCTCTGGTACACCTTCCAGCGCACTCCGGCCTTTTCCAGGCGGTCCGCATACGTCGTCCAGGTCCATCCTTCGCTCGAAGGCCCGATGTTGTTGCCGATGTTGTACTGGTTGTCGAGTGCCGCTATCTCCACTTTCTTGCCATCTATGGGGTTCCGGCCGTTGGGACCGTTTGTGCCGGTAAAATAGAACAGCCGGTTTGCAATTGTCCCCGCGTGGATGCCACAGTGATAGTGGTCGCAGACGGTGAAGGCATCGGCCAGCGCGCGTTGAAACGGCACCTCCGCCGTATCGAAATATCCCATGGAAAGGGAACCCTTGGAGTCTGGCCAACGATTCATCCGGCCATGATCCCACGCCGCCTGCGAGTCGCCCCATGAGTGCGGTGCGCTGCCGGCGCGTTGCGCGTTGCCCTTGGTTTCATCAAGATGGAAGGGAATATACGTGCCGGCAGATTTTGGCTGGGTATGGGTCTGGTACATGATGTTGCTCCCGTTCGGCGACGGCGCGACGAATCGGTCACCGTATCCCCGGACGCCCTTGAAGGTGCCGAAGTGGCTATCGAATGAGCGGTTTTCCATCATGATCATGACGACATGCTGAACATCATTGATCGTCCCCGTGACGTTATTGGCTTCTATGGCCAGGGCGCGCCGGATCGCTGGCGGAAATGCGGACAAGGCTGCAAGGGACGCCATCGTGCCGAACGAATTGCGCAGGAACTGGCGTTTGGAATTGTTTGTAGACATGGTGGAGTAGCCGCAGGTAACGATGTTGGGTGGATAGGTGATCCGGTGGCGAAGGGTGCCTGGCGGTTACCATGTCAGGGCGTGGGGGCGCATTGCGACTTCTCGCACGTCGATGGGGGCGGAGGAGGGCTGGGGCTCAGAGTCGGAGCCGAGGCTGAGGTTCCACCGCCACAGGCTGTCAATGCGCATAGCCATGACAAGGACAGGACGAGCCGGAGACGGTCACGCGACAGACGCAAGGTTGGGGAAGCTGTTTTCATTTGGTTAGGCCAAAAGGTTGATTGCATACGCAACGACCTGCCTGGGTGTGCTGCGTGATCACCCAGTCTTGGCCACTGTCGCAGGTTTGTTCGTGGGCATTGCACTGCAATACCCGGAACCAGGGAAGTGCTGGTCAATTCTTTTCTTGGTGAGGTTGAAGTCTCAAAGGGGCGAATGGCGAACCGCTCCAGCCATTTCCTGTCGAGCGGTGCCGAGCAACATGCCCCAAGGGGGACTCGCTGTCGATCATGGACAGGACACTGTCGCGTCGGATCTGCTTTTTCTTGACGGGGGATTCAAGGTCGGAAAAGTTCTTTTGCATGATCGATGGCGGCCTGGGAGAGTAACTATATTGTCTCAGATGAACGCGCCGCAGGGAATGGCGGCCGATGAATTAATCTATGCTTCTTAAGGAAACCGAATGAAATCTCTAAATCTTATCCAGAAAGATGAATGGGTGGAGCACTAGAAAAAAGCCTGGCATAAGGTCATCTTGAAAAACATTTGTAGCGATGTGCAATGCACTGAAACAGAGGCCCCACTCTGCATGCACATCATTGCTGCGTCATGCATTGAAGCTTATTCGTCCTGTAATCAATGATGTTGATTAAAAGCAGTTCTTCAGCAGAGAAGCCATCTTATGGCTCCCTCCCATGTGACTGCGCAGAGGCACCGGTATCCAACGTTCGGGTTTCAGTTCATTCGGGCGGTTTTTTATTGCCTGATCACTGCCTTATCTATCCAAGCGTGATCGCCATATCCTCGGTGCTCTCGTGGCATAGATATGGGGCATGCGCAAATCTCTGTGGCCGACCATGCGCGCCAGGTCCAGCACGTTTAATTTTATTTTCAATCGTGAGATGGCTGCATGCCGGCTGTCGTGCAGGGTTTGCCCTTCGATGCAGGATTGTTCGTGCGCTTTGCGGAACAGGGCATCGAGCGAGGCGGCAATACCGAACAATGGCGCATCGCCGGAGTCCGGCAGCAGCGCCAGTAGTTAGCGCGCGCGTCGATAGCGGCACGTCACGCCGCACGCCGTTTTTGTTGATCCGAGGTAGGCAGGCAAGCGGGCGACGGCGCCGTCAACCCAGGCTGGCATCAGGCCGCAAATTTCTCCGACTCGCATCGCCGTTTCGATGGCGAAGAGGTAGGCGGCGACAGCCACGGCCTGGCTCTTCGTCGTCATAGGCTCGTCGGTGAAGCCCGGTGCGTTGCACCGCCTCGGCCATGGTGCTGCATGTGTTAGATTCCCGAGTGCCGTGGATGGCGATCTCTGCCCGCCAACCGCCAACCCGTTTCCTGAACGAAGCCATGCATCCCTCTCGTTGGGGCGTAATCACGGCGTAAATCTGGCGTAATCGCTACAGGTTCTTGTCGGATTTACTCTGAATAAGGGGAAATGTCGGGACGTAAAAAAACCACTAAACCGTTGATTGTATTGGGTTTAATGGCTTTTTTTTATGTTTCTGAATTCTGTGCGCTGGTGCCCGGAGCCGGAATCGAACCGGCACGCCCTTACAGGCGGGAGATTTTAAGTCTCCAGTGTCTACCAGTTTCACCATCCGGGCAGCGCGGCGAGATTCTAGCACAAGAGATAGGCGTTACACCACCTTCTGCCGGCAGGCGCTGCAAGGCATGACGACAAGTGGGTCGGCTCAGTCGGCGAAGGTGATCCTCAATATCCTGTCGCCACAGAAAAAATCCAGTGCATAGACGGACGGTGTCGGCAGGAAGACAGGCTCTTCCAATGCCTTGCAGTCGGCACTGCTGCGCAAGTGCCAGCGAGCCGGGCTGATGATGTGATTGCCTTTTCCGGCTTGCGTCATGGAGGGCAGGGCGATGCTATATTCGCCTTGTCCTGACGCGATCAGCAAGGCGGGGCGGCCTTCTGCATATTTTGATACATCGCGTATGACGATAGGAAATTGTCGTGGCAGATAGCGGTGCTCTCCCAGGAATGAGTACGCGTTGAGCCTGCTTGTCGCGATTTGGCCGGTTTTGAAATCATGGTATTGCAGCTCGTGTACCGTATTGACAAAGGCAGCGGACTGCCGCTCTGATTGAAATGCACCGGTGACGGCGATGGCGATATCGAGTGCTGCGCGCGTGGGAGCGATCATATGCTGGTCGAAATGGCGCGTACGCTGGTTGAAAAAGCTGAGTTTCAGCAGGTGGTGCGCATCCCTGGCATACCAATGCAAGCCGGCAAAGTGGCCACCTAGCGCGGGATTGAGCAAAGGGCCGTTCAAAGTGTCCGAGAAAAAACCAAATTTGCTATTGTTCATGCGCTTGTCGCGCTGGAGTTGCCCATCCTCGAGCATAGCCAGTTGCATCACGTCAGAACAAAAAACGGATGTGCATGGCGTTTTCCGTTCCGCAAATAACAGCGGTATTTGTCCTGTATAAGTTTCCTCAAAATAAAACGGAAACAAGTGCAGTGTCGCATCCAGCTGCAGATGCGCGACGCGAAAGTCATTGTCGAGATAATACAAATTGCGGCTGATGGGGCCTCTGGCCGTCTCGCCAGGATGGGCCTGGCCCTGCAGGTCGATGGGGGAGTACACCCGGACCAACTGTTCGCCCTCGCTAGTCCACGCGGGTCGCATGACATTTCCCAGTCTCATCCAGCGAACTTGCGTAGGTGTGCTAAAACGCTCATCCTGAATCTTTTGATAGACTAGCAGGCGCATCTGCTCGTCAAGTATCAACAAATGGGCGGCTTGCGGATCGGGTGGTGATTCGGCCGGGCTGGCAGGCCGGTCTTCGGCGAGCAGGAGGATGTATTCGCTTTTGCCGTCGAAGTTGATATCGAGCTTGTTGTATTGTTGTACGTGGCAGTGTTCCAGCAAACCATTGATTCCAATACTAGTCGGTGCGGAAAACGCTAATTTTCCATTGTTCGATGTGGCCAAGGCAAGCCGGATTGCGCGTGGATTGACCGGATCGGGCCCCATGGCCAGGTAGCCGTGTGGCCTGCGGTCAAGGTCGGATTGCTCGACCCTGCGCAGCTGCATGCCTGCTTCCAGGCTACCGCTGATCGGGTAGCTTGTGATGTGCGGCCCGCCCATCGTCTTACCGACAGACCGGGTTAGCGTGGCGCCGATGTCGAATGGGGGCTGTGCGACGCCATTGATGCTGACTGTTACCGTGTAGGCGAGGTTGGACGGAATGGGACGGTCGGTACGCGCCGGGTCGGGTAGCTGCAAATGGATAGCGAAGCGTTTTTCCTGTTGTGTCGGCCAGTTACCGTTAAAGGATGCGCGGTCGATGGTGGCCGATGGTAGCACCATATCGGCGCCGGCGGGCCGGATAGTGATCGCGAAGCGCGCAGCAGGACTCGATTCCCAGACGTTTTTCAGTGCCAGCTCCAGTGCGACGGTCTTTGCGACGCCGTCCCAAGATATAGGCTTGACCTCCTTGTGCGCCGGTAGTATCAAGGCCCGCGCGGGCAACGCCAAGGCGGCAGCGATATCCAGCTGGCCGGATCGCAGCGGTATGCCACGCGGATCCAGGCTGTCGACGGCATGGCCGCTAGTGTTGAAGGGCCCTTCGATGATTCGGGTTTCAGGCAGCACGGGCCTGGCGCCCAGTACCAAGCGCGGATAAACGTCTGCCGCTGGAATGCCTCGCGACAGCAAAAGGGCTACGGCGCCGGCGACCATGGCTGCGGCCTGGGAGGTGCCCGACCTGTTGTCGTAGGCGTATCCCGGTTGCCGGATTGATCTGTGGCCAACTGGTATCGGCCCCGGTATCTCGACACCTGGCGCTGCGATATCTACGCCAGGGCCGATATTCGAAAAACTGGCGATGGCGCCATCGGGCCGGCTGGCGGCGACACAAATGACGCCGCTTAACTGACAGGGGACGGGCAGCGTGGTCGATGCATCATTTCCCGCCGCCGCGACGACCAGGACGCCACGGGCCTGCGCCTCGGCGATTGCCGCCGCGACCGGGTCGGTGACGGCGGTGCGTGGCCAGCCGAAGGGTAGCAGCATTAGTTGGACCGACCTGTCCGCAAGGCTGCGAATGGCAGCAGCCATGCGCTGAGACAATTCTTGAATGCTCACGGCATCCACGCCCATCCGCTCCGACACGGCATCAATAAGATGGGGTTTGACTGGTGCGTTGCTTGCACGCGGCAATACCTGCATGGGGATGATGACAATGTCTTGCGAGATCGATGCGACAATGCCGGCCAGATGCGTGCCGCTGCCATCGGTATCGCTGTAGCCAGCATTATCACCGGACGCGGACAGGTGCGGTGTGCTTGTGTCACTTCGGGCAAGCAGTTTGGCAAAGGCGGGATGAGTGGCATCCAGGCCTGTATCGAAGATTGCTATAGTGACGATCTTGCGCGCCGTCGCCGGCGTCGGCCCTGGCAGGCCGATATCCTGCCCGGCGACAGCTTGAATGCGGTAGCTCTGCATCTGATCCAGATCCACCGGGATCAGGCCCCCCTTGTTATGCAACGCCCACGATGCCGGCACGTCTGGGGAAGCTTGCACCGGCAGGGCCGCCATGCAAGCCAGGCAAGCGGATGTCATCAAGCGCCATGTCCACATACAGCCTCCTGCAGGTAGGAGCCTCCATCTTCTCGCATCATGCCAGCGTTTGATTGATATTTATCACACTCGGCGTTCATAGATAGCTGACCATGGATCAAGCCGGCAGCGCTTCCGCCGGAGCACCATGGTCCATCCACCAACGGGAGGTTTTCATCATGCGTCCAACCCATCAGCAATATGGCACCGCTACACTGCTGCTGTTCTCAATATTGTCGGCTGGTTGTAACACGGAACAGAAGACAGTCGAGCCAGTCGTCATCACGCCGCCAAAAACCGGCTTCCAGTGCCTGCCAGTGCCCAGCACCTGGATGGCCGCCGGCAGTATCTTTTCTGTCGATCAGGCCGGCACGTCGTTCCAGATCGGCATGGTGGACACCATCAAACCCAGCGGTCCGCATCCGGCGGGATTTCCACAATATACGGCCAGCACGAGCTTCAATGTTGGCCTGTTAATGTCGACGTTGGCAATCCTGACCAAGTCCACCGGATGGGATGCGCAAGTGAGCGCCAACGCCGCCAACAAGCTGTGGGTGAGCAGCAAATACGAGGCGCCCACGCTGATGATCGTCGAAGGACAGCCTGAAGCCGAGGCTATCAACTGGTTTTCCAATACCAAGCACTATCGTATTGAACCCGGCGTTCGATATTACCTGGTACGCGAGGCGCTGCGCGCCGACAATGCCGCTTACGAAATCAGGCGTGACGATCTCAGCAAGATTGGTGCCGAGGCATCGGTGCGCGATATGGTCAAAGGCAAACTGAGCTTCGGCGACAACCAGTCCAATACCGCCTATATGTTGAGCGCCAAGTTTCCCGAGCCCTTGAATGTCTGCGTCAAATCAAAGGAGTTACGCATCGCTTCATCCGGTGCCGGGGGTATCCAGCGCCTGGAACTCGTCGACGTCGACCAGCCGATTCTGATCACTAGTGTGGGCCGTTGATGAACATCTACGCGCGCTGCCTGTCGCTGGCGCTGGCTTGCGCGCTATGCTCATGCCGCTCGGTGGCGCCCGGGCTGTCCGACACGCACAGCATGCTGACGCGCATTGATGCCGTGGTGAGCAGGCTGGACGAGATCGAAGCTGCGCTCAGTGTTACTTTGCGCAAACGCACCGTTTTGCTGCGCGTGAACGCACTGGCCCAGCATGGCAAACCGATACTGCCGTCTCAGTTGCTGGCACAAATGCCCGCGGTAGACCACAGCGCGTTGGGCGCGGCGTTCTTTGCCTTGCTCGAAGAGGTCGCTTCAGGCAATGAAATCGCCCCAAGCTACGGCTGCAGCCGGTGGAGCGATAGCCAAGAGCAGAGCGTGGCGCGTGCATTTGGCGAGCGCCAGCGCGAGGCTGCCGCGTATCTGGATGCGGTTGTCCGTGTACAGATCACCGGCTGTGAGCCGACTGGCCTTGCCGTCAATACGACCAGTGCTTCGCTGCCTTCCGATAGCAACTCCAAGGCCCAGAAATCGGAGTCCGACAAGGCGGCTGACGCGGCAATGAATTTGCCTTTCCAGGTCACCGAGGGTGAAATGCATTTTGTCATGCTGGGCCAGGCTTTTCGCTTCGGCAATGTTGATGACGACAAGATCCCTCTAGCTGCTTACTTGCAACGGCAGGTACAGAGCAATGTGCAGGCAGTGCAACGATTGATTTTGCAGACGCGACCAGACGCGAGTCCGCTCACCGTTCTGTTCGACCGTAATGTCACGACTGCCTCTGTCGCGGCATCGATGCAGCGCGACCCCAGAGGCTGGTTCAATGCCGAGGCGCAGGCCAATGCACGTACGCTGTACATTTCTCCGACCGTGCCACGTGCCGCATTGGTTTTTTGTGCAGTCAGCCGGCACTATCGCTTGAGCTTGAATGAAAACCTGAAAAAAAACTTGAGGCCGGAATTGCTCAAAAGGGCGTCAACGACAGATGATGTCGCAGCGACGGTGGTGGCGGCGGAAAAATCCGCAGACAGGATGGCGCAATGCCTGGCCGATGAAATGTTCTTTTTATTGGCGCATGAGCTTTCCCATGGCATGTTGAAGATCGGTTCGGAGGCGATAGCCGATTGCTCGGCGCGCGCGCTTGGCGCTTCGGTGGGACGGGAGAATCTGGGCCTGTTTGCCAGCCTGATTTTTCCGGTAGCCAATAGCCAGGATTTTTATCGGCTATTGGGCTTGAGCGCGGCTGGGCGCGAAGCGCTGCTATGTCGCGAACGGTCGCTGCAACAAACAAAGGTCTCGTTGATGACGCCCTTTGCGACTTCATTTCTGGCCTGCCTGGCCATGCATGACCCCTGCCCGTGAACAGGAGGGATGCCGGTCGGCTTGCATCGAGCGGCATCTTCGTTGCTTGGTATTCGCCAGCGTTTACCTATCAAAACACCGCCTTGAACTGCACCCCATACGTGCGCGGTTCGTTGATGATGCCCGTCAGGTTGTCGAAATCGATTGCGCCCAGCGACTGGATCTGGTTGGTGATGTTGCGGCCGTACGCGGAGAGTTCGTATTTGTCCCATTTGTAGCCGACGCGCAAGCCGCCTTCCAGCAGTTCCTTGGCCTTGTATTCCTTCGCTTCATACAGGAAGAAGTTGTAGCTGGTGCGGTAGGCCCAGTCCGTGTAGGCGTAGAACTCGCCGTTGGCGAGGGGAATGCTGTATTTCAGGGTGAAGTTGGTTTGCCATTCCGGCGCGCGCGGCAACGGGTTGCCGTCGATGTAGGCCGTGCCTTTGAACGGGCCCTGCGGGTCGGTGACGGTGCAGCCGCTGGCTGGGTTGTTTTGCGCGTTGCCGCAGCTTTGCACGAACAGCTTCTTGTCCTGGATTTCCGTGTGGTTGTAGCTGCCGCCCAGGGTCATGCTGAGCGAGTCGCTGAGGTTCGCCTGGAAGTCCAGCTCCACACCGCGGCCCGTGGCCTTGTCGGCGTTGATCAGCTGGTTCATGTTGACGGCGCCGCTGCCGGCCGTCAGCTGCTTGTCCTTCACGCGGTACTGGAACACGGCCAGGCTCAGGCGCGCGCGCTTGTCGAACAGGTCTTGCTTGATGCCCGCCTCGACGGACAGCGCTTTCTCGGCGCCGGCAAACGAGGGGCGGTCGGCCAGGCCGTTCAGGCGGCCCTGCATCGACGGCGCGCGGTAGCCGGTGGCGATGCGCGCGTAGGCATTCGTTGCCGGCGTGAGCACATAGGTGCCGCTCAAGTCCCAGCTGACGTTGTGCGAGGTGTCGTGCAAGTCGAAGGGACCGGCCGTGGTCGCTTCCACGCGCTTGGCCGAGAAATCCTTCTTGTCGCTCGTGTAGCGCAGGCCGGCGCGCAGTTTCAGGGCGTCCGAGACCGTGTAGTTGAGCGAGCCGAACGCCGCGTACGACTTCGAGCTCTGGTTTTGCGTGGCGTAATTCGGGCTTTGTGGGTTGCCGGGCGCCAGGCTGTTGAAGCCGAAGCTGTCGATCTGGATGTCTTCCTTGAAGTAGAACAGGCCGCCTATCCATTGCAGCGGGCCGCGGGCAGACGATTCGGCGCGGAATTCCTGCGAAATCTGCTTGTGGTTGGGGATCGCGTCGGCCGTTTCCACGACGAAAGGAATGAAGCCGGGGCCCATCGGCGGCGCGTACACGGCGCCATAGCCGCCGTCGACGTCGGCGCGGCTGTAGAAATCGAGTTTTTCGTAGCCGGTGATCGAATGCAGGGTGACGCCGGGCAAGTCCCATTTCAGGCGCATGCTGCCGCCCTTGGTTTTCAGGTGCTGGCGGTTGATGCCGTCGGTGGGGTAGTTGTCATAATCAAAGCCGTCGACCAGGTCGTTGGTGCCCTGCTTCAGGATATTGGCGCGGAACAGGGTGGCCGTGCCGTCGAGATTGCGCGCATGCACGTTGAACAGGGCCGTGAAGTCGCGCGTGGGCTTGACCAGCACCTGCAGGCGGGCAGCGCTGTCTTCATAGCCTTCGAAGTCGCGCGTGCCGGTGGGGCGCGGGTTGTGCACGCGGTCGTCGCGGCGCTGCGTCTGGCCGGAAAAGCGCAGGGCGACCGTGTCGCTGACGGGCACGTTGTAGGCGCCTTCCAGGTTTTTCATGCCATCCTTGCCGAAACCGCCGCTCAGGTAGCCTTCCGTCTTGAAGACGGGCTTGGCGGAATCGAACTTGATCACGCCGGCCGGCGAGTTGCGGCCGAACAGGGTGCCTTGCGGGCCGCGCAGCACTTCGACCTGATCGACGTCAAACACGGGAAAACCTTTCAACATGGCGTTTTCCTGCACCACATCATCCATCACCAGGCCCACCGGCTGCGAGGCGTTCAGGTCGAAGTCGGTATTGCCCAGGCCGCGAATGTAGAAGCGGGGGAAGGTGCGGCCGTAATCCGATTCGACGGACACGCTGGGCGAGCGGCTGTTGAGGAAGCGGATGTCGGCGCCGCCGGCCGTCAGGGTGTCGAGCTTGTCGCCCTTCAGGGTGGCGATGGACATGGGTACGTCCTTGATGTTTTCCGCGCGCCGCTGGGCCGTTACGATCACCGTTTCCAGCTGGCCAGGGCCGGCCTGCGCCGCTGGTGCGGCCGGCGGCGGGACGCTGTCCTGCGCCAAATGCCTGCAGGGGAAAGGCGGCAGCGATTGCCACAGCTATCAGGGTGTGGCGTATGGTGCTGGCGTGTGTGCTGGCATGCGGTGTCATCATGAAACGGCTCCTGTCGGTCAAGGTTGTTCGAAAGGTCCAGGCAGGCGCAAGTCCGCTAGACGAAAAATCATGCTAGCACGGAAAGTTTTGGTATTCATGCCATTTTCCAGGCAAGACTATTTATATGCGTTTCGACTCAATACGTGAATAAAATCGTATTTGTCGTCAATATCGGGCGGGCGCATAGTGGAGTGCCGGCAGGCCTGCGCGGGCGCAAATGGAGCAGGACATGGTGATGGGGTTTCCTGCGGCCGCGCAAAAAACCCGCGTGCATTCTGTCGTAGTGCCGGGCTCGGAACGCAGGAAATACAACAGTTGCCGCGGATTTTTGCTGTGAGGGCTTGTTGTTGCAACGCGACAGGGGGAGACCCGCTGTGGCTCTCCCCCTGTGCGTGTGACGCGGGGCATGCGTGGCCGCATGCCCGATCTGTTCAATTAAAACTCTTCCCAGTCGCCGGCCGTCACGGCTTCCGCCTGCACCGCGCGCTGTTTCGCGGGCGCGGCCTGGCGCTTCACGGGGCTGCTGGCGGGTGCCGGTACCAGGCGCAGCGGTTTGTGGCTGGCGCGCACTGGCGCTGGGGCGGGTGCCGCGACCTGGCCGTCGTGCGTCTTGAAGATGCTCACGGTTTGCACCAGGTGGCTGGCCTGGTCGCGCAGCGATTCGGCCGCCGCCGCCGCTTCTTCCACCAGCGAGGCGTTTTGCTGCGTGACGCTGTCCATCTGCGCCACCGCCTGATTGATCTGCTCGATCCCGGTGGACTGTTCCTGGCTGGCCATCGTGATGTCAGCGATGATGTTGCTGACGCGGGCGACACTGGCGACCACTTCCGACATAGTCGTGCCCGCCTGTGCCGCCAGCCTGGCGCCCGCGTCGACGCGGCTGACGGAGTCGTCGATCAGGGTCTTGATTTCCTTGGCCGCGCTGGCGCTGCGCTGCGCCAGGCCGCGCACTTCGGTCGCCACGACGGCGAAGCCGCGGCCCTGTTCGCCGGCACGCGCCGCTTCCACGGCGGCATTCAGGGCCAGGATGTTGGTCTGGAAGGCGATGCCGTCGATGACGCTGATGATGTCGACAATCTTGCGCGACGATTCGCTGATCAGGTCCATGGTGCCCATCACTTGCCCCACCACGGCGCCGCCCTTGCTGGCGACGTCCGATGCGGTCGTGGCCAGCAGATTGGCTTCGCGGGCATTTTCCGCATTCTTGCGCACGGTGCTGGTGAGTTCTTCCATCGAGGAAGCGGTTTCTTCCAGTGAACTGGCTTGTTGTTCCGTGCGCAGCGACAGGTCGCTGTTGCCGGTAGAAATTTCCGCGGCGGCAAGGGCAACCGTGTCGGAATCCTGGCGCACGGACGAGACTACCGAGGTCAGCGACACTTGCATGCGCTGCAGGGCCGACAGCACGCTGGCCGTATCGTTTGGCGCAACGATAAGCTTGCCTGTCAGGTCCCCAGCGGCCAGCAGGCTGACGGCGTCGCACAGCTGCTTCGGTTCGGCGCCCAGCGCCTTGAGCAGGCTGCGCGTGATGAGCCAGCCCGCCAGGGCCGCCAGCACGATGGAGAGCAAGCTGGCGCCGATGAGGATATTTCTGTTGAGAATGTATTCTTCGTTATCTTGCTGCAGGATGAGGGCGGAACGCTGGTCCGTCAGGGCGAAATACTCATCGCTGGCGGCAACGAGGGCGGCCAGCAACGGACGGCATTCCTCGTTCATCTTGGCAATGGCTTGTTCGTTTTTCTTTTGCAGCGCCAGGTCCACGATGGCCAGTGCCACGGGGGCATAGCGTTTTTCGATGCCGTCGATCTTGTTGATGACGCCGCGCACATCGTCCGATACCTGGGGCTGCTGTGCCAGCTGCAGCAGATGCTGCATGTTCTTGACGACATCGGCGTGGGCCTGCAAGACGTGTTTGCGTTCGATCTCCAGGTCTTCCGGCTTGGTGACGAGCACGAGGTTCCTGGCCGCCACGGCACGCATGTCGATCGCGTCACGCACGCGGTGCGCCGTATTGGCGCGGGCGGTGATGCCGTTGACATACTGGTCAAAACTGGCGTTGAAGTTGGAAAGGTTCCGTACGGACAGGATCGATATGCCGATGAGGAAAAAGACCAGCAGGCCGAAAGCCAGAGTGAGCTGGGTGCGAACGGTGAATTTATCCATGATGTCTCTCCCAAGATACGTGTTGACGATTAGAAAGGGGGCTTGCGTGGGCAGGTGGCAAGCGGGCCGTACCTACGCAGTGCTTCTCTATCCAGAACACGGATTCGTGGTGTGAGGATCGTTTTACTTAAAAATCGATTTCAATAATTTATTTGTTTTATTTATTAAAATCATTGTGACACAGAAAATTCATTAAATCAACGAGATTTTGCGTGCCAAAAAACAACTTTTCGGCATGGATGGATGCTGCTCCGGGCGCTGCTTGAGCGGCCCGGAAAGCGTCTGGAGGGGGATCAGCCGGGAACAGGCGTGCCCTGGTGGAAAAGCATTTGCCAGCGGCCGTCGCGCCATTTCCACAGCGAACTGCGCAAGCTGGCGCTGGCGGGCAGGGCGCCGCAGGCGTGCCGCAGCGAGCGGTAGGTAACCAGCGCAACATCGTCGGCCAGCAAGCGGGCTTGAAAATCGTGGATGCTGCGTGGGCAAAAGTCTTCTGCTGGCAAGTCCGCCAGGGTTGCCGCACGCGTCCAGAGATTGCCCGAGCTGCCGAATTCGACGAACTCGTCGGCCAGCAGGGCCGCCAGCCTGGCGCTGTCGGCGCGCACCGCCTGGCTTTGCAGCGCCGCTTCCAGCGCCTGCAGGTGCGCTGCCAGGCTGTCCTGCGTATTATCCTGCGCGTTGGCCATTGCCGAGGTCATCAGATGGGAAACGCGCCCGCGCCCGATACATTCAGGCAGGCGACCTTGTCGCTGGAAAAATACTTGATTTGTCCTAGGCCGATGGCGTAGCAGCCGTCGCTGAGCGGGGAAATCGGGCCGGTAAGTTTTTCACCGCTGATCAAGGTCACCACCCAGGGCGTGGTGGCCGGTTTGCCTGCGTGGGCCAGTGCGTGTTGTACCAGGTCTGACATGGAGCCTCCGATGGAAATCAAAGCCTGATGATAGCAGTGGCGCGCAGCCTTGGGCGCTGCCGTGATGGCCGGCCGCCATTGTTAATTTGCATAATGGCAATAAAGTGATATAGTTGACAAGCAATCCGGGCGAAGCAACCTGGCCAGCAATGTTTATTGATCCTTTTCTGCCGTGCCGCGTTGGTTCCGCCGGACGCCGCGCGCAGTCCTTTTGAAAGCCGTACCATGTCCAGCCAGTATCACGACGCATCGCCCCGCTTTTCCATGCCTCCGCCGCCGGTCACCCAGACGCCGCTGGAATTCATGCCCACGCACGACCTGTCCTTCTGGGACAGCGACGTGTCGCCAGGCTGCACGGTGTCGCTCGATGCCGCCATGTCGTTCAAGGACGGTTATCCGTCCCTGCGCGTGGATTTGCCGGCAGGGTTGCCTGCCGGTACGGTCGTGCGCGTGGGCACCTCGGGCGCCGAGGGCAAAGGCCAGCCGCGCATTCCCTTCGGCTGGGACTTGCGGCGCTTTTCCTTTGCCTTGCGCTCGACCAATGCCGCCATCATGCAGATCGGCGGCATGATTTACCTGGGCGATAGCGAATGGAGTAATTACTGGTATGGCGCCCTGAATGCCTTGCATTACGGCGGCTCGGCCGGCGCGGACACGGTGATGTTCATCGACAACGAGTGGTGGGTGCCCAAGCTGGACGCGCCGCTTGATTGCGAAGGCGTGCCGACGGCAGCGACCCTGTCGCGCGGCAAATTTACGGTGCAGCTGTCGGCAGCCACCACGCAGCCGGAAACGATCTGGCTGGGCATGTTTGCGGCATTGCCGAAGCGTAAAATGCCCACCGTGATCCTGTCCTTTGACGACGGCTTCGCTTCCTGGGATACGTATCTGATGGAGCGGCTGAAGTACTATGGCTTGCCCGCCTCGTTTGCTATCGTCACGTCCCTGCTGGATACGCCCGATTACATGTCGGCAGAACGCATGAAGCTGCGCTTCGACGACCCGTCGCGCCTGTTCGACTTCATCCTGCACCAGAGCGTGCACGACAATGTTGTGGTGCAGGGTTCCGCCAACTATGTGACGGCGCTGCAGGTGGGCCGCGACCAGATGCGCACGGTCGGCATCGGCGGCGATGGGCCATCGCACCATGCCTGGGTCGAATCGCTGTGGACCGATACGGCCATTGATGCCATGCGCGCCGCCGGCTTCCTGTCGGCCCGCGCCGCCGGCTATACGGCGGAGAGCGGCTTTGACCAGGTATTTTTCACCGGCAAGGACAAGGCCGCTTTCATCCTGAACACGGCTGCCGTGAGCCTGACGAACGACGTCACCTTTGCGCAAGTGCAAGCGGCCATCGAGGCGGCGGCGGCCGACGGCAGCTTTGTGTTTGTCAACGGCCACGATATCGTCAGGACGCCCGAGTCGACGTATCAGACTTCGTATGCCGTTATCGATGAGTTGCTGGCCTGGCTGGCGGGGCAGGTGGCGGCCGGCGCGCTGCAAGTGGTGTCGCATAGCCGCTGGTTTGCCGATACGACGGGCAGGGTGACGGACCGGCGCTGATCGCCCCGGGAGCAAGGCCTGCCCCGCGCCTTACGCGTCGGCCAGCAAGTTCTTGGGCAGGGCGACCGATACCAGCTTCCAGCGCCACAGGCCGTCGCGCGCCAGGGTCAGCTCGCCGATGTGGCTTTTGCTGTGGGCGCGCTGCACCACGACGCTGTTCCACGAGGTGTAGCGCAGTTTATAGTCGGGCTTGGTATTGCGCTTGCGGCCGCTGATGTCGCTGACCTTGGCGATGGGCTTTTCGTAGCGGTCATTGAGCTTCATCAAGGCGACGATGCCTTCGGGCATCAGCATGGTATCGAGCAAAGGGTCGATGACGTCGGGGCTGATGTCGTCGGCCACTTCCGGCGCCGAGAACAGGGTGTGCAGTTGCTGCCCCAGGCTGCCGCGCAGCTGGGCCAGGTCGATCTGCGCAGCCAGCGCCTGCGTATCCTCGTCCATGGTGGCCGCGCGGATCTTGTTCATGGTGAAATACGGGCTGCCATAGAAGACGCCGGCCAGCGCGACCAGTGCCACTACAGCGAGAAGCATCATTCTTTTCATCTGCAATCTCTCGGATGCCTGGCGACCCGGTGCGCCTGAAGTGTTGGCATTCTACATAATATTTCCCAAAATCAACATAGCGGTTTAGGTAAGTGTTGTTTTAGATCAAGTTTCTTTAAAGTAATTCCGGCGGCAAGATAATGTCCGTCAGTTTCCAGTCCCAGATGCCATGCCGGCGCAGCAAAAACTGGCTGGCGGCGGGGCCGGCGCCGCTGCGCCGCAGCACCACTTCATTCCACGAACGGTACGCCATGCCGAAGTCGTGGCGCTTGCCGTCCGCTCCCTGCTTGCCGTGCAGGATCAGCACCGTGATGCCGGGCGGCGAGACGATGGTGTCGAGCATTTCCTTGAAATCATCGTCATTGGCCGTTTCGCCGCCCGCGCGCAGCTGGCGCGCCACGCTGGCGCGGATGGCGGGCAGGTCGGCCTGCTGCGCCAGGTTTTCCAGGCGCACGGATTTCGCCGCGATGCTGATGCGGTACATGGCGATGTAGGGGCTGACCCAGGTGAAGCCGATGGCGGCGACGCTAAAAATGATCGCGGTGGCGTACTTTCTTTTCATGGTCCGTGTTTTTGTATGAGCTGTGCCGCCGTGATTTTACCCGGCCAGGCACGGCGGATGGTGTAGCATTCGTGCCGGCGCGGACCATCGCGCCGCAATATTGAGGACAACCATGAATATCACTATCAATCAGGTGCTGCAGTCGTACATCGATCCGCTCACCGCCAGCGAGTACGCGGCGCTCGAGCGCAGCCTGCTGGCCGAAGGCTGCCGCGACGCGCTGGTGCTGTGGAACGACGTGCTGATCGACGGGCATAACCGCTACGCCATCTGCCGCCAGCACGGCATCGAATTCAAGACCATCCAGAACACCAGTTTTAGTTCGCTCGACGACGTCATGCTGTGGATGATCGACAATCACCTGGCGCGCCGCAGCGTGTCGGACTTCCAGCGCGGCGTGCTGGCCTTGCGCAAGAAGGAAATCGTCGCCGCGCGCAGCCCGGCGCCCGTCAGCGCCCAGGATGCGCCCGATGGCGAAAACGCGCCGAAACCGCCAATGAGCACGCGCGAGGAAGTGGCCAAGGCGGCCAGATTGAGCAGCAACCAGATCAGCCAGATCGAGAAGATCCAGAAAGCGGCCTCGCCGGAACTGGTGGAAGCCGTCCGTTCAGGCACGATCTCCATCAATGCGGCGGCCACCGTGGCGTCGCTGCCGCCGGAAGAACAGGTGGCGGCCGTCGCCGGCGGCAAGAAACTGCTGCGCCAGGCGGCCAAGGAAATCCGCGAACAGCGCGCCGCCACGCGCACGCCGCGCGAGCCGAAAGCGCCTCACGTTTCGCAGGACACGCCGGAAACGGGCAACGAGCCATGGGCGGAAAACGCGGCCCAGGCGCCGTCCGAAGCGGAGCGCCTGCGCGGCGAGATCGCCAGTTTGAAACAGAAGGTGGCGCAGCTGCAGGCAGAAAATGTGGAACTTAACCAGCGGATTGCAACCCTCATCGACGCATCCTGACGATTGGAGTAGTGCATGCCAGTTCGCCGTGCCCTGTTCGCCGCCATCGCCTGCGGCATCGTTGCCAGTGCTCCCGCGCTGGCGGCGCCCGCCGTTTCTGCCACGGACGTGGCCCGTTGGCAGGCGCAGGCCGCCAACGTCAGCATCGCGCGCGACACCTGGGGCATTCCCCACGTGACGGGCAAGACGGATGCCGATGCCGTCTTCGGCCTGATGTATGCGCAGGCCGAGGACGATTTTCCCCGCGTGGAATTGAACTATATCAATGCCATGGGGCGGCTGGCGGAAGTGGAGGGCGAGCGGGAACTGTACCGCGACCTGCGCATGAAGCTCTTCATCGATCCGCTTGAGCTGCAGGCGCAGTACCGCGCCAGCCCGCCGTGGCTGCGCAAGTTGATGGATGCGTTTGCCGACGGCCTGAATTTTTACCTGGCCACGCATCCGCAGGTGAAACCCAGGCTGATCGCGCGTTTCGAACCGTGGATGGCCCTCAGTTTCAGCGAGGGCAGCATCGGCGGCGATATCGAATCCGTCAACCTGGCGCAGCTCGAAGCGTTTTATGGCCAGCAAACCGCGCCTGTGGCGCTGGCCAGCGTGGAAACCGGGTTGGCGTCAGGTCTGGAGCCGGAGCCCAGCGGCTCGAACGGCTTCGCCATCGCGCCCGCCATCACGAAAAATGGCCATGCGCTGCTGATGATCAACCCGCACACCTCGTTCTACTTCCCGTCCCGAAGTGCAGGTCACCAGCGGCGAAGGCCTGAACGCCTACGGCGCCGTCACCTGGGGCCAGTTCTTCGTCTACCAGGGCTTCAATGAACGCCTGGGCTGGATGCATACCTCGGGCGGCGGCGACGTGATCGACGAATACCTGGAAAGCATCGTCGACCGGGACGGTGCCTGGTTCTACCGCTATGACGGCGGGCTGCGCCCCTTGAAAGCCATGCCGCTTACCGTGCCGTACAAGCTGGCGAACGGCGCCATGGGTTCGAAAACCATCACCGTCTATTACAGCCACCACGGCCCCATCGTGCGCGCGCAGGATGGTAAATGGGTGGCAGTACGGCTGATGAATGAACCCTTGAAGGCGCTCATGCAGTCGTACACGCGCACCAAGGCGCGCGATTATGCGGCGTTTTACAAGACCATGGAATTGCGCACGAATTCGTCGAACAACACCGTGTATGCGGACGCGGACGGCAATATCGCCTATTTTCACGGCAATTTCATCCCCGTGCGCGACCCGCGCTTCAACTGGAAGCAGCCCGTCGACGGCAGCGACCCGGCCACGGAATGGAAAGGGCTGCACACGGTGGCGCAAACCATCACCCTGTTCAATCCGAAGAATGGCTGGATCAAGAACACGAACAACTGGCCGTATTCGGCGGCCGGGGTCCACAGCCCGCGCCAGCAGGACTATCCCGCCTACATGTCGGTCTACGGCGAAAACGCGCGCGGCCTGCATGCCGTCAAGGTTTTTCAGAATAAAACAGGGTTCACGCTCGACAGCCTGATCGCCGCCTCCTACGACAGCGAACTGACGGCGTTCGAAGCGCTGCTGCCGCCGCTGTTCGCCGCCTACGATGCGCTGCCGGCGGGCGGCGCGCAAAGGCTGGCGCTGGCCGACAAGATCGCCTTGCTGCGGGCCTGGGACTGGCGCTATTCGCTGACGTCCACCGCCACCTCCCTGGCCGTGTTCTGGGGCCAGGAACTGGCCGAACTGGCGGGCAAGCAGGCGAGGGAGCAGGGCGTGCCCGTGGTCGACTTCATGGCGACGGACAAGGTGCATGGCGAACAGCGCCTGGCGGCGCTGGCGACGGCGGCCGATAAACTGCAGCGCGATTTCGGCAACTGGCAAACGCCGTGGGGCGAGATCAACCGCTTCCAGCGCCTGACGGGCGACATCGTGCAGCCGTTTGACGATGCGCAGCCCAGCTTGCCCGTGCCTTACGCGTCGGGCAACTGGGGCGCGCTGGCCGCGTATGGCCAGAGCAGCAAGAGCCGCACGAAGCGCATCTACGGCGAACGTGGCAACAGCTTCGTGGCGGCCGTGGAATTCGGCCCCCGCATCAGGGCGAAAAGCATCCTCGCGGGCGGCCAGAGCGGCGATCCGAAGTCACCGCATTTCCAGGACCAGGCGGCCATGTATGCGCGGGGCGAGTTCAAGGAGGTGCTGTTTTATCCGGAACAGGTAGAACGGCACCTGGAGCGCCGCTACCACCCGGGAAAATAGCCGCCGGGCCGATCAAATCGCGTCGAGCGCCGTGCGCAAGTCATGGCGCAAATCCTCGATATCCTCGATCCCCACCGACAGCCGGATCAAGCCATCGCCGATCCCCAGTGTTGCCCGCTGTTCGGCAGGGATGCTGGCATGCGTCATCAGGGCAGGGTGTTCGATCAGGCTTTCCACGCCGCCCAGGCTTTCTGCCAGGGCGAATACTTCGCAGCGCTCCAGGAAGCGGCGCGCACCCGCCAGGTCCGTGTCGAGGTCGATGGAAATGATGCCGCCGAAACCATCCATCTGGCGCTGCGCCAGCGCGTGCTGCGGGTGCGACGCCAGGCCCGGATAAAACACCTGTTTGACTTCCTTTTGCTGTTCCAGCCACTGCGCCAGCGCCAGGGCGCTTGCGCAATGGCGCTGCATGCGGATGGCCAGGGTTTTCACGCCGCGCAAGGCCAGAAAGCTGTCGAATGGCCCTGCGATCGCCCCCACGGAGTTTTGCAAAAAGCCCAGCTGCTCGCGCCATTCGGCCTGGCGTTCTTCCGCGCCCACGATGGCGATGCCGCCGATGATGTCCGAGTGGCCGTTCAAATACTTGGTGGTCGAGTGCACGACGATGTCGAAACCATGTTCCAGAGGGCGCTGCACCAGCGGGCTGGCGAAGGTGTTGTCGGCCACGGCGATGATGCCCCGTTCGCGGCAGATGTCGGCAATCGCGCGCAAATCGGCCAGTTTCAGCATCGGGTTGGTCGGCGTTTCGACCCATACCATTTTCGTCTCGGGGCGCAGCGCGGCCAGCAGGTTTTCCGGATTCGTCAGGTCGACATACGTGAATTCGTGGCCGGCCGAGCGGCGGCGCACTCTTTCAAACAGTCGATACGTGCCGCCGTACATGTCGTCGCCGGCAACGATGTGGCTGCCCGCATCCAGCAATTCCAGCACGGACGAGATGGCGGCCAGGCCCGAGGCAAACGCGAAGGCCGCGCTGCCGCCTTCCAGGTCGGCCACGCAGCGTTCGAGCGCCCAGCGCGTGGGATTGTGCGAGCGGCCGTAATCGAGGCCCTTGTGCACGCCGGGACTCTCTTGCACGAAGGTGGAGGTGGCGTAAATGGGCGGCATGATGGCGCCCGTCGACGGGTCGGGCGACTGGCCGGCGTGGATGACACGCGTGGCCAGATGGCTCTTGCGGGTGGTTTCCTGGTTCAAGATAGTGTCCTGCGTAAGTGGTTGAGAAGGTCGAAGCGGGTGATCAGGCCGTAAAACGCACTTTCGTCGGCGACGACGGCCGTCAAGCCCCGGTCCAGGGTGGCGCGCAGGGCGGGAAAGCCGCTCGACGGCGCCAGCGTTTCGATCTGCGTCGTCATGGTGGCGCCCACCAGACCCGCGAAATGCGCGGCGTCGCTCGACACATGCAGCAGCAAGTCCGATTCGTCGATAATGCCGACCAGCTGGCCGCCGTCGATGACGGGCAGCTGTGCCAGGTCGCTGGCACGCATGCGGTTGAAGGCCGTGAGCAGGGTGTCGCCGGGCGCCACGCTGACCACGTCGCCCTCGTCGTAGCGGCGCCCGATCAGGTCGCGCAAGTCGCCCGAGAGCGCGCGCTGCAACAGACCCTGGTCGCGCATCCAGCCATCGTTGTAGACTTTAGATAAATAGCGCGTCCCCGTGTCGCAGACGAACGTGACGACGCGCTTCGGGCTAGTCTGTTCGCGGCAGTATTTGAGGGCGGCGGCCAGCAGGGTGCCCGTGGACGAGCCGCCCAGGATGCCTTCGGCGCGCAAGAGGGCGCGCGCCGAATCGAAACTTTCCTGGTCCGTGATGGTGTAGGCTTTGGTGACGCTGTCCATGTCGGCAATCGACGGGATAAAGTCTTCGCCGATGCCTTCGACGGCCCACGAGCCGCTCGTGTCGCTGACTTTGCCCGTGTCGATGTATTCCGTGAGGATGGAGCCTTGCGGGTCGGCCAGCACGAATTCCAGCTTCGGCTGCGCCTTGCGGAAGTAGCGCGTCAGGCCCGTCAGGGTGCCGGACGAACCGACGCCGACGACGATGGCGTCGACGTCATGCCCGCTTTGCTCCCAGATTTCGGGCGCCGTCGTCGTTTCGTGGGCCAGCGGGTTGGCGGGATTGTTGAACTGGTCGGCAAAGAAGGCGCCCGGCAGTTCGCGCGCCAGGCGCGCCGCGTAATCCTGGTAGTACTCGGGATGGCCCTTGCCCACGTCCGAGCGCGTGGTGTGGACTTCGGCGCCCAGCGCCTTCAGATGCAGCACTTTTTCCGTCGACATCTTGTCGGGCACGACGAGAATCACGCGGTAGCCCTTGATGCGGCCCACCAGGGCCAGGCCGATGCCGGTATTGCCGGCCGTGGCCTCGACGATGGTGCCGCCCGGCTGCAGGCTGCCGTCGGCTTCTGCCGCCTCGATGATGGACAGGCCGATGCGGTCCTTGATGGAACCGCCGGGATTTTGCGATTCCAGTTTCAGGAACAGCTGGCACAGGCCCGTGTCGAGCCTGGTGACTTCGACCAGCGGGGTGTTGCCGATCAGCTTGTATAGCGCTGGCGGCTGGGAGGGGGATGGCATTCGATCATTCATGGTGGCTCCTGTCAGAGAAACAGCCGCTCAGGATCGTGTCCCGAGCCGCCTTCCGTGCCGCGCAGTGTAGGCGGGGGGACGAGTGCGGCGAACGAATGTTTTAATGCTTGCATATACGGCATTTGCATATGGGGAGAGGCTTGCATCGTCCCAGTATGCGCCGTTTTTTTGCGTCATGCCGCGCTGTCGGCGCATGTATTAAGCTGCCGCAATGCCGGCAAGGCGATTTATAATCACGCCTCGAAAATAGTATTGAAAATCAACCAGACAGGGCAGGCGGCAGTGGCAAAACTTTATTTCCGGTATTCCGCGATGAACGCGGGCAAGTCGACGGCCTTGTTGCAGGTCGCGCACAACTACGAAGAGCAGGGCCAGCAGGTGCGCCTGTACACGGCCGCCATCGACAGCCGCTACGGCGTGGGCCGGGTCACTTCGCGCCTGGGTCCGCAGCGCCAGGTCGATATCTTCCATGCCGACACGAATTTCCTCACCGATATTCCTCAGGTGGCGTGCCTGCTGGTTGATGAAGCGCAATTCCTCAGCACGGCACAAGTGCAACAATTGCACCAGCTGGCGCAAGTGAAGGGCGTGCCCGTCATCTGCTACGGCTTGCGCACGGATTTCAAGGGCGAACCGTTCCCCGGCTCGGCCTATCTGCTGGCGCTGGCCGACGATATCGAAGAGTTGAAGAATATTTGTACGTGCGGCAAGAAGGCCACGATGAACATCCGCGTGGACGAACAGGGCCGCCGCATCAAGGAAGGCGAGCAGATCAGCATAGGCGGCAACGAGAGTTACCGCCAGGCTTGCGGGCGCTGTTTCTACTCGTAAGCTTATTCGTTATTCGTTATTCGGCGGCGGGCATTCCCACGTCCGCATCATCCGCCAGCGCCAGATCGCCCCGCTCGAAGGCGGCGAGGATTTCGAGGATTTCATTGGCGCGCGCCACGTCGTGTTCGCGCACCATGACGCGGGCGCCGCCGATGGCGGCTGCCAGCAGCATGTCGGCCTGCATGTGCTGGTCGTCCGTCAGCAGCACGTCGATGCCGGCCGCTGCCAGGCAGCCGCGGATGACGTGCGCATCCGTGGGGATCAACAGCCGGGCAATTAAAACATAGTCGTCGTGCATCGTGTCTCCTGGCAAGGTGGATTCATCCCCATCTTAGCACCAGGCTGTTGTTTGTCGTTTGAATTACAGCTTGAACACGCCCACCACCTGGTTCAGCTCCTGCGCCTGCTCCTGCAAGGCGTCGGCGGCCGCGGCCGCTTCTTCCACCAGGGCCGCGTTCTGCTGGGTTACCTGGTCCATCTGGGCGATGGCCTGGTTGACTTGCTCGATGCCGCTGCGCTGCTCGTCGCTCGCCTGCGCGATTTCCGCCATGATGGTGCTCACTTGCTGCACGCTGGCCACCACCGTGTCCATGGTGGCGCTGGCCTGGCTCACTTGCGCGTGGCCCAGGTCCACCGTGCCGGCCGATGCCTGGATCAGATCCTTGATGTCTTTCGCGGCGGCCGTCGAGCGCTGCGCCAGGGTGCGCACCTCGGTGGCGACGACGGCGAAGCCGCGTCCCTGTTCGCCGGCCCGGGCCGCTTCCACGGCCGCGTTCAAGGCCAGGATGTTGGTCTGGAAGGCGATGCCGTCGATGACGCCGATGATGTCGGCGATCTTGCCCGACGAGCTGCGGATGGCGTCCATGGTGCTGGCCACCTGCGCCACGGCCGCGCCGCCTTCGGCTGCCAGGCTGGCCGAGTCGTGCGCCAGCCGGCTTGCCTGCTGCGCGTGATCGACGTTCTGGCGCACGGTGGAACTGAGTTCCTCCATCGAGGCGGCCGTTTCTTCCAGTGAACTGGCTTGCTGTTCCGTCCGGCTCGACAAATCCAGGTTGCCGCTGGCGATTTCACCGGACGCCGTGGCGATTTGCCGGCGCTGCCGCGCACCTTGCCGACCACTTGCGACAGGTTGTCGCTGATGCGGTTCATGGCGCGCAGCAGGCGGCCGATTTCGTCCAGGCTGCTGGTATCGAGGTGCACCGTCAGGTCGCCGGCGGCAATTTGCGCAGCGGCCGTTTCGGCGGCGGCCAGCGGGCGCGAGACGAGGGTGCGCACCAGCCAGTACAGCAGCAGGGCGAAGACGAGCAGGGCGATGAAGCCGGAAATGGCCAACTGGTTGCGCAGCTGGCGCGCCTCCAGGGTGATTTCGTCCGTGAACGTGCCGCCTGCGATGATCCATTGCCAATCCTTGAATTGACGGTAGTACAGCTGCTTTTCGCGCGCGCTGGCAGCCGTTTCGCCGGGTGCCGTCCACGTGTAGCGCATGGCGCCGTCTTTCTGCGCCAGCATTTCCTGGATGAACAGGCGGCCGTCGCTGGCCTTGAACTCGAGCGCGCTCTTGCCTTCGCTGTTCGGGTGCAGCACCATGTGGCCGTAATTGGCGCCGGGCGCCGTATCGAGGATATAGATGTAGCCCGTCTGGCCGATCTTGACCTGGCGAATCTTGTCTTTCAACATGGCCAGATTCTTGCTGATATCGAGGCCGATGAACAGCACGCCTACCACCTTGCCAGCCGCATCGCGCACGGGGTCGTACTGCGTGATGTATTGCTTGCCAAACAAGGTTGCCATGCCGACGAAACGCTGGCCCGCGCGCAGGGGAGCATAGCTGGGGTGGTTGTGGTCGAGCTGGGTGCCGATGGCCCGTTCGCCATCCTGCTTTTTCAGCGACGTGCTGATGCGCACGAATTCATCGCCGTTGGCGGCAAAGATGGTGGCGATCACGCCCGTCTGCGCCGTGTAGCGGTCGACCACGGCCGTGTCGAGGTTGAGCACCTTGCCGCCATTGGCCAGGGCCGGCGTGGCCTTGCCGGCCACGGCTACCATGGCGCCCGTGTCGACCGTGAACGGGCCGGGGAATTCGGCCGCGAACAGGCGCGCGAAGCTGGCCGCCTCGTTGACCATGGCGGTATGAAACACTTCCGTGGTCGTCATGACGCTATTGAGTTCGCTGGTGACGGCCGCTTCGGCCCGCTGTTCCAGCACGCGCGAGGTGTTGATACTCATCAAGGCAGTCAGGCTGGCCAGGATCAGGCTGACCAGGGCAAACGTGAAGACGGTAATCTTGCCGCCGACACTCCAGTGGCGGGGGGAGAACGAAATTGTAGGCATAGTGTGAGTCTGGCAAAGGGTAATCAGCTCGGCCATTCCTGGTCATGACATGACACGCGGGGAGGGGATCTGGTGGGGAATGCTGTTGAAACGGAGGCGCGCCGGCTTTGGAACCGCGCGCAGGCAAGCTGGATTTCAGGGCGCGATGATAGCATGTTGCTTGCCATTTGTTACTAAGTGTTTCCCGCAGGAATCATTTTTTTCGCATAAAAACATCATCCAGATCAAGACTTGCCGCTTTAGCCTATTGACTTTTTGTGTTCCATTCGGCTTTTTGTTATTTGTTGCTGGCGAACGATGCGATTTTTGTCACGAATGTTTCAGTTTGTAATGAATGAGACGCAGCCTTTAATCCGCGTTTAAGCTTCCAGGAAGAAACTGATCTTCCATGGGAGCCTGCCAGGCCGTATCCTGTAGAATAATATGCAGACCAGTCGTGTATTCCCCTTACTGTCTTGCTGGCTGGCGCATGAATAGCTGCGCCGCCTGGAATTGATTCAACTAATTTTCGGAGAAGCCGATGAAGAAGCAAATGATGCTGGTCACCCTGGTGCTTGCCCTGTCAGCCCACGCTGGCGCAGCCCAGACGGACAAGAGCGCCGCTCCTCCGCTCACCATGAAGCCGCTGGCCCAGCAAACGCAGGCCGCCTTGTGGGCATCGCGCGTCCTGACGCGCGTCCATTACAAGGCCATGCCCCTCGACGACGCCATGTCCGAGAAAATCTTTGACCGCTATTTCAAATCCCTGGACGCGGAGAAACTGTTCTTCGTGCAAGCCGACATCGACCGCTTCGCCCCCTTGCGCACCAAGCTGGACGACGCCATCGTCAACGAAGACCTGACGGCGCCGTTCGCCATCTACAACCTGTACCAGCAACGCTTCGACGAGCGCATGGCATATGCGCGTGAATTGCTCAAAACCAAGTTCGACTTTACCGCCGACGAGAGCTACCAGCTCGACCGCGAAAAGGCCGCCTGGCCGAAGAATGACGAGGAAGTGCGCGACCTGTGGCGCAAGCGCGTCAAGAACGACTGGCTGCGCCTGAAACTGGCGGGCAAGGAAGACAAGGCCATCCGCGAGACGCTGGACAAGCGCTATGAAAGCTACACGACCCGTTCGCGCAAGCTCAACAGCGAAGACGTGTTCCAGATCTTCATGAACGCCTACGCCATGTCGATCGAACCGCACACCAATTACCTGGGCCCGCGCGCTTCGGACAACTTCGACATCGCCATGCGGCTGTCGCTCGAAGGCATCGGCGCCGTGCTGCAGACGCGCGACGAATACACGGTGGTGCGCGAAGTCGTGCCGGGCAGCCCGGCCGGCTTGTCGGGCAAGCTGAAAGTGGGCGACCGCATCGTCGGCGTGGGGCAGGGCGAAAGCGGCCCCATCACCGAAGTGCTGGGCATGCGCATCGACGACGTGGTGCAGCTGATCCGTGGCGCCAAGGATTCCGTCGTGCGCCTCGACATCCTGCCTGCCGACGCCGGCCCGGACGCCAAGCACGTGGTCTTGCCGCTGGTGCGCAAGAAAATCAGCATGGAAGAGCAGGCGGCGAAGAAATCAGTCATCGAAGTGCGCGACAACGGCGTCAAGCGCCGTATCGGCGTCATTTCCCTGCCGACTTTCTACCAGGACTTCGAAGCGCGCCGCCGCGGCGACAAGGATTTTAAAAGCGCGACGCGCGACGTCAGCCGTTTGCTGGCCGAGCTGAAGAAGGACAAGGTCGACAACGTCCTGATCGACTTGCGCAACAACGGCGGCGGTTCGCTGAACGAAGCCGTCGAACTGACGGGCCTGTTCATCGACAAGGGCCCGGTCGTGATGCAGCGCAATGCCGAAGGCAAGGTCGACGTGGAAAGCGATACCAATGCCGGCCTGGCCTGGGATGGCCCGATGGGCGTGCTGATCAACCGCGGCTCCGCTTCCGCTTCCGAAATTTTCGCCGCCGCCGTGCAAGATTATGGCCGTGGCGTCATCATCGGCGAAGGCAGCTTCGGCAAGGGCACCGTGCAGACGCTGTTTAACCTCGACCGTTTCGGCGGCAGCGAGAAAGCCCGTTTCGGCGAGCTGAAAATGACCATCGCCCAGTTCTTCCGCATCAACGGCGGCACCACGCAGTTGCGCGGCGTCACCCCCGACATCAAGCTGCCGGCCATGTCGGACACGGAAAACTTCGGTGAATCGAGCTATGACAATGCCTTGCCATGGGTGGCCATCAAGCCGGCGCCGTACATACCGACGGGCGACCTGAAGGATATCGTGCCGTTGCTGGACAAGAAGCATGAAGCGCGCGTGGCCAAGGACAAGGATTTCCAGTACTTGCTCGATGACATCGCTCTCGTCGTCAAGCAGCGCAAGGAAAACCAGATTTCGCTCAATGAAACCGTGCGCCGCAAGGAGCGCGATGCCCAGGAAGCGCGCGCCAAGGCCCGTGAAAAACGCCTGATCGCGCAAATTTCGAATCCGGCCGACGACCTGGTGGTGATTCCCGATCCGAAAGACGTGCTGAAGGGCGCGAAAGCGGCCAGCAAGACGGCCAAGCAGATCGCCGCCGTGAAGGGCGCCTTGCGCACCGACGATGGCTTGCAGGGCGACGAGCGCGCGCTGAGCGCCGAGCTGGACGCCGAAACGGCCGCCAAGAGCGCCAAGGACGTGCTGCTGAACGAAGCGGCGCGCATCCTGGCCGACGAAGTGGCGCTGATCAAGGCCGATACCCGTCTGGCATCGAAGGTCTTGCCATATGCCGCCGATGTGAAGGCGACGCCGGTGGCGGCAGCGAAGTAAGGTTTTTTACGCAGTAAAAACCGGTTCCTTGCGGAGCCGGTTTTTTTTGCCCTGATCAGTTATCTGTTTTGCGTATTTCTATCATTCCAACAATCAATTGGATTGATATGCCGCGATGCAGCATAATGCACTTGTCTCCTCTATTCTCCTCCAAGAAAATAGATTCAGCCCGCTCTCGCAGCGGGCTTTTTTTTGCCTCAGATTCTGTGCGTGGACGCCTGCACATCCGTATTTTCCGCCAGCAGTGCCGTGATCCAGCCGGCAAACGCCTGCAGCTTGGGCGTGGCCAGGCGGCCTTGCGGCGTCAGCAGCGACATGGGCATCGGCGTGGGCGGGTGGTCGGCCAGCACGGCGACCAGCGCGCCGCTGTCGAGGTGCTGGCGCACCTGGTACACGGCTGCCTGCGCCAGTCCCAGCCCCTGCAGCGCGCAAGCGACGCTGGCGTCCGCGTCGTTGACGGCGATGGGGCCGGCCATCTGCACGCGCACCACCTCTTTACCTTGCAGGAAATCCCAGTCGAAGGCGCGGCCCGTGCGGCCCGAGTAATGCATGATGCCCTGGTGCGCGGCCAGGTCGGCCAGGGTGTGCGGCGTGCCGTGCCGCGCCAGGTAGGCGGGCGCGGCGCACGTGACGAAGCGCATCAGGCCGATCTGCTTGCCGATGAAGGCGGAATCTTGCAAGGTGCCCACGCGCAAGGCGCAATCGATGCCTTCCTGCGTCAGGTCGACCAGGCGGTCCGTCAGGCTCAGCTGCAATTGCACGTCCGGCCAGGCGGCGTGGAATTGCGCGATATGGGGGATGATCAGGCGCCGTCCCACCGTATTGGGTAGATTGATGCGCAGCAAGCCGCGCGGCTTTGTCGCGTCGGGGCCGCGAAACGCCAGTTCCGCCGTATCGACGGCTTTCAAAATATCAATGCAATGGCGAAAGTAATCTGCCCCTTCCGGCGTCAGCGACAAGCGGCGCGTGGTTCGTTGCAGCAATTGCGTGCCCAGGTAGGCTTCCAGCTTTTGCAGGGTGGCCGTCAGCGCGGCACGGGGCAAATTCAAGGTTTCGGCCGCCTTCGAAAAACTGTTGGCTTCGACGATGCGCACGAAGGTCTGCATGGCCTTGATCTTGTCCATAGGATAGCTTCCATTCTCATTGTTCATTTTATGTGAAAAGTATAAGTGGATTATGCCCTGATTATCTTTGCCATAGTTTTGCCTAGAATGGCGACATCCCTATCGAACCGAGGAAACAACATGAACAAGGCCTCATCTTCCGCTCCCCACGATATTTCACCCGCCATGGTGCTGCTGCTGGCCATCGCTTCCGGCCTGATCGTCGCCAATCTGTACTACGCGCAAACCCTCGTCGGGCCCATCAGCGCCTCGACGGGCTTGTCGGCCAAGGCGGCCGGGCTGATCGTTACCCTGACGCAAGTCGGCTATACCCTGGGCCTGCTGTTTGTCGTGCCACTGGGCGATTTGCTGGAAAACCGCCGCCTGATCGTCACGGCCTTGCTGGTGACGGCCACGGCTCTGGTGGCGGCGGCCCTCTCCACGGGCGCCATCGTCTTTCTCGCTGCCGCGCTGGCCATTGGCCTCGGTTCCGTGGCGGCGCAAGTGATCGTGCCGTTTGCCGCCCACCTGTCGCAGGAAGCGACGCGGGGGCAAACGGTGGGCAAGGTGGTCAGCGGCTTGCTGCTGGGCATCATGCTGGCCCGCCCCGTGGCCTCGCTGGTGGCCGCGCACGCCAGCTGGCACGTGGTGTTTGGCGGCGCCGCTGTGCTGATGGTGCTGCTGGCGCTGGTGCTGCGCCGCGCCTTGCCCATGCGTCAGCCCGTGTCCAGCATGAAATATCCTGCCCTGATGGCGTCATTGTGGCACTTGCTGCTGGGCACGCCCGTGCTGCGCCGCCGCGCCGCCTATCACGCGGGCCTGTTTGGCGCTTTCAGCCTGTTCTGGACCGTCACGCCGCTGGTGCTGGCCAGCCCCGCGTTCGGCCTGTCGCAAACGGGCATTGCCATCTTTGCCCTGGTGGGCATGGCGGGCGCCGTCGCTTCGCCTATCGCCGGCCGTCTGGCCGATGCGGGCCACACCTTGCCGGCCACGGCCGCCGCGCTGGCGCTGGGCATCGCCGCGTTTGCCTTGCCGATGCTGGCGCCGGAATCGAAACACGTGGCGCTGGGCTTGCTGGTGGTCGCGTCCATCGTGCTCGACATGGGCGTGGCGGCGAATCTTGTGCTGGGCCAGCGCGCCATCTTCAGCCTGGGCGCGGAAGTGCGAGGCCGCCTGAACGGCCTGTATTTCGCGCTGTTCTTTGCCGGCGGCGCGGCCGGCTCGGCCGTCGGCGCCTGGGTATATGCCAGCTATGGCTGGCAAGCAACATTGTTGACCGGCATGGCGTTTCCGGGCCTGGCCCTGCTGGTGTGGCTGGGCGAATTTTTACCGCTGGCCACGCGCCGCACGGCTTGAAACCCTGATGGGGCCTCATTATCACTGATGGATATTTCTATCATCATGAAGATAAAGTGGCGTGATATGCCGCGATGCCGCAAGATGCACTTGTCTCCTCTATCTCCTCCAAGGAAATAGATTCAGCCCGCTTCCATAGCGGGCTTTTTTTTTGTCTTTGCAGATTAAATCACCACCAGATCGAGCGCGCGCATGAAGTTGGCCGCCTGCGCATGCGTGATGACGGCGCCTTTCAGCAAGGATGCTTCGCTCAGCTTGAAACCATCGATATCGGCGCCGCGCAAGTCCGCGCCCTGGAACTTCGCCAGCTTGATGGTGGCGTTGCGCAGGCTGCCCCCCTCGAAGACGGCCTCGCGGAAGTCGCAGCCGGCCAGGTAGGCGTCGGAAAAGTCCAGCTGTTTCAGTATTGCCTTGCGGAACGAGAAGCCGCGCAGGTCGGCGCCTACCAGCAGGCTGTCTTCGAACGTCAAGCCCAGGTGGGCCGCTTCCTCGAACGAGGCGCCTGTCAGCTTGCAGCCACGGTAGGTGGCCGATGCCAGCTTGGCGCGCCGCCATTTCGTGTTGTTCAGGTCGCAGCCTTCGAAGCTGGCGTCGACGGCGTCGACGGATTCGAAATCGGCGCTGCCGGCGCGGCAGCGGCGCCAGGTGCTGCGCGCCAGTTTGCTGGCGAACAAGTTGGTGTCGGCAAAGGTGCAGCGTTCAAAGGTGCAGCCCTGCAAGTCGAGGCGCGACAGGTCTTCGCCGTCGAAGGCGCAATCGATGAAGTGGCGCACAGGCAGGGCCAGTTGCTGCTCGATGCCGGCGCGGTCCAGGGTCATGCCAGTTACTGCGGTGTCGTGTGTTGCCATCCGTTTATTATTCCTAATCAAAGCAGGGGAGGGATGGCGCGGCGGGAAAATGCACGAACCAGAACACCTCCCCGGCTGGTGTAACAGCCAAGGGTCAGCGCCGTGGGTCCGCGTGGGCGGGAGCATGCCGGACGGTGCCGGGCACTTACCGGGTTACCAACCGGTGCGCTCATTTTCGATCAGCGCGTATTGTAGCTTGTCCGAATCGGCCTTGCCAGTTCTTGCGAAGCCGGGTTAGTATCGTTGCAGGCGCAGCCACTGCGCCAACGTCGCTCGGACGGATCCGGGCGCTTACGTATAGAGATAACCATGACCGACAGCCAAGCTCCGCGCAGCTTTTCGCGCATCAATCGTCTTCCCCCCTACGTTTTCAACATCACCGCCGAACTCAAGATGGCCGCGCGCCGCCGTGGCGAGGACATCATCGACATGTCGATGGGCAATCCCGATGGCGCCACGCCGGCCCACATCGTGGACAAGCTGGTCGAGACGGTGAAACGCCCCGACACGCATGGTTATTCCGCCTCCAAGGGTATTCCCCGCCTGCGCCGCGCGATTGCACATTGGTACAAGAAGCGCTACGAGGTCGACATCGACCCGGACAGTGAAGCGATCGTCACCATCGGCTCGAAAGAGGGCCTGGCCCACCTGATGCTGGCAACGCTCGACCGTGGCGACACGGTGCTGGTACCCAATCCCAGCTACCCGATCCACATCTGGGGCGCCGTGATCGCGGGCGCCGACATCCGTTCCGTGCGCATGGGGCCGGGCGTGGATTTCTTTGCCGAACTGGAGCGGGCCATCCGCGAAAGCTACCCGAAACCGAAGATGATGGTGCTGGGTTTCCCGTCCAACCCCACGGCGCAATGCGTGGAACTGGAATTCTTCGAGCGTGTCGTCGCGCTGGCGAAGCAGCACAATATTTTAGTCGTCCATGACCTGGCCTACGCCGACATCACCTTCGACGGCTGGAAGGCGCCGTCCATCATGCAAGTACCCGGCGCGCGCGACGTGGCCGTGGAATTTTTCACCATGTCGAAAAGCTACAACATGGCGGGCTGGCGCATCGGTTTCATGGTCGGCAACGCGGAACTGGTGGCGGCCCTGGCGCGCATCAAGAGCTACCACGACTATGGCAGTTTTACCCCGGTGCAAGTGGCGGCCATTGCCGCGCTGGAAGGCGACCAGAGCTGCGTGACGGAAATCTGCGCGCAGTACCAGCGCCGCCGCGACGTGCTGGTGAAAGGTTTGCATGAAGCGGGCTGGATGGTGGAAAAGCCGAAGGCCTCGATGTATATCTGGGCGCATATCCCCGAGGCCTATCGTCACCTGGGCTCGCTGGAATTTGCCAAGCTGTTGCTGCAAAAAGCCAAGGTGAGCGTGTCGCCCGGCATCGGCTTCGGCGAGTACGGCGATGAATACGTGCGCTTCGCCCTGATCGAAAACGAGGCGCGGGTACGGCAAGCCTTGCGTGGCATCAAGAATATGTTGCGTTCCGGCGACGGGAAAGCGGAAGCGGCAGCATAAAAGTTGCCACATGGAATTCTTCGTTGCCCTTAATATCACTGCTGCGTATTTCTGACATCACGAATATAAAGTGGTTTTATATGCTGCGACGCGGCATCATGCATCTGTCTCCTCTATCTCCTCCAAGGAAATAGATTCAGCCGCTCCCGCAGCGGGCTTTTTTTTGCCTGGAAATGCATATTTGTTGTCTGAAGAGTATTTTGTGGACCTTGAATGGCAATGCATGTTTCAATGCGCGGCTATCCTCCTATGAAAGTCCGACATGGCACATGAAAATCTCAGCAAAGGACAGCAAAAAGTTCCTGAGGCGGACACGTTTTTCATCAATAGCGATGCAACGTCAAATAATGAGTTCAGTTTTCATAATGAATGGTTAGTCAGGGGCGTTGCGGTGACCAGTGGCGGCCCCGAGTTTCTGGAAAAGATCAAGCGGCCCAAGCGCGGTGACACCCTGCTGTTATGGGTAAACAAGATCGGTATTGTTGCTGCTGGCACGGTGCTCGATGACGCGCCAGTCATTGTGTATCGCGGCGGGGGAGTGGTCAGTCCGAATGAGCCAGAAGAGTATCACCGCATGATGCGCTGGTATGCGGATCTGCGCAGTACGCCTGTTTCCTCGGCCGAAGTCGTCGTTTTTCACGGCACCAATCCCCGCCAAGCTTTCGGGGCCTTGAACAAAGGGAAGGAAGCCATCCTCGCGTTGATCGCCAGCAGGGTGGAGCAAAATGATATCCATGATTTGCTTTCGAGGGGGAAGGGGCGATCAACGGAGATAGAAATACTGTGCCAGGCCCGGCTCGGCCAAGGCAGGTATCGGGACGAATTGCTCGCATTGTGGGATAGGAAATGTGCTGTCACGGGTTGCGATCTTGAGCCGGTTCTGCGTGCTTCGCATGCGCTGTCCTGGCAAGGAGCCACTGATCAGCAGCGGCTTGATCCCCATAACGGCTTGCCGCTGATCGCGACCCTGGATGCCTTGTTCGATCGGGGCCTGATCAGCTTTGCAGATGATGGCGCCATGCTGTGCTCCCCCTCGCTACTGGGGCGGCATCGCGAACTCATCGGTTTGCCTGCTCCGTTGCGCATCGTTTTGAAGGAAGAGCAGAAATATTATCTGCGCATGCATCGGCAACGCTTTGCGTTTTGTTCGCCGCCCCAGGATTGAACAATCATCGCTACGCTGCCCTGTATTTCTCTGTCGATGGCGCGGCATTTTTCGGTGTCCGTTTGAGATATGGATAATTCATATCTCCACTATCACAACATGTAATTGGATTGATATGCTGCAATGCGGCATCATGCATCTGTCTCCTCTATCTTCCTCCAAGAAAATAGATTCAGCCCGCTCCCGTAGCGGGCTTTTTTTTTGCCTGTCGCCGTCACACAGTGTAGGTAGCCGATGCCGTCGTCCGTTTCAGCGGGTCAGGCGTGACCCGCGCAAGACGGCCAGATGCATTCGAGCATGATTTCACATGATCAGAATTCATGGATGTATAAAATATTATCATTATTTTTAATGGATGGAACCTTCTATGATGTGTGCATACTTCATAAGGAGCACCGCCATGACCGTCACGACACACAATCTGGGCTACCCGCGCATCGGCGCCAAACGCGAACTGAAATTCGCCCTGGAAGACTACTGGAAGGGCCAAAGCAGCCTGGACGCGCTGGAAGGCCAGGGCGCCGAGTTGCGCCAGCGCCACTGGCAAGACCAGCACGCGCTGGACTTCGCGCCCGTGGGCGACTTTTCCTTCTACGACCAGGTGCTGGATCTGAGTTTTACCTTGGGCAACTTGCCTCAGCGCGTGCGCGGCCTGGACGGTGCCGCACTCGACAACTATTTCCGTGTGGCCCGTGGCCGCTCCGCCAGCGACAGCGATTGCAGCTGCGTCCACGCCGGCGAAATGACGAAATGGTTCGACACCAATTACCACTACATCGTGCCGGAATTTTCCGCCGACACGCAATTCAAGCTCGACAGCAGCCGCCTGCTGCGTCAACTGGCGCAAGCGCGCCAGCTGAACGTGAAAGCCAAGCCCGTGCTGATCGGCCCCGTCACCTACTTGTGGCTGGGCAAGGCCAAGGACGACTCCGACAAGCTGGCGCTGCTGCAAAGCTTGCTGCCCGTCTACGTGCAATTGCTGCAGGAACTGGCCGCGCAAGGCGTGGAATGGGTGCAGATCGACGAACCGGTCCTCGTCACGGAACTCGACGGCGCCTGGCGGCAGGCGCTCGTCACGGCCTACGAGGCCTTGAGCAAGGTCAAGCACGTCAAACTGCTGCTGGCCACGTATTTCGGCAAGCTGCAAGACAACCTGACACTGGCATGCAAGCTGCCCGTGCAGGGCCTGCACCTGGATGCCGTTAACGCCCGCGATGAAGTGGAAGAAGTCATCGCGCAATTGCCAACGTCCAGCGTGCTGTCGCTGGGCGTGGTGAATGGCCGCAATATCTGGAAGACGGATTTGACGCAAGTGCTGGCATGGCTGGAACCCGTGCATGCCAGCCTGCAATCGCGCCTGTGGATCGCGCCGTCGTGCTCGCTGCTGCACGTGCCTGTCGACCTGGACAGCGAACAAAAGCTCGACGCCGATATCCACTCCTGGCTGGCCTTTGCCCGTCAAAAGCTCGATGAAGTGCACACCATCGCCGGCGCCCTGAATAAGGGCCGCGCCGCCGTGCAGGCGGCGCTGGACGCCAATCATGCGGCCGTGCAAGCGCGCCAGCAGTCGACCCGCGTGCACAATCCGCACGTGAAAGCGGCCGTGGCGCGCATCGATGCGACGTTGGGCCAGCGCGCCAGCGGCTATGCCGAGCGTGCCGCCAAGCAAGCTGCGCTGCTGCAACTGCCGCTGTATCCGACGACGACCATCGGCTCCTTCCCGCAGACGGCGGAAATCCGCCAGGCGCGCAGCCAGTTCCGCAGCGGCCAGCTCGATGCAGCCGGCTACAAGCAGCTGATGCAGGCGGAAATCGCCCATTGCGTGCGGGAACAAGAGGCGCTGGGCCTGGACGTCTTCGTGCATGGCGAAGCGGAACGCAACGACATGGTCGAATATTTTGGCGAACAGCTCGATGGCTACGCCTTCAGCCAGTTCGGCTGGGTGCAATCGTACGGTTCGCGCTGCGTCAAACCGCCCATCTTGTTCGGCGACATCAGCCGCCCGCGCGCCATGACGGTCGAGTGGAGCACCTATGCCCAGTCGCTGACGGACAAGCCGATGAAAGGCATGCTGACGGGCCCCGTCACCATCCTGAACTGGTCTTTCGTGCGCGACGACCAGCCCCGCAGCGTGTCGTGCTACCAGCTGGCGCTGGCCATGCGCGCCGAGGTGCAGGACCTGGAACGGGCCGGTATCCGCGTGATCCAGATCGACGAGGCGGCCTTGCGCGAAGGCTTGCCACTGCGCAAGTCGCAATGGGCCGAGTACCTGCGCTGGGCCGTGGAATCGTTCCGCATCACGGCCAATGGCGTGGCCGATGAAACGCAGATCCACACGCACATGTGCTATTCGGAATTCAACGACATCATCGCGCAGATCGCCGGCATGGATGCGGACGTCATCACCATTGAAACGTCGCGCTCCGACATGGAATTGCTCGACGCCTTCGACGATTTTAACTATCCGAACGCAATCGGCCCCGGCGTCTACGACATCCACTCGCCCAACATTCCAAGCCAGGAACAAATGGTGAGCCTGATGCGCAAGGCGGCCGAGCGCATTCCCGCCCAGCACCTGTGGGTGAATCCCGATTGCGGCCTGAAGACGCGCGGCTGGAAGGAAGTGATTCCCGCGCTGGCGAATATGGTGGCCGCAGCGAAAACCTTGCGTGCCGATAACGCCGCCTGAGGACGGCAGGGGAAAGGGCAGATATAGGGAATAGCTATTTCTGTCATCACAACATGCAATTGGATTTATATGTTGCGACGCGGCATCATTCACCTGTCTCCTCTACTTCCTCACAGGAATTAGATTCAGCCCGCTCCCGCAGCGGGCTTTTTTTTGCCGTTGCACCTTATCGCGCGGGCCGCCACGGCTGCATCGCTTAAGATACCCTTGCTAAACCATGCACAAGGAGACAAGTTGATGACACCTTTGTTTTACGCAGCCGGCATGCTGGCGCTGATGGCGCTCGGCGCATGCTCGGAGGAGCGGCATCCGCTTGATCGCCACTTGGGCCAGTTGCGTCCGGAGACGGTCGCCGCGCTGCCTGATATGGGGTGGCCGCCCGGCACGCTGCTGTGCCCGCTGACCATGTATCAGAGCGAGCTGCCCGGTTCGGCGCCTCCTGCGGACAGGGTCAACGCCTTCCTTAAGCAAAAGCAATTCCTGGGGGATGAAGGCATTTGGTCGCTCATCGTTGTCAAACCGATGCCCGAAGGGGACGCCGGCATCGAACAGTTGCTTTTCAAGCGCGCGGACTATGACGTGTTCAATGAGCCGGAAATGCTCAAGCGCGATGGAGGGACATTGCCGACGGGGTTTGTGCCGCAGACTTGCGTATCGGTGGAACGCGCCCGCGTGCTGGTCACTCGCCCGCAAAGATCGGATCGAACGCTGATCGTTTTTGGAGCGGCCTGAACGAGATATTGATAGACGCTATTTCTGTCATCACAACATGCAATTGGATTTGTATGTTGCGATGCGGCATCATTGCACCTGTCTCCTCTACTTCCTCACAGGAATTAGATTCAGCCCGCTCCCGCAGCGGGCTTTTTTTTGCCCGTTTTTAAGGCGCAAACCTGCGCACGCTTGCTTGTCATCATCGCCATCGTGTTGCTTTTGTGCATGCTAAACTGGGCCTTCCCCAGACCAAGGTTTCTGATGCTTCAATTATTTCGCCACACGCTGGAGTCCACACCCATCCTCGCCCTGTTTCTTGTCATCGGCGCCGGTTATGCGCTGGGGCGCATCAGCGTGTTCGGTTTTTCGCTGGGCGTGGGCGGCGTGCTGTTCGCGGGGCTGGCGCTGGGCGCCTTTGCGCCCGGCTCCGTGCCGCCGCCCATGGTCGGCTCCATCGGCCTGCTGCTGTTCCTGTATGGCATAGGCGTGCAGTACGGCGTGCAGTTTTTCGCCGGCTTGCGCGGCGCGGGGCAGAAACACAACCTGATCGCCTTTGCCGCCGTCATGGGCGGCCTGGCCGTATCCGTCTGGGGCGGGCAGTGGATCGATATCTCGCTGCGCATGGCCAGCGGCGTGTTTGCCGGCGCCATGACCAGCACGGCCGCCCTGCAGGCGGCGCTGGAAGCGTCGCACGGCAATGGCGACGCGGCCGTCGGCTATGCGGTGGCGTATCCGTTCGGCGTCGTCGGCCCCATGCTGGGCCTGTACCTGGCCGGGCGGATACTAAAACCCGTGCTGACGCCGCCGCCGGCGCCCATCGTCGTGTCGGAAATTACCATCGACGAAGCGAAACTGGCGGGCGCGGCCCTGTCCGAGCTGGCCGATGGCCCGCTGGCGGGCGTGCAAGTGATCGGCGTGCGCCAGGGCCACCAGAACCGCTTGCCGGACCCGTCGCTGGTACTCGGCGTGGGCGATGCGCTGATGGTGTCTGGCACGGTGGCGGGCGTGGAAGCGGCGCGTACGGCGCTGGGCCACCTGGACCCGGGCCGGCTGATGAAGGACCGCAGCGCGTTCGACGGCACGGAAGTGTTCGTGTCGGACGCGGAAATCGTCGGCGTGCCCCTGGGCGAACTGAACCTGTCGAAAGACTTTCCATTGCAAATCGCCTTCATCCGGCGTGGCGACGCCATGATTCTGCCCCATCCTTTCCTGACGCTGGAATTCGGCGACCGGGTGATGGCCATTGCGCCAGCGAAACATGCGGCCGACGTGCGCAAGCTGTTCGGCAATTCCATCACGGCCACGGCCGAGTTCAGCTATGTCTCGCTGGGCATGGGCATGGTGCTGGGTGTGCTGCTGGGTCTGGTGCCTATCCCCTTGCCGTGGATAGGCTCGTTCAGCCTGGGCCTGGCGGGCGGGCCGCTGGTGATGGCGCTGATCCTGGGACGCCTGGGCCGTGTCGGCAAGATCAGCTGGCGTTTGCCGCTATCGGCCAACCTGGTGATGCGCAACTACGGCTTGACGATTTTCCTCGCTTCCGTCGGCATGGCGTCTGGTTTACCCTTCGTGCAGCAGGTGGGCGCCGACGGCTTGCCCATGCTGGCGCTGGGGGCCGTGACGGTGCTGGTGGTGGTGGCCCTCGTCGTGATCCTGGGCAAGATCTTCCTGCGCCTGCCGTTCCCCGAGTTGCTCGGCATCGCGGCCGGCGCCACGGGCAACCCGGCCGTGCTGGTATTCGCCAACCGCCTGGCCAGGTCGGACCGCCCGAACCTCGGCTACGCGATGATTTTCCCCAGCATGACCATCGTCAAGATCGTGGCCGTGCAGGTGTTGCTGCATTTGTATGGCTGATTGCGGCCTGGATTTTTATCTAAACTTCAGCTTACCCGCGTCTTTCCACACAATAGGCCAACAGCAGATATTCGCATTGATGTGACAATGTGTGAATTTTTCTTATTGGCAATTCGTTAAGCTCTGGGGGCGCATCCTGCCGAAGCCGCTCAAACAGGTGACCGCGCTGGTAGCGCTAATGAGATAGGAACGAAATTGATGAGCAATAATTTATGGTTGGTACCGTAGTTTTGGTATCCTTCATTTCAGGATGTACCGAATCTCCGCCAGCGAAGAGCCCGGAAGAAATTGAAAAAATTGCGTTAGATTGTGGTGCGACAAAGCCACAAATTGAGGCATGGTTTGCAACGCATAAAACCGGTTGGGCGGAGCACGTCGCCGAAGGCGTGAAGTGCATTCAAGATCATCCTTAGGCTGCGAGAGAATATTCCCGCAATACCCATGTTTGCGATGATTTTTTCGGCTATCGATCGACAATAAAGCAGTAAATCCGACACACGTGGGCGAGGCTCCTTGGCGCTTCGACTAATGGCCAAAAGCAGGCTGTAATGAACACCTACTGAAGGAATAAATTTGCCACCGATGCGTTTCTTCATCTTCATTGTGGTTTCCTTGCTTGTATTCATCGGCATCCTGCGCTGGACCTTGCGCGCCAGGCCGGTCATGCCGACCGCTGGCCTGACTTGCGGCATTGCTTTCGTCGTCGTCGTTGTCGGCATGTGTTTTGCCAAGTTCGGTGCGACCGCCGGGTTTCCATGGCCGGTCTACTATGGCGTCCCGGCTGCCGCAACACTTGCGCTTCCTCCGCTGGCATTCCGCATGCAGCGCAGCGAGTTCGCCTGGTATGTGTTGCTGGCCTTTGCCTCGTCGCCGGCAATCCACGCAGTCTTCTCATTCTTCGTGGGTTGGCATGAGTACATGCCATTTTGGCCTATTCCTTCACTCTGGGAGATGCACTCCTGACTGTGTCGCGAAGCTATGGCGGCTGTGTCTGCCATTACATTCGGGCATGCACTCACTGGTAGCCGTCGGCGGCGGCTGGCCAATTCCAGTCAACTCCCTCTTCGCGCCAGCCCATGTAAAACCCCTGGCGCCGCTCCCAATCTGTTGTACAATCCTTGAGAACGGTCGTGCTTTTTTGTGCGCTGAACTTCCTTGCGTGCAGTCATCACGGCAACCGACAAGAACAAGGAGACAGACATGGACTTGCATTACACGGCCGGGGAGACGGCTTTCCGCGACACGGTGCGCGCCTTCCTCGACACCCATCTGCCGGCGGACTTGCAGCGCAAGGTGCGCCAGCATTTGCGCCTGGTCAAGGACGATTATGTACGCTGGCACAAGATTGTCGCGCAACAAGGCTGGGCCGCGCCGGCCTGGCCCGTCGAATACGGCGGCACGGGCTGGACGTCCGTGCAGCGCCACATCTGGGAAGACGAGTGCGCGCGCGCCGCCACGCCGCCGATTTTGCCGTTTGGCATCAACATGGTGGCGCCCGTCATCATGGCCTTCGCCAACGCCGAACAAAAGGCATATTATCTGCCGCGCATCTTGAATTGCGACGACTGGTGGTGCCAGGGCTATTCGGAGCCCGGTGCCGGTTCCGACCTCGCCTCGCTGAAAACCACTGCCGAGCGCGACGGCGACCATTACATCGTCAACGGCCAGAAAACCTGGACCACCCTGGGCCAGCACGCGGACATGATCTTTTGCCTGGTGCGCACGGATAGCACGGTGCGCAAGCAGGAAGGCATCAGTTTCCTGTTGATCGACATGAAAACGCCGGGCATCACCGTGCGCCCCATCATCATGCTCGACGAAGAACATGAAGTGAACGAAGTCTTTTTCGACAACGTGCGCGTGCCCGTCAGCAACCTCGTCGGCCAGGAAAACAAGGGCTGGACCTACGCCAAGTATCTGCTGGGCCACGAGCGCACGGGCATCGCCGCCGTCGGCCGCTCGAAGCGCGAATTGACATTCCTCAAGCAGCTGGCCATGCAGCAGAGCAAACGCGGCGCGCCGCTGCTGCACGATCCCGCGTTTGCCGCCAAGGTCGCCACCCTGGAAATCGAATTGATGGCGCTGGAAATGACGGTCTTGCGCGTCATCAGCGAAGAAGGCAAGGGGCCGGGGCCGCAGGCCTCGATGCTGAAGGTGCGCGGCTCCGAGTTGCAGCAGCAACTGACGGAACTGATGGTCGAAGCCATCGGCCCGCAAGCCTTGCCTTTCGATCCGGAATTCCTCGATGGCGGCGCGCCGCATTGCGCGGGCGGCGATGATCTGGCCGCGCCGCTGGCCGCGTATTACTTCAATTACCGCAAGACATCGATCTATGGCGGCTCGAATGAAATCCAGAAAAACATCATCACGCAGATGATCCTGGGCCTGTAAGGCGACAAGGAGACGACATGGACTTCCAATTCAATCAGGAACAGCAGCAATTCGCCGACGCGCTCAAGCGCTGGGTCGACAAAGATTACCCGTTTGAAACGCGGCAAACCATCATCCATTCGGCCACGGGCACGTCCGATGCCGCCTGGGCCACCCTGGCCGAGCTGGGCATGACGGCCTTGCCGCTGCCGGCCAGCGCGGGCGGTTTCGACGGCACGGCCGTCGACATGCTGCTGGTGATGCAGGAACTGGGGCGTGGCCTGGTGGTCGAACCATACCTGGCCACCGTGCTGGGCGCGCGCTTCCTCACGTTGGCGGGCGGCCACGATGCGTGCTGGAACAAGTGGCCAGCGGCAGCCTGAAGCTCGCTTGCGCGCTGGGCGAGCGCCAGTCGCGCCATGACATGCACGATATCGCCACCACAGCCAACGCCAGCGGCGACGGTTTCGTGCTCGACGGCGAGAAAACCGTCGTCATCCATGGCGCCCAGGCCGGTGCGCTGGTCGTCTCGGCGCGCAGCGGCGGAGGACAGATGGACACGGACGGCATTTCGCTGTTCCTCGTGCCCGTTGACGCGCCCGGCGTTTCCGTGCGCGACTACCGCACCATCGACGGCCAGCGCGCCGCCACCGTGACCCTCGTGCAAGTGGTGCTGGGGCATGATGCGCTGATCGGACAAAAGGGGCAGGGCTGGCCCGTGCTGGACGCGGCGCTCGACTATGGTGCCGCCTTGCTGTGCGCGGAAGCCGTGGGCGCCATGGACGCCATCTTTGCCGCCACGCTCGAATACTTGAAGACGCGCCAGCAGTTCGGCGCGCCGATCGGCAAGTTCCAGGCCTTGCAGCACCGCATGGCCGACATGTTCATCCACCTGGAGCAAGCCCGTTCGATGGCCATGCTGGCCGCCGCCAAGGCCGGCAGCGAGGATGCGGCGGAGCGCCGCCGCACCGTGTCCGCCGCCAAGGCGAGGGTGGGGCTGGCCGCCACCTTTGTCGGCCAGCAAGCCGTGCAATTGCATGGCGGCATGGGCGTCACCGATGAATTGCCTGCCGCACACCACTTCAAACGCCTCTCGATGATCGCCCTGACCCTGGGCGACGTGGACCATCACATCGAGCGCTTTATCGCCCAGCCGGGCTTCTTGCCGACGGAGACCGCATGACCGTATTGACCGAAATCAAACCCAAGCATTGGTATTTCGAAGACTTTACGCAGGGACTGGAAATCGACCTGGGCCAGCGCCACGTGACGGAGCGGGAAATCATCGCCTTCGCCACGGATTTCGACCCGCAGCCATTCCACGTCGACCATGCGGCGGCGGCCGAAAAGACCATCTTCAAGGGTGTCATCGCCAGCGGCTGGCACACCTGCGGCATGATGATGCGCCTGGTGGTGGACAACCTGCTCAAGCATTCGTCCAGCATGGGCTCGCCCGGCCTGGACAGCATCCGCTGGCTCAAGCCCGTGCGCGCCGGCGACACCCTGCACCTGACCTACCAGGTCAAGGAAGTGCGCCCGTCCGCGTCAAAGCCGGACCGCGGCATCGTCATTTCCGTGTGGAGCGTGCGCAACCAGCATGGCGAAGTGGTGACGACGGTGGAGGGCATGGGCATGTTCGGCCGCCGTCCTGCAGGAGAGCACCATGCGTGACATTGCCGGCATCGCCGGTTTCCAGGCCTTGTCGGGGCAGCACGTGGCCGTGTCCGACTGGCTGACCATCACCCAGCAGCGCATCGACACCTTTGCCGACGCCACGGACGATCACCAGTGGATCCACGTGGACGCGGAGCGCTGCGCGCGCGAGTCGCCGTACGGCGGCACACCGTGGCGCACGGCTTTCTGACCTTGTCCTTGCTGCCGGCCATGCTTGCGGGTGCGCTGCACATGGCCGGCATCCGCATGGCCATCAACTACGGCTTGAACAAGGTGCGCTTTCCCGCCCCCGTGCCCGTCGGCAGCCGCCTGCGCGCGCGGCTCGACATTCTTTCCGTCGAGGACGTGCCGGACGGGGCGCAAGTGAACTGGGCCGTCACCATGGAGCGCGAGGGCGACACGAAACCCGTGTGCGTGGCGGAGTTTTTGATGCGTTGCTATCCCTAGTTAGCCGGCTTCACTCTTCGCCCTCCGACGCGCAATACCTGTCCCGCCCCGTTTGCTTGGCGCGGTACAGCAGGGCGTCGGCGGCGCGGATCAGGGCGCTGGGGTCCATGCCTTCCGTGGGCATGACGCTGGCCATGCCCAGGCTGACGGTGACGTGGGGGCCGGCGCTCGATCTGGCGTGGGGAATTTGCAGCGCGCGCACTTCGTCGAGGATGCGCTGGGCCACCACTTCGGCGCCGTCGCGCGTTTCCTGCGGCAGCAGGATGATGAATTCCTCGCCGCCGTAGCGCGCCAGCAGGTCGGGCGGGCGCACGGCGCAGCGGCGCAGGGCGGCGCTCACCTGCTGCAGGCACAGGTCGCCCGCCTGGTGGCCATACGTGTCGTTGTAATCCTTGAAATGGTCGATATCGGCCATGATGAGGGCCATCGGCACGCCGTCGCGCGCGCAGCGCCGCCATTCGCTGTCCATCGCCTCGTTGAAGCTGCGCCGGTTGGCCACGCCCGTCAGCGAGTCCGTCAGCGACAGTTCGCGCATGGCATCGGCCTGCCGCTTGATGGTCAGCTGGCTGCGCACGCGGGCGCGCACGACGGCCGCGTTGAACGGCTTCGTGATGAAATCGACGGCGCCCGCTTCCAGCGCCCGCGTTTCGTCTTCGGGCTGGTTCAGGGCCGTGACGAAAATGACGGGAATGGCGCTGAGGATGGCCGATGCGCGCAGCGCGCTGCACACGGCATAGCCATCCATGCCGGGCATGACAGCGTCGAGCAGGATCAAATCCGGCAGCTGATTATGCGCAATTTCCAGCGCCTTTTCTCCGCTCAGGGCGAACAGCACGTCGTGTTCCTCGCGCAGCAGCTGGTGCAGGATCTGGATGTTTTCCATGGCGTCATCGACGATGAGGATGCGCCCGTTCATGGCAAGGTTAGTCCAGCTCACTTGTTTTCCTCTCGTTTCAGCTGATCGAGCACGAGTTTTTCCGCCTCGGCAAAATTCAGCGTTTCAATCGCATGTGCCATCGCCAGCGCCGCTTCCCGGTCTGACTGTTGCAGGGCGGGGTGCAGGGCGTGGAATTGCGCCAGCGCTTTCAGGTTGTTGTTGCGGATCAAGACGAGCAGCTCGGCCAGGCCGGCGTACAGGTCGACCGGTGCGCTGCCGGCCGCGTCTGCCGCCGGCTGGCTACGCCGCAGGGGCGAAGGCAGGGTGCGCGCCGCCACGATGACTTCCGCCATCGCCAGTTCCAGCTGTCCCAACAAGGCGGCCGTGGCGTGCGCCTGTCCCGTTTTCAGCGCTTTTTCCGCCTCGCCGGCCAGGCTGGCGACGTGGGAGGCGCCCAGGTTGGCCGCCACGCCGCACACGCGGTGCAGCAACTGCGCCGCCTGCGGCGCCTGGCCGGCGTCCAGCAGGCGCCGTGTTTCCTCGACGGCGTCGCCTTGCGAATTCTCAAAGCGCTTGAGCAGCGCCAGGAAGGCGCCGTAGTCGCCGCCGAAGCGGTGCAGGGCCGCTGCCAGGTCGATGCCGGGTACCGTGGCAGGCAGATCCGGCGTGTGCGGGACGGCATTGCCGGCCTGCCCGGCGCTGCTGCCGCCATCCGCGGGCGCCGGCACCAGCCGGGTCAAGGTCTCGATCATTTCGTCGACATCGATGGGCTTGGCCACGTGCGCGTTCATGCCGCTGGCGATGGCGCGCAGGCGGTCTTCGTCCATGGCGTTGGCCGTCATGGCGATGATGGGCAAGTCCGGCAAGCCCAGCGCGCGGATGGCCAGGGTGGCTTCATAGCCATTCATGACGGGCATCTGCAAATCCATCAGCACCACGTCCCAGGCGTCCGGTGTGCTCGTGAGCAAGTCGACGGCCAGCCGGCCGTTGGCGGCCACGGCCACGCGCGCGCCCGAGTGCAGCAGAATGTATTGGGCCACTTCCTGGTTGATTTCATTGTCTTCCACCAGCAGCACGCGCATGCCGGCCAGCAAGCCCGACAGGGGCGTGGAAACGGGCAGCACGGATGGCGCGCTGCGGCCATTGCGTCCATCCCGCACGGCGGCCACGGCCGCCAGCAGGCGCGCCGGGGTGGCCGGTTTCGAGACGATGCCGGCCAGCATCAGGCTGTCGGCCAGGCGCTCGAGGTTTTCGCTGTCCTGGTCGGCCACCAGCATGATCACGGGCGGCAGCGCCAGGAGCGCATCGGCGCGCGCTTCGGTGAGCATGGAAATGCCGTCCATGCCGGGCATGGCCGCGTCGAGCAGCACCAGGTCTGCCGGCGGCAAGCCGTCCGGGCCACCGGCCTGGCGCAGCAAGGCCAGGCCGGCCGCGCCGCTGCCGGCGCTGCGGCTGTGCCAGCCCTGCGCCGCGCACCAGCCTTCCAGCATGGCGCGCACGCTGGCGTTGTCGTCGATGATCAGCAGCGACAGGACCCGGGGCGCCGTCCTGAGCGGCGGCTCGGGCGGCGGCGCGACCTTGCCGAAGCGGCAGCTGAAGCGGAATTCCGAACCCTGGCCCAGCGCGCTAGTCACGCTGAGCTTGCCACCCATCAATTCCACCATGCGTCGGCAGATGGCCAGCCCCAGTCCCGTGCCGCCGTATTTGCGGCTGGTGCCGCTGTCGCCCTGGGAAAACGCGTCGAAGATGCGTTCCTGTTCGGCCGCGCCGATGCCGATGCCCGTGTCGCGCACGGAAAACTCCAGCGTGGCGCCGGCCGCATCCTCGGCCACCATGGCGATGGACAGCACCACTTCGCCCTGCTTGGTGAACTTGACGGCGTTGCCCACCAGGTTGATCAGGATCTGTTCCACGCGCAGGGCGTCGCCGATCATTTCGTCCGGCACGCCCGGGTCGAGCACGAACACGGGTTCCACGCCGCGCGCCCAGGCGCTGCTGGCCAGCAAGACGCCTATGCTGCCCAGCATGCGTTCGAGCTGGAAGCGGCGCTGTTCCAGCACCATCTGTCCCGCCTCGATCTTGGAAAAATCGAGCACGTCATTGACGATATGGAGCAGCGACTGCGTGGCCATCTGGATTTTGCCGACATAGCTGCGCTCGCGCCGCTCCAGCGGCGACTCTTCCAGCAGGCGCGCCAGGCCGATGATGGCGTTCATCGGCGTGCGGATTTCATGGCTCATGTTGGCGACGAATTCGCTCTTCGCCGTGCTGGCCGCCTCGGCCTTGTCGCGCGCGCGCACCATTTGCTCGTTCAGCTCGTGCAGGCGCAATTCCGTGCGCTTGAGTTCGGAAACGTCCGAGGCCAGCACGAAGAAGCCGCGCACGCCGCCGCTGTCGTCGACGTCGGGGATGTAGTTGGTCCACGTGTGGCATACCTGGCCGCCGGGATCGAGCAGGTCGCGCTCGAAGCTTTGCGGCCGGCCCGCCAGCACGCCTTCGACGTGGGGCGCATACACGTCGAACAGTTCCTGCCCCAGCAATTCGCTCATGTGGATGCCGGCCAGCTCGGCGCTGCTGCGGCCAAACCATTCGTTATAGAATTTATTTGCAAAGCGGCAACGCAAATCGGCGCCCCAGTACGACACCATGCCGGGCAGGTTGTCGGTGACGGTGCGGATGAAGCGCTCGTTCTGCTCCAGGCGCCAGGTGGCGGCGTGCAGCACCTCGGTGGCGCGCTTGCGTTCCGTGATATCGATCGATACCCCCAGCACATGGCTGGCGCGTCCCGCATCGTCGCGCAAGACCACCTTGCGCGTGGTGAAGTGGCGCGTGGTGCCGTCGGCCGTATTGATCGCCTCCTGTTCGATTTCCACCATCTGCCCCGTGGCCAGCAGCTTGCGGTCGGCGCTGACGAAGGCGGCCGCCTGCTGCGGCGGGAAGAAATCGTGGTCGGTCTTGCCCAGCAATTGCTCGCGCGAGCGTCCCAGGGTCAGTTCCGCGTGGCGGTTGACCATTTCAAAGCTCAGCTTGTCGGCGCGCTTGACGAAGACCATGGCCGGGATGTTTTCGATGATGGTGCCGAACAGGTGCTTCGAACGGCGGAATTCCGCTTCGCTGCGCTTGCGATCGCTGATATCGAGCCACAGGCCCGAGACGCCCAGCAACTCTTGCTCGGGACCGAAAATCGGGTGATACGAGACGATCCAGTGGCTCAGCTGCTCGCGCTGCCGGCCGCTGTGGCCCTTCAGTTCGATGTCGACGATGGGAGTGCCCGTTTCCAGCACCTGGCGCACGCAGCGTTCCACGTCCGCGCGCACGGCATCGTCGAACAGCATGGCGCCCACGGGACGGCCCAGGTGCTGCGCCACGCTGGCCCCGTTGATGGCGGCCAGGTAGTGGTTGATCATGACGATGCGCAAGTCCAGGCCCAGGAACAGCATGCCGATCGGCGCCGTCGCGTACACGGTTTCCAGCAGGCGCGTGGATTTTTCCAGGGCCAGCGTGCGTTCGGCCACCAGGCTTTCCAGTTGCGTGCGGTGGCGCCGCAGGTCGCGTTCCAGCGCGCCCAAGGCGCTGGCCATGTCAGCCGATTCGCGGTCCGCGTGCTTGTTCGACAGCAAGGGTTTGTCCTGTGCCAGCGCCTGTATCTGCTGTGTCAGTTCCTGCAGGGTGCGGGCCAGGCGGCCGCCCACGCGCCAGGCCAGGGCGAAGCCGGCAGCCAGCAGCAGGGCCAGGATGACGGAACCGGTGACTACCGAGCGCAGCAGGGCATCGGCCACCGTGCTGGTGCGTATGGTGACGGCCACCGTCCAGGCGGCGTCCGGGGCGCGGCGGAAGCCCGTATACACGTCGATGCCTTCCAGCGTGGCATGGCGCACCACGCCTTCGCGCGCCCGGCGTATCTGTTCCAGCAGGGGCGCCGCGCTGCGCTGGCCCACATAGCGCCGCGGCGCCAGGGTGCGCGCCACGTTGATGCCGTCGGCATTGATGATGGCCGCGCCCAGGTAGGCTGGCAAGTGCAGCTCGCGCAGCAGCACGGGCAGGTAGTCGGGCGGGTACAGGGCCGTCAGAACATAGGCGGCGCCCGCCGCGTCCGGATGGCGCGGCAGCGGCAGCGGCAGCGGCAGGTTCAGGGCCAGTTGCGGCACGCTGTCGGGCGCCGTGGCCAGGCTGGTCAGGCGCGGCTTGCCGTAGTCGCGCGTGCGCTCCATGCTGGCGGCCCATTTTTGCGGCAAGGGCGGCGGCGCCTGGCTGGCGGGCAGGGTCGTATTGACCAGCTGGCGGCCCTTGGCGTCGGACACGATGAAGGCACTGACGGCCAGGCCAGGCTGCAGCAGGCTGGCGCGGCCAGGATCCGCAGGGCGCCGATGTCCCCGGCTTGCAGGGCGGGCGAGTCGGCCAGGATGCGCGCGGCCATCTGTGCGCCGCTCAGGTCGCGTTCGACGGCGGCGGAGACGGCGCGCGCCGCCTGTGCCGTTTCGCTGACGACGTGGTCGCGTTCGCGCGTATAGCTTTGCGCCACGAGCAGGAGAAACACGAGCGCCGTCGGAATGACCCAGGCGAGCACCAGCCATGAAATTCTTGAGCGTATCGAAGGCAAATCTTGCACCCGGAAAGCTCCCAGAATGGATGAGTCGACAGGCAGGCTTGCGCTGGCGCTGGCTGACCTTGAATGAAAAGATGCTAGACGAAATTGATTGTTCTGACAAGCCTAGTTTCTGGGATGGAAAAAAGGTTGCGCAAGGCATACAGAGGAGGGGGATGCCCCTCCCGCCGTGGCGGCGGGAGGGCAAGGCAGCTTACGGCACTACGGTCAGCACGTCGACATCGATTTCCGGGCTTTCCAAGAAGTCCTTTTCCACTTCGCCGCGGATTTCCACCAGTGTTTTGGCGTCGATCTTGCGGTTCATGAAGACCTTGTCGTCGATGTCCACGCGGATTTCCGCCGTGCCGTCGGAGAAGGTGTATTTTTCCTTGCCCACCTTGCGCAGCAAATGGCCGCGCAGCACGACGGCCTGGTCGTCGACGGGATTTTTCAGGATGGCGGCCACATTGCCGGGTGCGCTGGGGCCGGCCGTCGGACCCACGTACTGGGCGTGCGCGCCACCGGCCAGCAAGGCGCAGGCGGCGGCCAGGGAGACGATGAATTTACGGTGCAATGGCATGGTATTCCTTCGATAGTAACTTGCGGCTCAGAAAAACACGGCGGTGCGGGGAATGATAGCACCGGTATTGCCGTAGGGTACGTTCGCCCGGACGCTGCCCGTGCTGGCCACGCCATCGTCGAGTTTGCTGTCGATCTGCTCCGCGTAGCTCTCGGGCAGGTTGTCGAAACGGATGCCGTTGCCGGCGCGGCCGCCCACTTCATCGTTGTACAGGTAGACGGCGCCGCCCTGGGCGCTGGTCATGAATTGCGAAGTGCCGTTGTAGGAACCGGTGATGAAGCCGCCCAGCGCCAGGTGCTGCGGCGCCAGCGTGAATTCGCGCGGCTGGCCGTCGCCGATCTGGCCGTCGCCATTGCCGTTGCCGGCCGAATTGGGCACGTGGGTGGTGCCCTGGATATCGTCGCCGGGCAGCGCGCGGAACTTGTCCTGGTAGGCGTTGACGGCGGCCGTCAGCGCATTCGACTGCTGGATGATGTTTTTCACCTTGGCGCTGTCGATCAAGCCTTGCCCCTTGAGCACGCCGCCGAGCAGCAAGCCGATGATGACCAGGACGATGGCGATTTCTACGAGCGTAAAGCCGTGCTGGCGGCGTGGGGGCATGGGGAATTCCTTGGGAAAAAGTGCAGGGGTCTGGGATGGCAGTTTACTGCAAATGTTGTCGGGCGGGCATGGCATTTCGGATGGCGGCTCATGGCGCCGCCTTTGCTTTCTTTTGGGCAAGTTCGTCGAGCCGGCGCGCGAGGAAAGCCAGCTCGTGCGGGTCGCTGATCTGGCCGCTGGCGATCAGGCCGCCGATCACCAGGCGGGCGCTGTCGAGCTGGTCCATGTCTTCCAGGATGAACGCTTCCATCTCGCGCACCCAGGCTGGCACGTGCGGCCCCGTCGCCAGCCGGCGCAGCTGCCGTGCATAGCCGAGCGCCAGCGGCAGGTCGTGCAGCTGGTGTTTGGCCATCAGCACGGCCTGCGCCATGGCGGGCCAGCGGCGCTGCGGGTCGGCGGCGAAGCTGGCGGCGACAAAATCGAGCATGCGGCGCGCGCGTTGCGGGTCGGCCACGCCCGCGTACACCTCGCCGGCGGCCACCAGCGGGTACTGGCTGCGCGGATCGAGCGTTTGCGCCGTCTCCAGCCAGCTAGCCAGGCGGTCATAGTCGAGCTCGCGCCACGGCAGGCTGACGCCGGGCTGGTCTTCGAACGCTTGCAGGTACAGCAGCATGGCCTTAGCCATGGCCAGCGGCTCGCCCAGGCTGGCCAGGCGCGCCACGGCTGCCGGCGGCGCGGCGGGCAGGGGCTGCGCCTGCGCCGGGGCGTGCTGCTGCGCCAGGCGCCAGCCCAGCTGCAGCAGCAGGCAGGCCGCCAGCAGCCAGCACAGGGGGCGCGGCACGCTGGTCCACGGACGCTGGGCGGCCGCCATCAGATGTTCCTGCGGTAAAAGTCGCACAGCGCGCAGCTGGCCAGCAAGCCGACATAGATGGCCGTTTGCGCCGCCACGCCAGCCAGGGCTTGCCAGTCGCCGGTGCCGTACAGCAGCCACTCCGTGCGCGCAAAGGCGTCGAGGCGGGGCAAGAGCAGGGCCAGCACGTCGATGGCGCCTGCCGTGGCCCGTTGCACCAGCGAGTCGCCCGCCTGCGGGCCGTGCGCGAGTAACTGCAGGCTGCCCAGCATGCGCGCCAGCACATAGAAACCGCCAGTCGCGGCCAGCGCGGGCAAGGCCTGCTGCAGGCTGGCCGCGCACAGCAGGCTGAAGGCGGCGACGATCCACAATTCTCCCAGCAGCGACAGCGCCCACAGCGCGCTGTGGGCGGGCGCGGCAAACAGCGCCATCAGCAGGCCGAACAGCACGGCGGGCACGGCCGCCAGCGCTGCATAGCCCAGCAGTTTGCCCAGCAGGTAGGCGGCGCGCGGCATGGGCAAGGCCAGCAGCAATTCCAGGCCCCTGTCGGCCGCCTCGCGCGCCATGCTGGTGATGATAAAAGTGGCCAGCAGGAAGACGCCGGCCAGGCGCAAGGCGGCCGCCAGCAGTGCCGCCTGCACGGCGCCGCTTTCCGTCAGCGCCAGTTGCTGCAGGAAGCCGGCCAGGCCGGCGCCGGCGCAGGCGGCCAGCACGAACAGCCACGGCAGGCGGCTGCGCAGCGCTTCGAGCAGCGTGTAGCGGGCGATGGTGAGGGCGGGACGGAACATGGCCATCAGCGGGGCAGCCTTTGCGCCGCCACCATGCGGTTGAACAGGATGTTCGGCGACAGCCAGGCGACGATGTCGTCGTACTCGCCGCCGGGCTGCTGCGGGCCGCTGGCGGCGCGGCTGATGAAGGTGGTGGCGTTCGATGCATTGTTGCGCTCGTCGACATTGTTGCTGAAAGGCACAGCCTGGCGCTGGCCCTGCACGCTGGTGGCGCCAAAGCCGTTCTTGCCGTGCGACATGATCATCGCGGGGATGTCCTGCAACGCCGTTGCCTGCAGCAGCGTGCCGCCATTGCGCGTGACGATGCTGATGTCGCGCGGCGTGGACAGGCTGAAGAGCTGGCCGCTGTCGCTGAAGGCCGGCGTCACGCTGTAGCGGAACAGCTTGTTCCAGCTGTCGCCCTGGCGTAGTCCCAGGGTGGCCCAGGGCAGGAAACCGGCGCGTTTTTCGCCCGTGCAGCGCGTGCCGCGCCGGTCTTCCAGGCCATTGGCGGCGGAAATGGCGGGACACGGCAGGTAGCCGTAGCGCAAGGCGTAGCCCGTCAGCGCTTCCTTCGCTTCGTTGAGCGCCTGTTGCGTCTCGGCCACCTTGCGCTGTTCCAGCTGCACCGTCAAGGGCGTGACCAGGCCGCCTATCATCAGGCCCACGATGACGAGCACGATGGCGATCTCGATCAGGGAAAAACCGCGCTGGCGGCGCGAAGGGTGCGGGCGGGCGCTCATGGCAGATTGCGCGCGGCGCGCATGCGTTGGTACAGGGTGGGCAAGGTGATCCAGGTCAGCATGTCGTCGAAGGCGCCGCCGGGCAGGGCGGCAAGTTCGGTGGCGGGGCGGGCGATGAAGCTGCGGCTGGCGCGGTCGTTGGCCGCCTCGTCGAGATTGCCGCGTGCGGTATTGATCTGCGTCACACCGCTGGCGGCCGTGCCGTAGTGATTCTTGCCTTGCGAGAACAGCACCAGGGGCAGGCACTGGGCGCTGACGTCGCATTGCTCCTGTCCCGCCACGAAGGCCAGTTCGCCGCGGGCGTTGCGATCAAGCACGACCCGGTTGGCGACGGCGGCCGACGAGACGATGGGCGCGCGCGCCATTTCGGGCGTGACGCTGTAGCGCAGCAGCTTGCCCCAGGCGTCGACGCCGTCCACGCCCAGCGTCACCCACGGCAAGAAGCCGCTGCATTCGGCGTCGCCGGCGCAGTCGGCGGCCCGCTCGCGCCCGTCGAGGGCGGAAGCGGCCGGGCGGGGCAGGCGGCCATTGGCCGCCGCAAAACCCAGCAAGGCGTCGCGCGCCTGCGCCAGGGTGGCCAGGGTGCGCTGCTGGCGTTCGGCCTCGCCCGTGTTGCGCCCGAAGGCGCCGATCAGCAGGCTGGCCGCGCCCAGGCCCAGCACGGCGACCAGCAGCAACAGGGCCGCGCCGCGCTGGCGCCGAGGTTGGCGATGAGCTCGCCGTGGCGTCATGGCGGCGTCTCCTGTGCTTCGGCGACCGTGCCGCTGGCCGGGTCGTAGCGCTGGCCGGGTTGCAGCAGCACCACCTGGCCGTTCGACAGACGCAAGGTCAGTGTGCCGGGTTTGCCACGCGCAAGGCGGTTGTGCGGCTCGTTCTGCGCTTCCTGGTTCAGCCAGACGGTGGAGCGGCCGCTGCTGCGCAGCACCAGGCCATTCAATTCCACGGGCGGGGCGGGAGGCGGCGGCGGCTGGGGCGCAGCCAGGGCGGGATCGGGCGGTGGCGGCCCGTAGCGCTGCGCGTCGAGCTGGGCGCGCTGTGCGGGCGACAGGAACAAGCGCCCCAGCTGCGGTGCCGGTGCTTGTGCCTGGGCCGTGAGCACAGTGCCGGCCAGGGACAGGCACAGGACGAGGGGGCGCAGGATGGGGGTGCGCATCATGGCCGCCCCAGCACGGGCACGCTGTTGACGGTCAGCCACAGCAGCTCGCATTCGGCGCCCAGGGCGGGCGCTTGCGCGCCGCCGGCCGCGCCCGTTGCATGGCGCTTGAGCGTGCATTCCTGCACGGCGAAATAGCCGGCCTGGCGCAAATCGTCCAGCAGGTTCAGCAAATCCATCTCGTGCAGCAAATCCATCTGCAGGCGCATGCGGCTGCCGCGCAGGTGATATTGTCCCATCACCATGGGCAACGGCACTGGCAGCGCTTGCTGCGGGCTGATGTCATAGCTGATCGGCAGCAATTTGCGCTGTTCCTGGCTGCGGCGGATGGCGTCGATCCAGGCCAGGCGGTTTTCCTCGCCGATCAGGCCGCGCTGGCGCAGGGCGAGAAATTGCGGTTCGTAGGCGCGGATTTCCTGTTTTTCCGCTTCCACGTGGTTGAACAGGGTGGCCGCCGCCGCGCGCGTGTGCCGGGCCAGTTCCAGCGTTTGCGCTGCGCGCGTGCGATAGGCGGCGCTCAGGCTGAGCAGCACCACGCCGGCCAGCAGGGTCAGGACAAAGCACAGCAGGGCGCCGCGCACCAGGTGCAATTCTCCCAGCCAGGCGGGCAGGGTGCGCGCGGGCGTGGCGGCACGCTGCATGCCGGGCAGGGGCGGCTGCTTGACGGGGCCGCTCATGGCTGCCACGCGAGCAAGAGGGTAAAGCGGGCCTGGCTGTCCGGCGCCGGCGCGGCGCTCTTGCCGGACAGGGCCGCGCTGGAACGCAAGTCGAGCGGTGTTTCCTCGATCGTCACCTGCATGCCCGGCTGGCGCGCCAGGGTTTGCGCGAAGGCCGTGATGGCGGCCAGGGCGGCGCGGTAATCGTTGTTCGGCATGGCCACGTCCGCTTCCAGGCGCAGCGCCTGCGGCGGCGCTGTCGGAATGCCGGCCAGGGCGCTGCCGGGCGCCGCCGCACTTTGCTGCTGCGCTGGCTGGCCGCCGGCCGCGCGCGCGGGCGCCTGGCCCGCGCGCCAGTGCAGCTGGCCCAGCGCAACCTGCGGCGCCTGGTCCAGCGCGGCGCTCAGCATGCCCAGCAACCGGCCCGGTTCCGGCGCCTGGGTGGCGATCATCTGGCCCAGGGTCACGGCCACTTTCATGTTCTGCGTCTTGGCCGGCGCCGGCGGCTGCGTCGACATGACGCTGCGGTAGCGTTCCTGGTAGGACGCCGTTTCCTGCGCCAGGCGCTGCGTGCTGGCACTATCGGTAATGCCGCCGAGCAAGTTGATCGCGCACCACAGGGCTGCCGACGTGCCGATCAGCGCGCTGGCGCCGTACAGCGTCTTGCGCGCGCGCTGGAAGTGGTAGTAGCGGGCCAGCGCGCCGGGCGGATAGTGGCTGGCCGGCGGATGCTTGCCCAGCAAGGTCAGCAGCAATTCGTCGGCCAGTGCCGGCGTCTGCTTCAAGCCCACGCGTGCGCCGGCCAGCTGCAGGTCGATGAAGTGGTAAGCCACTTCCAGTCCGTTGTCGCACAGCAATTCGAGCTTGGCGATCTGCGCGGCCGGCGCCAGGATGACGGTATTCAAGACATCGCCGCGCGCCAGCATGCGCGTGCTGGTGAGAAATTGCCGCGTCTTTTCCGTTTCCAGGGCGATATTCACGGCCACGCCGTCGAGCGCGATGGTCGCCGTCTGGCGCGAAAAGCGCAACTGGCCCTTTTCGTAATAACTTTGCCGCAAGCCGCCCGATTGCTGCGTCACCAGCAGCAGGTGTTCGTGCGCGATCGACAGCTTTCTGACCAGCGCGATACTGAGCAGGCTGGTCGAATAGATGCCGGCCACGGGCACGCGCAAGTGTTCGAGCGCCTCCGTCCATGGCTGCAGCAAGGTGGGGTTGGTCAGGGCGAAAAACAGCACCTGGTCGTCATGCCGGCCTTCGCTTTCGCGGCCCAGCAGGGTGCTGCCCCGGTAGGGCGTGTCGCGGTGCAATTGCTGCTTGCGCCGTTCCAGCAGTGCGCGGCCCGCCTTGCCGCGCACGTGGGGCAGCAGCTGGCGCTGGAAATCTTCTTCGATGAGGTCGGTCAGCAGGTAGGCGGGCACGCCCGACCGCTGCGCCTGCGGGTCTTCCAGCCACGCGGCGAAATCGTCCAGCCCGGCCGCGCTGGCGGGGAAGACGTGGCCCTGGCCCAGCACGCCGTGGTCCCAGTCGTAGGCGCACAGGGCGTCGCTGGTGATGTAGAGTAATTGTTTGCGGAACACGGCGGCCTCAGGTCTTGAGTGTGCTGATGGTGTCGTAGATCGGCCCCAGTACCGACAGCATGATCCAGCCCAGCAGCAAGCCCAGGATGACCGTCATGGCCGGCTCGATCATGGCTTGCACTTTTTCAATCAATTCCTTCACTTCGCGGTTGTAAAAGTAACTGACATTGCGCAAGGCCGTGTCCAGCGAGCCCGTCGCTTCGCCCACCTTCAGCATGCGGATGACCAGCGGCGGGAAGATGCCCGTGTGCTGGAAAGCGGCCGTCACGCCATGGCCTTCGCTGATCAGCTGCGCGGCGCGGCGCAGGCCGGCCGCCACCACCTGGTTGCCGGCGATGCCTTCGGACAGGCGGATGCATTCGAGGATCGTGATGCCGGAAGCATACATCAGGGCAAAAAACGTGGCGAAGCGGGCCAGGATGATCTTGTGCAGCACGGGGCCGACCAGCCACAGGCGCAGCTTCAGGCCATCCCAGGCATAGCGGGCCGCGCCGCTCCTGCGGATGAGCGCGCGCAAGCCAAAAAACAGCAGCACGGGCAAGGCCAGCAGCCCATACCAGTAATCGATGAAGACATTCGACACGGCAATCAACACGCGCGTGTGCAGCGGCAGTTCGCCGCCCATGTTGCGGATGAAGGCCGTCAGCTGGGGTACTAAATAGATCATCAGGAAAAACGTCACGCCCGCCACGACGATGGCGACGATGATGGGGTACATGACGATCTTGCGCGTCTGCGAGGCCAGCTCGTCCTGCCATTTTAAACTTTCGGACAGGTTCTTGAACACCTCGGCGATCCTGCCGCTTTGTTCCCCCGCAAGGATCAGGCTGGTAAACGTGGCATCGAAGATGTCGCCATGCTGGGCCAGCGCGCCCGACAGGGGCAGGCCGCCCTCGATGCTTTCAATCAGGTCCGTGACGACTTCGCGCAGACGCGGGTGATCCGTGCTTTCGCGCAAGTCGTTCAAGCCTTCCAGGATGGGCACGCCCGCGCCCGTCAATTGTTCCATGTGGAAACAGAAATTGATCAAGTCGCGGCGGTGGATGACGCGCTTGCCCAGCAGCACCAGATACTGGCCCGTGATCTTGCAATCGATCAAGTCGAGCTGCATGCGGTGCAAGCGCGCTTCCAGGTCCGGCACGTTGGCCGCTTCCATGCTGCCGGGAATCAGGGCGCCGGCGGCATCCATGGCGCGGTAGACATATTGCGGCATCAGGCCAGCCTTTCCGTCAGGTCGACCACGCGGCCCACTTCTTCCAGCGTGGTCACGCCTTCCAGCACGCGGCGCATGCCGTCGTCGACGATGGCCTTGAAGCCGGCCGCGCGCGCGGCGGCCTTGAGTTCGCGCACACCGGCGCGGCGGGCCGTCAATTCATCGAGTTCGGCCGTCATCTTGAGGATTTCCATGATGGCCAGCCGGCCCCTGTAGCCCTGGTGCGCGCAGCGCTCGCAGCCGGCGGCGCGGCAGATGGACACGGGCGCGGCGTCTGCCGCCAGGCCCAGCAGGCGGCGCTCGACGTCGTCGGCGATCACGGTTTCCTTGCAATGCGGACACAAACGGCGCACCAGGCGCTGCGCCACGATGCCGATGATGTTGCCGGCCATGATGTCGGGCAAGATGCCGATGTCGAGCAGGCGCGCCACGGAACCGATGGCCGAGCTCGTATGCAGGGTGGAATACACCTGGTGGCCCGTCATGGCGGCGGCAAACGCCATTTCCGCCGTTTCGCGGTCGCGGATCTCGCCCACTAAAATAATGTCCGGGTCTTGCCGCATCATCGAGCGGATGCCGTCGGCAAAGCCCAGCTTGACGGATTCGTTGACGGAGGTCTGGCGTATCATGTTCATCGGATACTCGACCGGGTCCTCCAGGGTCATGATGTTGACGCTTTCCGTATTGATATGGTTGAGTATCGAATACAGGGTGGTGGTCTTGCCGCTGCCCGTCGGGCCCGTCACGAGGATCACGCCATCGGGCCGCGCGATCATGAGTTTCAACAAATTCAGTTCCGCCTCGGCCAGGCCCAGCGCATCGAGCGGGACGATGCCTTTTTGCCGGTCCAGCACGCGCAGCACGACGTTTTCGCCATGCGTGGTGGGTTGCGCCGAGGCGCGGAAGTCGATTTGCCGCCCGGAAAACTTGATGCTGATGCGCCCATCCTGCGGCGCGCGCGCCTCGGCGATATTCATGTTCGACATCACCTTCAGGCGCACGGCCATGGCCGGCCAGTACGATTTGTGCAGGCTGCGGATTTGCCGCAGGATGCCGTCGATGCGGTAGCGGATGCGCAGGAACGACTGTTCCGGCTCGAAATGGATGTCCGAGGCGCCGTTCTGCACGGCGTCGGCCAGCAGCGCGTCGATCAGGCGCACCATGGGCTGGCTGTACTCGTCCGACGGCGAGGCCATGCTCTGATAGCTGACTTCGCCCGTTTCGATCTCGTGCAGGATGCCGTCGATCGACAGTTCAAAACCATAATATTGGTCGATGGCGCGCGAAATGTCCGATTCGTTGACGAGCACGGTGGAAATCGTGATGCCCTTGACCAGCATGGCGCTGATTTGATCGAGCGCAACGATGTTGCTGGTGTCGGCCATGGCCAGGATCAGATTGTCCGCCTGCCGCTCGTAGACGATGGGAAACACGCGGTAGCGCTTGGCCACGTCCTTCGGGATCAGTTTTAAGGCAATGGCATCGACCACCAGGCTGGACAGATCCGCGCTGACCTGTTTCAGGTTTTCGCTGAGCGCCTCGCGCACGGTTGCTTCCGTGACGAAACCCAGGGTGATCAGCAGCTTGCCCAGCGGTTCGCTGCTGCGCCGCTGCTCGATCAGGGCGATGCGCAACTGGTCTTCGCTGATCACGCCTTTCTGGATCAATAGCTTGCCCAGCGGAAGTTTTTGCCTGTTCTGCCATGTAGCGCTTATTCCTGACGGGGTGGAATGGTGGCCGGCTCGGCCGCGGCCGGCGCTGCTGGCGCGGGGGCCGCCAGTTCGCGCAAACGCGCTTGCGCCACGGCCTGGTCGAAGGCGGCCGGCGTGGCTTGCGCCAAGGTCAAGGCGCGCTGGTAATACGTGGCGGCCAGACGGGGCTGGTTCAGCCGGTCCAGGCCCACGGCCAGGTTGAAGGCATAGTCGGGATTGCCGGGCGCGGCGCCATAGGCGCGGAAAAATTGCTGCTGTGCTTCGTTCCAGCGGCGCTGCTTGGCATACACATTGCCCAGTGCAAACAGCACGGGGCCGCTGTCGGGGTTGCGCGCCAGGATGGCCTTCAGTTTTGCCTCGCTCTGCACCACGTCGCCCTGGCGCAGACCGATCAGGCCGGCCAACGCCTCGCCATCATCGGGATTGATTTCCAGCAAACGCACGTACAGGGCCGCCGCCTGCGCGCCCTGGTGGTTCTCGCGCAGGGCCACGGCCGCCAGGCCCAGCAGCGCGTCGCGGTTGTTCGCATCCTGCCGCAGCACGGTTTCATATTGCTGACGAGCAAGGCCCAGCTGGCCCCCGTTGTAAGCCTGGTAGGCTTGCTGCACGCCGGGGTTGATTTGCGGCGCGGCGACGCTGCGCTGCACCTGGATCTGGCTATTCTCGGGCGCGGCCACGGGCGGCAGGCTGGGCGGCGGTGGCGGCGCCATGTGCGCCAGCTGCGCCGCGACGGCGGCCTGGGCAGCCGCTTGTATCATGGCTTGCTGGTCCGGTGCCGCCGCCGGCTGGCGCGCGTCGCGCGGATAGTCGGGCGGCAAGGTCGCGGGCGAGGGCAGGGCGTCCTGTGGCGCGGCCCCCGTTGCCGGCAGCACCACGACGGGACCGGCAACGCCGGCCGTGCCCGGGGCATCCGTCAGCGGCATGGGCACGCCGGGCAGGCTGGCGCCCGCGCCGGGGCTGGTGCTGGCGCGCCAGTACCAGTACGCCATGGAAGCGGCCACCAGCAGCAGGATCGCCAGCAGCACGGCCAGGCGCACGGTGGCCGGATCGACGCTGATGGGGCCAGCAGGACCTTTCGGCGGCGGATTGCTGCGGCTGGCGCGGGGCCGGGCGGGCGGCGGTTCCGGTGGCGCGCGCGGCGGCTCGGGGGGCGGGCCGGGTGGTGGGCCTGGCTGGGCTGCGCTGGGCGCCGGTTGCGGCGCGGGCGCGTCCGCCAGCGGCTCCAGGCGCAAGCTGCCTGGCGGCTGCACGGGCGCCGCTGCGGCGGGCGCGGGACGGGGCGGCAGGGCGTCGGCCGGCGCCAGTTCCAGCACCTGGTCGTAGGCTTCGGACGGCTTTTCCAGTTCCTCGTCGGAAAGGCTGTTCTGCTTGGCGCGCTCGGCCTTCTTGAGCGCCTGCATCAGCAAGCTCATGGGAAGTCTCCCTGCAGGCGCGCCTGCGGCGGAACAGCCGGCGCCGGCGCGCCATCCGTGTACGCAGCTGGGTGTTGAGCGGCGCCTGGCCGGGCAGCAGGTAGCGGTAGTCGCGGTAATCGCCGTCGACGCTGGCGTCCTTGACCACCACGGGGCGCATGAAGATCACCAGCTCCGTCTTGCTGCTCGCCTCATTGCGATAGGTAAACAAATTGCCTACCACGGGCAGGCTGGACAGTCCCGGCACGCCATCCCTGGCATTGTCGATGGAATCCTGCATCAGGCCGCCCATCACGGCGATCTGGCCATTGCCCACTTTCATGATCGATTCCAGCTCGCGCGCCTGGATCACGGGTACGCGGCTTTGCACGTTCGCCGTGGCCAGGGCCGGATTCGGGTCTTGCACGTAGCCGACGATGCGCGTGATGGTGGGGCGCACGTTCAGGGTCACTTCATCGCTGTCGGAAATCTGCGGCGTGACGCTCATGACGAAGCCGACGGGCACCGTTTCCAGTTTCGATTCATACGTGGCCGGCGTGGTGATGGTGCCCGTCGAGCTGATCACGGCGGGCGTTACTTTGATGGTAAAGAAGACATTGTTGTCGACCACTTTCAACATGGCCGTCTGATTGTTGAGTACGCTGATCTTCGGGCTGGACAGCACTTTCACCTTGCCGAACGATTCAAGCAGCTGGATGGTGGTGGAAAAACTGTCTTTCAGATAATTGAGCAGGAAGATGCCGGGCGTGGCGTTCGGCGCGACGCCGCTGGACAGGCCTGCCGTGCCCACTTGCCCCTGCCGCAGCTGCAGGCTGCCCGTCAGGCGCGACCAGTTGATGCCTTGCTGATATTCATTGCTCAGGCGCACTTCGATGATGGTCGCCTCGATCAGCACTTGCCGCTTGGCGCTATGCAACACCGCGTCGAGGAAGGCGGCGATCTTTTCATGCTGGCGCCCCGTGGCGCGCACGGCGATCAGCCCGCCCTCGACGTTGACGACGACGGACGAGGGGCTGCCCTTGTTGGCCAGTTTCAGCAGCGGCATGCCGTTCGCGTCCAGCGGCTGGCCGGATTCGCGCTCTGGGCGGGCGCTGGCTGGCCTGGCGCAAACTGGCCGCCATTCGGATTGCCATATTGCATCGGCGCCTGGGCGCCGTACTGGCCCGTTGCGCCGGCGGCCGGGACATTGCCGGCCTGGTTCTGCGGCTGCCCCTGCTGGCCGGGCAGGCTCGTCAATTGCTGGTTCAGCTGCGCCAGCGGGTCCACCTGCACGTCGTTGAGCGTGGTCTCGCGCAGCAGGTCGCGGATATTCTTTTCCAGGCTGTACCAGAAGTTATTTTCCGAACGATTCACGACCAGCGTGGTCGAATTGTTGTTGCCATTGCCGCCGCTGCCCTGCGTGTTGCCGACGGGGTTGCTGGCGTTCGAGCCGCCGCCCGCCGTGGAAATTTGCGTGGCGATATTGACGCTGCTGTTGGTGCTGCGCGCCATGTTGACGTAATCGACCTTGTAATTGCGCCACACGGGCGCGTCGGGCAGCACCGTCAGGTTCTTGCCATCGATTTCGTAGCGCATGTCGACTTGCTTGCCGATACGCGCCAGCAGTTGCGGCAGGGTCTGGTTCAGCGCATTCAGGGTGACGCTGCCTTCGATTTGCGGGTGGATGTCGATATTCATGCCCGCATCGCGCGCCAGCGCAAACAGCAGCGATTGCACGGGTACCTTGTGCACGGTGACGCTGTAGGTTTCCTGCTTGGGCGCCGGCAGGGGCGCGGCCAGCGCGCTGCTTTGCTGCACCGGTTCGGGAATGACGCCGGCAGGCGGCGGCGCGGTATTCAGGTGGGCCGGCGACAGCGGCGTTTGATGCGTGGCGCAGCCGGCCAGCATGGTGCTGCAGGCGAGGGCGACCCAAGAGGCCAGCACAGGAATAGGGTGTTGAGTCATGAAAAGTTCGCCCTTGGAGTCGTGTTGTGCTTTTGTAATTTTACCCAGCATGATCGCTTAAAAGCAATCGGCTGTGCAGGCTTGGGAGGCAATATGCCGAAATAAAGTCAGGGGGCGCCACCCCGGTTTTGCCGGTGCCATGGCTTTTATTTCTGTGCGGATACTGTCTATGTCGCTCAGCAATATTTTCTGCGGCGACGCCGGGGCCAGCCTGGCCCACACGGCTTCGGCGCTGGCCTGGTCGGCAAAGCTGCCATAGACGACGAGCAGGCGCGCGGCGGAGGCCGTGGGCGGCGTATTGGGGGATGCGGGCGCGGTTGCGGGGGCGGCGCCGGGCAGGCGAAACACGTGGAGGTCGTGCAGGCCGGTGGCTTGCTGCGCCTGCCGCAGGAAGGTTTCCGCCGCAACTGTCTCGGTGGCGGGCAGGCTGGCGATGTGCAGCACCAGTTGCCGCGGCCCTTGCCGCGCCAGCCAGTCGCGCGATTCGGCCAGCTTGCTGTCGAGTAGCGTGGATGGCGCTGGTGCGCGGGCATCGGCGTGCGCGGTAGCGCGCGACGGGGGGCTGGACGGCGGCGCCAGCCATTGCCACAGCAGCGCGGCGGCCAGCAGCAGCATCAGCGCGCTCAAGGCGCCGGCCAGCAGCTTGCCCGCATGCCAGGGCGGGCGGTGGAAGGGGCTGTCGGCAATGGCCAGGCGCACGTGGCGCGCGCCGATTGCCTGCGCATCGTCCGCAAACGCGGCCAGCAAGGCCTTGTCGGCGAGGATATTGATCCTGCGCACGATCCCCTGCGCGGCGCGCGCCAGCCGGCGCAGCGCGGCCGGCGTAAACATCAGCGGCGCCGTGCGGCCGGCGGCGGCCAGGCGGCACGCCAGATAGTCGTTCAGCAAGGCTTGCGGCAGGCGCGGCACGGTAAAACTGTGGGTGATGCGCTCCTTCAATTGGCGGAACTGGGGCAAGTCCAGCGTGTGCTGCAATTCCGGCTGGCCGAACAGGACGATTTGCAGCAGCTTGTGGCTGGCCGTTTCCAGGTTCGTCAGCAGGCGCAGCGCTTCCAGCGTGGCGCCCGGCATGGCTTGGGCCTCTTCGGCCAGCAGCACCACCTGGCGCCCGGCCGCATGCCTGGCGATCAGCTCGCCGTGCAGGGCGCGCAGCACGGCGTCGGCGCGGCAGCCGTCCAGTTCCAGGCCCAGTTCGGCGGCGATGGCGTGCAGGACGTCGTCCGGCTCCAGGCGGGGATTGAGCAGGTACACCACATCGACCCGGGGCGGCAGGCGCTCGGCCAGCATGCGGCACAGCATGGTCTTGCCGCTGCCCACTTCGCCCGTCAGCTTGATGATGCCTTCGCCCTGCGTGACGGCGTACAGCAGCGCATCGAGCAGTTCGCCCCGCGTATTGCCCGTATAAAAGAAGGCCGGGTCCGGCGTGATGCCGAACGGGGCCGTGCGCAAGCCGAAATGGCGCAGATACATGCCGTGCGGCGAGGGCGCGTAAGGCCGCCCGGGCGGCGCCTGATCGCGGTTGTTCATGCCGCGATGCAATTGAGGAAAGCCTGTTCCAGGCTGGCGTCTTGCGCACCGCCATGGCGGGCGCGGCATTCGGCTGGCGTGCCCGCAAACACGATGCGGCCCCCATGCAGGATGGCCATGCGGTCGCACAGCTCTTCCACGTCGGCCAGCGCATGCGAGGTGAGCAGCGCGCCGCGTCCCTGCGCGCGCGCTTGCCGCAGCACTTGCTTGAACTGCGCGCGCGCCTTCGGGTCGAGTCCGCTCATCGGTTCGTCCAGCAGCAGTTGCGGCTTGCCCGACAGCAAGCAGGCGGCCAGCCCCAGTTTCTGCATCATGCCCTTCGAATACGCGCGCGCCGGGCGCAGCAGGGCGTCCGGGGGCAGGTCCAGCGCATCCAGTGTTTGCTGCACGGCTTGCGCATCGGGCCGCACATCGTGCAGGCGCGCCAGGTAGCGCAGGAAGTCGCCGCCCGTCAGGTAGTAGGGCGCCTGGAAGCGTTCCGGCAGAAACGACAGGGGTTGGCGCGCCGCGCCTTGCCGGTGCGGCTGGCCGAAGATGGCGATGTCGCCGCGCTCGGGCGTGCAAAAGTCCAGCAGGCATTTCAGCAGGGAAGTCTTGCCCGCGCCATTCACGCCGACCAGGCCAAACAGTTCTCCCGCGCGCACCTGCAGGTCGACGCCGCGCAGCACGGCGCTGCCCGCCAGCTGCAGATGCACGTTGTGGAACTCGATGGCGCAGGCGTTCATAGGGGCAAGGGTTGGCAGGCAAGACGGGGTACGGCCGCCATTATTGCCATGGGCGCCGGCGGGCGGCAAGTCTTTCCTTGCAGAGTGTGGAAATGCGCGAAAATCAAGCTGCGGAATGTATTTTCTTTAAGAAACAACAGGTTCTGGAATAAAATACCCCTCGCGCGCCGCTGGCGTGCATCGTCTGATGAATCTGTCGAGGAGCAAGCATGGCAAGGCCAGAGAAAGTCCGGCTCGGTGAAATTTTGGTGCAGCAGAAATTGCTGACGGAAGAACAGTTGGGCCAGGCCTTGACGGAACAGAAGCGCTCGGGGCGCAAGCTGGGCCGCGTTTTTGTCGAGCACGGCTTTGTCACGGAAGAGCAGATTTCGGGCGCGCTGGCGCGCCAGCTCGACATTCCCTACATCAATCTGAAGTTTTTCAACATCAATCCCGAACTGGTGCGGCTGCTGCCGGAAACCCAGGCGCGGCGCTTCCGCGCGCTGGTGCTGGAAGACCGCCGCGAGGGCTTGCTGGTCGGCATGTCCGATCCGACGGACCTGTTCGCGTACGATGAAATTGCGCGCCTGGTCAAGCGCCACATCGAGCTGGCCGTCGTCAATGAAACGGAAGTGCTGGCCGCCATCGACCGCATCTACCGCCGCACGGAAGATATTTCCACCCTGACGCGCGAGCTGGAGCAGGACCTGGGCGACGTGTCCGTCGACTTTGGCGCGCTGGCCGCCAATCCGGGCCTGGAAGAGGCGCCCATCGTCAAGCTGCTGCAATCGGTGTTCGAGGATGCCACGCAGGTGCGCGCCTCGGACATCCACATCGAACCGCAGGAAGGCCGGCTGCAGATCCGTTTCCGCATCGACGGCGTGCTGCACCTGCAGACGGAAGCGGACAGCAAGATCGCCAGCTCGCTGGCGCTGCGTTTAAAGCTGATGTCGGACCTCGATATTTCCGAAAAGCGCCTGCCGCAGGATGGCCGTTTCGCCATCCGCGTGAAAAACCAGCGCATCGACGTGCGTATTTCCACCATGCCGACGCAGTACGGCGAATCGGTGGTGATGCGCTTGCTGAACCAGGGCGGCACGACCTTGCGCCTGGACGCCATCGGCATGCCGCCCAAGCTGGTGCAGCAGTTCCGCGCCATCGTCAGCCGCCCGAACGGCCTGGTGCTGGTGACGGGGCCGACCGGCAGCGGCAAGACGACGACTTTGTACTGCGCCTTGTCCGAACTCAATTCGGTGGAAAAAAAGCTGATTACGGTGGAAGATCCGGTCGAATACCGCTTGCCCGGCATTAACCAGGTGCAAGTCAACGACAAGATCGAGCTGAACTTTGCCAGGGTGCTGCGCTCGGCCTTGCGGCAAGATCCCGATATCGTGCTCGTCGGCGAGATGCGCGACCAGGAAACGGCGCAGATCGGCTTGCGCGCCGCCATGACGGGCCATCTGGTGCTGTCGACCCTGCATACCAACGACGCCATCAGCACGCCGCTGCGCCTGATGGACATGGGCGTGCCCCGCTACATGGTGGGCAGCTCGCTGCAAGCCGTGCTGGCGCAGCGCCTGGTGCGCGTGATCTGCGAAAGCTGCAGCACGCCCTACCAGCCCACGCCGAACGAATACGAATGGCTGCGCCTGGAACTGGGCGAGCTGGTCGAGCGCAACCAGTATTTCCACGGCAAGGGCTGTTCGCATTGCAATGGCATGGGTTACCGGGGCCGCACGGGCGTGTACGAATTGCTGGAAATCACGCGTGCCGTGGCCGACGCCGCCAACCATGCCGATCCATCGCACTTCATGAAGGTGGCGACGGCGCAGATGGCGGGCGACACCCTGCGCCGCCACGCCGTGCAGCTGGTGGTCCAGGGCCGCACGACGGTGATGGAAGCGATGCGCATCAGCAACCAGAGCGAGGATTGAGGTGCCGTTTTTCTCCTACAAGGCGCGCAGCGCCAGTGGCGAACTGCTGACCGGCGTGATGGAAGGCGCCGACAGCGGCGCCGTGGCCGACCAGTTGATGGCGGGCGGCAGCACGCCCGTCGACATCAGCGTGACCAAACAGACGGTGACGAAGGCCGGCGCCAACCAGCTGGGCTGGTGGGACAAGCTGACCGAGAAAAAGGTCACGCCCATGGACGTGCAGCTGTTCAGCCGCCAGCTGTACACCCTGCTGAAAGCGGGCGTGCCCATCATGCGCGGCCTGGCCGGCTTGCAGGAGTCCGCCATCAGCCCCGCGTTCGGGCGCATCATCAAGGATGTGCGCGAATCGCTCGATGCGGGGCGCGAACTGTCGGCCGCCATGGCGCGCCATCCCGCCATCTTCACGCCGTTCTACCTGTCGATGGTGCGCGTGGGTGAAATGACGGGGGCCTCGACGAAGTGTTCTTGCGCCTGTTCAACCACCTGGAATTCGACCGCGACATGCGCGCGCGCGTGAAAACGGCGACGCGCTACCCCACCTTCGTCGTCTTTGCCATGCTCGCCGCCATGATCGTGGTGAATATCTTCGTCATTCCCCAGTTCGAGAAGGTGTTCGCCAGTTTCCATGCGGAACTACCCTTGATGACGCGCATCCTGATCGGCACCTCGCGCTTTACGGTGGCGTACTGGCCCATCCTGCTGCTGCTGGGCGTGGGCGGCTTTTTCGGCTGGCGCGCCTGGCTGCGCACGAAAGAGGGGCTATATAAGTGGGACCGCGCCAAGCTGCGCCTGCCGATCGCCGGCAAGATCATCCTGAAGGGCACGATGGCCCGCTTCGCGCGCAGCTTTGCCCTGTCGAGCACCAGCGGCGTGCCCATCGTGCAGGCGCTGACGGTGGTGTCGCAAACGGTGGACAACACGTATCTGAGCGCGCGCGTGGAACAGAGCGCGATGGCGTCGAGCGGGGCGAAAGCATCTTGCGCACGTCGGTGGCGGCCGGCGTCTTCACGCCCGTGGTGCTGCAGATGATCGCCGTGGGCGAGGAATCCGGTTCGCTCGACGACCTGATGGACGAGATCGCGGACATGTACGAGCGCGAAGTCGATTACGAGCTGAAGACCCTGTCGGCGCAGATCGAGCCGATTTTGATCGTTTTCCTGGGCGCCATGGTGCTGGTGCTGGCGCTGGGCATCTTCCTGCCGATCTGGGACCTGGGCCGGGCGGCCCTGCACTGATGGCAAAGCCGCTTCGCCAGCGCGGTTTCACCCTGTTCGAGCTGGCCGTGGTGGCGAGCGTGTTTGCCCTTCTGACGGCCGTATTCTTGAACCGGGTCGGCTATTACCAGCAACAGGCGCAGCAGGTGGCCGTGGCGCAGATGCTGGGCGTCTTGCGCACCAGCTTGCGGGTGCAGGTGCTGCACCTGTACCTGGCGGACCGGCGCGACCTTGCCGGCGCTGGCAGGGCAAAACCCGTTCGACTGGCTGACCGACAAGCCGGCCAACTACCTGGGCGAGTTCGTGCAGCCGGACCTGGAAAAATTGCCGGCGGGGAATTGGTTGTACGATAAAAAAGAGCAAAAAATCATCTATTTGTTTAGTAATGGCAATATTTTTCCCAGTAAAGGGGGTGATGCAGTGAAATTTAAGGTAACCTTGCCAAGTGCAGACGCCGATCTTGACAAGCTCGCCCAGGAACCCGATATTGTGGTGTGGAAATCGCCGGACTCGGCAGTAAAGTGAGTGCCGTGGAGCAGCAGTTTTGGTTTTGATGTTTTTATTTGATTTTGGAGAAAGCAAGAATGAACAAGTCTTTACGTAGTATGAAAAGCGGCGCCCAGGCAGGTTTCACCCTGATCGAACTGATCGTCGTCATCGTGATCCTCGGCATCCTGGCCGCGACGGCGATTCCTAAATTTATCGACATGTCGACCGATGCGCGCGCGTGGCCAAGATGCAGGCGGCCGCTGGCGCGATCAAGGCTGGTGCGGCGCTGTATCATGCGCAGTGGCTGGTCGGCGGCGCGGTTGCCGATGCTTCAGGTGTTACCAGCGCGAAGATGGAAGGCAAGGACATCGCAGGTATTTATGGCTATCCGACTGCTGATACCATCATCGATGCGGCTGGCCTGACCGACCCAGACTACAAGTTCGCGGGCGGTGTCGTGAAGCCCGATGCAACCCGCACGGGATGCACGGTAACCTACGTTGCTCCGACCAAGGCAGGCGACGCGCCGAAGATTACGGTCGAAGCAAGCACCACGACCTGCAATTAATATCCGAGCACTCTGCAAGGAAAGTAAGGCCACGCCCGGCTTTCCTTGCGCACCACCAGCCCAACCCCAGGCGCCAGCCCGTTGGGCTTTTTTACGGGCCATCCATTGCCGCAGCCACCGACAGACTTTCCGCATCCGTATCGCCAGGCAGGGCCGCCAGGGTCGCTGCGGCGCACGCCTGCGCGCGGCTTCACCTTGATCGAGCTGGTGGCCGTGCTGGTGCTGGCGGGCTTGCTGGCGACCTTTGCCGTGAGCCGGTTTTTTCAGCGCGACACTTTTGACGCGCGCAGTTTTGCCGACCAGGTGACGAATATCGTGCGCTACGGGCAAAAGCTGGCGGTGGCGCAAAACCGTGCCGTCTTTGTGAGCATCGATGCGAACAGCGTGGCGCTGTGCTTCGATGCCGGCTGCAGCGATGAGCAGAAGGTGCTGCCGCCTGCGGGCAGGAACAGCGGCGGCAAGGACACGCTGAAATATTGCGTGAAAAGCAACTGGCTGTGCGAAGGCCGTCCGTCCGGCGTCACCCTGTCCACCAATCCTGTCAATACGGCGGGCTTTTATTTCGACGCGCTGGGCCAGCCGTATGCGAAGGGTGATGTGTTTCCTGCCGTATCGACCTTCCCGGCACAGCTGCAAATCAGTATCCGGGGCGACGGCCTGACGCGCAACGTCACGGTCGAAGGGGAGACGGGCTATGTCCATTAGCCAGCGGCGCCGGCGTGAGCGCGGCGTGACCCTGATCGAACTGGTGCTGTTCATCGTCATCGTCGGCCTGGCCTCGGCCGCCATCCTGGGCGTGATGAGCCTGACGACGCAACACAGCGCCGACCCGCAACTGCGCAAGCAGGCACTGGCGATTGCCGAAGGCATGCTGGAAGAGATCCAGCTGGCGCGGTTTACCTATTGCGACCCGCAAGACCCGGCCGCGCAAACGGCCACCAGTCCGGCCGGCTGCGCCATTCCGGAAGGGCCGGGCGATGAGCCTAACGGCGCGGGGCGGCCTTTCGACAACGTCAACGATTACGTGAGCGCGTACGGCACAGCCAAGGAGTACAAGACGGATGCTCAGGGTAACGCCTGGACTCAGAATTACACTGCCTCGGTGACGATCACCGAGCAAGCCCTGAACGGCTTGCCCGCCACGGAAAGCCTGCGTATCCAGGTGACGGTGCCGTATGCCGACCAGAAGATCGTGCTCGACGGCTATCGCGTGCGCTATGCGCCGAACAGCATTCCATGAAAACTATCCTCAACATCAGGCGCCGCCCGCGCGGCTTTACCCTCGTCGAGATGGTCATCGTGATCGTCATCACGGGCATCATCGGCGCCATGGTCGCCGTCTTCATCCGCGTTCCCGTGCAGGGGTATGTCGATACCGCCGCGCGCGCCGCGCTGGCCGACACGGCCGATACGGCGGCGCGCCGCCTGACGCGCGACGTGCGCCTGGCCCTGCCCAACAGCGTGCGCGTGTCGAACGACGGCCTGTTCCTGGAATTGCTGCTGACCAAGACGGGCGGGCGCTACCTGAGCGACAGCGATGCGGCCGCGCCGGGCAATGTGCTGAGCTTCGAGACCCCTCCCGACCCCAGCCTTCCATTGAACTTTACCGTCGTCGGCGCCATGCCCGCCAACGCGCTGGGCGCGCGCCAGGCGATCAGCGTGGGCGACCAGATCGTCGTCTACAACCTGGGCACGGATTACGCGCCGAACAATGCGTATGCGTGCAGCGCGGCGACCGGCTGCAACCGCGCGCCTGTGACGGCCGTGTCCGGCACTGTCGTCACCTTGGGCAGCTATCCTTTCACGACGGCGCCGGCGCCGCTGCCATCGCCATCGAACCGCTTCCAGGTGGTGTCGACGCCCGTCACCTATGCGTGCAATCTGACGACCGGCACCCTGACCCGCTACGCCGGCTATGCCATCGTGGCCAGCCAGCCGGTGGCGGAGGACGCCGCGCCGCTGGCCGCGGCAAAAGGCGCCCAGCTGGCGCGCCAGGTGGCGGCGTGCCGTTTCAGCTATGGCGTGCTGGCCAACGTGCAGCGGGGCCTGGTGAATATCGACCTGAGCCTGGGTGTGGCGAACAGCAATACGGGCGTGCTGCGCCTGGTGCAGCAGGTACAGGCGAGGAATACGCCATGACGCGCTTGCCACGCCGCCGCACGGGCCGCATGCGCGGTTTCAGCCTTGTCACGGCCATTTTCCTGCTGGTGGTGCTGGCCGCGCTGGCGGCCGTGATGGTGAATATTTCCACCTTCCAGCAGACGGAATCGGCGATGGACGTGCAGGGCGTGCGCGCCGAGCAGGCCGCCCGCGCCGGTCTCGAATGGGGGCTGCAGCGGCAGATCAGCGCCGGCTTGAGTGCCGGCGCGGCGTGCATCGGCCCGGCCACGTTCAGCTTGCCGGCAGGCACGACGCTGTCGTCGTTCAGCGTCAGCGTGCAATGCAGCACGGCGACGAGGCCCGGCACCTTGACCAGCTGGACCATCACGGCCACGGCCTGCAACCAGCCGGGAGCGGCCGGCTGTCCGAATCCGGGCAACAACCCCGACTATGTCCAGCGCCGCCTGCAAGCCGTGCTGTCGCAGTAAGGTCAACGGGGTGAAAAAAAGATCGCTAATTTATTGTTTTTACACAATAAAGTTGGCTTCATGAATTAAAATTGGCTGGATGCATTAACTGCGCGACAAGATCGGGCAGGCACTTACACTGGACAGGTCGCATGGGTTTATTCGCAAGAGCAAAGAAATATGATGGCTGGCTGGCCACGGCGTTTGGCCGCGAAGGCGTCAGCGCTGTCGTTGTCGAACGTCCCGCCGACGGCATGCCGCGCGTGCGCGGCGCCAGCTACCAGGCGGCCGCGCGGCCGGCGCCGGCCGAGGTGCTGGAAAAACTGGGCAAGGAGCTGCACGCGGCAGCGCGCCACTGCACCACCGTGCTGGCCGGCGGCGATTACCAGCTGCTGTCGCTGGAAGCGCCGGCCGTGCCGCGCGAAGAATTGAAGACGGCCGTGGGCTGGCGCCTGAAGGATATGCTGGACTTTCCCCTGGCCGAAGCCACCATCGACGTGTTCGACATCCCCGGCGACCCGAACGGCACGCAGCGGGGCAGCAGCGTGTTTGCCGTCGCCGCGCGCAATAGCGCCGTGTCGCGGCGCCAGGCGCTGTATGCCGAATGTAAGATCGGCCTGTCCGTGATCGACATCCCCGAAATGGCGCAGCGCAATATCGCCACCTTGCTGGAAACGCCGGGACGCGGCATCGCCGTGCTGTTCTTCGATGGCGACGGCGGCTTGCTGACCATGAGCTTCAATGGCGAGCTGTACCAGGCACGCCGCATCGACGTGACCCTGGCGCAGTTGCAGTCGCCCGATGCCAGCCAGTATTACGACCGCGTCACCCTGGAACTGCAGCGCTCGTTCGACCATTTCGACCGCCAGTTCCATTTCATTTCGCTGGCGCGCCTGATGCTGATGACGGGCGCGGCCGATGGCTTGCACGCGTATCTGGCCGACAACCTTTACATGCCGGTGGAGCAGCTGGACCTGGCCACGGTGCTGGACTTTTCCCAGGCCGCCGAGCTGCGCGCGCCCGCCATGCAGGCGCGCTACTTCCTGGCCATCGGCGCCGCCTTGCGCGAAGTCGGCCTGCCTGCGGGCAAGCACGAAGGGAAGGGCGCATGAGCCAGCAAATCAACCTGTTCAATCCCCAGTTTGAACTGAAACAACACCATATGTCGGCGCGCACGGCCGGCCTGGGCCTGGGCGCGCTGGCGCTGCTCTTGCTGGCCGTGGGCGTGCTGGCCCAGCGGGCCACGGCGGACCTGGAACAGCGCGAAGCGGGCGTCAAGGCGGCGCTGGCGCAAGTCGAGGCGAAGCGCGACCAGGTATTGCGCGATTTTCCTCCACGCAAGAAAGATCCGGCGCTGGCGCAGGAACTGGAGGCCGTCGAGGCGCAGCGCCAGTTGCTGCAGGACGCTTCGGCCGTGCTGGACAGCGGCAAGCTGGGCAATACCCTTGGCTATGCCGGCTATTTCCGCGCGCTGGCGCAGGCCAGGGTCGAGGGCGTATGGCTGACGGGCGTGGACATCGCCGGCGCCGGCAATGATTTCGGCTTGCAGGGCCGCGCCTTGCACGCCTCGCTGCTGCCCGCGTACATCACGCGCCTGGGCCAGCAGGAGATACTGAAAGGCAAGACCTTCGCCAGCCTCGACATCGGCCAGCCGGCGCAGCCGGCCGTGGCCGAGGGCAAGGCGGCCAGCCTGCCGTATATCGCGTTCAGCCTGCAGTCGGCCGACCGCGCCGCCGGCGCCACGCCGCCCAAAGCTGTTGCGGGAGGAACGCGCTGATGCTGCCCTTGCTGAAGAAATGGGCCACCGCCTTCGATGCCCTCAGCCTGCGCGAGCGGCTGATGGTGTTCGGCGCCGGCGCGGCCGCCATCGTGTTCGTGTTTTATTTCATGAGCTTCAATCCCTTGCTGGCGAAACGCGCCGCGCTGGAGGCGAGCATTGCGCAAAAGCAAAGTCTGCTGAGCGCGACGAACAAGGAAATCGAGCTGAGCATGCTCGCCCATGCCACCGATCCCGACCGGGAAGCGCGCACGCGCCTGGTGGCCTTGCAGGCGGAAACGGCGTCCCTGGCGCGGGCGCTGCGCGAGAAACAGCATGGCCTGGTGGCGCCCGAGCGCATGGTCACCTTGCTCGAACACTTGCTGCGCCGGCACGCCGGGCTGCGCGTGGTGTCGCTGAAAACCCTTCCTGCCAGCGCCGTGGGCGCGCACCAGGCCGATAGCGCGAACGGCGACGCCTCCGCCAAGGCGGCGGCCCCGGCACCGTTGCTGCACCAGCACGGCGTGGAAGTGGTGCTGCAAGGCAGTTATGCGGACATGGTGCAATACATGCAGGCGCTGCAAGCGATGCCGACGCGCGTCTTCTGGGGCGCTGCCCACCTTGATGCGGCCAGCTACCCGGGCGCCACCCTGACCCTGACCTTACATACCCTCAGCATGGACGACACATGGATCGCACTTTGACCTTTGCTCCCGCACTGCTGGCGCCTGTCTTGATGCTGAGCCTGGCATGGCCGGGCGCGCAGGCACAGGCGCTCGACGACCCGACGCGTCCGCCGGCAGCCCTGTGGGCGCCCGCCAGCGCCGCGCCCGTTGTCGCGGCCCGGCCGCAGCTGCAATCGGTGCTCATTTCCACCCAGCCGGGCGGACGCCGCCTGGCCGTTATCGATGGCCAGACGGTCAGGGTCGGCAGCAAGGTGGGTGATGCCGTGGTGACGGAGATACACGACACGGCCGTTCTGTTGCGGCGTGGAAAATCCCTGGAAACCTTCAAGCTGTATCCCAGCAGCAAGACCGACAATAAGACCGACCGCAAGCAGGAGTAGAAGAAGTGGCCAAGCAACTCAATCAACACAAGGCGAGCATGTTCAAGATCAGTACGATGGCGGCTGTCATCAGCGTCAGCCTGGGCCTGGGCGGCTGCAACGTCGCGCCCGTCAAGCGCGACACCTATAATGCGATCACCGATGCCGTCAAGGGCGCGGCGGCCACCACGGCGCCAGCGTCCCAGCCGGACGCCGTGGAAGCGGCGCTGCTGCCGCCCGTGGCGGCCCTGGCCCAGCAATTGCCGAAGGCCCGCGCCGCGCTCGACGAGCGCTTCAACGTGGCTTTCAACAATGTGCCAGCGCGCCAGTTCTTCACCTCCATCGTGGCCGGCACGCGCTACAACATGCTGGTCCATCCCGACATCGGCGGCACGATTTCCGCCAATCTGAAGGACGTGACCCTGTTCCAGGCGCTCGACGCCGTGCGCGAGCTGTATGGCTACGACTACAAGGTCGAGGGCACGCAGATCTATATCAAGCCCTTGACCATGCAGACGCGTTTGTTCCACGTCAATTACCTGACGGGCGCGCGCCGCGGCAGTTCCAACCTGCGCGTGTCGTCGACGTCGGTGGGTTCGGTCGGCTCGACCAATTCGGGCGGCTCGGGCAACAGCGGCAATAACAACCAGGGCAATAACCAGAACAACGAGCAGAACCAGCAGACGAATGGCGGCCAGGGCGGCCGCACCCTGGACAGCAGCAACCTGACGACCTCGTCGACGGCGGATTTCTGGCCGGAATTGAAGGCGGCGCTGGAAGCCATCGTCGGCAGCAGCGACGGCGGCCGGAAAGTGGTGCTCAGCCCGCAGTCGGGCGTGATCGTCATCCGCGCCATGCCGGAAGAGCTGCGCAATGTCGACATGTATTTGAAGGCCACGCAGCTGTCCGTCGACCGCCAGGTGATCCTGGAAGCAAAAATCCTCGAAGTCGAGCTCAACGACAACACGCAGACGGGCATCAACTGGGCCTCGTTCGCCTCGATCAAGAGCGGCCACACGAACCGCATCTCGACGGGCTTCATCCAGCCGGGCGGCACCCTGGCGCCGCTGCCGTTCAATGGCGGCCAGCCGCCCAACATGACAACTGGCAACGGCCTGACGGCCAGCAGCGGCTTTGGCCTCAGTTCGGCGGCAAATGCGGCCGGCTCCATGTTCGGCCTGGCCTTCCAGACGGCCAATTTCGCCGCCATGATTTCCTTCCTGGAATCGCAAGGGTCCGTGCACGTGCTGTCGAGTCCGCGCATCGCCACCATGAACAACCAGAAAGCCGTGCTGAAGATCGGCACGGACGAGTTTTTACGTGACGGGCGTGTCGACCACGACGAATACGACGGCCAGCGGCGCCACCACCAGCCCCAACGTGACCTTGCAGCCGTTCTTTTCCGGCGTGGTGCTGGACGTGACGCCGCAGATCGATGCGGATGGCAACATCATCCTGCACGTGCACCCGTCCGTCAGCCAGGTGTCGACCATCAGCAAGGAAATCGACCTGGGCAGCGCCGGTTCGCTGAAACTGCCGCTGGCCGCCTCCAGCACGTCCGAAATGGACAGCATGGTGCGCAGCCAGGATGGCCGCATCGTCGCCATCGGCGGCCTGATGCGCCAGGCGACGACGGCGGACCGCTCGCAAGTGCCGGGCGCGGGCGACCTTCCCGTGCTGGGCGCGCTGTTCCGCAACACGGGGCAGGTGATCCAGAAGCGCGAGCTGGTGGTGCTGATCAAGCCGACCATCGTCGATGGCGCCAACAGCTGGAACGAGGACTTGCTCGATTCGGGCAAGCGCATCGAGGCGCTCGACCCGCGCCGTCCGTCGGAGCGGCGCTAAATGTACCAGGCCCATTTCGGCTTGCGCGAGGCGCCGTTCGGCCTCACGCCCGATACCAGTTTCTTCTTCAACGGCCCGCAGTCGCAAAAGGCGCTCAACACCCTGCTGGTGGCGGCGCGCAACGGCGAGGGCTTCATCAAGATCACTGGCGAAGTGGGGACTGGTAAAACCTTTTTGTGCCGCAAGTTCATGCAATCGTTGGGGCCGGACTTCGTCACGGCCTACATCCCGAATCCGAACCTGCCGCCCCGTTCGCTGATCCTGGCCCTGGCCGACGACCTTGACGTGTTGCTGGAGAAAGATGCTGATCAGCATCAACTACTCAAGTCGCTCAACTTGCGTTTGCTCAACCTGGCGGCGCAGGGCAAGCGCGTGCTGCTGTGCCTGGATGAAGCGCAGGCGATTCCCGTCGATAGCCTGGAAGCCTTGCGCCTGCTGACGAATCTGGAAACGGAAAAGCGCAAGCTGCTGCAGATCGTGCTGTTCGGCCAGCCGGAACTGGACGTCAAGCTGGCCCTGCCGGAAATCCGCCAGCTGGCGCAGCGCATCACCTTTCACTACCACCTGGGGCCGTTGTCGCGCGACGACATGGATTTTTATGTGGCGCACCGTTTGCGCGTGGCCGGTTTCGACGGCGCGCGCCTGTTCAGCCGTGGCGGCGTGAACAAGCTGTACAAGGCTTCCGGCGGCATTCCGCGCCTGATCAACATCATGGCGCACAAGGCGCTGATGGTGGCGTATGGCGAAGGGCGGCAGCAGGTGAGCGGGCGCCACGTGGCGCTGGCCGCCAGCGATACCCTGGCCAGCAAGCCGCGCCCGTTCTGGCAGCGGCCGTGGCCGTGGCTGGCGGGCGCCGGCGTGCTGGCCGCCGCCTGCGGCCTGAGCTGGACTTTATTGAACCGATGACGAAGATGAGCCTGTAGATGAGCCTGATTAACAAGATGTTGCAAGACCTCGATGCCCGCGGCACCCCCGATGGACGCGGCGACGCGGCCGGCATCCGCTCCGTGCCCGAACGCGAGCGGGGCGTCTCGCGCGCGCTGGTCTTCGGCGGCGCGGCCGGCCTGACGGCGGCCGCCATCGCCCTGGGCTGGGTCTACCTGAAACGGCCGCCCGTGCCGCCCGTGCTGGTGAATGTGGCCAGCAACGCAGTTCCTGCGCCGGTGCCCGTGCCCGTGCCCGTTCCTGTGCCCGTGCCTGTCGCCGTAGCGCCCGTGGCGGCGGCCCCGGCGGCGGAACCCGAGCCCGTGTTCCAGGCCGCGGAGACGGTCGCGCCAGCCAGCCTGCGCGCTGAGGATATGCGCCGCATGACTGCAAAGCCGGCCAAGGCTGCCGTGGCGCCCGTGGTGAAGACGGCAGTGCCTGTCGCCAGCGAACGCATCATTGATGGAAAACAAGTCACGCCGCAGCAGCGCGTGGAGAATGAATACCGGCGCGCGCTGGCACAGTTGCAGGATGGCCGCGTTCCGACGCCATGCTGGCCTTGCAGCAGACCCTGCAGCTGGACCCGCGCCACCAGGGCGCGCGCGAAACCCTGGTGCGCCTGCTGCTCGAAGCGCAGCGTCCCGACGAGGCGGCCCGCCAGTTGCAGCTGAGCCTGGCGCTGGACCCGAAACAGCCGGCGCAGGCGATGATGCTGGCCCGTTTGCAGCTGGACAAGGCCAATGGCGGCGCGGCGGCCCTCGATACCCTGATGCGCAGCTTGCCGTACGCGGCCGACAACGGCGAATACCACGCCTTCCTGGCCGGCGTGCTGCAGCGCGAGCAGCGCTACCGCGAGGCGGCGGAACACTACCAGCTGGCCCTGCAGGCGGCGCCCGACAACGGCGTCTGGTGGATGGGTCTCGGCATCGCCTTGCAAGCGGACAATCACCCGGCCCAGGCGCGCCAGGCGTTCGAGCGGGCCAGGGGCTTGCAAACCCTGTCGCCGCAGCTGCAGGCGTTCGTCGAGCGCAAGCTGGTGCAGCTGACGGCGGCTGCGGCGAAGTAATTTTGACCTCAATGAAAGAAACAGCTTGAAGCCTCTCAGCCTGCTCCTCGTCCTGTGCTGCCTGGCCGGCAGCGCCCAGGCCGCTCCCGCCAGCGCGCCTGCCAGCTACGTTCTTGAGAATACGGAAGTGCGCGACATCCGCGCGCAAGCCCTGAAACGCGACTACCAGCTGTATGTCGCCTTGCCCGATTCCTATCGGCAGGGAAATAAACGCTATCCGGTGCTGTTCGTCACCGACGCCAATTATTCATTTGCCATCGTGCGCAATATCGCGCAGCGCCTGAACAAGCATGCGGGGATGGAAGAAGTCATCGTGGTCGGCTTGTCGTACGCCAACGGCGATGGCGGGGTGTACAGCCGCCGCCGCGACTACACGCCCACCACGCCGCGCAAGCACGATTACCGCTCGGACATGCCGGGGCGCCAGCCGGCGTTCGGCGAAGCGAAGGCATATGGCCAGTTCATCGCGGGCGAGGTGTTTCCCCTTATCGCCAGTAACTATCGCTCGAACATGCAGCGCAAGGTGTTTATCGGCCATTCCTACGGCAGCCTGCTGGGCCTGCAATTTTTGCTGACGGAACCGCGCACCTTCGAGCACTACATCCTAGGCAGTCCGTCGCTGTGGTACGACGCCGGCGTCATGTTCGACCGCGAACAGGCGTATGCGGCCAGCCACAAGGACTTGCCCGCGTCCGTGTTCTTCGGCATCGGCGGCCTGGAAAAGTTGGCGGCGGGCAAGAAACGTTCGCGTGCGGAGGAAGACGCCGACATGCTGGCCGATTTGCGCGAGTTCGATGGAAAGTTGAAATCGCGCAAGTTTCCCGGCCTGAAAACCCGTTTGCGCGTCTTCGAGGACGAAGACCACGCGAGCGTGTTTCCCTTTGTGCTCACGCATGGCTTGCGGGCGTATCTGGCGTCCGCAAAATGAAGGGCGTTTACGGGCGCATCAATGCCGGCAGGATCAGCTTGGTCAGCAGCAATTTTTCGCTGAGGCCATGGGCGTCGCGCACCTGGAAGTTGGTTGTGGTGATGACGACCACGGCATCGAGTTCCGGCAATACCAGCACTTTATTGCCGCCCGAACCGGCCATGCCATAGCTTGGCACCGTGCGGCCATTCGCCGTGAACGGCTGCAGCCACCACAGGTAACCGTAGTCCATGCCTTCGCGCGCGTTGGCGTGGGGCGCGATCGAGCGCCTGACCCAGTCGGCGGGCATTACCTGCTTGCCATTCCAGCGTCCGCCGTCAAGGTAGAGCTGGCCCAGCTTCAGCAGATCCACGCTGCGCAGCTGCAAGCCGCCGCCCGTCATGGCGCTGCCCTTGGGCTGAAATTGCCATTTGACCTTGTCGATGCCAAGCGGCTGGAACAGGCTGGCGGCGGCGAATTCGGGCACGCTCTGGCCGCTCACTTTTTCCAGCAGCGGTCCCAGCAGGGTTACGCCCGCCGTGCAATAGCTCCAGGCGCGGCCGTACGGCGATTGCTCGGGGCGGGGCTGCCATTCTGGAAAGCCGCGGATCGGCAAGTCGGCCACGAAGCGGCTCCAGTCTTCCACCAGATACATGCGCTCTTCGTTGCCGCGCGAATGCTGGTTGTCGTCGTCGCATTCGAGCAGCGAGCTCATGGTCAGGAAATCCTCGACCGTGATCCTGTCCTTGCGCGGGTCGGTGTAGGCCAGCGGGCGCAGTTCCGGAAAATAGGGCAGCACGGGGGTGTCGGCGCGCAAGAGCTTGCGCTCGATGGCCAGGCCGACCAGCATGCCCGCCACCGTCTTGCCCACCGAGCGCGTGTTGCGCAGGCTTTCCGCGCCGTCCTTGTCGAAGTAGTGTTCGTAGAGCAGCTTGCCATGCTGCGCCACCACGACGCTGGTGACCTGCTTGAAGTCGCCCGCTTCGATGGCGGTGGTGATGCCGTCCAGCTCGCCCGCGTGGACGCTGCTGCCGAAGGCCAGAAGTAGGGGTAGATATCGCAACATGGTGTATCTCCGAGGTTGGAAAAGTGCAGTCTAGTCTTGCAAATCGGGCATTGTCTTGGACGTTTGAAACATTTGGCGGCGATAGTTGCTGGGCGTCATGCCGTAACGGGCCTGGAAGGCGCGGGTCATGTGGCTCTGGTCGGCGAAGCCCACGCTCAGCGCCACCTCGGCCATGCTCAGTTCCGGCCGGCGCAGCAGGCCGCCGGCTTGCTCGACGCGGCGCCAGCGCAGCAGGTCGCCCGGCGAGCAGCCCCATGCCTGGCGGAAGACGCGGGCCAGGTGCACGGGATGCACGTCGAGGGCGGCGGCCACGTCGGCGATGCGCAGATGCGTGTCATTGGCCAGGTCCATCACGGCCGCATACGCCTGGTGGGCCCAGCCGGGCAGGGACGGGCGCGCCTCCCGGGGCGACCTGTGCAGGCTGGCCAGCATTTCCCACGCGCCCGCTTCCATCAAGGCGCCATCGCCGCCGCGGCCGATCTCGCGCGCCAGCCGGAACGCGGCGGGCGCGCTGGCCGTATCGCGCAGCACGGTGGCGCACTCCTGGGCCGCATGCAATTCCTCGGCGCCCGACAGCAGGGCCGGGTCGAGCGATACCGTCATGAAACTGCCCTTGCCATCGACGAAGCGGTCGCGGTGCGTCGTGCCGGCCGGATTGAAGACGAGGGTGGGCGAAGGCGCGCGCGGCGGGGCGTGCAGGGCGCTGGAAATATAGGTGCCGGACAGGACAAAAACGAAATGGGCATCGTCATGCCGGTGCGTTTCGACTTCATCCTCGCCGCGCGTGGCCTTCAGGCGGCGGATATCGAAGATGCTGCCGCGCGCGCCGTGATGCACGTCGCCATAGAACTGGCCGGACTTGAACTGGAGTGGAGTGGTCATATTGGCATGGTAAGTGCGGCCGCCAGGCCAGGCCAGCGCGGGCCGACGAATGGCGCCAGGCGCAGGATGAACGGTCGATACAGGGGAATGCACGGGAGTTGCGCGGCATCAAGCCGGCTTGCCGTGGCAAGCGTGCGGCCGTGCAGCGGGGTATCTGTGTAAAATTTGCAAAGTGTCCAGGTTGCATCATTGCTACCGGATCACGCCATGGGCAAGCGGCTGGCATGCCTGGCGGTGCCCGCCAGACAGTAGCAGCTTCGTCATGCACTCACCGGCCGCCGCAAGCGGTCATCGATAAGGTCAGATTACATGCGTACATTGAATGAATTACTCGATAGTGAAGACCCGGCGTTTCCGCTGATCAAGCAATGGGCCAGCGAGGCCGACCTGCCGGTGGAATTGCTGCCACCGTCGGCCGGCAGGGCGGATGTGCTGCTGAGCCTGCAGGTCACCACGCGTTCGCCCCTGGGCGCGCTAGCCTATGAAACGGGGGGTATCCTGGTGGATGACGGCTGGCTGCGCATACTGGGGTCCGGCCACGCCAGGCTGGGGCGGGATATTGTTACTTGGAATGAAGGGAAGGCCGACGGTTTTCTGCTGGTCGCCGACGACGTGCTGGGTGGCTTTTTTTTGCCATCAACGGCGGCGCACTCGGGGACGACCAGGGCAATATGTATTACCTTGCTCCCGAGACACTGGAGTGGGAAGCGCTGGAGATCGGCTTCACGACGTTTGTCGAGTGGGCCTTTACCAGCCAGCTGCGGCAGTTTTACGGCCGGCAGCCTGGCGGCGCGGAGGGCTTTGACGAATTGCCCGAATTGCCCTTGTCCGGCGAGCAATGCCTGAATTTTTATCCATTCCTGTGGACGCAAGAGGGTTCCCTCAAGACCAGTTCGCGGCGCGCCATTCCCGTGCAAGAGCAGTGGGCGCTCAACCTTGACCTGAAACAGAAGTTGCTGGCTGCGCCTGCGGACGCGCGCTGAGGCAGGGCTTGCGGGGCATCTCTGAAAGCATCGCCATGCGCATCCCGCGCCGGCGAAATGGCATTTCAATCCACCAATCCAGCGGTTTGTCGCAATGGCATGTGCCGGAAAATGGCCAGGCGATAGCATGCAGTGGGTTACTCACGATGGGCTGCCCGCAAGCGGGTGTTCGATGCTGACGGAAGCGCAGTCAGCAGCGGACGCTTCTCCATGACTTCGACCAGGATGACATACGCATGAAATTGACCCTGTCACATATTCTTTCCACCTGCCTGCTTGGCACCTTGGGCGCGACCGGTGGCGCGCAGGCGGCTCCCGCCGACGCCGAACTGGTGGCTTTGGTGCAGCGCCATGCGCAGGCCCAGAGCAGCTTCGACCAAGCCGCCTTGAAAGCCGTCACGGCCGAGAATTATGTGGAAATATCGCCCGTCGGCGAGGTGGATGCGCGTGAAAAAATGCTGTCCTTCTACGCGCCCGAGCAGAAGCGGCCGGGTCCGCAAGTCCAGGTCGATGAGCCGGCGGTGCGCCTCTTCGGCGATACGGCGCTCATCTCGGCGCGGCTGTCCTACCGGCTCAATCAGGAAGGGGCGGGCCGCACCTTCGCCATGCGCGCCGGCTATGTCGCCAGGCTTGTCGATAATCAATGGCTGCTCGTCAGCGCACAGTACACGGGCATCCGTCCGCCGAAACCGTGACGTGCCAGGGGGCCTTGCCCGGCGAGGCTAGAGCCGCGCCTCGTCGCCCCACACGTGCCGCATGCTGAAATGCACGCCGGCATCGTCTTCGTGCAGCGACGAAACGATGGCGAACTGGCTGTCGCCCGTGTCGCGCGGCGTCATCTGCGACAGGTCGGCGGCGGCCAGCGGCGCGCCCAGCGGGTCGCTGAGCGGGTGGACCAGGGCGGCGCCCCGCTGCGTCACCACCCCCAGTTCGCCGCTGCGCAGGCGGACTAATGTGCCGGGAGGATATTTGCCCAGCAGCTTGACGAACTGTTCGCCCAGCAGCGGGTCGATGGGCAGGCCCTGGTCGAGGAAGATGTGCTGCAGCGCCTGGTCGGGCACGATGGAGCGCCGGTAGTTGCGCGCCGAGACGCGCGCGCAATAGCGGTCAGCCAGGCCGATCAGCTTGGCGTTTTGCAGGATTTCATCGGCCGTGCGCCCCTGCGGGTAGCCGCTGCCGTCGTCGTTTTCATGGTGCAGCAGCACGCAACTGAGCCATTCCTCGTCGTCGACGCCGGCGCAGCGCAGCAATTCCGTGCTTTCCTGCGGATGCAGGCGCACGATGCGCATTTCCTCGTCGTTCAGGGGACCGCGCCGGTCCTGGAAACTGTCGTGGTGGCGCAGCATGCCCACGTTCATCGTCAGCGCGGCTGCGCCGATCAATAAGAGTTCATCGTGGGATTTGTGCATGCTGCGGCCCACCAGCATGGCCAGCAGCGCCGTTTCGATGCAGTGGCGCACGGCGTAGCTGCCGGCGATCTGGTTCAGCAGGATGCTGGCCAGGGCGATGTCGGCGTCGTGTTCGAGCGCGCGCAGCAGTTCGCGGGCGATGTCGCGCACGTCGCGCTCGGCATTGCTTTCGCTGCGCATGTCCAGCAACAGCCGTTCCAGGCGCTGCGCCGCTTCATTGAGCAGGCGCAAGACGGAGGGCTGGTCCGGCGCGCCCACGTACAGGCCCAGCTGCAGCAAACGGCCCAGCTGGGCGCCGTCCGTGATGATCTGCCCCTTGCGTAGTTGCGGTCCGGCACTATGGTCAGCCAGAAACAAATCCCAGGGCAGGGGTTCGCCGGGAACCAGGTCGGCCGGGCCGATGCGACGCTGTACCATGCTGTCATCCTTTGCCCCGCGGGGGCGGAGCCGTGCTCAGTGCTTGGTTATATGCTGCGCAGGCGCTCCAGCGCCAGGCGCAAGGTGTCATCTTTCTTGGCAAAGCAGAAACGCACGATGCCCGACTCCTTGCCCTGCGCGTAAAACGCGGACACGGGAATGGCGGCCACCTTGATTTCGGCCGTCAGCCATTCGGCGAACTGCGCTTCGGTTTCTTGCGAAATGGCATCGTAGCGCACGCACTGGAAATACGTGCCGTCGGCCGGCAGCAGGGTAAAGCGGCTGCCCGCCAGGCCGTCGCGGAATAAATCGCGCGCTTGCGCTGGTAAAACGCGGGCAGGTCCAGGCAGGGCTGCGGGTTCGCCATGTAGCCGGCAATGCCGTGCTGCATCGGCGTGTTGACGGTAAAGACGTTGTACTGGTGCACCTTGCGAAACTCGGCCGTCAGGGCCGCGGGCGCCGCCACATAGCCGACCTTCCAGCCCGTCACGTGATACGTCTTGCCGAAGCTGGACACGATGAAGCTGCGCGCCGCCAGTTCCGGGTTGCGCGACAGCGAGGCGTGCGGCACGCCGTCGTACACCATGTGCTCGTACACTTCGTCGGACAAAATCAAAATTTGCGTGCCGCGCACGATGTCGGCCAGCGCCGCCACGTCGGCCGGGCGCAGGATCGTCCCCGTCGGATTGTGCGGCGTATTGATGATGATCAAGCGCGTCTTGCTGCTGACGGCGGCCGCCAGCTTGTCCCACGGCACGCTGTAGCCCTGTTCGCTCACCTGCATGGACACCAGCACGGGCACGCCGCCGGCCAGCGCGATGGCGGGCAGGTAGCTGTCGTAGGCCGGTTCGATGACGATGACTTCGTCGCCCGGGTGCACGCAGCACAGAATCGCCGTGGTCAGCGCCTGCGTGGCGCCGGCCGTAACGGTGATTTCCGTGCCCGCATCGTAGCCGTGGCCGTACAGGCTGGCGATCTTCGCGGCGATGGCTTCGCGCAGGGGCGCGGCGCCCGTCATCATCGGATACTGGTTGTGGCCGGCGCGCATGGCGTCGCTGACGAGCTCGACCAAGGCCGGGTCGCAATCGAAGTCGGGAAAGCCCTGGCCCAGGTTGACGGCGCCATGCTGGGCCGCGAGGCTGGACATGCGGGTAAACACGGTGGTGCCGACAGCGGGCAAACGGGTGGCCAGTGCGGGAGTCAGGTGGGGCAGGGATGGGCTGTTCATGAACGGTAGGGGCGCGGTGCGGAAAGTGGAATCGTTTCCCATTCTAGCGCAGCGCGCCCCCTTGTGTGCGGGGCTTTGGCGGCTCAGCCCGGCAAGGCCCAGCCTTCCGGCACCATGATCCTGAACATGCCGGCCTTGGCCGTCTTGCGGGCCAGTTTCAGCAGGGCCTTGTCCTTGGTGATGAGGATGTCGGCGTTGGCGTCGCGCGCCAGTTCGAGGAATTTCTGGTCATCCTTGTCCGTGCAGACGGGCAGGCGCACGCCGGAGACGGACGGCGCCACCACCGTGATGTGGGCGTCGAAGCGGGCGGCGGCAACGGCGCGGCTGGCTTCATCGAGCGGCAGGTGTTTGTAATGCAATACGACCAGATATTCCGCACGGCAATCTTCACGCGTGATGGCGTGCACGGCGCCGCTTTCCATAGCCGCCAGCAAGCCCGCCCAGCGGGGGTCGTTGAAGACGAACAGGTCGAGGCAAACGTTGGTGTCGAGGACGAGTTTTTGTGGAGCAGGTATCATGTCGGCAATTCTATTCTGTAGTGATAATTTATGTTGATCGTGCTTTCGCCCGCCAAGAGTCTCGACCTGGAGACGCCGCCAACAACCTCGTTGCACAGCACCCCCGATTTTCTCGACCATTCCGCGCAGCTGATCGCCCGCATGCGCCAGTTTTCGCCCGCCGAAGTGGGCAGCCTGATGGGCATTTCCGATGCCTTGTCGGCCCTCAACGTAGCCCGCTACGCGTCCTGGACCCCGCAACTGGAAGAAGCGCGCCAGGCCATCATGGCCTTCAATGGCGACGTATATGCCGGTTTCGAGGCGCGCAGCCTGCAGCCGGCCCAGCTCGACTACGCCCAGTCGCGCGTGCGCATTTTATCGGGCCTGTACGGCTTGCTGCGCCCGCTCGACCTGATCCACCCGCACCGCCTGGAAATGGGCACGCGTTTGTCGACCACGCGCGGCAAGGATTTGTATGCGTTCTGGGGCGACACCATCACCAACGGCCTGAACCGCACGGCAAAAGAGCAGGGCGCCAAGGCGCTGGTAAATCTTGCCTCCGAGGAATATTTCAAATCCGTCAAGCCGCGCCAGCTGCTGGACGTGCCCGTCATCGCGCCCGTGTTCGAGGACTGGAAGAACGGCAAGTATAAAATCATCTCGTTCTACGCCAAGCGCGCGCGCGGCATGCTGGCCCGCTATGCGGCCGTCAACCAGATCCGCGATCCCGAGCAGCTGAAGCAGTTCGACGTGGATGGCTATGGCTTCGTGCCGGAAGCGTCGAACGACAAGAGCTGGGTGTTCCGGCGCAAAGTAGGTGAATAAGTAAAAAAAACCGGGCTAGCCCGGTTTTTTATTGCAACTTACTGCCAGAATTTCCACCACTTGCGTTCCTTGTTCACCCCTTCCGGGCTGAGGAATGCCGTGTTCGGGTAGTTCTTGGTCAGCACGCGCAAGGTGTCGTCGCGCAAGTCGGTCAAGCCCAGCTTGTCGTACGAGCGGTACATGATGAACAGCGCTTCTTCGATGGCGGTCGAGGCGGAAAAGTCGCTGACCGTCGTTTGCGCGCGGTTGGCGGCGGCCAGGTAGGCGCCGCGGCGGTAGTAATAACGGGCCACGTGGACTTCGTATTTCGCCATGGCATCGATCAAATAGTTCATGCGGGCCAGGGAATCGGGCGCGTATTTACTATTTGGAAACTTGTCGACCAGTTGCTTGAAGGCGGCAAACGCTTCGCGCGTCGCTTTCGGGTCGCGCTCGGTCGGGTCTTGCTCGTACAGGAAGTTCAGGAAGCTGATCTGGTCGTTAAAGCTGATCAGGCCACGCAAGTAGTACATATAATCCACATTGGCGTGGTTCGGATGCAACTTGATGAAGCGTTCGACGGCTGCCAATGCCTGAGCCTGGTCTCCCGCCTTATAATACGCGTAAGCGATCTCCATCTGCGCTTGCAGAGCATAGTTGCCGAAAGGATAGTTAGCCTCCAGCTTCTGGAACAGGCCGATTGCAGCTTCATAGTGCTGCCCGGCCATTTCTTCACGCGCCTCCGAGTATAATTTCGTAACGGACCAGTTTTTGGTCTCATCCACTTTTTTCAGGCAACAAGCTGCAAGCGGACATGCCGAGCAGAACGACTGAAGCGACTACCAACGATAATTTTTTTTGCATGACGTTTTGCAAGAAGGTTTTAACCAAGATTTTACAATAGGCTGATTATAGCCGATGGGAATGCTGTGATATTAACTCCGAAGCCTAATTTGGCTGACCCCGCGTTTGACTCCCTTTCTGACCATGCTGCCGAAGAGGCGTTTGACGGCGATTTTGCCGCCGACGACGTCTTCGAGGAAATGGCCCCGATTACATTGGAACTGACGCCGGACGCCTGCGGCCACCGCCTCGATAAAGTCATCGCCCAGCTGGTGCCGCAATACTCGCGCAGCCGCTTGCAATTGTGGCTGGAAGCCGGTTTCGTGACCGTCGATGGAAAAGTTGCCAAACGCAACATGACCGCCTATGGCGACGAGAAGATCGTCATTCTGCCGCAAAGCGCGCCGGAAGACGAGGCTTTTAAGCCGGAAGCGATGGAATTGAACATCGTGCACGAAGATGAGCATATCATCGTCATCAACAAACCGGCCGGACTGGTCGTGCATCCGGGCCCCGGCAACTGGTCGGGCACCCTGCTCAACGGCTTGCTGCACCACTGCCCGCAGCTGGCCGGCGTGCCGCGCGCCGGCATCGTGCACCGCCTGGACAAGGATACGAGCGGCCTGATGGTCGTCGGCAAGACGCTCGCTTCGCAAACGGACCTGGTGCGCCAGTTGCAGGCGCGCACCGTCAAGCGCGAGTATTTCGCGCTCGTGTGGGGCACGCCGAAAATGGCGGGCACCATCGACGCGTCCATCGCGCGCCACCCGCGCGACCGGGTCAAGATGGCCGTCTCGGAGAATTTCACCGCCAAGCCCGCCATCACCCACTATGAATTGATCGGCAGCGGCGAACTCGACCGCCGTCCCGTGAGCCTGATGCAATGCCGCCTGGAAACAGGCCGCACGCACCAGATCCGCGTGCACATGCAGCACCTGGGCTTTGCGCTGGTCGGCGACTACGTGTACGGCAAGCAGCACCTGGTGTCCGTGTTCTCGCGCCAGGCGCTGCAGGCGCGCCGCCTGGGCCTCGTGCATCCGGGCACGCTGGAAGCGTGCGAGTGGATCGTGCCGCTGGCCGATGATTTCGCGCAATTGATCGCCACGGCCGGCATTCCCGAGCCGGAACAGGTCTGATGACGTCGCCGTTGCCCTGCATTATTCCCCATTGGCCCGGCCTGCCCGCGAACGTGGGCGCGCTGGCGACCGTGCGCGCGGGCGGCGTCAGCCAGGGGCCATATGGTGACGGGCAGGGCGGCGGCGGCTTGAACCTCGGTACGCACGTGGGCGACGAACCGGCGCACGTGGCCACCAACCGCGCGCGCCTGGCGTCAATCTTGCCGTCCGAGCCGGCCTGGCTGTCGCAGGTGCATGGCGTGGCCGTTGCCGACGCGGCCAGCCTGCGCGGTTGCGTGCCCGATGCCGATGCCAGCGTGGCAACGCAGCCTGGTGCCGTGTGCGTGGTGATGACGGCCGATTGCCTGCCCGTGCTGTTTTGCTCAAGCGATGGCCTCGTCGTCGGCGCGGCCCACGCGGGCTGGCGCGGCCTGGCCAACGGCGTCTTGCAGCGCACGGTCGACGGCATGCGCGCGCAGGGCGCGACGGAGATCCTCGCCTGGCTGGGGCCAGCCATTGGTCCGCAGCAATTCGAAGTGGGGCAGGACGTGCTGCAAGCGTTCCGCGACGGCGCGCGCGACGATGCCGAGCGGCAAGTGTTGTCCGCTGCGTTTGCCGCCATCGCCGGCAAGCCGGGCAAGTACCTGGCCGACATCTATGCGCTGGCGCGCACCATGCTGCTGCGCGATGATGGCGTGGCGCAAGTAGCCGGCGGGGAATATTGCACCGTCAGCGATGCGGCGCAGTTTTACTCGTACCGGCGCGATGGCGTCACGGGAAGACAGGCCAGTTTGATCTGGCGCAAATAATCTGCACGGCAGACACTTATGTGTCTGCCGTTTTTGTTTTATCGTCTGCTGAGGCGAGGGCGCGGGCGTTCAGTTCGGCGATGCGCGCCGCCTTGCGTTTGCGTCGCCGCGAGCCCGTCAGATAGAATAGGATGGACAGCGGGATGACGCAGTACAGCACGAAGGTCATCACCCCGGCGACGATGGAAGGTTCCGTCAGCGCCATGAGGCCGACGACATAGATCCAGGCAACAGCGGTCATGAGCATCATTGGTATTGGCAGTCAGTAAGAGTTTGCATGCTTTGATCCAGAAGTATTTATTTTTGACGACGTTTTAATTTCTTAATGGACTTTTACATCTATGAATATGCCCGATCCTCAAGCGATGACCAAGGAATGGATGGCGCAGATCAGCAATCCTGAGCAGTGGAAGACGTGGTTCAACATGGTGCCGCAGCCCCAGGGCAATCCGATTGCCGGTATTTTGCAGGATGCGGGCGCCAGCATCAAGCCGGAAGCGATCGAGCAACTGAAAAATGCCTATGTGGCCAAGCTGACGGGCTTGTGGGCCGACTTTATGGCCGGCAAGTCGCCGGAGCTGAAAGACCGCCGCTTCGCCGCGCCCGCCTGGCATGCCAGCCCCCTGTCGGCCTTCAACGCGGCCGCCTACCTGCTGAACGCGGAGTTTCTCACCGCCATGGCTGATGCCGTGGAAGCGACGCCGCACCAGAAGCAAAAGATTGCCTTTGCGGTACAGCAAATCGTTGACGCCATGTCGCCCGCCAACTTTCTTGCCACCAATCCTGACGCCCAGCAAACCCTGATCGAAACCAAGGGCGAGAGCCTGGCCAAGGGTTTGACGAACATGCTGGCCGACATGCAGAAGGGCCGCATTTCGCAGTCGGACGAATCGGCCTTCGAGGTGGGCCGCAACGTGGCCACCACGCCGGGCACGGTGGTGTTTGAAAACGCCTTGTTCCAGCTGATCCAGTACACGCCAAGCACCGCCACGGTACACCAGCGGCCCCTGCTGATGGTACCGCGCCTTGCATGCATCAATAAATTCTATATCCTTGACTTGCAGCCGGAAAATTCGCTCGTGCGCTATGCTGTGGAGCAGGGCAATACCGTGTTCCTCATGTCCTGGCGCAATCCGGACCTGAGCATGCAGCACCTGACGTGGGACGATTACGTGGAGCAAGGCGTGATCGAAGCCATCCGGGTCACGCAGGATATCTCCGGCCAGGACAAGCTGAACATGTTCGGCTTTTGCGTGGGCGGCACCATCGTCTCGACGGCGCTGGCCGTGCTAAAGGCGCGCGGCGAGAATCCGGCCGCCAGCCTGACCCTGCTGACCACCTTCCTCGATTTCTGCGATACGGGCGCGCTCGACGTCTTTATTGACGAACCGCAAGTGGCGCTGCGCGAGCAAACGCTGGCCAAGGGCGGCCTGATGTCCGGGCGCGACCTGGGCAGCACCTTTTCCAGCCTGCGGCCGAACGACCTCGTGTGGAATTACGTGCAGTCGAATTACCTGAAGGGCAAGGAAACGCCCGCGTTCGACTTGCTGTACTGGAATGGCGACGGCACGGGCTTGCCAGGCCCCATGTTCTGCTGGTATTTGCGCAATACTTACCTGGAAAACAGCCTGAAAGTGCCGGACAAGCTGACGGTGGCAGGCGAAAAGGTCGACCTGAGCAGCATCGATGCGCCCGCGTTCATCTACGGTTCGCGCGAAGACCATATCGTGCCCTGGGGCGCGGCCTATGCCAGCACGGCCTTGCTGAACCCGAAAAAACCGAAAGCCAACCGCTTTATCCTCGGCGCCTCGGGCCACATCGCCGGCGTGATCAATCCGGCGTCGAAGAAAAAGCGCAGCTACTGGAGCAACGACAAGCCTCGCACGGCGAAATCCAGGCCCTTGACGGCCGAGCAATGGATGGCAGGCGCGACCGAACACGTGGGCAGCTGGTGGCCCGAATGGGCGGCCTTCCTGGCCGAACACGGCGGCGCGCAGGTGAAGGCGCCGGGCAAGCCGGGCAACAAGCGCCACGCGGCAATCGAGCCGGCGCCGGGGCGGTATGTTAAAGTCAGGGCGGATTAATTCACAAAGCGTTTTGCCGGGCAAGACCGGGGTAAACTCCGGTCTTGTCAGGAATCTACTTTTAGTTGCGTTGCAATAAATGCGGGAATCTACTACCCTGATGTGCAATGGAGCCGTTTTCCACTCTATAATGGAAAACGTAGGCAGGTGCGAAAGCGGACCCACGTTCGCTTTTTTTTCGGATTAACTCAGTATGCGCTGCGGCGCAATAAGTGGAACTTGTGATGAGTAGTGCAAAAAAAAGTATAGACCGCCTGATTAAAAAATATCCCAACCGCCGTCTGTACGACACGCAAACCAGTTCCTACATCACCTTGACGGACGTCAAGCAGCTGGTGTTGGACAATGAGGTGTTTACCGTCGTCGATGCCAAATCCAATGAAGATTTGACGCGCAGCATCTTGCTGCAGATCATTTTGGAAGAGGAAGCGAACGGCGCGCCCATGTTCTCGAGCAGCGTGTTGTCGCAGATCATCCGCTACTATGGCCACGCCATGCAGGGCATGATGGGATCCTACCTGGAAAAGAACGTGCAGGCGTTCACCGATATCCAGCACAAATTCACGGGCACCTCGGCCGGCAGCTTCGAAGGCAAGCCATTCAGCCCTGAAATGTGGACCCAGTTCATGAATGTCCAGGGCCCGATGATGCAAGGCATGATGAACAACTACATCGACCAGAGCAAGAGCCTGTTCGTGCAGATGCAGGAACAGATGCAAAGCCAGAGCAAGAACCTGTTCGGCACCTTCCCGTTTGTGCCGCCGGTTCCTCCAAGCGACAAGAAGTAATCAATGCCACATGCTCACCGGGTGATTCGATCGCCCGGGAGTTGTATCTGCGTCATCAAAACAGCATAGTTCTGTCAGCAAGGGGCGGCTCGGGGTACAATAGCCGATTCGCCTCACCATATTACTAGCTGCCAACTATGTCTGAAATTCACCGTATCCCGTTCCTTCCGCCCAGCCCGAGGCCATGCTGGCCATGCCAGGTGCGGCGCCGAAAGTGGGCTTTGTCTCGCTCGGCTGCCCGAAAGCGCTGGTCGACTCCGAGCAAATCCTGACCCAGCTGCGCGCCGAAGGCTACGAAACGGCGAAATCCTATGCTGGCGCCGATCTGGTGATCGTCAATACCTGCGGTTTCATCGATGCTGCTGTGCAAGAGTCGCTCGACGCCATCGGCGAAGCGCTGGCGGAAAACGGCAAAGTCATCGTGACCGGCTGCCTGGGCGCCAAGAAAGATGCTGCCGGCGACGACATCATCATGAAAGTGCACCCGAAAGTGCTGTCCGTCACGGGTCCGCACGCGCTGGCCGAAGTGATGGATTCCGTCCACTTGCACTTGCCGAAACCGCATGCGCCGTTCCTCGACCTGGTGCCGCCGCAAGGCGTCAAGCTGACGCCGAAGCACTACGCGTATCTGAAAATTTCCGAAGGCTGCAACCACCGTGCAGTTTCTGCATCATCCCGTCCATGCGCGGCGACCTCGTTTCGCGTCCGATCGGCGAACTGATGATGGAAGCGGAAAACCTGTTCAAGTCGGGCGTCAAGGAATTGCTGGTCATTTCGCAAGATACCTCGGCGTATGGCGTGGACGTGAAATTCCGCTCCGGCTTCTGGAATGGCCGTCCCGTGAAGACCCACATGACGCAGCTGACGGAAGCGCTGGGCGAGCTGGCCAAGTCCTACGGCGCCTGGGTGCGCCTGCACTACGTGTATCCGTACCCGCACGTGGACCAGATCATCCCGATGATGAGCGGCGGCCATATCCTGCCTTACCTCGATATCCCGATGCAGCATGCGCATCCTGACGTATTGAAGCGCATGAAGCGTCCGGCCAGCGGCGAGAAAAACCTCGACCGCATCCAGGCCTGGCGCGCCATCAACCCGGACCTGACGATACGCTCGACCTTCATCGCAGGTTTCCCTGGCGAAACGGAAGCGGAATTCGAGTACTTGCTCGACTTCCTCAAGGAAGCGCAGATCGACCGCCTGGGCTGCTTCGCGTATTCGCCCGTCGAAGGCGCGACCGCCAACGCCATCGCCAACCCCGTGCCGGAAGAGCTGCGCGAAGAGCGCCGCGGCCGCGTGATGCTGCTGCAGGAAGAAATTTCCCGCAAGCGCCTGCAAGCCAAGGTCGGCAAGACCGTGCGCGTGCTGATCGATGAAGTCACCCGCTCGGGCGGCGTGGGCCGCTCGTCCGCCGACGCGCCGGAAATCGACGGCGTCGTGTATGTAAAACCGCCGTTCGAACCGCACCGCAAGCTGGCGGTCGGTCAATTCGTCGACGTGACCATCACGTCCGCGGATGCGCATGACCTGTGGGGCGCCGCAGAATAAAAATTTTATGCAGGTGTAACACTCTGTCATACGTACGGCAGGCAAGGGCATAAGCCCTTACAATCAAGGCGGATCAGCACAGGCTGATCCGCCTTTTTTATTTCCTGACGCCATGACCACACCCAAATCTCCGCAAACCGCGCTGATCCACAGCGATTACCAGGCGCCGCAAGGCTTTGCTGCCTTTCCCAACGCCATCCATCACGCGTCGACCGTGCTGTTCAAGGACGTGGCGGCCATGCGCTCGGGCGACTGGAAAGAGAAGAACGCCTACACCTACGGCTTGCACGGCACGCCCACCACGTTCACGCTGGAAGCGCGGCTGGCCGGGATCGAAGGGGGGAATCACTGCCTGCTGGCGCCGTCGGGCCTGGCGGCCATCGCCATGGCGGATTTCGCCTTGCTCAAAACGGGCGACGATGTATTGTTGCCGGAAAACATCTACAACCCGAACCGCGAACTGGGCCGCTGGCTGGCGCAGGATTTCGGCATCACGGCCCGCTATTACGATCCGCTCATCGGCGCCGGCATCGCCGGCTTGATCCAGGACAATACCAAGCTCATCTGGACTGAAGCACCGGGCTCCGTGACCATGGAAGTGCCGGACTTGCCCGCCATCTGCACGGCAGCCCACGCGCGCGGCGTGTTGGTGGCTTTGGACAATACCTGGTCGGCGGGCCTGGCCCTGCGTGGCTTCGACCTGGGCGTGGATATCATCATGCAGGCGCTGACGAAATACCAGTCGGGCGGCTCCGACGTGCTGATGGGCGCGCTGATCACGCGCGAGCGGGCGCTGCACGACCGCCTGGCGCAGGCGCACATGCGTCTGGGCATGGGCGTGGGCGCGGACGACGCCTATCTGGTGCTGCGCGGCTTGCCCACGATGAAGCTGCGTTTCGACGCCCACGATGCGGGCGCGCGCGCGGTGGCCGCCTGGCTCAAGGGCCGGCCGGAGATTGCCACGGTGCTGCATCCGGCTTTTGCCGATTGCCCGGGCCACGCCATCTGGCAGCGCGATTTCACGGGTGCGGGCGGCCTGTTTTCTGTGCTGTTCGATGCCCGCTACACGGAGCAGCAGACGGACCGCTTCGTCGATGCCTTGCAGTTGTTCAAGATTGGCTACAGCTGGGGCGGCGCGAACAGCCTGGTGATGCCGTACCGCATCGCCGCCATGCGCAAGGGCTGGCAGTTGCCGGGCCAGCTCGTGCGCCTGAACGTGGGGCTGGAATATCCGCAAGACCTGATCGGCGATATCGAACGGGCGTTCGCGGCGATGTAGCGGCAGCGGGGCAAGCACGATGGCTTGCCCGCAAGTCCTTACATGGGCACGGGCGTGTTGTTGTTCAGGTCGATGAAGCCGCGCAGCAAGCGATACGCTTTCCACAGCCAGGCCACGCCCCACACGAGGAAGGCCAGCGGAATGCCGATGATGGTGACCCACAGGATGGCGCCGACGACGATCCAGGCTACATACCACCAGAAGGAACGGATCATCCAGCTGTGATGGCTGTAGACGAAGGTCCCGGCCGCCGTGTCCCGCTTCACGTAATTGATGATGAGCGGAATGAAGGAAAACGCGCCCAGCGAAAACACAAAGCTGGCGCCATGTATCAGGTACAACCACCAGGCCAGGTTTTTGGTTTGCTGGAGTTGGGTATCCAAAACAATATCTTGTGACATGAAATCTCCCGTCGTTGCTCAATTTTTAATTGTAACAAGCAAAGCGGCGCGGGAGCGCAGTCCACGCAAAAAGGCAGAATACATTGTTGAAACGAAATCAATATGCCACCCTGGCCGCGCGGGCCAGGTCCTGGCTGCGGCGCGCCGCGCCGGCCTTGCTGCTGTGCGCCACGGTGGCCCATGCCGCCGGCGACAGCCTGGAGGCGGAGTTTGCCGCCGGCTTGAAGGAAGAGGGCCTGGCGGGCGCCGTCTGGAGCGAAGTCTTGCCCGATGGCACAGTCAAAGTCGGCGCGTCCGGCCTGCGCGATACCGCCAAGCAAGTACCGATGCAGGCGGACACCCGCATGCAGGTGGGTTCCGTGGGCAAGGTGGCGCTGGCGCTGGGCGTCTTGCGCCTCGTCAGCGAAGACAAGCTCACGCTCGACACACGCCCCCCTGCAGCAGGTGCTGCCCGAGCTGGCGCTGAACAACCCGTGGCAGGCCAGCGACCCCGTGCGCATCCGCCACCTGCTGGCGCACACGTCCGGCCTCGATAATGTGCGCTTCTGGCAGGCATTCAGCCTGAATCCGGCGCCGCAGACCCCGCTGGCCGCCGCTTTTGACGGCGGACGCAAGCTGCTGCGCGTGCGCGCCCGGCCCGGCAGCCGCTACGCGTATTCGAACATGGGCTATGGCTTGCTGGGCATGGTCATCGAGAAGGTCACGGGCCAGCCGTATGAACGCTATCTCGATGCGCAGCTGCTGCAGCCGCTGGGCATGGCGGACAGCACGTTTACCTTTGTCACCCAAATGAGCACGCAGGCGGGTGTCCAAGGCGATCCGCGCCTTGCCATGGGCCACTTCGAGCATGGCGTGGCGCAGCCGGCCGTGCCCCAGTACTTGCGTCCGGCCGCGCAATTTACCACCACGGCGGCCGATATGGCCAAGCTGGCACAGTTTTTAATGGGCGACGGCAAGCTGCAAGGCAAGCGCTTCATCGACCTGGCGCTGATGGGCGCCTTGTCCGAGCCGGCCGGCACGGATGCGGCGCAGGCGGGACTGGCAACGGGCCACGGCCTGGCGCTGGCCGTGCGCGACCGCCACAATGTGGTGGGCGCCTGCCACCCCGGCACGGCCGTGGGTTTTCGCGCCATGCTGTGCCTGTATCCTGAACAGAAAAGCGCCTTCTTCGTGGCCTTCAATACGGATGCGGAAGCAGCCGACTATGAACGCTTCAACCGCCTGCTGCTGCGCGACCTGGAGCTGCCCCTGCGCGCGCCGGCCCCGCAGGGCACGCCCGCGCCCACGGTGGAAAACTGGCAGGGCGTCTACGTGCCGTCGCCCGGTGCCATGGCCAGCATGGCCTGGGTCGATGCCGTCTTCGGTTTTACGCGCGTCAAATGGGATGGCGATTCGCTGTTCCTGATCCCGTTCCAGGGCGAGCCGAAGGAACTGGAACCGGTGGGCGGCTTGCTGTTCCGCGCCAGCGACCGCAGCACGCCATCGCACGTGCTGCTGCAGGAAGATGGCAAGCATGTGCTCAGCGATGGCTTGCGCAGCTATGAGCGCGCCTCGATGCTGCGCATGCTGGTGCTGTGGGGCAGCCTCGCGCTGGGCGTGGCGGGCTTGCTGTACGTGCTGGTGGTGGGTGTCTGGCGCGCCGCGCTGCGCCGCCTGGGGCGGGGCGACCATCTGTTCGCGCCACTGCTGTCGCTGCTGTCGCTGCTCCTGCCGCTGCCGTTTTTCTATTTCCAGTCCTACCTGCGCCTGGGCGACGCCACCATCGCCAGCGTGCTGCTGGCGCTGGCGACGGGCGCGCTGCCGCTGGCCACGGCATTCGGCCTGGCGCGCTGCTGGCGCAGCCGCGGTACGGCGGCCGAGGCGGGGTCGTGGGCGAAATGGGATTGGGTCGCCTTGCTGGCGGCCTTGCAACTGCTGCTGGTGCTGGCCTGGTGGGGCTTGCTGCCGCTGCGCTTGTGGCAGTTGTAGGGCGTCAGATCCAGCCTGCCAGCAGCCGGCGCCACCAGCGCTGCGCCGGCCGGGCCTGGCTGCCGTGTCCGGCGCGCCCGGCCCGTTTGCTGCGATAGCTGGCCGCCGCCATCTGCAGGCCGACGCGGTCCATCGCCGCCATCGCCTCCGCTTCCTGTGGCGACAAGCCATGCAGCAAGGCTTGCGCATGGGGCGCGAGCAGGAAGGCGCCAAGCACGGCGTCGTCCGTGTACAGCCTGGCCAGATAGGTTTCCAGCGCGGGAGAACTCATGCGCTGCGCCCCGCGCGCAAGGCCGCGCGCGCCAGCTCCAGCTGGCTCAGCACGTGCTCGAACGACGGGTAATTGCCGTCGCGTTCGACGATCACCGTCAGGGGCTGGGGCGCATGGCGCGCCAGCAGGGTCAATAAAGCGAACACTTCGGGCGGCACGTCGTGCAGATGGTCGTCCAGCAGGCGCTGGCCGCGCCGCCAGGCGCGGCTATCCAGTGGCCGCCGCTCAGGTGCACGGCGCCGACCCTGTCCAGGGGCAGGCGCAGCAGCATTTGCTCCGGGTCATGACCGAAATTGACGGCGTTCGCATACAGATTATGCAGGTCCAGCAGCAGCGGCACTTGCGCGCCGTCAAGGATGCGCGTCAGCCACTGCGCTTCGTCCAAGGTGCTGGCGGGCGGCTGCACCAGGGTGGCGATGTTTTCCATCAGCGGCGCGCTGCCGACGATGCGCGTGGCCAGCCCGATATTGGCGATGGCGCCGGCGGCGCTGTGCGGCGTGCGCGGCGGCGCCGCCAGGTGGCCGATCTCGACGCCGCCGGCGCGCACAAAGCTCAGGTGTTCGGACCACGATTCCGCCTGCACCTCCTTCATCAGGCGCGCCATCGCGTGCAGGCGGCGCGGGTCGGCGGGTATCGTCGATGCCAGCCCCATGCCCACGCCGTGCAGGCTGACGGGCACCTGGCGCGCCAGGCTGCGCAGGGCGGCGATGCCGGCGCGCGAGGCATGGTAATAATCGTCGGCGATCACTTCCAGCACGTCGATCCGCGCCAGGTGGGACAGGATGCCGGCAGCCAGTTCGCCGCGCCAGCCCAGGCCGACGCGGTCGCGCGTTGCCCCCATATTAACTGCCACAGCCGCCGCCACCGCCGCAACCGCCGCAGCCGCTGCCGCCGCCATCGCCGCCGCCATCACCGCCGCCCGATGACGAGTCGCCCGAGCCGCCGGACGACGAGTCGCCGCCTGAGCTTTGCCGGGGCACCGGGTACAGCCCGGCGACATACGCGTACACCGACGGGGGCAGGGCGCCCATGCCGAAGATGGCCGCCAGCAGCGCCATGTCGGCGCTGTTGCTGCCCGCCTGCAGGCGCGATGCGCGCATGTTCAGGCGGCCAAACAGCATGCGCAGGTCGGTCAGCAGCCGCTGCGCGCTCCAGCTGGTCGCGTGGGTGCGCAAGCCGCGCAGCATGAGGAGAAAAATCGCCAGCAGCAGCGCCAGGAACAGCAGGTTGTAGTGCTGGCGGCTGATGGCGATGACGGCCTTGACGCCGGCTACCGTCACCAGCAGCCAGTGTGCGGCCCAGGTGAGGCGTTCGCGCCGGCGCAGCAGCGGCGGGCCGACCAGCAATTCCTGCTGCGTCAAGGTTTCCTGGTAGGCGCGGCACGATGGCAGCATCTCGGCCTGCACGGCCAGTTCCCTGCTATGGCCCTGGCGGCCCAGGTACAGCCGCAGCACGTCGCGTTCGATGTCATGGCTGGCGAAGCGCAGGCTGTCGGCGCTGGCCGTTTCCAGCAGCGGGCCGTCGGCGCGCAGCAAGCCGCGGTCGACCAGCACGATGGCGGCGATCTTCACGGCTTCGAGGGCGCCGCCGCGCAGGAAGGCGATGCGGTAGGGATCGTCGGCCAGCGACAGCTGGGCGTGCGGATTGCGCAATTCCTGGCGGATCAGCAGCTCGCGCACGCCGTAGTACACGAGCGCGCCGAAGATCAGGTAGGCCAGCAGGAACCACGGCCCGCTCCAGTCGAACGGATTGACGCCGTTCACCGCATGGTCTCCGCGTGCTCGCGCAGGCGTTCGGTAATCGTCATCAGGCCCGTGAAGGCGGGCAGGGCCTGCCCCGGCGCCAGGCGCGCCGTTTCGCGCGCCGCCGACATGGCTTGCAGGGCGGCGTGCAGGGCCGGTTCGCCCAGCTGGTCGACAAACGCTTCGAGCGCCTGCTTGCCGGACAGCGCAGATTTGCCCTCCAGCTGCGCCAGCGAGGCGGCGGCCGAGCGCAGGGGGCCGGCCGCGTCGGCGATGGCGCCGGCCAGCTGCTCTTCGTTCACGCTCAGGAGCAGATAGCGTTCGCGCATGCGCAGCTGCTGGTTCAGCAGCACTTGCCGCAGCCGGCGCAGCACGGCGTCGCGGCTGGTGCGCAGGCTGGCGAAAGGGTCATTGCCCAGCAAGACCCGGTGGCGCGCGATGATGTCGGCAAACTTCACGGCGAAGGCGTCGGCGGCATCGGCCAGTTCGTTTTCTTGCAGGAACATCACCTGCAAATCGATGGCGGCGTGCGCCAGGCGCAAGGGTCCGCGCAGCGCGTCGGCCGCCTGCGGCGTAAAGCGCTTGAGCAGCAACAGCAGGTTGACGTCGGACGTGGCGCGCAACTGGCCGTCGGCGGCCGAGCCAAACAGCACGGCGGCGGCAAGGTCGTCACCGAAGGCCGTTTGCGCGGCGGCGACGAACACATCCAGGTGGCGTTGTATCTCTTCTGGCAGCGGTGGCGGCATGCGGTGTTCTTTCACGGTGGGCTGGCGGGGTGAATATAAGTTTGCAATATAGCAAACTTATGCAACCGTGCGCGCACCGTCCGGCGCCGTGAACTTGGCCCCGGCTCAGCTCAAGACGTTGAGCAAGCCATCGAGTCCCACAAAGTTCAGCGCCACATCGGCTTGCGAGCGCACCACGGGCTTGGCGCGGAAGGCCACGGACAGGCCCGCGATGCCCATCATCTTCAAATCGTTGGCGCCGTCGCCCATGACGATGGCTTGCGATGGCGCAATACCCATCTCGGCGCACACGCGTTCCACCGTGCGCTGCTTTTCCTCGGCGTCGACGATGCCCCCTAACACTTTGCCCGTCAGCTTGCCGTCGACGATTTCCAGTTCGTTCGCGTGCGTGTAGTCGAGGCCCAGGCGCTCCTTCAGGCGTTCGGTGAAGAAGGTGAAGCCGCCCGACACCAGCAGAGTTTTCAGGCCGGCCTTCTGCACGGCCGCCAGCATGGTTTCCGCGCCCGGCGACAGTTTTAACCGTTCATCGTAGACGCGCTGCAGGGCCGACGCATCGAGGCCTTCGAGCAGGGCCACGCGCTGCTTCAGGCTGGCCGCGAAATCGAGTTCGCCCCGCATGGCCGCTTCCGTGATGGCCGCCACTTGCGGTTTGAGGCCCTGCATGTCGGCGATTTCATCGATGCATTCGATGGTGATCAGGGTCGAATCCATGTCCATCGCCACCAGCTTGAATTCACTGAGTTCGCGCTGTCCCATCATGTAGGTGGCGTCCAGCTGTGCCGCCTGGGCCGCCACTTCGATGGTGGGGCGCAGCGCGGGCGAATAGGCGATCTGCTCGCAGCGCACGGCGTTCGGACCCAGGCGCGTGACGGACGTGGGCGCGGCCAGCGCGGCGATGCGCTCGAGACGGGCGCTGTCGCCGTCCAGGCCCTGCAGGATCAGGTTCATGGTGATGGTCTTGGTATTGGTCATGGGGCAGCTCTGCGTAAATGGTCTGAATGGTCTACACCGTCAATTGCTTGATGGTGGTCTTGATCTGCGTCACGCGCGCGGCCAGGTCCGGCATGGCGGCCGTGATTTTCAGCTTGTCCTGGCCATGCAGCTTGATGTGGCGGTTTTTCTGGATCAGGTCGATGATGCGCATCGGGTCGATGGGCGGCTTGGCCATGAATTGCAGGGTGGCCGCCTCGCCATGCACGTCGATCTTGACGATGCCCACGGTTTTCGCGGCGATGCGCAGGCGGTGCGTTTCGACCAGCGCCTTGACGGCATCGGGCAGCTTGCCGAAGCGGTCGATCAGCTCTTCCTGGATATCGTCGATCTTTTCCTGCGTGGCGCAGTTGGCCAGGCGTTTATAAATCGACAGGCGCTCGTGCACGTCGCCGCAGAAGTCCGCCGGCAGCAGGGCCGGCACGTGCAGGTTGATCTCCGTCGTCGACGCCAGCGGTGCGGCCAGGTCCGGCTCCTTGCCCGCTTTCAGCGAGCGCACGGCTTCGTTGAGCATGTCCGAATACAGCTGGAAGCCGATTTCCGTCATCTCGCCCGACTGGCTCTCGCCCAGCACTTCGCCGGCGCCGCGGATTTCCAGGTCGTGCATGGCCAGGTAAAAGCCGCTGCCCAGTTCTTCCATCTGCTGGATGGCGTCCAGGCGGCGCTGCGCCAGTTTCGTCAGGCCCTGCACGTCGTGCACCAGCAGGTAGGCGTAGGCCTGGTGATGCGAGCGGCCCACGCGTCCCCGCAGCTGGTGCAGCTGCGCCAGGCCGAACTTGTCGGCGCGGTGCATGATGATGGTGTTCGCCGTCGGCACGTCGATGCCCGTCTCGATGATGGTCGTGCACAGCAAGATATTGAAGCGCTGGGCGACGAAGTCGCGCATGACCTTTTCCAGGTCGCGCTCATGCATCTGGCCGTGCGCCACGGCGATGCGCGCCTCGGGCAGCAGTTCCGTCAGCATGGCCAGGCGGTTCTGGATGGTTTCCACCTCGTTGTGCAGGAAGTAGATCTGGCCGCCGCGTTTGAGTTCGCGCAAACACGCTTCGCGGATGATGGCTTCGCCCTCGCTGCGCACGAACGTTTTGATGGCCAGGCGCTTTTGCGGCGCCGTGGCGATGATGGAAAAGTCGCGCAAGCCTTCCAGCGCCATGCCCAGGGTGCGCGGGATCGGCGTGGCCGTCAGGGTCAGCACGTCCACCTCCGCGCGCAAGGCCTTTAATGCTTCCTTCTGGCGCACGCCGAACCTGTGTTCTTCGTCAATGATGACCAGGCCCAGACGGGTAAACTTCACGTCATCGGACAGCAGTTTATGCGTGCCGATGACGATGTCGATGGTGCCGTCGGCCATGCCCTTGAACGCTTGCGTGATCTCCTTGCCGGTGCGGAAGCGCGACAGTTCCGCGATGCGCACGGGCCAGTCGGCGAAGCGGTCGGCGAAGGTTTGCGCATGCTGCTCGGCCAGCAGGGTGGTGGGCGCCAGTATCGCCACCTGCTTGCCGCCCATGACGGCGATGAAGGCGGCGCGCAGCGCCACTTCCGTCTTGCCGAAGCCGACATCGCCGCACACGAGGCGGTCCATCGGTTTACCGGACGTCATGTCCTTGATGACGTTGCGGATGGCTTCGGCCTGGTCCGGCGTTTCGTCGAAGCCGAAGCTGTCGGCGAAGCGCTGGTAGTCGTGCGACGAGAATTCGAACGAGTGGCCCTGGCGCAGCGCGCGGCGGGCGTACAGGTTGAGCAGCTCGGCAGCCGTGTCGCGCACCTGTTCGGCCGCGCGTTTTTTCGCCTTTTCCCACTGGCCCGAGCCGAGCGAGTGCAGCGGGGCGTCTTCCGGCGAGGCGCCCGAATAGCGCGAGATCACATGCAGTTGCGATACGGGCACGTACAGTTTCGTGTCCTTCGCGTATTCGAGGTGCAAAAATTCCGTCTCGCCTTCGCCCAGGTCCATGCTGGTCAGGCCCATGTAGCGCCCGATGCCGTGGTTGATGTGCACCACCGGGTCGCCGATTTTCAGCTCGGACAGGTCGCGCACCATCGACTCGACCTGCGTCACGCCTTCCTGTTTCTTGCTGCCGACGCGGCGGCCGGAGCCGGCATACAGTTCGGTTTCCGTGATGAAGGCCAGATTGCCCTCGGGCCGGAACAATTCGAAGCCCGCGTGCAGCGGCGCCACGCCCAGCATCAGCTTGGCATCGGACTGCAAAAAGCCGTCGCTGCCTTCCACCGGTGTCAGCTGCAGATCGTATTCGGCGAAGTACTGCTGCAGGGTTTCGCGGCGGCCGTTCGATTCGGCGCAGATCATCACGCGGCGGCCCGCTTGCAGCAGATAGCTGCGCAGGTTGGCCAGCGGGTCGTCGGCGCGGCGGTTGACGGCGATGTTGGGAATCGGCGCCGACAGTTCGGACGCCAGCGCATCGTTCGACTTCGCAATCGCCAGGCGCGGATACGGCTTGGCCAGGCCGAAGAACTGCTCGTCGGACAGGAACAGCGCTTCGGGCGGCAAAATCGGCCGCTCGCGGTCCGCCTTCAGGAAGCGGTAGCGCGACTGGGTATCGGTCCAGAAGCGGCTGATGGCCGCATCGATCTCGCCCACCAGGGCCAGCGAGGCGTCGGGCGGCAGGTAGTCGAACAGGGTGGCCGTCTGTTCGAAGAACAGGGGCAGATAGTATTCGATGCCGGCCGAGGCGATGCCGCTGCTGATGTCCTTGTAGACGACGGAGCGCGACGGGTCGCCCTCGAACTGTTCGCGCCAGCGGTTGCGGAAGGTGGTGCGCGCCGCTTCATCCATGGGAAATTCGCGGCCCGGCAGCAGCCGCACTTCATGCACGGGGTACAGCGAGCGCTGGGTGTCGGCATCAAACGTGCGGATGGTTTCGATGGTGTCGCCGAACAGGTCCAGCCGGTAGGGCAGGGCCGAGCCCATGGGGAACAGGTCGAGCAGGCCGCCGCGCACCGAGTATTCGCCGGGCGACATCACTTGCGACACATGGCTGTAGCCGGCCAGCGTCAGCTGCGACTTCAGGCGCGCTTCGTCCAGCGTTTCGCCCTTCTTGAAGAAGAAGGTGTAGGCGGCCAAAAAGGACGGCGGCGCCAGGCGCACCAGCGCCGTGGTGGCCGGCACGATCAGCACGTCGCACTGGCGCGTCTGGATTTCGTGCAGGGTGGCCAGGCGCTCGGAGACCAGGTCCTGGTGCGGCGAAAAAGCGTCGTAGGGCAGGGTTTCCCAGTCCGGCAACAGGTGGCAGCGCAGTTCCTTGCCGCCAAACCAGGGGATTTCATCGAGCAGGCGCTGGCCGTCGCTGGCCTGCGCCACCACCACGGCCAGCATCTGGCCCCGCGCTTTCAATGCCAGGGCGGCCAGCGCCAGGGCATAGGCGTCGGATGAACCATACAGGGCGGGCAGCGCATAGCGGTTGCCGGGCTTGGGGAGGGCTTTTGTTAAGTCTAAGGACATGCAGGCGATGACACTAGTGGCAGAGGCAGTTGAGTGGGACAGCTGTGATGCGCGCCGCGCCGCCAGTGACGGCGCTGACAGGCGAGATTATAGACCATCGCTCGCACGGATATTTGCAATCCCGAACGGCACATGCACCATGGGGATGGTTCCGCCCGCCGATTTGAGGTGGCTCAACTGGTCGTCGAAGAAGATATGCGGCTTGAACACGGCCAGCACGCGCGATTTGTCCATGCCGCCGAGGAAAAACGTCTCGTCGGCCGCCACGCCCCAGCTTTTCAGGGTCGTCACGACGCGCTCGTGCGAGGGCGCGTTGCGCGCCGTGATGATGGCGATGCGCAGGATCTTTCTGTAGCCGGGGTCGCGCCGCTGCGCCTTTTCTTCCAGGCGCTGCATGGTGGCCAGCTTCTGGAACAGGTCGGCCAGTGGGCCGGGGCGGTGCGGCGTGCCCACGTTCAGGGTTTCATGGGCGTGGAATTCATCGACGTCATTGTTGCGCTTGAACACGGTTTCCGCTTCGTCGTCGGCGATCACGCCGTCGAAATCGAAGGCAACGCGCAGTTCCTCGTCGTTTTCATCGTCTTCCGTGCGCGACGGCAGCACCAGGCCGGCCGGATAGTTGCAGGCCAGGGCGCTGCGCACGTCGTCCTCGTTCGCGCTGAGGAAGAGCGAGGCGTTGAAGGCGGGCAGATAAGGATACGGCGACTTGCCCGTCATGAAGGCGGCGCGCGAGATATCGAGGCCGTAGTGCGCGATCGAGTGCATGACGCGCAAGCCCGTTTCCGGCGAATTGCGCGAAAACAGCACCACTTCCACGGGCGACTGGCGCGGATAGTGCTTGTTGATGTTCAGGAAACGGCGGATGAAGGGGAAGGCCACGCCGCGCGGCAAGACCGTGTCGATATGCGTTTCCTGGTACTTGCGGTATTCCTCGGGGCCGTTGTCGAGGTAGACCTGGTGCGATTCGGCCAGGTCGAACAGGGCGCTGGAAGCGACCCCGATCACCAGTTTGTGTTCGATAGGATAAGCCATGGTCTGCCTGTTGTTTGCTTGTTGCTCATCTTATACGACTATCAACTGCGTAGCCAATAGTGGTACATGGGGATTTTCTGCACCAAAACGGGGCGCCGGGCCTTTTTTTTTCGCTGCTGTGCAACACGCGCCACAGTAAAGAAATAAATCTTGTCTTGTATCAAGTATGTAGCAGCCAGCGCGTGTATTTTCCACTATGCTTCCCCTTATGAATTCTCGCCAATTGTAACGAAGCGTACGCCCTATCCCCGCCACCTTTATACAAGTGTCAGCTGTTTTACTCGAACATGCCAGCCCCAACCTCGCCAGCAGTCGTCGTGACTTTATAAAGGACCTAGCCATGTTTAAGAATTTACTGATCAAATGGAAGCTGGCGACGCTCGTCGCCGTGATGATGGTGGCCTTGCTGGTGGTGGGCATCAGCGGCTACACGGGCATCGCCACCGTGGGCAACGCCGTCAATGAAATCGGCGTGGTGCGCCTGCCGTCGATCCAGGGCCTGATGATGATGAACGAAGGCCAGACGGCCGTCGCCGCCGCCACCCTGACGGCCGCCATCTATGAAAACAATTACCAGGCACAGGACAAGTTCGCGGAAGCGCTGCAGCTGCGCACCAAGGCCTGGACGAATATCGAGGCGGGCCGCAAGCTGTACGAGCCGCTGCCGCAAACGCCCGAGGAAGCCGTGCTGTGGAAGCGCTTCCTGGAGGAGTGGGCCGCCTGGAAGGGCGATGACGACAAGGTGCGCGCCATCCTGCGCCAGCTGGCCGACAACCGCGACGAGCCGCGGCAGAAGGAGCTGTTCGTCGCCTTCTACAAGCAGTACCAGGATTCGCGCAGCCTGTTCAGCAAGGCCGAAGCCACCCTCAACGAGATCATCAAGCTCAATAACGGCGTGGCCGACGCCAGTGTCAAGGAAGGCAGCGCGGCCGTGATCCGCTCGGAAAGCCTGATGGTTATCCTCGGCTTGCTGGCTTCGGCCGTGGGCATGGGCTGCGCCGCCTACATCACGCGCGCCATCACGCAGCCGATCAATTCGGCCGTGAAAGTGGCGCAAACGGTGGCGTCGGGCGACCTGACGAGCCATATCGAGGTGCACACGACGGAAGAAACGGGCCAGCTGCTGCAGGCGCTGAAAGACATGAATTCCAGCCTGGTCAACATCGTCAGCCAGGTGCGCGGCGGCACGGAGACGATCGCCACGGCGTCGTCGGAAATTGCCAGCGGCAACCTGGACCTGTCCTCGCGCACGGAAGAGCAGGCCAGTTCGCTGGAAGAGACGGCGTCGTCGATGGAAGAGCTGACCTCCACCGTGCGGCAGAATGCCGACAACGCCCAGCAAGCGAACCAGCTGGCGCTCTCCGCCTCGGGCGTGGCCGTGAAGGGCGGCGCCGTGGTGGGCAAGGTGGTCGAGACCATGGATGCCATCAACGACTCCTCGCGCAAGATCGTCGACATCATTTCCGTCATCGACGGCATCGCGTTCCAGACGAATATTCTGGCGCTGAACGCGGCAGTCGAGGCGGCGCGCGCGGGCGAGCAGGGGCGCGGCTTTGCCGTCGTGGCGACGGAAGTGCGCAATCTTGCCCAAAGATCCGCTGGCGCAGCGAAAGAAATCAAGACCCTGATCGGCGACTCCGTGGTGGCCGTCGATGCGGGCAGCAAGCTGGTGGCCGAAGCGGGCAGCACGATGGCCGAAATCGTCTCCAGCGTGCAGCGCGTGACGACATCATGACATCATGGCGGAAATCAGCCTGGCCACGCAGGAGCAAAGCTCGGGCATCGACCAGATCAACCAGGCCATCGGCCAGATGGACCAGGTGACGCAGCAAAACGCGGCCCTGGTGGAAGAAGCGGCGGCCGCGGCCGAATCGCTGCAGGAGCAATCGGGCCAGCTGGCCCAGGTGGTCAGCGTCTTCAAGCTCGATGGTGCGCAGGCACCGGCCGCGCGCGCAAACGCGAACGCCAGGCCGGCCGCGCCGCGCGCCGCGGTGGCCAGCGCGGCGCCGAAGCGTCCTGCATCACGCCCCACGGCGGGCCGCCCGGCCCTGCATGCCGTGCCATCCGCGCGCCAGAGCGCGCCGCGCGACGACGAGTGGGAAGTGTTCTGACGGATTGACGGCGCCAGCATGCGCTACCGGACGGCCGCCTTGCGCGGCCGTTCTTGCATGCGCGCACAGGCGCGCACTGCGGTTTCTACTTATTAAAAAAACAGCGTTATATAAATAGCTGCTGTTTTTGCCATCTAAGCAAATCTTTTCAAAACTTAACGCGACATTGCTTGTGAGATAACTCACACTGCCTGCCGTACCGCCCTTGTTCCCGCCTCGGCCACACCCCGGCTGACCCCTCCGCCTGCTGCGTCCAGCCATTCGTGGCAGGCGGCAGCCATTGCCGTCAGCCTTGCATGCGAGCCCGGCGCGATCACCGATGCACCACACTGAAGGATGCGAATAAAGATGGCAAATATGAAAATCGGCACGCGCCTGCGCTGCTCCTTTGCATTGTTGACCTTGCTGCTGCTGGCGACTGCCGCGCTGGGCATGCTGCGCCTGTCCAGCCTGGAGCTGCGCATGCGCGACGTGATCGATGATAAATATCCGAAAACCGTGCTGGCCAACGACATCATCAAGAATGTCAACATCATCGCGCGCTCCTCGCGCAACCTGCTGCTGATGACGGAACCGCAGCAGCTGGCGCAGGAACGCGCCACCATCGCCCAGGCGGGCGGCGAAACGGAAAAGGGCCTGGCGCAGCTGGAAAAGGTGGTGCTGTCGCCGCAGGGCCGCGCGCTGATGGCGGCCGTGACGCAGGCGCGCGCCGCGTTCAACGGCGGGCGCGACAAGGTGCTGGCCCTGCTGGAAGAGGGCGCGCGCGACGAAGCGACGGCGCTGCTGCTCGGTACGGTGCGCGGCGACCAGCTGCGCTACATGGCGGCGCTGGAAAGCCTGATCACACACCAGCACGACCTGATGGAGGAGGCGGGCGCCCAGGTGCGCCATGAATACGCCACGGCGCGCAACATGATGCTGGCGCTGAGCGCGCTGGCCGTGTTCTTTTCGCTCGTCACGGCCTGGCTGGTCACGCGCAGCATCGTCGATCCGCTGCGCCATGCCCTGACGGTGGCGCAGACCGTGGCCGCCGGCGACCTGACTTCGGTCTTCGGCCGCCACGGCGGCGATGAAACGGGCAAACTGCTCGACGCGCTGTGCATCATGAACGGCAACCTGCTCGACATCGTGCAGCGGGTGCGCAGCGGCACCGACACCATCGCCACGGCCTCGTCGCAGATCGCGGCCGGCAATAGCGACCTGTCCTCGCGCACGGAGGAGCAGGCCAGTTCGCTCGAACAGACCGCGTCGGCCATGGAGGAACTCAGCTCCACCGTGCAGCAGAACGCGGACAATGCGCGCCATGCCAGCGTGCTTGCCGTCGAAGCGGCGAACATCGCCGGCGCGGGCGGGCACGCCGTGGGGCAGGTGATCCACACGATGGACGCCATCAGCGCCTCGTCGGCGCAGATTGCCGACATCATCGGCGTGATCGACATGCTGGCCTTCCAGACGAATATCCTGGCCCTGAATGCGGCCGTGGAAGCGGCGCGCGCGGGCGAGCAGGGGCGCGGCTTTGCCGTCGTGGCGACGGAAGTGCGCAGCCTGGCGCAGCGCAGCGCGGCGGCGGCGCGCGATATCCGCGCCCTGATCGCCAATTCCACCCGGCAGGTCGACGCGGGCGCGGCCCTCGTCGCGCAGGCCGGCGCCACCATGCAGGACGTGGTGGCGGCCGTGGGGCGCGTGAGCCAGATGGTGGCCGACATCACGGCCGCCAGCGCCGAGCAAAGCACGGGCATCGGCCAGGTCAGCCAGGCGGTGGTGCAGATGGACGAAGTGACGCAGCAGAATGCCGCCCTGGTGGAGGAAGCGGCGGCCGCCTCGCAGTCGCTGGAAGGCGAGGCGGCGAACCTGCTGCGGGTGGTCAGCGTATTCCGGCTGCGCCAGGGGCCGGCTGACGCCTTGCCGCGCCGGAGCGCGCCGGCCGTGCCGCGCCTGCTGGCCTAGTGGCGCGCCTGGCAAGGTTCTGGCACGGCCCGCGCGCGCGGGCGCTGCTGTGCGCTGTGCTGGCCGCCTGCTTGCTGCTGGGCATCTGGCTGGACGGGGCGCAGCCGCGTCACGTGCTGCAGGTGGCACTGGCGGCGCTGGCGCTGGGCTGCGCCGTGCTGTGGCGGGCGCGGGATGGGCGCGGCGGCAAGCCGATGGCATCGGCGCGCGGCCGGGAATTGCAGGCGCGCCTGGACGGCGCCATCGCCGGCGGCGAATTCCGCTTTCACTACCAGGGCAAGTTCGATACGGCGCAGCTGCGCCTGGTCGGCCTGGAAGCGCTGCTGCGCTGGGAGCATCCGCGCCACGGCCTGGTCTATCCGAACGAATTCATCGGCCTGGCCGAGCAGACTGACGCCATCGTCGCGCTGGGCAACTGGGGCATCGACGCGGCTTGCCGCCAGCTGGCGCAGTGGCGCGCGGCGGACCTACCTTTGGTGCCTGTCGCGGTGAATATCTCGGCGCGCCAGCTGTGCCAGCCGCACTTGCCGGACTTCGTGCTGGGCTGCCTGCGGCGCCACGCCATCGCGCCCGGCCTGCTGGAACTGGAAGTGACGGAAAGCTGCTGCATCGACGATATGGCGCAGGCAACGCAGGTATTGCGCCAGTTGCGCGCGCTGGGCCTGGCCATATCGCTCGACGACTATGGCACCGGCCATTCGGGGCTCAGCCACGTCAGGATGCTGCCGATTCACACCATCAAGATCGACCGCTGCTTCATCGGCGACCTGGGCAGCGCAGATAGTGACACTGTGATCGTCGCCTCGACCATTGCGCTGGCGCGCGGCCTGGGTTTGCAGGTACTGGCCGAAGGCGTGGAAAACGCCCGGCAGCTGGCGCGGCTGCGGCGGCTGGGTTGCCCGCAGGTGCAGGGCTTTTACCTGCACCGCCCGGCGTGCGCGTCCGACGTGGCCGCACTGCTGGCCGCCGGCGTGCCGGCCGGCCATGTAACAGCGCCGAAACATGGCGCCATGCGGCCTGGCGTGGATGCTCAGTAGAATATGGCCACTGCAAGCCGCATGCTTTAACACTTTCTCCCCCACGCAAGAATGATAAACAGTCCCGTCCCGGCCTATGTATTCGGCCCGTTTCGCCTTTTGCCGCTAGAACGCGTGCTATTCGAGGGCGATCGCGCGCTGCGCCTGGGCAGCCGGGCCATGGACTTGCTGCTGGCCCTGCTGGAACGCGCCGGCGACATCGTCGACAAGCATGAACTGGTGAGCATCGTCTGGCCCAATGCCGTGGTCGACGACGCGACCTTGCGCGTGCACCTGGCGGCGCTGCGCAAGGCGCTGGGCGATGGCCGCGACGGCCAGCGCTACATCACCACCATTCCCGGGCGCGGCTACGGCTTCCTGGCGCCGCTGGCGCACACGGGCCGGCCGGCGCCCGGTGCGGCGGGTGCCGAGCCGCGGCATAACCTGCCCGTCATGCTGACGCGCATGCTGGGCCGCGCCGAGGTGCTGCAAACGATGGCCAACCAGCTGCTGCAATTGCGCCTGTTGTGCATTGCCGGTCCGGGCGGCATCGGCAAGACCACCCTGGCCGTCGCCCTGGCCACGCGCGTGCTGCGCCGCTATGCCGACGGCGTGTGTTTCGTCGACCTGTCGCCGCTGGACGAGGGCCGCCTGGTGCCGCTGGCGCTGGCCACGGCGCTGGGGATGGCGGTGCCGGCCGGCGACGCCATGCCGGTCTTGCTGGCCTATTTGCGCCCGCGCCACATGCTGATCGTGCTCGATAACTGCGAGCACGTGATCGGCGCGGCCGCCACGCTGGCCGACGCCTTGCTCAAGGGCGCGCCGCTGCTGCACGTGCTGGCCACCAGCCGCGAGCCGCTGCGCATCACCAGCGAGCAGCTGCAGCGCCTGCCCGCGCTGGAATTGCCGCCTGCCGATGCCGTGCCCGATGCGGCGGCGGCCCGCCATTTCGCCGCGGTGCAGCTGTTTTGCGAACGCTGCGCGGCCGTCGACGATGCTTTCGTGCTGGCCGACGCCGATGTGCCCGTGGTGGTGGACATCTGCCGGCGCCTCGACGGCATCCCGCTGGCGCTGGAGCTGGCGGCCGGGCGCATCGGCCATTTCGGCTTGCACGAATTGCGCCGCCAGCTCGACGACCGCTTTCGCCTGCTCACGCGTGGCGCGCGCAACATGCCCTTGCGCCACCAGACCCTGCGCGCCACGCTGGACTGGAGCTACGGCCTGCTCGACGCGCAAGAGCGCCAGGTGCTGCAGGCGCTGAGCGTGTTCAAGAGCCGCTTCCGCCTGGAGTCGGCCAGCGCCGTGGCGGGCTGCGACATATTCGACACGCTGGCCGACCTGGCGGCCAAGTCCCTCGTCAGCATCGAATTTTGCCGCCAGCACGTGTATTACCGGCTGCTCGACACCACGCGCGCGTATGCTAGCGCGCAGCTGGCGGCGGGCGGGGATGCCGGCGCCGTGCTGCTGCGCCATGCGCGCCATTGCCTGGGCCTGGCCGGACGCATCGCCGCCGACTGGGAAAACATGCCGCCGGCCCACTGGAGCGCGCGCTACGGCCGCCATGTCGATGATTTGCGCGCCGCTATCGACTGGGCCTTCGGCGAGGAGGGCGACGTGGCGCTGGGCGTGGCGCTGACCCTGGCTGCGCAAACCCTGTTCTATCAGCTGTCGCTGATGGATGAATACCGCGTGCGCGTCGAGCGGGCGCTCGAGCGCATGGCCGCGCATGCGCTGGACGACCCCGGCAGCGAGATGCAGCTGCATGCGTCGCTGGCGCACCTGCTGCTGCATACGCAGGGCGTCACCGGCACCATGCTGCGTTCGTTTCAGCGCGGTTATGCGCTGGCCATGCGCATGGACGATGACAGCCGCCGCTTTGATGCGATTTGCGGCATGTGGGTCTGCAGCCTGAAGCTGGCCGATTTCCAGCGCGCCGACGGTTACGTGGAGCAGCTGGCCGTCCTGTGCGAAGCGCGCGACGATATGGCGATGCGCCTGGTGCTGGCGCGCATGCGTTCGGCGGGCGAGTACTTGCGCGGACGGTACGCGGAGTCGGCGGCGCTGGCGCGCATGGTGCTCGCGCATCCCGAAGGCGCCGGACAGCTCGGCTTCAACAATGCCTTGCTGGCCGATCACCAGGTCTGCCTGCGCGGCACGCTGGCGCGTTGCCTGTGGATGCAGGGCTGCCCCGACGACGCCCTGGCGCTGGCGCGCGAGGCGGTGACGGTGGGCTTCGGGCACAATGGCGTCACGCTGTGCGTGGCGCTGGCCATCAATGCCATTCCCGTCGCCCTGTGGTGCGGGCAGCGGGGGCTGGCGCATGCCTGGACCTGCCTGCTGTGCGAGCATGCGGCCCGCTATGGTTTGCTGTACTGGAGCGCCTGGGGCGCCGCCTACCAGCGGCTGCTCGACGCGGGCGATACGGTGACGGAGTTTCCCTGGCCTTCGGTGCGCAGCTGGCCAATACAGATCGATCTGATGGCCACCCTGCACGACGCGGCCGCCGATAGCCAGGCGCTGCGGCGCGCGCGCACGGGCCTGGCGCCATGGAGCGCGCCGGAAGTGCTGCGCCGCGATGCGCACCACCGCTGGCGGGCGCTGGCGCAAGACGATGCGGCCGGCCTGGAAGCGGTGCGCGTGCAGCTGGAAGAAGCGCTGCTGCTGGCCCGGGGCCAGCAGGCGCCGGGCTGGGAGCTGCGCTGCGCCACCAGCCTGGCTGCCGTGATGCAGGCGCAGGGCCGCGCCGCCGCTGCGCATGCCGTGCTGGCCCCGATCCATGCCGGCTACCGCCAGGGACGCGACACCACGGACGTGATGGCGGCGGCAGCTTTGCTGGCGCGGCTGGCTTGAACGCTATTCGTAGGCACCCAGCCGGCGCTGTTCCTCCGGCGTGAAACTGGCGTCGCGCAATTGCTGCAGGGCCGCCGCATCCTGCGCGCCGCCGGGCAAGCCGGCCTGCTGCGCCTTCTGTGCCTGGTAAGCGATGATGCGCTGCTGCCACTGCGATTCCTCGCGGTCCAGTTCCGCCAGGCGCGCCGCCGCCGCCGGCGTGAAGGTGGCCGCGCGCAGGCGGTAGACTTCATTCTCGCCGCCGCCCTGGGCGCGCAAGGCCTTGACCGAGGCGTCCAGCTGCGCCACCCTGGCCGGTGCGTCGCGCGCATCGCGCTGGGCCGGTGACAGCTTCTGGTCCAGCGCGGCCAGTTGCGCCTGGCGCTGCGCCTCGTCCAGAGTGGCGTCGCCGAGTATCGCCATGCGCGCCACGGCGTCGTCGTCATACGCGTCGCTGGCGCCGAACAGGCCCGCGCTTTCCTCCGCCGTAAAATAATTGCCGCGCAGGGCGCGCATCGCTTGCAGGCGCGCGCGCGCCGCCAGGGCGGGATCGGCTTGCGCCGGCAAGGCCTGTTCCGCGCCGGCCAGCGCCTGCTTGTAGGCCAGATAAGCGCCCAGCAGGCGCTTCGCTTCGCGGGCGGGGACGGGCGCCAGGCGCTTGTCGAGTTCCGCCTCGATCTGGCTGCGGATGGCGGCCAGCGGCTTTTCGCCGAGGCCCGCCAGGTAGTAGTCGAACAGGTGGCCCAGTTCCGCGTCGACCACCAGCTTGTCGCCGGCGGCCACCGTCACGTTGCCGTCGGGCCGCGTGCCTTGCATCGAGCGCACGAACGCGAACAGGTCCGGTTCCGCCTTTTCCGGCGGCGGGGCGGGCGGCTCTCCGGGGCGCAGCGCCAGGTACAGGGCCAGGGCCGCCAGGCTGCCGCCGATGATCCATTTCGCGTTCGTGTGCATCGTAGGCTCCTTACAGTCCCAGGCCTTGCAGGCGGTTGGCTTGCTGGCGGAAGACGGTGACGGGGTTCGTCTCGAACAGGTTGACGATGCCGACGAACTGGTTGACTTCATCGAGGTGGTTCATGGCGTAGTCGTCGCGGATCACCTTGCCCAGGTGGCTGGAGCAGCTGCTGACCAGGCCATCGTTCTTGACGCCGCCGAAGGCCAGGCTGATGGCCGCCAGGGCCGGGTCGCCCACGTCGAGCACATTCGTGTACGGTTGCGCGCCGCTCCACGAAAAGTAGTACACGCCTTGCACCTGGTAGGCGCCTTCGCCGCAGGCGGAGGTGGGCACGCCTTGCGGGTGGCGGCTGTTGAAGGCCAGCGAGCCGGCCGCCGTGGACAGCGATGCGAGCGAGGCGCCCGCGTTTTGCGGCAAGCCCTTGTTGCCCGACAAAATGCCGATCAGGGAAGCGAGCGCGTTGCCCAGCGCGTTACTGGTATTGGGAATGGCGCCGCTGAGGATATCGGCCACCCTGGAGCCCTTGTTGACGCCGGCCACGCTGGTGACAGACGCCACCAGGTCAGGCCGTACGGACGCGACATAGCGGGCCGTGGGGCCGCCGTGGCTGTGGCCGATCAAATTGACCTTGGCCGCTCCCGTGGCGGCGAGGATTTGCCGCACCTGCGACAGCAGCTGCTCGCCGCGCACTTCCGTGCTGTTGGCGGCCGAGACGGTGGTCACATACACTTGCGCGCCGCCGCTGCGCAGGGCGTCGGGCACGCCATAGAAGTATTCGACGGGACCCAGCTTGTCGAAGCCGAACAGGCCGTGCACGAGCACGATCGGGTATTTCGTTTGCGTGTAGCCGGCGGCGCCGGCGCTGCCGGGCAGGATGGCGAGGGTGAGGAGTAGGGTGGATAGCAGTTGCCAGAAGCGAGTCTTCATTTTGTCTCCGTTATTTGAATAATATGGAAATGTCGATGCTGTAGCGATGAACCGTGCGCTCCTGTACATTCTCGATGCATTAAAAATAGCGAGCGCTCGGTTTCTTGAATGTAGCATTGCTGGATTTAAATTGCAGTGAATTGCATGATGCAGCGCAATAACTGTGGGAATTTGGCGTTGCTTATGCGCCCATTGCATAGTTGAAAAGTCAAATAGTTGTTTTCCTGAGCTATAATCGGCCCGGCATCCGCCGTCCCGCCGTCTTGCAGCGCCGACCAGGCGCTGTCTTACATTGCTCATACACCGTTACTTGGGAATGCACTTGTCGACCCATTTTAATTTTGAACAGTTTCAGCAGATGACGCCTTTAAATGGCGAAAACATCTGGGAATATATTCTTGACCGCCACGCGGAACGCATCGGCGTCAAGCGCCGCAAGCCGGCGCTGGAAAAATCTTGAGCGCATCTTCGTCGCCACCTTCCGCCTGGCCAATGACGTGGGTTTCCGCGCCATGAGCTTGCGCGACCTGTGCCGCGAGACGGGGCTGTCGATGGGCGGCCTGTATGGCTACATCACCAGCAAGGATCAGTTGGCCGAGATGATCGAGGACGTGGTGCGCCACGCCACGCAAGCCTTGCCGCTGCTGTTTGCGGACGTGAAGTCGCCGCTGGACCGCCTGGAGGCGATGATACGCTCGTCGATCTACCTGTCCGAAGTGCTGCAGCCGTGGTTTTATTTTGTCTTCATGGATTCGCGCGTGCTGCAGGTGGAGCAGCGCAGCATGGCGAAGAATTCGGAACTGTATGTGCAGACCCTGATCGCCGCCACCATCGCCGAAATCGCGCCGAAGCCGCAGGGCGACCCCACCTTGCTGGCCGCGCACTGCCTGGCCCTGTTTCAGGACTGGTACGTGAAACGCTGGAAGTACCGCGCCGCGAAGGTCAATGTCGACGATTTTGCCGATAGCGTGGTCAGCACGGTGCGCGGGTATTTGAGCATGAGCGGCGTTTAGCACAACGTCCCCGCATGGCTCCGGCAGCGGCGCGTGTCGGCAGGGCATGGCCCCGCTGCGGGCCTTGTCTGCATCAAGCTGCCGCTGCTCGCTGTGGCGCAGCCTTGCCCTCGGCTGGCCTGCTTCTCCTATTTTCCTGAAAGTAATGCCGCTGCCTCGGAACGCGGCTGCCTGATGGCCGCCGGTACGCCGATGCGTTCGGCGGATCTGGTCGTGCGTGACATTAAAAATGTGAAAGTTTTTATTCCGCATGCCTTATCTCGAATGGCCGCCATGCTCAAAAATACTCCGCGCTGCGAATTTGACTGGTATCAAAATATATTTTCATGATCCGGGATAAAGTCGAATGGTCGGGTGTGGATTGCCCTTCTTGCTGATTCAATTTGAAAATTTATTTGGGGGGCGCCATGTCTAATGAAAATTTCAAGTTTATTTCTTTTGAGTCCGGGCTTGAAAGGATTGCACATGCCAGAAAAGAACTGGGATTGGACGAGCAAAATACGACGGTGCTGACTTCGCGGGATCCCTTTGCGCAGCGCATACGCGAGAGCCTCAGTATCCGCAAGCTTCCTGCTGGCTTCCAGAAATGGCAATTGCCGTTCGCGTTGACCGGCAAAGGGGCGCAGTTCTTTGTCTCCGTCGCCCAAGCCGGCGCCGGCGTCGAGGAGCACCAGCACGAGGAAGGCGACGGCATACGGGTCATCGTGTCCGGCTCCATCGAATACGCGGGGCTTGAACTGACGGCCGGCGATTGGATGTTCATTCCGCAGAACGTGCCATATGCATTTAATGCGGGTAAATTTGGCGCGACCATGTTTTATTGTTACGCATGTTGCTGCGTTCCAAATTAATCGATGGTTGACGTATGAATCATCTCGATATTGGCGTCATTCGGATCGGCGGCGCGGTTGGCCGATTGTCCGTGCTTTGTAAGTGAATGTATTGCATATTCATGTGGAGGCGGTATGAACGATATGCGGGGGAAGGTCACGGAAGTGATATTCCAGGTTGAATATCCGGATGGGACGAAAAAGATGTCAAAATTCGTGCCGGAATTCAGGCTGAATGCCATGCTGTTTTCAGATTGCCTGATGACGCCTGAAATGAAGGAGAAATTCACTGTGTCCGACGCGGATTGGAAAAAGAATCCTGCCATGATTATTGTCGATGGAGAAATTCTCAAGGCAAATTGTGACTGGCCGGATTGCCGGCAAGCGTGATCGACAATGCCGGAGCCCCAGGCGGGTGGTGCGGGCCACGGGCCGCGGCGTAACGGTGGCTCCCGGCCCGACCATGCGGCCTCAGTTCGTCTCAACCGGCACCGTCTCCGGCACTGCCGCCGGATCCGTCGGCGTTTCCACATCCATATCCAGGGTCTTGATCCCATTCATGTCGATGAATTCATCGTACAGCCATTCGCCGTCGACCTGGCTCAGGCCCGCCGGCACGGCGCGCGTGACTTGCGGGCGCGTCGACAGGGCCGTGCGCATGTAGTCGATCCAGATCGGCATGGCCAGCGAGGAACCGAATTCGCGTCCGCCCAGGGACTTCGGCTCGTCATAGCCCATCCACGCCACCGCCACGATGCCGCCGCCATAGCCGGCGAACCAGCCGTCGACGGCGTCGCTGGTGGTGCCCGTCTTGCCGGCGATGTCGCTGCGTCCCAGTTTTTTCGTCGCCGCCGCGCCCGTGCCCGTGCGGGCTACTTCGCGCAGCATGCTGTCCATCACGAAAGCGTTGCGCGGATCGAGCGCCAGGGTCTTGTCGTCGTTCGTCGCGGGCGGTTTGGTCTGCATCAATACCGTACCCCTGGCGTCGACGATGCGGTCGATCAGATACGGTTCCACCTGGTGGCCGCCATTGGCGAACAGGGCGTAGGCGCCCGCCATCTGCACGGGCGTGACGGAACCCGTGCCCAGCGCCATCGTCAGGTTGCTGGGCTGGCGCGCCGGGTCGAAGCCGAATTTTTCCATGAAGTCGTGCGTGTACGCCACGCCCAGCGCGCGCAGGATGCGCACCGAGGCCACGTTCTTCGACTGCGCCAGCGCATAGCGCATGGTGATCGGGCCGTCGAACTTGAAATCGTCATTCTGCGGCGCCCACACCTTGCCGCCCGCCTGCATTTCCAGCGGCACGTCGTTGATCAGGGTGGCCGGCGAAAAGCCTTTTTCCAGCGCCGCCGAGTACACGAAGGGCTTCATGGCCGAACCGGGCTGGCGCCAGGCCTGCGTGACGTGGTTGAACTTTTGCAGGTTGTAGTCGAAGCCGCCCACCATGGCGTGGTAGGCGCCCGTTTCCGCATCGAGCGAGACGAAGGCGGCGGCCACCAGCGGCACTTGCGTGATGGCCCAGTTGCCCTTGGCATCCTGGCTGATGCGGATCACGGCGCCGGGGCGCAGCTTGATGCCGGCGCTCGCCTTGGCGGACAGGGCCGGCGCCGCAAAGCGCAAGCCGTCGCCCGTGATGGTCTTGGCGTCGCCGTCGCCCGTGTCGGCCAGCACCTTGCCGCTGGACACCTCCGTGACGACGGCGGCGATCAGGCCGTCGCTGTCCGGCCGTTTTTGCAGTGCAGCATCGATGGCGTCGTCGCGCTGCTCGGGATCCGCCGGCATGTCGATGAAGGTTTCCGGGCCGCGGTAGCCGTGGCGCTGGTCGTAGGCGATGACATTGCGGCGCGTCGAGGCGTAGGCCGCGTCCTGGTCCGCCTTCAGTATCGTCGTGTAGACGCTGATGCCCTTGGTATAGCTGTCTTCCTTGTACTGGGCGTAGACGGCCTGGCGCGCCAGTTCGGCCACGTATTCGGCGTGCGTCTCGAAACCCTGCTTGCCGCGCGTATTGAAATGCAGCGGCTGCGCCAGCGCCTGCCGGTACTGGCCTTCGCTGATGTAATCGAGTTCGCGCATGCGTTTCAATACCAGCTGCTGGCGCGCGTGCGCCTTTTTCGGGTTGCTGATCGGGTTGTGGCGCGACGGGTTTTGCGGCAGGCCGGCCAGCATGGCCATTTCCGCGATCGACAGTTCGGACAAGGGCTTGCCGAAATACGTCTGCGCCGCGCTGCCGAAGCCGAACGAGCGCTGGCCCAGGTACATCTGGTTCATGTACAGCTCGAGAATCTGCTCTTTCGACAGGGCCGCCTCGATTTTCAGGGCCAGCATGATTTCATTGAGCTTGCGCGAGGCGACTTTTTCGCGCGTCAGGAAGAAATTGCGCGCCACCTGCATGGTGATGGTGGAGCCGCCGCCGTGGCCGAAGCCGTGGCGCAGGTTCGACAGCACGGCGCCGCCGGCGCGCACGAAGTCGATGCCGTGGTGTTCGTAGAAGCGGCCATCCTCGATGGCCAGCAGGGCTTTTTTCATCATTTCCGGCACTTGCGCGATCGGCACGAAGTCGCGGTGCTCTTCGCCGAATTCGCCGATCAGCACATTGTCGGCCGTGTACACGCGCAGCGGGATCTTCGGCTGGTAGTCGGTGATGACGTCCAGCTCGGGCAGGCGGGGGCGCACGTACAGGAACAGATAAGCGGCCAGCAGCAGGGCAGCGGCCAGCGCGGCGCAGCCGGCGATGATGATGGCGCGCACGGTGGCGCGGCGGGAAGGCCAGGGAAATCCGGATCGTTTGGCAGTCAAGGCAGTCTCACGTGAGCGTGCAGGGCACGGTGGCAGCGATTATAGACCAATGCGGCGGCGCTCCCGGCGCCGGGACCGGCTGCAAAAAACCTTTTCATCGAAACGCGGCTGTGCGATAGTCTCGGCTTCAAGCAAATAGCCCGGACGTCGATCCGGGCTGTTTATTTTATAAAATTAAGGATTTATTTATGGCAAAAGATGCAATGCCGAGCGCCGTGAAGCCGTATATTCCGGCCGATGCGAAGCTGCCCGAGATGACCTTCCGCGCGCTGTTCATGGGCGTCATCCTGGGGATGGTCTTTGGCGCCTCTTCGCTCTACCTGGTGCTGAAAGTGGGCCTGACCGTCAGCGCCTCGATTCCCGTCGCCGTGATCGCCATCACCCTGTTCAGCCTGGCCAAGAAGGTGGGCGGCAAGGATTCGTCGATCCTGGAAAACAGCATCACGCAAACGGCCGGTTCGGCCGGCGAATCGCTGGCCTTCGGCCTGGGCGTGACCATGCCCGCCATTTTGATCCTCGGCTTCGACCTGGAAATCTCCAGAGTCATGCTGGTCGGTATCCTCGGCGGCCTGCTGGGCATCCTGATGATGATCCCCATGCGCCGCACCATGATCGTCGACCAGCACAAGGAACTCAAATTCCCCGAAGGCACGGCCTGCGCCGAAGTGCTCAAGGCGGCCGCCACGGAAGAATCGCGCATCGCCGCCGGCGAAAGCATCGAGAAGGATTCGGCCGCCGCGCTGGACGCCAAGCGCCGCGCCAAGATCATCTTCGGCGGTTTTGCCGTCGGCTTGCTGTATAAAGTCTTCAATATCTCGTTCAAGGGCTGGAAGGACACGCCGGGCGTGGAATTTGCCGCGCCGCTCAAGGGCGGCTCCATCGGCGCCGAAATTTCGCCTGAATTGCTGGGCGTGGGCTACATCATCGGCCCGCGCATCGCCGCCACCATGGCGGCCGGCGGCGTGCTGTCGTATCTGCTGCTGATCCCGATGATCAAGTTCTTCGGCGACAGCCTGACCACCGTGCTCTCGCCGGGCACCAAATTGATCAGCGAAATGGGCGCCGACGACGTGCGCAGCGCTTACGTGCTGTACATCGGCGCGGGCGCCGTGGCGGCCGGCGGTCTGATTTCGCTGGTGCGCGCCATGCCCATGATCTGGCGCAGCCTGTCGGCCGGCCTGAAAGGCATCGGCAAGGGCGTCAAGACCGATTCCACCTTGCGCACGGACCAGGACATCCCCCTGAAATGGGTCGTCATCGGCTGCCTGTCCATCATCGCCGTGATCACCTTCGCCACGCCGCTGCACATGAATTTCCTCGGCGCGCTGCTGATCCTCGTCTTCGGCTTCCTGTTCGCCACCGTCTCGTCGCGCCTGACGGGCGAAATCGGTTCCTCGTCGAACCCGATCTCCGGCATGGCCGTAGCCACTTTGCTGTTTACTTGCCTGATCTTCCTCATCATGGGCTGGACGGGCGGGCGTTACTATGTGACTGCCCTGTCGGTGGGCGCCATCGTCTGCATCGCCGCCAGCAATGCGGGCACCACGTCGCAAGACTTGAAAACCGGCTATCTGGTGGGCGCCACGCCGCGCCTGCAGCAGTACGCGATCCTGGCCGGCGCCTTGTCGTCGGCACTGATCCTCGGTCCGATTCTGCTGAAGCTGAACGAGGCGAGCACCGTCTACGTGCCGGCCGCGCAGGTCGCGCCTGGCCTGACGGTCGATGCGTCGAAGCTGACGGTGACGGGCGAGCTGCATGGCCCGCAAGCCGAGAGCGACCACAATACGTATAAAGTCTGGCAAAAGACCGATACCGTGGGCGGCCCGGCCGGCAAATACTTCGTCAAGGAAGACGGCCAGCTCGCGTACCTGGTCGACCCGGGCATCAATGGCCACTACAGCAAGCGCCCCGACGGTTCGGAAGTGAAGAAATACGATGCGCCGAAAGCCGTGCTGATGTCCTACATCATCAAGGGCATCCTCGACCAGCAGCTGCCGTGGACCCTGGTGCTGTTCGGCGTGATGATCGCCGTGGTGCTGGAAATGGCCGGCATTCCGTCGCTGGCGTTTTCGGTGGGCGTGTACCTGCCGCTGTCGTCCACCTTGCCGATCTTCGTCGGCGGCCTGGTGCGCTGGCTGGCGGACCGCCGCAACAACAAGCTGGAACACAACGCGAAACTGAACGAGGAAGAGCGCCAGCTGGCGGGCGACCGCAGTTCGGGCGTACTGCTGGCGTCCGGCTACATCGCCGGCGGCGCGCTGGCCGGCATCATCATCGCCATCACGGCCGGCGTGCTGACGCACTTCGACCAGATGATGGCCGACTGGGCCGAGCACGGCAACCCGTTCTACGCGGGCCTGCACTCGGACGCGCTGTCGCTGCTGCCGTATGCCGTCATCATCGTGCTGCTGTATATCGTCGCAAGAGAGAAGAAAGCGGGCAGTCCGCAGGCTTGATGTTGTAGCCAGCCCAAGGAAAACCGCCCGGTGTCATGACGATCCGGGCGGTTTTTTTATGTGCGCATGGCGGCGATGACTACGATATCGGCCGCGCCGCCAGTTGCGCCGCGCTCGCGTAGATCGTCACGTGGTCGGACGCCAGCCGCCGCAGGTGGTCATAAAACGCCTGCGCCGGAATGAGCCACGACGCGGCATCGCCCACCTGGCCGTTGACGCGCAGGCCGGCGGCGTCGAATTCGCGCGCAAAGTAATCGCGCAAGTCGCCGCGGCCCGGATGGTCGATGCGGCGCTGTGCGATTGCCATATCAAAAGGGCGCACGGGCACGTTCCAGCGCCGGCCGGCGTGGTCCAGGCAGGCCAGCAGCTTTGTATCGTCCTCCCACACGGGCACGGGAAAGGCGTCGCCCATGGCGTCTTCCAGCGCGTGATAGAACGTCACCGGTCCCATGGAAATGCCCAGGCCCAGCACCTTGGCCTGGTCGCAGCCGATGAAGCGCTGCCAGGGCGAGCCCACGCCGAAGATCGACGGTGCGCGGTGGTGCGCCTCGGTCAGAGCGTCGGCATGGCGGCCCCACGCGGATACGGAGTGGGTCGGGTGGATGCTGCGGTGGATATTGCCGCTGGCGAGGAACGCTTCCGGCAGGCGCCCCATGTGCGTGCCATGGCGGCGCGGGTCGAACACATAGCCGGGCATGGCGCAGGTGGCGCGCACGGTCCCGCCGGGCAGATAGTAGGTGGGCAGCAGCAGGGTGCCGTGCGGGCCGACGGCGTCCTGCAGGGCGCGTATGACGGCTGCCGCACCGCCTTCCACGTAGCCGAGGCTTTTCAGCGAAGAATGCACGAACAGCGTATCGCCTGGCGCCACGCCGAGCCGCGCCAGGCCGGATGCCAGCGCGGCGCGCGTCACGTGCGGGGCGTCGTGGCGCATTTGCCGGGCGCCGGCGGCGCGGCGCCACGCTTCCAGCGCGGCCCTGGCGGCGTGTTTGGCCTGCTCAAGCATCGCCAATGTGCATTTCCAGCAGGTTGGCATCGATGCAGAACTTGGCGGCCCAGTTCAGGTAAGCCCAGCTGCCATAGTCGCCATCGACGGGAAACGAACCCTTGACGCCGCCGCGCGCGTGCGCGGGACCGTCGATGCTGACGGAGCGCCGCACGTAACGGTTCAGGCGGCGGGCCGCGTCGAGGTAGGGCCGCTCGCCCGTGAGTTGGTACAGCAGGAACAGACAATGCGCGTTTTGCGCGGACCCCGTGAGGCAGGCGTAATCGGCGCCAGGCTGGAAGTCCGGGCCGAGGCGGCCGGCCAGGTAGCCGTCGGCCGCCACGGCCCTGGCGACGCCCATGCCGGTGCGCTTGGCCGCGTCCAGCAGGTCGGCGCGGGCCGAAAAGCGCTGCGCTTCGAGCAGGCCGCGCAAGGCGTAGCCGATGGTATGGGTCAGGGGCAGCAGCGGGTTGTCCAGGCAGTTCGAGGCGAACCAGCCGTTGGGACGCTGTTTTGTCAGCGCCCAGTCGACCTGGCGCAGGCCCGCCGCGCCATAGCCGTGGCCAGGCGCGATGCGGTCCGCTTCGAACAGGCCCCACGCCACGTGCGTTTCATACGCCTTGTCGCCGGCGCTGGCGAACGGCGTCGGATGCCGGCGCCAGCAGCCGTCGGCATCCTGGCTGTCGCGCAGCCAGCGTGCCGCGCGGTGCATGGCGTCCTCGTATGCCGCGCCGTACGCTGCCACGCCGGCGGCCAGGCCAAGCAGGATCTGGCCCGTGTTGAAGGTGACGGGCACGCGCGGCGTCGAGTCGATCTTGCCGCCCTGGAAACCGCCTGCGGGGAACTGGATGGCGACGCACCAATCGAGCATGCGGCGCGCCCGTGCGTGCAGGGCATCCCCACCCTCGTCGTCCGCGCGCTGCGCCATGGCGATCATGGTGGGGATGATGTAGCCGGTGGTTTCGGGATAGGAGCTAGCCCAGCCCGTCAGCAGGCTGTAGTCGCGCGCGACCCCGCCGTCGTGTGAACTGGAATGGTCTTGCGCCGCGCATAGCCAGGCCGTGCAAGCCTTGACGACGGCTTGCGGCCCGGGGTCGAAAGCGGGCAGGCCGCGCCGGTCCGCCGTCCGCTCCATGCGCGCCGCCGCCGGCAGGCCCGCCTGCGGCGCCAGTGTGTTCCTGATTTTCGCGAGCAAGGCGCGCATGGCTTTCCATTCGGTGGTGGACTCAGGCTACTGTAGCGCCGGCAGCCGGCAGGGCTATTGACTTGCCGCAAGGACCGTTGCGTCGCCGCCGCAGGAATTGACGCATAATGGCCGTATCACCATCGCCGACGAGGCCCGCCATGAACAATGTCACGCTTGAGTATTCGGTCGTCACCAATCCCGACTCGTTTGTCGGCTTCAAGTATTACGTCAAGGCGGGACAGGCCTTCGATGCCGACGATTTCGCCTATTCCTACAAGCTGAACCGGTCCGACCTGAACCCGGACAGCGTGCTGGCCACGCGCGAGGCGGCGGCGAATCTGCAGCCGGGCGAGTGGCTGACGGTGTCGCATTCGATCGCCGCCTAGCCTGCGAACCCAGTGCCGTTTCTTTAACTTACCGGCCCGTCAGGGCTCTTTGCGCGTGAATCCTTCAAAATTTCCTGATATTTCTATTGTTCCAACCTTGCCTGAACACGCCGAAACCCTCGCCGGGCTGGTGGCGCACAACCGCGAGCACCTGCGCGCTTACCTGCCTGCCGTGCTGCAGCTGGACTCGTTCGGCGAGGCGCAGGCCTATCTGCAGGCCGTCGCCGCCCGCGCGGCCAGCGGCGAGGTACTGGAATGGCATGTTTTCTCCGGCACGGCCTTGTGCGGCAGCATCCGCCTGAAAGACATCGACACAGCGGACCGCAATGCCCGCATCGGCTATTACCTCGGGCAGCAGTTCCAGGGCCGGGGCATCGCCAGCGCGGCGGTGCGCGCCGTCCTCGCGCACGCGTTTGGCGCGCTGCAATTGCACCGCGTCGAATTGAAGTGCGCGGCCGGCAATCACGCCAGCATGGCGCTGGCCGAACGGCTGGGATTCGCGCACGAAGGCGTGTTGCGGCAGGCGGAATGCCTGAATGGCGTATTTGTCGACCTGCACGTCTACGGCTTGCTGCAGCCCGATTTTGTGCCGGATGGCGCCGCCCTTAGCCTGGCATGAACCAGGCGCGCAGTTCATCCCCGGCCCTCTGCGCCGTTGCCTGCGTCAAGGTCAGCACGATGATCTTTTCCTGCGCCGGACGAAGGTGCCCATCGCTACCGGCCAGCTCGATGGCTTGTCCGAAGCTCGTGTAGCAGGGGCCGAACTCCTGCGGGCATTGCTGCACGATGCGCGCCGCCTTGCGGCGTTGCGGTCCGCCAGGTTGACGATGGGATTACCGTCATAAAATGGCTGGCCGTTGGCAAAGCTGGTGCGCAGATACGGCGAACACAGGCCGTCGAGGAAGGCCAGGCGCGTTTGCCAGTACGCTTGCAGTGCCGCATACACGGCCTGATCCTCGAGAAAATCGGCAAACAGGAAGTCGTTCATAAGGTTTCCTCGGCTAGATGCCGAACACTTTCAAGATGGCGTCCGTAAAACCCTCGAACCAACTGCCCACCTTGCCCGGCTGCTTGCCGTGGCGCGGGGTTTCTTCGTACAGGTAGACGCCGTTGCCGCCGTCGAAGCGGTCGTTGAGCAGCGCCTGCTGGCCGCGCAGGTAGGGCAGGAAGGTTTCGCTGCGCAGCGTCGAGTACAGCACGTCGGTAGTAAAGCCCAGGGTGGCGGACTGGCTGATGGAGCGGCCCTGGCCCGCGCGTTCCAGGCGCACGCCGCGGCAGCCGCGCACGATCAGGGTGACGGGGCCGCGAAAGACGATGAAGCGCAGCTGCAGGGTGAGCCAGGCATGCAGGCTGCCCAGGCGCCAGTGGCTCGATATCGCCAGCGGCTGGCCAGAGTCGCAGACCAGGCCCACCAGGCCCCGCGGCTGGAACACGAGGGCGCTGCCGGCCGGCAGGTGCACGACGGCTACTTCCAGCAGCGGGTCGTCGCTGGCGGAAATCGTCACGGATGCCGGGGCATCGCTTTCCAGCCGCGTCAGTGCCGCCATGCCGGCGGCCAGGCTGGTGAACGGATAGCGCCAGTCCAGCAGCCACTGCGTGCGCTTGCGCGTGCCGACGGGCGACGATTGCAGGTATTCGGGATGGATCAGCATCCGCTGGCCGGGTTTGAGCTGCAATGCCTGCGAGACGGCGGAAATGCGCGACTGGCCATCGGGCGGCAGGGGGAGCGCAGTGGCCGTCACGTTCAGCGCGTGCGCGATGGACAAGGGTTTCAGGCGCGAAGCGAGGGGCGCCAGCACGAAGTAAAAGCAGGCCTTGATGGCGACGGGCAGCAGGATGGCCGACAGCACCAGCAGGGCGGCCGTGGGCGCCACGTCCAGCACGGGAGCGCGCCAGCGGGCGATCCAGTTGCGCGCCAGTTGTTCTTCGCCTGCCGCAATCGCCTTTTGTACGGGCGCCAGCGCGCCGGCCAGCGCCGCGCTGTCGATGGCGAATGGGGCGGGGCGGGTGATGTTGGTGGTATTGTTGCTGCGCGCGCGCTGTGCCAGCCAGGCCTGATACGCTTGCAGGTTGACCTCGCGCAAGCGCTGGCCCTGCGCTTCGAGACGCGACAGTTGCGCGCAGGCGTCGCTGCCGGGCAGGTGCGCCGCCAGCGGGTGCTGCGCTTCCAGTTGCCGGCGCTGGCGTAGATTTTCTTGCAATGCAGCATACGCGCGCACATGCTCCGCATGCAGGCGCGCCAGCGTCTGGCGTGCATCTTCGCCGCTGATCGCCGCCTGCAAGGCGCTCAGATAACGGGCTTCCTGTGCCAGCACTTCGATTTCCACGCGGCGCGCCGCTTCGTCCTGCGCGTGCAGGGCCAGGGTGTGCGTGTCGGGCAGGGGAATAGTAAACAGCGACGGTTGCTGCCGCGCGCGCAAGGCCGTCAATTGCGCTTGTACTTCTGTCAGGCGCGTGGCGATGCTTGTTTGTGATGCCAGCCGCAGGGCGTTGACGCGCAGCGTGGCGGCAGTGGACAGGCTGGCGCCATGATGCTCGGCGCTGCCGGAAGCCTGGCGCAGTGCGGCGACGGCCTCGCTGCCGGCGCTGTAGGCGCGCCATTCGGCCAGCAGCAGGCGGCCGGCAAGCAGGATGACGATGAACAGGGCGAACTGCAGCGCGTGGCGCAGCAGGAAGCGCAGCAGGGCCGTCAGCAGCAGGCGCAAGGAGATGCGTCCTTAGCTGGCCGCGCTATCGGCGTCGGCACAGCATTTCTTGTATTTTTTACCGCTGCCGCAGTGGCACGGGTCGTTGCGGCCCGTTTTCGGCAGTTCGCGCAGCACGGTGGCGCCGGGCTGGCTTTGCTTCAGGTGGCGCTGGCGCGCCCAGGCCGCGTTGATGGCGATGACGGCAGGAATCACGCCATCCATGGCCGTTTCGGCCGCATCGTCATCGAGTTCGGTGGCCGTGGCCAGGTGCTGGAACGGCGCCAGGTACTCGGGATGGCTGACGGCCAGGGCCGCCCACTGGGGCTTGTCCAGGCTCGTGCCCAGCATAAAACCGGCGCACCAGGCGGGCACGCTCCATTCGGGGCCGCACACATAGATGGGCTCAAAACTGTCCGGGTCCTTCGCCAGCCATTCAACCATGTAGGCGTGGTGGCGCCGGACCAGGCTGGCCGCCCGTTCGCTGGCCGCATCCGCTGCGGGCGCGGCGCTGCCAGCCGCCTTGTCCCAGACCCATGGCAGCCATTGCTCAACTGCAATTTGCTTCGGGTTCAGGGCGACGGCCGTGAGAAAACCTTCCAGCATCGACACGTCCATGGCGCGGCTTTCCAGCGCGGGCGCGGCCAGCAGGGTGTCGAGTTCGGCGTATTCGTCGTCGGAGAGGGGCGTGGTGGTGGAGATGCTGGACATAATATTCTTTGGTGATGTGGGTGGAGTGGCCGGTGGCCCTGGCGGTATTGTACCGCCCGCCAAGGCAACAACCGGCGCGGGAATGAAAAACGGCGGCCCGCAGGCCGCCGTTCTGATCTACAGCAAGACGCTTATTTCACGCCGTGCATCAGTTTGTTGATCAGCGGTGCGATCAGGAACAGCACGACACCGGCGCCCAGCAGGGACCAGAAGCCGAAGGTGTAGCCGGACAGGGCCGATTGCACCGACATGCCGCTTTCGCCGCTGACGTGGCTGGCGAAGATGCCCGACAGGTTGTTGCCGATACCGGTCGACAGGAACCAGCCGCCCATGCCCAGGCCCACCAGGCGCACTGGCGCCAGCTTGGTCACCATCGACAGGCCGATAGGCGACAGGCACAGCTCGCCGATCGATTGCAGCACGTAGACGGTGGTCAGGGTCCAGAACGGGATCTTGTTATCGGCGCCAACCAGGCTCGACAGAGCGAAGATCAGCAGGCCGAAGGCCAGCGCATTGCCCAGCAAGCCCAGGCCGAATTTGCGCGGGATCGACGGGTTGACGTTGTGGCGCGCCAGGAAGACCCAGACGGCGGCGATGATCGGCGCGAAGACGATGATGGCGACCGAGTTGACGGTCTGGAAGTAGGCGGTCGGGAAGATCCAGAAGCCCAGGTCGCGGTTGACGATCTTGTCAGCCAGGAAAGTAAACGAGCTGCCAGCCTGTTCGAAGAACATCCAGAACAGGATGTTGAAGACGAAGATCAGCAGCATGGCGATGACGCGGTCGCGCGCAATTTTACCGTTGCGTATGCCTTCGATCATCAGCATCACGGCCAGGCCGACGAACAGCACGGTCAGGACGATTTGCAGCTTTTCAGCGCCGACGGTCAGCAGGAAGTACATCAGCGGGATCACGCACAGGGAGCCGACGGCCACCCAGACGACGCGCATCGGGTTGCCGGAACCGGCTTCCGGTGCGCCGATGCCCTTCAGGGCGCGGCGGCCGATGAAGAACCATACCAGGCTGATCAGCATGCCGAAACCGGACGCCATGAAGACCATCTTGTACGACGGCATGGCGCTGGTGCCGAAGATCGACTCGGCCAGCCACTGGGTGAAGACGGGCGCGACCATGGCGCCCATGTTGATGCCCATGTAGAAGATCGTGAAACCGCTGTCGCGGCGCGGATCGGCGGTCGTGTACAGCTTGCCGACCATGGTCGAGATGTTCGGCTTGAACATGCCGTTACCGACGATCATCGTGGCCAGGCCCAGGTTGAAGATGTCCTGGTTCGGCACGGAGATGCAGAACAGGCCGGCGGCCATGAAGATGGCGCCCAGCAGGATGGAACGCTGGTAGCCGATGACGCGGTCGGCAATGTAGCCGCCGAACAGGGCGCCGGCGTACACCAGCGCGAGGAAGGAACCGTAGGTCAGGTTGGCCGCTGCCTGTCCCGAACCGTCGCCGCCGTGGAACTGGGCCACGATGTACAGTACCAGCGCCCAGCGAACTCCGTAGAACGCGAAGCGTTCCCAGAATTCAGTCATGAACAACATCCACAATGGGCTTGGATGGCCCATAATCTGCTTGAACTCGGGAATAACGGCTTCCTTGTTGGGCGTAGTCGCACCGCTCATGCGGTTCCTCCTGAAAAATTATTATAGTCAATCGATAAAACAAACTTATGGAAGCCTGCGGGCGGCGGGGACTCTCATGAAGAACCGTACGCTCGGGAATTCCAATAGGCTGGCATTCTAATCTACAAATTGCGCTGAGCGAAGATTTCGATTCGCATTAGCAAGAATGACTGTTTCATATTGGTCAAACCGGTTTCAGGCAAAGCTCCTCTCCGGCGATTTTGCGGCACCACAGCACAACTTGCCCGACTTGTCGTATATTGAGGCTGCAACACATTTTGAGGCTGCAACACCTTCGAGCATCGATTTTTAAAGGATTTTTCGCATTATGGAACACGACGTTATCGATACTCTGGTTTCACCGGAAGGCCGCCTGGACGTGCTCTCCAAGACTGAAGTCAATAAACTGCTCGACACCAGCCAGGGCGGCCTGTACAACACTTTCCGCCGCTGCGCGCTGGCGGTCTTGAATTGCGGCAGCACCATCGACGATGGCCGTGCCTTGCTTGAGCGATATCAATCCTTCGAGATTTCCATCATCCAGCGCGAGCGCGGCATCAAGCTCGACATCAAGGGCGCGCCAGCCATCGCTTTCGTTGACGGCAAGATGATCAAGGGCATCCACGAGCATCTGTTTGCCGTGTTGCGCGACATTATCTTCGTCAGCGATGAAGTGACGGGCAACCCGAAATTCGACTTGCAGAGCACGGAAGGCGTGACGGACGCCGTCTTCCACATCCTGCGCAACGCCAACGTGCTGCAAACCCAGCTCAACCCGAACCTGGTCGTCTGCTGGGGCGGCCACTCGATCAACCGCGCCGAATACAATTATTCGAAGGAAGTGGGCTACCAGCTGGGCTTGCGCGGCCTCGACATCTGCACCGGCTGCGGCCCGGGCGCCATGAAGGGCCCCATGAAGGGCGCCACCATCGGCCACGCCAAGCAGCGCCTGCACAATGGCCGCTATCTGGGCATCACCGAGCCGGGCATCATCGCGGCCGAGTCGCCGAACCCCATCGTCAATGACCTGGTCATCATGCCGGACATCGAAAAGCGCCTGGAAGCGTTCGTGCGCGCCGGCCACGGCATCGTCGTCTTCCCCGGCGGCGCGGGCACGGCCGAAGAGATTCTGTATATCCTCGGTATTTTGTTGCACCCGGACAATGCGGAGATTCCGTTCCCGCTGATTTTCACGGGACCGGAAACGTCGCGCGAGTACTTCGTGCAGATCAACCAGTTCATCAGCGACACCCTGGGGCCGGAAGCGCAGCAGCGCTATAAAATCATCATCGACGACCCGGAACTGGTGGCGCGCGAAATGCTCGAAGGCATACGCCAGGTGCGCGAATTCCGCAAGGCGCACAGCGACGCGTATTATTTCAATTGGCTGCTGAAAATCGACCACGAGTTCCAGAAGCCGTTCCAGCCCACGCATGAAAACATGCGCAACCTGAGCCTGCACAAGAACCAGCCCACGCACTTGCTGGCGGCCCAGCTGCGCCGCGCGTTCTCCGGCGTGGTGGCGGGCAACGTCAAGGATGACGGCATCCGCTCGATCGAGGAACATGGCAACTTCGAGATCCACGGCGACAAATCCATCGCCGGCCCCATGGATGCGCTGCTGGCCTCGTTCGTGGCGCAGCACCGCATGAAGCTGGCGGGCACGGCTTACGTGCCGTGCTATACCGTGGTCCAGTAAACAGTCTTGACACCATCGCGCCGCCCGCCCCCGCGTTTGCAAGGGGCGGGCGGCGTTTTTTCATCCGCGTTCCCATCCATGCCCCCATCGTGTTCCTTCGCCGCCACAGGCAATCAAATCGCTTGCGTCATCGATGCGTGGGTGCTATCTTTGGAACCGGTTCCCAAATAAAAATATGCAGATCAACAGGTAGTGGAGAGCACCCTTGGATTCAGTACGCGGCAGTAAAAAAACGGTCTCCGGCGAATCGGCCCGGCCCGTGACCATCGCCCAGGTGGCGCGCGAGGCGGGCGTGTCGAAGACGAGCGTGTCGCGCTTTCTCGGCGGCGAACTCGATGCTCTGTCGGAAAACATCCGCCAGCAGATCACCAGCACCATCGCGCGCCTCGGCTACCAGCCGAACCAGATGGCGCGCGGCCTCAAGCGGGGACGCACGCGCCTGATCGGCATGGTCGTGGCCGACATGCTCAATCCCTACACCGTGGCCGTGCTGCAAGGCGTGGAAGCGGCTTGCCAGCAACATGGCTATACATTGATTTTATGTAATACCGGCAATGACGAACAGCGCGAACGCCAGTCGCTGGCCGCGCTGCGCTCGTACAGCGTGGAAGGGCTGATCGTCAACACGCAGGGGCGCAACATCGAATCGTCCGACTTGCAGCAGGCGGACATGCCCATCGTGCTGGTCGACCGCCGCATCGAGGGCGCCGATTTCGATCTGGTGGGCCTGGACAATGTGCAGGCGGGCCGGCTGGCCACCGCGCATCTGATCGAACAGGGTTTCGACGCCATCGCCTTCATTGCGCCGCCCTTGACGGGCGTCAGCTCGCGGCTGATGCGCGCCGAAGGTTTCCAGGCCGTGATGGCCGAGCATCCGGGCTGCGTGGGCGCAGTGCTGGCGGTGGACCTGGACGACCGGCCCTCCATCGACGCGCAGGTGCGTCTATGCCTGGCGCAGTGGCGCGGCCGCCGCGTGGCGCTGCTGGCCTCGAACGGCATGGTGGCGCTGGAACTGGCGCTGATGCTGCAGCGCCTCGAATTGCGCATGCCGCAGGACGTGGGCTTGCTGGGCTTTGACGAATTGCCGTGGTCGCCGCTGGCGGGCCTGAGCACGATCGAGCAGCAGACCTATGAAATCGGCTTTACGGCGATGACGTGCATGCTGTCGCGCCTGCAGGGCGAGCAATGCCCGCCGCGCGAGGTGTTGTTGCCGGGTAAGTTGATTGTGCGCAATTCCACCCAGGGCGGGAAAGCGGACAAGGGCGGCGGCGCTTGACGGGAAAGAGGGCCTTGCCCTTTTTTTTGGATAAGTTATGGAACCGGTTTCATAAAGTGTGCTCATACGGAAAAGGGGGGAGTCAGGCAGGGCAATGGCAGGAAGTTGGCAGGAAGTTGGCAGGACACGGCAAGAGACGATCTGAATCGTCCATTTGACAATATTCCCGGAAGTGCCTCGACGAGGCCGGAACCGGGATCACAGGAGACGGAAACATGAAGATGACGACACTGTTCTATTCGAAAGTACTGGCATGCGCACTAGCAGCAACGTTTGCCCTCGGTGCGGCGGCGCCGATGCCGGCGCCCAGACGCTTGGCGACCTGATCAAGAAAGGCAAGCTGACCATCGGCGTGGTCAGCGGTACGCCGCCGTTCGGCAGCATCGACGCCAAGGGCGCGCCCGTCGGCTATGACGTCGACGTCGCCAACCTGATCGGAAAATACCTGAACCTGCCCGTGGAAGTGGTGCCGCTGACGGCGCCGTCGCGCGTGCCGTCGCTGGAGTCGGGCAAGGTCGATTTCCTCGTGGCGACCCTTGCGCCCACGCCGGAACGGGCCAAGACCCTGATGTTCACCATGCCCTACAGCGCGTTCGAACTGGCCATCGTCGCGCCGGTGGGCGGCAAATTCAAGGCCCTGGCCGACTTGAAGGGCAAGAAGGTGGGCGTGACGCGCGGCACCACGAACGACACGGCGCTGAGCCGCATGGCCCCGGCCGGCACCAATATCGTGCGTTTCGAGGATGACGCCACCGTCACCCAGGCCTTGCTCAGCAAACAGGTCGATGCCGTCTCGATTCCCAGCACGATGGCGCTCGACATCATCAAGACGCGCGGCGCGGGCAAGATCGAGGTCCGCTTCGCCTACTCGCTGCAACCGAATTCGATGGCGGTGCGCCGCGGCGACTTCGAGCTGCACCAGTGGCTCAACAACTTCATCTACTACGTCAAGCTGAACGGCGAACTCGACGCCATCGCGCGCAAGTGGAGCGGCGCGCCGCTGCCGGCACTGCCGACCTTCTGATACCGCCAGCCGCATAGGAAAGTGCCCGTCCGCACGGCGCGCCGCCATGGTGGCGCGGCCGGGGATGGGCACGCAGACAAGGAGTTGAGTATGCCGTATGAATTTCATTTCGAACTCGTCATGCAATCGCTGGACCGCCTGTTGTGGGGCGCGGCGCTGACGATACGCCTGAGCGCCCTGGCGATGGTGCTGGGACTGGCGGTGGGCGTGTGCGCCGCCGTCATCCTGAAGAACGGTCCCGCCTATGCCCGCGCCGTGGTGCGCGCGTATGTCGAGATCATCCGCAGCACGCCGTTTCTGGTGCAGCTGTTCATCATCTACTTCGGCTTGCCGTCGCTGGGTTTGCAGCTCGATGCCAACGGCGCGGCGCTCGTCGCCATGACGGTCAACCTGGGCGCCTACGCGGCGGAAATCGTGCGCGCCGGCATCGGCGCCGTGCATCCCTCGCAGCTGGAGGCGGCGCAGGCGCTGGGCATGACGCGCTGGCAGGTGATGCGCCACGTGGTGCTGCTGCCGGCGCTGGAAAAAGTCTATCCGGCGCTGGCCAGCCAGTTCACTTTGATGATGCTCGCTTCAAGCGTGGTGTCGGCCATTTCCGCCGAAGAGCTGACCGCCGCCGCCCACCTGCTCGACGCGGAAACCTTCCGCAGCTTCGAGATTTACATCGTCGTGATGGTGCTGTACATCCTGCTGGCCCTGCTGTTCCGCTTCGGCTTCTGGGTGCTGGGCCAGATCGTCTTCAAACGCCGCCGCCGTCTGGGCGCGGCGCGCATGGGAGCTTGACATGATCAGTGACTTTTCCTGGGATAACCTGCAATTCCTGCTCGAGGCCACGCGCTGGACCATCGGCCTGTCGCTGCTCGTCTTCATCACGGGCGGCATCGCCGGCTTCGCCGTGGCGCTGCTGCGCACGGCGCGCAGCCCGCTCCTGCGCTGCATCAGCGCCCTGTACATCCAGCTGGTGCAGGGCACGCCCGTGCTGATCGTGCTGTTTTTGACATATTACGGGCTGGCCCTGTTCGGCTACAAGCTGTCGCCGATTATCGCGGCAGGCGCGGCGATGACGATCTTTGCCAGCGCCTACCTGGGCGAGATCTGGCGCGGCTGCATCGAAGGCGTGCAGCGGCAGCAGTGGGAAGCATCGGCCGCGCTGGCGCTGAACCGCTACCAGCAGCTGCGCTACGTCATCCTGCCGCAGGCGCTGCGCCATTCGCTGCCGCCGACCGTGGGCTTCATGGTGCAGATCATCAAGAACACTTCGATCACCTCGATCATCGGCGTGGTGGAACTGACGCGGGCAGGGCAACTGGTCAGCAACGCGACCTTCCTGCCGTTCATCGTCTTCCCCATCGTCGCCCTGATCTACTTCGCGCTGTGCTATCCGCTGTCGCGCTACAGCCATTCACTGGAAAGGAAATTCCATGCCCATCGTTGAAATCGACAATATCAGCAAGAGCTTCGGCGCCAACCATGTGCTCAAGGGCGTCTCGTTCGCCGTCGAGCGGGGCCAGGTGATCGCCGTGATCGGCCGCAGCGGCTCCGGCAAGAGCACCATGTTGCGCTGTATCAATGGCCTGGAAACCATCGACAGCGGCAGCATCGTCGTGGCAGGCCACACGCTGACGGCGCGCCAGGAACACTTGCTCGACTTGCGCAAGGATGTCGGCATGGTCTTCCAGAGCTACAACTTGTTCCCCCACCTGACCGTGGAAGAAAACGTCATGCTGGCGCCGCGCATCGTCAAGAAGGTGCCCGACGCCCAGGGCCGCGCCACGGCGCTGCGCGTGCTCAAGCAGGTGGGCCTGGACCACAAGCGCGAAGCCTATCCCGAGCAGTTGTCGGGCGGCCAGCAGCAGCGCGTGGCGATCGCCCGTTCGCTGGCGATGGAGCCGCAGGTGATGCTGTTCGACGAAGTGACGTCGGCGCTCGACCCGGAACTGACGCAGGAAGTGCTCAATGTGATGGAAGAACTGGCGCAGGCCGGCATGACGATGCTCTTGGTGACGCACGAGATGGAATTCGCGCGGCGCATGGCCGACGTCACCGTCTTCATGCACCAGGGATTGGTGTGGGAAAGCGGGCCGTCGGAAGCGTTTTTCAGCAACCCGCAAACGCCTGAAGCGCGCCAGTTCGTCGGCGCGGGAGCGATCAAATGAGCCCCGTGCTGGTGGCGGCGTCGGCCTACGGCGCAAGCAGGGTAAGGCAGCTGGGGCAAAGCCATTTCATCGACGTGGTGGCCGATGCGGGCGGCGCCGGCATCGAAATCCGCCGCGAGCTGTTCACTTCCGACTTGCCGGATCTGGCGCGCATGGGCGCGGCGGTGGCCGCGCGCGGCCTGTACTCCGTGTATTCCACGCCCATCGAATTGTGGGACGCGGACGGGCGGATGCAGCAAGAGCTGCTGCAGCAGATGCTGGACGAGGCGGCGCGCCTGGGCGCGCGCTACCTGAAGGTGTCGCTGGGCCATTACCCGGCCGCGCCGGACTTGCCTGCCTTGAAAACCCAACTGGCGGCGGCGCCCGTCGCGCTGCTGGTGGAAAACGACCAGACGGCTCACGGCGGCGCGCTGGCACCGATGGCGCGCTTCCTGGCGGCGGCCCACGAAATCGGGCTGCCCGTGGGGCTGACCTTCGACATCGGCAACTGGCGCTGGGTGGGCGAGGACGCGCAGCAGGCGGCGCGCCTGCTGGCGCCGTACGTGCGCTATGTGCACTGCAAGGCCGTTCTCGATGACGGAGGCCGGCTGTCCGCCTGTGCCGTCTCCGACGACGCCGATCCGGCCTGGCGCGCCGTCTTCGCGCATTTCGCGCCTGGCGTGCAGCGTGCCATCGAATTCCCGCTCGAGGGCGCCGACCTGGTGGCCGAAACGGGCCGCTATATCCAGATGCTGGAGGCCGCATGAGGGAACACGAAATGATGCACGGAGCGCATGCGCTCGACGTCGTCACCTACGGCGAGGCGATGGCGATGTTCGTTGCCGAGGAACCGGGCGACCTGGCGGCCGTGGCGCATTTCACGCGCCGCCTGGCCGGCGCCGAGACGAATGTCGCCATCGGCCTGGCGCGCCTGGGCTTGAAAGTCGGCTGGCTGAGCCGCGTGGGCGACGATTCCTTCGGCCGCTTCATCCGCGCCAGCGTGCAGGCCGAGGGCGTCGATTGCAGCCGGGTCGTCACCGTCGCCGGCCAGACCAGCGCCTTCCAGCTCAAGGCCCGGGCTGAAAACGGCGCCGACCCGCTGGTCGAATACTTCCGCAAGGGTTCCGCCGCCAGCCGGCTGGCGCCCGAGCACTTCGACCCCGCCTATTTCCTGTCGGCGCGCCACCTGCACGCCACGGGCGTGGCGGCGGCGCTGTCCGCCACCAGCCTGGCGTTCGCCGGCCAGGCCATCGACTTCATGCGCGAGCATGGCCGGACCGTGTCGTTCGATCCGAACCTGCGGCCCTCGCTGTGGCCGTCGCAAGCCGTCATGGTCGAACAGATCAACCGTCTTGCCGCCAGGGCCGACTGGGTGCTGCCCGGCCTGGGGGAGGGAAAAATCCTCACCGGCCACGACCTGCCGCATGACATCGCCGGCTTTTACCTGCAGCAGGGCGTGCGGCTGGTGGTCATCAAGCTGGGTGCCGACGGCGCCTATTACCGCACGGCCGACGGCGACAGCGGCATGGTACCGGGCGAGCGCGTGGACAAGGTGGTCGACACGGTGGGCGCAGGCGACGGCTTCGCGGCCGGCCTGGTCAGCGCCTTGCTGGAAGGCTTGCCGCTGGCGCAGGCGGTACGGCGCGCCAACCGCGTCGGCGCCTTCGCCATCCAGGTGGCCGGCGACATGGAAGGCTTGCCGACCCGCGCCCAGCTCGATGCGCTGGGCCAATCTTGAACCGAACAGGGGAAAACTCGTGAAAAAACATGTGGTTGTGTATAAAAAGCTGGCCGAGCCGCTGCTGGCGCGCCTGCGCGCCGAATGCGAGGTGACGTATTTCGAGGCGATCGACGCGGGCAACCGCGCCGCGTTTGCCGCCGCCATCCGTGGCGCGCATGGCTTGCTGGGCGCCAGCGTGCGCCTGGACCGCGAACTGCTGGACCCGGCCTTGGACCTGCGCATCATTTCCACCATTTCGGTGGGCGTCGACCAGTTCGACGTCGATTATCTGCGCGAACGGGGCATTTTGCTGGCCAATACGCCGGACGTGCTGACGGAAACGACGGCCGACACGATCTTCGCGCTGATCCTCGCCAGCGCGCGGAGGGTCGTCGAACTGGCCGAATTCGTCAAGGCGGGACGCTGGACGCGCAGCGTGGGCGAAAGCCAGTACGGCGTCAACGTGCATGGCAAGACCATCGGCATGCTGGGCATGGGCCGCATCGGCCGCGCCGTCGCCCGCCGCGCCGCGCTGGGCTTCGGCATGCAGGTGCTGTACGTGAACGGCGAAGCCGTGCCCGAGGTGGAAGCGGCGCTGGGCGCGCGCCAGGTGGCGCTCGACGAGCTGCTGGCCGGCTCCGACTTCGTCTGCGTGGTGCTGCCGCTGACGGCGCAGACGGAACGCATGATGGGCCGGCGCGAGTTCGCGCTGATGCGCCCCGGCGCCATCTTCATCAACGGTTCGCGCGGGCGCATCGTCGACGAGGCGGCGCTGATCGAGGCGCTGCAGCAGGGCACCATCCACGGCGCCGGTCTCGACGTGTTCGAGCGCGAACCGCTGGCGCCGGACAATCCGCTGCCGGGCATGGCCAATGTGGTGGCGCTGCCGCACATCGGCTCGGCCACGCACGAAACGCGCTACGCCATGGCGCAGCAGGCCGTGGACAACCTGCTGACGGGTTTGCGTGGCGAGCGTCCGCGCCACCTGGTCAGCTAAGAACAGCATTTACAAAAAAAGACAGGGCAAGACATGAAGAACAAGGTAGCAAGGGCAATGATCATCGGCGCGGGCGTTTGCGGCGGCCTGTGCTCGGCGCAGTCGAACGTGGCCATGTACGGCATCGCGGACCTGGGCGTGGTGTCCGAGAGCGGCGGCCCCGGGGGCAGGGTGCTCAAGCTGACGAGCGGCATCGCCAACGGTTCGCGGCTCGGTTTCAAGGGTAGCGAAGACCTGGGCGGCGGCATGACGGCGATCTTTACGATGGATGCGGGCATCCTGGCCGATACGGGCGCTTCGGCCCAGGGCGGCCTGCTGTTCGGGCGCCAGGCCTTCGTCGGCCTCGCCGGTGCGGCGGGCACCTTGCGCCTGGGCCGACAGTACACCTTCATCGATAGCAGCCTGGGCGCGCTGGACCCGTCTACCTGGGTTTTGCGGGCAGGATGAGCAATGTCTTCACGGCCGGCTACATCAGCCGGGTCGACAACAGCATCACCTACAGCTCGCCCGTGCGCGGGGGACTCTCCGGCGAACTGGCGTACGGCTTCGGCGAAGTGCCGGGCGACGCTTCGGCCAGGCGCTACACGGGGGCGGCGGCCACCTATGCCAGCGGGCCGCTGTATGTGCGCATGGCGCACCAGAACGCCAACACCCTGTCAAGCGCGCTGGTGGCGGGGACGGCGAGAAACACGGTGCTGGGCGCCACCTGGGACTTCGGCGTCGTCAAGGCGCACGGCGCCGTCGCCGTCAGCAAGAGCACGGCGGGCGCCGCCACCACGGTCGACAGCGCGGACCTGATGCTGGGCGCCACCGTGCCTTTTGGCCCGCACCGCGTCCTGTTCTCGTACGTGCGGCGCGACGACCGGCGCGCCGCCAACGGCGACGCCAGCCAGCTCGGTATCGGCTACACCTATGCGCTGTCGAAGCGCAGCACCTTGTATGCGGCCTATGCCCACATCGACAACCGCAATGGCGCCGCCTACCTGGTGGGCAACGCCACCGACAACGGCACCGGCAACCAGGCCTGGAACCTGGGCCTGCGCCACACTTTTTAACTGGAGATTCGAATGAAGAAAACCGGATGGATTTTGGTCGGCGCCAGCACCGTGGCGCGCGAATGGATGGTCGACGCGATCCGCCAGCAGGGCGACGCCGAGGTGCTGGCCGTGGTCAGCCGCGATGCTGTGCGCGGCGCCGCCTTTGCTGAACAATTCGGCATCGCCGCCAGCTACACGGACCTCGATGCGGCGCTGGCGCACCCGGGCGCGGACGCCGTGTACATCAGCACCACCAACGAATGGCACATGGCGCAGACCTTGCAGGCGGCGCGCGCGGGCAAGCACGTGCTGTGCGAAAAACCGCTGGCGCTGAACCTGGAGGATGCCCGCCGCATGGTCGACGGCTGCGCCGAAGCGGGCGTGGTGCTGGGGATTAACCATCACCTGCGCAACGCCGCCAGCCACGGCAAGGTGCGCGAGCTGATACGCGCGGGCGAGATCGGCCAGCCCCTGTATTGCCGCGTGCTGCACGCGAACAACCTGCCGCAGCACCTGCGCGGCTGGCGCCTGGACGCGCCGGAGTCGGGCGGCGTCACGCTCGACATGTTCGTGCACGACGTCGACACCCTGCGCTTCCTGCTGGACTCGGAGCCGCGCCACGTCACGGCCTGCGCCACCAGCGGCGGCATGACGGTGGCCGGGCTGGAAGAGGGCCTGATGGCCGTCATCGAGTTCGATAACGGCACTTTGGTGCAGGTGCACGACGCGTTCAATGCGCCGTATTCGCTGTCCGGCGTGGAAATCATCGGCAGCAAGGGCACCATCTTCGCCACCGGCGTGATGACGCAGCGCCCCGTCGGCAGCATCAGCCTGACGCGCGACGGCGGCAGCGTCGACATCCCCGTCGAGCATGAAAACCTGTACGTGCGCTCGGTGCGCGCCTTCCAGCGCGCCATGCGCGGCGAAGGGCAGCCGGCCGCCACCGGCGACGACGGCATGCGCGCGCTGGCGGCGGCATTGGCGGCGCAGCAGGCCAGCCGCAGCCACCAGCGCGTGACCCTGGCCGGCTGACGGCATGCCGCACAAGTAAAAAAGCCGCCTGATCGCAAAATCAGGCGGCTTTTTATCGGCTGGCGTCCGTGATTATTCTTCGCGGCGCAGGTGAGGGAACAGCAGGACGTCGCGGATGTTCGGCGAATCCGTGATGATCATCATCAAACGGTCGATGCCGATGCCGCAGCCGCCGGCTGGCGGCATGCCGTATTCCAGCGCGCGGATGTAGTCGGCGTCGTAGAACATCGCCTCTTCATCACCGGCGTCCTTGGCGGCGACTTGCGCCAGGAAGCGGGCCGACTGGTCTTCCGCGTCGTTCAACTCGGAGAAGCCGTTGGCGATTTCGCGGCCCACCATGAACAGCTCGAGCGCGTTCGGTGATGCCGGCCACCGTGTCGGAAGCGCGCGCCAGTGGCGACACTTCGACGGGATAGTCGATGATGTAGGTCGGTTCCCACAGCTGCGCTTCAGCCGTCTCTTCGAACAGCGCCAGTTGCAGCGCGCCCAGGCCGGCCGTGGCAAACGGCTTGACGCCGAATTTTTTCAGCTCTTCCTTGATGAATTCGGCATCGTTCAACTGCCCGGCGGTGTAGCCTGGAGCGTACTTGTTGATCGCTTCGACGATGGTCAGGCGGTGGAACGGCTTTGCCAGATCCAGCTCGCGGCCGCCGTAGGTCAGGGTGGCGGTGCCGTGCGCGTCGATGGCGGCCTGGCGGATGACGGCTTCCGTGAAATCCATCAGCCATTTGTAGTCGGTGTAGGCCGCGTAGAATTCCATCATCGTGAATTCCGGGTTGTGACGGATCGACACGCCTTCGTTGCGGAAGTTGCGGTTGATCTCGAACACGCGGTCGAAGCCGCCCACGACCGGCGCTTCAGGTACAGCTCGGGCGCGATGCGCAGGAACATCTGCATGTCGAGCGCATTGTGGTGCGTGATGAACGGCTTGGCCGCGGCGCCGCCCGGAATCGTGTGCAGCATCGGCGTTTCCACTTCCATGAACTCGTTCTTTTCCATGAAGCGGCGGATCGACGAGATGGCGGCGGTACGCGCCTTGAAGGTGCGGCGCGTCTCTTCGTTCATGATCAGGTCGACGTAGCGCTGGCGGTACTTGGTTTCCTGGTCGGCCAGGCCGTGGAATTTGTCCGGCAGCGGGCGCAGCGACTTGGTGATCAGGCGCAGTTCCGTGACCTTGATGGTCAGTTCGTCCGTCTTGGTCTTGAACAGGGTGCCCGTCACGCCCAGGATGTCGCCCAGGTCATAGTGGTGCAGGGCGGCCATGGCCGCTTCGCCCGTCAGGTCGAGCGTGGCGTAGATCTGGATGCGGCCGTCGGCCTTCGGGCCGGAAGCGTCTTGCAAGGTGGCGAAAGCGGCTTTTTTGCCTGCTTCGCGCTTGAGCATCATGCGGCCGGCCAGCACCACTGTGACAGGTTCGGCTTCCAGCTCTTCGCGCGTCTTGCCGCCGTATTGCGCGTGCAGGTCGGCCGCCTTGTGCTCGGGGCGGAAATCGTTCGGGAAGGCGACGCCTTGTTCGCGCAGTGCTGCCAGCTTGACGCGGCGCTCGGCGATGATCTTGTTTTCATCGGGGGCGGCGGCTTGTTCTTGGATATCCGTAGTCATGGTGTTCTTCGTTGGTGATTATTGATGATGTGGCGCCAGCGCTGGCGCCACGCTGGCAAACAGTGCGTCGACGTCGAGTGCGGAGAAATCCGGCACGATGGCAATGACGTTGTCGAAGGCGGCAAAGGCCTCGGCCGGCAGGGTGGTGGTGAGCACCACGACGCGCATGCCGGCGCGGCGCGCCGCTTCCACGCCCAGGGGCGCGTCTTCGAAGACGATGCAGTCTTGCGGCAGCGCGCCGGCCAGCAGCGCGCCTTTCAGGAAAACGTCCGGGTGCGGCTTGCCCCGTTCCACGTCGGCGGCGCCGACGATGGCGTCGAAGCGGTGGCGCAGGTTCAGGCCGTCGAGCGTGAACGCGATGTTCTCGTCCGGCGCGGCCGTGCCCACCACCAGCCCGACGCCAGCCTGGCGCGCGCTGGCGATCAGCCGGTCGAAGCCAAGCACTGTCGCCAGGTGCGGGCCATACAGTTCGCGGTAGACGACTTCCTTTTCCGCCAGCAGGGTGGCGTGGTCGGCATCCTCGCCCAGGTACTTGGCGATGATTTCGTGCCCCTGCCGTCCCGCCGTGTCGCGGAAAAAGGCGTCCGCGTCCAGCGCATGGCCGTGGCGTTCAAAGAACGCCAGCCACGATGTCGTGTGGAAGGCCATGTTGTCGACGATCGTGCCATCCATGTCGAACAGGAAGGCACGCTGCGCCGGTACTGGAGCGGAGGCGTTCATCCTTATACGCCTTGCTTGAGCGAGGCGGAGATGAAGTCGTCGATGTCGCCATCGAGCACGCCCTTGGTATTGCCCGTCTCGAAGCCGGTGCGCAAGTCCTTGATGCGGGACTGGTCCAGCACGTAGGAGCGGATCTGGTGCCCCCAGCCCACGTCCGTTTTCGAGTCTTCCAGCTTCTGCTGTTCGCTCATGCGTTTGCGCAGTTCATGCTCGTACAGTTTCGCTTTCAGCATTTCCATCGCTTCGGCGCGGTTGCGGTGCTGCGAACGGTCGTTCTGGCACTGCACCACGATGCCGGTCGGCGCGTGGGTCATGCGGACGGCGGAGTCGGTCTTGTTGATGTGCTGACCGCCGGCGCCCGACGCGCGGTAGGTATCGACGCGGATATCGGCCGGGTTGACGTCGATCTCGATCGAATCGTCGACTTCCGGATACACGAACAGCGACGTAAACGACGTATGGCGGCCGTTGGCCGAGTCGAATGGCGACTTGCGCACCAGGCGGTGCACGCCCGTTTCCGTGCGCAGGAAGCCGTAGGCGTGATCGCCCTCGACCTTCAAAGTGGCCGTCTTGATGCCGGCGACCTCGCCGTCGGACTGCTCGAGGATTTCAACTTTAAAACCCTTGCGTTCGCAATAGCGCAGATACTGGCGCAGCAGCATCGAAGCCCAGTCCTGGGCTTCCGTGCCGCCGGCGCCGGCCTGGATGTCGATGAAGCAGTTGTTCGGGTCCATCGGATTGTTGAACATCCGGCGGAATTCCATGCTTTCGATGACCTTGCGGATCTCCTGCACGTCCTGCTCGATCGCTTCGAGCGTCTCGTCATCGCCTTCTTCGCGGGCCATGTCGAACAGGTCGCGGGTGTCGCGCGCGCAGGTCGGCATCGGCCTTGGCCAGGGTGAAGACGATGGCTTCCAGCGCTTTCTTCTCCTTGCCGAGGTCCTGGGCGCGCTTGGGATCGTTCCAGACGGTAGGGTCTTCCAGCTCTTCGTTGACTTGCTCTAGTTTCTCCGACTTGACAGTGAAGTCAAAGATACCTCCGAAGTTCGGCTTCGCGGACCGTCAGGTCGTTGAGCAGGGCGGAGATGATATTGATGCGTTCGGCTTCCATAATGTTCTGGTCTTCTATGGTGAAATCAAACCTTGAATTATACGCGAGCGCGGCGCGTTTCCGCTGCCGCCGCGGCGCAATTGCCGCCGCGCGGGGCAATAAAATGCCGATTTTGCTGTATTTTCGACAATATTTTTGCCTTGAAGATGGCTGGCGTGCTGCGTATGATGCTGGCGATATTGTCTTTCCACAGGAATACATCATGCTTCAACTTCCCCGTCTCGCCCTGTTACCGCTGCTGCTGGCCGGCTGCGGCGCCTTGCCGCCCGCCGCCACGGGATCCGCCCCGGCGCCATCGGCCGCGCCGGCCGGCAGCAGCGCCACCCTGGCCCTGCTGGAGACGACGGACTTGCACGCGAACGTGCTCAGTTATGATTACTACAAGCTGCAGGCGGAGCCGTCGATCGGCCTGGAACGCACGGCGGCGCTGATCGCCCAGGCGCGCGCGCAATTTCCGAACAATCTGCTGCTCGACAACGGCGACACCATCCAGGGCACGGCCCTGGCCGACTACCAGGCCCTCGTGAAACCGCTGGCCTGCGACCAGACCCTGGCCATCTACAAGGCCATGAATTTGCTGAAAGTGGACGGCGGCGGCATCGGCAACCATGAATTCAACTACGGCCTGGCGTTTTTGAGCCAGGTGACGGGCAACCGCTTCGACGTCGACAGCGTCGATGCCGGCAAGCCGCGCTGCGCCGGTCCCGCGTTCCCGCAAGTGCTGGCCAACGTCTACAGCGTCAGGACGGGCAAGCCCCTGTTTGCGCCATATCACATCATCGACAAGCAGATCACGGCCACCGGTCCCGACGGAAAACCGGTGACCAGCAGCGTGAAGGTGGGCATCATCAGCTTTGCGCCGCCCACCATCATGGCCTGGGACAAGCGCTGGCTGGAAGGCCGCGTCTACACGCAGGGCGTGCGCGAGACGGCGGAAAAATTCATTCCCGAGATGCGCGCGAAAGGCGCCGAACTGGTGGTGGCCATTTCGCACGGCGGTCTCGATGACAGCCCGTACTCGCCCACCATGGAAAACGGCAATTACTACCTGTCGCAAGTGCCGGGCGTGGACGCCATGCTGATCGGCCACTCGCACCAGCTGTTCCCGAACGCGGCCAGCACGGTGCCGCAGTTTAATCTGCCCGGCGTCGACAAGGCCCGTGGCTTGGTCAACGGCGTGCCCACCGTGATGGCCAATTTGTGGGGCAAGCACCTGGGCGTGATCGGCTTGCGCCTGCGCCACGACGGCAAGCAGTGGGTGGTCGACAAGAGCGCCACCACGGTGGAAGCACGGGGCATCCAGAACGCGGACAAGAGCTATGTACAGCCTGATGCGGCCATCGCCGCACTGGTGGCCGAGGAGCACGCGGCCACCATCGCCTACGTGCAGACACCGGTCGGCGCCACGGATTTCCGCATGTCGACATATTTCGCCGACGTGGGTGACGTGAGTGCCATCGAGGTGGTGAACCAGGCGCAATCGGCCTACCTGGCCGCCTACGTGAAGGCGAATTTGCCGCAGTACGCGCACTTGCCCGTGCTGTCGATGTCGTCGCCGTTCAAGAGCGGCTCGGCGGGCGTATCCGACTACACGGACGTGAAGGCGGGCAACGTGGCGCTGAACAACGCGGCCGACCTGTATCTGTATCCGAACGCGCTGTACGGCGTGAAGATGAATGGCGCGGAGCTGAAAGCCTGGCTGGAGCAGTCGGCGCGGCGCTTCAACACCATCGACCCGAACAAGCTGGAAGCGCAGGAACTGGTCAACACGGCCCATCCGAGCTACAACTTCGACACGATCACCAGCGCCGACGTGCGCTACCAGATCGACGTCACGCAGCCGCCGGGCCGGCGCATCCAGGGGCTCACCTACAAGGGCAAGCCCGTGGATTCCAGCCAGGAGTTCCTCATCGCGACGAATAACTACCGCGCCAGCGGCGGCGGCAATTTCCCTGGCCTCGACGGCAGCAAGACGGTGGTGGCCTCGCCCGACAACAACCGCGAACTGCTGATCGCCTATGTGACGCAAGAAAAAAACCTGACGCGGGCGAAAAACGGCGCGGCGCGCAGCTGGCGCTTCGCCAGGGTTGCCACGAAAGGTCCGGTAGTGTTCCATTCGGCGCCGAACGTGATCGAGCTGGCCAGGGCGGCCGGCATCGGCAACGTCACGCAGCTGAAGCCTGATGATGGCGCGGGCAAGGGCTTTGCGCTGTATCAAGTGGACCTGTCGAAATGAAGGCATGGTTGTGCGTCGTCGCCCTGGCCGTATCGCCGCTGGCATCGGCAGGGCAGGATCTCACGGCCCAGGCCAAGACCCTGATGCGCGCGGGAGCCGCGGCCCAGCCGCAGGCGCGCATCCTGTTCGAACGGGAGGCGGGGCAGGGCAGCGGTCCCGCCGCGTATTACCTGGGCCTGATGCACAAGAACGGCATGGGCGGGCCGCAGGACGGCGCCGCCGCCCTGCGCTGGCTGGAGCTGGCCGCGCAACGGGGCGTGGCGCCGGCCATGTTCATCGTGGCGAACATGCTGGCCGATATCGACGAAGCCCGGGCGCGCCATTGGCTCGACGCCGCCTGCGACCTGGACTACCCGGAAGCGCTGCAGCAGAAATCCGTGGCCCTGGCCGAAGGGCAGATGGGCTACGCGCACAGCGAGGAGCAATCGTTCCTGTACCTGAAGATGGCCACGCATGCGATGGGGCACCGTCCGCCCGAGCCTTGAGGGCATGGCCGGCTGCCTGGGGCAGGCCTGGTGCAATTGGAATGTGTTGAAGGAATTGTTTGTTTTTGATCGGAAATATTAATTCTTCGTGGTAATTCCTACTGCTTATATTTTCTTTCAATAATTTGTTATTTGATGATCATTATTGGCTTTTTTGAAAAATTGTATGGCAGTATTCGCCATATGGTTTTTTTATTAACTGGTTGATTCCGGGAGCCCGTGTGCAAAGTCAAATGATTCGCCAACAGAAAACAATGTTTCGCCATCGCCACAGCGGTGTGCCGTTCTTGCCGAGGAAAATGGCGCATGCCGTGCTGGGCATGTTTTGCCTGCTTGCCTCTTCCGCGATGGCGCAATTGCCAGCGCCCATCAAGCAGGGCCATCCGCGGCTATTCCTGAATCAAGCCAGTTTCGATGCGCTGAAACCGCAATTGCCGAATCTGCCGGCCGCGTTTCCCGCCGCAGGCGGCAGCATCAGCCTGGAGCTGTTCGCCGGGCGCAAGGATGCGCTCGATAGCGTCAACCAGCCGGTTTTTGGCGAATTCAGTCCGAGCCGCAATGGCTTTTTTATCCGCCACGTCGATTCCTACGATAGCCCGGCCGGTGCGGCGGGGGAAAGCCTCGGTTTTCAGGTCGGCTTCCAGGTCAATGGACTGGCCCAGTATCTGTCTGTCGCCAGGATCGATTTAAAACCCGATGTCTGGTCGAACATCCAGTTGTCATGGAATAGCCAGACCCATAAAATTGACCTGAGAGTCAATGGCGTTGCCGTGCCCATGGGCTGGAGAACGGTCGACGGCACCGGCGCCACGCCACCGATGGAATGGAAGGCGGATGGGCAGATCAGCAGGATAGGCATGCGGCGCAATGAAACCATGCGCAATTTCCGTTTGCTCGATGGCGGCGGCCATGAATTGTGGCAGGCACCGGCGATGGATGCTTTGCTCAATAAGGCCTGGTACGGCTTCATGGAGCGTGTCGACGGACGGGTGGCCACGCTTCAGGCCTGTCCGCTGATTCCCCCTGCCGGCGGCGTGCCGGACGTGTGCAACGTGGCTACCGGCAGCCGCGGCACGATTTATGAAACTGCGCAGATGCTGGCCATGGCCTACCGCCTGACGGGCAATGCGAAATATCTGAATGGCGCCCTGAATTACCTCGACAAGCTGCTGGTGACGCCCGCCGTGGCCGGCGGCGAGTGGTCGTCGGGCGGACGGGTGGGCGCCATGGGCATCCTGTACGACTGGCTGTTTGCCGAAACGGGCGCGCGCGCCGTGCCCGACGCCGTGGGTTTCGGCACCTACCGCGACCTGACGGCGCAGCGAATCAAGGAAACGATCGCCGCCGATACGGGCAAGGGGCACGAGAATCTGTTTGTCTCGATGTGCGGCTATCAGCAGTTATATATCACCAGCACCAGTTTTGATTGCAAGAAGAAGCCCGTGTATGAACAGTGGGACCGCAGCGAATCGAAGCCGTCCATCGCCGGCTTCTATATCAGCGGCCACCCGTTCAGCGCCGTCAATAATGTCACCGTCGGCTTGCTGGCCATCGTCGACGAGCATCCGGAAGTGTTGCCGATGATTGAAACATCGTATGCGCACTACGAAAAGGGCTTTCTTGCGGCACGCGCCCTGATTTCGGTCGACGGCGGCCACCATATGGGCTTTGCCTATGGCGTATCGAGCATTCCCGAGCGCCTGCTCCTGTGGCGCAGCGCGCTGGAAAGTACGGGGACGGCGCCCCTGTTGCAGGCCGACTGGCAAGCCAGGCTGATCTATCCGTATATCTACGGCTTGCGCCATGACGGCAGCTTTCCCGCCAGCGGCGACAATTTCACGACGCCGCTCGGCAGCACATTGATCGGGCAGCTGGCGCTGGGCGCGGTGACGGATACGGCCGATGGCGTGGCCGGGAAGTTTTATCGCGAGCATGTCGTGGCGTCGCGCAGCGCGCACGATGCCCTGATACTGGAACGGCTGCTGTGGCCCGTTCAACTGCCGGCGGCGCCGCTGGAATCGCTGGAACTGTCGCGCCATTTCAGGACGTCGGGCCAGGTGCTGATGCGCGATACCTGGGACTATGCGAATGCCACGCTGCTGGAATTCAAATCGACGTCCTTTATCGCGGAAAATCACCAGCACTTCGACCAGAACAGTTTTTCGCTCAATTACAAGGCGCCGCTGCTGCTCGACACGGGCTTGTATGAAGAATATGGCAGCAGCCACTGGTGGAACTACTACACGCGCAGCATTGCCCACAATACGCTGCTGATATTCGACAAGAACGAGCGGTTCACGCGCGGAGACAGGGAATTCAGCAATGACGGCGGCCAATGGTTCTATGCGCCGAGACAGGGCTATCCGACGATCGAGGAAATCAGCCCTGCGGGCCCGAATGCGCTCGACGGCATCATCCGTTACGAAAATACGCCGCAGTACACCTACACCAGCGGCAATGCAAGCAAGGCCTATGCGTCCAGCAAGCTCGATATGGCCAACGGTTTCGTGCGCAATGTGCTGTTCCTGCGCTCGCCATCGTTCTGGGGCAAGCCGGTCACTGTCGTCTTCGACAGCGTGCGCAGCAAGCAGGCCTTGCCGGCCACCTTCCTGCTGCACACGGCAAATGATCCCGTATCGGGCGCGCCCGGCGTGACGGCGCTGGGCAATGGCCAGTACCAGCTGGGCTACAACGCGGGCCAGGAGCGCATCGTCACCATTCGCAATGGCGGCGGCATGCTGACGGCGCAGACGATCCTGCCGCTCAATGCCAGCGTGCGCAAGGTGGGCGGTGCGCAGGAGGGGGGCAATGGCTGTGCGCAGACCGATCTCGAAACGGGCGCCGTTGCCGCCAACGGCGCCGATTGCCGCTTCACCGTGCGCCGGCGCCAGGCCGATGGCAGTTATCTGTGGCGCAATCAGACGCCGCTGGTCAGCAAGCAGCAATCGTGGACCAGCGATGTCGGCGCCTGGCGCCTGGAAGTGGCGGCGCCCGCGGCGCCCGCCCTGAACGCGCCCGAGTACTTCCTGCATGTGCTGGCCGTTGCCGACAATGACGGCGGCACGGGGCCGGCCGCTGCGCCGAGCGCCATACGCCTGCCGGCGGCAGCCAACACGGAGGCACTGCTGCTGGGCGGGCAGCTGCACGCCTTGTTCAACCGCGAAGTGGCGCCCGCCGCCCGCATGGACTGGGTCTCGACCCAGGCCGGCGGCACCATCCTGGCTACCGGACTGAAACCGGGCGCGCACTACGCGTTGACGTCGGCGCCGGCGGCCGGCGGCTACGCCTGGAGCCTGGCCGAAGCGGCCGATGGCGCCGGGACGCATCAGAGTTCGGAGCAGGGCGTGCTCAGCATCGAGTAAGCCGCTTGCCCGGCGGCCGGGTCAAGCCTGAGCGTTTTTTTTAGGCTTGGCCCGCAAACTGGCCGCCGCCTCGCCGATGGCAAACGGGTCGCGCGACAAAATGGCCGCGCCCAGGTCGACCAGTTTGGCCGCCGCGACTATGGCGGCCTTGACGTCGGCGATGCGCTTGAGCTGTTGCTTGCCCCTGGCGATGGCGCCGTCGATCTCGACGCGCGCCTGCTCGGCGCCTTCGGCCGTCAGGTAAATGCCATAGGCGCGGAACAGGGCCACCATCTGGTCCAGGTGGTTTTCATATTGCTCCAGCAGCGCGCGCTCGTCCGGCGCCAGCGCCTCCCGTTCGCGGATGCGCAATTCCAGCACCAGGCTTGACGCCTGCGCCAGGCTGTCGGCGATGGCGTAGCTTTGCTCTTTCGTCAGTTCGGTCAGGGGGGACATGGGATTCTCCGGTGGGCCTGCCATTTACCAGCGGGCCGGGGCATAGAAGGCCGCTTGCCGCTGCAGCGTTTCGACGTCGCGTGAAAACCGCGCCAGTTGCCGTTCCAGTTCGGGCGCCTGCAGGCGGTCGAGATTGGCCCGCAGGGCGGCCACGCTCGCTTGCAGCGCATCGACGGCGGCGACGTACGCGGCGGCGATCTTTTCCCTTTCCTGCAGCTGCCGGCCTTCCAGGTGCAAGCGCGTGCGGATGTAGTTGGCGGCCAGCGGTTCGCGTGGCGCGGCGTTATCGACGGCGCCGCGCAGCAGGGCCAGGTCGCGCAATTCATCCTGCAAGCCGGCGCGGTAGCCGCGCAGCGCATACTCCTTGAGCGCATTGCCGACGATATCGATGGCTTCCTGCTCGTCGAGCAGTTCGCGCAGGGCCGATTTCTGCAGGCGCTGCGTGGCCAGGCGGCTCAGGTGCTCGCTCAGCTTGACGACCTTGGACAGCTTGTCCGCATCGAGCAGGGGCGCGCCGGCGCCCGGCTGCGCCAGGCCGCCCAGCGCCTCGCCGAGTCCGCCAAACTCTTCCTTGTAGACGGGCAGCTTGTCGTCGGCCAGCGCCGCCAGCGTGTGCGCATAGCGCAACAGGACGTCGTTCAGGCTGGCGACCGACGCGCTGGCCTGCGCGAGGGCGGCGCAATCGGCGCGCGCCGCCTGTTCGCTGGCTTGCGCATCGAAACGCTCGGCCAGGATCAAACGCTTGCGCATGGCTTTGTCCATGCAGCTGTGGACGCCGCCCGCCAGCATGGGCTCGAAGTGAACCGCCATCTTTTGCGTCTGTTCGGCAAAGGTGCGCACGGGCGCCAGATCGGTGGCGCAGCCGCCCAGCAGCAGGCTGGCGCCAAGCAGCAGGGGGAAGAGGGATGATGTCGACGGGCGCTGCATATGGCCTCCATGCGGTAGCAGTGGCTGACGGGGCCGGCGCGCATGCGCTGGCATGGCCGACATTAGCATGCTGAGGAGTAGCAGTATTGCGCCAGATCAGCTCGCTGTCGAAGTCGCCTGGCCGTCCCGTATCGGCGGCAGGGCTGTTGCCGAATGGCGCAGGTGCGCCAATTTGCGCCATATTTTCCTTACAAAAGACTGACATCGGACGGGTAATGCGGTCTTTTTCGCATGTTGCGACGCGTCATATGTAGTTGTTGCTGGTGCATGTTTACTCACCTACAATGATTTATCGATGGGGCGGTTATCCAGCGTACGACTATAAAAATAAGTGGCATTAAAAACGTTGTATTAGAGGAGATGACAATGAATTTGAAACAGAAATTGCTCGTGGCAAGTTTGGTTTTGGGTTTTTCGCAGGCGGCCGTCGCAGCCGACCCCATCAAGATCGGCGTGTCCGGTCCGTTTACGGGCGGTTCCGCGCCGATGGGCGTGTCGATGCGCGACGGCGTCAAGCTGGCCGTCGCGGAAATCAATGCCAAGGGTGGCGTACTGGGCCGTTCCTTGCTGCTGATCGAGCGCGATGACGAAGCGAAGAACGAACGCGGCGTGCAGATCGCCCAGGAACTGATCAACAAGGAAAAGGTTGCCGCCACTGTCGGCTACATCAATACGGGCGTGGCTCTCGCTTCGCAGCGCTTCTACCAGGAAGCCAAGATTCCCGTCATGAACAATGTGGCGACGGGTTCCATCGTCACCAAGCAATTCGCCGACCAGCCGGAAAACTACATCTTCCGCAATGCGGCCAATGACACCATCCAGTCCGGCATGATCGTGCATGAGGCGATCGAGAACCGCAAGTTCAAGAAAGTGGCGATCCTGGCCGACTCCACCAACTATGGCCAGCTGGGCCGTGAAGACCTGGAAAAGGCGCTCGACAAGAAGGGCATCAAGCCCGTCGCCGTTGAAAAATACAACAACATCAAGGACGTCGACATGACGGCCCAGCTGCTGAAAGCCAAGCAGGCGGGGGCGGAAGTCGTGCTGACCTACGGCATCGGCCCGGAACTGGCGCAGATCGCCAACGGCATGGAAAAACTGGGCTGGAAAGTGCCGCTGATCGGCAGCTGGACCCTGGCCATGGGTAACTTCATCGACAACGCGGGCAAGAACGGCAATGGCACGCGCATGCCGCAAACCTTCATCCAGGATGCCAGCACGCCCAAGCGCAAGGCCTTCATCGACGCCTACGTGGCCGCCTACAAGCCGTCGGGCGGACGCATGCCGTCGGCCGTCTCGGCTGCGCAAGGCTACGATTCCATCTACCTGCTGGCCGCGGCCTTCAAGCAGGCGGGCGGCACGGATGGCCCGAAAGTGCGCGCCGCGCTGGAAAACCTGAGTGAAAAAGTGGAAGGCGCCGTCACCACCTACAACAAGCCGTTCAGCAAGACCAACCATGAAGCGATCACGGCCGAGCTGACCGTGTTTGGCGAAGTCAAGGACGGCAAAGTCGTCCTCGCGAAATAAGCCTGGCAGACATTCGCCGCGCAGTGGCCAGCCTTGAGGAATCAGGACTGGCCATTTTTTTATCCTCCATCCTTCGGGGAATACCATGGAAATCTTCCTGCAGCTCGTCTTCAGCGGCATCGCGCTGGGCATGATCTATGCCGTCATCGCCTTCGGCTACCAGCTGACCTTCGCGACATCGGGCACCCTCAACTTTGGCCAGGGCGAATCCCTGATGCTGGGCGCGCTCGTGGGCCTGTCCCTGGTGGGCACCATCCACGGCGGCCCGTACATGAGCTACCTGCTGATGATCCCCATCGTCATCGTCTTCGGCGCCTTGCAGGGCGTGTTCGTCGAATGGATAGGCGTGCGGCCCGCCATCAAGATCAAGTCCGAATTCGGCTGGATCATGTCGACCATCGCGCTGGCCATCATTTTCAAGAACGTGGCGGAAAACATCTGGGGCAAGGATGACCTGATGTTCCCGTCGCCGCTGTCGGCCGCGCCGTTCCAGGTGTTTGGCGCCAACGTGCAGCAGATGCAGGTGGCCGTCATCGTCGGCGCGCTGGCCATCATGCTGGCCGTCGAAGTGTTCAACCGCAAATCCATCTACGGCAAGGCCGTCGTGGCGACGGCCAACGACCGCGACGCGGCCGGTTTGATGGGCATCAACACGGGCATGGTCATCACCTTTTCCTATGCGCTGTCGTCTGCCACGGCCGCCTTTGCGGGCGTGCTGGTGGCGCCGCTGACCCTGACGGGGGCCACCATGGGCGCCTCGCTGGGCTTGAAAGCGTTTGCCGTGGCCATCATCGGCGGGCTGACCTCGGGCGTGGGCGCCATCGTGGGCGGCCTGATCCTGGGCATCGCGGAAACGACCACCGGCTATTACATCTCCACGGGCTACAAGGAAGTGCCAGGCCTGCTGCTGTTGCTGCTGGTACTGGCCGTCAAGCCGTCCGGCCTGTTCGGCAAAGCCGCGATCAAGAAAGTCTGAGGACCACATGAACAAGAAAATCACCATGCTGGCGCTGAGCGCGGCGGGACTGGCCGCGCTCGCGCTGTTCCCCATCGTCATCCCGAACCCGTATTACATCCACCTGGCCGAGACCATCCTGATCTACGCCATTCTGCTGTTCGGCCTCGATATCGTCGTCGGCTACACGGGGCAGGTGTCGCTGGGCCACGCCGGCCTGTTCGGCATCGGCTCGTACGTAACGGGCGTGCTGGTGTTCAAGCTGGGCGTGTCGTTCTGGCTGGCCATCCCCGCCAGTATCGCGGGCGCGGCCCTGTTCGGCGCCATCCTGGCCTTGCCGGCCCTGCGCGTGACGGGACCCTACCTGGCCATGGTGACGCTGGCCTTCGGCACCATCGTGCAAATCCTGATCAACGAGATGAGCTTCCTGACGGAAGGGCCGATGGGCATCAAGATTCACAAGCCCGTCCTGTTCGGCCACAAACTGACGGAAGTGGAGTACTACTACATGGTCGCCGCGCTGCTGGTGATCTCGCTGGTGGTGGTGCACCGCATCCTGAAGTCGAACCTGGGCCGCGCCTTCGAGGCGCTGCGCGACAGCCCCATCGCCTCGGACTGCATGGGCGTGTCCGTGTACCGCTACAAGGTGTATGCCTTCGTCATCAGCGCCGGCTTCGCGGGCCTGGCCGGCAGCCTGTATGCGTATTCGGAAGAGTATATTTCGCCGAATACCTATAACTTCGAGCTGACGATCCTGTTCCTGCTGGCCGTCATCATGGGCGGACGCAAGACGCGCTCGGGCGCGCTGATCGGCGCCCTGATCGTCGTCATGCTGCCCAGCCTCTTGTCGGACATCGAATTGTTCCGCAAGATCGCCGTATCCGCCGCCGTGCTGGGCGTGATCGGTTCGGCCTTCATGCTGGCGAAAAAGCGCTCCACCGTGCGCGGCGTGCTCGTGCCCCTGGTGGCCACCATCGGCCTGGCCGCCTACTCGTATAAACTGGACAACATGGTCGACTGGCGTCTGACCATCTTCGGCCTGATGACCTTATTTGTCGTGTACTACCTGCAGGACGGCATCGTGGGCTTTTTGATGAGCTTTATTGGCAAGGGCCGGCGCCATGTGCAAGCCGTCGCTTCGCACGGCGTGGCGCCGTTTGATCATGCGCAAGGCGGGCAGCAGGGCGCCACCCTGCTGCGCGTGGAGCAGGCCCTGATGCAGTTCGGCGGCCTGAAAGCGCTGAACCAGGTGGACCTGAACGTCACGCAGGGCTCCGTGCACGGCTTGATCGGGCCGAACGGCTCGGGCAAGAGCACGATGATGAACGTGCTCACGGGGATCTACAAGCCGACGGCGGGCAAGGTGGAGTTTGCCGGCGCCGTCATTTCCGGCCGCACGCCGTCCGAAATCGCCCTGGGCGGCGTGGCGCGCACCTTCCAGAACGTGCAGCTGTTCGGCGAGATGACGGCCACCGAGAACGTGCTGGTGGGCTTGCACAATACGTTCAAGTCGAACGTGCTCGACGTGATGCTGCATACGCCCCGCTACAAGCGCGAAGAGAAGGCCGCGCGCGAGCGGGCCGCCAGCATCCTGGAATTCGTCGGCCTGGCGGACCTGGCCAACGAAGAGGCGCGCAATCTGCCATACGGCAAGCAGCGGCTGCTGGAAATCGGCCGCGCGCTGGGCCTCAACCCCCGTTTGCTGCTGCTCGACGAACCGGCGGCGGGCCTGACGGCGCCCGACATCAAAGAGTTGATGGCCATCATCCGCAAGATCCGCGAACACGGCATCACCATCATCCTGATCGAGCATCACATGGACGTGGTGATGGCCCTGTCGGACGTGGTGACGGTGCTGGACTTCGGCCAGAAGATCGCCGAGGGCGCGCCCGCGCTTGTCCAGAGCGATCCGAAAGTGATCGAAGCCTACCTGGGCGGCAGCGCCGACACCCTGAGCCCTGCGGCGCATTGAGAGGAAGACCATGCTGACCATTAACAATCTGCACGCCGCCTACGGCAAAGTCGAAGTCCTGCACGGCATTTCGCTGGAAGTCCCGAAGGGCAAGCTGGTGACCCTGATCGGCTCGAACGGCGCCGGCAAGACCACCACCATGCGCGCCATTTCCGGCATGCTCAAACCGAAATCCGGCAGCGTCACCCTGGGCGGCAAGGATGTCACGGGGCTCGATTCGCACCGCATCGCGCGCGCCGGCCTGGCCCATTCGCCGGAAGGCCGGCGCGTGTTTGCCTCGATGTCGGTGACGGACAACCTGCTGCTGGGCGCCTTTCCCCGTTTTACGCGGGCGCGCCCGAAAGGCGACATCAAGGGCGATCTGGACAAGGCCCTGGAGCTGTTTCCCCGCCTGAAGGAGCGGCGCGACCAGCTGGCCGGCACCTTGTCGGGCGGCGAGCAGCAGATGCTGGCCATGGCCCGCGCCGTGATGCTGAACCCGGAAGTGATCCTGCTGGACGAGCCGTCGATGGGCCTGGCGCCGATCCTGGTGGAGGAAGTGTTCCGCATCATCACGCGCCTGAAAGGCGAAGGCGTGACCATGCTGCTGGTGGAGCAATTCGCCGCCGCCGCCCTGAACGTGGCCGATTACGGCTACGTGCTGGAAAACGGCAGCATCTCCGTGCATGGCCCGGCCGAGAGCCTGAAAACGGACCCGAAGGTGATCGCGGCGTATCTGGGCGGCGGGCACTGAAGCTGGCTTGACAATGCGCTTGCTGCGCATTGTCAAATCCTCTACACTGCGCGCTCCCGTACCCGCAGTGTAGAAAAGGCATCATGCGCAGCGCCAGCCCGACTTTCCCTCTCCTTTTTCTGCTCTTGCCGGCCGCTGCCTGCGCCGACGAGGCGCCGCTGCAGAAAGTTGAAATTACCGCCGCCAGCGGCCTGCAGCAGCGGCGCGACGACACGGCCGCGAAAATCATCGTCAGCCGCGACGATCTTGCCCAATATGGCGACGCCAGCCTGGCGGCGGCCCTGAAGCGCCAGCCCGGCGTGTCCGTCGTCGGCAGCGAGGTGCGCATGCGGGGCCTGGGCGCCGGCTACACGCAGATGCTGATCAACGGCGAACCGGCGCCACCGGGTTTTTCCATCGAATCGATCGCGCCCGAGATGATCGAGCGCATCGAGATTTTACGCAGCGCGACGGCCGAATACAGCATGCAGGCCGTCGCCGGCAGCATCAACGTGGTCTTGCGCAAGGGTGCCAGCGGCGCCGAGCGCGAATGGAAACTGGGTGCGGGCAGGCAGGATGGCCGCTGGCAGCCTGCCGCATCGCTGCGCGTGGCGGACAAGCTGCCCGGTTTCGCCTATTCGCTGACGGGGGCGGTCGAGCGCACGGCCGATGACGTGGCCGGCAGGACGACGGAAACCATCGCCGATTCCACCGGCACGCCGCTGGCGCTGCGCGACACGCGCACGCGCAATGCCTCGTCCGTCAACAAGGCCAGCCTGACGCCGCGCCTGCACTGGACCCTGGACAAGGGCGACACCGTCACCTGGCAAAGCCTGCTGGACTGGTACCGCACGGGATTTGACGGCGTGGCCAGCGAAACGGTCTTGCTGGGCATGCCCACGGCGTATCCGCGCAATGGCGCCACCTCGCAAGCGAGCGTGTTTTCAGCGCGCAGCGACGTGAGCTGGTCGCACGCGCTGGGGGCGGCGGGCAAGCTGACGGCCAGACTGGGCGTCAGCCACAACCGGCGCGACACGGATTACGCGTTTCATGGCGCGGCGGCCGATGGCGCGCCCCTGCTGCTGCGCGGCGTGGTCTCCGACGCCGTCGACGACAGCGTCAACAGCAGCGGCAAATACCTGGGCCGGCTGGGCGGCGGACACGCCCTGAGCCTGGGCTGGGACGGCAGCCTGATACGCCGCAGCGAGTCGCGCCGCCAGCGCGACACCTATCTTGCCGGCGGCGCGCCGTATGCGCTCGATGAAGACTACACGGCCGACGTGCGGCGCCTGGCCCTGTATGCGCAGGATGAATGGGACGTGACGCCGCGCCTGCAAATGTATGCGGGCGTGCACTGGGAAGGCTTGCAGACGGCGACCGAGGGCCGCACCCTGAGCGAAGTGCGCACCCGGGCCAAGGTCTGGAGCCCCGTGGCGCAGCTGCTGTGGAAGTTGCCGGAGCGGGAGCGCGACCAGCTGCGGCTGGCGCTGGCGCGCACCTACAAGGCGCCCGCCACGCGCAACCTGGTGCCGCGCCGTTATACCATCAACAATGGCAACAGTGCCAACAATCCCGATTTCCAGGGCAATCCCGACCTGCGCCCGGAACTGGCGTGGGGGCTGGACGCGGCCTGGGAAAGTTATTTCGGCAAGAGCGGCGTGGCCAGCCTGTCGGGCTACGCGCGGCGCATCAGCGACGTCACCGTGCAGCGCTTGTTCCAGCGCGATGGCATCTGGACGGCCAGCCCGTTCAACAACGGCACGGCCACGGTGCGCGGCATCGAGATGGATGTGAAGTTCCCCTTGCGGACTTGGTGGGCGCAGGCGCCCGACCTCGACGTGCGCGCCAACGCGGGGCGCAACTGGTCGAGTGTCGCCGCCGTGCCGGGTCCCGGCAACCGCCTGGCCAGCCAGGTGCCGGCCACGCTGAACCTTGGACTCGATTACCGGCTCTCGCCTGGGATGAGCATGGGCGGCAATCTGCACGTGCAGACGGGCGGCCTGGCGCGGCTCGATGCGCATGCCAGCAGTGATGCGGGGGCGTGCGGCGCACCCTGGACGCGTATGCGCTGTGGCAGCCGGACGCGAAGACGCGCGTGCGCCTGTCGGCGGCCAACCTGCTGCGCCAGCAGCAGCTGCAAGGGCAATCGTATGTGGAGGATGCGGGCCGCAGCGACAGCGTGACGCGTATCGATGGCAGCGCGTCGCTGCGCCTGCTGCTCGAACGCAGTCTTTAGTGTTTCGTCGGTTTTTCCTGCTGCACCAGGATGAACGGGCTGACGACGACGGCCCACAGGGCCGCATCGGCTGCTTGCCAGTCCAGCGCCTGCTGGTCGGAGACCTTGGCGACTTTGCCGTCGGCCATCCATTGCGTGATGGTGGCCTTGTCGTCGTGCGAGATGCGCACGGCCACTTCGACCAGGTCCAGTTCATTGGCGATCCAGACGACATTGCCCTGGGCGAAGTGCTTTTCCAGCTCGCTCCAGGCCAGGCGGGCCGTTTCGCTGTTCACTTTGAGGCGCAGTTCGGTGTCTTTTTCAGGATTGGTTTGCATGTGAGATCAGGTTGCGGTGAGTCGGGTGCCGTGCCGCGCAGCTATCCTGGGAGGATTTCCACGCGCGGCACCGGCGTACCCCGCCATGTTAACCGATAGGCGGCGCCTTTGCGAACATTGCCCACCAGGGCAGGGCGGAAGCAGGCCAGGTTGGTGCCGCCGGCATGCCGCACGCTGGGGAAGATCACGCCCATGGAACCCGCGTCGAGCAGGATGGCGGCCAGGTCTTGCGAGGCAATGTAGCTGGCCGGATCCAGGCAGGCGCGCATAGCGCTGCTGGCCGCGCAAGTCGTGGAAGCTGGCGGAAAAATCGGCCAGCAGCGACTGGTAGCTGACGCTGTCGTCGAAATAGTCGATTTCCTGGTATTCCACGGTCTTGTGGAAAATGATCTCGGCCAGCGCCGTTTTCATGTCGAAGGCGCAATACCAGGCGCCCCGCTCGCTATCGTTGAAACGCGCCCCTTCCGGGCGGGCATACGTGTAGGCGGCATTGATGATGCGAAAGTTCGGCACGCCAAAAACCAGCTCGTCCACGCCAATTCCTGGCGCGCCGCCGTACTCGGCCACCAGGCGCGCATTCGTCGCGTTATCGAGTTCGAACAGCTCGCGCAGGTGGCCGTCGTCCTCGGCCAGCGGCGCCAGCACGGAATCTTCCATGTCGGCGAAGCGCGAGGGAATCAGGCGGCAGGTGTCGATCTGGCGCAGGGCTGCCAGCGGCGGCAGGTGGGCATGCGGGGCGGCAGGCACGATTACAATCCTCCGCGGCGCGCGTCGAGCAGCTTGCGCACGGTCTGCATGGCCAGCAGGCCGCCTGCCAGCATCTGCGACAACGGCGTGCGGCCGCCAAACACGGGGTTCTTGTTGGGTAAACTTACCCATTCATCGGCCAGCTTGTCGCCATACAGGATGTGCAAGGCTTTATAAATGCCCAGCAAATACGAAATGCGCGTGATGCGGTCCACTTCCAGCACGCGGTCCGGGTGCTTTTTCCACTCGTACCAGGCGCTGCTGGACAGGCCGCCCAGCAGTTCGCGCGCATCGTCGTCGCGCAACTTCCAGGCGGCGGCCAGCTTGAAGAAGCCTTTCAGGGCCGCTTGCGACAAGCGCTCGCGCTCGGCCTTGGCGTTCAGGTCGACGAGCACGGCCGGCTCGAAGCGGCTCTTGGGGTAGGCGTAGGCGAGATTCATGGGATGTCCTTCAATAAAACTCTGTTTATGGACTATGTATACTCCTTTTATGGATTCGCTGCAAGGGCCGCGCGCATGAAAAACGGGGCGCAGGGGACGTGTGTCCCGCTGCGCCCCGTTGGCAGGCCGCGTTGCGGCAGTCTATTTTGCCGTGACGCTCACCGGCACGGTCAGCTGCGCCGTCAAGCCGTTACTGTCCAGCGCCACCACCTTCAGCGTATAGCTGCCGGCCACCGGTTGCGGCCAGTAGGCGGTGATGGTCAGGCCGCTCATGGAAAACTGCATGCCCAGCGGCGCGCCGTCGATCGAGATCCGCAGCCAGGTTGCACCAGGCGCCGTCAGCACGATGCTGCCGCTCATGGCCTTGCCCGCCACGCCCGTCATGGGGGCGGCGCTGATCGTGGGGCCGGCGGCGGCGATTTTCACCGTGGCCACGGCCTTGCCCGTCAAGCCCGTTTTCGTATCTCTGGCGGTGACGGTCACGCTGTAGCTGCCCAGCACGGGCTTGGCCCAGCTGACGACGCCGGCGGCGCTGATGGCCATGCCGGACGGTGCGCCCGACAGGCTGTACGTGACGGCGTTGGGCGCCACCGTCGTGGCCGTGAACGACAGGGCCACACCGGGCTTGCCGCTGACGCTGGCGACCGTCACCACGGGCGGCAGCGGGGCGGCGATGGCCACCGTGTAGAGACCTTTGCCGCTCAGGCCCGTCTTGGTATCCTTGGCCGTCACGGTGACGGCATAGGTGCCCGCCACGGGGGCGGCCCAGCTCACCAGGCCGGCGCTGCTGATGGACATGCCGGCCGGCGCGCCGGCGAGCGCGTAGCTGACGGGATTGGCGGCCGTGACGCTGACATTGAATGCCAGCGCCGTGCCCACCTTGCCCGTGATGGCGCCAGCGGCGACGACGGGCGGCGCGACGGGGGCGATGACGATGCTGTACACGCCCTGGCCGGTCAGGCCGCTGACGCTATCCCTGGCCACCATGGTCACGGCATACGTGCCTGCCACGGGGGCTGTCCAGCTGACCACGCCCGTTGAGGCGATGCTCATGCCGGCCGGCGCGCCCAGCATGGTGTAGCTGAGTGGATTGGACGCGGTGGCCGAGACGGTGAACGACAGCGGCTTGCCGGCCGTGCCGCTGATGCCGGCCGGCGCCACGACGGGGGCGGCGGGGGCGATCTGCGTGCCCGACAGGCTGGCCAGCAGGCTTTTGACGTTCGGCGTGCCCAGGCCGCCCAGCGGGTCATAGCCGATCCTGGCCGTGCACACGCTGCAGGTGCCGTTGCTGCCCCGCGTGATGTCGGCAAAGCTGCTGGCAAAGGTGCCGGGCACGGTGGCGATCTGGCCGTACAGCATGCTGTGCGGCAATCCGAGCGCCGTTTTCGCCTGCAGCGCGCGGCTGGCGTTGGCGATGGCGATCAGGCCGGCCCATTGCGGCGTGGACAGGCTGGTGCCGCCGATGCTGAGCCAGCTGGCGGTGCTGCTGCCGGGCGCCATCACGGCCGTGTACTGGCCCGTGGCGGGGTCGGCATTGAAGGCCACGTCGGCCACATTGCGCCGCAGCAGATTGGTCAGGCCGGGCACGCTGGCCGTCTGGTAGGTGGGCAGGGCCGTGTAGGCGCTGATGCCGCCGCCCGTGCCGGACCAGGCTGCTTCGCTGCGCACGCCGCTGCCGCTGTAGCTGAGCGTGGTGCCGCCCACGGCCAGCACGTTGGACGAGACGGAAGGCCAGGACACGCCGCTGCCCGAATCGCCCGTGGCGGCCAGGTAGCTCATGTTCTTGCCCGTGAAGGCGCTGTCGACGGAAGCCGTCCAGCTGCCTTCGGCGGCGCCAAAGCTCATCGAGACGACGCCAGGGCCCATCAGGTTGGCCAGGCGCACGGCGCCCAGCAGGCTGTTGACGGATGCATCGGGCGCCTCGATCAGCACGATGCGCGCCAGCGGCGCCGTGGCATGCGCCCATTGCACATCGAGCGCGATTTCCATGGCCCAGCCCGAGTTATAGGCGGGCGCGGTGGCCGTCATGGTGCTCGATGGCGTGTTGTAGACAACAGAAAATTCACAGCCGCTGGCCGGGGCGGGCGGCAGGGGCAGGGTGGCATTCGTGGCGATGGCCTTGGTGGTGCAGCCGGGCAAGCCGAATTTCTGGTTGAAGATGGCCAGTTCGGCGGCCGCGTTCGGGTTGTGCATGGCGTCGACGATGTAGATCGTCTGCCCCGCGCCCAGCTGGGCCGCCTGGGCCGGCGTCAGCGCCGTGCCTGCCGCCGGCAGGGCGGGCAGGTCGTAGGCGGCGCGGATTTGCGCGGGAGAATAGGTGGCTACCACGCTGCTGCCGGCCATGGGGGCGGCCGGGCCCGACCCGTCGCTGGCCAGCGGCGCGATATCCTGTGCCGTCTGTTCCGCGACGGCGATTTTTTGCGCCGTCAGGCGGCGCGTGCTCATGTCCGTCATGGCGCCGGGCACGTTCTGCAAGTGCGGGCGCCAGTGGGCCGAGCCGCTGCTGTTGGCGCTGTCGCGCCCGTCAGGTGCATCGAGCAGGGCGGGGGCCGCATGGAACATCGGTTGCACCACCAGTGCGCCGACGGCGGCGGGAATGACGGGTACCTCGACATTGAAATGGGTCGCCGCCGTGGCGATGGCGGCAGGCGGCGCCGAGGTCTCCTGGCCGGGACCGCAGGCGCCCAGCACGAGCGCGGCAGTCGCGCCCAGCAGCAGGCGCCCGTGACGGGAATGCTGGGGGATGATTTTTTTCATGGCGAAACTCTCCGAGTTGGGCGAGGGCCACATCTCGACAATGCATCCAGGCCTGGCGCCGCGCTCTGGCGGTCCCGGTCCTGGGCATTGGCAGCCCCGCTGCCGTGGCGCTTGCGCGCGGTAGGCCGGTGGCTTTGCGTCCCCGCCTTTCGACGGGTTTGCCCTCAGAACTGATCATGCATCTTCAGGATTAGCTGATGCGTTATCGATTCTAGCGAATACGACAAATAAGTGTTAACTATTTTCAATCAATATTTTTATTTTTGCAATAAAATGTGGCGAATTTGCCTATTGTCAGGTGGAATCTTGTCAGCTTTATTAAGACTTAAAAGCAAGGTTATCAGAGGCTTATCGTTGGGTGACAGTGTTTTTTCACGGCAACGGTGCTTGTGTCGCCTGATATTTTAATGAATTTATCAAATATACCGATTTTACGTCAATCCTCGAACGCCATGCCCTGATACGGCGCTGCGCGGCACGCCGCCAGCCGCTGCGCCAGGCTGCCCGCATGGGCTTCCAGCTGGTGGCCGTCCGGGTCGAGGAAATACAGGGAATCGCCGGCGCTGCTGTTTTGCTGCCATTCCGCCACGCCAGCCGTGCGCAGGCGGGCGGCAAAGGCGGCGAAGTTTTCTTGTGAAATGGCAAACGCATAGTGCGTGTAGGCGGAGCTGGCCAGCGCGGCCGTGCCCTGCCCATCGAGCGACAGGCACAGCCACAAATCCCCGGCCGACAGGTACGCGCCCCTGTCCCAGTGCGCATGCAGGCGCAGGCCCAAGGTGTCGCGGTAAAAGGCGACGCTGCGCGCCACGTCGCGCACGACAGGGTGAGGTGGTTCAGGCCGGTCAACATGGTGCTGGATAACTTTCAGGTGGTGTGAATCGCTGTTCCAGCCGTCGCTGTGGTTTGGTGCGACATTGTTTCACGTAAACATGAGACATAGCAATAAGACCACAAATGTCGCAACGCCTGACAGTACCGTAGCGAGCGGAAGGGAGAGGCGGCCGAGAAGCGCAACCGTACTTCTGGTACGGTGAGCATCGCAGGCGGCCTATACCAACGCGCAGTAGGTACTGTCAGGTGTCACTACGCAGGCTCGGCGTGCTCCACCATGAGTTGCACTTTGGTCGTGCCATTGTATTCATTCGCATCGAGGCGGAAGGCGACCCTTGTCCGTTCGCCCAGGGCGTCCGTATGCCCGAACCAGATGGCGTCGAAGCGCACGCCGTTCTTTTCCAGCAACAGTTTCAAATGGCGTTCTTTTAAGATGCGCTGGCTGACGACGCGGAATTCGTCGCAGAAGACGGGCGGGGCGAAGCCCTGGCCCCACACCTGGCCATCCATCAGCTCGATGAAGGCCGTCGTGTAGTAGGCGTCCTCCAGCGGGCCGTCCGTTTCCACCACACGTTCCAGCTGTTGCTGGCTGAGCCAGGCCTGGCCCACGGCTTCGAACGCTTGCGAAAACGCCTCGAAGGCGTCGGCGCGGATGGTCAGGCCCGCCGCCATGGCGTGGCCGCCGAACTTGTCGATCAGGCTCGGCGCCCGTTTCGACACGAGGTCGAGCGCGTCGCGCAAGTGAAAACCGGGAATCGAGCGTCCGGAACCCTTGATCCAGCCATCGGCGCCCGGTGCGAAGGTAATCGTCGGGCGGTAGAATTTTTCCTTCAGGCGCGAAGCGACGATGCCGATCACGCCCTGGTGCCAGGATTCGTCAAACACGCTGATGGTGCTGCTGTTGGCCGGTTCGAAATCGTCCAGGTGCAGCAGGGCCGTATCCTGCATTTCCGCCTCGATTTCGCGCCGTTTCAGGTTGATGTCGTTCAATTGCTGGGCCAGCGCCCAGGCGCGGCCCTCGTCGTCCGTGACCAGGCATTCGATGCCCAGCGACATGTCTTGCAGGCGGCCGGCCGCATTCAGGCGCGGTCCCAGGGCAAAGCCCAGGTCGAACGGCGTGGCGCTGCGCGCTTCGCGGCCCGCCACGCGGAACAGGGCGGCCACGCCCGCGTGCATATTGCCCTTGCGCATGCGCTTGAGGCCTTGGGCGACGAGGATGCGGTTGTTGGTATCGAGGCGCACCACGTCGGCCACCGTGCCCAGCGCCACCAGGTCGAGCAGGTTGTCGAGCTTGGGTTGCGTTTGCGCATCAAAGATGCCGCGCCGGCGCAGCTCGGCCCGCAGGGCCAGCAAGACGTAGAACACGACGCCCACGCCCGCCAGGTGTTTCGACGGAAAACCGCAGGCGGGCTGGTTCGGATTGACGATGACGGCCGCGTCGGGCAGGGTGTCGGCCGGCAAATGGTGGTCGGTGACGACGACTTGAAATGCCGCGCCGGTTGGCCTCGGCCACGCCATCGATGCTGGCGATGCCGTTGTCGACGGTGATGATGATGTCGGGCGACTTTTCGCGGGCAGTGAGCTCGACGATTTCCGGCGTCAGGCCGTAGCCGTACTCGAAACGGTTGGGCACGATGAAATCGACGTCGGCGCCCATGGCGCGCAAGCCGCGGATGGCCACGGCGCAGGCGGTGGCGCCGTCGCAATCGTAGTCGGCCACGATGACCATGCGTTTCTTGGCGGCAATCGCGTCGGCCAGGAAGACGCCGGCCGCGCCGATGTGCAGCAAGCCGGACGGCGGCATCAGGGCCGCCAGTTCGCTCGACAGTTCTTTCGCGTCGGACAAGCCGCGCGAGGCGTACAGCCGGGCCAGCACGGGATGGATGCCGCCCTGGCGCAGCAATTCGGATTCGCGGTAAGGGCAGGGACGGGTGGCGATGCGGGTACGGGTCATGATGCTTTCAACTTGTTCAGGGTCATCGCGCGCCAGAATTTGCGCTGCGCATGCTTGCTGGTGGTGACGTCGAGCCAGGCGTCGCGGTGGCTCAGCACCAGGCGCAGCTGTCCCAGGCGGCCATCCTTGAGGGCCGCCAGCAGGGGCGCGAACCAGTCCGCTTCCAGCGCTTGCAATTGCTGCAGCCACATGCCCCATTCCTGGGCCTGCGCCGCTTCGATCAGGCCGCCCGGCACGACGATGGCGTCCTGCTGGCTTGCCAGCACACTGTTTAGACTGGCATCGCGCTGCGCCGGTTCCGCCAGTGCGGCCAGCCAGCCGGGCGCGTCCCGGGTATGCAGGCTGGCGGCGCAGCCGGGAGCTTGCGCCGTGGCGACGCTGGCGCCCCAGATCCAGAAGGCGTTGACGGCTTTCAAGCCCCGTTCCTCGCGCGCCGCATTGACCGGGTGTTCATGCCACAGCATCTGCACTTCATTTTGCAAACGGCGCGCGGCGCGCGCGTGCTCGCCTTCCGGCATCCACACGGACAGGTCTTGCGTGGTGGCGGCATCCGGCGTGGCGCACTGCAAGTCGGTCCAGCCATCGGCGCGCATGAACCAGGTGCCCGCGTCGCCATATGCCAGCGGCTGGCCGATTTCGTCGAAATACGGGGCCGCGATGTCGAACAGGGCGCGGCTTTCCGCTTCGCCCAGCTTGAGCTGGCGCAACTCATCGAGGCTGATATGGCTGCGGGCAATGGCCAGGTGGGCCGGATGCAGCAGGAAATAGCGCCCGCCCGGTTCCGGCACGAGGCCGTAGCCGCGCATGGCCTGGGCCGCAAAGGCCGCCCGCGCCGCCTCGCCGTTGGGCGCGGGCGACAGGGTCAAGGCGTGCGCCAGCCACGCTTCGTGCGGCAGCAGGCGGCTGGCGTTGTCAAAAGTTTCTAAATGGCAAGTGGACGTGCGCGACAGCAGGGCCGCCAGCGCGGGCGCCTGCAAGACCTTGAGCAGGTCGGCAGCCAGTTCGGCATTGGGCAAGGCGAAGGGCAGGACGAGGGACGAGGGTAAGTTGATTCATCCCGAGATTGTAGGCGATTGTGGCGCCGCGCGAGAAGGGCGCATGGTTTTTTGCCGCGGGCGGCATCCTTTGCCGGCGCGTCAGACTTTCTCTTAATGCAATAAAACGATCTGCGCGCAGCTGTGGTCAGATGGCTCACTGATAGCTCATCGTGAACTGCATTTGCCCCTTTACCGTGCCGGCCGTCACCGGCCCCGTCGAGATGTATTGCACTTTCAACGGGATGGCCATGGTGCTGGCCGACGCGCCGACCAGCCACTGGTTCGTATTGCCCGCGTCCGGCAAGGCCGGTCCATATTTCACGGGGCCGCCGCTGTTCGACACGCGCAGCTTCACGCCTTGCGCGCTGGAATCGGCCGTGAGGTTCAGGTTGCTGGTGGTGGTGTCGGCGCCATTCATGTCGGTCAAGGTGATGTAGACGTTCACGCCGGCCGGGCAGGACGAGAGATCGATGCTGAAGGCGGTGTCGCCCGCCGCCGTGCCGGCCGGGTTCAATGCGCTTGCCTTGACGGCCGGCAAGACCACGCTCGCTGGCGCGCTCACCGTGCACGTGGCGCCGTTCGCGACGATCGTCGTGCTGCCCAGATAAATCTTGACGTCGGTCGTCATGGTCGTCGAACCACCGCCGGTGCGGTCGTTGCTGCCCAGGGAAGCCAGCTCAATCGTGGGAATCGGGCCGCCCACGGTCACCGGCGCGGCGGTGGTGACCAGCCGATACCTGAACCCGAAGGAGCCGCTCGCCAAGGTGCTGGTATACGTCAGGGCGGGCTCGACGAAGGGCACATAATAGTTAATTCCGCCCGTGTAGCCCAGCCTGGAGATAAGGCCGTTATAGTTGTCGGGACCAAGGTAGGTCGTGTCCATCACTTCGATGCCGATCCCCGCGATGCCGGTATCCCATACCCACGTGGCGGGCAAGCTGATGTCGGCCCGCGACGGGGTAATGCCCACGTTGTAGCCGTGTATGTTGGGGAGGTCGGGGTTTGTAGAAGGATTCGCCGGGCACGTCCACGTTCCCGACGAAGTCTGCGTTGCACCGATCTGCGTGCCCACCGGCGCATTGCGCGGCACCGTCACCGTGCCGAAGGTGATCGTCGTGGCAGCGGGGGTGATCGTGCAATTCTTCGCCTGCGCCGGCGCGCTCAAGATCAGGCCGGCACAGCTGGCGGCCCACACGAGCGGTACACCGGACAATTTCTTGCTAAAGTGACATGAAATCTGGCTGTTCATCGTATTTTTCCTCCGTTGGACCGCCGCGCCATCGCCGGGCTTGCCATGACGCCCGTCGCACTGCACACGGCGTCGATATGCGCATACGCGCCCCTGTCTTCGCCCTTGGGCGGCAGGCGATACGCGAACGCGCATTGCTCGTCGGCGGCGTCGCCCCATTGCGCCGTGAGCATGCCCTCGTCGGCCACGCCGCGCACGAAGATGCGGCTGTTCTGGCCGATTGCGCCCACGCCTTGCCCCTGCGCGTCATACACCGCCGCGCCGAACGGCAGCGCCGCGCCGTCCGGCAAGCGGGCCGCGATCACCGCCGCCCGGCCCGTCAGCGTGTCGAAGCGCAGCATCACCACCGCATTCGCGCGCGGCGCCACCTGCTGGCTGGTGGACTTGAATTCGACGTCGAGCGGCATTCCGTTCGGATCGATGTCGACCGTGTTCAGGCTGTACGGCGACAAGTATGGAATCACCGCATAGCCGAAGCCGTCGATGCGCACGCCGGCCGCATTGCTGACGCGGGCGCCAGTCGCGCCTTTCGCCTCGACCACGGCTATCGTGTCGCCCAGGTTGTTGGCCAGGGTCACGCCGCCCGGGTGCGCGACGATGGCGCCCGTCACGCCCGCCGACAGTTGCGAATACGCCGCGCCGCCGCTGGCGCTGGCGGAGAAGGTCGCGTACGGGCTGCGATACTGGCCGTTCGCGCCGGCCGTGCTGGAACCCGGCGCACGATTCGCCATGACGCCGTAGGTGTAGGCGTTGTTGTCCGTGCCGGCCGAGCCGTTCAGCATCGCTTGCGCGGACGAGCCGTTCGTGTTGTTGCGCGTGAGAAACGTCGACAAGGCCGGCGCGTGCTCGTCCGTGCCGAGCGGCAGCGACACGCTGGCGAAGGCCTGGCTCTGCATTTGTCCCGTCAGGTCGTTGCGCTGGCGCGACAGCGACACGTTGTAGCTGACACTGGTGCCGAGCGCGCGCCGCGTATTGTTGTAGCCCAGCTGGAACTGCACGGTGGCGCCGCCCCGGTTCCAGTAATCCTGCGTCGACGCCAGCACATAGGCATTGCCCCAGCCGTCCGCCAGGCTCTGGTTCATGGTCAGTTGCAGCTGGTTGCGCCGGCGGCCGACGGCGCCCGGGTCGCGTCCCGCGGCCGCTTCGCTGCGCGCCAGCATGGCGTCGCGCAAGGCCCAGAAGCCGCTCGACGAGTAGCGGTAGGCGGCCAGCGCGAAATTGGTGCCGGTGGCGGGCAGCAGTTTGCTGTAGCCGAGCCGCACGCTCTGGCCCGTGGTGCCGTCCAGGCCGCGAATCCGCGCGCGCGCGCCCGTCACGTCGACGGCGACGGCGCCTGCGGGCGTGTTGAACGCCGTGCCCAGCAAGCCGGCCAGGTAGCCATCGGCAACGATCATGCCCGCATACGCGGTGAGAAAATTGCTGAAGCCGTGCTGCACCGTGCCCTGCAGCAGATGGGGGCGTCCGTTCGACTGCGCGTCGCGCAACTGGCCGGCGGCGACGTGGAAGCGCGTGGTTCCTGGGCGCAACAATTGCGCCACCGACGCATACGGCACGGGAAAACCGTGCACGCTGCCGTCGGCTTCCGTTACCGTGACGAGCAGGTCGCCGCCATAGCCGGTGGCATACAAGTCGTTGATTTCAAAGGGGCCGGGCGCCACGGTGGCCTCGTACAGCTTGTTGCCGTTCTGCGTCACGCTGACGCGGGCATTGCTCAAGGCCACGCCGCGTATCAGCGGCGCATAGCCGCGCAGCGAGCCTGGCAGCATGCGGTCGTCGCTGGCGAGGGCCACGCCGCGTATGCCGATGCTGTCGAACACGGCGCCGTCGGTGAAGGCATCGCCGAGCGTCAGCTGGCTGCGCAGGGCGGGCAGCTCGTGCTGCAGGTAGGTGGCGATGTTCTGACGGCTGCGCTGCCCGCCCGCCTGCCACGTCAGCGCGGTATTTTGCCGCAGGTGCCAGCTGCCGAGATTGACGCCGCCGTTCAGGCCCAGGTAGGTCTGCGTGCCCGCCGTGCCGGCGCCGGCCACGTGAAAGGTATTCAGGCTGTAGCCGAGCGTGGCCGACGCGACGCCTTCGTCCCAGAATTCCTGGCTCACGTAGCCTTGCGGCTGGCGCAGCAGCGAGGCTTGCGGAATACCCAGGTCGAGCCGCAGCTCGGACAGGTCGAACGCTTGCGTCGCGCCGTCGACCAGGTCGGCGAGATTCGCGCAAGAGTCCGCCCGGGGGGCCGCCAGTGCGGCGCGCGCCGGGGCGGACAGCTTCTCCAGGTCGAGACCCAGGCGCGTGGTCGCGGTCCTGTCCAGGCACGGCGTGGCGCTGGCGGCGCCCGCATGCGTGACGAAACGCAGCGCATCGTGGCCCACCCAACGGCCGTTGACGTACAGGTCGACCGTGTAGGCGCCGGGCGGCACCGGATTGCCGCGCGCGAAACGCGCCACGTCGACGCTCTGGCCTGGCGGCTTCATCAGGAAATCGCTGTTGAATTGCACTTCGGCAACATCGGCCACCGCGGCCACCGCGGCCACCTCGGCCACCTCGGCCGCCGCGGTGCAGGCGGGCGGGGCGCCCCATGCGGCGAGCGCGCCCAGCAGCACGGCGTGGCCGCGCCTGAGCGCAAGCCGCGTTCCGGCACGCGGGGGCGCAGACTGTTCCCGGGTACGCATGGCTTACTCGTTCGTGCCCTTGCGCAGGGCCTTGCCGCTCACGCCGGCGCCATAATCGTTGATATAAGTGTAGTCGACCTGCGTGGGCACGGCGCGGCGCGCGGCGCGGCGTTGCCGAGGTCGAAGTCCGCGCTGGCGCCGGGGGTCAGCATGGCGCCCATGTCGTTGCTCCAGCTCGCCACGCCGTCGGCAGCGGTGAGCTTGCTGAATGTTACGTGGTATGGCGTGGGATTATTGCCCTCCAGCACGTAGCGGCCATTCTCCAGGCGCTTGAAGCGCCAGCGCACGAGGGCGGCGGCATCGTCCGCCTTGCCCGACAGTCCCGTGGGACGGAAGAACAGCTTGATGCGCGTGCGGAACGCCAGTTGCAGGAAATTCGGACTGTCCCCGTTGGCGGCGGCGCCGGCGCGCGGCGGCACTTCGAGCACATTGAGCCAGAACAAGGATTCCTTGTCTTGCGGCAACGGTTCCTGCGTATAGATCAGGCGCAGGCTTTGGCCTTTCTTCGGATCGAGGCGGAACAGCGGCGGCAGCAGGGTGAACGGCACTTTCGATTCGTCCGGCAGGGCGTTCGGATTGCCCGTATCGAGCCACGCCGCACCAGGGCCGGCGCATTGCCTTCATTGGCCAGCTTGACGGTGACTTCGCGGTCGCTGGCGCGATAGATCACGCGCGTCGCGCCGATCACGACAGACGCATGCGCGCCCGCCATCATGCATGACAAGGCGAAAACCGCAATCGTTCTGGATAATTTGTTGCGCACTGTCATTTTGCCATCGCGTATCTTGTAATTTTGATTACATATTGCATTCGTATTTCGTTCTGTCTCTTCGCCAACCGGCGCATTTTCGGGGCACCGCTTGACACCGCGTCAATTCCTGATGGTTACTGGTAGTTACTGGTAGGACATCGTGTACATGACGGAGGTACTGACCGTGCCGACGCCGGCCGCGCCGCCGCTCGCCACGTACTGGGCGAAGTAATTGAGGGTGGCCGTGTTGCTGGCGATCGCCACGCTCTGCGAGTTCTGCGCCGCCTGTGCCGCGCCCAGCACGATCGCGGTGTTGGTGAGGTCGGAGTTGAGCAGGCCGATTTGCACCTTGGTCGCCGTACCCGCCGCATTTTTCAGCCGGCCCGTCGCCGTATCGATGGTCGTGCCTGCTTCGAAATAGGCTGACACATTGCCCGTGGCCGACGTGCAGGCCGTCAGCACGATCTTGAACGGTGTGCGGCCCGCCGTCGCGCCGTCAATCGAGAGTGAGGAGGCCGAGACCGGGGGCAGTGCGACGGTGAAATCCTTGCCGGCGCCGCCGTTGATGGTGCAGGTCTGGGCCGTGACCTGGCCCGTGAAGGTGATGGTGCCGTCGGCAGCGTGTGCAAGGGCCGGCATGGCGGAGGCGGCCGCGATGAGCGCCGCCAGGACGCCTGAGCGTGCGAATGTCATAGGTATCCTATCGAGTAGTGTCGTGTTGTAGTGAAAGGCGTTGGCATGGCGGGCGCAGTTCCAGGCAAGGCAAACGCGGATGAGCTGCCCATGAAACCGGCGCCGTCGATAAACAAGTATATGGACGTACTTTTTGCCGCGCATGTAACTAGTAGTTGAAGTTGTTGTTGCGGCGCATCGGCTGATGGCGCCGTCCGGCCCGGGCGGCGTCAACATGCGCTGGCGCGGCAGTTGTTGCCGGTTTTCGGGCCGGCGCGGGGCCGGAAATAGCGCGGGGTGCCCTGTTTCACGCAGAGTTCATGCATAAAATGCCCATTGTGTGGCACACTGCGCGCTCGCATATCATCGTTGTCGCGGGAGCGCATGAGCATCATCAAACAATTTCCTTTCGAGTGGCAGGTCGGCGTGCGCTACACGCGCGCCGGGAAGCGCAGTGGCCGCAACAGCTTCATTTCCTTCATCTCCCTCATTTCCGTGGCCGGCATCGGCCTGGGCGTGGCCGCCCTGATCGTCGTCCTCTCCGTCATGAACGGCTTCCAGAAGGAAGTCACCGACCGGCTGATGTCGGTGCTGGCCCACGTCGAGGTGTTCGACACGAGCGGCTCCATGCCCAACTGGCAGGCGCAGGAGCGCGCCGCCTACGCCAACCCGCAAGTGAAAGCCGTGTCGCCCTTCGTGGAAACCCAGGGCATGCTGCTCAATGACGAAACCATGCGCCCGTCCATCGTGCGCGGCGTGCTGCCGCAGCAGGAAGCCACCGTTTCCAGCGTGGCCGCCCAGATGAAGCAGGGCAGTTTCAAGGATCTCACGCCCGGTTCGTACAACATCGTGCTGGGCATCGACCTGGCCAAGGCGCTGGGCGTGCAGGTGGGGCAGAACGTGACCCTGATGCTGGAGCGCGAGCCAAGGGCCGGCGACCCGGCCAACGGCATCATCATGCCGCGCATGCGCGCGCTCAAGGTGGCCGGCATCTTTGAGGCAGGTCATAATGAACTCGATGGCAGCCTGGCCTTCGTCAATATGGCTGATGCGCAGCAGCTGCTGCAGCTCGACGGCCCGTCCGGCCTGCGCCTGCGCCTGCACGACATGAACCAGGCGCCCCAGGTGGCGCGCGAACTCAAGGCCTCGATGCCGGGCCAGCTGTGGATGCGCGACTGGTCGCGCGCCAGCGCCAGCTGGTATGCGCTGGTGCAAAGCCAGAAGAACATGATGTTCATCATCCTCAGCATGATCATCGCCGTGGCCGCGTTCAACCTGGTCTCGACCCTGGTCATGTCGGTGACCGACAAGCAGGCCGATATCGCCATTTTGCGCACGCTGGGCGCCTCGCCGTTCTCCATCATGAAGATTTTCATGATCCAGGGCGCGCTGGTGGGCTTGCTGGGGAGTGCCCTGGGCGTCATCGGCGGCGTCGTGCTGGCGCTGAACGTGGGCGTCATCGTGCCCTTCATCGAAGGCATCTTCGGCCTGCACTTCATTTCCAAGGAAATCTACCAGATCAGCGCCGTGCCGTCCGACGTGCACTGGCTGGACGTGGCGCAGATCGGCCTGATCGCCTTTGGCCTGGCGCTGGTGGCGACGATCTACCCGAGCTGGCGTGCCGCCAGAGTCAAGCCGGCCGAGGCGCTGCGCTACGAATAACACATCAAGAAACGATAAGACCGCCTGAACAATGAGTATTTTCAAGAATCTGCCCTTCGAATGGCTGGTTGGCCTGCGCTACACGCGGGCCGGCAAGCGCAGTGGCCGTAACAGTTTTATCTCCTTCATCTCGCTCATTTCCATGGCCGGCATCGGCCTGGGCGTGGCGGCGCTGATCGTCGTGCTGTCCGTGATGAACGGCTTCCAGAAGGAAGTGACGGACCGCATGCTGTCCGTGCTGGCCCACGTGGAAGTGTTCGACAACAGCGGCAGCATGCCCGACTGGCGCGCCGAGGCGGCCCAGGCCTTCAAGAATCCGGCAGTAAAAGGCGCCGCGCCGTTTGTGGAAACGCAAGGCATGCTGCTGCGCGACGATGCGCTGCGTCCCGCCATCGTGCGCGGCGTGCTGCCCGAGGAAGAGCCGAACGTCTCCGACGTGGCCGGCCAGACGCGCATGGGCAGCTTCAAGGCCCTGCAGCCGGGCACCTTCAATATCGTGCTGGGCATCGAGCTGGCGCGCGCCCTGCGCGTCAACCTCGGCGAAAAAGTGACCTTGATGCTGGCGCAGGGCCAGGTCACGCCGGCCGGCGTGCTGCCGCGCATGCGCAGCTTCACCGTCAGCGGCATCTTCCAGGCGGGCCACAATGAATTCGACGCCGGCCTGGCCTTCATCAATATCGAAGACGGCCAGCGTTTGCTGCGCCTCGACGGCCCGTCCGGCCTGCGCCTGCGCCTGGCCGACATGAACCAGGCGCCGCAAGTGGCCGCCGAATTGAAGAAATCCATGCCGGGCGACCTGTGGCTGCGCGACTGGTCCAAGCTGAACGCCAACTGGTTCGCCGCCGTGCAGACGGAAAAAAGCGCATGATGTTCATCATCCTGACCCTGATCATCGCCGTGGCCGCGTTCAACCTCGTGTCGACCCTGGTGATGACGGTGACGGACAAGCAGGCCGATATCGCGATTTTGCGCACGCTGGGCGCCTCGCCCCGTTCCATCATGAAGATCTTCATGATCCAGGGCGCGCTGGTGGGCATCCTGGGCACGATACTGGGCGTGGGCGGCGGCGTGCTGGTGGCCATGAACATCGACGTGATCGTGCCCTTCATCGAGCATTTGCTGGGCGTGCAGTTCCTCTCCAAGGACATCTATTTCATCAGCACCGTGCCGTCCGACCTGCGCTGGCCCGACGTCACCAAGATCGGCGTGCTGGCCGTGATCCTCGCCTTTTTGGCGACCCTGTACCCAAGCTGGTGGGCTGCCCGCGTCAAACCTGCGGAAGCCCTGCGCTATGAATAAACCACTGACTACGACCATGACCGATCTGAACAAACCTGCCTCCAACGGCGCCACCGCCGATTCTGCCGTCCTTAGCTGCCGCGGCCTGGGCAAGACTTTTACGCAGGGCAGCTACAAGGTGCAGGTGCTGGCCGGCATCGACATTGACGTCCACCGCGGCGAGCGCGTCGCCATCGTCGGCGCCTCCGGCTCGGGCAAGTCGACCCTGCTGCTGCACCTGCTGGGCGGCCTCGATACGCCCACCAGCGGCAAGGTGACCCTGCTGGGCAAGGATTTCGCCACCCTCAGCGAAAAGGCGCGCGGCGACTTGCGCAACGCCTCGCTGGGCTTCGTCTACCAGTTCCACCACCTGCTGCCCGAGTTTTCCGCGCTCGACAACGTCGCCATGCCCTTGATGATACGGCGCATGAAGCGCGCGCCGGCCACCGAGCTGGCGCAGCAGATTTTGACGCGCGTGAACCTGGCCAAGCGCGTCACGCACACGCCGGGCGAATTGTCGGGCGGCGAGCGCCAGCGCGTGGCCCTGGCCCGCGCCCTCGTCACGCAGCCGGCCTGCGTGCTGGCCGATGAACCGACGGGCAATCTCGATCACGCCACGGCCGAACAGATTTTCGACCTGATGCTGGAACTGTCGCGCACCCTGGGCACGGCCTTCGTCATCGTCACGCACGATATCGAACTGGCCAAACGCTGCGACCGCGTGCTGCGCCTGACGGACGAAGGGCTGCAGCCGTACCAGTATTAAGGAGCCGCCATGTGGATCGACACGCACTGCCACCTCGACGCGCATGAATTCGGCAGCGAATCGCTGCAGGTGGCGGCGCGCGCGGCCGCGCAGGGCGTGGCGATGATCGTCGTCCCCGCCGTCGAACGGGCCAATTTCAGCATCGTGCGCGATCTGGCGGCAACGGCGCCCAATGCCTGCTATGCGCTCGGTATCCACCCGATCTACATGCCGCACGCCACGGACGATGATTTGATCGCGCTGCGCGAGGCCGTGCAAGCCGCCATGGCCGACCCGCATTTTGTCGCCATCGGCGAGATCGGCCTCGATTTCTTCATTCCGATGCTGTGCGAACCGGCCATGCGCGCCAAACAGGAGCATTTTTTGCGCGAGCAGCTGAAAATCGCCCGCGACTTCGACTTGCCCGTGCTGGCCCACGTGCGCCGCTCGCAGGACATCGTCCTCAAGCACGCGCGCCAGATCCGCCCCCGAACGGCGGCATCGCCCATGCGTTCAACGGCAGCTTCCAGCAGGCGCAGGGTTATATCGATCTCGGTTTCAAGCTCGGTTTCGGCGGCGCCATGACCTTTACGCGGGCCTTGCAGATACGCCGCATGGCCACGGACCTGCCTTTGGATGCCATCGTGCTGGAGACGGACGCGCCCGACATTTCCCCCGCCTGGATCCACCCGGGCCGCAACAGCCCCGAAGAATTGCCCCGCATCGGTGCCGTGCTGGCCGAATTGCGCGGCCTTGATATTGCGCAAGTGGCGGCTGCGACCAGCGCCAACGCGCGCGCCGTACTGTCCCGATTACCCTTGATGGAATGAGACCATGAACAAGAAAATGCTCGCGGGCGCCCTGGCGGCCTGCCTTTCCGGCGCGTTGGCGCCCGCCCTGGCGGCACCTGGCGCCCAGTGCGACGGCATGCCGCGCCTCGACGTGACCACGCCGGCCGGCTTTTGCGTGGCCGTGCTGGCCGACGGCCTGAATTTCCCCCGCGGCGTGCTGCCGCTGACGAATGGCGACATCCTCGTCACGGACATGGCGGGATGGACGCCGAAGCAGGGCAAATTGTGGCTGTTGCAGCGCAAGGCGGCCGGCCCGGGCTACGAGCGCAAGCTGCTGCTCGACAAGCTCGATCGCCCGAACGGCATCGTGCAGGGGCCGGACGGCCTGGTCTACGTGGGCGAGGTGGGGCGCATCTTCCGCTTCGATCTGCGCGATCCCGCCCGCGCCACCACCGACATCATCGGCGGCACGGCAAAGACGCCGCGCCTGCCGGGCCTGGGCTTGCACCTGCTGACGAACATGCGTTTCAGTCCCAAGGGCGACCTGTACGTGAACGTGGGTTCGAGCACCGACCATTGCGAGAACGATGGCAAGGCGCCCGATCCGGCCAAGGCCTGTCCTTCGGCGGAAGGCCTTGAGGCGCTGGGCGCCATCCGCGAATACACGATGGCCTGGCCGGCCGGCACGGTGACGAGCTGGCGCACGCACGCGCGCGGCTTGCGCAATTCGATGGCGCTGGCCTTCCACCCGGCCACGGGCGAACTGTGGCAGGCGGAAAACGCGCGCGACGCCATCCAGGCGGCCATGCCGCAGCTGAAAAGCGACGAAAACCTGCCGCATGAAGAGCTGAACCTGATCAAGGCCGACCGCCACTACGGCTGGCCATACTGCTACGACGACAATGTGGCCAGTCCCGAATACCCGAAGACGGCTTGCGACGCCCAGTATGCGGCGCCGGAGCGTCTGCTGCCCGGCCACGCCGCGCCGCTGGGCATGACCTTTTATACGGCCAGCCGCTTCCCGGCGCTGTACAAGAATAGCCTGATCATCGGCTACCACGGCTACCGCAGCAACGGCCACCGCCTGGTGGCGCTGCTGCCCGACAAGGCCGGCGCACCGCTGGGCAAGTCCGTCGAGTTGATCGGCAACTGGGAGCGCAAGGGCAAGCAGGGCAGGGGCGCGCCCGTCGACGTGAAACAGGGCCAGGACGGCGATATCTACATGGCCGATGACCATAACGGGCTGGTGCTGAAGCTGCATTATGCGGCGGCCAAACCGTAAGGGGGCTGCGTGCGGCTCGGCATTCTCATGCATGGAATACCATGTCATTCTGAGGCACCAATGTCGGGTGCCCTGGGCCGCTCTTCCATGACCGATTGAAGATAGTGCATGGTGACTTCTTTACGTTTTTTCAGGCGGATCTCCATTTTCCGAAGTGCCGGCGCTTGCGATATCCGTTCTGTTTTTCTTCTTGTTAAGTCCAGAATCACTCTTAGGAAAAATCGCTTAATGATGTGTAATCGGTGGAGTTTCTCGGCTTCAATATCATTGCGCACAATACTCTTTGCCGCATCGATAGCGTGATCGAGGTCGGATAGCGCTTTAACACACTTGGCAAGCACCCCGAGAATTTCCTGGTCATCCACCCGCATTGCGAGCTGAAGCATGTTCTGGAAGCCGTCAAACAGCGTGACAACGGCCGTTCTGAGGTTGCGCAGGGCGTCATTCCTTATTTTTGTTTCGACTTCATAGCCAGTTCTCCAGGCATCCAGTTCGGCCCGTTGTCGTTGCAGCTTCTGAGAGTATTGATAGTTCAGTCTATTCTGCTCCTCGACAAGTTCCTGCTGTTTCCTTTCAAAATCATGTCGCTCGTCCTGAAGTTTCTTGGCGTGCTGCTGTTCAACATTCGTTAGTACTAATAAAAATTTTTGCCGCTCGGTTTCAAATAGCCTTTCTTTTTTGAAAACCAGCACAAAAAGTATCAGATTGCCAATCAGTACAATTACCGCTGCGGCGATAGTGGAAAAATTCTTGATCTCCTCAATGCCCATTGTCGTCAACCCGGTATAAGATTTAAATGCGGCGCTGTCTGGTGCGTTCAGGAGACGCAGCGCCGGTGGCGAGGTATCCCGCATAGGGAATGAGATCAGAATAGGTCGTATCTGGTGGCGGTGGTAGAGCGCGGCTGGCACATGTTTGTTCCAGCTCAGTCATTGTCGTCACCCAGGCCGCTGGCGGCCGCCTTGCATTGATGTGGTGCAACGCCAAGGGCCGGAAGTCGCCCGTCTCCAAACTGTCCCCATCGTTAGCGGGTAGCTGGCTTTCCTCAAGCCAATGCTTGACCTTGCTCAGTGCGGGGCTGCCGCATCCTCGTACAATCGGCCTGATGTTCCCTGCCGTGCAGGGGCAACGGGAGGCTGACGTGAAACCTGCATTCATCACGCTGCGCGAGAATTATTCGAGCGTGGCCGCCGTCGACCAGGCGGCGCTGTTCGGCGAAATCGGCTGGGACGATTTGATCGGCAAGGACAGCTTTGCCAACACCTGCGCCATCCGCGTCAGCCTGGCCCTGATCAAGGCGGGCATACAGCTGAAAGGCCGCATGGCGATTCGCAGGGGCCCGTTCAAGGGCGCGCTGATCGAACCGGGACAGGCCAGGCTGGCGCACATGCTGGCCAGCCCCGCACTGTTCGGCGCGCCCGAAAAATTCGCTCGCGACGCGGCCAACGCCGGCATCGGCCAGCGCCAGGGCGTTGTCGCCTTCTTCCGCATTCCCGGTTACCTGGGCGGCGCGGGCGGGCATATCGACATCCTGCTGCCGTCCATCGGCGTCAAGGTGTGCGGCACCGAATGCTACTGGGATTGCGGCGAGGTCTGGTTCTGGCCAGTCAGCTGACGCTTATTTGAATTTCTTCGACCGTCCGCGCGAGGCCGTGTTGTGCGCGCGCAGGATGGAGTCGACCCGTTCGGACGCATCGCGCGACAGGTTTTGCGCGACCGCGATATCGGGGAAGAATTCGGGCAGGCGGTAGCTGAGCCAGGCGTACGCGGAATAGTAGCGGCAGGTGTCTTCCACCTGCTGCAGGTTCTGCGTGCCGCCGCCGTACGCGTGCTGGCGCAAGGTGCTGGTTTTTCCCTGCGACAGATTCTTCGCCCAGTGCTCCCACGCCGTCTGCAAGGACGGCACCTTGCTGGAGATCGGGACCAGCGACAAAGTAAATTTGTCGGCCACGGAAAGGGGCAGGGTGTCGAGCCAGACGGCGCGCTCCTTCTGGTCTTCCGTGATGCGCGGGAAGAAAAAGCCGTCCGGTACGTCGATATTGTGGATGAAGCGGCGCAGCAGTTTAGAAAGCGACAGCTCGCCCGTCACGGCCGAAATGCGGTGCAGGTGTTCCAGCGAGGGCGCCACGGCGAAGCCGCTGGTGTTCAGCGGATGCAGTTTTTCCTTCAGCAGCGCGCGCATCACTTCATGCGTCTCGTTGTCGTAGCCGGCCACCAGGCCCTCTTCATGCACGCCGTAGCGGCCCGCGCGCCCGGCGATCTGGCGCGCCAGCGCGGCCGAAATCTCTTCCTCTTCGCGGCCATTGTATTTGACGCAGGTGGTCATGACGATGCGCGCGATCGGCATGTTCAGGCCCATCGCCAGCGCATCCGTGCCGACGACGATATCGGCCGTGCCGTCGCGGAAGCGCTGCGCCTGCGCGCGCCGCACCTCGGGCGACAGGTTGCCATAGACGGTGGCAACCGACAGCCCCGTCTCCGTGATCATGTCGCGCCACATCAGCACTTCGCGGCGCGAAAAGGCGATGACGGCGTCGCCGCGGCGCAGGTTGCGCACCTTGCGCACGGCCGTCGGCTCCATCGACAGAGGCGCCATGCGTTTCAATACATGTACTTCCAGCGGGCAGTCCAGGCGCTCGGCCAGCGCCTCGATGGCGCGCCGCGCTTCGGGCGCCCCCACCAGGTAGACGGTGTGGGCGGGCGCGCCGCAGACGGCCGCCGTCCACGCGGCGCCCCGGTCCGGGTCGGCCAGCATCTGGATTTCATCGATGACGGCCACCTCGACGACGGTTTTCGTGTCCAGCATTTCCACCGTGCTGGCCACGTGCGTGGCGCCGTCGACGACCCGGCGCTCCTCGCCCGTGACCAGGCTCACGGCCAGCGGTTTGCCATGCGGCGCGGCTTCCTGCAGCCGTTCGTAGTTTTCCAGTGCCAGCAGGCGCAAGGGCGCCAGGTAGATGCCGCTTTTCGCCTTGACCAGTGCTTCCATCGCGCGGTGCGTCTTGCCGGAATTGGTCGGGCCCAGCAGGGCGATGAAGCGGCGCGGCAGGCGGCGCGCCATCTCGAACGAGGCCGGATACTCGGCCAGGTTGATGCTCTGGCGCGTGCGCGCCGCGTGCTGCTCCTCCTGCTGGCGCTCGATGGCGTGATTGAAGCGCTGGCGGATGCGGTCGAACACCATGCCGGCCGGCTCCGACGTCTGCATGTCGGCCAGCGTGTGCAGGAAGACCATCGGGTCCGTATCCACGTCCTCGCTCAGGCCCGCGATATCGGCGACGAAGTCCATCACATGCTGGCGCAGCTCCTCGAAGACGGCCGCGCTGGCCCGCTCGCGCACCAGGGCCAGCTTGGTCTCGCGGTCCATCTTGCGCCACTTGGCCGGCCGCGCCAGCACCCCCTGCGCCGGCACGAGTGCATACGGCACCACCAGGTGGCCGGCCTTGACGACGCCAGAAAAGCGCACGAAGACGCGGCCTTCCATTTTCACCAGGCGGATATGCTCGGCCAGTTCCCCCAGTTCCGCGACCAGGGTGGCGTCGTTATTGTCTTCAGTGCTGTCGGAAAGGTCGGTGGAGGTATCGGGAGGAAGTGCGGAGGAAGTCATGTCGTGCCTGGGTGTTGAAGTAAGCGAGGCCGATTATACCGCGTGGCAATTGCGCTGACTCTAGCACCTTGCGGCGCAGCCGTGGCGTTGCACGGTGGCGCCGAAAGGAGGACATGACGGATGATAGGGAAAGAAAAAGCTAGAAAATCAAGGGATGCCGGCTGGATTGGCAGGCGGCGTTGGGCGTGGCGGGATCGTTGCTCGCAGCGCATTAAATGCCGAGTGCAGCCTGGTGATCAACTGTGGTACGGTTTCTTTGAAGTAAATGAAAACGCCGGTGCCGGGGTGCGTAATTCCCAGGAGCATGGTGCCCTTGTCGTCCACTACCTGCTCCAAGTGCTGGTACATGCATTCGATATATTCCTCGAATTTTTTCAAGGGTAGGCCAATGCCATTGCTGAAAAAACCAGACGGTGCCGTGGTCAAGCTTCCATCGATATTATTGAGCAAGGTGTAAAAGGCATCGAAGGCGAGAGGCTTGCGTGCGTAATCGAGCGCATGCCAAGGTTTGTCGTTGAGCATGATGCCGTCCACGATGTCCTTGCGTGGTTGGCGTTGAGCAACAGCGTGGCCGTAAGGTTCAAATACCAGGAGACCGTTTTCCGGATAGCCCGCAAAATGGCCTACGCTGGCCAACAGTTCACAGTTGCTGTCATTGCGCAAATGCTGGTACAGCGCGTGACGGTGAGGCTTGCCCGTGATGCCGACTTCCTGGGCGATGCCGGCGCGGTCGGTCTTGAATTCCACCAGGAAGTAGCGAAGTCCGACTTGTCCCGCGAGATCGCCAAACTTGGCATCGAAGTCATTTTGGCTATTGCCCAGCAATACAGTGTCTGGAGCGAGACCCTCCGCGCCTTCCCGCGCGCCCCACAGACGGAAAAAGTGATGCGTATAGTGGCTTTCGTACATGATTTTCCTTGCAAGTAGTGAGGGGGGCTTTTGATCATCGTACGCGGAAGCTTCTTGTATGCAAGAAAATTACGGCTCTTCGCCAGAGTAAATCGCTTGATATTGACGCATCTCAACCAAGAGCTGATGAAGTGCCAGGCCTTGGCCGCACAGTCTATTCTTCCCCAGGCAGCACCTATTTCCTCGTTTCGGCATTTGAACGCAAGGCCGTATCATGCGCATGGGCATCCTTGGTTTTGCATGCGGTGCGGTTCTGCTGCAGATGCAGGCAGAATTGCCGGCCGTTGCCGGCTGGGTACTGTTGGGCTTGATGGTTGTCGCGTCCGGGTATGCCTTGTTGATGTGCCAATGGCAGTGGCGCCCGGGTGCCATCCATGGCTTGTGCTACGGCGCCGCCTTGGGCTACTTTTGGGCCGCCTGGCTGGCCCAGGCCGCGCTGGCGCCGCAACTGGCGCTGGCGGACGAGGGGCAGGACATCATCGTCACGGGCACGGTGGCCAGCCTGCCGTACCGCTTCGAGCAGGGCGTGCGCTTCAATTTTGCCGTGGAGAAGGCAGTTGGCGCGAAGGTGCCGCCTTTGATCGCGCTGTCCTGGTACGCGGGTTTTCGCGATGAAGTGACGAACGAGGTGGGCGACGTGCAGCCGGGCGAGCGCTGGCGGCTGACGGTGCGGCTGCAGCGTCCGCACGGCAACGCGAATCCCATGGGTTTCGATTACGAGGCATGGCTGCTGGAGCAGGGCGTGCGCGCCACCGGCTATGTGCGGCCGCAGCCGCGCGCCGATACGCCGAACGTGCGCGTGGCCGCCTTCGTGCCCGGTTTCGGCAATGTGGTGGAAGCGAGCCGCGCGGTATTGCGTGCGCGCATACTGCGCAGCCTGGAAGATAAACAGTATGCGGGCGTGATCGTGGCGCTGGTGGTGGGCGACCAGCGCGCCATTCCCCAGTCGGACTGGCAAGTGTTCAACCGCACGGGTGTCAGTCATTTGATTTCGATTTCCGGCTTGCATATTACGATGATCGCGGGCTTGTTCGCCCTGGGCGCGGGCGCGCTGTGGCGGCGCTCATTCTTTACCGACTGGCAACTGCCCTTGCGGCTGCCGGCGCAAAAGGTGGCGGCGCTGGCCGGCGCGCTGGCGGCATTTGTGTATGTACTGCTGGCGGGCTTCGGCGTGCCAGCGCAGCGCACTTTATATATGTTGCTGGTGGTGGCACTGGCCTTGTGGCTGGGGCGCATCACCAGCATCGTCCATATCTTGTGCCTGGCGCTGGGCGTGGTCGTGCTGCTCGACCCTTGGGCCGTGCTGTGGCCCGGTTTCTGGCTGTCGTTCGGCGCCGTCGCCACCATGCTGTACGCGACGGCGGGCCGCACCACGGCACGCTTGCCGGAGAGCGCCGGCCGCTGGCGGCGCCTGCGCGCGGCCGTGGCGCTCGGTGCGCATACGCAATACGTGGTGACGGTGGGGCTGGTGCCGTTGACGATGCTGCTGTTTTCACAAGTCTCGCTGGTCAGCCCCGTGGCCAATGCGCTGGCCATACCCGTCATCAGCCTGGTCGTCACGCCCTTGTCCCTGGCGGGCAGCCTGCTGCCGGCGCCTTTGTGTGACTGGTTGTTGCTGCTGGCGCACGCCATCGTGCAGATGCTGGCGCAGGTGCTGGACTGGCTCGGAGCGCGCCGCTTTGCCGTGTGGACGGCGCCCGCGCCCCCAATGTGGAGTTTTTGCTGGGCATTGTTCGGCACGGCCTGGCTCTTGGCGCCACGGGGATGGCCCCATAGGTGGGCGGGCATGCTGGGCTGGCTGCCGCTGCTGACGGCCTTGCCATCGAGTCCGCCACCTGGCCAGATGTGGATCACGGCCTTTGATGTGGGACAAGGCATGGCCGTGCTGGTGGAAACCCACGATCACCGACTGCTGTACGACACGGGGCCCGCCTACAGTCTCGATTCCGACGGCGCCAGCCGTGTCATCGTGCCGTATCTGCGCGCACGGGGCATCAGCAAGCTCGACGGCGTGATCATCTCGCACAGCGACCTCGATCACGCGGGCGGCGCTATCTCTCTGCTGGAAAATATAGACGTGGGCTGGCTGGCTTCGTCCCTGTTCGATGGCCACCCGGCCGTCGAAGCCCGGCGCCAAGCCCGGCGTCCGTATCTGCATTGCGTGGCGGGCCAGAACTGGAGCTGGGAAGGCGTGCGCTTCGCCATGCTGCATCCCTTGCCCGCCAGCCACACGGACATTTCCCTGAAACCGAACGCCCGCAGCTGCACCGTGAAAATCACGGCCGGCAAGCATGCAATTATGCTGGCCGGCGACATCGAGGCGGCGCAAGAGGCGCAATTGTTGGCGCGCTCGGCCGAAGGCGATCTGGCGGCCGACGTGCTGCTGGCGCCGCATCATGGCAGCGCGGCACCTCGTCGACACCGGCATTTCTGAACGCCGTCCATCCGGCCCTGGCAATTTTCCAGGTCGGACACCGGAACCGCTATAAACATCCGAAGGCCCAGGTGTATGCCCGCTACGGGGCGATGGGCATCACGCGCCTGCGCACGGATGTGGCGGGGGCGCTGGTGCTGGCGTTTGGGGAGTGTATTGAGATAACGCAGTATCGGGCCAGCCGGCCGCGCTATTGGTATGGGCGCTAAGGCCGCGGCATCCATCCGTTTCCAGGCAGGAGATGCAATATGTGCGACGAATGCAATCCCTTCGAGCGGCTGCTGTCGAAGATCGATGATGGTTACCGGCGCTTGCGTTCCTGCCTGTGTGGCCAATTGTTACGCGAGGTGGAAACGCTGTCGCCTGCGATGGCGCAATCGATGCGGCATACGGGTACTGGTGTGGCGGGAGGCTTGTTTACTGGCTTGATCTTATTTGGACTGCAATTTACGGGCAATCAAGACGTTAATCACATGGTCAAGTCATTGCAAGGAAAATTTGCAGCACATTACCAGGACATTCCCGCGCCATTGCTCAGTGTCCTCCTGTTTCTGGCGTCATGCACTTTGTTGCTGGCAGCCGACTGGGGGCATTTTCTACGACGCAGGGTGCTGGTGCCGGTGATACATGGCGTATCCCATACGGTGTCCATTGCCACGGGAATGCTGTTGTCGTCCTTTCTTGCGGAATTGTTCATGCAGAATTTTTTATTGAGTCTTGAACAATGGGGAATCAGCACCTTTGTGATTGCGGCAGTCTGGCTGTTGGCCGTGGCGATGAATGTGATCATTTATCTGTGTCAATACGGCTTTGTGGGGTTGTGGAGGAATAGGATGTGCAAGAGCGACAAATGCCCTGTATTACAGAGGCGGTATGAAGTCTGGAAATTTATTCTGCCATTGGTGGCGGTGTTTCTAATCTCGTTTCTGTGGAGTGATGTAAAACAGATGGCAGCACGGCTGAGTGCGGCAGACGCCGCCAAGGCTGGCAATGCGCTAGATTGTGCGGCTGGACACTAATTATTTGCATGCTTCTTTTGCGTGACACACACTACGTCTTCGGCAAGGTTCATTCAAGGAGCACCCATTGAGCAATCCGGCACTTCATTATGTAATGAGTACGGCCCAAACCGCCGACATCGACGCCATCACCGCCCTGCTGCAAGCCAACTCCCCCTCGCACGGCGGCAGCCTGACGGGCGAGTTTTCGCGCGACAAGGTGGCCGCCATGGCGGATGGTGCGTCGCCCGTCATCGTGGCGCGGCATGAGGCGGAAGGGCCTGTCGTTGGCGTGCTGTTCAGCGCGGCGACAGCCACGGCTCAGGCACCCGTGGTATTGGCCATGCTGGCCGCGTATGCGGGAGGAAGAGGCGCCTATGTGTACGGTCCCGTCTGTATTGCGGAATCGGAACGGGGGCAGGGCTTGCCGGGGCTGCTGTACGCGGCCTTGCGTGAGGAATGGCGGGGCGCGCAGGCCGTGCTGTTCATCCGGCGCGACAATCTGGCGTCGCTGCGCGCCCATGAACGGCTGGGCATGCGCGAAGTGGCCGGGTTTATTTTCGATGGCGCGCAGTTTGCCGTGTACAGCGATGCCATCGTCGCCGATCAGGTGTTAATTTAATCGTTCATCCGGTATCTTCAACCCCCTTTTGCGCACATATTCGAGGAACAGGCGCGCCCCCTTGGCCATCCTCGACGTGCCATACACGGCATGGATGCTCGGGTCCAGCTCCTTTGACGAGGTCAGCCGGTATGCCGTGCAGACGCGGCGCAAGGTGCCGGCGGCCACAGCAGGTTCGGCCAGCCAGCTGGCCAGGCGCACGATGCCGGCGCCTTCCAGGGCGGCCTGGAAGGTGGCGATGCCGGAAGTAAAACGGAAGCGCGGCTGCACCTGGTAGCGCACGTTGCGCTCGGTGGAAACGAAATGCCAGTCGCGCAGGATGCGGGGGGCCGAGTGCATGATGATGTCGTGGCTGGCCAGCTCTTCCGGTTCGTCGGGCGCGCCCATGCGTTCTATATAGTCGGGCGAGGCGTACATGTAGCGGCGGTAGTTCCACAGGGGATAGCCGATCAGCTCGCTGGACTGGGGAAAGGCGCCGCGGATGGCAAAGTCGAGCTTTTCCTGGATGGGGTCGATGGATTTGTCCGAGAAATGGATGTCCACGGAGACGTTCGGGTAGTCGCGCGAAAATTGCGCCACCACTTTCGGCAAGAAGCCCAGCGACAGGATTTCCGGCGCCGAGATGCGTACCCAGCCTTGCGGCGAGTTGCTCAATTCCGCTAATTGGTCTTCCGCCTCGGCCTGCGTTTCCAGTAAGTGTTTGGCGGACGCGTAGTACGTTTCGCCAGCCGTCGTCAGGGTGAACTGCTTTTGCGTGCGCAGGATCAGTTCGGCGCCGATGGCGTCTTCGAGGAACTGGATGGCGCGGGTGACGGCCGACGGCGAGCGTCCCAGCATGCGCGCCGCGTGGATTGAAGCTGCGTTTTTCCACCACGGTGCAGAAGGCGCGGATCTCCCACATCAGTTTCATCGACATCGCGTGACTCCCGGCAAAAGAAGCCAGTAGACCGCATGGGGCGCATTCCGTCAAGCGTTACGCCTGATTGCGTTTTCCGCAATTTGAAGTTGCATCCGGAAAAATCCACGGCGCCTATACTGCCGCTGTCGCCCATTCCAGATTGCCTATCATGCTGACCATCTCGCTGCTGTGTTTATTTGCCTTCTTTGCCGGCCTGATCGATGCCGCCGTGGGCGGGGGCGGGCTGATACAGCTGCCGGCCCTGTTCAACCTGATGCCGAACATGGCGTCCACGTCCTTGCTGGGCACGAATAAACTGGCGTCCGCCTGCGGCACCACGTTTGCCGCCCGCTCGTTTGTCGGCAAGGTGCATATTCCCTGGCTGCTGGTGCTGCCCGCCGTGGCCAGCGCCTTCGTCATGTCCTTTATCGGCGCGGCCGCCGTGTCCTACGTGCCGCAACAGGTGGTGCGGCCCATGGTGCTGGTATTGATCATCATCATGGCGATTTACACCTTCATGAAGAAGGATTTCGGCACGACGCGCGAAGCGCGCCCCATCGGCCCGCGCGAACGCGTCCTGGCCATCGTCATCGGCGGCGCCATCGGCTTTTATGACGGCCTGTTCGGGCCGGGTACGGGAAGTTTCCTGATTTTCCTGTTCATCCGCGTCTTCGGCTTCGATTTCATCCTCGCTTCGGCCTGCTCGAAACTGGTGAATATCGCCACCAACGTGGCCGCGCTGGCCTTTTTCATTCCCGCCGGCCACGTGGTCTACGCCGTGGCCGCACCTATGGCCGTGTGCAACATCCTGGGCGCGCTGACGGGCACCTGGATCGCCGTGCGCCGCGGCGCCGCCTTCGTGCGCATCCTCTTCCTCGTGCTGCTGGCGCTGCTGATCGTGAAATTGTCCTACGACATCTTCTTCAAGTAAGTTTTTGAACGACAACAAGCCATGAAAACCATCCAGGGCGTGCTGTGGGACAACGATGGCGTGCTGGTCAACACCGAGCAGCTGTTTTACGAAAGCAACCGCGACTTGCTCTTGCCCTACGGTATAGACTTGACGCCAAAGCAATTCTTTGACTGGTTCCTGGACAATAACTACGGCGCCTGGCATCTGTTGCTGGGGCAGGGCCACGATATCGAACTGGTCGAACGCCTGCGGGCCGAGCGCACCGTGCTGTTTGCGCAACGCCTGCGCCAGGCGCGCCGGCTGGCCATGCCCGGCATCGGGCAAGTGCTGGCGGCGCTGCGCCCGCACGTGGCCATGGGCGTGGTCACCAGTGCCTACGAACAGCATTTCCGGATCAGCCATGCGGCCACGGGCTTGTTGCAGCACTTCGACTTCGTGCTGACGCGCGAAATGTATGGCGAGAGCAAGCCGGCGCCCGATGGCTACCAGCTGGGCCTGCAGCGCCTGGGCCTGGCCGCGGCCGACTGCGTGGCCGTGGAAGACTCGCCTCGCGGCTTGCGTGCCGCCAGGGCCGCCGGGCTGGAATGCATCGTCGTGCGCAATTCCATGAACCGTCACCATGCGTTCGACGACGCTTTTTGCGTGGTGGATTCAAACGCCGAGCTGGGCGAGGTGCTGGCCTCGTTCGTGCCCGGCATGGCGGCGGCGCGGGGACAATTAGAGGCCTTCCTCTGATACGGCTTGCCGGTGTGCCATTACAATTGTTTATCGCATTCACCGGCACCGTCCCACGATGACCCTCCCGCAACTGCACTTTGCCCACGCCAACAGTTATCCTGCCGGCACCTACCGCAAGCTGTTCGGCTTGCTGGGCCAGCACTACCATGTGCAGGCGCTCGACATGCATGCGCACGACCCGGATTACCCCGTCAGCACGGGCTGGCCCGAGCTGGTGCGCGAGTACATCGATGACCTGGAGCGCCGTTACAGCGCGCCCGTGATCCTCGTCGGCCATTCGCTGGGCGGCATGCTCAGCGTGATGGTGGCCAAGCAGCGGCCTGACCTGGTGCGCTGCGTGGTCTTGCTCGATTCGCCCGTGGTGGCGGGCTGGCGCGCCTTGCTGGTGCGCCTGGCGCGCAACACGGCGCTGGGCGAGCGTTACTCTCCCGCCCGTTTTTCCGCCCGGCGGCGCAAGCTGTGGCCCGATGCGCAGGCGGCCTATGAACATTTCGCGGCCAAGGACATGTTCGCCATCTGGGCGCCGCAAGTCTTGCGCGACTATATAGACAGCGGTCTGGTCCCCCATCCGGACGGGGTGCAGCTGCGCTTTACGCGCGAAGTGGAAACCGATGTCTACCGCAGCTTGCCGCACCATATCGGCGGCCTCGTCAAGGATGGTTTTCCCGTGCCCATCGGTTTTATCGGCGGCACGGAGTCGGTGGAATGCCGGCAAGCGGGCTTGACGGCCACGCGCAAGCTGGTCGGCAAGTTTTTCCGCCAGGTGCCGGGCGGGCATCTGTTTCCCATGGAAACCCGGAACTGACGGCGCAAGTGGTGCGCGAGATGATCACGGCATTGCTGGCGAAACAATAGCCTGACGCCAAGGATTTTCAGGGGATGGGGGCCAACAGCGGCGGATTTTCGCGTAAAATCCTGCCATTCGGGCCGCGCCTGCACCTGGCGCGCCGCCCCAGCCATTCGATATTCTAGAAAGATACCCCTGCGATGACGATTAAAAGCGATAAATGGATACGCCGCATGGCGGAAACAACGGGCATGATCGAGCCGTTCGAACCGGGCCAGGTCAAGGAACGCGACGGCAACCGCATCGTTTCCTACGGCACTTCCAGCTATGGCTATGACATCCGCTGCGCCGACGAGTTCAAGTTGTTTACCAACATCAACACCACCATCGTCGACCCCAAGGATTTTGACGCGAATAACTTCGTCGATGTGTCGGGCAAGGGCTATTGCATCATCCCGCCGAATTCGTTCGCGCTGGCCCGCACGGTCGAGTATTTCCGCATTCCCCGCAACGTGCTGACGATTTGCCTGGGCAAGAGCACCTATGCCCGTTGCGGCATCATCGTCAACGTCACCCCGTTCGAACCGGAATGGGAAGGCTATGTGACCCTGGAGTTTTCCAACACGACACCGTTGCCGGCGAAAATCTACGCCAACGAAGGCGTGGCGCAAGTGCTGTTCTTCGAGTCCGATGAAGTGTGCGAAACGTCGTACAAGGACCGCGGCGGCAAATACCAGGGCCAGGTGGGCGTGACCCTGCCAAAAACCTGAAGACGTTGAACGGGCAGGGCGCCGGCCCTGTTCTAAATCTGTTTCAGCAGCCACGTCTTCAGCGCGGTTGACGGCTGGTACAGGGGGACATGGCCGCGTAGCAAGATTTGCGCGCTGCGCCGGTAGGCCGCGCCGTCGATGGCGATGGCGTCTCCCGTCTGGCGCGCCACGATGGTGGTGGCCAGGATGCCGGCCGGGTTTTCTATGCCCAGTGCAATTTCCTCATTTACTTGCCCGGCAGGCGGCACGCCGCGCGCCAGCGCATGCGCCACCGTGCCCGGTATCAGGCAAGCGGCCGCCAGGCAGCAGCCGCCCGAAACGGCCAGCGAAGCGTGGCCCGCTTGCGGCGTAAAGTAACGTACAGCAATATTTCCCTCTCCCGCGGCAGGCCCCACGATGCAGAACTTGGGGATGGTTTCGCTGCGTTCCAGTTCTTCCAGGGGCATCAACCCGCCATCGCGCTTGCGCAAGCCCATCAGCAGGCCCGCCGCGCTCCACACCTGGCGGATGGCGGCCATGAAAGCCGTGTCCGCTTCCAGTTCCGCGATGGACTCGCGCGCCGTCTTGCCGAACTGGCTCGCTGGCGCGATGACCATGGGCACGGCCACGTCCACGCACGAGACGGCATAACCGTGCACCACATCCTGCGCATTGCCTGTTGGTAATAATTTGCCCGTCTTGGCGCCTGCCGGCTGCTGCAGGAACAGGTCGACGTGGGGGAAGTTGCCGGGCACGCCGGAATTTCAGTGCCGGTAAAGCTGCCGTCGCGTTCGCGCGCCATGCGCGAGGTGGTGATGACGCCCGTATTCGTGTTGCGGATATCGATGTCGTGCGCGCCGATGGCCAGCGCCTCGATCACGCCGCTGTCCAGTCCCCACAGTTGCAGGGCGGACGACATATTGCCGCAGTTCACGCTCCAGTCGATATCGCCATGCTCGCCGGCCAGCTGCGCCAGCGTGCTGACCAGGCGCGGCTGGCCCGCGTGCTGCTCCACGTCAGCGAGGAAGACTTTATTGCTGGTGGGCGCGCCCCGTCCCAGGCCCGTGATCTGCCGGTTGCCGGGCTGCCGGCCGGACTGGGGCACGCCCAGCAGGTGGCGCAGCAACTCGTCGCGCAGCGCCGGGTCCGCAGGCATGGAGGATGCATGCAAGACCAGGCCCGTCGACGTGCCGCCACGCATGTGGTGGACGGGAAACTCGATCACGCCGCAACGCTGGCGGGGCACGAGGTCGGGCAGGGCGGGCAGCAGGGGCGTCATCATCATTGATCGTGGTCAAGGCAGGAAGCGCCAGTGTGCCAGTTTTTCTTGCTGGTGTGCAAGCGGATGGCGTGGCGGCGTCTTTACCCGCCTTTACACTTGCCGCCCTGTATTGAGTACCTTGCGCGCCGATAATAAGGTATTGAATGATCAAGGAGGCAATATGGTAGCGGCAATCGGTTCAGGCAGCGCGGTCAGTGCGGTCAGTGGCAGCAGTTCGGGCAGCAGTGCGCAGATCGCGGCGCTGCAAAAGCAGATCACGGCGGCGCAAAAGCAGTTGACGGAATCGCAGAAGGGCGAGCAGACGGACGCGTCGCAAAAGCTGCAGCAGCAGCTGGCGCAGCAAATCCAGGCCTTGCAGGCGCAAATTGCTCAGTTGCAAGCGGCGGCCGCGCAGCAGGCGGCGCAACAGGATGCGCAGCCGGCCAGCAGTGCCGAGACGGCGGCCAGCCCGGCCAGGTCAAGCTCGTCCACCCTGGGCAGCATCATCGATACGCAAGCGTAACAGCATTCTCCGCGCGTAAAAGACGCCAGGCTCGCCGACAGGTCAGCCTGGCGTTTTGACGGGCAGCAGCATTTCCACGCACAGCCCGCCGCCGCTGCGCAGGCTGGCGCCGATGCGGCCGCCATGGGCGCCGATGACGTGCCGGGCGATGGCCAGGCCCAGGCCGTGGCCATCCGTGCTGTGCTGGGTATTGCTGGCGCGGAAGAATGGTTCAAAAATGCGGACCAGGTCGGCTGGGGCCACGCCGGGGCCCCGGTCCAGCACGGCGATGCGCAGCAGATCCTGCTTGCCATCAGGCAGGCGCGACAGTTTCACTTCCACCGTGCCGCCATCGGGGCTGTGCTTGACGGCATTGCGCACCACGTTTTCCACGGCGCGCGCCAGCAGTTCCGGCTGGCCCGTGACGCTGGCGTCGGCCATGGCCGCGTCGCCCGCCAGGGCGATATCCACTTGGCGCGCCTTCGCTTCGTAGCGGGCATCTTCCACGATGTCGTGCAACAGGTCGGCGATGCCGACGTCTTCGCTGAGCGGGGAGCCGGCCCCCGCTTGCCCGGCTCCCGCTTGCCCGGCGCCCGCTTCCAGCCGCGACAGGGTCAGCAGCTCGCCGATCAGTTTATCCATGCGTTCGCTTTCGCGCTCGATGCGCTGCATCGACGCGTCCATCTTGTCCGGCTGCTGGTGCGCCAGGCCGATGGCGGCCTGCAGGCGGGCCAGCGGTGAGCGCAGTTCGTGCGAGACATCATGCAGCAAACGCGTCTGGCTATCCATGAGATGGCGCAAACGTCCCGTCATGCGGTCGAAATCGCGGCCCAGGTCCGTCAATTCGTCGCCGCGCTTGCCGCTGGCGTGAAAACGGGGCGCCAGGTTGCCGTGCGAGGCGGCCTCGAACGCTTGCCGCAGCTCGCGGATGGGGCGCGCAAAATACCAGGCCAGCAAGAAGGAAAACAGCAGGCTGGCAGCGATGGCGGCGGCCAGGGGAATGAAGGTGCGGTAGGGGCTGTCCATGCGCGGGCCGGGCGGCATGCCGCGGCCGAATTCGCCGCGTGGCGGCGGGGCGCCCGCTTCATTGGGGCGTGGTCCGGCTCCCATGGCGCGCGGGCCGCTCATGGCGACGGCATTGAGGGTGTCGCGCGCGGCGCCCGCCTCGGCATTGCGGAAGCGTTCGGACGAGGGCAGGAACAGCAGGTAGCGCTGGCCGTCGCTGCCGGTGACCGTGCGCACGACGGGATGGGGCGGGTTTTGCGCCAGCATGGCGCGCGCCTTGGCCAGCATGGCGGGATGGACACTGCGGCCCATCAGTTCTTGCCCTTTGGCATCGACGGCAAACACGCGCATGCGTTCCATCTTGCCGAGAAATTGCCGCAAGGCCTGGCTGCCGCCCGCTTCCAGGGTGGCGCTGGCCGCTTCGATGGCCATCTGCGCGGGCGGGCTGGTATCGATGTCGAGCGCCCGCTCCTGCTGCGCGGCCCGGTTTTTTCAGCCAGAAGGTGCCGCCGATGCCGATGGTGGCCGTCACCTGCGCCAGCATGATACACAGAAAAAACTTCCAGAACAGGCGTCCCACGCTTACTCCTTGATCAGCTGGTAGCCGAGGCGGTACACGGTCTGCAGGCAGGAGCGGCCGTCGGCCAGGCTGCCCAGCTTGCGGCGCAGGCTGCTCAAGTGCACGTCGATATTGCGGTCGAAGCGGGCCATGGGCCGGCCCAGGCCCAGTTCCGACAGTTGATTCTTGCTCACAGGTTTGCCCGCGTGGCGCACCAGCACTTCCAGCAGGTTGAATTCCGTGCTCGTCAGCTCCAGGTGCGCGCCGGCCCAGGCGGCACGGCGCTGTTCCGGCCACATCGTCAATTGCCCCACGGTCAGCGGCGCCAGGCCCGACGTATCGTGCGGCGCCGCTTGTGAACGGCGCAGGATGGCGCGGATGCGCGCCGTCAGCTCGCGCGGCGTGCACGGTTTCGTCACGTAATCGTCGGCGCCCAGCTCCAGGCCCACGATGCGGTCCGTATCGTCGCCGCGCGCCGTCAGCATCAGAATGGGCAGGTTGCTGCCGGCACGGATGCGGCGCAGGGTTTCCAGGCCGTTCATGCGCGGCATCATGACGTCGAGGACGGCGATGGCATACAGGCCCGTCAGCGCTTCGGCCGCGCCGCTTTCGCCGTCATGCACGGCGCGGGCGTCAAAACCTTCCTGCGTCAGGTATTCCTGGAACATGCCGACCAGTTCCACGTCGTCATCGATTAACAAAACCTTGCTCATGCCTGTGCTTTTTCGGGTGAATATCGCCCGATGATAGCAGTCAACAGGGGCTGTTCAGGACGCTTTTACCCGCTTTTACATCGTGACGGCCACATGCCTGCTTACAGTCCTTTACACGCTTTTACGCGGCCCTAACGTTGCTTTACACGCTAGACGCCGACAATCAGGGCTGATCGCCACGAAAGGAAAGCCGATGAAACACCTGAGTATTGTCCTGTCCCTGTTGCTGCTGTCCGCCTGCAGCATGCCGCTGGTCGCCCTGGCCCAGCAGGAATTCGCGCCGGATGGTCCGCCGCCGCGCGCCATGCCGGGGCCGCCGCCGTTTTTGCACGGTATCGAACTGAGCGAAGCCCAGCAGGACAAGGTCTTCGCCGCCACGCACGTCCAGGCGCCCTTGCTGCGGGAACAGGAAAAGATCGCCTTCCAGGCCCACGCGCAGTTGCGCGCGCTGGCCGCATCCGATGCCTATGACGATGCCAGGGCCGGCGCGCTGGCCAGCACGGCGGCGCAAGCCATGGCGGCGATCAGCTTGCAGCAGGCGCGGCTGGAACAGCAATTGCTGGCCGTGCTGACGCCGGAGCAGCGCAAGCAGGCGCAACAGCGGCACGACGGCCGCTCCGGCCCGCGCCGGCCCCAATAAGCCAAAGGAGATTGAGCATGAGCATCAGTGCCTTGAGTTCGACCAGCGCCACCAGTCAGCTGAGCGCGTTCAGCCGCCTGGACGGCAGCGGCAGTTTCAGCAGTACCAGCAGCCTGGGCACGGCGAGTGCGGGCGGCAGCCTGTCCTCCAGCGGCAACCTGGTCAATACAACGGCTTGAAGCATGGAACGCAAGCTCGCCATTGCCGCCAGGAAAGTGCTCTCGCAACGGGCCACGCAAGCCCTGTTCTTGTGCGCCAGCCTGAGCCCCGCCTTGGCGGGCTTGCCCCACTTGATGGAGTATGTATGGAACTACATGGTCACGGTCTGGCATCCGACCTCGAAATGATGCGGCGACAGGCGGCCGAGCGGCGGCAAGTGCTGCGCTGGCTGCTGGCCGGCGCCGCCACCTTGCCCCTGGCCAGCTGCGGCGGCGGCACGGACGCCAGCGGTATCGCCGCAAGCAGCGGCTCTGCCGCTGCGGGTACGGCTACGACACCCGTCACGGGCGCCTGTTCCGTGATTCCCGAGGAAACGGGCGGGCCGTATCCGGCCGATGGCACGAACACGCATGGCGGCAGCATCATCAACGTGCTGAACCAGTCGGGCGTCGTGCGCAGCGATATCCGCGCCAGTTTTAACGGCGCCACGGGTGTGGCGGCGGGTGTGCCGCTGACCATCCATTTGCAGTTGCTCAACGCCAGCGGCAGCTGCGCCAGCTTGGCCGGCTACGCCGTGTATCTATGGCATTGCGACCGCGACGGTCTGTATTCGCTGTATTCGAGCGGCGTGACGGCGCAAAATTACCTGCGCGGCGTGCAGGAAACGGACAGCGCCGGCAACCTCAGCTTCACGACCATCTTTCCCGGCTGCTACGCCGGGCGCATGCCGCACGTGCATGTCGAGGTCTATCCCAGCCTGGCCAAGGCGGCTGCTGCCGCGAACCGCCTCAAGACCTCGCAGTTCACCTTCCCGATGGCAACCTTGAACGAGGCCTATACGGCCAGCGGCTACACGGCCAGCGTGCGCAACCTGGCGCAGATCAGCTATGCCAGCGACAACGTTTTCAGTGACGGCACCAGCCTGCAGATGGCCACGGTGACGGGCAATGCCACGCAGGGCTATGTCGCCACCCTGGTGATCGCCGTGAACGGTTAAGTTGCTGTCATGAAACCCAGGTCGCGCCGGCCGAAGTTGCCGATATTCGGGAACACGTCGGCCAGCTGGCTGTCGGCCACGCCGAACCACTTGGCCAGGGTGGCGCCGTACTGGTCGACGGAAGTGGTCGGCAGCAGGGCGCCGGAACCCACGTCCAGCGCATGGCCCAGGCCCGTGACGGGGAAGGCGCCGTAGATGTCGCCGCCCTTGACGGCGCCGCCCACGACAAAGTGGTGCGCGCCCCAGCCGTGATCCGTGCCGTCGCCGTTGCTGCTGAAGGTGCGGCCGAAGTCCGAGGCCGTAAACGTCGTCACCTGGCGCCGCACGTCGGCGCCCTGCAGGGCCGCCAGGGTCGCGTCGAAATACACCAGCGCGTGCGCCAGGCGCGCCATCAGGTCGCCATGCAGCTCCTTTTGGCGGTCATGCGTGTCGAAGCTGCCCAGGGTCACATAAAACACTTGCCGCTTTGCCCCCAGCGCACTGCGCCCGCCGATGATGCGCGCCACCGTCTGCAATTGCACGGCCAGCTGGTTGACGCCGGACGCGCCCGTGTTCGGATTGACATAGGGCGGCGGATTGGGCACGCCGCCCGCGCCGGCCGCCAGCATGGCGCCGCTCAGCACGCCCTGGCTGGAAATGGCGCGCTGCACCGTCGCCACGTGCTCCTGCTCCATCAGGTCGTCGCCCGCCGTGCTGATGATGTCGCGCAAGGCGGTCTCGCCCTCGGTGGTGCCGAACAGGTAACCGCTGCCGATATTGCGGATCGGCACGGCACCCGCCTGGCCCACCTGGAACTGGCGCACCTGGCGCCCGCTGAGGAAGAGGGCGTTCGAGGCGGCCGAGATGGCCGTAAACGTCGCATTCGCGTTGCCGGCGCCCAGCAGGTCGCCCAGACGCCCGCCCCAGCCGATGCTGGCGCCTTCCGGCAAGCCCGATTGCCAGGTCGATTGCTGGTCGTTATGCGAAAACAGCTTCGGCGGCAGCGCCACGGTGCCCGCCTTGTATTGCGCCAGCGTCACGGGCTGGATCAGGGTGCCCACATTGGCAAGGATGGCGGCGCGGCCGCCGTCGAACAGGTCTTTCACGGGAGCAAGGGCGGGATGCAGGGCAAAGCTGCGGCCCGCCTGCGCCGTGGCGGGCACGATGGGCAGCACGCCGCCCGTTTCGCCGACCCCGGGCAGGTGGATGGAATCGCTGCCGCCCGTGTTGCGCAGGCGCACATATTCACTCCAGGACGGCGTGTCGGTGGCCAGCACCGTGTTGAAGGTATCGTTGCCGCCGGCCATGAACAGGCAGACGAGGGCCTTGTAGTCGTCGGCGGACTGGGCCGCAGCCTGGCCCATGGCGGCCAGGTTCAGGGCGAAGGGCGCGGCCGTGCTGCCGGCCAGGCCCAGCATGGAACCGAGGAAGCGGCGGCGCGAGAAATGAGAGGGGGTAGTCATGCAGCTTCCTTATTTTTGAACCAGGTACTCAGGCGAGGCCATGGCCAGGAAAATGGCCAGGTGCACGCGGTAGGTTTTCGCCGTCGTCACTTGCGCGGCATTGCTGCCGCTGGCGGCGGGAATCGCGATGCTCGTGACGGCTGACAGGATTTTGGTGCGCAGCCGGGACGACATATTGCCGGACATCAACAGCAAGTTGACCCGGTCCAGCAAGGCGGCCGGCTGGTCGGCCAGGGCCAGTTCGGCCGAGTAATCGGCCCGCACGGCGCGGTTTTCCGCCACGCCGCCGCTGATGGCATCCTGCATGAAGTTCAGGTAGCCGGTGACGGACGGCTCCGACGTGATCTGCATTTCCGGCGCCACCAGGCCCGCCGTGGCCAGCGCCGAATTGGGCGGCACGTACGAGGGGCGGAAGTAGTTGAAGACGGACGGCGCGTTCATGGGATTCTGGCCCAGTCCCGACAGTGGGTCGCTCAGATAGTAGATGCGGTATTGCAAGGCGGCATCCCTGGCGTGAAACGCGCGCATCCAGTTAGCCAGGCGCACCAGTGGTTCGCGCAATTTGCCCGTGCGCAAGCTGCTGCCGGCAGGCGCCAGGGCTTCGGGATCGAGCAGCACGGCGCGGATCACGGCCTGCATGTCGCCGCGCACGCCCGAACCATTGTTGGCAAAGGCGGCCGCGACCCGGCCCACGTAGGCGGGGCCGGGATTGCTGGTCACTAAGCGCTGGATCAGCTGGCGGCCAAAGAAGGGGCCCGCGTTCGGATGGTTGAACAGGGTGTCGAGGGCCAGCGCCATGTCCGCTTCGCCGCCGGCCGCGCCCGCCGCGCTGACGCCCAGAAAGCGTTTTTCGCTGGTCGAGTGATACGCCGCATAGAGCTGCATCGGCTTCCAGTCGCGGTCCGGATCGGCCACGCTGCCAAAAAAACGGTTCGCGGCCTGGTCCGGCCCGGCCCAGCTCCAGCCCGTAAACACTTTTCGCCAGTCCGCTCACATCGTCGCGCGTGTAAGTGTCGATGGGTTTGCCGCCGGACAATTTCAATGACCCATCCGCATTCAGCTGGTACAGGCCGATGGTAAACAGCTGCATCACCTCGCGCGCGAAATTCTCGTCGGGCGTGCGCGTGGCCGATTCCTTCTGGTTGCGCAGGTGCGACAGATACAGCCCCATCATCGGATGGGTGGCCACGCCTTGCAGCAGGGTGCGGAAGTTGCCGAACGCATGTTGCCCCAGCATATCGTAGTAGCTGGCGACACCCCGCGTTTGCGGCCACACGGCCTCGTTTTGCGTGGAAACGACGAAGATTTCCGACAAGGCAAAGGCCACGCGCTGGCGCAACTGGTCGTCGCCGCGCACGGCCTGCTGCCAGAACGATTCATAGAAGTCGTTCGGCCTGGCCTGGGTCGCCGCCGCGCCCGCTGCGGGATATTTGGCGTCGATATATTTGCGGTGCAAGGTTTGCGGCTTGGAAAACTGCGCGCGGAACCAGGCGTCGCTATCGCTGGCGGCCAGCGCATCGATGGCCGCCATGTCCGGCCCGAACGTGGCGCGGCCCAGGAAACGCGACGCTTCCTGGCGCGAGAAGGTGGCCGTCTGATTCGCCGGCGGCGTGGTCAGGGGCGGCGGCGGAATGGTATCGCCTGGCGCGGTGCCGGGGGCGGTGGTCGCCGGCGGGACGGCTGATATGTCCGGATTCGGGGTGGAGCCGGTCTTGCTGTCGCCGCCACCGCCACAGGCGGAAAGCAGGCTGAGCAAGGTAATGGCCAGCAAGCGGCGCAAAGTAGGGTCAGTCATTTAGTTTCTTTCAGGCAATCAAATTCTGGCCCGCTAATTGTAGGGCTTGCCTACCAAAATCCTGTTTCCAATTAACTATTTACGTGTTGGCCACGTTTATTTTTGCTGTGCGTTGAGGTGGCGTTGGCGGTGTTTTCGGCGAGGTAGGGCGAAGTTTATTTTTTGAAAATGGAAAATTTTTTTTTGCCGGGTACGGCCACTGTGGCGGATAGGCCACGTAATCATTCCTGCCAATTAAGCTTGTTTGAAAGCTCATCTTGACAACGAAACCCGCTTCGCCGGCAACGGTGGTTTTTACGCTATCGGCGAAACGCCGTTCGCCGCTGGCGCCGTTCTTTCCCCTTGGCGTATGGCTGGCATGACCCTTGCGTAAGGGAGGCATGGGCCACTGGCCCGACTTCTCCGGAGCCTGTCATGACCAGCCGCCTGCTTGCCTATCGTCCCGAAATGGAATTACCCGACGCACCGGCCACGCCGCCCCTGCAGCAGGAAGATGAGCTGGCCCTGGCGGCGCACTTGCTGGAATTGCAGGGGCCGGCCCAGTTCGATGCTTTCCTGGCGCGCCAGCTGGGCGCCACGGCGGCGGGCCAGCAGGTGCGCGGCACGCCGCTGGAAGGGCCGCTGCGCCAGCTGCTGGGCAAGGTGGTGGCGCCCCTGCTGCCGCTGCACGGCGGTTCGCCGCAGGCGCTCAAGCGGCGCGCGGCAGGCATCTTCGGCATGGAACTGGAAGGATTGAGCCCGGAAGACAAGGAATTCGAACTGGCGCGCCAGGTCGTGCATCTGATCGATGCCGTCAATACGGCACTGGCGCAAGACGGCATGGACCGGCGCGCGCCCGGGGCGCGGGTGGAAACTGCCCTGCTGCAAGTGGCGCGCAGCGTGGCGCCAGGCTTGCTCAGGCAGGCGGCGCAAACGCCGGGACGGGACGCTGGCCGCTGGCGCCGCGAGGGCGGGCACATCGTCGTGCTCGATTGTTAGCCGGACGGCCAGTTCGTCCGGCACTGTAGTGTCAACCGAGGTGCTAACTTTGAGGAGCTCATCATGCATGACTTAGATCGTACGACCCTGGAATACGGGCAGGAGATGTCCGGCTTTGAAGCGGAGCAGTTCGAGTTCGGCCAGGGCGAGTGGAGCGGCGAGGGCGGCTCAAACGCGATGTTTTCCGAAGCCGAGGAGATGGAACTTGCCAATGAACTGCTGTCGGTCAGCAATGAAGCCGAACTGGAACAGTTTCTTGGCAATTTCCTGCGCAAGGCCGCCTCCGTGGCGGGCGGCATCATCAAGTCGCCCGTGGGACAAGCCATCGGTGGCGTACTCAAGGGCGTGGCGAAGAAGGCGATTCCCCTGGCCGGCGGCGCCATCGGCGGCTATTTCGGCGGCCCGCTGGGGGCCAAGATCGGCAGCGGCCTCGCTTCGGCGGCCGGCAGCGCGCTGGGGCTGGAAGGAGAGGCGTCGTCGAATGAAGACCGCGAATTCGAGGGCGCCAAGCAGTTCGTGCGCCTGGCCGCCGATACCGTCAACCGCGCCGCGCAAGCGCGCGGTGCGGGCGACCCGCGCGCCATCGCCCAGGCGGCGGCCAGCGCGGCGGCGCGCCAGTTCGCGCCCGGCTTGCTGGGCCGTCCCGGAGGCCAGGTCGCGGTGCAGAATGGCAGCGGCGCGGGCAGCCAGGCGCCGGGCGCCGCGCGCAGCCAGGCCGGCATGCGTCCGTCCAGCGGGCGCTGGGCGCGGCAAGGCCACAAAATCGTCCTGTACGGCGTCTGACATCATGGCCATCGGCGCTTACGCCGCCTGGATGCTGGCACAGGAGGCGCGCTCGCTGCTGACGCGGCTGGCGCGGCTGGAGCCGTTCGCGCTGATCGAGCCGACGGTGCTGGCAGCGGCCCTGATGCCCAGCGCCCAGTCGGCCATCGAAAGCCAGTTGGTGCAGGGCCGGCGCGAATTGCGGCGCATGGTGGCCCAGTTCCAGGCCTGGCTGCGGCGCGAAGCGGCCGATGGCGCCAGCATGGCCACCGCCGCCGAGGCACAGCGCCGCTTCACCTTCCTGCGCCTGAAATTCAACGCCGCGCTGACCCAGTTCGACCTGTTCAACGAAGTCATCACGCAGCGCAGCGAGCACAAGACGGGCGTGTGGCTGGCCGGCCTCGACATCGTCGCCGCCGACGCGCTGGCGCTGCCCGGCAATGTGTACCAGGCGCCGCCCGTGATCTGCTACCTGGACCGGGGGCCGGGCGCCGCCATCCGCCGCGCGCGCACGCGCCTGCCGGGCGGCGGCGACAATCCCGTCGCCATCATCCGCCTGCCGCGCGAACGCATGATCGGCAGCAGCATCGCCTCGTCGCTGGTGCACGAGGTGGGCCACCAGGGCGCGGCCCTGCTGGACCTGGTGGCGTCCCTGCGGCCCATGCTGCAAGCCATGCAGCATGGCGGCAGCGGCCTGGTGCACGTGTGGCAGCTGTGGGAGCGGTGGATTTCCGAGATCGTGGCCGATTTCTGGTCGCTGGCGCGGGTCGGCGTGGCTGCCACCCTGGGCCTGATCGGCGTGGTCAGCCTGCCGCGCGTGTTTGTCTTCCGTCTCAATATCGACGATCCCCATCCGGTGCCCTGGCTGCGGGTACGCCTGAGCTGCGCCATGGGACGGGCCTTGTATCCGCATCCGCAATGGAGCCGGCTGGAGCAGCTGTGGCTGTCGTACTACCCGCTGACCGGCCTGCCGCCGGCCCGCCAGCGCCTGCTGGAGCAGCTGCAGGCCAGCATGGCGGCCCTCGTGGGCTTGCTGGTGCAGCACCGCCCGCCGGCCTTGCGCGGCGGCTCGCTGGCCGAGGCGATGGCCGTGCACACGCGCCAACCGGCCATGCTGGCGCGGCTGTTTCGCAGCTGGAACCTGGCGCCGGGGCAGATGTACGCGGCCGCGCCGACCCTGGTGTTCGCCGTGCTGGGCCAGGCGCGCGCCAGCGGCAGCCTGAGTCCGGAAGACGAAAGCGAGCTGCTGGGACGCCTGCTGACCCACTGGGCCCTGCGCAGCACCCTGGACACGTCGGAGCTGTGCGCCGACGTCGTGCGGCATGGCCGCCGGCCCGGCAGGGCGGTAGCGCCCCTGGCATCCCGTTTGATTATCCATTGAGGAGAATGACATGAGCAGCAAGATCAGCAGCAAGATGGGTGGCAAGAGCAGGGGGGCGGGCCAGGCTGGCCCGATACACCGCGGCGGCAGCATCGCCGTGACCGTACACGAACAGGATAGCGGGGTCATGGTCGTCAATGCCGCCGTCAGCCTGTACCGGGGGCTTGACGCGGATTGCCATAATTTCGATCCCGCCACCTGGGTAGCTGATCCCGCCATGCTGGTGGGCGTGCGCTGGACGGATGGCCGTGGCTGCACCGTGTTTTCCGACCTGGCGACGGGCAGCTACGTGGGGGTGTACGGCAATTTCCCCACCACCGCGCCCCAGTGCGTGACGGTGCAGGCAGGCTGCAGCGCCGTGCTGTGCTTCAAGCCCCACCTCAATCCGCAGGTCGGGCTGGCATTCGAGACGCCCGAATGCCAGCCCAGCGATTGCAATTTCGGCAGGGTGGGCGACCGCGCCGTGGCCAGCGTCTCGTTTGACGGCGATCAAAGCGCCGATGGACGCGACCTGGTGCAGGTGCTGGCCGCCTCGCCGTGGGTACCCCTGCGCGCGGCACGCCGAACGCGTTTTCCACGCCCGTGCGGCGCGCCGGCATGCACCGTTTCGCGGCGCAGATGATGTTGTCGCAGCGGCCGGAACTGCGCAGCGCCTTGCCCGTGCCCGAGGGGCTGAGCCCGAACGCCATGCTGGCCGTGGACGCGGAATACGAGACGGAAGAGCGCCAGCCGCAGCCCATCTCCGGCAATGTGGGCGTGTCGCTGACGCGCACGGAAACGGAGCCGACGGAAGACTTGCCGCTGTGGACCCTGATACGCAACAGCACCGAGGCGATGTCGTTTACGAATTACCTGCATTTCATGGACAGCCTGTTTTGCGGCGACCTGGCCAATGTGCGCGGCTTCGAGCAGGAACGCTTCGTCAAGAAGGCCGACATGTTCCAGCAGCTCAAGCAGCGCCGCGCGCTGCCATTCTCGGATTCGGATTCCTACCGCGTGCTGAAAGTGGCGACGGAAGCGTTCGTGATGGTCAATTGCGGCGTGCTGAACCAGCCGCTGGCCTTCAATCCGGCCGAGGACAACGCCTACCTGGACCGGCGCGACATTCCCCAGGGACGCGACCTGGAAACCGTGCTGCGCAACGATTACCTGGAAAACATCGATGGCTTCCAGACCTTGCCCTACCTGGCCGTGATCCGCCGCAAGCTGCCCGACATCCCCATCAGCATCCCGCGGGGCAGGAGGGCGAAGTCGACCTGTGCTTTGGCATCATCCAGGAAAAGCTGGCCAATCCTTGCCTGCTGGAACTGATCTGGTCGTATTGGCATGAAGAAGGCATGCTGGTGCAAACCATGAATGCCATCACGCAGCGTTTCCAGAACCTGCGCGCGTCCGGCGGCGGCCTCGATCCCCTGTCGAACACGGAAATCGACATGCTGCGTCCCCTGAATAACTTGCTGTGGGGATACACGCAAGATGAGCAGCACCGGCTGACCGTGGTGCGCCGCAACTACGAGTACGACCACCATTACGGCGTGCGGCTCGATGGCAAGGCGGTGCAGCACTTCCGGCCGGCCGACAGCCGCTCGAAATTCCTCGAAGCGTTCCACCATTTGCTGCGCCTGCTGACCTCGTTCTACAAGCAGGACGACGACACCACCGTCAAGGCGGATGCCTTCCCCGTGCTGAATGCCTTGAAGGAAATCCACCTGATCCTGTCGCAGGGCGCGCACAACCAGTTCGGCGACTTGCCGTCGACGGCGCGCATCGAGATGCTGATGCAGCAATGGATGCTGGCGCGGCCCGAGTTCCGCGAATTTTTGCCCACGCGCGTGATGGTGGCGTATCCGGAACCGTGGATGGACCGCGTTGATGCCATGAAGAAACTGCAAGGCTGGACCGATACGAGCGTGATGCATTTCCGCAACCTGGCCATCTTTGGCGAGCAATTGCTGCTCTCCGTGCGCTACGGCAACTGGAGCGATATCTATGAACCCACGCAAGCCTTCAACTGGGCGCGTTTCTGGCGTCCGCAAGTGCAGGGCTATATCCACGGCTACCGCGCCGCCACCGGGGTGGATTTGTCCGTCGACAGCAGCGACCCGGTGGTCGAAGCGACGATGCCCTCGGTGTTGCTGCGCCAGCGCCTGAGCCAGCAGCTGCGCAGTGTCTAGGGCGGGGGCGGGGCGCGTGCATGCTCGACTTTACCAGTGCCCTGTACCTGGGTATGCGCCATCCGGCGGCCGCGCTGGCGCCATGGAGCAGCTTGAGCCTGGGCCAGCCGGCGGCGCTGCGCGAGCTGCCGGGCGCGCAGGCGCTGGCAGCAAGCCTGGCGGTGCTGCAAGGTTGCGAGGCGGCTTGCGTGCTGCCGTCGACCCTGCACCTGTTCTGGGACCTGTTCGGCATGCTGGCTGCCGAGCGGCTCGTGATCCTCATCGATGGCGGCAGCTACGCCATCGCCCGCTGGGGCGCCGAGCGGGCGCGGGCGCTGGGCTTGCCGCTGCGTTTGTTTCCCAGCGGCGAGATGGGAACATTGCGGCGCCTAGTGGCGGCCTGGGGCAGGCAAGGGCGGCGTCCCTTGATCCTGGCCGATGGCTATGTGCCGGGCAGCGAGCAGGCCTTGCCGCTGGCCGCCTATGCGGCCCTGGCGCGCCAGGGGGGCGGCTATCTGCTGCTGGACGATACACAGGTGCTGGGCGTGATGGGCGCGCACGGTGGCGGCTCGGCGCGGCTGCATGGCTTGCCGGGCGGCTACGACAAGGCGGGCGGCCACCTGATCGTCGGCGCCTCGCTGGCCAAGGGTTTTGGCGTGCCGCTGGCCGTGCTGGCAGGCAGCGGCGCCCTGCTGCGGCGCTTCGAAGCGCACAGCCAGACGCGCGTGCATGCCAGCCCGCCCTCGGCCGCCGTGCTGGCGGCGGCGCGGCGGGCGCTGGTGCTCAATGCGCGGCACGGCGACGTCCTGCGCGCCAGGCTGGCGGACAGGGTGGCGCAATGGCGCAGCGGAATGGCGGCTGCCGGCATCGCTTGCCGGGGCGGCAGCTTCCCCGTGCAGCGCCTGCCCGGACGCGCCCACTTGCAGCCAGCCTTGCGCGCGGCTGGCGTGCTGGCGCTGGCGCAAGCGGGGGATGGTCCCGGCGCGCTGACTTTTCTGCTGCGGGCCGACCAGGCGCCCGGGCAACTGCAACAGGCAATGGACTTGCTTGAACATCACATCAGGAGGCGATATGAACGAAGCGTTTGAAATGCTGCCCTTTGCGGGGCAGCCAACAGGGGCCGGCGAGCAGGAGTGGCTGGGGGAATGGTCGCAGGAGTGGTCGCAGGAATGGCAAGGGGAGGACGAAGCCGAGGCCGAATGGGAGGGCGAACGCCCGCGTCCCGGTAGCGCTCGCGGCGCTATGCGCGGCGGCGGGCTGCGCGCGCGGCCACCGTTGCGCGGACAGCGCCGTCCCGCGCCGCCGCGCTACCAGGGGCAGGGCCGCCGGCCGCCCCGCTATGCTGCCCAGCCCTTGCCCTATCTGCCGCCGCGCTACCGGGGCTGGGGCGGCTATCCCGCCATTTATCCACGCTGTATCCCGCGCCCTATCCCGTGGCGGAACCGGCTTTTGGCGACCAGCAGGAGCCGGATGCGGACCAGGGACTGGACCAGGGGGCGGATCAGGGGCAGGACGACGGCCAGCAGCAGGGCGAGATCCCGCCCACCCTGGCCGGCACCATGGGCCGGGTGCCGGAAGCGGCCGCCCTGAATTACCTGGCGCTGGGGACGCTGGCCAATGCCCTGCTTGACCCGAATGGCCGGGGGCCGGGCATGTACGTGATCGAATTCGATGCGGGCGGGCGGCGCCGCGCCTACAGCGGCCAGACGGACGATCTGCACCGGCGTTTGCTGCAGCACCGGCTGTGCGGCCAGATGATGGGCGTGGACCTGAGCGGGCACCAGGTGTACGTGGCGCCCCTGTCCTCGGCGGCGCAGCGGCGGCGCATCGAGCAGCGCATCCACGACGACATGTTTGCCAACCAGCGCGGCGTGCTGACCAACCAGCGGCGCGAACTGGAACTGGCCGTGCTCGGTGAAATGTGGAGTTGACGATAGCACCTTGATAACTGCGAAGGAGAGCATCATGCACCAACTCGAATGCGCATGCGCGCAATGCCGGCAACGGGCCGGCGCCGCGTTTGAAGTGCTGGAATTCGGCCGGGACTGGCCCGGCAAGGGCACGGCGCCGGCCGTCTTCGGCGAAGAGGAGGAATTGCAGCTGGCCATGGAATTGCTGGAAGTGGCCAGCGAGGAGGAACTCGAGCAGTTTCTCGGCAATGTCTTCAAGAGCGTGTGGAAGGGCGTCAAGAAGGTGGGTTCCACCATCGCCAAGGTGGCCAAGCCCCTGGGCGGCGCCTTGAAGGCCGTGGCCAAGACGGCCTTGCCCTTTGTCGGCGGCGCCCTCGGCTCGATGATCCCGATACCGGGCGTGGGCACGGCGCTGGGCTCGGCCCTGGGGCGCGCGGCCAGCAATGCGCTGGAGCTGGAAATGGCAGCCGAGGCGCCGGCCGACCGCGAACTGGAGATGGCGCGCCGTTTCGTGCGCATCGCGGGACAGGCGGCCCGCCTGGCGGCCGACGGCGATGGCAGTGCGCGCGCCGTGGAAAGCGCGCTGACGCGGGCCCTGCACCAGCAATTGCCGCATTTCCGCTCGCCTGCGCCGCAGCAGGAGGAGGAAAGCGGGCGCTGGCGGCGGCGCGGCAACCGCATCGTCGTCATGGGCGACTGGAACTGAGCGCAGGGAGGCGGCCATGGCGCTGGTCATCGATAGCCACTGCCACGCCGGTCCCGGCGACGGCTTGAGCGGGCCGTGGGACAGCGATGCGCCGCTCGATGCTTATTTGCGCCGCGCCCAGGCGGCCGGCATCGCCCGCAGCGTGCTGTTCGCTACATTTCACTCCGATTACGCGATTGCCAACCACGGCGTGGCGCGCCTGGTCGCTGCCGATCCCCGGCGTTTTTACGGCTTTGCCTTCGTGCATGCGCGGCGCGACCGGGGCCGCATCCAGGACTTGCTGCGCACGGCCGTCGAGCGCTACGGCTTTGTCGGCATCAAGGCGCACCGCTTGGACGCGCGCATCAGCGGCGAAGTGTGCGACGCAGCCCGCTTCTTCGGCTTGCCCGTGCTGTACGACCCGGCCGGCGAAGTGGCCGTGGCCGAACTGCTGGCGCAGCAGTATCCCGACGTCAACTTCATCCTGCCCCACCTGGGCAGCTTCGCCGACGACTGGGCGGCCCAGCTGGCGCTGATCGATCACCTGGTTCGTCACGCTAACATTTATACGGACAGTTCCGGCGTGCGCCGTTTCGACTTGCTGCAGCAGGCCGTGCGGCGCGCGGGGCCGCACAAGGTCTTGTTCGGCTCGGATGGCCCCTGGCTGCATCCGGGGCTGGAATTGCACAAGATTGAGCTGCTGGGCTTGCCGTCGCTGGATATGGCGCTGATCACGGGGGGGAATTTTTTGCGGCTGGCGGGACTGGCTTGAGGCAGATCAAAGCGCGGCTGGCGAGGCCGGCAAGGCGGCTGCAGCCGCTTGCGTCGCGCAGGCAGCCGCCTTGCGGCGTATCTGCAGGGCGCGGTCCGTCACGCCCAGGCGGGCGGCGGCGCGCTGGTTGTTGCCGTGTTCATCGGCCAGCACCAGGCGGATGGCCATGTCGGTGGCGCAGCGCGTGATGTGCGACAGCTTGCAGCCCTGGGCCAGGGCGCGCCGCACGGCCGCCTCGAAGTGCTGGTCGGGCCACAGCGGCGCCAGCAGCCGCTCTTCGGGGGGCAGGGCGCCGATGGTGATGGGGCCGGGGCCGCAATGGCGGTGCCAGATGCGCGTGACGGTCTGGCGCAGTTCGCGCACATTGCCCGGATAGTCGCGCAGCAGCAAATATTCGCGCACGGCGGCGTCCAGCGGCGGCGCGGGGCGTTGCGCCAGTTCGGCCAGGAAATGGCGGGCCAGGGGCAGGATATCGTCCTGGCGTTCGCGCAGGGGCGGCGCCTGGCAACGCCAGCCGGCGATACGGTAGTACAGGTCGGCGCGGAAGGCGCCGCGCGCCACTTCGTCTTCCAGTTCGCGGTTGGTGGCGCACACCAGCCGAAATTGCGTCGGCTGCCAGGTATTGCCGCCCACGCGCTTGTATTTGCGCTCCTGGATGGCGCGCAGCAGCTGCGCCTGCAGGGGCAGCGGCAGTTCGCCTACTTCGTCGAGAAACAGCACGCCGCCGTCCGCCAGGGCGAAAGCGCCGTCGCGCGCGCCAGACGCGCCCGTAAAGGCGCCCCGTTCATGGCCGAACAGTTCGCTGCCGGCCAGGTCCGGCGACAGGGTGGTGCAGTCGAGAATGGTGAAGTCGCCGCTGCAGTTGCCGAGGCGGTGGACCAGTTGCGCCAATAAATCCTTGCCCGTGCCCGTTTCGCCCGTGATCAGCACGGAGGCCTGGCTGAAGGCGGCCATTTCCACCACCTGGTGCAGCAAGGCGGTCCAGGCCGCGCTGTCGCCCACCAATTGCCGGCGCACGGCGCTGGATGCCAGCAGCTGCGCCACGGCTTGCCAGCGCTGCAGGCGCGCCAGCACCGGGGCCGCATCGGCGCCGCCGGCCGGCCACAGCAGCACATCGCGTGCGCCAGCGGCCATCAGGGCCCGCTGTTGCGCGCAGCTGGGGGGCTGGCCGCAGGCGGCAATGGCCAGCACGCGGGCATGGCCGCACAGCGCCGGCAGCGCCTGCAGCAGCGCCGCATCGGCCTCGGCAAACAGCACGATGCCCGCGCTGTCTTCTTCACCATCGTGCCGCCGGGCTACAGTTACCTGAGCCTGCTTCAATGCCGCCATCAGCAAGGCGCCACTGCCAGCCGCCGCCTGCTGCACGATTTCCAGCCACACCTTGAGCGTCATATGCCAGCCATCACGAGGGCACGAGTCGCCCATCTTAGAAGCCCGATACCCCAGCCGTTTGATCTGGCGCAAGCGTGCGCGGGAGGCGCACAATGAAAAACGCCGCCTGATGCACATCAGGCGGCGCTATTAATGAAGTTCAACGAACGTCACGAGAGTGCCTAGAAACGTTCAGGGCAAGGCGCGTTGCCGAAGACAGTACGAATAGTACGGCGAGGCAATGCAACGCCGCCATGGACGTTTTCTAGGTGCTCTAGTCCTGACGAACGCAGTCGACGAAGTAACCGCGCTTGCCATCGACCTCGCGTTTCACAAGACCATGCACATCCGTCTCGAAGCCGGGGAAGCGCTCGTTGAAGTCGCGCGCGAAGCGCAGGTAGTCGACGATGGTCTTGTTGAAGCGCTCGCCCGGGATCAAGAGCGGGATGCCCGGTGGATACGGCGTCAGCAGGATGGACGTGATGCGGCCTTCCAGTTCGTCGATGGCCACGCGCTCGATTTCGCGGTGCGCCATCTTGGCGAACGCGTCCGACGGCTTCATGGCGGGGATCATGTCCGACAGATACATTTCCGTCGTCAAGCGCGCCACGTCGTAGGCCTTGTAGAAATCGTGGATTTGCTGGCACAGGTCGCGCAAGCCCATTTTTTCGTAGCGTGGGTTGGCCGCCGCGAATTCCGGCAGGATGCGCCACATCGGCTGGTTCTTGTCGTAATCGTCCTTGAACTGCTGCAAGGCCGTCAGCAAGGTGTTCCAGCGGCCCTTGGTGATGCCGATGGTAAACATGATGAAGAACGAATACAGGCCGCATTTTTCAATGATGACGCCATGCTCGGCCAGGTATTTGGTGACGATGGACGCGGGAATGCCCGTGTCGCCGAACTGGCCGTCCAGCGACAGGCCAGGGTTGACGATGGTCGCCTTGATCGGGTCGAGCATGTTGAAGCCGGGAGCCAGGTCGCCGAAGCCGTGCCAGTCATCCTCGGCGCGTATCATCCAGTCTTCCTGCTGGCCCATGCCTTCGTCGTTGAAGCTGGACGGGCCCCACACCTGGAACCACCAGTCCTGGCCCCATTCCTGGTCGATCTTCTTCATGGCGCGGCGGAAATCGAGCGCTTCCATGATCGATTCTTCCACCAGGGCCGTGCCGCCCGGCGCTTCCATCATGGCCGCGGCCACGTCGCACGAGGCGATGATGGAATACTGCGGCGAAGTCGAGGTGTGCATCAGGTAAGCCTCGTTGAAGGCGTCCTGGTCCAGCTTGACCGTGTCCGATTCGCGCACGAGGATTTGCGAGGCCTGCGACAGGCCTGCCAGCAATTTGTGCGTGGACTGGGTCGAGAAGATCATCGATTCCTTGGCGCGCGGACGATCCTTGCCGATGGCGTGCATATTCTTGTAGAAATCGTGGAAGGTGGCGTGCGGCAGCCATGCTTCGTCGAAGTGCAGGGTGTCGATCTTGCCGTCGAGCATTTCGCGCAGGGTTTCCACGTTGTAGATCACGCCATCGTAGGTCGATTGCGTGATGGTCAGAATGCGCGGCTTCTTGTTCTTCGCCTCGCGCGCGAACGGGTTCGCCTCGATCTTGCGGGCAATGCTTTCCGGCGTGAATTCGTGCAGCGGGATGGGGCCGATGATGCCCAGGTGGTTGCGTGTCGGCATCAGGAACACGGGAATCGCGCCGCACATGATGATCGAGTGCAAGATTGATTTGTGGCAATTGCGGTCGACGACGACGATGTCGCCGGGCGCCACGGTCGAGTGCCACACCATCTTGTTCGAGGTCGACGTGCCGTTGGTGACGAAATAGCAATGATCGGCATTGAAGATGCGCGCCGCATTGCGTTCGGACGCGGCGACAGGACCCGTATGGTCGAGCAGCTGGCCCAGTTCCTCGACGGCGTTGCAGACGTCGGCGCGCAGCATGTTTTCACCGAAGAACTGGTGGAACATCTGGCCGATCGGCGACTTCAGGAACGCCACGCCGCCCGAGTGGCCGGGGCAGTGCCACGAGTAGGAGCCATCGTTGGCGTAGTGCACCAGCGCGCGGAAGAACGGCGGCGACAGGCCGTCCAGGTAGGATTTCGCTTCGCGGATGATGTGGCGCGCGACGAATTCCGGCGTATCTTCGAACATGTGGATGAAACCATGCAGTTCGCGCAGGATATCGTTGGGGATGTGGCGCGAGGTGCGCGTTTCGCCATACAGATAAATCGGGATGTCGGCGTTCTTGTAGCGGATTTCCTCGACGAAGGCGCGCAGCGACTTCAAGGCGTGATCGGTTTCCTCGATGGAACCGCCGCCGAACTCTTCATCGTCGATCGACAGCACGAAGGCCGATGCGCGCGATTGTTGTTGGGCAAATTGCGACAAATCGCCGTAGCTGGTCACGCCCAGCACTTCCATGCCTTCTTTTTCCATTGCGGCGGCAAGGGCGCGAATGCCCAGGCCGGACGTATTTTCAGAACGGAAATCCTCGTCAATGATGACGATGGGGAAACGAAATTTCATGCATGTCTCCAAAAAAGCAAGCCGCCCCTGACTTATGTGGAGGGGCGGACTAGGGCGCGACGGTCAGGCGGTAGTACAACCCGGCAGCCGCAGAAAAAAAATAAGAACGGGATTCTCGCAGAAATGCGGCGTCTCTGCGGGAAAAAAAATATCAGCCCTCAGCCTCACAAGCTTGCGCTAGCGTGACGCATGGGTGTGACAGGGGTATTACAGCAACATTCTGTCAATAACTATCAACCTTATCAGGCTTTGCGTTCCAGCGTGACAAAGGCGTAAGGCAGGCCGGATTTCTCCGATACATGGGCCTCGCGCGCGGTTTCTTGCCACAGAGCATGGTCCACGGCAGGGAAAAACGCATCGCAATCAAAGCTCTGGCCGATTTCCGTGACGATCAAGCGCTGTGTCAGGGGCAATGCTTGCCGGTAAATCTCGGCGCCGCCGATGACATAGCCTTCGGCGCCGTCCAGCAGGGCGATGGCCGCTTCCACCGACGGCACCGCTTCCACGCCTTCATGGCGCCAGTCGGCATTGCGCGTGATGACGATGTTGCGGCGGTTCGGCAGCGGCCGGCCGATGGAATCGAAGGTCTTGCGGCCCATGAGGATGGGGTGGCCCGTCGTCAAACGCTTGAAGTGCGCGAGGTCTTCCGGCAATTTCCACGGCAAGGTATTGTTGATGCCGATGCCGCCTTGCTGGTCGGTGGCGACGATGATGGTCAGTAAGCTCATTGGTTCTGTGAAAAAGGTGGGGGCGGGGCCCGATGCCCGTCATTATCGTTGAAATTGCCGGCAGCCTCCAGATGCGCACGCATGGCGTCGGCCAGCGGGCCCGGCGCTTCCAGCGGAATCATGTGGCCGGTGTTGTCTTTTAGTAATGCCAGGGTGGCCTGCGGCAGGCGGGCGGCCATGGCGCGCAGGTCGTCGGGATGGACGAGCTTGTCGTCTTCGGCGCCCACGATCAGCACGGGGAAATCGAGTTCCGGCAGGCGCGCCATCAGGTCGGGACGGTCGATGGTGGTGAGAAATTGCGCCAGCAGCACGTCCTTGCCCAGGTCCAGCCCCATTTGCCGGATCAGGCCCGTGATGGCGGGATCGTCCAGGTGTGACGGGTGCAGCAGTTCGCGCAGGCGCTGGTGCGTGATGCCCGCATAGGCATTGCGCTCGAGCATGGCGACGATGCGCTGGCGCGCTTCGATTTCCGCCGGCAGCAAACCTTTGGCCGAATTGGCGATCAAAGTGAGGGATTTCACACGCTGCGGGTGCGCCAGCGCGTGTTCGAGCGCCAGGTAGGCGCCCAGCGAAAAGCCCACCAGGTGGGCTTGTGGAGCGCTGTGGCTGGCGATCATCTGCTGCATCTGCGGGCGCGTGCGCGCCTGGTGCAGGGGGACGTGCCGCAGCTCAAAGGCGTCGCCCAGGGCAGGCGCCAGGCGCGACCACAGACGCTCGTCGCACAGGGTGCCGGGAATGCAGTCGAGTTGTATCTTGTTCAAGGACATCCCGGGTTCAAGTCGCTCATGGGGGTGAAAATTTTTGTCGAGCGGCATTATCCGTCATTTTGCGCATTAGGACAGCCGTTCGGTATTTTCCTCATGGCATTATTTTCAATAGTGCGCGGCTGACAAGCAGGAACTTTATGGTAGGCTCATGGCTCATCAAGCTGGCGTGCCGGCGGCGTGACTTGAAACACCGGATGCAACCCATTCATTACTAAATACTAAAGAGGAATTACCATGGCGATCAGTTTGCAAAAAGGCGGCAATGTCAACCTGAGCAAGGAAGCTCCCGGTTTGAAGAAAATCGTGATTGGCCTGGGCTGGGACCCGCGCGCCACCGATGGCGCCGCTTTTGACCTGGACGGCAGCGCCTTCCTGCTGAAAACGGATGGCAAGGCCCGCTCCGATGCCGATTTCATTTTTTATAACAACCTGAAGTCGGCCGACGGCTCCATCGTCCACGCGGGCGACAACACGACCGGCGGCGGCGATGGCGACGACGAGAAAGTGGCCGTCGACCTGGCCAACGTGCCCGCCGACATCGACAAGATCGCCATCGCCGTGACCATCCACGACGCGGAAAACCGCAAGCAGAACTTCGGCATGGTCGGCAAGGCCTACATCCGCTGCCTGAACGGCGACAACGGCGCGGAAATCGCCCGTTACGACCTGTCGGAAGACGGTTCGACGGAAGCGGCCATGATCTTCGGCGAAATCTACCGCGCCGGCAGCGAATGGAAATTCAAGGCGATTGGTCAAGGCTTTAAAGGCGGTCTGGGTCCTCTAGCCCGCTCGTTCGGCATTAACGCTTAAGAGCTCCGGAAAACGGCCCATGGCGGCGTTGCGCCGCCTCGCCGTACTATTCGTACTGTCTTCGGACGACGCGCCTTGCCCTGAGCCGTTGTCCGAAGCTCCCACACCTGAATACATGATCCCATGGAAAACCTGATCAAGGGGCAGCGCCTGGCGCTGTCCGGCCTCGTCACGGGCAACGTCGTGCAGCTGGGCCTCGCCAGTGCCGGCGTGGCGCTGGATTTTGCCTGTTTTGGCCTCGATGCCGCCGGTAAACTGTCCGACGACCGCTACATGACTTTCTTTAACCAGCCGCGCACGCCGTGCGGCGGCGTGGAAGCCTCGGCGCCGTCCGGCGATGCGGCCGGCTTCAGCTACCAGCTGGACCGTTTGCCTGCATCCATCGAGCGCCTCGTCGTCACTGCTGCCATCGATGGCGCCGCCACCATGGCGCAGCTGGGCAGCAGCTACCTGCGCCTGCTGGACGGCGGGCGCGAACTGGCCCGCTTCGCCTTTGCCGGGCCTGATTTTGCACAGGAAAAAGCCGTCATGCTGGGCGAGTTCTACCGCAAGGACGGCGGCTGGCGCTTCATGGCCGTGGGCCAGGGTTTTAACGGCGGCCTGGACGCGCTGGTCGCCCATTTCGGCGGCGAAGTGGCCGAGGCCGCGCCAGAGCCTGCGGCGGCGAAGATTTCCTTGTCGAAAATTTCGCTGACCAAGGCGGGGCAGACGCACAAGGTCTCGCTGGAAAAGGGCGCGGGCGCGCCGAAAAAACTCACCGTCAAGGCCACCTGGGTCGATAACGGCGACGGCGACGACGATAACGACGACCTCGACCTGCGCGTGGGCATCCTCTTGCCGAACGGCCAGATGCGCTTCATCCAGGCGCCGGACACGGCCGGGAACTTCGACAGCATGCCTTTCGTGCGCCACCTGGGCGACGTGGCGGGCGCGGCGGGCAAGGAGCCGGCCACGGAAACGGTGGAAGTCAATCCTGCGCTGGCGCAACATTACGGCGGCACGGTGGGCCTCGTCTTCAGCGTGTATTCGGCGGTGGCCAATGGCGCCGTCTCGGTCGCGTCCATGCGGCCGAAGATGGTGATGCAATATGGCCAGCAGATCGTCGAGTGCGACTTCGATTTCCGCCTGTCCAAGGCGGCCGACGACGATTCCGTCTACACCTATGTGATCGGCATGGCGCGCGTCACGCCCGACAGCATCATCCTGGAACCGTCCGGCAAGACGTCCGAGCCCGGCAGCGAAGCGACGCCGTGGCTGAGCTGGCAAGGCGAGAACCTGCAACTGGCCTTCAACGGTCCCGTCGTCTTCAAGGGCGAGGACAAGGAAGACGAAGATGATTGCAATGCCGATAACCCGCGCCGCTATATCGCCTAGGAGATACTGATGGAAACCTTGTCCAAGGGACAGCGCTTGCCGCTGGCCAATCTCGTTCCCGATGGCGTCTTGCAGGTCGGCGTCGCCGCCCAGGGCCTGGCGCTCGACGTGGCCTGTTTCGGCCTCGATGCGGCCGGCAAACTGTCCGACGAGCGCTACATGACCTTTTTCAACCAGCCGCGCACGCCGTGCGGCGGCGTGGAAGCGCGCGCGGGCAGCGGTGGCGACATGGCCGAGTTTGCCTTGCAGCTGGCGCGCTTGCCGGCCGGAATCGATCGCCTCGTCGTGACGGCGTCCATCGATGGCGGCGGCGTGATGTCGCAGCTGCAAGCTGGCCACGTGCGCCTGCAGGCGGGCGGGCGCGAACTGGCACGCTTTGCCTTTGCCGGGTCTGATTTTGCGCAAGAAAAAGCCGTCATGCTGGCAGAAATTTACCGCAAGGATGGCGGCTGGCGCTGCATGGCCGTGGGGCAAGGTTTTAATGGGGGACTCGATGCGCTGGTGCGCCACTTCGGCGGCGAAGTCGACCAGGCTGCCCCTGCAGCCGCCTCTGCCGTCATGCAGGCAAAGATCAACCTGGAAAAGCGCGTCGAACGCGAGGCGCCGCAACTGGTCAGCCTGGTCAAGCAGGCGGGCGTGTCCCTGCAAAAAGTGGGCCTGCTTGACCACCGCGCCAAGGTGTGTCTGTGCCTCGATATTTCCGGTTCCATGGGACGGCTATATAAAGAGGGGCTGGTGCAGCGCTTTGCCGAGCGCATCCTGGCTTTAGGCTGCAAGTTCGACGACGATGGCGAGATCGATGTTTTTCTTTTTGGCAAGAACGTCCACCATCCGGCGCCGATGGCCTTGAGCAACTGCAATACCTACGTGAGCCAGGCCATACAGCGCCATCCGCTGGAAGGCGACACGCGCTATGGCGCCGCCATGCAGGCCATCCGCGCCTTCTATTTCCCGGCGCGGCAGGCGGCGAGCGCACGCGGCCCGTCGCGGCCGAGTTGCCCGTGTACGTGATGTTCGTGACCGATGGCGGCACCAGCGACCAGGCGACGACGGAAAAGCAATTGCGCTGGGCCAGCAATGAGCCCATCTTCTGGCAATTCATGGGCATCGGCAAGGGGCGCAAGTCGAAAAGCAAGTTCCTCGCCGCCTTTGCCGATTCCGACTTCCCGTTCCTGGAAAAGCTCGACGAACTGCAGGGGCGCCTGGTCGACAATGCCAATTACTTTTCCGTCAGCTCGCCCGACGAGCACAGCGATGCGGAACTGTATGATTTGTTGATGACGGAATATCCGGGCTGGCTGAAACTGGCACGGGGGCAGGGCTTGCTGACTTAACGTAAAGATAGCGCAAAGGCAGGGCAAAGGTCATCGGATGAGGCTGTACGGCCACAAGTGCAAGAGATTTGTAAATTGAAGTAAATAACAATGGTTCGCATTTGCTTTGCTCCTTGCAATCGTGGCATGCTTGAACTGTGCCCACACATGTGCTCTCACGCTGCGGCGTAGTGCCTCATCCGTAGCGTCTCGATTACTTTTAGCCAATGCATAAACTTCTTTTCCATTGCCTGGCGGGCGGCAGCCTGCTCGTCTCCGGCGCCGCTGTCCAGGCGCAAACCGTCACCGGCGACAATGCCGTCAAGCCGGCGCCGGCCGCCGGGTCTCCGCCTTCCGTCAGCGTGACGGCCGAACGTCCCACGGGCCGCATCGACCGGCAAGTCTACGACGTCAAGTCCGACGTGGGCAGCAGCAACGGCACGGCGGCCGACGCCTTGAACAATGTGCCGTCCGTGGCCGTCGATCCCGATGGGTCCGTCTCCCTGCGCGGCAGCAGCAATGTGCAGATTTTGATCGATGGCAAGCCGTCGGCCATGCTGCAGGGCGATTCGCGCGGCGCCACCCTGAACGCCATGGCGGCCGACGATATCGAATCCGTGGAAGTGATCAACAATCCCCGCCCAGTTCGGCAACGAGGCCGGTGGCGGGCCGATCCTGAACCTGGTGATGCGGCGCAACCGCAAGCCGGGCGGCTTTGCCACCGTCAACGCGAATGCGGGCATCGCCGGACGCTACAACAGCTCCGTCTCCGGCACCTATAACGAAGGGCCGTGGGGCTACCAGGGCGGCATCAATGTGCGCCATGACGGCCGCAATTCCGTGGGCGAGGTCAGCCGTGAGCGCCTGGAGCGTGGCACTGGCGCGTTCGCCCCCAGCAGCCAGCAGTCCAGCAACAATGGCTTGAACGACTCGCTGGGCTTGCACGGCACCGTGAATTACAACCTGAACACGAATGACACCCTGGCCGCCAGCGTGTCGTATAACGGGCGCAGCAACGACCAGCGCTCGCTCGACCGCTACATCAATGGCGACAGCACGGGCAGCACTATCGGCGACTATGTGCGCCGCACCGTGCGCAACGGCGACAGCCGTAACTACAGCTGGGGCGCGCGCTACGACCACAAGGGAGAATTGCCGGGTGAAACCCTCAAGATCGACTTGCGCGTGTCGTCATCGACCAATGAAAGCGACAGCGATTACGCGAATACCTACGCGGTCGCGCCTGTGAACGCCTTCGACAGCCGCGCGCGCCAGCACAGCGAGACGGGCAACCGCATCGTCGACTTCAGCGGCGACTACGAGCGTCCGCTGGCGGGCGGCACGGCCAAGCTCGGTTACAAGGTGGCCGACAACAAGAGCAGTTTCGACACTTTATATACGGACATCAACCCGGCCAGCCTGCTTGCGACCGTCAACCCCATGCGCAGCAACCGCTTCGAGATGGATGAACGCACCATCGCGCTGTACGGCTCCTACCAGATGCGCCTGAGCGAGCGCTGGGGCGCGCTGGCTGGCTTGCGCGCCGAGTACACGGATTTGACGGTGCGCCAGATCACCAGCGGCGTCGAGGCCGGCAACAACTACGTCAACTACATTCCCAGCCTGTTTGCCACCTACAAGGTCAGCGACGAGAGCAATTTGCGCTTCAGCTATGCGCACCGCCTGCGCCGCCCGAATGCGGGCGACCTGAACCCGTACGTGGTCTACCGCGACGAGTTCAATGTGTCGGCCGGCAATCCGAAGCTGAAGCCCACGCAGACGGATTCGTTCGAAATCGGCTATGAAACGAAATTGTTCGGCCTGGAAAGCAGCTTGCGCGCCTACCACCGCCGCGACACGGACGCCATCGTCGATTACCGCTACTTTATCAGCGACAATGTGTTGCTGACGACGCGCGAAAACGGAGAGGGCAGCCATTCGAGCGGCCTGGAGTTCAGCGTCAGCGGCAAGCTCACGCCATCGCTGACCCTGAACACGAGCGGCAACCTGGCGCGCAGCCAGCAAACGAGTTCCGACGACCTGGGCAACCGCAGCACGCGCACGGCGAATGCCCTGAGCGGCCGCGCGCGCCTCAATTACCAGATCAATCCCGCCAACCAGCTGCAACTGCCCTGCAACTGGCCCTGCAAATGCAAGGCAAGACCTTGTCGGGACAGGGCTACCGCTCGCCGAACAATACCTTGAACCTCAGTCTACGCCACACGGTGACGCCGCAATTGAGCCTGGTCATGAACGTGACCGATGTGTTCAGCAGCAACAAGATGGAAACCGTCATCAACAGCGCCTCCCTGCGCGAGACGAGCACGCGGCGCTTCGATGGACGGATGATTTACGTGGGACTGTCGTACCGCCTCGGTGGCGCCACGTCGGCGGCGAAAGAGGGCGAGCGCGAACCGCGCTTCGGTCCGCCGGGCGGACGGGGGCCAGGCGGCCCAGGCGGTCCCGGCCCGGGTGGGCCGGGAGGCGAAGCAGGCTAGGCCGCCAGCGCGATCTCGTTCAGGAAGTCGATGAAACTGTCCGCATGGCGCTCGAAGCGCCATGCGCCCATGCCGTGTTCGGCCGTGTACACGGGCGCATCGCCGCCGGCAATGGCGCCCAGGTCCAGGCAATACGGATCGGCGCCCGCGTCGGCGATCACCAGGTACTGTTCCGGCCAGCCGGCGATGGCTGCGCCGCTGACGGGATCCCAGGCGTAACCGTGCTGGCCCTTGACCAGTTCGGCCGCGCCGTACAGGCTCAAGCCCTGGAAATTCGGTTGGCTGTCGATAAATACCCGCAGCGGCGAATGGCAGGCCAGGAAGCGCCGGTACTGCTCCGGCAAGGCCCAGCGCTGCGCGATGCCGGCCATGTCGGCGGCGCTGGCGATGGTCAGCCAGTTCGATGGCTGCGCCAGATCCTGCTCCTTTTTTCGCCGGGCCGCCAGTTTTTTCTCCAGCCTGGCGGCAGCTTTTTCCAGCGGCGTGCGCGGTTCATCGAGCGCCGCGTGGGTGGCGGGCACCGCATGGCCTGCGCCATCCGGGTAAGCATCGCGCTGCCAGGCCTGCACAGCCTCCAGTCGCAACTGCTCTTCCTTCCAATGGCCGGGATCGTACGGCAAACCGGCATCGAAAGGCTGGCGGCTGAAGGCGGCCAGGCTTTTCACGGCCTTGGCGCGCACGCTCAGCTTGGCATTTTCCGCAGTGGCCAGGGCCACGAGCGGAGCATACGCCTCCTTGCCCATGCTTTTGAGCATGCCATCCACGCCCCAGTAGGCGAGGCCGTCCATATCAAGGCTCCAGCTGAAAAAATCGCCATATTCTCCCGGTTCGGCCAGGGCGACGATATCCGTCATCAGGAAGGCGCGCCAGTGCAGCAGCTGGCCTTCCCTGGCGTAGGCGGTCAGGATGGCGAGCACGGCCAGCCGGTCATCTGCGGCATGCTTTTTCAGCAGCCGGTCTTTCAGATTGGAAAACTTGACGCCGTCCGTTTCGTCAAACAGCTTGCGGTGCAGCGCCGCCAGTGGTGGCACCGCCATCAGACGGCCATCGCGGCCTTGATGGGCGCGTGGTGTTCATAGCCTTCCAGCGAGAAATCCGACGGTTCGATCTTTTCCAGCCATTCCGGCTCGTATTTGCCCGTCTTCGCGTAGTCGGGCACGCGCTCGGAAATGACGAAACGGGGCGCCGGGAACGGCGTGCGCTTGAGTTGCTCTTCCACCATGTCCAGGTGGTTTTCATAGATGTGCGCGTCGCCGATGAAATACGTAAACCAGCGCGGCGTATAGCCCGTCAGGCGCGCCACCAGGTGCAGCAGGGCGGCGCCTTCGGCGATGTTGAACGGCGTGCCCAGGCCGATATCGTTGCTGCGCACATATAAACACAGCGAGATTTCGCGCGTGCTGGCGTTCGGGATGAACTGGTACAGCAAATGGCAGGCGGGCAGGGCGACGGCGTCCAGCACGGCCGGGTTCCAGCCGTGGAACAGGATGCGCCGGCTGCCCGGGTTCGTCATGATGGTATCGAGGCACTCGCGCAACTGGTCGACGGCCTTGTACAGCAGCACTTTTTGCACGCCGTCCTCGGCGATGGGGGCAATCAAGGTATAACCGTTGGCTTGCGCGTCGGCGATCTGCGCGGGCTGGGCCGCGCGAGCACCTTATATGCAGGCCATTGACGCCATTGCACGCCATACACGGGACCGAGGTCATCCTCGCCTTCGCGGTAGGGATTGGCCAGCCATTGCGCATTTTCATTGGCGTTCTGGTCCCACACCTTGCAGCCCAGCGCGCGGAATTCTGCCGCGTTGCGCGAGGCGCGCAGGAAGGCGCACAATTCGCCGATCACGGATTTGAAAGCCAGTTTCTTGGTTGTCACGGCAGGGAAATTGCCGTTGGCCAAGTCGAAACGCATCATGGCGCCCGGCACGCTCAGGGTGCGGATGCCCGTGCGGTTGTCTTGCCAGCTGCCCGTTTCGAGCACGGTCTTGATCAAATCTTGATATTGCTGCATGTATTTCTCCAACGGTAAGGATGGTGATTGTAACGCAGGCGCGACAGGCGGGATGCGGGCGACGCACATAATTACACTACCTTATCCCCTGCAAACATGACTCTGTGGTAATTTGTGTGTCCCTAAGGAAATACAGAAACGGCAGATGCTGCACCATGTTTTTGCGACAATTTGTGAATAGTAATAACGCCGCCGTGGTGGAGATGAGCAGGGCCGATTTTTTCAAGGCCAACCTGCGCCTGATTCTGGCCTGGCCCTTGCTGGGGCTGGTTCTGTGCGCCGTGCTGTGGACGGCCACCTTGCTGCAGCTGGAGGCGGAAAGGAAGGTGGCGCAGCAGCAGGCGCTCGACAGCGTGTCTTCCTTGTCGAAGGCCTACAGCCAGTACCTGCTGCGCACCCTGGAACAGATGGACCAGCTGACCTTGCAGCTCAAGTACGAGTGGGAAAATTCGCGCGGCCAGCTGCGTCTGGACCAGTTGAAGACGCAGGGCATGTATGCCTTGCCGCAATTTGCCATCGTCGCCATCCTCGACCGCAAGGGCCACCCCGTGACGGCCACGGCGCCGCTGCAGCGCCTGCGGGTCAACGAGCGCAGCGATTTCCTGCTGCGCCACTGGCGCAGCAATTCCAGCGCGCTGCGCATTGCGCTCGGCAGCGTCAACGGGGGCGGTGTCGCCACGGCGCCCGGTGCCGATGAAGGCCTCGTGCATTTCACGCGCCGGCTGGAAGACGAGGATGGCAATTTCGATGGCGTGCTGCTCATCTCCATCCATTCCAGTTACTTTTCGGAATTCTACGACAGCGTCAATTTTGGCAAGTTCGGCATGTCCGCCATGGTGGGCGAAGAGGGCGAGCTGTTCGGCACGCGCCTCGGCTCGCGCGTCCTGCCGACCCAGACCGGCCGGGGCACGCCCTTCCTCGATACCAGCTTCCTCGAAACGGACAGCGGCGCCCTGCATTCGGGCGGCAGGATCGCTTTTTCCGACAAGCAAAGCCGCTATGTGGGCTGGCAGGCGCTGAAAGCCTATCCGTTTACGGCCGTGGTCGGCCTGTCGGACGGCGAGATGCTGCATCCCTACGAGGAAACCCGCACCATTTATCTCGGCATCGCGCTGGCCGTCACCGTGCTGCTGCTGGCCTTTGCCGCCGTCGCCACCGTGCTGTCGCTGCGCCTGGCGTGGCGCCACCACCAGTCCGAAGGCGTGCGCAATGCCTACCGCATGGCCACCGAAGGCACGAGCGACGGCTTCTATATCATTGCCGCCCTGCGCGGCACGGATGGCAGCATCCTCGATTTCGAGATCGTCGACTGCAACGAGCCGGGCGCCGGCTACTTCGGCGTGCGGCGCGAGCAATTGCTGGGCATGCGGCTGCAGTCGCGCGCCCACGAGCCGTATTTCCGCGACCTGATCCACAATTACCGGGCCGCCATGGAGTCCGGCTTTTCCGAGGAAGAGATCGAGTTGCCGGAAGGTAACCCGTTCAAGCTGCGCTGGATACGCCGGCGCCTGGTGCGCAGCGGCGACCGCCTGGCCGTCACCCTGCAAGACATCAGCACGGCCAAGGAGCACGAGCGCGACTTGCGCCGCCTGGCCAACGAGGACGGCTTGACGGGCTTGCCCAACCGCTACTGGCTGCAGCAATTCCTGCCGGGCGCCCTGGGGCGGGCCGCCATCGCACGGCACATGCTGGCGCTGCTGTTCATCGACCTGGACGGCTTCAAGGATATCAACGATACGCAGGGCCACGCCGAGGGCGACAAGGTGCTGCGCGCCGCCTCCTTGCGCCTGAAGGCCGTGCTGCGCCCGGGCGACCACGTGGTGCGCCTGGGCGGCGACGAATTCGTCGTCGTGCTCGACCCGGTGGAGGACGACAGCCGCGCCGAGCAGGTGGCGCAGCGCATCGCCATCGCTTTCGACGAACCGTTTTACCTGGGCAGCGAACGCCACAAGATGGGCGCGTCGATCGGCATCAGCCTGTATCCGCGCGATGGCGCCGAGACGGAAGTGCTGCTGAAGAATGCCGACATCGCCATGTATGCCGTGAAAGTGGCAGGCAAGGGCCATCACCGCTTCTTCCAGCCCGAATTGTTCGAAACCATCCGCAACCGCCGCGAACTGGAGCAAAGCCTGGTGGCGGCGCTGGAGCAAGACCAGTTCCTCGTCGTCTACCAGCCCCGGGTCGACGCCATGAGCGGCCAGCTGTGCAGCATGGAGGCGCTGGTGCGCTGGCAGCATCCGCAGCACGGCATGGTGCCGCCGCTGGAATTCATCCCCGTGGCCGAGAGCAGCGGCCTGATTTCGCAGCTGGGCGAAGTCGTCATCGAGAAGGTGTGCCTGCAGATGGCGCGCTGGCAGGCCAGCGGGCTGGAACTGGTGCCCGTGTCCATCAACGTCTCGGCGCGCCAGTTCGGCCGTGGCGACGTGCACCAGGTGCTGGCGTCCGCGCTGGCGCGCCACCGCATCGATGCGCGGCTGATCGAGGTGGAAATCACGGAATCGGCCATGATGGATGAGCAGAACCGCGCCGTGGAGCAGCTGTCGGCCATCCGCGCGCTGGGCGTGCGCCTGCTGGTCGACGATTTCGGTACCGGTTATTCCTCGCTGTCGCAGCTGCAGAAGTTCGCCATGGATGGCTTGAAGATCGACCGCGCCTTTACCATGGAGCTGGGGCGCTCGGAGCAGGGGGAAGTGTTCGTGCGCGCCATCCTGTCGATGGCGCATGCGCTGGGCATGAGCGTGGTGGCCGAAGGGGTGGAGACGCGCGAGCAGCTCGACATCCTGCGTACGCTGCAGTGCAATGAAGTGCAGGGCTATTTCATCTCGCGCCCCGTGGCGGCCGAACAGATGCTGGCGCTGATGCACCAGCGCTTCCTGATACCGCTGCCGGCCCCCGTGCTGCCCCCGTACAGTCCCGCGATTGGCGTAGAAAACAACGCTGTTTCATAAAAAGAGCGAACGTTCGCTTTTTTCTAAAAAATATTATATGCTTCGCTCATGCCGTCAGTGAATTGGAGTTCACGGCGGCAAGAACAGTGCAGGACGGGTGAGGTTGAGCTACCCGGGATAATGTGACGAAGACACTTCATATAATAAAGAGAGACTAACTTGAAACATAAATATCTGCCCCTTTTGATCGTTGCCGCGTTCGCCGGCATCTCCTCCACCGCACAAGCTTCCGGCTACCGTTTTGGTTCGCAAAGCGTTTCCGCCCAGGGCACGGCTGACGCCAGCGGCGCCGAAGCGGCCGACGCGTCGACCATTTTCTACAACCCGGCCGGCATGTCCCGCCTGGAAGGCACGCAGTTCGTGGGCGGCGGCACCCTGGTGGTACCGCATTCGACGTTCCAGGACAATCGCTCCGTCAATTTCCTGGGCAAGCCGACGGGTGGCACGACCAAGGACTACGCACCGGATGCCGTCTTTGCGCCAGCCCTGTACGCCAGCAAGAAAGTCAATGACCAATGGACCGTCGGCATGGGCCTGTTCGTGCCCTACGGCGCCAAGCTTGACTATGGCAACAGCTGGAGCGGCCGCTATGCGATCACCAACATCAAGCTCGAAGCCATCGCCCTGAATCCTTCCGTGTCGTTCAAACTGGACCAGCACCACTCGTTCGGTTTCGGCGTGACGGCTGAATACATGAAGGCGGAACTGGGCCAGGCAGTGGACGTGCCGGGTACGGTCAGTGCCTTGAGCGCGAATCCAGTCGCCTCGAGGGCTTTCCTGGCGAGTGTTGCTAAGGCGCAAGGCGCGGCTGCCGCGCAAGCTGCCGGCATAGCACTGGCGGGCGCCAAGGATGGCCACGCCTCGATGGATGGCGACGACTGGGGCTTCGGCTTCAACCTGGGCTACCTGTACCAGATGAATGAAGGTACGCGTTTCGGTATTTCCTACCGCTCGTCGATTTCGCACAAGCTGAAAGGCGACACGATCTGGGACTTCTCGCAAGTGTCGAACAATGCGGCCGTGAATGGCTTCATCAGCGCCGCATCGGGCAAGGTCAACTCCAAGGCGCTGGTCGAACTGCGCACGCCGGAAACCGTATCGATCAATGCTTTCCACCAGATGGACGATAAGTGGGCTTTGATGGGCGACGTCACCTGGACCCGTACTTCGCGCCTGCAGAACCTGGATATCCAGTTCCCGCCGACGGCCGAAGGCCCGGAACGCATTCGCCAGAACTGGAAAGATACCTACCGCGTCTCGCTGGGCACCAACTACAAGTACAGCGAAAGCCTGTTGCTGCGCGCCGGTATCGCTCACGATCAGGCGCCGGTCCGCAGCGCCGAACTGCGCCACCCGGCCTTGCCGGACAGCGACCGCATGCAGTATTCGATCGGCGCGAACTGGAAGCTGAACGCCAATTCCTCGCTGGACCTGGCCTACAGCTATATCGATTTCAAGGATGCTGACGTCAATTACAAAAATGGCTGCGGCCCCGTGCCGCCGCTGTCTAACGGCTGCACCGGCAACGGTGAAACCACCAAGGGCCTGTTCAAGACCCGCATGCAGTTGATCGGTCTCGCTTATAACTACAAGTTCTAAGCAGGTAGTGGCGGCCAACCCGGCCGCCATGAAATGAAAAAAGCGCCTTCGGGCGCTTTTTTTTATGCCGCGCAGCACGAAACTTGCTTTTCGAAAAATGTTGATTCATTATTGGAATGAAACCGGATGCAGGTCTGGATGGACATGAAAACCGACAAGGGCATGACATGCGAATTGACATTGATCAAAGCGGCGATGCGTCATCGCTGACGGCGGCCGGCGCCAGCCCATGGGCTCTCTGCGTCGCCACCCGCGGCGGGAAGGCCTGGCCATGAGTGCCACGTTTCCTGCCTTGCCGCCGGCTTTCGTGCGGCCCGGCTTCGGCGACACGCCCGTCGGCGCGGTGGTCGCCTTTGCCGGGGACAGCGCCGGTGCGCATATCGAGGCGAGCGGCTGGATGCCGTGCGACGGCCGCACGCTGCTGCCGCCGCCAGCTATCCTGAGCTGTTCGTCGTGCTCGGCTATCTGCATGGTGGTTCGGACGAGCAATTCTGCCTGCCCGACTACCGGGGCAGCTGTTTGTGCGGCCACGCTGCCGGTGCTTCCGCGCCGACCGATATCGGCGTCAACTACCTGATCAAATTTACCTACGGCTTGCGGACACGGTAGCCATTCCCGCTTGGCCAGCGAGCCGGCCTGGCGGGAAGCCGGGGTCTAGGCGTGCATGGCCTGGTCCAGCAGGCTCAAGGCATGCCGTACGCTGTCGTCGGGCAGTTCCAGCAAGTTATCCCCCACATACCACTCCACCACGCTGTGCCCGGGCAGGGCGGCGTGGCTGGCGCGGCCGAACAGCCAGATGCCGTGTTCTTCGGCCACCTGGTTGCGGATGGCGATGGCCCGCTCGCGCGACACGGGCAAGTGCAGATGCAGCATGTTGGCCTGCGGCTGGGCAGGGTTGACGGCGATCGATGGAAAATCGCGCAGCAGCGCGTACAGCCATTGCGTGCGTTCGAAATAGCGGGGCATGGCGGCCAGGCGCGCATCGAATTGCATGGCGGCGGCCACCACGTAGGGCGTGCGGTGCACGATATTGCCGCCCTGGCGGCGGAACCACTCGCGCGTCCGTTCCACGAACGGGCGGCTGCCGGCCAGCACGGCGCCGCCGAGGCCGCCGATGCCCTTGTACAGCGACACGTACACGGAGTCAAAGCCGTCGCAGATGGCCGGCAAGGGCTGCTTGAAGCCGGCTTGCGCTTCCCACAGGCGCGCGCCGTCCATGTGCAGGTGGATGTTGCGTTCGCGGCAATGCCGCTTGATCTCGCTCAACTCTTCCCACGACGGGCACTGGCCGCCGATTTCGCGCATCGGCAGTTCGAGCTGCGCGGCGCCCAGCGCATCGGGCACGGCGCGCAAGTCGTCCACCGTCCATGGGCGGTGCGGGTCGCCGATCATCAAGCCCTTGAAATGATCGAGCAATTCATGGTTGCCCCGCTCGTGGCGCAGGATGTGCGACGTCGGATGCAGCGCCACCAGGCGCGAGCCGCGGTCCTGGCAGGCCAGGCGCAGGGCAGTGACCTGCGCCAAGGTGCCCGTGAGGCAGAATACGGCCGCCTCGAAGCCGAGCAGGCTGGCGATCTTGTTCTCGAACTGTTCGATCAGCGCGCCTTCGCCATAGGTGTCGTGCGCAACGTCGTTGGCTTCGCACCAGGCGGCCATGGCGGCGAAGGTGGCCGCTGGCGTGGGCTGGCGGTGGCCCGGCAGGACGGTATGGCAGCGCTGGCGCAGTTCAAGCTCGTTCACGGGAGTTCCTTACAGTGTGGCCGTGGCCAGTTTCGCGCCAAAGCCGATGAACATGGCGCCCACGCCACCGCCCATGCCGGCCGACAGGCGGCGACGGCGGCGGAAGGTCTCGGCCAGGCGCGCGCCGACAAAGATGATGGCCGTCAGGTAGGTAAAGCTGATTACCTGGCAGATCAGGCCCAGGCCGATGAAGGACAGCACGGGCTTGGCAAAGGCCGGGTCGACGAACTGGATGAAAAACGAGATGAAGAACAAAATCGCTTTCGGGTTCATCAGGCTGATGATCAGCGCCTTGCGGAACGGGTCGCTTTCCTTGACGGGAGCAGGTACGGCAGCCGCTTCGCCTTCAGCGGGAGCGGGTGCACGCAGCTTGCGCCAGCAGCCTATCAGCATTTGCAGGCCGATCCAGCCCAGGTAGGCCGCGCCGATGTATTTCACGACGTAGAACAGGGCCGGGCTGGCTTTCAGCAGCGAGGCGACGCCGCAGGCCGACAGCACCATCAGTATCAGGTCGCCGGCGAAGATGCCGAAGGCGCCCTGGTAGGCGGGCCGCACGCCGCGCTGGGCGGCCACGGACAGCACGTACATGGAATTGGGGCCGGGCAGGATGACGATGAAGATGGTCCCCAGTAAAAAGGTCCAGAAATCGGTGATGCCCAGGTTGGCGTGGAAAAGTGCGTTCATGATTATTCCGCTGGATTGATCTGTACGTGATGGAATTGCAGTGCGGCAAGATTCGCATAGATGCCGCCCAGGGCAACCAGCGACGCGTGCGTGCCCGTCTCGACGATCTTGCCGTCTTCCATGACGACGATGCGGTCGGCCCGCTGCACGGTCGCCAGGCGGTGCGCGATGATGACGGTGGTGCGGCCCACCATGGCCGCTTCCAGCGCCTTTTGCACCAGGCGTTCCGATTCCGCGTCCAGCGCGCTGGTCGCTTCGTCGAGCAGCAGCAGCGGCGGATTTTTCAGCAGGGCGCGGGCGATGGCGATGCGCTGGCGCTGGCCGCCGGACAGGCGCACGCCCCGTTCGCCGAGGAAGGATTTGTAGCCGTTCGGCAGGCGCTCGATGAATTCGTGGGCGGCCGCCATTTTCGCGGCGGCGATGACTTCCTCGTCGCTGGCGCCGGCGCGGCCATAGCGGATGTTTTCCATGGCGTCGGCCGAGAAGATCACGGTATCCTGCGGCACGATGCCGATGGCGTCGCGCAGGGTGTGCAGGTCGAGCTGCTTGATGTCGACGCCATCGAGGCGGATGCTGCCGCTCTGCGGGTCGTAAAAACGCAGGAACAGCTGGAACAGCGTGGTCTTGCCGGCGCCGGACGGGCCGACGACGGCCACCGTTTCGCCGCGCGGATGTCGAGGCTGACGTGATCGAGCGCGTGGGTGTCGGGGCGCGACGGATACGAGAACATGACATTGTCCAATGTCAAGGCGGCGCCGTTCGCGGCGCGCGCGGGCAGCGGCAGCGGCGTGGCAGGCGATTCGATTTCCGATTTGACGGCCATCAATTCCAGCAGGCGCTCGGTGGCGCCGGCGGCGCGCTGTGCTTCGCCCATGACTTCGGACAGGGCGCCGATGGCGCCGGCCACGATGGAGGCGTACAGGATGAACTGGCCCAGGTCTCCGCCCGTCATCGAGCCTTCCAGCACGGCGCGCGCGCCCAGCCACAGCACGAAGACGATGGTGCCGAAGACCAGCAAGATCGCGATCATGGTCAGCAGGGCGCGGGCGCGGATGCGGCGCATGGCCGTCATGAAGGCGCCTTCGACGGAATCGCCAAAGCGCTTCGATTCGATTTTCTCGTGCGTAAACGCCTGCACGGTGGGCATGGCGTTGAGGATTTCGCCGGCCATGGCCGAGGCGTCGGCGATGCGGTCCTGCGAATCGCGCGACAGCTTGCGCACCTTGCGGCCGAATACGATGATGGGCACGACGACGAGGATCAGCAAGCCGATGATGATGCCAGCCAGCTTGGCGCTGGTGACGAACAGCATCACCAGGCCGCCGAGGAACAGCAGCACATTGCGCAGCGCCATGGAGATGCTGGTGCCGACCACGGCTTGTATCAATGTCGTGTCGGTGGTGATGCGGGACAGGACTTCGCCCGTCTGCGTGGTTTCAAAGAATTCCGGGCTTTGCGTGACGACGTGGCGGTACACGGCGCTGCGGATGTCGGCCGTGACGCGCTCGCCCAGCCACGACACGGTATAAAAGCGCGCCGCCGTGGCCAAAGCCAGGATGGAGGCCACGCCGAACAGGGCGAGGAAGACCAGGTCGACGTGCTGGATGCTTTTCGAGCCGGCCGCGCCGCCGAAACCGAGGTCGATCATCTGCTTGAAGGCGGCGGGAATGGCCAGGGTCGAGGCGGCGGCCACCACCAGCGCGATACCGGCCAGGAAGAACTGCTTGCGGTACGGCGTCAGAAAGGGCATCAAGCCCTTGAAGGCGGCCAGGCTGCCTTTCTTCAGTTCGCGGCTGGTGCCGGTATCAAGAGTTGGTGCGGTGCTAGCTGTACTGGTGCTGCCTGTTTCTGTGCTGGTTGTCATTGTTTTTCGCTTTGATTTACATATTCGATGGTGCTGATAACGCTTACAACTTCATCGGCTGAACATAGCCGGTCATTTCCAGGTAGGCGCGGCCCACGGGCTGGCCGTCGCGCTCCACCGTCACGGCGCCTTCCCAGTACACGGCCCCCGTCGAGCGGCGCGAATCGAGTTCCTGGTCTGGCTGCAATGGCTTGATCTGCCAGCGTGTGGCGCCAGTGCGGATCTCGGTGGCGACCGGGTATTCGGCCTGCGTGCGGGGCGAACGCCACAGCTGCGTGGGCGTGAAATCGACGTCGCCGGGCGCGTACTGCGTCATCTTACCGGACGCGTCGCGCCATGTCGCGTGCGCCCATAGTTTAGCACCTGTCTTGCTGCGGATCTGGAAGGCCATCAGGGCGCCGCCGTCAGCGAGGTTGGCGCCTATCCAGTTCCAGCCGCTGGCGTCCGCGTCGAGCACCTGGCTCGACCACTCGTGATCGAGCCAGGTGGCGCCCGTCACGGCTTCCGGCTTGCCGCCCGCGCGGGCGATCGTGCCCGTGGTACGCAACTGCGGCTTGCTGTAGTAATAACTGGACTGCTCGGGCCGCGCGCCCTTGCGCGAGTAGCCGCCAACGCCCTGCAGCAGCACGGGCTGCGTGGGGGCAAGGGTCAGCTGCAAGTTAAAATCGCGCGCGGCCAGGCTGACCTGGTAGTTGCCGTCCTTTTGCCGCCGCATGCGCCAGTCGTCGAGTTTGACGTCCGTGTCGCCCACCTTGGCGTAGGCCAGGCCGAAACCCTCGCGCGCGCTTTTCTCGTCGTGCAGCAGCTTGCCCACTTTTGGGTCGGACAGGGCCGCATGGCCGATGATCAGCTGTTTCGGCGCGAAGGCGCTGGGGTTGTCCGCGTCGGCGGCCGTGGCGCTGCGAAAGAAGGTCACCTGGTAACCCAGCTGCTCGCCGCCGGCGGTTTTTACCCAGCCCGTGGCGTACCACCATTCCGTCTTGTACGCGGGATGGGCGCCGAAATCGTGCGGCATGCGCAGGGTCTGGCCGGCCGGCAGCGGCGTGACGGGGGCGAACGCGGGCGGAGCGGCGATGGCGGCGGCGCTGCAGAACATGAGTAAAAGAGTCAAGCGGCGCATTACCAGTCCTCCCTGACGGCGCGGATGGGGCCAGCGGACAGCGCCTGGCGCCCCGCGATGAGGGCGGTGAGGGCGGCCGCCGTCAGCAGGGCGGCGGCCACGGTGGCGATCAGCGGCCAGGGCAGGTGCAGCTGCATGGTCCAGTGGAACGATTGCGGGTTGACGATGAAGACCAGCACAAAACTGATCAGCAGGCCCAACACAAAACCGGTGGCGATGCCCAGCGCCGTCAGCGCGCCGCCTTCCAGCGCCAGGATGGACAAGATCTGGCCGCGCGTCACGCCCACGTGGCGCAGCATGCCGAATTCGCGCGCGCGCGCCAGGGTTTGCGCGGAAAACGTGGCGGCCACGCCGAACAGGCCGATGACGATGGCGATGGCTTCCAGCAGATACGTGACGGCGAAGCTGCGGTCGAAAATCTGCAGGCTCAGGGCGCGGATGGCCGACGGATTAGACACTTCCAGGCTGGCGCCGAAGGGCAGGGCCTTGAGCTTTTCCTGCAACTGCTCGCCCGTGGCATCCTTGGCCAGCCACAGGGCCGCGTCGCTGACGTCCATGTCGCCGGTCAAGGCGCGGTAGTCGTCCAGCGGCATCTGGATGGCGCCGGACGAGCGCGCGTAGTCGCGCCAGATGCCGGCGACAAAGAACTGGTGCAGGCCGCCCGCCAGCGGCAGGGCCATCTGCTGGCCAGGTTTGACGTTGTACAGATCGGCCGCCGCTTCGGACAGCCACACGGGCCGGCTGCCTGCCGGCACAGGCAGCGTTTCGCCCACCAGCACCATGCTCTTGCCCGGATCGGCCAGGTTGATGGGACGCGCCAGCAGCATCACGTTGGGACGGTCGGGCGCCAGCGACAGCGAGCGCAGGCGCTGGAAATCCACCCTGGCCACGCCGGGCAGCGCGGCGATGCTCGCCTGTTCGCGTGGATTCAGTCCCGCCGTGCCGCCGCTGGCCGCCGGGCGCGCATACACGTCGGCCGGCAGAATCTGCAGCAGCCAGTCATCGACGGAGACGCGGAAACTCGACACCATGATGGCCATGGCCACCATCAGGCTAAAGCTCGACAGCACGCCGCCGAGCGCGATGCCGGCCTGGCCCGAGGCGTTCGCCAGGCGCGCCACGGTCAGGCTGCGCACGGGCGCATGCTGGCTCGTTTCCGTGCGCAGCCAGGCGCGCTGCAGCAAGCGGAAGACGACGGCCGCCAGCTGCGGCATCAGGGCGATGGCGCCGATCAGCAGCAGGGCGATGGACAGGTAGCCGAACAGGGGCAGCTCGAACACGGGCGGCAGGAACGTCAAGGCGCCGGCCAGCAGCAAACAAGCCAGCGCGGGCCAGGTCTTGGCCAGGCGCGTCGTGACGACTTCCTCGCTGCCCGATTTCAGGGCGATGGCGGGGGCGGCACGTGCCGCTTCCAGCGCGGGGGCCGCGCAGCCCAGCAAGGCGACGCCCAGACCCAGGGCAAAGTAGACAAAGGCGGCGACGGGTGTGAACTGCACCTGCGGCTGCACGCCCGCGCGAAATAGCCGGCGCCCAGGTCGCCGCCGAAGAAGCGCAGGGCGACGGCCGCCATGGCGTAGCCGCCGGCGATGCCCAGCCCAGCGCCGACCACACCGAGGCTGGCGCCCTCTAACAGCACCTGGCGCAGCAGTGTGCCCCGCTCCATGCCCAGCACGCGCAGCAGCGCGAACTGGCCGCGGCGGCGGATGACGGACAGCGCCTGCGTGGAAAACACGAGAAAGGCGCCCGTAAACAGGGCGACGAGGGCCAGCACCGTCAGGTTGACGCGGTAGGCACGGCTCAGATTATTGTTGCGGCTATTCTGGTTGTCGTCATTCGGCTGGCCCACCTGGAAACGCCCCGGGTACTGCGCTTCCAGTGCGCGCGCGAGATCCGCCTGAAAGGCGTCGCGGTTGACGCCCTGGCGCAGTTTCAGGTCGATGCGCGACAGCTTGCCCAGCTTGTTGAAGCGCCACTGCGCCGCGCCGATATCCATCACGGCGATGCGCTGGCCGGCGCGCGCGCGCTGCAGCGAACCGGCCACGCGCAGCGATACGCTACCCGTGCCCGATTGCAGGGCAATGCTGTCGCCCTGCGCCACATTGATCCAGCGCAAGGCGGCCGGCGATAAAAAGAGGGCGTCGTCGGCCAGGGTGTCGAAAGGCTGGCCTTCGGCCGGCGCGCCGATCAGGTCGGGCGAGATGAAGCCGGCGCGGAAGACGTCGAGCGCCAGGATGTGCAGCGGGCCGCCGTCTTTCTTTCCGGCTACGCCGGCTTGCAGTTCCAGCACGGGGGAAGCGACGGCCACGCCGTCGCGCTGCGCCAGCCACGGGTAGATGGCTTCGTCGAACAGCGCTTCGCGCCCGGCCACCTGCACGTCGGCCTGGCCGGACAGGCTTTTGACGGCCGTGGAAAATTCGTTGAAGGCGGCCGCGTTGATCAAATGGATGGCAAAACCCAGCGACACGCCGATGGCGATGGCCAGGATGGCGACGAAGGCGCGCACGGGATGCGCGCGCCATTCGCCCAGCAGCAGCCAGCGCGACAACAGGCGCGTACCCGCAGGATTGGCTGCCGGCGCACTCAATTCAGACATTCGACGGCCAGGCGTTCGCCGGCGCGCCGCGCTTTCAATTGCGCCGCATCGCGGGTTTTATCGCCGGCGCCGACGGCGTCCTGCGCCGCCCATTTCTGATCGAGGCGCAGCTGGGCACAGTGCTTGTCATGGGCTTCGCGCTGTCTGGCGCCGCGTTCGCGCGCCTGGTCTTCCCGCTGTTCCTGCTGCTTGCGCGCCGCTGCCAGCTGGCTGGCGACCCGCTCCTGGCGCGTGGCCGCGCCCTTGTCGACGGCAGGCGGCGGCGAGGGGATTTCCAGGATCTGCAGCTGCCCGCCCGTGCAGGGCGTGGCGCTGTAGCTGGTCTGGCCATCCTGCACGCATTTATAGACGTCCTGCGCGCTGGCGGAAGCAGCCAGCAAGGCCATGAGCAGGAGATACGGCGGCTTCACAATATCTTCCCCGGATTCATGATGTTTTGCGGGTCCAGCGCCTGTTTGACGGCGCGCATCAGCTGCAGTTCCAGCGGCGACTTGTAGTGCGCCAGGTCCGCCTTTTTCAGCGCGCCGATGCCGTGTTCGGCCGAAATCGAGCCGCCAAAGCCATGCACCTGGTCGTGCACGATGCGGTTGATGGCGTCCTGGTTGGCGAGGAAATCCCGGTCCGTCATGCCGGCTGGCGGGGCCACGTTGTAATGCAGGTTGCCGTCGCCCAGGTGGCCGAAGCACACGAGCTGGCAGCCGGGGAAGGCGCTTGCCAGCGCCGCATCCGTGACGGCGATGAAATCGGCGATGCGGGAAATCGGCAGCGAGATATCGTGCTTGATGTTCTTGCCCGCCTGCGCCTGCGCCAGCGGAATGTGCTCGCGCAGCTGCCACAGGCCTTCCGACTGCGCCACGGAACTGGCGACGACGGCGTCGGCGATCAATTCGTCTTCCAGGGCCGCGCCGATGCTCGCCTCGAGCAATTCCACGGCATGCGCCTCGGACTGGCTGCTGGACAGTTCCAGCAGCACATATTGCCCATGCGACTGCCCATGCGCGTCGGCGAAAGGCCGCGGCAGCTGCGGGAACTGCTCCGCCACCAGTTGCAGGCAGTACTGCGACATCAATTCAAAACCCGTCAGGCTGGCGCCGCAATGGTCTTGCATCAGGCTTAATAAACGCAGGGCGTGGGCGGGCGAGTCCATGGCGGCCAGCGCCGTGATGCAGGCCTTCGGCTGCGGATACAGTTTCATCACCGCGCCCGTGATCACGCCCAAAGTGCCCTCGGCGCCGATGTACAGGTCGCGCAAATCGTAGCCCGTATTGTCCTTGCGCAAACCGCGCAAGCCGCTCCAGATTTCGCCCTGCGGCGTGACCACTTCCAGCCCCAGGCACAGCTCGCGCGTGTTCCCGTAGCGCAGCACGGCCGTGCCGCCCGCATTCGTCGCCAGATTTCCGCCGATGGTGCAACTGCCTTCGGCCGCCAGCGACAGGGGGAACAGGCAGCCGGCGGCGGCCGCCGCTTCCTGGATGGTTTGCAGGATGCAGCCCGCATCGACGGTGATGGTGCGGTTGACGGGATCGAGCGCGCGAATGGCGTTCAGGCGCGCCAGCGACAGCACGACGGCCGTGCCGGCCGCATCGGGGATGCTGCCCAGCACCAGGCCCGTGTTGCCGCCTTGCGGCACCACGGGAACTTGCCATTGCGCGCAGGCGCGCAGGATTGCGGCCACTTGCTCCACCGTGGCGGGGCGCAGCACGGCCAGGGCCTTGCCGGTGAACCTGTCGCGCCAGTCGGTGAGGAAGGGCGCCGTGTCGGCATCCTGGGTGAGGACGTAGCTGTCGCCCAGCAGGGCGCGGCAGGCGGCGAGGAAATCGGCTTTTTCAGTCATTTCTTGATGCTCACTTTATTCACTTTTTCCAGTAGCTCTTTGGCCATGCGCCTGGCGGCCTTTTTATACGGGCGCAGATACAGCACGGCGCAGGCAAAATAGATGCAGACGATGGCCGCTTCTCCCCAGGCCATCAGGGCCGAGGTGGGGTTCGTGTCGCTGTAGCCGCGCACCACGCCTTCCGTGAAGTACAGCAGGATCACCATCGACGACCATTGCAGGGTGTAGACGTCGCGCTTGATCACGCCGTACAGGGGTATGAGCAGGGGCGCCGCCTTCAGCACGACCCAGGAGCCGCCCGGCTGCAGCGGCGCGACGACGGTTTCCCACAGCAGACACCAGACGATCAGGGTGACGAGGCTGGCGATGGCGCCCCAGTGAAAATACTTGTGCAGTGTGCCGTGCATCATGCGCCTGCCAGTTTGGCGGCGTTTTCCGCCAGGCGCCGGCCCAGGGCCATGGCCAGGCGTTTTTCATCGTCGCTCAGGGCCTTGTCGCCGGCTATGCCCGACCAGTGCGTGGCGCCGTACGGCGAGCCGCCGGTGGACGTCGTCATCAGTTCCGGGTGCGTGTAGGGCAGGCCCATGACCAGCATGCCGTGGTGGAAGAGGGGGATCATCATCGACAGCAGGGTCGATTCCTGGCCGCCGTGCAGGCTGCCCGTGGACGTGAACACGCAGGCGGGCTTGCCGGACAGGCTGCCGGCCAGCCAGTCGCTGGCCGTGCCGTCCCAGAAGTACTTCATGGCGGCGGCCATGTTGCCGAAGCGCGTGGGCGAACCCAGGGCCAGGCCCGCGCATTCCTGCAGGTCTTCCAGTTCCACATAGGGAGCGCCAGCGGGCGGCACCTCGGGCGCCGTCGCCTCGGCCACGGTGGAGACGGCGGGCACGGTGCGCAGGCGGGCATCGCAACCGGGCACGCTTTCCACTCCCTGGGCTATCAGCTCGGCCAACTGGCGCGTGGCGCCATGGCGTGAATAAAACAATACGAGAATAATCAGATTGGTTGGCTTCATCATTGGTATTATAGGGCGCTTTACAGCCTGATACGACTGCTGTCATGGCGCCGTTCTGATTTTGCACATGTTTTCAAAATATATATTCCCCATCTTTCAATACCTGTGGCGCGCCCTGAGCATGGGACTGGCCGTCGTGCGCGGCCTGACGTGGTCCGAAACGCGCGACCTGCTGCAGTTCGCGCGCCGCCGCGTGCGCGAGGAAAGCCTGCCGCAGGTGGCCGGCAGCCTGACCTTCGCCACCGTGTTCGCGCTGGTGCCGCTGCTGACGCTGGCCCTGGCCATCTTCACCACTTTCCCGCTATTCAATACCTTCCGCCATGCGCTGGAAGACTATTTCGTGCAAAGCGTGATGCCCAAGGGCATTTCGAACACCATTCTCGGCTACCTGACCACGTTCGCCTCGAAGGCCACGCGTTTGTCGGCCATCGGCGCGGGCGCCCTGATCGTTACCTCGGTGGGCATGATGGGTTTGATCGAGCGCGTCTTCAACCGCATCTGGCGCGTGCGCCAGGAGCGCCGCTGGACCAAGCGCCTGCTCGTGTACTGGGCCATCGTCACCCTGGGCCCGCTGCTGGTGGGCGTGTCGCTGACGGTGACGTCGCGCCTCTTCATGGCCACCAGCGGCGTGGTGGGCGCCGTGCCCTTCCTCGGCGCCGTGTTTTATACCTTGGTGTCGATCGGCCTGACCATGCTGGCGTTCACCTTGCTGTACATCGCCGTGCCGAACCGAGACGTGATTGGCGCGACGCGGCCTGGGGCGGCTTGCTGGCGGCGCTGGCGTTCGAGGTGGCGAAGCGCGGCTTCGGCGAATTCATCCAGGAATTTCCCACGTATTCGCGCATCTACGGCGCACTGGCCGCCTTGCCGCTGTTCCTCGTGTGGATCTACCTGAGCTGGATGATCACCCTGGTGGGCGCCTTGCTGGTGGCTGCCTTGCCCGTCGTGAAATACGAGCGCTGGTGGTACGAGGCGGCGCCGGGCAGCGAATTCGTCGACGCCGTCGCCATCCTGAAAGTGCTGTACCGCGCTTGCCACTGCGCCGATTCGGCCCTGGTGGGCGCGGCCGAGATCCGCCGCAGCACGCGCCTGGGCTTCGAAGAAATGGAAACCCTGCTCGACAAGATGGTGCAGCAAGGCTGGGTGGGACGCGTGAACGTGGATGGCGCCGTGCGCGTCCAGTGGGGCAAGCGCGTGGCCGACAGTTCCGACCACTGGGTCTTGCTGGGCAACGTCAACCGCATCAGCCTGGCCGACATCTACCGCTTGTTCGTCTTCGGCGGCATGCGCGTGAACTCCGGCTATCCGGCCGGTTCCACCAACGAGCGCGACATCAAGGCGGCCGAAGAGGCTGCGGCGCTGGCGGCGCAGGTGGAAAACGCCGTGGAGCAGGGACTGGGCCTGACCCTGGCCCAGCATTTCGGGGCCGTCAAATGCAACTGAGCGGTTTGAACTGAGCGGTCTTAGTACACCACGGGCCGCAAGGCCGCCAGCAGCGCCGCTGCCTTGAACGCGGCCGCATCCTGCGTCCGCACCACGCCCAGATAATACGTGTCTTCGCCGCCGTGCATGTTGACAAGGCGCAGCTGATGCGGCGCCAGGTGGGCGGCGATGGCGGCCAGGCCATCGGCCATCGCGTCGCCGTCTTCGCGCTCCGACCACGAAAAATCGCGCAGCGCGGGCAAGCCGATATGCTGGACTATGCGCGGCACTTCATCGACGGCTTTCCAGTCCAGGTGGTGCCGTGGCCCAGCGTGTGGGCGGCCGTGGACCAGAGCAGGAAGAAACAGGCCGCTGCGGGCGTGTCTCCTTCGTATTCTTCTTCCGGGTCGTCCTCCGCCAGCTCGTCGAGCGTGATGTCCACGCAGCGCGCGGCCAGGTCCGCGTCGCCCTGCAAGAACAGGGCGGCCATGGTGCGCAACTGCGCGCGGTCGGCCTTTGCCAGGATTTGCGCCGGCGTAAAGCTGCGGCGCCTGACGGGTTTTTTCTTGCTCAGGCCCATGGCTTCGCTCAACTGGGCCGTGATGGCCGCCTTGAAGTTTTCCACGGTGTCGAACTGTTCCAGCAACTGGCCCGTGAAATCCATGCTCCAGGCCATGCCATCCTTGACGACATATAAAAAGTCGCTTTGCACGGCCACGCCGCGCAGATGGTGGGCGGGCGGATATAAAGGCACAAACGATTGTTTTCCGTCCAGGGTCAGCATGCAGGCGAGGCCTTGCGCATCGATGGCGAAAGATCAGGTTCTTGCGCAGCCTGGGCGGCGATGACGTCGTGGCGCTATCGATGGCTTCGTACTGGCAGGGCGCCAGCAGCTCGCCCTGGCTATCGACCAGGCCAAACAGGAAGCGGCCATCGATGCGCTGGCTGACGATGGCGATCTTCTTTTTCGTGCCGAAGTCCTGCACGGAGCTGTAGGCGGGCGGCACCACCATCGCGCCCGCGGCGTCCAGCACACCGTGGACATTGCGCTCGTCCTGTTCGCCCGTCAGGCGCATGAAGTCGATATACCCATCGTCGCGCTGGCACAGGTTGTCCACGCCTTCGATGAGCCGTGCGCCGTCCGGCAAGCGCCGGAGGCAGGTGGCGCCGTCCGGCGCAACCTGGTGGAGCAGGTGGGGGCTGATCACGTACAGGTCGCCGGGAGCGGGCGGCAGCACCACCGTGCCGTTCAGGTCCAGCACGCCGTGCGCATCGGGGGCGTCCGCCGTGGCAAAGGTGATCCAGCCATCGTCCGCGTAGTAGACGCCCAGGTCGACATAGCGCTGCGACAGCGGCACGATCCAGCGGCCATAGGGCGTGACCAGGCCGGTGACGTCCGGTTCGCCGGCGGCGCTCACTTCAAAGCACAGCACATCCTCCTCCCACCCCACGATTTCCAGGCCCTGCAGGAACGGCACATCTTGCGTATCGAGTTCCTCGACATCGGCCAGTTGCGCATCGGCCGTGGCCGACCAGTAGCCGGTGGCGGGCGATGCGGCGCTGGCGGCCAGCAGGGGCGCCAGGGCGTCCCGGTCGCCGCGCTGCAGGGCAGAGTGCAGGGCGTTCGCCTCGGCGCGCAGGGCTTCGAGCCTGGCCGCGTAGTCCGGCGTGTCGATATCGTGCGCGATCAGTTGCACGCAATCGAGGATCAGCCACGCCTGGCCCCCTGCCAGCAGGGCGCTGATGCCGGCGCGCGCGACGATGGCGGCCGCGTCGCGCGGCCTGTCCATCAGGGTGGACAAGGCTTGCCAGCTCGCTTGCGCCTGCGCCATCGGCGCGGCCAGCACGCAGGGGCAGTCCTCGCCATCGCCGTAGATGGGCCAGGCGACGGCTTGCGTGCCGGCGCCGATGAGCAGCTTGAACAGCGCAGGTACCTCCAGCCGCCATTCGGCCAGGCCGGTGATCGTCTCGGTGTCGAAGCCGGCCTGGCCGGGTAAAAAGGCGGTGCTGAACAGGGCTGCGGTATTGATCATTGATATTTATCTAAAGTGAACGGGGGATTCAGGGCGCTGGCGGCATGAGCCAATGCGCCAGCGCGCCGCGCTCCAGGCCCAGGTGTTTGGCCACGGCGGCCGCCTCGAAGGCCCACAGGCCGTAGTAGCCGCCCAGGCCGTGCGCGCGCACATGGCCGTTGAACCAGTCTTCGCGCACCAGCGCGCCATGCCAGCTGGCCAGGTACTGTTGCAGGTGCCCGAGCTGCTGCGCCGGGTCGTCGGCGTCCAGGCACTCGAACAGGGCGGAATAGGGCTCGGCGAAATACCATTCGTCGACGGCGGGACGCTGCGGGTCGATCGCCGACAGCAGCGCCTCATACACGCCATCTTCGCCATCGAAAGCCGTTTGCAGGGCAGCCAGGCGGGCGGCCAGGTCGTGGCGGCCGAACAGCAGGGCGGCGCCCAGCAGCTGCAGGGTGCGCGCGTAATCGGTCAATTGTTCGAAATCAAAGGCGGGCAAGGCGTCGTCATCGTAGGCCTCGGCCAGGGCTGCGCGCGCCGCTTCGCAGGCGGCGACGGCCGCTGCCAGCGCCGTTTCCACGTCAGGCAGCGGCAGCCCGGCCGTGTAGCGCAGCGAGAATGCCTGATAAGCCGTGCTGGCGGCCGCGCAGGCCCAGTAGGCCGCGTCGCCACCGTCGTTTTCCGCCTGCGCCTGCGCGCGGACATAGGCAGCCAGCAGGGCGTCGAGATAGGCCAGGTTGCGCGCAAAATCAAATGGGGTGCCGGAAGGCAGGGGCGGCGCCTGGCGCGGCGCGTGGGGGGCCAGGGCGTGGACGAAGGCGGGCACGCGGCCGCGCAATCGCGCTGGATGGCCCAGTCGGCGAAGATCTGCTGCAAATATGCCGCCGTCTCGTCGTCGTGGGCGATGGCGCCCGCGCCCACCAGGGTCGTGCCCAGCAGGGTGTAGCCGGGGAAGCGGCTGCTTTCGTAGGCGATGGTGGTGACGCTCTGGATGGCCTTGCCGTCGCTGAGGTCGCGCACGCGGAAATACACGTCGTCCCAGCCCGCCAGCGGCGGCGCCGGCGCTTCGTTCGGCAGGGTGCTCCAGCTGCCGTCGTCCTGTTCTTCATAGGCGTCGAGCAGCTCGTCGATGCCGCCGGGGCGGTCGATGCGGTTGTTGGCGTCGTACTGCAGCCCCAGTTCGGCCGCAAACGCGGCCGCGTGGCGGCCCTCGAAGACCAGGTACTGGGCGTTCATGGTGCCGGCCAGCAGGTCGGACTCCTGGCCCGCCACCTGCAGCGCCTGCGGCAGCCGGTACCAGTGGTGGCCGGGGATGCCGGCCATGGGGCCGTTTTCGTCCGCCTGGGGATTGGCGCAGCGCAGCTGTTCCAGCCAGTTGTAGCGTTCGTGCCGCGCCGCCTCCGTGCCGCTGCCGCGGCCGGTCAATTCATCGAACAGGGTATTCAACAACATGTGCATCTATCCTAAAAAAGCGTTCATGCCGCCGCTGTTTGCGCAAACGCAAACAGCGCGTCGAGCACGGCGTCCGGTTGTTCGGCCATCAATTCGTGCCCGCTGTCGACCTGCACCACCGTGCCATGCGCGATGGCCGCCGTCAGCAAGCGGGTCGATTTGGGCGGCGTCATCATGTCGCGCGCGCCGAAAATGAACAAAGTGGGGCAGTGTACCGAAGCGGCGGCGATTTCGCCGTTCGCGTAGGCATTGCAGGCAAAAAAATCCGTATGAAACACGTGATCGGGGTTGAGGGCGGCGATGCGCTGTTTCAGGCGCCGCGCGCCGCCCATGGCGTAGAAGCCGGGGGCGGGAAACGACGGCTTTTGCGCGATCGACGAGTGCGACCAGATATTGACCATGTCGATGGCTGCCTGTTCGTCCTGCAGCGCCGTTTCCAGCAGCGCGGGCGAGACTTTCATCGGGTAGGTGGAACCGAGCATGGCCAGGCGGCTGACGCGCTCCGGCGCCAGGAATGCCGCTTCCAGCGCGATCAATGAACCCATGCTGTGGCCGACGAGCATGGCCCTGGGCGCGCCGGCAGCGTCCAGCACGGCCAGTATCCAGCGCGCCAGTTCCGCCACATTATCCTTTGCCGCGCCGCCGCTGCGGCCATGGCCCGGCAAGTCGACGGCCAGCACGTTCCAGCCGTGGTGGGCGAAATAGCGCGTCTGCAGGGCCCACACGCTATGGTCGTTCTGCGCGCCGTGGATGAAGACGGCCGTGGGCTGGTTCGGATTGAATGGCTTGCCGCCCGTGTAGCAATAGGCCGTGGTGTTGTCGATGGTGAGCAGCATGTCAGGCGCCTTCTGCGACAGTTTCAGGCCACGGGCCAGGTCTTCGATCAAATCGTCGGCGTCTTCCAGGCCCACCGATAAACGCATGGTGCCTTGCGTGATGCCCGCCTGCGCCAGTTGGTCGTCGGGCACGCGGAAATGCGTGGTGGAGGCGGGGTGGATGACGAGCGACTTGGCGTCGCCCACATTGGCCAGGTGCGAAAAGATCTTCAGGCTGTCGACGAATCGCTGGCCCGCCGCGCGGTCGCCGCGCAGGCGGAAGGTGAACACGCCGCCCGCGCCCTTCGGCAGCAGGGTTTTCGCCAGTTCATAGTCGGGGTGCGACGGCAGTTCGGGGTAGGACACGGATTCCACGGCCGGATTGGCCAGCAAAAAGTCGATGATTTTGCGCGTGTTGGCCACGTGGCGCTCCATGCGCAAGCCCAGGGTTTCGATGCCTTGCAGGATGGCGAAGGCGTTGTGCGGGCTCATGACGGCGCCGAAATCGCGCAAGCCTTCGCGCCGCGCGCGCAGTGCGAAGGGCGCCACCGTCGATTCCTCGGCGAAGACCATGCCGTGGAAACCGTCGTACGGTTCGCACAGTTCGGCGAAGCGCCCCGTCTTGTCGTACGCCGCCTGCCAATCAAAAGTGCCGCCATCGACGAGCAAGCCGCCGATGGCCGTGCCGTGCCCGCACAAAAACTTGGTGGCCGAGTGGAACACCAGGCCGGCGCCGTGCTCGAACGGGCGCAGCAGATACGGCGTGGTAAACGTCGAATCGAGCATCAGCGGCAAGTGGTGCTCGTGCGCCAGCGCGGCAATCGTCGGGATATCGAGCACGTCGAGGCCGGGATTGCCCAGGGTTTCGGCGAACAGCACTTTCGTATTCGGGCCGATGGCGGCGCGCCACGCATCCACGTCGCGCGGGTCGACGAAGGTCGTCTCGATGCCGAAGCGTTTTAATGTGTAGGCCAGCAGGTTGTGCGAGCCGCCGTACAGGGCGCGCGAAGCGACGATGTGCGAGCCGGCGCCGGCGATGGTCGACAGGCCCAGGTGCATGGCGGCCTGGCCGCTGGCCGTGGCGATGCCGGCCACGCCCCCTTCGAGGGCGGCGATGCGCTCTTCCAGCACGGCGTTGGTGGGGTTCGAGATGCGCGAGTAGACGTGGCCGGCCCGCTCCATGTTGAACAGCGAAGCTGCATGCTCCGAGCTCTTGAAGGCAAACGAGGACGTGAAATGGATGGGCGTGGCGCGCGCGCCCGTGGCCGGGTCGGGCGCGGCGCCCGCATGCAGGGATAAAGTGTCGAAACCGGGGTATTTCGGGCCGCTCATGGTGTCTCCGCCAAGTTTTATAGTGGCAAGATCGTAACCTGATTTGCATCTGAGCAAAAGGGCTGCTGTGCAGGGCGCATGGCGCCGTGCTGGCGGACGGTCAGGCTCAGCTGGCGTGTAACCTGAAGTGTAAAAAAAGTGACCGGCGCGGTGCGGCGGTGGTACGATATCGTATCAGCGATATTCGGGCTGTTTTACTACTTGTGCGCGTGCGCCGCGCCGCAGGGAAGGCTGCTACGTGCCAGCGAAATCCTGGGCTTCAGGCGAACTCTCATCGCATGTCCACCAGGAAAGATTTTATGCCCGCAATATCGTTCGACGGCGCCCTTGCCGTACCCGGACCTTCCATCGTCGACGGCCTGTGCCACGCAGGCTGGCTCATGCAGGAGCATTTTATCTCCCCCGAACTGAGCCGCCAGCTGGCCGCCGAATGCGTACAATCCATGCTCAGCGGCAAGATGAAGGGCGCCGGCGTGGGCAGCGGCCATGCGCCGCTGCTGCAGCCCGACATCCGCGGCGACCATATCGAATGGCTGGAAACGGGCAGGTCAAGCGCGTGCGACCGCTACCTGGCACACATGGAAGCGCTGCGCCTCGTGCTCAACCGTGAGCTGTTCCTGGGACTGGAAGAGTACGAAAGCCATTTCGCCCTGTACGCGCCGGGCGCCTTTTACCGGGCCCATCTGGACCGTTTCCGCGACGACGACAAGCGCACCGTGTCCGTCGTGCTGTACCTGAACGACGACTGGCTGCCCGGGCACGGCGGCGCGCTGCGTTTGCACCCGCAGGACGGCGATCCGGTGGACATCTTGCCGCAGGCAGGCCGCATGGCCATGTTCCTGTCGGGCGAGATGCTGCACGAGGTGCTGCCGACGGCGCGCGAGCGCCTCTCGATCGCAGGATGGTTCCGTCGTAGAGCGTGATGAGAAGTGGCGCGCAATCCTGCTTGATTTGATTGCGCGCAAGGCTGGATTTTTCCGCAGGCATAGGCTACAGTCGCAGTAAGGGCTAGAATAACTAAAATACCAATCACGCGGACAGGACGGCCAATATGAAAGTATCTGAAATTCTCCAAGTCAAGGGCAATATCCTCTACACGGTCACGCCTGACCAGCCCCTGCTTGACGCGGCCAATACCATGGCTGAAAAAGACATCGGTTCGCTGGTGGTCATGGAATTTGGCGACCTGGTCGGCATGCTGACTTTCCGCGAGGTGCTTAACGCCTTGCATGAAAACGCGGGCCAGATCGGCGGCGGCACCGTGCGCAAGCACATGGATGACCATCCGATCACCGTCACCCCGGATACGGAAGTCAATGAAGTGCGCCGCATCATGCTGGAAAAGCATGCGCGCTACCTGCCCGTCATGAACGCCAAGACCCTGCTGGGCGTGATTTCCTTCTACGACGTGGCGCGCGCCGTGCTCGAAGCGCAAAGCTTTGAAAACCAGATGCTCAAGGCGTACATCCGCGACTGGCCGGCCGAAACAACCGACTGAGCCTCACCCATGCAGTAAAAACAACGCCGGCAACTGCCGGCGTTTTGCATTGTGAATGCAAGCCGGCGCCTACGCCGCCCCCTGCAGCGCCTCGTTGTTCAGCCAGCTGCCCAGCGCCGCTGCCGTCATGGGGCGGGCGAACAGAAAGCCTTGCGCCATGGGGCAGCCCAGCGATTGCAAGATCTGCGCTTGCCGCTCGTCTTCCACGCCTTCGGCGATCACGGCCAGGCCCAGGTTGCGGCCCAGCTGGATGACCATTTCCGCGATGCTGCTGCCGCGCGCGGAGCCCGTGATCTCGGTGACGAAGGCGCGGTCGATCTTCAGGCGGTCCACTTGCAGGCGCTGCAGGTAGGACAGCGACGAGAAGCCCGTGCCGAAGTCGTCGATGGCGATGCTCACGCCCGTTTGCTTGATCTGCCACAACATCTTGATCAATAAATCGGGCTCTTCCATGGCCATCGATTCCGTGATTTCCAGTTCGATGAACTCGGGCGGCGCCTGCGTCTCTTCCAGCGCGGCGCGCAGCATTTCCAGGAACAGCGGGTGGCGGAACTGTACTTGCGACACGTTGACGGACATGACGAAATTGCGGTGGCCCTGTTCGCGCAGCAGCACCAGTTCGCGGCAAGCCGTGCGCAGCACCCATTCGCCGAGGTCGATGATGATGCCTGAATACTCGGCAATCGGGATGAAGCGGTCGGGCGAGATGAACTTGCCGTCCGGCGTCTGCCAGCGCAGCAGCGCTTCGGCGCCCACGGGGCGGCGCGTGGTCAGGTCGATCTGCGGTTGATACACCACAAACAGCTGGTCCTGGCTGAAGGCCGTGCGCAGCGCGTGCATCATGCGGACTCTTTCGCGGATTTCGATGCCCATGCTGCGCGAAAAATAGAAGTGCCCGGCCCGCTGCTGGCTTTTCGCCCGTTTCAGGGCGATATCGGCATCCTTCAGCGCGTCGGCGCCCGTGCCCGCATGTTCGCCCAGGCGCACCAGGCCCAGGGTGGCCGACAGCTGCACATCCTGGCCGTCGATGCAGAACGGGGCCTGGAACAGGGCCAGGATATTGGCTGGATTGACTTGCGAGGAGTCGCCCAGCACGCAGAAGATGTCGCCGCCCAGGCGCGCCACCGTCAGATGCGGCCCCAGCTGGGTTTGCAGGCGGCCCGCCACGGCGACGAGCAGCATGTCGCCGAACTGGTGCCCCAGCGCGTCGTTGGTTTCGGCAAAGTGGTCGAGGTCGACCAGCGACAGCGTGGCATCGTCGCGCGCCGGGCCGGCCAGGGTGGCGTCGAGGATTTCCACCAGGCGCGTGCGGTTCGGCAGCTTCGACAACTGGTCGTAGAAGGCGGCATTGTGCAGGTGCGATACCAGCTCGACGTTGTCCAGGCCCACGGCGACGTTGCTGCAGAACACTTCCAGCAAGCTTTCATCGATGGCCGAGAGGGGGCGCGGCAGCACCAGGTAGGCGGCCGCGTCGCGGCTGGCCTTGCCCGCGAAGTACAGGGTGGCGTAGTCGTGCGCGTACACGTTGCGCCGCTGCGCCAGCGTGTGCTCGATGGCCGCCATCACGCGGGGGTTTTGCAGGCCGCACAGGGCGCTGTGCGGCAGGCTGGAAAAGCTGCCCGTGCAGGCCGAGACGAGCAGCTCCTTGCTGCCATTGTCCTGCAAATCCTGCACGCACAGCACGCCGTCGGCGCGGATGCCCAGCAGGTCGGCGATTTGCGCCAGCACGCCGGCCGAGAAGTTCTGCACGCCGTGCAGCGCCATCAGCTGCGTGCTGGCGTGGACGATGCGGTCCAGGCCGCGCCGGCTGCTGCTGATCGAACGGATCTGCTCATACGAGCGGATCGCCGCCGTCACCGTGGTGAACAGCTTGATGCGCGTCAACTCGGACTTGGTCTTGTAGTCGTTGATGTCGAAATCGCGGATGGCGTCGATTTCCGGCGCATAGCCGGGCTGCCCCGTGCGCAGGATGATGCGCACATCCGTCATTTTCAGGGTTTCGCGGATGTAGCGCACCAGGTGCAGGCCCGCGTCATCCTGCTCCATCACCACGTCGAGCAGAATGACGGCGATGTCGTCTTCATGCTTGAGCAGTTCGCGCGCCTGGCCGGCCGAATACGCATGCACGAATTCCAGCGGGCGGTGCTGCATTTCCAGGTTGCCCAGGGCGAAAGTGGTGGTGGAGTGGACGTCTTCATCGTCGTCGATGATCATCACCCGCCAGACGCTGCGCGGTGCGACGGCCAGCGGCGCCGCTGGTTGCTCATCGAGGAATACCAGGTCGTCGTGATCGTCCTTGTTGGCGTCAAGGGGGATGATCGGTGCGGGCATGTATAGCTTCTCCAGGATGACTCGATATTTTTTACGAGCGCGTCAAAAAAGCCCATGGCGTTGTTGCGTTGCCCTTACCGTACTTGTACTTGCATACTGTCTTCGGCAACGACGCCTAGCCCTGGGCATTTTGTGACGTGCTCTCGGCGCAGCCAGTATCCGGCTTGGCATCGGATTTTGTGGGCGCGCTTTCATCCAAGTATATAGCTATTTAATAAGCAAAATGTTTTTTTAAATCTATTCCGTCGAGCAATATTTCCTGGATTGCATGATTGCAACTCATATCTGGTGTTTTTTATATGAAAAAATACACGGGATTTTAAAATGGCGAGACGGGTGGGGCAATATCGGGCCTTGCCGCGGCATTAGCGGCATGGCCAGCCCCGCAGGCTGGTAGAATTGAGTTTTCCAGTCCTCACACTTCCTACTATGTCCGGCAATTCTTTTGGCAAGCTGTTTACTGTTACCACTTTCGGCGAATCGCACGGTCCGGCCATCGGCTGCGTGATCGATGGCTGTCCGCCGGGATTGATCCTGTCGGAAGCCGATATCCAGCCCGAGCTGGATCGCCGCAAGCCGGGCACTTCGCGCCACGTGACGCAGCGCCAGGAATCGGATACGGTGGAAATCCTCTCCGGCGTGTACCAGGGCGTGACGACGGGCACGCCCATCGCGCTGCTGATCCGCAATGAAGACCAGCGCAGCAAGGATTACGGCAATATCGCGGAAAGCTTCCGCCCCGGCCACGCCGACTATACGTACTGGCACAAATACGGCGTGCGCGACCCGCGCGGCGGCGGGCGCTCGTCGGCGCGTTTGACGGCGCCCGTCGTGGGCGCGGCGGCGATCGCCAAGAAATGGCTGCTGCAGCAGTACGGCACCACCTTCAAGGGCTGCATGAGCCAGCTGGGCGACATTCCCGTGCCGTTCCAGTCGTGGGAACACGTGCATGCGAACCCCTTCTTTGCCGCCAGCGGCGACGCGGACCTGATCGCGCGCATGGAAGAAGCGATGGACCAGTTGCGCCGCGACGGCGATTCCATCGGCGCGCGCATCGACGTGATTGCGCAAAACGTGCCCGTCGGCCTGGGCCAGCCCATCTACGACAAGCTCGACGCCGACATCGCCTACGCCATGATGGGCATCAATGCCGTCAAGGGCGTGGAAATCGGCGCCGGCTTCGATTCGGTGGCGCAAAAGGGTTCCGAGCACGGCGACGAACTGACGCCGGAAGGTTTTATCGGCAATAACGCCGGCGGCGTACTGGGCGGCATCTCGACGGGGCAGGATATCAGCGTGTCGATCGCCATCAAGCCGACCTCGTCGATCCGCACGCCGCGCCGCTCGATCGATAAAGAGGGCAATCCCGTGATGGTGGAAACCTTCGGCCGCCACGACCCCTGCGTGGGCATCCGCGCCACGCCGATCGCCGAAGCCATGCTGGCGCTGGTGCTGATCGACCACGCGCTGATGCACCGCGCGCAGTGCGGCGATGTCAGCGTGAGTACGCCGAAGCTGAAATAGTTGACCCGAGAGGCAAGATCCGGGGTCGGACCTTTAAGGTCCGACCCCGGCAGTTCTGCCGTTGGGGGCGGGTTTTATGCTACTTTATTCGCCACCAATTCCAATTGATGCCGCATCTCCACCGACTGCACCAATAACGCCCGGATATCGTTGATCAGGTTGAACTCCGTCTGGTTCAATTGAATCGGCGGGAAGCTGTCGTCCCAGTCGCCGTATAAAAATCCCGTGGGGTGGCCGTTGGCCGACAGGGGCAGCACGACGAAGCTGCGCGCTTCCGACAGGGTCGCTTTCCACCATTGCGGCAGCTTGGCGGCGAATTTCGGGTCGCGCGCATTGTCGATGAAGATCACGCGGTCGCTGTTGAGGGCCGCGTGGAACACGTTAGGCTCATACGCGTCGCCGAACACCATCAGGTCCTGCAGGTCGGCCATGCCTTCGCCCATGCTGATGCGCGCCGAATACAAATGGTCCCTGTGGTTGCGCACGAACGCCACCGAGCGCGAAAAATCGAAGCCCTGGTGCAGCGTTTCGAGTGCCATCGAGACCATCTGTCCCGGGCTGGCGCTGCCGATGGCGCCGCGCAGGTCGGCCAGGCCGCCGATCAGCACGCGGTTGCCTTCGGCGCGCATGCGCGTCGAGGCCAGCTGGCGCGCGCGCCGTTCGGCCGGTTTCGACAGCGGTGCGATCGACAGGTCGGCCGCCGCCATCATCTTCGCCTTGTCCACCGCCACCACCAGGTCGGTGGCGGCGATGCCCAGGGTGCCCGCGTAGTCGTCGATCAGCGCGTGCACCTGCGCCGCGCCGGCCGCATCGTCATGCCACAGCGAGTCGGCGCAGCGCGCCGCCATGGTCGACAGGCCCGCCATCCAGTCGGCGCCGCTGACGGGCGCGTTGTCGGGCGACGGGTCCATCGGACGCATGCCGTTGATCAGGTGCTGCGGCAAGCCCCAGTGGGCGGCCGTGGCATAGCCCACTTCCGGCAGCGACAGGCCGAGGATTTCGCGCGCGGCGGCCGCCTCGTTGCCGGGACCCGCATGCGCCTGCATGCGTGCCCAGAAATCCGTCATGTAGAACGTCACCATCATGCGGCCCAGGGTGTGCAGCATGGAGCAGACGACGGCTTGCTCCGCCTGCAGGCTGCCGGCGCTGGTGGCCACCTGCTGCGCCACCATCCCGGCCAGCACGGCCTTTTCCATTTCCACATGGGCGCTGACGGAATCGGGCGACGCCTGCGACAGTTCCTCGATCAGTTTCAGGCCCAGCGCCAAGTGGCCGATGGCGTCGATGCCGAGCACCAGCACGGCCTTCGAGACCGTGTTGACGCGCTGGCCGAAGGCCGAATACATGCCGCTGTTGGCCAGCCGCAGCACCTTGTGCGTGAGGACAGGGTCGGACAGCACCGTTTGCGTAATGTCGAATTCGTGGTCATCCTCGCCGCGCATGGCGCCGAGGATGGCGCTGATGGCTTTCGCGAAGCCGGGCATGTCGCCCTGCTGCCGCGTGCGCGCCCACAGCAGGTCCAGAGTGTTTTTGCCGAGTTGTGTCGGTACCGTGAAATGACCTGGATTCATTGCACCCCTCCGCGCTGTTCATTGGCAGACGGCGTGGGCACCAGCGCCGCATAGGTTTTGTCGCTCAAGGCCGATAGCGCGGCGTGGGCCGGCATCGGTTTGCCCGTCAGGTAGCCTTGCACGTACTGGCAGCCGCGCGACTCCATGAAGTGCATCTGCTCCTCCGTTTCCACGCCCTCGGCCACCACGGACAAATTCAAATGCTTGGCCAGGTCGAGAATCGTGTTGCAGATGGCTGCGTCCTTGCTCGATTCGGGCAAGTCCTTGATGAAGGTGCGGTCGATCTTCAGCACGGAAATGGGGAAGCGCTTCAGATACGCGAGCGAAGAATAGCCGGTGCCGAAATCGTCGATGGCGATGCGCGCGCGGCGCTCCGTCATCTTGACGAGGATGGTTTCCGCATGCACTGGGTCGATCATCAGCGTGCCTTCCGTAATTTCCAGCACCAGGTGTTCGCCCGAGAGTCCTGAAAACGCGATGGCGTCATCGAGCACGTCGAGGAATTTGTCGTTGCGGAACTGGCGCGGGCTGATGTTGACGGAGATGTACAACGGCCGCCTGGCTACTTCCTGGAACTGCTTGAGCTGCACGCAGGCCGCCTTCAGCGCCCAGGCGCCCAGCAGGTTGATCAGGCCATTCGCCTCGGCGATCGGGATGAAGCGCACGGGCGGCACCAGGCCCAGGGTCGGGTGCTTCCAGCGCATCAGGGTTTCGAAACCCTGGATCTGCCGCGTGTGAGCATCGACGATGGGCTGGTAAAACAGCAGGAATTCGCCTTCGCGCACGGCGTGGAACATGGCCGCTTCCAGCGAAATATCGTGTTCCGATGGTCCATTCAGGCGCGGGCTGTAGACCAGGCAGCGGGCCTTGCCCGTTTCCTTGGCGCGCGACATGGCCGCATCGGCCAGCGCCACCAGCCGCACTTCATCTTCCGCGTGCAGCGGATAGATCGATACGCCGACGGAGGCGCCCACGTAGATCGTGTGGCCATCGACTTCGAACGGCGCCTGCAGGGTGGCCAGCAGGCGGCCCGTCACCAGCTTGATCTGCGCGTCGGTGGCGCTGCCGGGCAGCACGGCGACGAATTCATCGCCGCCCACGCGCGCCAGGGTATCGCTGTCGCGCAGGGTCTTGCGCAGGCGCGCGGCGGCCAGGCGCAGCACGGCGTCGCCGACGGGGTGGCCCAGGCCATCGTTGACCTTTTTAAAGCCATCGAGGCCGATGGTGGCGACCGAAAAACCCTGGCCCGAACGCGCGGCCTGGGCGATCACCATGCGGATGCGGTCGGACAGCAGCAGGCGGTTCGGCAGGCCGGTCAGCGCATCGTGGGTGGCCATGTGGCGCAGCCGTTCTTCCGTATTGTGCTGGGCCGAGGTATCGCGCCCGACCACCAGCAATTCGGCGATGCCTTCCCCGTTCATATAAGAAGACAGGCGCAGCTCGAACCAGATTTCCTGGTCCGGCGTCTGCAGGCGCACTTCCAGGCGGCCCGGTTCTTCCAGGGCGTCTTCCAGCGCCGCCTGCAGCGCCGCGCGCGACGCTTCGGTGGCCAGCGGCAGCAGCAAATGGCCGGACAGGCCAGAGGGCGCGGCAAACAGGGTGGCCGCGCGCTTGCTGGCGAACAGGATCAGGCCGTCCGTATCGAGCCGGAACACGACGTCGCCTGCCTCTTCCATGAGGTTGTCCAACTCGTGGCGGGCCTCGCGGTGGGCGGCGGATGGGGTACTGGAAAACATCGTGCTGGCTTTTACCTTTTTTGTTATCAGTGCCGGCGCTCGCTGCAGGGCAGGGCGCCAACGGAAAGAGTGCATCGTGCGTGACGCGCGCCATAGGGGCCGGAAGGGCGGCTATCGGAACGCGATCCACACGAAATGTATCATTGAAAAGCACCCGATTACATGAAATAGAGCAACATTGCTTCAGGTTTTGTAAATATTCCTGCCTTCCATGAAAAAAATCATGCTACGCGACACATATAGGCATTTTCATTCCACGTGGAAACATTTATCTGCGCCTGCTTCCACTGGCGCGCTTGCCCCGCCATGCGCTTTACGCTAGTCTGGCTGGCAGACGGTGTTGACGGTGCGCCAATGACGGCAAGGGCGCCATGATAACAAATCGCGGGAGACCTCCATGAATGCCTTTGACACGCATGAAGTTTTCAACCAGGCCACGCCCTTTGAAAACGTCAATCTGTTCGCCTGCGACCCGGCGCTGATCGAAGCGCTGCTGCGCGAGGGCGGCGGCGCGGCGCTGCAGGAACTCGACGCGCTGGGCGAAAAGCTGGGCCGCGCCGAAACATACGCGCTGGCGCGCCTGGCCAATATCCACACGCCCGAGCTGCAGCAGTTCGACCGGGCCGGCCGGCGCATCGATGAAGTGCAGTTCCATCCGGCCTGGCATGAACTGATGGCCATCCTCGTGGGCGCGGGTGCGCATTCGTCGCCCTGGGCAGCGCCCGGTCCCGGCGCCCAGGTGGCGCGCGCTGCCGCCTATCTATTAGTAGGCCAGGTGGAAAACGGCACGCAGTGTCCCGTGACGATGACGTATGCCTCGGTGCCGGCCTTGCGCCAGGCCCTTGATCTGCCGCAAATCGCGCAGCGCTGGCTGCCGAAAATCCTGTCGCGCGACTACGATCCCCGCTCCTTGCCCGTTGAGCAGAAGCGGGGCGCCCTGATCGGCATGGGCATGACGGAAAAGCAGGGCGGCTCCGACGTGCGCAGCAATACCACGCGCGCCGTGCCCGTACCGCTGGCCGAGGCGCAAGCCCTGTTCGGCGGCGAGGCTGCTGGCGCCTGGCGCATCGTCGGCCACAAATGGTTTTTCTCGGCACCGCAGTGCGACGCGCACCTGATCCTGGCGCAGGCGGAGGAGGGAGGGTTGTCGTGCTTCTTCCTGCCCCGCTACCTGCCCGACGGCAGCCGCAACGCCATCCGCGTGCAGCGCCTGAAAGATAAATTGGGCAACCGCTCGAATGCCTCGTCGGAGGTGGAGTTTGCCAATGCCTACGGCTGGCTCGTCGGGCAGCCGGGGCGCGGCATTCCCACCATCCTGGAAATGGCCAGCCACACGCGCCTCGATTGCGTGCTGGGCAGCGCCGGCATCATGCGCGCCGCCCTGGCGCAGGCACTGCACCATGCGCGCCAGCGGGCCGTGTTCGGCAAGCCGCTGGTCGAGCAGCCGTTGATGCAAAACGTGCTGGCCGACCTGGCGCTCGAATCGGAGGCCGCCACCGCGTTTGCGCTGCGCCTGGCCCGCTGCTTCGATGCAAAGGACGATGCAGGGCAGGCGATGCTGGCGCGCGTGCTCACGCCGGCCGGCAAGTACTGGATCTGCAAGCGGGGGCCCGGCTTCGGCGCGGAAGCCATGGAAGTGCTGGGCGGCACGGGCTACGTGGAAGACGCGCCGCTGGCGCGCCTGTACCGCGAGTTGCCCGTCAATTCGATCTGGGAAGGCTCGGGCAACGTCATGTGCCTCGACGTCTTGCGTGCCTTCGGCAAGTCGCCGGCCGCGCGCGACGCCCTGGCGGCCGAGCTGGCGCTGGCCGGCGATGATCACGCCGACTTTGCAGATTACCGCGCGCGCCTGCTGGCCGACCTGGACGGGCCGCAGACGAACGAGTTTGGGGCCAGGCAACTCTCCGAACGCATCGTGCTGGCCGTGCAGGCAGCCTTGCTGCTGCGCCATGCGCCACCGTTCGTTGCACAGGCTTTCCTGCAGTCGCGCCTGGCGCAGGCGCCGGGCGGCGCGTATGGGCGCTTGCCGGCCGGCACCGATTGCGCGGCCATCCTGGCGCGCGCCTTGCGCGAGTATTGATTTCAATAAAACCGATTATTTCGAAAATTCCGGCCACAGGCGGGCTGCAGGCTGGGATAATGCTGCAATCCATCATTTTATCGACACACGGCGCGCTTGCGGTGCATGCTTGCCGGCGCGCCAGAGCAGAGAAAGAAAAATAATATGAAACAAGATCCACGCTTCCCGAATTTGTTCATCACCGATCATCCTTTGATCCAGCACAAACTGAGCCACATGCGCGAGCACGATACGTCGACGCGCACCTTCCGCGAATTGCTCAAGGAAATCACCTTGCTGATGGGCTATGAAATCACGCGCGACCTGCCGCTGACGACGCGCGAAATCAAGACCCCGCTGGTGACCATTGATGCGCCTGTCATTGCTGGCAAGAAACTGGCCATCGTCCCCATCCTGCGCGCCGGCATCGGCATGAGCGACGGCTTGCTGAACCTGGTGCCATCGGCCAGGGTCGGCCACATCGGCGTGTACCGCGACCCGGCCACCCACATGCCCGTGGAATACCTGGTGCGCCTGCCGGACCTGAACGAGCGCACCTTCATCCTGTGCGACCCGATGGTGGCGACAGGCAATTCGGCCGTGTACGCCGTCGACGTGCTGAAGAAGCGTGGCGTGACGGACGAGCAGATCATCTTCCTGGCCCTGGTGGCCGCGCCGGAAGGCGTGACCGTGTTCCAGAATGCGCATCCGAACGTCAAGATGTTCTGCGCCTCGCTCGATTCGCACCTGGATGACCACGCCTACATCGTGCCGGGCCTGGGCGATGCCGGCGACCGTATCTTCGGTACCAAGTAAGTCATTCAGGCGAGTATTGCGATGGCAACCTTGATCGACCCCGATTTTCGCGCGCGTTTGCGCGCCCTGAATGAAAAATATGCGGCCGGCGTGCCGGCCCTGATGCAGGCGATCGCGCAGGCAAGCGGCCGCTGCGACAGCGAAGGCCCCCGTCTGGAGCCCTTGACGCAGCTGCACCGCGCGCTGCACGCGGTGGCCGGCTCGGCCGCTACCTTCGGCTTTGCCGCGCTGGGGCAGGAGTGCCGGCGCATCGAACAGCTGGTGCGCGCCATGCTCAATGCCCCTGCGCAAGCGGTGGCGGACTGGCCTGCCGTGCGGGCGCAAGTGGCGGCGCTCTTGGCCTGGGCCTCGCGCGATGCGGGCGCCACCCATTTCAGCGCGTGAATGACAGCGGCATAGCGATGTGGTTGCAATGATTCATTTGATGCAACGCAAAGCACCCGCGTCGCAGATTAGGATATAGTGTGTCCATGCCGCTGGTACAGGGCGCCGCAAGACGGGGATTTGGCTATTAAAGTAGTGTTCGCAAGTTTATTTTGCGAAAGAATGGTTTTTCTCAGTTTTGTTGGTATAATTGGGCATCGTTGGATTCGAGGTAGTAGTGCAGTTTGTCTGTCATTTCTTTCTTGCTTCAAACGATATAACGGGCGCAAGCCCAACTTAACTGAAATAGGAAATTGTAATGGCAACTGGCATCGTAAAATGGTTCAATGATTCGAAGGGTTTCGGCTTTATTACCCCTGACGAAGGCGGCGAAGATCTGTTCGCTCACTTCTCGGCTATCCAGTCGAACGGCTTCAAGTCCCTGCAAGAGAACCAACGCGTTTCTTTTGAAGTGACCGCTGGCCCTAAAGGCAAGCAAGCTTCGAACATTCAGCCAATCTAATACGCTGGATCAAACGAAATAAAGAAATCCTCGGTCTCCGAGGATTTTTTTTCGCCTGAATTTCCGTAAAGCAGGGGTTTTGCGTGGGCTGCGCGCTCTTTTCGGCGTGCTTGCGTCGCCGTGTAGGTCGGCTTAGCCGCTTGCGCGTAAGCCGACAATGGTGGTGCTGGCAAGATGTATGGGCTGGTGTCGGTTTACGCTGCGCTAAGCCGACCTGCACCGACCTGCGCCGACTTGCGTACCCACGTCTAGGCTTGGGCGCTATCTAGATTGGCCGCTCACGCCAGTAGTCAGGCTGTGAGTATGAGTGCCGCAAAAAATCCACGAACGCCCGTATGCGCAGCGGCAAGTGGCGGCGCTGGGCGAATACGGCGTAAATATCGTTGCCTGGCGCAGCGAATTGATCGAGCACCGTCACCAGCTGGCCCGATTCGATTTCCGCCCCGACTTCCCACATCGAGCGCCACGCCAGGCCCTTGCCGGCCAGCGCCCAGTCGTGCAGCACTTCGCCATCGTTACAGACCATATTGCCCGCCACTTTCAGAATCACATTCTTGCCGTTTTCGCGGAAGGTCCAGCCCCGCTGGCTGCCTTCGCTGCTGATCGCCAGGCAATTGTGCTTGGCCAGGTCGGCCGGGATGCGCGGCGTGCCGGCCCGTTTCAAATAGGCGGGCGAGCCGACCAGCACGCGCTGGTTATCGGCCAGCTTGGTGCTCACCAGCGAGGAATCGGACAGGCTGGCGATGCGGATGGCCACGTCGATGCCTTCGCCGATCAGGTCGACGAGGCGGTCGTTCAGGTTCAGCGACACCGTCACGTCGCGGTGCTCGGCCACAAAAGAGGGAATCAGTGGCGCCACGTGCTGGCGTCCGAAGCCGGCCGGCGCGGAAATGAGCAGATGGCCGCTGGCCTTCACGCTGCGCTCGGCCACGGCCGCTTCCGCCTCTTCCAGCTCGCCCAGGATGCGCTGGCAATCTTCGAGGAAGGCGGCGCCTTCGTTCGTCAGCGCCAGCTTGCGCGTCGTACGCTGCAGCAATTTGACGCCCAGGCGCTGCTCCAGCGCATCGAGGCGCCGGCCGATCATGGCCGGCGCGATGCCTTCCGCGCGCGCGGCGGCCGACAGGCTGCCCTTGGCCACCACTTCCACGAAGGTCGATATTTGTCTGAACTGGCCCATAAGATGCTCTCGTTATCTCGTCACTTGTGATAAAAACGCATAGATGAAGTGATTTTTAATCTCGTTTCCATGCCTTATAGTGCAATACTATAGAACAAACGCGCGCCGCCTGGCAGAGTGTTTTTGCACCTCTGCCCAGCTTGCCCGCGTAATCGTTCGGCTTATACTTGGATCACCAGATTACTTTTGCTTATATTTACTAAAAACCGGAGAACTTCATGACGCAGAACACGATCGCACTTCCCGAAGGCATGCAAATCACGGGGGACATCGCCCCCGGCTACGAACAGATTTTGACGCCGGCCGCATTGGCGCTGGTGGCCAAGCTGACGCGTGAATTCGAGCCGCGCCGCCAGCAATTGCTGGCCGTGCGCGTGGAACGCGCCAAGCGCCTCGACGCGGGCGAGCGTCCTGATTTCCTGCCAGAAACCGCGCACATCCGCGACGGCGACTGGAAGATCGCGCCGATCCCGAAGGCGCTGGAATGCCGCCGCGTGGAAATCACGGGTCCCGTCGAGCGCAAGATGGTCATCAACGCCTTCAACTCGGGCGCGGACAGCTATATGACGGACTTCGAAGACTCGAACACGCCGAACTGGATAACCAGATCACGGGCCAGATCAATATGTACGACGCCGTGCGCAAGACGATTTCGCTGGAGCAAAATGGCAAGTCGTACAAGCTGAACGACAAGATCGCCACCCTGGTCGTGCGTCCGCGCGGCTGGCACCTCGATGAAAAGCACGTGCTGGTCGACGGCAAGCGCATTTCCGGCGGCATTTTCGATTTCGCCCTGTTCATGTTCCACAACGCCAAGGAACAGCTGGCGCGCGGCGCCGGCCCGTACTTCTACTTGCCGAAGATGGAATCGCACCTGGAAGCGCGCCTGTGGAACGATATCTTCGTCATGACGCAAAACGAGTTGGGCTTGCCACAAGGCACGATCAAGGCGACCGTGCTGATCGAAACCATCCTGGCGGCGTTTGAAATGGATGAAATCCTGTACGAACTGAAGGAACACAGCTCGGGCCTGAACGCGGGCCGCTGGGATTACATCTTCTCGTGCATCAAGAAATTCAAGCTGGACAAGGATTTCTGCCTGGCCGACCGCGCCAAGGTCACGATGACGGCACCGTTCATGCGCGCCTACGCCTTGCTGCTGCTGAAAACGTGCCATAAACGTGGTGCGCCAGCGATCGGCGGCATGGCGGCCTTGATCCCGATCAAGAATGATCCGGAAAAGAACGACATCGCCATGGGCGGCGTGCGCAACGACAAGGCGCGTGACGCCACCGATGGCTACGACGGCGGCTGGGTTGCCCATCCGGGCCTGGTGGAACTGGCCATGGGCGAGTTCACCAAAGTGCTGGGCGACAAGCCGAACCAGATCGACAAGCAGCGTCCCGACATCGACGTGAAAGCATCGGATCTGCTGAACTTCCAGCCGGAAGCGCCGATTACGGAAGCGGGCTTGCGTTACAACATCAACGTGGGCATCCACTACCTGGGCAGCTGGCTGGCCGGCAATGGTTGCGTGCCCATCCACAACCTGATGGAAGACGCGGCCACGGCCGAGATCAGCCGCTCGCAAGTGTGGCAGTGGATTCGCTCCAGCAAGGGTGTGCTGGAAGACGGCCGCAAGGTGACGGCCGAGATGGTGCGCGCCATGATTCCGGAAGAGTTGGCCAAGGTGCAGCGCGATGCGCCGGGCGGCAACGGTCCGACCTATGTACGCGCAGGCCAGATCTTCGAGGAAATGTCGACGTCGGAATCGTTTGCCGAATTCCTGACCTTGCCGCTGTACGAAGAAATCTGATCCTGATCAAATAACCGCATAAAAAAATCCCGGCGATGCCATCAGCATCTGCCGGGATTTTTTATTGCGGAAGGATAAGCTTAAAAATTATTTTTCCACATCCGCAAGGCTGCGAATGCTTCCACGGGCGAAGCGTCGCTGGCCAGCTTGCCTTCCACCTTCAGGCTGGTCAGGATCGCCGGTTCGCGGTAGCGCAGGAAGGGGTTCGTGGCCTTCTCAATGGCAATGGTCGACGGTACGGTCGCTAAACCTTGCTGGCGTTTTTCCGTGTCGATGGCGATGCGTTCCTGCAAGGCCGCATTGCCCGGTTCGACGGCGTTGGCAAAGCGCAGATTGGACAAGGTGTACTCATGCGCGCAAAATACCTCGGTATCGTCGGGCAGGGCGGCCAGCTTGCCCAGCGAATCGGCCATTTGCCCCGGCGTGCCTTCGAACAGGCGGCCGCAACCACCGGCAAACAGGGTGTCGCCGGAAAACAGCCACGGTGCGCCGCTGCGCTCGTCGCGCTGGCGCACATAGGCGATATGGCCCTTGGTATGGCCGGGCACGTCGATGACGGCCAGTTGCAAGCCCAGCTCGGCCACATGGGCGACATCGCCTTCGGCAAGCGGTTCCGTGATGGCTGTGATAGCCTCATTGCGCGGGCCGAAGACGGGCACGGCGAAATGCTGCAACAATTCAGGGACGCCGCCCGTGTGGTCGGCGTGGTGGTGCGTGAGTAAAATGGCGGACAAGGTCAACTGATGGGCTTGCAGCGCATCGAGGATGGCCGTCGCATCGCCGGGGTCGACCACGGCGGCGTGGCGGCCGTCATGGATCAGCCACAGGTAATTGTCGGCAAAGGCGGGCACGGCAAGTACCGATAAAGCGTGTTCAGGGGAGTGTGTCATGAGCAAAAGAGAAAACTGAATGGACAGTGCGGCATCCGAAAAATCCATTATAGCGCTTGACGGCTGGTTGCAGACGCCGGCCGGCCTGTACGTGCGTGCCTGGGAGCAGCAATGCCTCGACAGCCTGACCGTCGATATCTTCGGCTTTAACGCCGTGCAGATCGGCTTGCCGCAGCTCGATGCGCTGGCCGCCAGCCGCATGCCGAACAAATGGCTGCTCGATGCGCGCCTGCCTTCGCAATCGCCGCAGGGCAGCCGGCTGACCCTCGTGTCGGCCTTCGACGAGCTGCCGTTCGACTCGCAAAGCCTGGACCTGGTGGTCTTGCCGCACGTGCTCGAATTTGCCGCCGAGCCGCACCAGGTCTTGCGCGAAGTCGAGCGCGTGCTGATCCCGGAAGGGCGCGTGATCGTCTGCGGCTTCAATCCGGCCAGCCTGTGGGGCATGCGCCAGGGTCTGGGGCGGATCACGGGACGCCACTACTTGCCGCGGGCTGGCGAACTGATCTCTATGCCGCGCATGAAAGACTGGTTAAAATTGCTGAACATGGGCGTCAGCCAAAGCCACTTCGGCTGCTACGCACCTGCCTGCAGGACAGAAAAATGGCTGCGCCGCAACGCCTTCATGGACAAGGCCGGTGCGCGCTGGTGGCCATATCTGGGCGCAGTGTATATAGTGCAGGCGATCAAGCGCGTCAAAGGGATGCGTTTGATCGGTCCGGCGTGGACCAAAAAACCGGCGACGGCGCCCGCAGGCGCACCGGTCACGAATAAAAGGCGGGAACAGCAAGATGGATAAGGTAGAGATTTACGCCGATGGCGCATGCAAGGGCAATCCCGGCACGGGCGGCTGGGGCGCGCTGATGGTGGCCGATGGCGCCAAGAAAGAAATTTACGGCGGGGAACTGAATACGACGAATAACCGCATGGAATTGAAAGCCGTGATCGAAGCCTTGACGGCGCTCAAACGTCCGTGTCAGGTAGTGCTGTATACCGATAGCCAGTACGTGCAGAAGGGCATCAGCGAATGGATCCACGGCTGGAAGGCGCGCGGCTGGAAAACGGCGGCCAAGGCGCCCGTGAAGAACGTCGACCTGTGGCAGGCGCTGGACGCGGCCCAGGCCGTGCATGAAGTGGAATGGCGCTGGGTGCGTGGCCACAATGGCCATCCGGGCAACGAGCGGGCCGATCAGTTGGCCAACCTGGGCGTGGAAACCGTGCGCGCGTAAGCACAGCCAACGTCGCTAGTTGTAATCGCAGGGCACAGGTTTGCTATACTGTGCCCTTCGCTTTTTGCTTTTACGAATGAATCCGCCATGCGTCAAATTGTTCTCGATACTGAAACCACCGGCCTGAACCCGCGCACGGGCGACCGCATCCTGGAGATCGGGGGTCGGTCGAGCTGAACAACCGCATGTTGACGGGAAATAATTTCCACCACTACATCAATCCCGAGCGCGATTCGGAAGAGGGCGCGTTAGCCGTCCATGGATTGACGACGGAATTCCTCAGCGACAAGCCGAAATTCGCGGAAATCGCCGACGAATTCCGCGCCTACATCGCCGGCGCCGAACTGATCATCCACAACGCCCCGTTCGATATCGGCTTCCTCAACGCGGAATTCAAGCGCCTGAACCTGCCGCCGGTCCACGAACAAGTGGCCGGCGTGATCGATACCCTGGTGCAAGCAAAGGAAATGCATCCCGGCAAACGCAATTCGCTTGACGCCCTGTGCGACCGCTACGGCGTCTCGAACGCCCATCGCAAGCTGCACGGCGCATTGCTCGACTCCGAATTGCTGGCCGACGTCTACCTGGCCATGACGCGCGGGCAAAACAGCCTCAGCATGGAAGAGGAAGTGGAAGTGGCCGCCGACGGCGCCGCCCTGGAAATCGTGCCTCTGGCCGAAGTCATCTTCCAGAGCGCCACGGCCGACGAGCTGGCCGCCCACGAAGCCACCATCGCCGGCCTCGACAAGGCCGCCAAAGGCCAGTGCATCTGGACTGCCGTCACGGCTCCCCCGGCGGCCGCCTGAGAAAAAAGCGGCGCATGGTAAATTTCCTGCCGCCAGCCCTTGCAGATGCCGCAACACCTATGCGATAATTCGCCTCGCTTCGGGAGGTTAGCTCAGGGGTAGAGCACTGCATTCACACTGCAGGGGTCGCAAGTTCGAAACTTGCACTTCCCACCAAGAATTCGCAATACAATCAAGTACTTATATTAAAGCCGACACATTATGTGGTCGGCTTTTTTATTGCACGCAGATAGCGCTAACGGACGGTTGGCAATGCCAAGCGCGCCGCCAGCCGCTAATGCGACAGCACCGAATCGCGCGACCTGTGCCCGAGGTAGGGCAGCAAGCTGATGAATCCAAGCACTGCCAGCGCGACGCCGACCCACAGCGGGGAGCGCAGGCCATAGCCGGCGGCAATGCCGAGGCCGCCGAGCCATGAGCCGGCGCCCAGGCCGATGTTGATGACGGAGGTATGTACGGTGTTGACCAGCGGCCCGGGGTGGGCGGTTTTCATCACGCGGGCGATGATGGCGGGATTCATCGACATGCCCACCAGGCCGGTGATGACCAGCAAGACGACGCTGATGGTCTTGTCGTGCGCAAAGATGGCGAATAGTGCCAGGCTGATGCTCAGGATAACCATGCCCCAGGCCATGATGGGGGTGGTGTAGCGGTCCGCATAACGGCCGACGACGCCATTGCCCACCACGTTGGCGACGCCGTAGACGCCCAGCAGCCAGGGTATCGAGGACGCTGGAAAGCCCGTCACCTCGGTCAGGATGGCCGCGAAGTAGCTGAACGCCGCGAAAATCGCACCGATGATGAGGCCGCTGCTGGCATACGCTGCCCACAGGTGGCGGTTGCGGAACTCCCCCAGTTCCTTGCCGAGGCTGACGACTTCGGACGGCTTGGCGCGCGGCACCAGCACGGTGATGAGCAGCAGGCACACAAGAGCGCCAGCAGCACCACCAGCCAGAAGCTGGCGCGCCATCCCAGGTGCTGGTCGATGAGCGTAGCGACCGGCACGCCCACCACGGAAGCGAGCATGAGGCCGCCGATCACGACGGCGGCGGCGCGTCCGCGCGCGTCGGGAGCGACGATGTCTGCGCAGATCGCCAGGGACAGGCCAAAGCAGGTGGCGGCCGCCACGCCCGTGACCACCCGCGCGATGGCCAGGATGTCATAGCTGGTGGCTGACGCGGCGACGGATTGGGCGACGATATAAAAGCCCAGCAGCCACAGCAGTCCCTGCTTGTTCGGCACGCGCAGCTTGAGCAGGGCGATGGTGCTCAGCGGGCCGCCGATGACCATGCCCATGGCGTAGAGCGAGATCAGGTAGCCGATCCGCGTGACAGGCTCGTCCATGGCCAGGGCCAGCGACGGCATCATGCCCGCCACCATGAATTCGGAGGTGGTTAACGAAAAGATCGTCAACCCCAGAATGTAAACAACCAGCGGCATAGCAATATCCTTCAAGAGTAATGACTAAGACACGGGCCAGGTCTGGCGCGCGTCTTGGCCTGGTCAGGTGTTGCAAGACGTAAAGACACTGTCCGGAATGTCGCCGACAAACAGGTTGGGGAAGTCGCGTACCGACAGGTGTTGCGCGTCGTTGCCGGTGATCATGCGCAGCAGGCGGTTGCCGCCGGCCTCCAGGTAAAAGACCGAGGGCGGCTTGCCCGCCCGCTCGACTACCCAGGCGTCCGCCTCCCGGCCCAGCACGCAGTGGCGGCCGTCGTGACGCGCGCCGCCGTCCAGCAGCACCGCTTGCGGCAGGAACAGGGCATGGAACGGCGTCACCTCGTCGGCCAGCGCCGTGCCCTGCAGCTGTTCGCCAGTGGCCTGCGCCAGCCTCGCGTAGGCCACTTTCTGCTTGCGGCTTTGTTCGAGCCTGGCATCGCCGATTTCCGACATCCACAGCAGGTGTCCATGCTCCTTTTCCGGCCAGGGATTGAACAGGCCATCGATGCGGCAGATGTTGCGGGCATAATCGAACCAGCAATAGCCGGACGTGACCTGGTCGTCCTCCTGCATCGGTGTCCAGTAGGAAATATAGGCGCTGCTCCATTGCAGCGGCAGCAGCGGCGGGGCGAGGTGTGTCGGCATGGTATCTCCCTTAGCGGCCCAGCGCGTAGCCGAGGCTTGCCATCAGCGCTTCCTGCAGCGACGGCAAGTCCTTGCGGCGCGCGTCGAAGCTGGCGGTCAGCTCTTCATTACTCAGTCCGATACGCTCGCCCACGCTTTCAAACCACAGGCGGCTGCTGTTGGCGTGGTCCTTGAACAATTGCATCAGGGGCATGGCGCGGGCATTGAAGCTGTCCAGGGCGGCCGCCGCGCCGGCTTCGGTATTGAGGACCTTGACCAGCAGCAGGGCAGCCACCACCGCCATGGTGGTGCCATGGCCGATGGAAAAATGCCCCGATTGCAGCGCATCGCCGAGCAGCACGAACTTGCCGTCGCAGGCCCGGTCGTGGCTGAGGGTCATGAAGTTGCGCCAGCCCTGGCCCGGTTGGCTCTGCAGCGCGTGCTCACCGAGTTCGGCCTTGAATGTGTTGGCGATAGCAGCGGCGGCATCGCGTTCGGACAGCGCTTCCAGCCCCGCCTTGGCGTACGTTTCTTCGCTGCATTCGACGATAAAGGTGCTCATCGTGTCCGAGTACTTATAGGCGTGGCCGATGAAAATGCCGTGCTCATTGCTGCGGAACACCAGATTCATCTGGTCGAACAGCTGGGTGGTGCCGTACCAGATGTATTTGTTGCGGCCGAAATCGATGTGCGGCGCCAGCGCGGGCGGCAAGTCCAGCGATTTGTAATTGACGCCATTCGACACCACCACCAGGTCGTACTCGGATTCCAGCTGCGCCTTGTCGGCCGGCGGCGTTTCATAGCGGATGGCGATACCGGCCGCCACGCACTTGGCGCGCAGGGCCTGCACCAGGGCCTGGCGTCCGACGCCGCACAGGGTAACGCCGGTGCTCATCAGGTTGGGCTGGTCGTGATGCACGAGCTTGAATTCTTCCAGGAACTGCGGATTGAGCCGTTCCGGCTGCTCCAGGTAAGAGAGCGGATTGGCGGGATGGCGTGGCGGCCGTCCCGGCAGCACCACGCCCCAGCCCAGCACTTCTTCCGGGGTGTTTTTTTCCGTAATGCGGATATCCCAGCCGGGCTGGGCCTGTTTCATCTGACTGGCGAAGAGCAGGCCTGCGGGGCCGGCGCCGATAACGAGAATGTTCATTAATTTACCCTTCCAAGTTTGTACCAAACGTTTTGTTTCTTCTGGATTTGCTGCAATTCATCGTAAGGAACCGATGTGAAGTACAGTTTCTCTGCCATGTCCGGCGGATAAACACGGGGGAATTTCTTGTGCATGTAGCGCGTGTAGCGCGTCTGCAGGAAGAAAATCAGATTCGGATTGCTCAGCGCTTCATAGTTGGCGATCGCCATGTCCTGCATGGCGTCCGCCTGCACCTTGCGCTGCTGCGTGAATTCGGACAGGGCGGGGCCCAGGGCATTGCCGTGCTTTTCCAGCAGGGAAACGAAGACGTGGACGTCTTCCAGCGCCATGTTCATGCCTTGTCCGAGGAAGGGGGCGGTGGCATGCGCCGCATCGCCGATCAGCAGGATATTGGCCTTGTAGTGGAAGGTGCTGGAACGGACATTGATGAGGTCGTTGCTGGGCAGCGCCATGAACTGGTCCAGCATCTCCTGGCGGCGGTCCGGCGGCAGGGTGCCGAAGTAGCGGCTGAAGAAGTCGGCCATGGCTTCGCGGTTCAGCGTGCCCAGGCTGGGCGTGCCGGTGTAGGGCAGGCACAGGGCGAAGCTGATGCTGCCGTCCGGAATGGTGGCCGCGCGGCCGGCAAACAGGCCCTTGGAATCCATGCCGAAGAAGTACAGCAAGTCCTTCCGGAAACCCAGGTCCGCCGCGTTCGGCAACACCAGCGTCTTGTAGCCGTGGCGGAAGTAACTTTGTTTGAACTCGAAACGGCGCATGCCGCTTTGCATGGCGCGCCGCACGGCCGAGTGGGCGCCGTCGGCGCCAATGACCAGGTCGCCATACAACTGCTGCACGGTGCCGTCCTGGCCCTGGATCAGCACAATCTTTCTTTCCAGGTCGACATCCAGGCATTTATGCTCAAAGTAATACTTCACCGCGTGCTTGACGGCATGCCGGTTCAGCAGGCGCTGGAAGGCCGTGCGGTCCAGCGAGAGGGGAAACAGGCCTTCGAGCGGGGTCAGCTCGCGTATCCGGTGCCGGCCGCCCACGCTGAACGCCATGCCGACGATGGGTTCGCCGCACTGGTCGAGTTCCTGTTTGCTGATGCCCGCTCCCAGGACGGCCTTGATGCCGCGCACCGTCATGCTCACGCCAATGGCGCGCGAGTTGACCGGATCGGTGTTTGCGGCATTTTTCAGCAACGGATCGCCGCGCTTTTCGATGACGTGGACATCGTGTCCCCGTTGCGCCAGATAAATGGCGCTGAGGCTACCTGCCAGGCCTCCGCCGACGATAATGATTTTATGCATTTCAGGCCTCTCTTGACATCTTTCCCCGAGATAAATCGGTAAGTTGCTGATTAAAAAACTCCAACATTTCGATCGGTGCCATGCCGATGACGTCGCTCTCAAGGCCGCGTGCGTACTGCGCCAGCGCCAGGCATTTCTGCGCCAGCATGTCGCAGCCCTGGCTGTAGTCGCTGCTGACCCGGCTGCTGACGGACTCGGGCACGGGCGGTCCCGCATGGCGGCCGGGCACGCCCGATGGCATGTTCATCAGGGCGGCCGACAGGGGGCGCAGCAGGCCGGTCATGATGTCGATGGACGCATTCATCAGGCGCGAGCGGCGCAGGCTGCCCAGCGGCTGCTGCGCGAAATGGTGCGCCATCAGCAGGAAGGTCAGTTCGTAGCAGCCCTGATACAGCCGCATCAGCGCGCGCGCCTGCTGGTCGGTCACCACCGTGCAGTCCGCGCGCGCTTCGAGCACGGGATTCTTCAGCGCCGGCACGGCCGGCTCGAACGGCTTGCCGCAGGCGGAAAACCTGCCGGCGACGGCACGCAGGCGCTGGAAGTGCGAAGAGGCGAAATGCGGCGAATCGACAGCCACGCCTTCGCCCTGTTCCGTGACGAAGTCGATGGCGAACAGCGCGCTGTCGCGGTCGGACACTTCCAGCTGGTAGCCGGGATAGGCGCGGTTGGTCAGTTCTTTGAGGAACAGGTGGTGCTCGCCGCCGCGCTTGCCGCCGCTGCTCTCGAACAGGCCGGGCAGGTCGGCCAGGGCCTGGCGGATCGCGGTATAGAAGGTAGCAATCGATTTGCCCGGCGTGGGAATATAGTCGGGCCATTCGAAACGCACGAAGCGGGCCAGCACGTGTTCGGAAAATGGCTCAAATGCAAATTCCGTGTCCAGACCGAAACGCTGGCGCGCCTGCTGGCCCAGCAGCGGGGTGCCGCCATAATACGGTTCGCCCAGCGCCATCAGCACATTGTTGACTAATAAGTAGTGAATCATTTCTTCATGGGCGATTTCCAGCAACATGCCGCGCGTACCGCTGTTGCGGCGCCGGTCTTCGCCGCCGCAGGCCAGTTCCAGCTCGGCCGGCAGCCAGCGGCCGGCCCGCACCAGCGCCGCCCCCTGCGCGTAATTGGGAATCGAATACGCGGCATACAGGTATTGCAGCATCAGCGACAATTCCAGGTCGATGGCCTTCTTCAGTTCATCGATCAGCTCCGCCTTGCCGCCGATGACGGGCGTCGGCGCCGGTTGCGGCAGCGCGGCCCTGGCCTTTGCCTCGACCTGCGTCAGGTATTTCAGGAACAGGCGCGATTTTGGCAGCGACAGTTCGCGGGTGCTGGGCATGTAGTAGCTCTTGTCGCGGTTCTGCGGATCGCACATCTGCCACATCAGGCGCGAATACGTTTCGCACTTGCACTGGTCCGCCAGGCTGAAGACCTTGTCCGACATGAAGGGATATACGAGCTCGTAGTAGCTCATCACATGCCGGTAGAGGAAGGCGTAATCGACCTGTTCGGCCGGCACGTCGTCGAGGTCCCAGTCGTCGGGCAGCACGCGCACGCCGAGGTATTGTTTGTCGTTGCCAGTGCCCAGCACGATCCTGGTCGCGCCCGGCTGGCGCCCCGTCAGGGTCAGCGCCGTGTAGCCGTGCCCGAGCGGCGAGGGCTGGCGCTGCACATCCAGCAGCGCGCCGTCTTCGGCCTGCGCCGGCAGGTCTGCGGGTGCCGCCAGTTCGCCGCGGAAGCGGCTTTGTACGGTGATGCTCAGCGGAAAATGCTCGTGCTTGTTTCGGTTCGGCGCTTCCAGGTACAGCTGGTTGCTGTCCGATTGCAGCACCCAGTCGGCCTCGTCCCACTGCGCCTGCGCGCTGCCCAGGCTGAGCGAACCCGAGGCGGGGGCCTGTTGCAGCGGTACGTCGAAGACGCCGTGGTGGCGCCAGTGGTCGCGGTACAGCTGCTCGGGAATGCGGGCCAGCACGGTGCCGTCACCGTCCTGCAGCAGCAGGTCGCCCAGCGCCTGCTTGCTGCCCAGGGCATGCGTGGGATGCTGTTCGGAAACAGCATCCGTGCCGCGCGTGGTAAACGGAATGGCGGTCGGCATGTTGAACGCGACGCGGTCCGCGTGCACTTTTACCAGCACGGGCCCGAGGCTGGCCTGGCGCGGCTGCAGCAGGCGGCCGGCCGGATAGGTGGCCAGCTCGTCGCGCCGCCACAGGCCGATGCTGCCGGCCAGGTCGTAGAACACGGGCGAGTCGGGCTTCTGCGGCGTCGACATGTTGAACAGGCAATACTGCACCGTCAGGCCCAGCACCTCGTCGTCGGCCAGTGCTTGCTGCAAGGCATGCATGCTGGCCGGCAGCGCGAGGTCCGCGTTGAACAGGAAATGCGGGTCTTGCTTGGACACGGAAAACTGAAACAGCCTGGAGCGGCCGAATTCATCATCCAGGAAATGCCCGCTGCGTTCCGTGATATGGCCGCTGCCGAGCCAGCGCACCGAATGCGCCTGCGCGATGTCGGCGGTGAACAAGGTGGGCGTGTTTGGCGTGGCCAGTTTGTCGCTCAAGGTGAACTGGCCGGCGTAGATCAGCGTGGTGTCCGGCTGGGCCGGGTTGTTGTCGATCCACCTGGCGCGGTTGAACGTCGTACGCAGATACTCGTTGTAGTGGCCCCACAGCGCCAGCTTGGCGCCCACCAGCGCGTCTTGCGTATCGACCTCGCCATCGCGCAGCTGGACGCCCGTGATCCTCGCGTTCTCCCACGAGAAATGATTGTTGCCGCAAAAGTTATAACCCGCCGCCTGGCTGAAGATACCGTCCGGATCGGGCTTGCCCTCCGCATTGAAACGGGGGGCAAGCTGTTTCAGGTGCGCATGGAATTCGGCGGGCGGCCGGCTCAGGTCGACAGCTTCGCCCGCCATCGATACCGCATTCGTGGCGATATCGATGTTGCCATGCGTATTGCGATTCCCGGTCGGCACATTGGCGCGGGCAAAACCCCGAAAATGCAGGCGGGGGAAGTCAAGTAGGCTCATGCGCGCTCGGTCGAGGAAGTGATGAAGGTATCGTTGGCGGCGGCGTCCTCCCGTTGCTCCTCCCGTTGCTCCAGCCGTTGCAGCAACAGGCCGCAGGCTTGCTTGGCGCTGATCAGGCTGCCTTCCATCCAGCCGCAATGCGCGGTATACGCATCCGAGCAGGAAATGATGCCGTCGCGGTGCAGCAGGACGGCCGGGTGCTCGGCTTCCGGCTCCACGCAAAACTCGACGCCATGCGGCCAGAACTTGTGGAAGTGCGCCTTGATCTGCGGCAGCGGCTGGCCATCGAGCGGCAGAACTTCTTCCAGGTGGCTGCGGACACGTTCCAGGTACGTCTTCACCGAGTTCCAGGCTGTCCCGCCAGTAGGTGGCGCTTTTGCTGTCGGTATAGAACAGCACATACTTGTCGCTCTTGAAGTAGACCTTGCGCAGGGGATTGGCCGCCATCAGCACCTTGTCGGTCAGCCCCAGCGCATCCCACCAGGCCGTGTCGAAGGTGAAAAAACCCTTGAACAGGGGCAGCGAATCGTACTGGAACGGACTCCAGGCGTGCGGGAAGTCCAGGTTCAGGCGCGGCATGGCGGACGGCGGGATGGCCATCACCAGATGGCGTGTGCGGTGCATCTGCGTGTCGCCGTGGTGGCTGAAGGCGAGCACATGGTCGGCGCCGGATTTTTCTACGGACAGCAAACGGTGTTCGAGCCGGAATTCCACCCCGGCGGCCTGGGCCTGGTGCTGCAACTGGCACAGCAGCGCGTGGTAGCCGTCGGTGGCATAGCGCCACTGGTTGCCGGCGTTTTCCGTAAAGTGCTGCGTTTCCGGGTGCTTCCCTGATGATGTCGTAGGCCATGGCCGCCGACACCATCGGCAGCAGCAAGGCGTCATAGCCGGTCGCCTTGATGATGTGGGTGGCCTTGGCGGCGCCCAGGTAGTGGCTGACGAACTCGAGGAAGGAGTCGTTCGGATGCTCCTTGAGCATCGGGCTCAGGCTATCCAGCGTTGCCTTCAGCTCTTCCAGCACGCTATCGTGGGAGATGACCTCGGTGAACGGGTAGACCGCATGCGGCAAGCCGCTGCCCTGCATGAGTTGCTGGAAATGCGGATGCAGCTGGGGCGAGTAGCGGGCGGCGCCGAGTTCGGCGATTTCCTCGCCGTCTATTTTCCGCGACTGGATGCGGCCGCCCACCGAGGCGTTCACATCGAATACCCGGATGCGCAGCTTCCTTTTGGCGGCGGCGTCGATCAGGCGGTTGGCGCAAGTTAAGCCGCCTATGCCGGCGCCGACGATGCAAATGTCAGAATACGTGCTCATACGAAGTTCCTTTTTAACGTTCATTAATCAAAAAGCTGCAAAATCGCTAGCAAAAGTTTCCCCGGCACGTGCAGGCGAGGGAGGGGGAACGCTGGGTGTTACCGCACTTGGCGAGCGTTTTCGGCTGGGGAATGAAGAGCCTGGCGAGAACTGGCGTTGTGTCTGGAATGGTCGATTCTTGGCAGCAGAGTTTCTGTTTCAAATCAAAGATGGCACCGACAGTAGCCCAGGCCGCGGGCAGTCAATTTGATAAATATCAATGTAGTTGTCGTCCGCCAGGCGGGTGCTGATAAAGCGGCAATGTTGCTGCGCTGTTCGCAAGCGGGCGGCCGTGACGTCGCTTCCACTTGAATATTGTCAATATTGAATGTTTCGCCAGGGCCGCATACATGCCGTGCCGCCGCCCTGCACCCATTTCTAGGCGGAAAATGGCCGTTCTGGCCCGGTAGTTCCGGATATTTGCTGTCTTATATAAGATTCGTCGCCATCGGATACACAAACAGCGGCAGGACAGTCTAAAATACGTGGTGGGCAAGCACGGCGTCACCGCCGGCACACTAGCCGTCCAAAGCAAGGCTAACCGTCCTGTGTTTGGAATGAAGAAAGTTAACCACCAGGCATCACCGCATACAAGGGAATGAACATGGCAACACAAAAATCCAAAATCATCTACACGCTGACTGACGAGGCGCCGCTGCTCGCGACGTATTCCCTGCTGCCGATTATCAAAAAATTCACCGCGCCGGCCGGCGTGGACGTCGTCTCCAGCGATATTTCGGTGGCGGCACGTGTACTGGCTGAATTTCCCGAATTCCTGACGGACGCGCAAAAAGTCCCGAACACCCTGGCTGAACTGGGCAAATTGACCCAGAATCCAGACACCAACATCATCAAACTGCCGAACATCAGCGCCTCGCAAGGCCAGTTGATCGCTTGCGTGCGCGAATTGCAAGGCCGCGGCTACAAGCTGCCCGACTATCCGGAAGATGCGAAGACGGACGAAGACAAGGCCCTGAAAGCCCGCTACGGCAAGTGCATCGGCAGCTCGGTCAATCCGGTTCTGCGCGAAGGCAACTCCGACCGCCGCGCACCAAAGGCCGTCAAAGAGTATGCGCGCAAGCACCCGCATTCGATGGGCGAGTGGAGCCAGTCGTCGCAAACGCACGTCTCGCACATGCATCATGGCGACTTCTACCATGGCGAAAAGTCGCTGACGCTGGAAAAGGCGCGCGATGTCAAGATGGAACTGGTCACGGCCTCGGGCAAGACCATCGTGCTGAAACCGAAGGTTTCCCTGCAAGCGGGCGAAATCATCGACAGCATGTTCATGAGCAAGAAAGCGCTGCTGGAGTTCTACGAGAAGGAAATCGACGACGCCTTCAAGACGGGCGTGATGTTCTCGCTGCACGTCAAGGCCACCATGATGAAAGTGTCGCACCCGATCGTCTTCGGTCACTGCGTGCGCATTTTCTACAAGGACGCGTTCGCCAAGCACGCGGCGCTGTTCGACAAGCTGGGCGTGAATGTCAACAATGGCATGAGCAACCTGTACGACAAGATCGAGACACTGCCTGCGTCGCAAAAAGATGAAGTATTGAAAGATTTGCATGCTTGCCACGCGAATCGCCCGGAACTGGCCATGGTCGATTCGGCCAAGGGCATCACCAACTTCCATTCGCCGAACGACATCATCGTCGACGCGTCGATGCCCGCCATGATCCGTATCGGCGGCAAGATGTGGGGCGCCGATGGCCGTCCGAAGGACGTCAAGGCAGTCATGCCGGAATCGACGTTCGCACGCATCTACCAGGAAATGATCGGTTTCTGCAAATGGCATGGCAACTTCGATCCGAAGACCATGGGCACCGTGCCGAACGTGGGCCTGATGGCGCAGCAAGCGGAAGAATACGGTTCGCACGACAAGACGTTTGAAGTGCCTGAAGGCGGCATCGCCAACATCACCGACCTGGAAACGGGCGAAGTACTGCTGACGCAAACGGTGGAAGAGGGCGATATCTGGCGCATGTGCCAGGTCAAGGACGCGCCGATCCGCGACTGGGTCAAGCTGGCCGTCACGCGCGCGCGCAACTCGGGCATGCCTGCCGTGTTCTGGCTCGATTCCTATCGTCCGCACGAGAACGAAGTCATCAAGAAGGTCCAGGTGTATCTGAAGGATCACGACACCAGCGGCCTGGACATTCAGATCATGTCGCAGACGCGCGCCATGCGTTACACGCTGGAACGCGCCTTCCGCGGCCTGGACACCATCTCCGTGACCGGCAACATCCTGCGCGACTACCTGACCGATTTGTTCCCGATCCTGGAACTGGGCACGTCCGCCAAGATGCTGTCGATCGTGCCGTTGATGGCCGGTGGCGGCATGTACGAAACGGGCGCCGGCGGTTCGGCACCGAAACACGTCAAGCAACTGGTGGAAGAAAACCATCTGCGCTGGGATTCGCTGGGCGAGTTCCTGGCCCTGGCCGTGTCGCTGGAAGACATGGGCATCAAGACGGGCAATGCGAAGGCTAAAATCCTCGCGAAAACCCTGGACGAAGCCACCGGCAAGCTGCTGGACAACAACAAGTCGCCATCGCCACGCACCGGCGAGCTGGACAACCGCGGCAGCCATTTCTACCTGGCCATGTACTGGGCGCAAGCCCTGGCAGCGCAAAAGGACGACGCGGAACTGGCGGCGCACTTCGCTCCAGTGGCAAAAGCCCTGGCCGACAACGAAGAAAAGATCGTTGCCGAGCTGAAAGCAGTGCAAGGCAAGGAAACGGATATCGGCGGTTACTACCTGCCCGATCCGGCGAAGACGGAAGCCGTCATGCGTCCTAGCGCCAGCCTGAATGCCGTGCTCGACAGCATCTGATGCAGTCATGAAGGCAGTCGGTTCCTGACTGCTGCCTGATAAAAAAACGCCGCCGGAAGCGATTCCGGCGGCGTTTTTCATTTCCCCTCAGGGTTATTGGTAGTGCTTGTAGACTTCGGTACTGCCATTGTTCTTGACCAGCAAGACGTCGTACGGGTCTTTGCGCGGTCCTTCCATACCTGGCGAGCCCATCGGCATTGCCGGCACGGCCAGGCCTTTCGCCTTGGGTTTTTCGCGCAGTAACTGCTTGATGTCGCTGGCCGGCACGTGGCCTTCGATGGCGTAGCCGTTGACGAGGCCCGTATGGCAGGAACCGAGCGCGTCGGGAATGCCGGACAGCTTGCGGTATTGCGCCGGCATCTCGACATTTTTCGCGCGTACCGTAAAACCGTTCGCTTCCAGGTGCTTGATCCAGTCGGAACAGCAGCCGCACGAAGCGCTCTTGTAGACTTCAATGACGGGCAAGGCCGCCATGGCGAACGTGGGCAGGCCCAGCATGGCGGCGAAGGTGCCGCGCAGTATGTAGTGTTTGATCATGTGTTGCTTTCAGACGAATAGAGTCAATCGTGGCCACACGGGTGGCCTGCTTGGGACGAGCTTGGAATTTATGCGGAAAGCGGCCGCGGGGGCCGGCGCGGGCCGTCGGGAATGAATCCTGTCAGCAAGGCGGTAGCGGCGATGGCGGCATGTTCCGCGCCATTCAGGGCGGCGGCGGGAGGGGCGAGGCAAGGCGGCATCAGCGCGCCCAGGCAAAAGCTGGCGCAGGCGCCGCAGGCGGCGTGCTTGGCAGGGGGGGTGTTTTCTTTTGACGCGCTGGCGTCGTGCGGAACGGCGGATGACTGCGCAGCGTGATGCGGGCAAGTTGTTGCCATCGCGGCGGCAGGCGATGCATGCACCGGGGCGAGCGGTGCGCACAGCCGCATGGAACCCGCAACGGCCGCTTGCAGCGGCACCGCCGTGATCAACAGCAGGATCAGCCATGTTTTGAAGAATCTGAGCATCGCCTGAAAGTATAGCATAGGGGCAATTTCTTCCAGGAGCAGGCGTCCGCTAGCGCGAGGCGGCGGCCAGCACTTTCGAGGCGTACATGGCCCTGTCCGCATGGCGCAGCAGCAGCTGCATGCTGTCGCGCCGTCTTCCGGATAGTGGGCGACGCCGATGCTGACGGCGATATGCAACTGGTGCCCGTTGCCCAGGTGCAGCGGTACGGCCAGCGCCGCGTGGATTTTTTGCTCGATCAGGCTGACGTCCGCCGGCGTGGCATTGCTTTCCAGAAGCACAACGAATTCATCGCCGCCCATCCTGGCCAGGGTATCTGTTTCTCGCATGCAATCGCGCAGGCGGCTCGCCACAGTTTGCAGCAGCAGGTCGCCACAGGCATGGCCGTGGTCGTCGTTGACGCGCTTGAAGTTGTCGAGGTCAAGGAACAGCAGCGACAGCCGCCCTTCCTGGCGGTGCGCGCGCGCGAAGGCCGTGTGCAGGCGGTCGTGGAACAGGCGGCGGTTCGGCAAGCGGGTCAGCTCGTCATGCATGGCCATGAACTGCATTTGCGTCTGCAATTGCCGGCGTTCGATGGCGGTGGCCAGTTGCTTGGCGACAAATTGCAGCAAATCCTGGTCTTGCTCCGTGCCGATAACGGCGTGTCCGGGGCGCCTTGCAAGGCCAGCACGCCGATGCTGCCGATGGACGAGTACAGCGGCACGGCCAGCCAGCACGAGGACAGGGCGCAGGCTGCCGTTTGCAGCGCCAGCGGCAAACCGGCCAGCTGTCCCGCCTGCAGCAGCAGGGGGCGGCCGCTGCGCAGGACCTCTTCGCACAGCAGGCTGGCCAGCGACGACGTGGACTGGAGGGCGCTGTCGTCGGCATGGCAGGTCATGGGGGGCTGCGCGCCCTGTTCGTCATGCAGCAGCAAGGTCAGGCTGCGTGTCGGCAAGTGTTCGCCGATGATGTGCTGGATGCGGTGCAGCAGGGCGGGCAAGTCCTGCGTCGCCTGCATGGCTTCGGAAATGGCGTACAGCGCCGCCTGCTTTGCCTGCGCCTGTTTCAGCAAGGTGATGTCGCGCGCCACCGCCACGCGCAGCTGGTCGGCCGCGGACCAGCGCGCCGACCACATGATGTGCGCCAGGCTGCCGTCCTTGCGCAGGTAGCGGTTTTCAAAGTGCGTCTGTGCATGGCCGTCCATGATGGCCCGCGCGGCCGCCACAGTGCGCGCGCGGTCGGCGGGGGCGACCATGTCAAGCATGAGCTTGCCGATCATTTCCTGCTGCGTGTAGCCGAAGATGCGTTCGCACGCCGCGCTGACGAAGACAAAGCGGCCATCCACGTCGACCATGCACACGGCGTCGAGCAGTAAGTCGGTAAAGCTGGCCAGCGGCGCGCGCAAAATCTTGTGTTCCATAATGGCATTTTAATAGACATTCCCGGCAGGGATTGAACTTGTTGGGGGTAGGCGAGGCTGCTGGCATGAAAATGTTTCATTTCCCCGACGCTCATGCTTTGCGATTTCTTGCCGTTAAAACAGTATTGCCATGCAATCGCTTGCCAACACCTTCGATACGTGGCGGTGCAGGATTGCGGGCACAGGCAGGATTGCCAGAAAATTAAAATGGGCAATATTTTATCCATGTATCTGTTTTCGTTTTCAAGGCCACATCACCATGACTTCCGTCTCCCCGATCCCGAGCTGGAATCCGACCCCGTCCCGTGTGCAAGGCGCCGCGGCGAGCCGGGCGGACGTGCCAGCCGTGCCGGCGTCCACGCCGTCGACCATCGTTGCCTTTGGTGCGGAGGGCGGGGAGCAGCCCGCCATTTCCTACCTGTTGCCGTCGCCGAAAGTGTGGGAAAGCCCGTCGCACGACGCCGTCAGCGAGCTGATGACGAAGAATTTTGCGCCGTACTATTCGTATGGCGGGCGCTTCGGAGGCCTGGGGGCGGCCATGCTGGACCAGCTCAAGGGCGGCGTGCGCAATATTTCGCAAGCGCTGCTGCAGCCGCCGCCGCGCACGCAACCGGGCCCCTACGCCGAGGCTGCCGGCATTGCGCCGGCCAGCCTGCACGGCAATGGCGAAGACAAGGTCAGCCTCAGCATCACCACCAAAAGCGGCGTCGAGGTCAAGCTGTCTCTCGACAGCCAGGATGACGGCCTGGCCGTGCGCATGACCACCAGCGGCGAACTCAGCGACGCAGAGGTGAAGGCCCTGGGCGACCTGTCCGAAGCGTTCCAGGAAGCCATCGACGGCATGGCGCAGGGCACGCCGAAGGTCAGGCTGGCCGGTTTGATGCAGTTCGACCAGGAAGTGCTGACATCGGTGAACCTGCACGCGGAAGTGCTGGTGCGTGGCGAGCAGAAAAGCACGCAAACCCTGGATTTCCAGGCCGACAGCACGCAACGCAAGGTCAGCTTCGCGGGCGTGGCCGGCTCGCTGGACGTGAAAGTCGACGCCAGCCAGCTGCACGCGCTGGGCAGCAAGGAGCGGCAGGCGAAAGCCCTTGGCAACTATACCAAGCAGATCGACCAGGCAGCCTCGCGCGGCCATGGCGATGCCGGGCTGATGGCCATGTTCAAGGATACGTTGACGGCCTTGCACAGCAATGCGCCCGTGCCGCCAGCCAATGCCGGCCTGCCGGAAGACAGCAAGTGGCGGCTGGCCGCCGAAGACCGGGCCATGCTGACGGGCTTGTCCGACTTCAGCGCGTCCGTGTCGCAAACGGTGAAGTTCAGCAATCCCATGCGTGCATCGGAAAGGGATGGCTTCCATTACGAGCTGTCGCAAAAGACCAGCGTGAGCGGCACCAGCCAGGATGACCGCTCGCTGCGCCAGCAGCAGCAATCGAAGCTGAGCGCCAGTTTCCACCAGTCGCTGGTGCCGGGCTTGCCCCTGCGGCTGACCGACAAGGTGGAGTCGCAAAACTACACGTATCATCAGATCGAGGATACGGCCAGCAGCGATGCGCAAATGGCTTACAAGGATGGCAAACTGGTCAAGGCCAGCCTGCAGCAGGAAGCCAGCCAGTCGACGCACATCATGAAGTATGTGCTGGCCAAGGTGGAATCGGACGTCACCACGCCGACCAGCCATTCGCTGATGCGCGACCTCGTCGCCGATCTGGGGCCGTACAAGACGGGCGAGCTGGGCATGACGCGGAGAAGAAGGCGGAGCAGCGCCAGCAGTTGCTGCAGACGCTGAGTGAAGATGTGCTGCTGCAATCGTATCCGGGCCAGACCATCAGCCTGTGGCAAGCCGACGTGTTGCCGGAAGAGGGCGAGGCCGCCGCCGCTTAGAGAGGGACAGCGCCCAATGCAAAAAGCCCGTCTGCGAAGACGGGCTTTTTGTTTGCTTATTGCTTATTGCTTATTGCTTACTGCTTATTGTTTATTCCGGCGCAAGGCAGCTTATGCCCTGGCCTTGTTTTGCTTGATCCAGTAGCCGACGCCCAGCGCCGCCAGCCACACGGGAATCAGGTAGACGGAGATGCGCAGGCCCGGCGTCAGGTACATGATCACCAGGATGCCGGCCAGGAAGACCAGGCACAGGTAGTTGGTGAACGGATAGCCCAGGCTACGGAACAGTGTCGTCTTGCCCTCGGCCTTCTTTTGCGCGCGGAAGCGCAAATGGATCCAGCTGATCATGGCCCAGTTGATGATTAGCGCCGAGACGACCAGGCCCATGAGCACTTCGAACGCTTCGCCCGGCATGAAGTAATTGACCACCACGCAGGCGCCCGTCGCCAGGGCCGATACGCCCAGGGCGACGAGCGGCACGCCGCGGCGGTTCAGGTGCAGCAGCGCGCGCGGCGCGTTGCCTTGCCTGGCCAGACCGAACAGCATGCGCGTGTTGCAGTACACGCCGCTGTTGTAGACGGACAGGGCCGCCGTCAGCACCACCACGTTCAGGGCCGTGGCCACCAGGTTGCTGTCGAGCGCATGGAAGATCAGGACAAAAGGGCTGCCGCCGGTGACGACGTTTTGCCACGGGTACAGCGACAGCAGGATACCGAGCGCGCCGATGTAAAAGATCAGGATGCGGTAGATGGCCTGGTTGGTGGCGCGCGGTATCGTCGTGCTCGGGTCATCCGCTTCGGCTGCCGTGATGCCCACGAGTTCCAGGCCGCCGAACGAGAACATGATGACGGCCATGGCCATCACCAGCCCCTGCCAGCCATTCGGGAAGAAGCCGCCATGCTGCCACAGGTTGGCAACCGAGGCCTGCGGCCCCGCGTCGCCGGAAGCGAGCAGGTAGGCGCCGAAGACGATCATGCCGATGATGGCGACCACCTTGATGATGGCGAACCAGAATTCCATTTCACCAAACGCTTTGACATTCAGCAAACTGATGGCGTTAATCACGCAAAAGAAGACCAGCGCCGAGACCCAGGTGGGCACGCCCGGCCACCAGTACTGCACGTAGATGCCGACGGCTGTCAGTTCGGCCATGCTGACGAGCACATACAGCACCCAGTAATTCCAGCCCGACAAAAAGCCGGGCAGATGGCCGCAGTATTTGTCGGCAAAGTAGCTGAAGGAGCCGGCGACGGGTTCGTCGACGACCATCTCGCCCAGCTGGCGCATGATCAAAAAGGCGATGACGCCGGCAATGCCATAGCCGAGCAGGACCGAGGGGCCGGCCATCTTGATGGTTTGCGCGATGCCCAGAAACAGGCCGGTGCCGATGGCGCCGCCCAGGGCGATGAGCTGGATGTGGCGGCTTTTCAGGCCGCGCTTGAGCTCTTGTGGTTCGGTATTCCCGACTGCCGTCATATGTTTTATCCTGTTTTTACGGGGCTGAGGTCGCTGATTCTAAAGCATGCACGGGCAAAGCAGGAGCGAAATGCATGTTGCACTGCGGAGGCGCAAGAAAAGCCCCGCATCTTCGCCGAACGGCGTGCAAATCCGCCGCCGCCCGCGATGGCGGCACGGTATCATGATGGCCAATTTCAAGGAGTGTGTATGAATCTTGCGCAGCGCAGCCGTTTGCAGGGCATCAGCCTGGGCTTTTTGGCCGGTTATGTCGATACCCTGGGCTTTGTCGCCCTGTTTGGCCTGTTCACGGCCCACGTGACGGGCAACTTCGTGCTGATCGGCGCGGCGCTGGCCAATGCCACGCATGCCTCGATCGCCCTCAAGCTGCTGGCGTTTCCCGCGTTCATACTGGGCGTGGCGGCGGCGCGGCTGTTGACGGTGGCGGCCGAGCGCCGCGGCGGCCCGGCGCTGCGCCTGGCGTTGCTGCTGGAGCTGGCGCTGCTGCTCGGTTTCATGGTGTCTGGCGTGCTGGCCGAGCCGCTGGGGCCCGAGCCGGGCGCGCTGGCCATGACGGCCGGCCTGTTCGGCGCGGGGGCCATGGGCGCGCACAGCGCCATCAGCCGGCTGCTGCTGGCCCATTTGGCGCCCACGTCCATGATGACGGGCAACGTCACGCAAATCGTCATCGACACGGTCGACGTGCTGCGCGGCGCGGCCGATGGCGCCACGCGCGAACGCTGCGTGAAATTCTTCTGGCCCCTGCTGGGCTTTGCCGTGGGCGCCATCCTGGCCGCCTTTGCCTACCTGGCCGTGGGCTTTGCCGCGCTGGCCGTGCCGCTGGCCATCCTGCTGGTGCTGATCGCGCTGGAACCGGCGCGCCTGCCTGCCTAGCTCAGGCCGTCGCGACGATGGCCGGTTCGTACGCGGCCAGGAACTCGGGCGGCAAACGGCGCGCGCGGCCGCTGCTCAATTCGATGCAGATCAAGTCCCAGCGTCCGCGCACGACGGTGGCGCCGTCGCTGTCGCGCACCAGCTGGAAGCGCCGTTCCATGCTGGAGCGGCCATCGCTGGCGCACAGCCAGGTGGCCAGGGTCAGCGCTTCGCCGGCCCGCGTCGGCAGCAGGTAGTCGTACTCGCCGCGTCGGATCGCCATGGCCCGGTCCAGGCGCCGGTAATCGTCGAGGTCCAGCCCCAGCGCGGCCGAGTGGTGCCAGGCGATATGCTCGCACCAGCGCACGTAGACGGCGTTGTTCGTATGCTGCAAGCCGTCGATGTCGCCCGGTTCCGGCGTGACGGGCAGGGTATGGGCGTGCGGATAATCCCAGTTCAAGTGCGCTCCTTTCGAGACGGTGGCGGCCGATTGTACGTGCTCGCGGCCGTTTGCGCTGGTGCCGCGCGCACGGTATGAAACAGTGTTTTTTATCTTGATGTATGATGCATCATAATTTCAAACGATCAAAAACACGCATGAATCAGCAATTGGACACTCTGCAGCACGTCAACCTGGGCAAGTCCGTGTACGCGATGCTGCGCGAGGCGCTGGCGGCCGGACGTTTCCAGCCGAACGACCGCCTGCGCATCCGCGAGCTGGCGCTGCAGCTGGGCACCAGCGTGACGCCCGTGCGCGACGCCATGCTGCAGCTGGTGCAGGAAGAGGCGCTGGTGCTGCGCTCGCCGCGCGACTTCCGCGTGCCCGTGCTCAGCGTGGCGCGCTACCTGGAAATCCGCGCGCTGCGCCTGGAACTGGAAGGGCTGGGCGCGTTCGAGGCGGCGCAGCGCATCGACGCCGCCACCCTGGCCGACCTGGAGCGCCTGCTGCAGGCGAATGAAGAGGCGATTGCGCGGCACGACCTGGCGGCGGCCCTGCAATGCAACCAGGCGTTTCACCTGGGCCTGGCGCAAGCGGCTGGCATGCCGACGTTAAAACGCTTCGTCGACCACCTGTGGATGCAGACGGCGCCCCTGATCGCCGCCGGCTACGCCAGCTTTTCGCCCGACATGCGCGTCGGCCACCACCACGCCATCATCAGCGCGCTGCGCCAGCGCGACGGCGCGGCCGCGCGCGCGCGCCATCGAACAGGACATCCTCGACGGCGGCACGCAGATGCTGGCGTATGTCATGCGCCAGGAGCGCATCCACGCCGGCGCAACAGAACAGGACAAGGAAGAACATGACGCAGATCAAGCACAAGATTGAACAGAAAATGGAACAAAAAACCGCCATCGTCACGGGCGCCAGCCGCGGCATCGGCCACGCCGTGGCGGAGCGCTTCCGCAGCCTGGGCTGGCGGGTGATTACCGTCTCGCGCAGCCCGATACCGGGCGGCTGCCCGCGCAGCCAGGAGCACAACACGCATGTGTGCATGGATTTGTCGGACCTGAGCCAGATCGGGCAGATGGTTGACACCCTGCGCCCCATGCTGGGCGACGCCAAATTGCACGCGCTGGTGAACAACGCGGGCGTGTCGCCGAAGGGGCCGGGCGGCTCGCGCGTCAATTCGCTGACCACCGACATGCAGACGTGGCAGGAAATGTACAACACGAATTTTTTTGCGCCGCTGGCCCTGACGCGCGGTTTTGCGCAGGAATTATCGAATGCGCACGGCTCCGTCGTGAACCTGTGCTCGATCGCCGGCTACCGCGTGCACCCGTTTGCCGGTTCCGCCTACGCCAGCTCGAAGGCGGCGCTGGCCTCGCTGACGCGCGAAATGGCCAACGACATGGCGCCGCTGAACGTGCGCGTGAATGCGATTGCGCCGGGCGAGATCGACACGGCGATTTTATCGCCCGGCACTTCGCACATCGTCGACACGCAAATCCCCCTGCGCCGTCTGGGCACGACGGCCGAAGTGGCGGATCTGGTGGAATTTTTATGCAGCGAGCGCGCTTCGTACATCACGGGCGCCGAGATTCCCATCGACGGCGGCCAGCGCATTTGAGGAAAATCATGGTGTTCGGGGCGCTGGCGCCCCGTTGCCGCAGCACTGGCTGCGACGCCGTGAGCGCGCCGCCTTGCGCCGGGCGCTGGCCGCCTGACTCTGACTATTTATTCAGCTGCGCGTCCAATTGCGCCTGCAGGGCGGCCACCACCAGCGCGTGGTCGTCCGCCTGCGCCAGGCCGGACACGGTGACCGTGCCGACCAGTCCCACGCCGCGTATCAGCAGGGGAAACGCGCCGCCGTGGCCCGCATACTCGACGTCATCGAGGTATTTCACGTCTTCGAAGGTGCTGCCGCGGCTTTTATACGAGATACCCATATAGTAGGAGCTGCGGCAAAAGCGCTGCACCGTGTTGTTCTTGCGGCGTATCCAGTCCGCCTGGTCCGCCGTGGCGCCCGTCATGGCGTGGTGGAACAGGACCTGGCCGTTGCGCGTGATATTCACGGTGACGGCCTTGCCCCGCTTGCGCACTTCCTCGACGATCCACAGGCCCACGGCCAGCGCGGCGTCGTTGTCGAAGCGTTCGAATTGCAGGGATTCTTCCTGCTGCGCCAGGGTGTGCAGCAAATCGGCGTAATGATCCATCGTGGGGGCGGGTGGTAGTGGCTGGAAGCGCTACTGTAGCGCACCATGGGGGCTTTTTGGGTAATGCGGCTAAAATAGGCGGCATGACCCTGTCCCTGTTTGCCGATGAAGACCAGGCCCCGGCCGGCCCCGCGCCGCTGGTGCCGGGTTCGTCCGCGTCGGTGCTGCTGCGCGCTTTTGCGCTGCCGTATCTGCCCGAACTGCTGCCGGCGCTGGACGCCATCGTGCTGGCGGCGCCCCTGCGCCACATGGCCACGCCGGGCGGCTTGCGCATGTCCGTTGCCATGAGCAATTGCGGCGCCCTGGGCTGGGTCACGGATGGACGCGGCTACCGCTATGCGAGCCTCGATCCGGCCAGCGGTTTGCCTTGGCCGCCGATGCCGCCCGTGTTCCTGCGCCTGGCGCAGGAGGCGGCGCTGGCGGCCGGCTATGCGGGCTTTGTCCCCGACGCCTGCCTGGTCAACCGCTATGCGCCCGGTGCGCGCATGGCCCTGCACCAGGACCGCGACGAATGCGATTTCACGGCGCCCATCGTTTCCGTCTCGCTCGGTCTACCTGCCACCTTTTTGTTCGGCGGGGCGCAGCGGGCCGACAAGGCTGCCCGCATCCCCCTGCTGCATGGCGACGTGGTGGTGTGGGGCGGCACCGACCGCCTGCGCTTCCACGGCGTGGCGTCCCTGAAAGAGGGCGAGCACGCGGTGCTGGGCGCGCAGCGCATCAATCTGACGTTTCGCAAGGCCGGCTGATCTGTCGTTAATGCCTCATTAATGCAAGATACTTGCATATATGCCCGTTTTTCTCCATGATATGCAACTTGTTTGCATATGGAACCATGACCATGAAGCGCGATTCCCTTTCCACGCCCCTGCCCGACGTGGCGCGGCCCCCCCCACCTGGGCCACCCCTTGCCATTGGAATGGGTCGGCATGCAGGGCATCGCCTTGCCGCTGTGGCTGGAAGAGGGCGGGCAGGCGCAGCAAGTGCATGCCTGGGCCGACGTACAAGTCGACTTACCCGATCCGCAAGTGAAGGGCATCCACATGTCGCGTTTGTATCTGCTGCTCGATGCGTTTGCCGCCGCGCAGCCGCTCGATGCGGGCGCGCTGGCCGCCGTGTTGCGGCGCATGGTCGACAGCCATGCCGATTGCGGCAGCACGCAGGCGCGCCTGGCGCTGGCGTTTCCCGTGCTGCGGCGCCAGCCGGCGCTGCTGACGGCGGGGCTGTCGGGCTGGAAATCGTATCCCGTGCGCCTGCAAGCCAGTGTTTCTCCGCAGGGCTTTGCCCTGTCCCTGACGGTGGAGGTCGGTTATTCCTCGACCTGCCCCTGTTCGGCGGCGCTGGCACGGCAATTGCTCGTCGACGCCTTCGCGGCGCAGTCGGTGGGGGCGCCATCGATGGCGCCGCCGCCGGCGCCTGGCTGCGCGAACACGCGAGCCTGGCCACGCCGCACAGCCAGCGCAGCACGGCGACGGTCACGGTGCCATTGACGCAGCAGGCCGAGCTGGACCTGTTTCCCCTGATCGACCTGGTGGAAGCGGCGCTGGCGACACCCCTGCAGACGGCCGTGAAACGGGCCGACGAACAGTCGTTTGCGCGCTTGAATGGTGCTAACCTGATGTATGTGGAGGATGCTGCCCGCCGCGTGCAGGCGGCGCTGGCGCCGTATTATGCGCAGGCGCGTGTTACCGTACGGCATATGGAAAGCCTGCATCCGCACGATGCCATGGCGCAGGCGGGCAAGCTTGCCGGAGAATATTAGTCAACCACCGTGGAGGAGGACAGCATGCCGCAGAAAATCGAGCGGGAAGTCAACGATGACAGCCTGGAAGCGGAGCTGGAGCGCGAACGGCGCGACCATGCGCTGATCGACGAGGAAAAGTTGGGCATGGACGAGCTGGAAGAAGAACATTTGAAGCGGGAGCGCCAGCCGGGCGCGCCGGCAGGGCGCTAGAGTCAAGGCGGCGTTATCATCGCTGGCATCGCGCCGCGCTGCCCGGTACAATTTCGCTTTGTCATTCTCCCCCAACCCCGGAGGCCCATGAAATATCGCGCATTATTCCAGTTCATCCTCGGCCTGACAGGTGCCGTCCTGGCCGCCTCGCAAGCCCAGTCCGCCACCATCTGCACCGCCATGGCCGACGCCAAGACAGGCGCCGTCTTGTTGCAAGAGGGTAATTGCCTCGATCGTGTCACCCCCGCCTCCACGTTCAAGATCGCGCTCAGCCTGATGGGCTATGACGCCGGTTTCCTCAAGGACGAGCACAAGCCCAGCTTGCCATTTCGCCAGGGCTATGTGGACTGGGGCGGCGAAGCGTGGCGCCAGGATACCGACCCGTCGCGCTGGATGCAGTACTCGGTGGTCTGGTATTCGCAGCAGATCACGCAGGCGCTGGGCGCCGAGCGCTTCCAGAAATACGCCAAGGCTTTGCGCTATGGCAATGCGGATGTATCGGGCGACCCGGGCAAGGACAATAGTCTGGAACGCTCGTGGATCAGCTCTTCGCTGAAGATCTCTCCGCTGGAACAGCTGGGCTTCTTGCGCAAGCTGGTCAATGATCAGCTGCCCGTGACGAAACAGGCGATGGAACAGACGCGGCGCCTGACCCGTCTGGCCGATGTGGATGGCTGGCACGTGCATGGCAAGACGGGCGCGGCCTTCCCGCGCAAGGCTGACGGCAGCTTTGACGAAGCGCATGGCTACGGCTGGTTCGTGGGCTGGGCCAGCAAGGGCGAGCGCAGCATCGTGTTTGCGCGCCTGGTGCAGGATGAGCAGAAGGGGCAGCAGTCCGCGGGCTTGCGCACGCGCGAGGCCATGCTGAAGGAATTGCCGGCCCTGCTGGAGCAGGCGCAGAAGTGACGCAGCCTGCCGTCACGGCCACCTTCATCGCGACCGAGGGCGACTACCTGGAAGCCGTCATCGAGGTGGACGGCCAGCGCCTGCACGTGATGGACGAGTTCGGCGGTGCCCAGATGGCCGCCGGCACGCCATTCCAGGCAGAACTGTGGCCCATGGCCAGCGAAATCGACGATTGGGACGCCATCTTCGACGCCAATCCCGGCCGGGAAAAGCGCCTGCTGCGCCTCAATGGCTGGCGCTACCTGGCGCTCGGCGTCGTGACCCAGGTCGACCCCGTCGTCTGCGACTGCGGCCTGCTGCAGGTCGAAGACGCTTTCCATACGCGCGACGAACGCTGCGTGGGCGCGTATGTGGGAGTGACATTGGCCCGCCTGGATGCTTGCTTGGCGTAAATTCCGGCCCGCTTTGTTGCCCGCCCTATATACTTGCTGAAACGGATCATCCGGCATCAGACAAGGTTATAAGCATGGCATCAGGCATGGAGCAGTTTCAGGAAAAAGCACGGCAAGCGTTCATGCGGGCGCGCGCGCGGGCGGTGCGCGTGGCGGGAGTGGCATGGGTCAAGGCGGTGGCGCTGTACCGGCGCGGCCATGCGCACTTGATGACCTTGCCCCCCGTGCGGCGCGCGCTGGTGCTGGCCTTGTGGTCGTTCCTGGCCCTGCTGGCGCTGGTGATCCTGTACATGCTGTTGCTGATCCCCCTGACGCCGAGCATCCACGACTTGCGCCAGGCGCGCGCGGCCGCGCCCAGCACCATGGTCAGCGCGGACGGCAAGGAACTGGCCCGTTTCGACCAGGGCTTGCAGGAGCGCGTTACGCTGCAACAGATTTCACCAAACGTGATCAGTGCCCTGATTGCGACGGAAGACCACCGTTTCTACCAGCACCACGGCGTCGATTTCACGCGCACGGCGGGCGCCATCCTGCATACGGCAGGGGGCAACCCGCAGGGCGGCTCCACCATCACGCAGCAGCTGGCGCGCAATATGTTCCCCGAGGAAATCGGCCGCTCGCGCAACCTGAACCGCAAGCTGAAGGAACTCATCACGGCCCTCAAGATCGAAGCGACCTACAGCAAGACGGAAATCCTCGAAGCCTACCTGAACACGGTTCCCTTCCTGTACAACACCTACGGCATCGAAATGGCGGCCCGAACCTACTTCGACAAGCCGGCGTCGCGCCTCGATATCCTGGAAAGCGCCACCCTGGTCGGCATGCTCAAGGGCACGAATTACTACAATCCCGTCGGTAATCCCGAACGTTCCTTGCAGCGGCGCAATGTGGTGCTGAGGCAAATGCGCAAGCATGACGTCATCGACGAGGCGCGCTATAAACAGTTGATCAAGCGTCCGCTGCGCCTGCATTTCGAGCGCCAGAGCGAGCGGGCGCAGTCGGACAGCCATTTCACGGCCTATGTGCGCAAGTGGCTGATCGACTGGGCCGACGAAAACGACTACAACCTGGAACTCGACGCCCTGGTGGTGCACACCACGCTCGACTACGATTTGCAGCAGGCGGCCAGCGCGCCGTCGAACGCCAGGCGAATGCCTTGCAGGCGATCGCGGACGTGGAATGGAGCCGCGCGGGCGTGCCGTCATCGACCTCGACGGGCATGTACGCGGGCATGCAGGCCGGCAGCGTGGCCTTCGATTATTTCTGGAAATCGCATCCGGCCCTGCTCGACGCCTTCGTGCGCGAGTCCGCCGACTACCGCAAGCTGACGGCGGCCGGCGGCACGCCGGAAGCGGCGCTGGCCCAGCTGAAGGGCGACCGCGCCTTCATGGCGGCCCTGCGCAAGTCGAAGACGCGGCTGGAAGCGGGTTTTGCGGCCATGGACCCGGCCACGGGCGCCGTGCGCGCCTGGGTGGGCAGCCGCGACTTTGCGCGCGAACAATTCGATCACGTATCGCAGGCGGCGCGCCAGCCCGGTTCCACCTTCAAACCCATCGTGTATGGCGCGGCGCTGGAAAAGGGCCTCAGCCCCGACCACGTCTACCGCGATGAAGTGATGGATATCAAGGCGGCCGACGGCACCAAATGGCGCCCGACGGACATGAGCGGCACGACGGGCCGCGACATGACCATGCGCGACGGCCTCGTGTACTCGAAAAACACCATCACGGCGCAAGTGATGCAGGACGTGGGTTTGCCGCCGATCATCAAGCTGGCGCGCGCGCTCGGTATCCGCGACAGCAAGCTGGAAAAAGTGCCATCCTTGGCGCTGGGCACCAGTCCCGTCACCTTGCTGGAAATGGTCAACGCCTACGCCAGCATCGCGGCCCAGGGCGAAGCCCGTTTGCCGTTCGTCGTCACGCACATCACGGACCGCGAAGGCAAGGTCATCGCCCGCTTCGGCGAAGACAAGCCCAAGCGCGCCATGCAGGCCGAATCGGCCGCCACCCTGACGGACATGATGCGCGGCGTGATCGACCGCGGCACGGGCACGGCCATCCGCAGCCGCTTCGGCATCCGGTCCGACGTGGCCGGCAAGAGCGGCACCACGCAAAACAATGCGGATGGCTGGTTTATTTTGATGCACCCGGAACTCGTCGGCGGCGCCTGGGTGGGTTTCAACGACGCGCGCGTCACCATGCGCAGCAATTACTGGGGCCAGGGCGGCCACAACGCCGTGCTGGTGGTGGGCGACTTCTTCAAGACGGCGCTCGACACGGGCAAGCTGTCGCGCGACGCCATCTTCCCCGGCGGCAAGCCACCACCGCCGTTGCGCCATGTGGAACCCGTCGAGGAACCGCAGGACGAACCGGTGGAAGAGCCGGGCGACTTGCTGCAGGAAGGCGCGCCGCCGGCGCCGCTGGCCGTGCCGGCCGAAGAGGGCGGGCAGGAAGCGCATGGCAAGGCGGTGCCGGAACCGGTGCCCGCGCCTGCTCCTGTGCCGCAGCCGGTGCCTCAAGGCTGACGGGAGGAGTTGATTCGCAAGTTAGCAGCGCTGCCTGATTGACGTTAGTCCCAAAATGGGACTAAAATCAATCCATGCGTATCCTGGCCAAGCCAACGCTGATTGCTTTCTATGAGCAGGTCACGTACGCGGATTCGAAGGGACCGCTGTTGTCGTGGTATGGTCATGTGCTCAGGGTGTCGTGGTCCGGCCCCGCAGCGCTGAAGTCGGACTTTGCCACGGCAGGCATATTGAAAGAGGGGCGGGTGGTGTTCAATATTGGCGGTAATAAATACCGGCTCGTCGCATCGATCAACTATTCATATGGCATCTTGTACATCAAATTTGTCGGCACGCACCGGCAATATGACGCCATCAACGCACAGACTGTTTAATGCAAGATGATGCACATCAAACCTATCCGTACGGAAGATGATTACCGCGCCGCGTTGCTGGAAGTCGAGTCCTTGATGTCGGCCCGGCTCGGCACCCCCGAAGGTGACCGTCTGGATGTGCTCGCCACGCTCGTGGATGCCTATGAGACGCGCCACTTTGTCATGGAATTTCCTGACCCAGTCGACGCCATCAAATTCAGCATGGAGCAGAAGTCGCTGTCGCCAAGGATCTTGAGCCGATGATAGGGCGCTTGAACCGCGTTTACGAAATTCTCAATGGTACGCGCCAGCTGACCTTGCCGATGATCCGCCGCCTGCATGAGCAACTGGGCATTCCGGCCGAGGTACTGATACGGCCTGCGGCAGCCCAGGCATAGTTGCCCGGCCTGCCTTTACACCGTATTGCGCCGCAACCCCGCCTGCCGCACGAACACCTGCAGCGCCGGCATGGTCTGCTGGTGCAGCGCTTCCAGTTCCGTGCGCAACGTGGGTGTGATGGCCAGGTTGCCGTTCGCCTGCTGGCGCACGGGCAGGCCCAGCGCTTGCGCCATTTCCACTGGGTAATTCGTGAAGTCGCCATACGGGCGCTTGCCGTCGACGGACGGCGTGGGCCAATAGCCTTCGGCCAAATAGTCTTCCGCCTCCATGCCCAGCATGTCCAGCGGCATCCACGATTGCTGGCGAAGCAGCGTCAGATGCCGCGCAGTCAGGATGAACGGCGCCTTGCCGTTGGCATAGCTGCCCGGTTTCAGGTCGGCCATCTGCACGAAATGGGGCAGCAGCAGCGCCGCTTCCATCAGCCGTTGCGCGGCCAGCGCCGCATCCTGGCTGGCGATCGCTTGCATGGCCAGTTTCAGGGTATCTCCCTTGCCCAGCGGGTAAGCCGGATTGAGCATGGGTGCGCCATTTTCCACAGGCGACCAGCCGATGTTGAAACGCCGTATCAGCGCCAGATGCTGCACATTGAGCACGGTGGGCAGCGGTGCGTCGAGGGTGGCCACGATGCGCTGGCGCACGGCGCGTGGCAGGCCGTTGTCGGCCGCGCGCGCAAGCACGGGCGAGCACAGCAGGACGCCGGCCAGGCGCAGCAGCTGGCGCCGCAGGGGCTGGATCAGGCGCGCCATCACGGTGCCGTCAAGTCCTGGCGCTGGAATTCGATGCGGTTTTCCTGATACTGCCACTTGGTGTAGGGCCCGAACACGCGCCGGTTTTCCTTGCTGTCGGCATTCGATTGCTCGCGCTTCATGCGCCGCACGAGGGCGGTATCGACCAGCGGTTCGGTCGTCGTGCCGAACACTTCGTGGCGCACGCTTTGCTTGGCGTCGGCGCCGCGCGAAATGATGGTGAGCTTGCGCGTGGCGGGATCGAAGTACAGGCGCATGGCAAACGTGTTCATGTCCTGCAGGTACAGGCCATCGTCGCGCTGCTGGGCGTAGAAATAATCGCCGCAGACGGCCTTCGGCTCGCGTTTCCACTCGCAGGACAGGACGATCAGCAGATGCCGCTCATCGAGTTGCCTGACCGAGATGCGTCCCTTGGAATAGCCCCAGTTGCTGGGCGGTACGGTCTTCGACGAGAGCAGATTGTATTCGCCCACCAGCTTGGTCAGGGGAAGGGGCGCTTGGGCGAAGGCGCCGGCGCAAATGCTGAAGGCGGCGGCTGCAAGGGCGCCGTGGATACGGGAGAATGTAGTCATGATGGCCATAAAGAAAAGTTGCCACATTATAGATGGCAACTTGCCAAGATGGCCGCGCGCTTGCGCAGCGCGCCGCTTGTTACTTGAGCTTGCTCAGTTCCGCGATGTCGATCTTTGTTACCTTGTCGCCCACGGCGGCGACCAGGGTCTTGAAGTGGGGCGTCGCTTCATGCGCCGTGTGGCCTGCCTTGTCCATCCATTCTTCCAGCATGATGAAGCGGGTGGGAATCTTGTTGTCGAGGTGCAACTCGTAGCGCAGGCAGGCGCTTTCCGCGCGGCTCGGCGGCACGACGGCTTCCAGGGCGGCGCGCACGGCGTCGATATATTGGGCTTGGGCATCGATGGTGGCGACGATGATCAGGGTCATGCTGGTCCTTGTAGAGTGGGGGGGCGATGCAGCTTAGCGCAGTTTCCCCATTCTTGCCCGCCATGCCCAGCCTGGCTGCGCCGAAACAGTTTCCGCCGCAGCCAGATAATCAAGCTGAAGCTACGCCGCCTGCAGCGCGCCGATCTGCTCGAAGGCCGCCGTCATGGCCTGCGCCCTGGCGGCGTCGCTGACCTTGACGCCTTCGGCGCGCACGATCTCGATCTGCTGGATGCCGAGGAAGCCGAGGAAGGCGCGCAGATGGCTTTCCTGGTGTTCCAGGGCGGCCATCGGCGTGTCGGCGCCGTAGTAGCCGCCGCGCGTCGAGGCGATGATCACGCGCTTGGCTCCCAGCAAGCCTTCGGGGCCATTGGCGCCGTACTGAAACGTCTTGCCGGGCACGGCCAGCGCATCGAGCCACGATTTGAGCTGGCTGGGGATGGCGAAGTTGTACATGGGCGCGCCGATGACGATGACATCGGCGGCCAGCACTTGTTCCAGCGCGGCGGCAAGGATTTCTCCCTCGGCGGCGCCGGGGGCGGCCGTAAATTGCGGCAAGGGCTGGGCGGCCAGGTCGCGGTAGTGGACGGTGGCGCCGGGCGCGGCCGTTTGCAGGCGGGCGGCGATGGCGGCGGTCAGCTGGCGGCTGACGGAATGTTCGCCAAGGACGCTGGAATCGATGTGCAGGATGTTCATGGTTGCCTTCTTGGGTGGTATGATCGGGTGGTATGTTTTTGTAACCGGGTTAAATATAGTGACTATCAAATGAACGCACAAGAAGGCACTTTTTCCACACTGGGGCACACGGATGTGACTATGGGCGAGGTGGCCGCGCGCGGGGCCGAGCTGGAAAAGCGCATGCGCGACCATGGCGGCCATGCGGGTGTGGCGGACTCGTGCCGCCCGATCACGGACATCCTGACCCGCGTGGGCGACAAATGGAGCGTGATGGTGGTGATGTTGCTGGGCAATGGCACCAAGCGCTTCAACGAGATGCGCCGCCTGATCGGCGGCATCTCGCAGCGCATGCTGACTTTGACCCTGCGCGGCCTCGAGCGCGACGGTCTCGTCACGCGCACCGTGTTTCCCACCGTGCCGCCGCGCGTCGATTACGCCTTGACGGACCTGGGCCGCTCGCTGTTGATCCCCATCAGCGCGCTGGGTGCCTGGGCCTACGGCCACCGCGACGCCATCGATGCGGCGCGGCTGGCGTTCGATGCCAGGGCTGAGACTCCGCCGCCAGGCAATTAAGCAAACTCACGCCGATCCGAACAGCTGCGCCATGGTCTGGCGCAGCCAGCGGTTCGACGCATCCTGGTGGTAGCGCTCGTGCCAGTGCTGCTTGACTGAAAAGCTGGGCAGCTGCACGGGCAGGGGCAGGATGCGGAACGCTTCGTGGTCCTGCATCTGCAGCGCGTAGCGGTACGGTACGGTCACGATGTATTCAGTTTCGGCGACGATGCGCGATACGCCCAGGAAGCTTGGCAGTTTCAGCACGATGCGCCGCTGCACGCCGGCCGCCGCCAGCACTTTTTCCACGATGGAGTGGCCCGTGCCCGAGCTTTTCACCTCGATATGCCCCTCCGCCAGGAACGCTTCCACAGTAATCGTGTCGCGGATGCGCGGGTGGCCGCTGGCCACCAGGCAGACGAAATGCTGGTCGAAACAGTTTCTGCTGATAGAACCCCGATTCCAGGTGCGGCATGAAGCCCATGGCCAGGTCCACTTCGCCGCCTTCCAGCCGTGCCGGCGTGTCGGTGGCGATCTTCGACACGTCCAGCGTGATGCCGGGTCCCGTCTGCTGCAGGTGGTTGAGCAGGGTGGGCAGCAGCACGATTTCGCTGATGTCCGTCATGCAGATGGCAAATTCGCGCGTGCTGGCGGCCGGGTCGAACACGGGCTGGTCGGCCAGCGCATGCTGCCAGGCGGCAATTGCCGCGCGCACATCCTGCACGGCGTTTTGCGCGCGCGGCGTCGGCTCCATGCCTTTCGAGGTGCGCGCGAACAGGCGGTCGCCGAAATGCGTGCGTAATTTCCCCAGGCCGATGCTCACGGTCGACTGGGGCAAGCCCAGGTTTTCCGCCGCGCGCGTCACGTTGCGGCTTTTATAGATCTCGTCAAAGATGAACAGCAGTTCGATATCGAAGCGCGACATAAGAGGATTCCACCATTATTTAAAAACGTGATTGTTGCTATTGTATTCCATCGCTTTACCAAATATTGACCTGTCGGCACACTGCTTGTCATACCAAGAGCACAGCAAACGTGCTGCGCGCAAGCACACAGATCAATTGGAGGAGAGAAATGGAAACTAACCACAAGCCGTCCGTGCTGATCGTCGGCGGCGGCATCGGCGGCATGGCCGCCGCGCTGTCCCTGTCGCGCCTGGGGCTGGCCGTCACCGTGCTGGAACAGGCATCGACCCTGGGCGAGATCGGCGCCGGCATCCAGCTGGCGCCCAATGCCTTCGCCGCGCTCGATGCGCTGGGCGTGGGCGAGCGCACCCGCGCCCGCGCCGTGTTCACGGAACGCCTGGTAATGATGGACGCCGTCGACGCCACCGAAGTGGGCACCTTCGTCGTCGACGCGGCCTTCCGCCAGCGTTTCGCCAACCCCTACGCCGTGATCCACCGGGCCGACATCCACGGCGCCATCCTCGACGCGGTGCGCACCTCGCCCCTGATCACGTTTGTCACGTCGTCGCAGGTGACGGACGTGGCGGAAGATGCCGACGGCGTCACCGTCACGGACGCGGCGGGGCGCAGCTTCCGCGCCGATGTGCTGATCGGCTGCGATGGCGTCAAGTCCGTCATCCGCGAGCGCATCGTGGGTGACCAGGTGCGCGTTTCCGGCCACGTGGTGTACCGCGCCGTCGTGCCGGCCGCCGACATGCCGGCCGACCTGCGCTGGAACGCGCCCGTCGTCTGGGCCGGTCCGAACTGCCACCTCGTGCACTACCCGCTGCGCAACGGCGAGCAATACAACCTGGTGGTGACTTTCCACAGCCGTGAGCAGGAAGCGTGGAGCGTCACGGACGGCAGCAAGGAAGAAGTGCTGTCCTACTTCGACGGCATCCATGCGCAGCCGCGCCAGCTGCTGCACAAGCCGACCAGTTGGAAACGCTGGAGCACGGCCGACCGCGACCCCGTCGCCAACTGGAGCACCAGGCGCATGACCTTGCTGGGCGATTCGGCCCACCCGATGCTGCAATACCTGGCGCAGGGCGCCTGCATGGCGCTGGAAGATGCCGTGACCCTGGGCGAAGCCGTGCGCGCCTGCGACTTCGACATGGCCGCCGCCTTTGCGCTGTATCAAACCTCGCGCATCGCCCGCACGGCCCGTGTCGTGCTGTCGGCGCGCGAAATGGGCCGGCTGTACCACGCCAAAGGCGTCGAACGCCTGGTGCGCAACGACTTGTGGCGCGGCCGCACGCCGGCGCAATTCTATGAAGCGCTGGCCTGGCTGTACGGCTGGACGGCGCAAACCTGCCTGGCCGCCACCGAAAAGGAGGCAGCATGACTTCCCAGCAAACGCCCGAACGCGAAGCTTTATATGAGGCCCTGAGCAGCATGCATCTGTCGCCCCTGTGGCAGTCGCTGCACACGCTGGTGCCGCCGCAGCCGACGGCGCCGTATGCGGCCGCCCTGTGGCGCTATGCCGATATCGCGCCGCAGCTGGCGCGCGCCGGCGAAGTGATCACGGCCCACGAAGCCGTGCGCAGGGTTCTCGTGCTGGAAAACCCCGCCTTGCCGGGCCGCTCGTCGATCACGCAATCGCTGTACGCGGGCCTGCAGCTGATTCTGCCCGGCGAAGTGGCGCCGTCGCACCGCCACAGCCAGTCCGCGCTGCGTTTCGTCGTGAGCGGGCAGGGCGCCTACACGACGGTGGCGGGCGAGCGCACCACCATGCGCCCGGGCGACTTCATCATCACGCCGTCGTGGACCTGGCATGACCATGGCAATGTGGGTATCGATGGCGTCTGCGAGCCTGTCGTCTGGCTCGATGGCCTCGATATTCCCATGCTGCGCTATTTCGATTCCGGTTTCGCGGAAAACGATACGCAGGACAGCCAGACGGTCAGCCGTCCGGAAGGCCAGAGCTTCGCCCGCTACGGCTACAACATGGCGCCCGTAAAACCCCTGCACGCGGGCGCCACCTCGCCCATCTTCAATTACCCGTATGCCCGCTCGCGCGAAGCGCTGGCGCTGCTGTCGCGCACGGACGCCATCGACGGCTGGCACGGCTACAAGCTCAAATACGTGAACCCGCTGACGGGCGGCTCGCCCATGCCGACCATGGCCACCTTCATGCAGCTGCTGCCCAGGGGTTTCAAGGGCAAGCGGGCGCGCAGCACGGACGGCACCGTCTACAGCGTCGTCGAGGGGCAAGGCACGGTGACGATAGGCGGGCAGGTGTTTGATTTCGCCCCGCGCGACACCTTCGTCGTGCCGTCGTGGGCTCTTGTCTCCTTCGACTGCCCGCAGGAAGACGTCGTGCTGTTCAGTTTTTCCGACCGCCCCGTGCAGCAAGCGATGGGCGTGCTGCGCGAGCAGTTTTTGACCGATTGATTTTTTCACAGGACTTCACCATGACCAACTTCATCTTCGCCCCCCAAGCCATCGCCGGCCTGCCCATCGTCGGCAGCGACAGCCAGTTCCCCGTGCGCCGCATCTACTGCGTGGGCCGCAACTACGCCGCCCATGCGCGCGAAATGGGTTTTGACCCGGACCGCGAACCGCCATTCTTCTTTTGCAAGCCGAATGACGACAAGTCCGTCGTCCCCGTCTTCCCCGGCGTAACGGCCACGGTGCCGTATCCGGCGCAGACGTCGAATTACCACCATGAGATCGAGCTGGTGGTCGCCATCGGCAAGGGCGGCAGCAATATCGCCCTGGAAGACGCGGCTTCGCACATCTTCGGCTATGGCGTGGGCCTGGACATGACGCGGCGCGACCTGCAGATGCGCATGCGCGAGCAGGGCCGCCCCTGGGAAATCGGCAAGGCCTTCGATTACTCGGCGCCCATCGGCGCGCTCACGCCGATTGCGGCGTCCGGCGAGATCACCACGGGCGCCATCGTGCTGGAAGTCGACGGAAAAATCGTGCAGACGAGCGATTTGACGCACCTGATCTGGTCCGTCAATGAAGTCATCGCCAACCTGTCGACCCTGTTCGAGCTGCAGCCGGGCGACATCATCATGACGGGCACGCCAGAAGGCGTGGGCGCCGTCACCGCCGGCCAGACCATGGAGGCGCGCATAGACGGTTTGACGCCGATCAAGGTCGCCGTGCAGTAAACACCATCGGGCCAGCGCGGCACAGACCGCGCAGCCCCAGCGAACAACAATAACGGAGACAAGACCATGACTACCCACGCCGGCACCGACGTCCAGCACTTCCTCGACAGCCACCCGTTTTCCCGCTACCAGAAGCTGATCCTCTGGCTATGCTTCCTCATCGTCGCCATCGACGGCTTCGACACGGCCTCGATCGGCTTCATCGCGCCCGCCATCCGCGCCGAGTGGGGCTTGACGCCTGCCGCGCTGGCGCCCCTGTTCGGCGCGGGCCTGTTTGGGCTGATGGCAGGCTCTTTTCTGTTCGGCCCCTTGGCGGACCGCTACGGCCGCCGCCCCGTGCTGATCGTCTCCGTCGCGTTTTTCGGCGCGGCCAGCCTGCTGTCGGCCTGGTCGACGGATCTGACGATGCTGCTGGTGCTGCGCTTCTTGACGGGCCTGGGTCTGGGCGGCGCCATGCCCACTTCCGTGACCATGACGTCCGAATACTGCCCGCAGCAGCGCCGTTCCGGCCTGGTCACCATGATGTTCTGCGGCTTTACCATCGGTTCCGCGCTCGGCGGCCTGGCCTCGGCGCAGCTGCTGCACCTGATCGGCTGGCGCGGCGTGCTGATGCTGGGCGGCGCCTTGCCGCTGCTGCTGGTGCCCGTGCTGATGCTGGCGCTGCCCGAATCCTTGCGCTGGCTGGTGCTGAAAGGCCGCGACGGCAGCCAGACCATCATGCGCCGCATCGCGCCCACCGTAGCCGCCTTGCCGCGCCTGGTCGTCAGCGACAAGAAGCTGGCCGGCTCGCCCATGGCGGAACTGTTCCGCCCCGGCGTCATCGGCGGCACCTTGCTGCTGTGGTCCACGTTCTTCATGAGTTTATTGATCATTTATCTGCTGTCGAGCTGGATGCCGACTTTGCTGAACGGCAATGGCCTGTCCCTGTCGAATGCCTCGCTGGTGACGATGATGTTCCAGGTGGGCGGCACGGTGGGCGCCATCATGCTGGGCCGCTGGATGGATCGCTACAGCCCGCATAAAGTGCTGAGCATCGCCTACCTGGCGGCCGCCGGCTGCATCGTCGTCGTGGCCCTGTCGGGCAGCAGCCTGGCCCTGCTGGTGCTGGCCGTCTTCGGCGTCGGCTTTGGCGTGAGCGGCTCGCAAGTGGGCGCCAATGCGCTGGCCGCCGCGTTTTACCCTACGTCGAGCCGCGCCACGGGCGTCAGCTGGGCCGCCGCCGTGGGCCGCAGCGGTTCCGTGCTCGGTTCCATGGCCGGCGGCCTGATGCTGACCCTGAAACTCGATAACGAAACCATTTTCTTTTTGCTGGCCATTCCCGCCGTGCTGGCATCCCTGGCCTTGCTGGCCATGGGCCGCCTGATGCGCGCCCGGACTGCGGCCGGCGCCGTTCCCGCCCCCCTGAAAGAGAGCACCATATGAAATTGCATGGCTATTACCGCAGCTCCGCGTCCTACCGCGTGCGCATCGCGCTGAACCTGAAACAGCTGCACCCCGACACGGCCTATGTGCACCTGAGCCGCAATGGCGGCGAGCAGTTCACGCCCGCGTTTTCCAGCCTGAACCCGCAGCAGCTGCTGCCCGTGCTGGAGGATGGCGGCGCCGTGCTGACGCAATCCCTGGCCATCATCGAATACCTGGACGAGACGCAGGCGGGGCAAAAGCTGCTGCCCGCCGATGCCCTGGGCCGCGCCCGCGTGCGCCAGCTGGCCATGGTGTGCGCCTGCGACATCCATCCGCTGAACAACCTGCGCGTCCTGAATTACCTGACGGGGCCCCTGGCCCTGTCGCCGGAGCAGAAGAACGCGTGGTACCAGCACTGGACCCATCTGGGACTGGCCGCGCTGGAAGTTGAGCTGGCGGGCGGCGCACATACGGGCATGTTCTGCCATGGCGACACGCCGACCCTGGCCGATTGCTGCCTGGTGCCGCAGGTGTACAACGCGCGGCGCTTCCAGTGCGACCTGACGCCGTATCCCACGATCCTGCGCATCGTCGCGCACTGCGAGGCGCTGCCCGCGTTCCAGCAGGCGCATCCGGATACACAGCCAGACGCAGAATAAAAACCACAAAAAACGGAGACAAGCATGAGAAAAATCAACGCCATCACCATGGCGCTGCTGGGCGCGTGCGCCTGCGGCACCGCATCCGCGCAAAGCGGCGTCACCCTGTACGGAGTGCTCGATAGCTCCGTGGCCTACACGAGCAATGTCAATGCGGCCGGCGACAGCCAGGTGAAAATGCCGACACTGACGGGTTCACTGCCGTCGCGCTTCGGCGTCAAGGGCGTGGAAGACCTGGGCGGCGGCTTGCAGGCGATCTTCGCGCTGGAATCGGGCTTCGGCGTCGACACGGGCATCGCCGGGCAGGGCGGGAGACTGTTCGGCCGCCAGTCGTGGGTGGGCCTGAAGGGGCGCTATGGCAGCGTGATGCTGGGGCGGCAAATGAATATGTCGTTCTGGGCCACGCAAAAGTCCGACATCATGGGCCCGGCCCTGTTTTCCATCAGCAGCCTCGATCTGTACCTGCCGAATGCGCGCAGCGACAACGCCATCGGCTACCTGGGCACGTTCTCGAACGTGACCGTGGGCGCCACCTACAGTCTGGGGCGCGACGCTTCGGCGGCGGGCGGGCCTGCCGCCACGGGCTGCGTGGGCGAAGTGGCGGGCAATGCCAAGGCTTGCCGCCAGATCACTGCCTTGCTGGGCTACGACACGGGCCGCTACGGCGCCACGGCCTCGTACGACATCCTGTACGGCAACGCGGGCGCGGCCAACGGCCTGACGTCAAGCCGCCACTTCGACCGCCGCGTGATCGCCAGCGCCTATGCCATGCTTGATCAGCTGAAAATCGGCGGCGGCGTCATCGACCGCAGCATCCGCGCCGCCACGGGGCCGGTCGACTCGCAACTGCTGTATGTCGGCGCGGCGTATCCGCTGGGCCCAGCGCTGGTGCTCGACGGGCAGCTCGCCAGACTGGCCGTCAAGGACAGTGCGAACGATGCCACCCTGGCCACCGCGCGCCTGACGTATCACCTGTCCAAACGCACGGCCATCTACGCCGCCATCGGCCGCATGGACAACGACGGCGCGGCGGCCGTGGCGCTGGACGCGGGCGGCACCGTGGGCGCGGGGCGCACGCAGAACGGCGTGATGGCGGGGATGCGCCACTTTTTCTGAGCGCCGTCCCGGCTTTACCGCGCCGCCAGGGCCGCGGGCGCGGGCGCCTGCCAGCCGCCGCCCAGCGCCTTGTAGGTGGCGACCGCCGCGCGTGCGGCGGCCGTTTGCGCCTGGGCGCGCGCATCCTCGGCCTGCAACAGCTGGGCGTCGGCCTGCAGCACATCGTGGCGGCTGGCCGCGCCCTGTGGAAGGCCGCCAGCGCCGAGGCGCGCGCGTGCTCCAGCGCAGCGACGCCCTGCGCCAGCAGACCTGCCTGCTGTTCGTATCCGAGCAGTGCCGAACAGGCATTCTCCACGTCTTCCGTGGCATGCAGCACGGCCAGCCGGTAGGCCGCCAGCAGTTCGGCTTCCTGGCCACGCGAAGCCTCGATCTGCGCATCGATGCGGCCGAAATCGAACAGGCGCCAGCGCATGCCGAGTACGCCCGCGGCCTGGCCGGAGCCGCTGGCAAACAGGGCGCCGCCGGCCGTGGCGCTGCCAAATAGGGCGCCAAAATTGAATTTCGGGTAGTACTCGGCAACGGCCGCGCCGGTGCGTGCGCTCGCCGCGGCCAGGCGCCGCTCGGCTACGAGCAGGTCGGGCCGGCGCCGCAGCAGGTCGCCCGGCGCACCGCCGGCCGTGATGCGCGGCGCGGCCGCGATGTTGCCGCTGGCGGGCAGTTCGTGGCCATGGGTGCCGGGCGCCGCGCCCAGCATCACGTCGAGCGCATGCAGCGCCACCTCGCGTGCCGTTTCCAGGCCGGGAACGACGGCGCGCGCCTGCGCCAGCGATGCTTCGGCCTGCCGCAGCGCCGGCTCGTTTGCCAATCCCTTGTCATATAACAGCGTGGTGAGTTCCAGCCGCGCCGCGCCGGTGTCGATCTGCCGGCGCGCCAGGTCGAGCCGCACCTGCAGGCCCTGGATGGACAAATAAAGGTCCGCCGTTTGCGCCGCCACGGCCAGCCGCGTTGCGGCCCAGCCAGCGTCGCTGGCCTCGTAATCGGCGCGCGCCGCTTCACGTTCGCGGCGCAGGCCGTCGAACAGGTCGAGTTCCCACGACGCTTGCAGGTTCAATTCGCGCGCGCTGCCGGCGCGCTCATGGCCTGGCGTGGCGTTCAGGACCTGGCCCAGCGGCGTTTGCACCGACTGGTAGGCGCGCGCCGCCTGGCCGCCGATGCTGGCCGACGGCAGCAGCGCGGCGTCGTCGGCGCACCCGTGGCGGCGCGCGCCTGCCTGACCCTGGCCTGCGCCTGCTCCAGGTCGAGGTTTTGCGCCAGCGCCACCGTTACCACATGGGTCAGGCGCGGATCGCCGAAGGCCGTCCACCACTGCCGCAGTTCGGCAGCGTCAGCAGTGTTGGCACCCTCGCGCGCGCCGAGCGCCGCCTGGTGCAGATACTGCGCCGCTTGCGGCAGTTCGGGCCGGCGGTAGTCCAGGCCAGCAGTGCAGCCGGTGGCGGCCAGGCCGGCGGCGATCAGCAGAAAGGGGAGGCGCAGGCGTGGCAATGGCATGGTGGTCTTCCAGTTCAAAAGAGAATAATGAGTGACTATAGTACATATTGGTCACTTATTGTGCATTCCGTCGCGGCGCGTTAAGCTGTCGCCATGAATTCCACCACACCCGACACACCAAGCCCGGCACGCGGCCCCGCCGGCCACGACGTGCGCGACCAGATCGTTGCCGCCGCCACCGATTACTTCAGCCGCTACGGCTATGAAAAGACGACTGTCTCCGACCTGGCCAGGGCGATCGGCTTTTCCAAGGCCTATATCTATAAATTCTTCGAATCCAAGCAAGCCATCGGCGAGCATATCTGCGCCAGCTGCCTGCGCCAGATCGAAACCGAGGTAAGAAGCGCGGTGGCGGCGGCCGGACAGCCGCCTGAGCAGTTGCGGCGCATGTTCCGGGCCAGCGTCGAAGCCAGCTTGCGGCTGTTTTTCCAGGACCGCAAGCTGTACGACATCGCCGCCTCGGCCGCCACCGGGCGCTGGCCTGCCGTGCAGGCCTACGAGCTGGCGATGGGCGCCCTGCTGCAGGATATCTTGCTGCAGGGGCGCAAGACGGGCGACTTCGAGCGCAAGACGCCGCTCGACGAGACGGCCAGCGCGATCTACCTGGTGATGCGCCCCTACGTCAATCCCTTGCTGCTGCAACACAGCGTCGACAGCAGCGAAGCGGCGGTGCTGCAACTGTCCAGCCTGGTGTTGCGCAGCCTGTCGCCATAGCTTCGCGTTAATTTGTGACTGTTGACTTATTTGGTCGCTGGTACCAGAATGAGAATCCTGATCACTCATTCATGGGATTCTTATGCGCTGGCGCCGCCTCGCTTCATCTGTAGTCATCTCCACCTTGCCCCTGGCCATGAGTGCCTGCGCCGACAAGGCGCAGGCCGATCCGCGCACGGCCGTACCGCTGGTGCGCGCCGTCCCGGTGCAGGGCGCCGAAGCGGGCACGCGCAGCTTCACGGGCGTGATCGCGCCGCGCGTGCAAAGCGATCTTGGTTTTCGCGTGGCCGGCAAGGTGCGCGAACGGCTGGTCGACGCCGGCCAGGCCGTGCGCCGTGGCCAGCCATTGATGCGCCTCGACGCCGACGACCTGCAGCTGCTGGCGCAGGCGCGGCTGGAGTCCGTCACGGCCGACCGCGCCCGCGCGCGCCAGGCGGCGGACGAGGAAGCGCGCTACCGCGACTTGCGCGGCACCGGCGCCATCTCGGCATCGAACTACGATCAGGTAAAGGCGGCGGCTGACGCGGCCGGGGCCCAATTGAAGGCGTCCGAAGCCCTGGCCGGGGTGGCGCGCAATGCGCTGCAGTACGCGCTGCTGCTGGCCGACGCCGACGGTGTCGTGATGGACACCCTGGCCGAACCGGGCCAGGTGGTCGCGGCCGGGCAGGTGGTGGTGCGCCTGGCCCATGACGGCCGGCGCGAAGCGGCGATCCAGCTGCCGGAAACCGTGCGTCCCGCGCTCGGCTCCACGGGCCACGCCATCCTGTTCGGCAGGCCCGGCGCCGGCGTGCCGGCCACCTTGCGCCAGCTGGCGCAGACGGCGGACCGGCAAACGCGTACCTTCGAGGCGCGCTATGTGCTCGACGCGGCGCTCTCAAACGCACCGCTGGGCGCCACCGTCACCCTGCGCCTGCCCGGCGCGCATGCCGCCAGCGGCACCGTGCAAGTGCCGCTGGCGGCCCTGCACGATGCGGGCAAGGGACCGGGCGTGTGGGTGATCGCCGGTGCGCCGGCGCAAGTGGCCTGGCGGCCGGTGAAGGTGTACGGGTTGCACGATGACCGCGCCGACGTCAGCGGCCTGAAGGCGGGCGAACGCATCGTCGCGCTGGGCGCCCATCTGCTGCACCAGGGGGAGCGGGTCAGGGTCGAACCGGTGCCAGCGGCCGCTGGCGCGGGAGCGCATCCATGAGCGCGGCGGGCTTCAACCTGTCGGCGCTGGCCGTGCGCGAGCGTTCCGTCACCCTGTTCCTGATCTGTCTCATTTCGCTGGCGGGCCTGCTGTCGTTCTTCAAGCTGGGGCGCGCCGAAGACCCGGCCTTCACGGTCAAGGTGATGACCATCGTCACCGCCTGGCCTGGCGCCAGCGCGCGCGAAATGCAGGACCAGGTGGCCGACAAGATCGAAAAGCGCCTGCAGGAGCTGCGCTGGTATGAACGGGCCGAGACCTACACCAGGCCGGGGCTGGCTTTCACGACCCTGACACTGCTCGACAGCACGCCGCCCGGGCAGGTGCAGGCCGAGTTTTACCAGGCGCGCAAGAAGGCCGGCGACGAGGCGGCCAATTTGCCGGCCGGCGTGATCGGCCCCATGATCAATGACGAATACGCCGACGTCACCTTTGCCCTGTATGCGCTGAAAGCCAAAGGCGAGCCGCAGCGCCTGCTGGTGCGCGAGGCGGAAACCTTGCGCCAGCGGCTGCTGCACGTGCCTGGCGTCAAAAAGGTCAATATCATCGGCGAGCAGGCCGAGCGCATCTACGTGGAGTTGTCGCAGGAACGTCTGGCTACCCTGGGCGTGCGGGCGCAGGACGTGTTCGCGGCGCTGCACGGCCAGAATGCCCTCACGCCGGCCGGCTCGGTCGAAACACGGGGGCCGCAAGTGACCATCCGCCTCGACGGCGCGCTTGACGCGCTGCAAAAGATCCGCGATACGCCGGTGGTGGTGCAGGGGCGCACCTTGGCCCTGTCCGATATCGCCACCGTACGCCGTGGCCAGGTAGACCCGGCCAGCTTCATGGTGCGCAACGGCGGCGAGCCGGCGCTGTTGCTGGGCGTGGTCATGCGCGACGGCTGGAACGGGCTGGACCTGGGCAAGGCGCTGGACGGGGAAGTGACGGCCATCGGTGCCGCCATGCCGCTGGGCATGAGCCTGGCCAAGGTCACCGACCAGTCCGTCAATATCAGCGCGGCCGTCGACGAATTCATGCTCAAGTTCCTCGCCGCGCTGCTGGTGGTGATGCTGGTGTGCTTTATCAGCATGGGCTGGCGCGTCGGCATCGTGGTGGCCGCCGCCGTGCCGCTGACCCTGGCCGTGGTGTTCATCGTGATGGCCGCGACGGGCAAGAACTTCGACCGCATCACCCTCGGTTCCCTGATCCTGGGCCTCGGCCTGCTGGTGGACGACGCCATCATCGCCATCGAAATGATGGTCGTGAAAATGGAGGAGGGCTACAGCCGCATCGCCGCCTCCGCCTATGCCTGGAGCCATACGGCCGCACCGATGCTGGCGGGTACCCTGGTGACGGCCGTCGGCTTCATGCCCAACGGCTTTGCCCGCTCCAGCGCGGGCGAATACACGAGCAATATGTTCTGGATCGTCGGCATCGCGCTGATCGCCTCGTGGGTGGTGGCGGTCGTGTTTACGCCCTACCTGGGCGTCAAGCTGCTGCCCGAGCTGAAAAAGGTCGCCGGCGGCCATGACGCGCTGTACGACACGCCGCGCTACCACCGCTTTCGCCGCCTGCTGGGGCGCGTGATCGCCCGCAAATGGCTGGTGTTCTGCACCGTGATCGGCCTGTTCGTGCTGGCCGTGCTGGGCATGGCCGTCGTCAAGAAGCAGTTCTTCCCGATCTCCGACCGCCCTGAAGTGCTGATCGAGGTGCAGCTGCCCTACGGCAGCGCGATCGGACAGACCAGCGGCGCGGCGGCGAAAGTGGAAGCCTGGCTGGCGCGCCAGCCCGAAGCGAAGATCGTCACGGCCTATGTGGGCCAGGGCGCGCCGCGCTTTTATCTGGCGATGGGGCCGGAATTGCCCGATCCTTCGTTTGCCAAGATCGTCGTGCGCACCGACAGCCAGCAGGCGCGCGACAGTCTCAAGCAGCGCTTGCGCGCGGCCGTTGCCGCCGGCCTGGCGCCGGAGGCGCGCGTGCGCGTCACGCAACTGGTGTTCGGCCCGTATTCGCCGTTTCCCGTCGCCTACCGGGTCAGCGGCCCCGATCCCGAGGTGTTGCGCGGCATCGCCGGCGAGGTGCGGCGCGTGATGCAGGCCAGTCCCATGATGCGCACCGTCAATACCGACTGGGGCACGCGCACGCCCACCCTGCATTTCAGCCTGCAGCAGGAGCGCTTGCAGGCGATGGGATTGAGCTCCGCCGCGGTGGCGCAGCAGCTGCAGTTCCTGCTCAGCGGCGTGCCCGCCACCGCTGTGCGCGAAGATATCCGCACGGTGCAGGTGGTGGCGCGCGCGGCTGGCGACGTGCGGCTGGATCCGGCGCGCATCGCCGATCTGACCCTGGCCGGCGCGAACGGCGAACGCATCGCGCTGTCGCAGGTGGGCAGCGTCGAGGTGCGCTGGGAAGAACCCGTGATGCGCCGGCGCGACCGCCAGCCGACGATTACCGTGCGCGGCGACATCGCCGACGGCATGCAGCCGCCCGACGTCTCGGGTGCCATCACGGCGCAGCTGCAAGCCGTCATCGACAAGCTGCCGGCCGGCTACCGCATCGAGCAGGCCGGCTCCATCGAGGAATCGGCCAAGGCAACGCAAGCCATGCTGCCATTGTTCCCCATCATGCTGGCATTGACCTTGCTGATGATCATCCTGCAGGTGCGCTCGATCTCGGCGATGGTGATGGTGTTCCTGACCAGCCCATTGGGCCTGATCGGCGTCGTGCCCACCTTGCTGCTGTTCCAGCAGCCGTTCGGCATCAATGCGCTGGTCGGCCTGATCGCGCTGTCGGGCATTTTAATGCGCAATACCCTGATCCTGATCGGCCAGATCCACCAGAACGAGGCGGCCGGCCTGGCGCCGTTCGACGCCGTGGTCGAAGCGACCGTGCAGCGCGCGCGTCCCGTGATCCTCACTGCGCTGGCGGCCATCCTGGCCTTTATTCCGCTGACCCATTCGGTCTTCTGGGGCACCTTGGCCTATACCCTGATCGGCGGCACGTTTGCCGGCACGGTGCTGACCTTGGTGTTCCTGCCCGCCATGTATGCGATCTGGTTCCGGATACGGCCGCAGGCTGTATAGCTTGAATAGCGGGCCGGAGACGCGGGCCTGAGAAAATGCCGATGGCGGCGTTGCGGCTTCCTTGCCGTACTGGCGTACTGTCTGCGTCGCCGCGCCTTGCCCTCGGCATTTTTCAGGTCCGCTTGGCCCGGGGAGCCTGTCTTTCTGACTTGGGCCGTTTCGTGGCTTGCTTGTTTGCTTGTTTTTTGTTTTTTGTTGCTTGTCTCTTTCTCTAGGCTCCGGCGGCATCCTGCCGGTAGCGCGCCGGCGGCAGCGCGAATTGGGTCTTGAAGAAGCGGGTGAACGCGCTTTGCGAGGAAAAGCCCAGGCGCTCGCCGATTTCCACCACGCTCAGGCTCGTTTCGCGCAGCAGGCGGCGCGATTCGCGGCTTTTCGCGCGCAGTTCCAGTGCGCGGAACGAGGTCTGCTCCTGCTGCAGCTGGCGCTGCAAGGTCCAGCGGTTCATCGCCAGGCCGTCGCACAGGGCCGGCAGCAGCGCGGCGCCGTCGGCGTCCCCGGCGCCTTGCCGGCCCAGCAAATCGATGATCGCCTGCTCCACGCGGGCGGAAAACAGCTGCGCCCCCTGCAGCTGCTGCAATTGTCCCTGTGCGTGCCGCAGCGCGTGCGGCGCCAGCATGGCGTTGAACTGGGCGAAGGGCCGGTCCAGCGCTGGCGCGTTGAAGGTCAGGGTATTGCGCGCCTGGCCGAAGGTGGCGGCGGCGCCGAAGCACTCGGCAATGGCCGGCGCGAACCACGGCGCCTTGCCCTGGAAACCGGCATGGAAGGCGGTGGCGGCGCCATCGTCATAGGCGCGCGCCACCAGCGACAGCATGCGGAAATTGGCCAGCGCCTGCATGGCGCCGCCCAGCGGGCAGAACTCGGACAGGTATTCGATCTCGATGCGCGTGCCATTTTCGCTCATCAGCATGAAGTCGAATTCGCCGATCAGGCCCCGCAAGTGCAGCAGCTCGTGCAGCGCGCCGCGCAGGGTGGGGCGGTTGAAGCAGACGTGGGCGATGCCCGAGTAATGCGCGAACCAGTGCGTCACGTCCAGGTCGAGCAAGCCGCGGTGCTGCGGCAGTTGCTGGGCGTAGGCCGTCATGCGGCGGTGCCGCTCGGCGTTGATGCGGCCGCCCGGCTCCTCCATCTGCGCCGGCGTGATGCCCGTCTGGCGGAAAAAGTCGGCGGGGTCGTGCCCATCGGCCTGCATGGCGCGCGCGCATTGCTGCGCGATGCGGTTCGAAACCGTGCGCGTGTCGGGTTTGTGCAAGGCTGCCTCCTGCTTATTCTGCTTGTTGTAGTAATTTTTCACAAATATTAGCACTTTGTAGGAAATTGTTGGTTGTCGTGGCGCTTAACCAAAAATTGTTCTCGCGGGTATAAAACGCGTGCTGCGCGGTCAAGAAACTCACGCATTCTCACGCTATATTGTTTTCGGCCGGCCTTGCTGTCGCGCCTTGATACCTACAAAAACAGTCTTGGAGATAATGATGAATTGCACTTTGAAACCGATGGCCCGCGTGGTCGCCGGCTGCGTCGCCACGCTTGCCCTGGCCGCCTGCGGCAACGACACCAGCAGCGAGCAATACACGCAGCCCGTATTCGGCGCCACCACCTACACCCAGTTGAAAGTCGACGGCTATACCTTCAAGGACATGAACCGCAACGGCAAGATCGACCCGTACGAAGACTGGCGCCTGCCGGCCGAGGCGCGTGCCGACGACTTGTTGTCGCGCATGAGCCTCGATGAAAAGGCGGGCCTGATGATGCACGGCACGGCGCCCACCGTGTCCGACCCTTCCGGCATCGGCCTGGGCGGCGCGTATGACCTCACGGCCCTGCAGGATCTGATCGTCAAGCAGTACGTCAACACCTTCATTACCCGCATGGCGGGCGACACGGCCAATATGGCGGCCCAGTACAACAAGGTACAGGCGCTGAGCGAAACCTCGCGCCACGGAATTCCCGTCTCCATCAGCACGGACCCGCGCCACCATTTCCAGTACACGGTGGGCGCCAGCGCGGCTACCTCCGGTTTCTCGCAGTGGCCGGAAACCCTGGGCCTGGCCGCCATCGGCGACGATGCGCTGGTGCGCCGCTTCGGCGACATCGCGCGCCAGGAATACCTGGCCGTCGGCATCACGCAGGCGCTGTCGCCGCAGGCAGACCTGGCCACCGAGCCGCGCTGGTCGCGCATCAACGGCACCTTTGGCGAAGACGCGGACCTGGCCAGGCGCATGGTGCAGCACTATATCGAGGGTTTCCAGGACGGCAATACTGGCTTGCATGACGGCAGCGTGGTGGCCGTCGTCAAGCACTGGGTCGGCTATGGCGCCACGAAAGAGGGCTTCGACGGCCACAATTACTATGGCCGCTACATGACCTACCCGGGCAACAATTTTGCTTACCACGTGAAGCCGTTCGAAGGGGCGTTCACGGCGAAGGCGGCTTCCGTCATGCCGACCTACGCCTTGCCGGATGGCAATATCACCATCGACGGCATCACCCTGGAGCAAGTGGCGGCCGGCTTCAGCAAGACCATGCTGACGGATCTGCTGCGCGGAAAATACGGTTTCGAGGGCGTGATCCTGTCCGACTGGGGCATCACGTCCGACTGCGACGCCAACTGCCGCAACGGCACGGCGCCTGGCGTGGCGCCTTCCTTCATCGGCTTCGGCACGCCGTGGGGCATGGAAGACGCCACCAAGGCCGAGCGTTATGTAAAAGCCGTGACGGCGGGGATGGACCATTTGGCGGCGTGACGGAAGCGCCGTATCTGACGCAAGCCGTGCAGCGTGGCCAACTGACGGAAGCGCGCATCAACGCCTCGGCGCGGCGCATCCTGATCCAGAAATTCAAGCAGGGCCTGTTCGAGCATCCGTTTGTCGATGCGGCCAAGGCGGCCAGCACGGTGGGCAAGGCGGAATTCGTCGAAGCGGGCCTGGAGGCCCAGCGCCGCTCGCTCGTCTTGCTGGAAAACAAGGACAAGGTCTTGCCGCTGGCGGCCACCGTCAAAAAGGTCTACCTGTACGGCATCGATGCGGCCGTGGCGCGGCAGTATGGCTACACGGTGGTCGCCACGCCGCAGGAAGCGGACGTGGCCCTGCTGCGCGTGGCCGCGCCGTATGAAACCCTGCACCCGAACTACATCTTCGGCAGCATGCAGCACGAGGGCCGCCTCGATTACGTCGACGGCAATGCCGACTACGAGGCGATCAAGAACGCGGCCAAGTATGCGCCGAAGACGGTGGTCACCGTGTACCTGGACCGTCCGGCCATCCTCGGCAACGTGCAGGACAAGGCCAGCGCCATCCTCGCCAACTTTGGCGTGAGCGACGGCGCGCTGTTCGACGTCCTGACGGGCAAGGCCAAGCCGCAAGGCAAGCTGCCGTTCGAGCTGCCATCGTCGATGGCCGAAGTACAGGTGCAGAAATCGGACGTGCCGTATGACACGGCCCATCCGCTGTACAAGTTCGGTTACGGGCTGGGGTACTAAAACGCTGCTGTTCAGGCTTGCTGGCGCCAGGCGTGGCTGTCCAGGGCGTCGATAAAGCGCGCCAGCGGCCAGTCTTGCGCCAGCGCTTCGCGCATCAGCTGCTGCTGCGTGGGCGGCGCCATGCCGTCGATGGGCTGGTCGCGGTCCAGGTTGCTGGGGAAGGCATAGCCTTCGGCGCAGGCGGCCACCGCGTGGCCGATGTCTTCGTCAGTGAGGGCGCCCTGCGCGCGCAGCGCCTGCAGGGCCGGATACAGGGCGGCGCTCATGGCGCGGCGGTCCAGCGTTTCCATGGCGCGCCCGAACGGCGATGACACTTGCAGCAGCTTGGCCATGCGGCGGATGTCGGGCGAGCGGTTATGCCCCGCCGCGTGGAACAGGGCGGGATTGAAGAACACGGCGTCGCCTTTCGACAGCGGCAGCTGCACGCAATGCCGGGCAAAATAGTCGCGAAACGGCCGCTGCTGCCAGGCGAGAAAACCGGGTCGGTAGCGCTGCGAATAAGGCAGGTACAGGGTAGGGCCGGATTCCAGCGGCATGTCGCAGTGGGCGACGGCGCCCTGCAGGGTCAGGAGGGCCGACATCTGGTGCACGGGCGCCGGGTAGGCGGCGCAGGCGGCGGCGCTCTGAAAGCCCAGGTGGTAGTCGCGGTGCGGCGCCTGCGCGGCTCCGCCCGGGTTGACGACGTTCACTTGCGCCGTTATCTGGTAGGCGGGACCGAGCCAGGCTTCGGCGATCCACGCAAAGACGGGATTGGCGTAATAGCGCGCAAAGGCCTCGGGGGCGCGCAGGCACAGCTTTTGCTGGGCATTCCAGATGCGGTCATTCGCGCCAGGCTTGGCGAAATGGTCGCCGGCCGCCTGGCCGCTGGCATGCTGTTCGGCGATCAGCGCGTGAAACACGCGACTCACCTGTTCCAGCGTCTCCCTGTCGGTGACGGCGCGTTTCAGTACGATGACGCCGGGACCGTCCATCAGCGCCTGGCCCCATTCGGCCTGCAGCGCGCGCAAAGCCAGCGGCTTGCCGGCCAGTGCGCGCACCTGGTCGCAGTCGTAGACGAGGATGTTTTCTTCCACCGCAGCGGCGTGGGGATAGTCGGCCAGCGCCGTGGATAGGCTGACGGTGCGGATGAACTCATCGAGCTGGCAGTCTTGCTGCGACAGCCAGAAAGGGGCGGGCGGCGCGGCGGTGGCGGTGGTGGGCATGCGGTGTCTCCTGATGTTGTAAAAATAAGTTGTAGAATCAGTATAGGGATGAAAATCCGCATTTATCATCAAGAAATACATCAAAAAACCATCAATTCCTTAAAATGGATATGGCATGACGCATCCTTTCCCCGTCAAGGTCGTGGCGCTGCAGGCCGGCGTCAGCGTGGCCACGGTCGACCGCGTCATCAAGCAGCGCGGGGGCGTGCACGCCAATACGGTGCGCCGCGTGATGCAGGCGCTCGACGAGCTGGCGCGGCAAAGCACGCAGGTGGGCCTGTCCGGCAGAAAATTCATGCTCGACGTGCTGATGGTGGCGCCGCGTCGCTTTACGGACGCCGTGCGCGCCGCGCTGGAGGGCGAGTTGCCGTCGCTGCATCCGGCCGTGCTGCGTTCGCGCTTTCACCTGCATGAAACCCTGGACGTGGACGGCATCGTCGATTTGATCGAGCGCATCCGCAAGAACGGCAGCCATGGCGTGCTGCTGAAAGCACCGGACTTGCCAGCGGTGGCGGAAGCGGTGAACCGGCTGGCGGCGGCGGCCGGCATCCCCGTGGTGACGCTGGTGACGGACTTGCCGTCCTCCGCGCGCCGCAGCTATGTGGGCATGGACAACCGCGCGGCGGGCGAGACGGCCGCCTACCTGCTCGGCCAGTGGCTGGGCAGCCGGAAAAAACAGCAGGTGCTGGTGACCCTGAGCAGCAACCGCTTTCATGGCGAGGAAGAGCGCGAGATCGGCTTTCGCCGCGCCCTGCGCGAACGGCACCGCCACTTGTCCATCGTCGAGGTGAGCGAGGGCCACGGCATCGACGGCGCCACGGGAGCGCTGGTGCGCGAAGCCCTGGCCGCGCACCCGGGCATCGCCGCCGTGTATTCGATCGGCGGCGGCAATGCCGCCATCGTGCAGGCGTTCGCGCAGGCGGGCCGGCTTTGCCAGGTCTTCATCGGCCACGACCTCGATGCGGACAATGTGGCGCTGCTCAAGTCGGGCGCCATCCATGCCGTGCTGCACCACGACCTGGGCCAGGACATGCGGCGCGCCTGCCAGGAGGTGTTGCGGGCGCAGGGCGCTCTGCCGGCCCTGGCGCAGCCGCAGCCGCTGTCCGCCATCCAGATCGTCACGCCGTGGAATCTGCCGGCCCTGAATTGACGGCCGCCCGGCTTGCTGGCCCGGGGCTGACGGCAGTGCGCGCCGCATGCCATACTGGCGTCCCTGAACGATGACGAGGGTATGGCGGCATGTGGCGTGGGATCGTATATGGTTTGCTGGCCGGCGCCTTCTGGGGCGCCGTTTTCATTGTACCCGTCTTGCTGCCGGATTTTTCTCCGGCCGAGCTGATGGTGGGCCGCTACGCCTGCTATGGCGCGCTGGCGGCCGGGCTGATGCTGCCGCGCCTCTTGCCCCTGCTGCGGCGCTTGCGGCGCGATGACTGGCTGGCCATGCTGCGCCAGGCGCTGGCCGGCAACGTCGTGTATTACCTGCTGCTGGCGTATGGCGTCAAGCTGGCCGGCGTGGCGCCCACTTCCCTGATCATTGGTTTACTGCCCCTGAGCGTGACGATTGTCGGCCGCAAGGATCACGGCGCGCTACCGCTGCGCCGCCTGGCCTGGCCGCTGCTGGCGGTGGCCGCGGGCATCGCCTGCATCAATGGCGATATCTTCAGCCATGCGGGCGGCGCGGACGGCGCCAGCCTGGCGCGCAAGCTGGCCGGCGTGCTGTACGCCATCGGCGCGCTCGCCTGCTGGACCTGGTATGCGCTCGACAACACCCGCTTCCTCAAGCGCCACGCGCATGTCAGCTCCGTGGAGTGGGCCATGCTGTATGGCCTGGCCAGCGGCGTCATCGCGCTGGCCGTGGGCGCCGTGATGCTGGCGCTGCAGCAGGCAAGTGGCGCCGATGACGCGCCGGCGCGCGACTGGCCCCGCTTCTGGCTTGTGTGTCTGCTGCTGGCGCTGGGCGCTTCCGTGATCGGCAACTACCTGTGGAACCTGGCGTCGCGCCTGGTGCCGGTGACCTTGTCGGGGCAGCTGATCCTGTCGGAGACCCTGTTCGCGCTGCTGTACGGCTTCGTCTACGCGCAGCGCATGCCGCGCCTGCTGGAGTGGGCGGCGATGTTCTTGCTGACGGCGGGCGTGCTGTGGTCCGTGCATGCGCATGCACGGCAGGAGGCCGGGGCTTGACGGACGCGAGGGCGGCCAGCGCCGCCCTCCGGCGCGCTGAGTCTTACTGGACCTCCGCGATCACCATCATCGCGCGCTGGCTGCCCAGGATCAGCAAGACTTGCAGTGGCAGCGCGCCGTCCGGCAGGCGGGTGACGGCAAAGGTCTTGCTGTCGGCGTTGTAGCTGATCCACGCCGGCAGCGGCGCGCCATCGGCCAGGGTCGCCTGCACGGGCACGCGGTTGACAGCGGCCGCTTCGACGATCTGCGCCGGCAGCGGGAAGCCGAAACCATTGCCTGCATCGGCGATCTCCTTCGGTATCGAGACGGCGATTGCGCCATTCTGCTGCAGCGACGCTGGCCTTACCAGCGACACGCTGATGCCGGGTGTGCTGGTCAGCTTGAGCGCCGTGCCGGCTGCCAGGGCGGGAAGGGCCGGTGGCGTGCTGCTCAAGCCGGCGTCCGCGGACGGCAGGTCCCCCAGCGGCGGCATGCTCAGGCCGGGCGCCACGCGCTGCTGCGCCAGCGGCAGGGCCGGCAACGGTGGCACGGGCACGACGACGGGCGGCGGCACCTGGACGGCGGCATCGAGGATGTCCGCGCTGAGGCCCTGCGGCTGGCTCAGGGTGTAGTTGGCCGCATCCGCCCCCGCCAGTGCATAGCCGTTGACGCTGACCGGCTTGGCCTTGCCGGCAGTGGCATCGGCAAAGCTGGCGCCAGGCGTGCCGGCGAGGGCGACGTCGTCCTCGCCGAAGACATTGATGACCGCCGTGCCGCCCAGGCTGGCCACGGCATTGCCGTCGAACGTCTTGTTGTTGGCGTGAACGCCTGTCACAGCGACCTGGGCCGGAGTGATATCGCCCGCCAGGCCAGTTTGCTGGCCGATGGCGTAGTTGCTGTCGCTGGAGGTATAGCCGGCCAGGGTGATGGCCTTGCCCTTGCCCACATTCTTGTCGGCGAACTGGCCGCTGCCATTCCCGCCCACGGTGACGGTTTCGCCTTCGAAGCCCGACACCACCGGGGTGCCGGATAGCGCCACGCCGCGCGTGCCGTCGTAGGTCTTGGGCGCCGCCAGGCTCAAGCCGCTCACTTGCAGCACGGCCGGCGTGATGGTGGCCGTCAGGCCCGCCGGCTGCAGCAGCAGGTAGTTGCCATCTTCCGTCGTGTAGCCGCTGACGCTGACGGCCTTGTTGACGCCCGCGTTCTTGTCGGCGAACAGGCCCGTGCCCGTGCCCATGATGGTGACCACGTCGCTGCCGAGCGCCTGCACGGTAGGCGTGCCCGTGATCAGGGCGTTGCGCGTCGTGTCGTAGCTGCGGCTCTGCGCCGTCACGCCCGTCACCTGCAGCAGGGCGGGCGTGATCGTGGCCGTCGTCAGGGCGCTGGTGTTTTCCACGACGTAGTTGCCGGCATCCGCGCCACCGGCGGCGATGCCGGTGACGGTAACGGTTTTATTCACGCCCGCGTTCTTGTTGGCGAAGCTGGCGGCGGCCTTGGTGACGTCCAGCACGTCGCCGGCCACGCGGTCGTCGCCCAGGGTGACGCTGGCATCGGTGGTGGCGTCGTACGCGCGGCTGACGCCCGTCGCCTGCACGGTGAGGATGCGCGGGGTGATCGTGCTGCTGGCGTTGCCGGCCAGCGTGACGCTGTAATTGCCGCCGCCATTGCCGTCGCTGAGCGTGGCGCTGTTGAAATTGACCGCCTTGTTGCCGTTGCCGGCGTTCTTGTCGGCATAGCTGAACGAGGCATTCGTCACCGTGTCGCCGGCCACCAGGGCGGCCGACAGGGCGGACAGGTCGCCGCTGCCGGTGGTATAGGCCAGAGTGCCGTCATACACCTTGCTGATGGACGGCGCGGTGAGCACGACGGCCTTCGGCGTGATGGTCCCGTGCCCGTGGCGCTGGTGGGCAGGAGGTAATTGGCATACGAGGTGCCCATGCCGGCCGTGAAATCCTCGGACGACAGCGACACATTGACGCTGCGGCTGCCCGCGTTGCGGCTGTCGAAGGTGCCGGTGGCCCTGGTGACGCTGAACGATTCGCCTGCCACCAGGCCGTTGAGGGTGTAGCTGCCGATGGCGATTTGCGCATTGGTGCCGCCATCGTAGGCGCGCGTGATGGCCGACACGGGGCCGAGGGTCAGCTGGGCGGGCGTGATGCTGCCCGTCAGTTCTGGCGCCTGGCCTATCGTGTAGTTGCTGTCGCTGGAAGTCAAACCGCTCACCGTGATGGCCTTGCCCATGCCCGCGTTCTTGTCGGCGAACTGGCCCGTGCCCGTGCCCAGCACGGTGACGCTGTCGCTGCCCAGGCCAAAGACGATGGGCGCGCCCGTCAGCGCGATGCCCGTCGTGCCGTCATAGGCCTTGCTCACGCCCGAGTTCAGTCCGAACAGTTCCAGCACGGCCGGCGTGATGGTGGCCGTCAGGCCCGCCGGCTGCAGCAGCAGGTAGTTGCCGTCTTCCGTCGTGTAGCCGCTGACGCTGACGGCCTTGTTGACGCCCGCGTTCTTGTCGGCGAACAGGCCCGTTCCCGTGCCCGTGATGGTGACCACGTCGCTGCCGAGCGCCTGCACGGTGGGCGTGCCCGTGATCAGGGCGTTGCGCGTCGTGTCGTAGCTGCGGCTCTGCGCCGTGACGCCCGTCACCTGCAGCAGTGCGGGCGTGATCGTGGCCGTCGTCAGGGCGCTGGTGTTTTCCACGACGTAGTTGCCGGCATCCGCGCCCCCGGCGGCGATGCCGGTGACGGTGACGGTTTTATTCACGCCCGCGTTCTTGTTGGCGAAGCTGGCGGCGGCCTTGGTGATGTCCAGCACGTCGCCGGCCACGCGGTCGTCGCCCAGGGTGACGCTGGCATCGGTGGTGGCGTCGTACGCGCGGCTGACGCCCGTCGCCTGCACGGTGAGGATGCGCGGCGTGATCGTGCTGCTGGCGTTGCCGGCCAGGGTGACGCTGTAATTGCCGCCGCCATTGCCGTCGCTGAGCGTGGCGCTGTTGAAATTGACCGCCTTGTTGCCGTTGCCGGCGTTCTTGCCGGCATAGCTGAACGCGGCATTCGTCACCGTGTCGCCGGCCACCAGGGCGGCCGACAGGGCGGACAGGTCGCCGCTGCCGGTGGTATAGGCCAGAGTGCCGTCATACACTTTGCTGATGGACGGCGCGGTGAGCACGACGGCCTTCGGCGTGATGGTCCCCGTGCCCGTGGCGCTGGTGGGCAGGAGGTAATTGGCATACGAGGTGCCCATGCCGGCCGTGAAATCCTCGGACGACAGCGTCGTGCTGACCGTGCGGCTGCCCGCGTTGCGGCTGTCGAAGGTGCCGGTGGCCTTGGTGACGCTGAACGATTCGCCCGAAACCAGACCATCAAGCGTGTAGTTGGTGCTTGCCAGGCTGGCCGTGGTCGTGCCGTCGTAGGCGCGGCCTATGCTGCCCGCGAGGCTGGCCGTCAAGGCCTTGGCCGTGATGCTGGCGGCGCCGCTCGCCGAGGCGGGCAGAGCGTAGTTCGACAGGGTGGTGCCGGAACCGGCCGTGAAGTCGCCTGCCGACAGGCTGGCCGTCACGCTGTTCGCGCTGGCCACATTGGCGGCATTGTAGCTGCCTGCCGTTTGCGCGATGCTGGCGGACTGGCTGCCGATGAAACCGGCCAGGTTATAGTTGGCGCTGCCCAGCAGCGCTGCGGTCGTGCCGTCGTAGGTCTTGACGATGCTGCCGGTCAGGCTGGCCGTCAGGGCCTTGGCCGTGATGGCGGCCGCGCCGCTGGCGCTCGTCGGCAGGATGTAATTGCTGAACAGGGTGCCGCTGCCGGCCGTGAAGTCGCCGGCCGAGAGCAGGGCGCTGACGCTGCTGGCGCCGGCCACGTCGCTGGAATTGTACAGGCCCGCCACCTGGCCGACACTGGCCGACTGTCCGCCTGCAAAGCCTAGCAGCTGGTAGTTGCCGGCGGAAAGGATAGCGTTGGCGTTGCCGTCGTAAGTCTTGGTCGGCGTGCCGATTACCACGGCCGTCAGCGCCTTTGGCGTGATGGCGCCCGTGCCGCTGGCCGAGGTGGGCAGGGTGTAGTTGCTGGCCAGGGTGCCCGCGCCGGCCGTGAAATTGCCTGCTGACAAGGTGGCGGTGACGGCATAGCTGCCCACGTTGACGCCGCCGTACAGGCCAAAGGAGGAAATGATGCCGAACGATTCGCTGCCAACCAGGCCGCTCAATACATAGTCGCCGGTCGACAGGGCCATCAGGCTGCCGCCGTCGTAGGTCTTGCTGACGGGATTGAGCGAAGCCGTCAGCGTTTTCTTTTGCACCGTCAGGGTACGCGGCGTATTGCTCCCCAGCATCACGGCATAGCCGTTGTTGCCGCTGGCGCCGGACAGGTCGACGGTGATGGCGTAGGGGCTGCCCGCCGCGCCGGCGTTGGCGGCCGCGCCGGCGGACGTGGCCGTGATGGCGCCGGACAGGGCGGTAGAAACCGTATCGCCGAGATACGCGCCCGCCACGGCGCCCTGTGCGCCGGACAGGCTGATGACCTGGTCCACCAGGGCCGTGCCCGTGGCGAGGTCGTCGCCATAAGTCTTGCTGACGTTTTGCGTGTTGACGGTGATGGTGGGCTGGTAGGCGAACAGGTAGCGGTTGCCCGTCTGCGTGGCATCGCTGCCCGTGTAGCTGCTGTTCCAGACGGCCGTATTGTTGCTGTCGAGGTTGCCGAACGTGCTGGCGCCAGGGGCGCTCGCGTACACGAGCCAGCGCGCGCCCGGGTCGGACAGGGCGATGCTCGCCGCGCCATTGCCTGAATTATTGTTGAAATTGCCTTTCGCCGCCAGGGTCACGGCCGTGCCGGCGCCGCTGGCGTTCAGGACGGCGCCGGCGTTCAATGTCACGTCGGCGCCGATGCCGCGGTAGCCGACGTCGAAACCGCAGCAATTGGCGCTCATGTCGGGCAGGTCGGCCACGGTGCCGGCGCCATTGCCCTGGTTGACCAGCTTGATGCTGGCCGCCGTGATGCTGTTGACGCTGATCGAGCCGGCCATGGCGTTGCTCTTGTCGCTGCCGTCGGCCATCAGCATCGAGACATGGCCCGTGCCCGCATCGATCACGGCAGGCGTGCCTAGGCCGTTGCTGCCCATGCTGATGGTGGCGATGCCCGCGTCGCGGTAGGCATCCTTGACGCCGTTGGCCAGGCTGTCGTTGGCGATCAGGTTCAGGTCGCGGTTGCCCGTGATGATGTCGCCCAGCACGGCAATGCTGCGTCCGGCCTGCATGGTCAGTGCGCCGCCGGCCACGCCGCCGCTCGCGTCGATGCCGCTCTTGACGAAAATATCATTATTTGCCTGCAAGGTCACGCTGGTACCGGTGCGCAAGACGCCGGCGATGTAGTCGGGCGTCATGGCCTGCGTCGCGCCTTCGGCGTCGCCGAAGCCGGTGGCGCCCGGCAGCCACATGGAATTGGCTGCCGGCATGCTGGACGAGACGAGGATCACGTGGCCGTTGTCGCCCGCGAAGGTGACGAAAGCGGTGCCAGTGCCGGCCAGCGACATGTTCGGGGAATAGCCGAGCCCGCCCCAGAAGCGGCCGTTCGGATTACCGACCCCGGCATTGGCGGGGCCCGTCGTGCCGCTCAGGGGGGCGCCCGCATTGCTGATGAAATTGACGGCGCCGGCGCCGCAGTTCCAGTCCGGCGAGATGATGAAATAGCCGGCATTCGCATAATCGGCCGTGGTGCCGTAGTACGTGGCCAGCTGGATGCTGGTGCCCAGGTAATCGTTGACGTGGCTGCCGACCATGGCGTTGGCGGCCGACATGATGTTCTGGTTGCCCTGCGCTGCATAGTCGTTCAGCCTGCCCGTGTTGCCATCGACCCAGCTGACGGCGCCGGCGTTGACGATGCCGTTGATGTCGCGGGTGGGGTTGGACACCACATAGTGGCCGTTGATCAGTGCTGCGTAGTAGGAACCCAGGTAATCGCCGGCCTTTTCGCCCACGATGCTGTTGTCCCGGCCGACCACGCCGCTGACGCCGGCCACGCCGCTGCCCCAGGTGACGGCCCCGGCCGCCGCGTTGGCGCCATTGGCCCAGCTGGTGCTCAGGGCAACATAATTGCCCGTATAGCGGTTGACATTGTTGACGGCATCGTAATTGTACAGATAGTCGACATAAGAGCCGATATTGTCGCCGGCCTGGGTGCCCACGAGGCTGTTGGCGGAGGAGATGATGTTGCGGTTGCCCTGCGCCGCATAGTCGGACAGGCGGCCCGTGCTGCCATTGATCCACGTCAACGCGCCGGCGCCTGTGGCGGCGCCATTGTCCCAGTACTGGTTCTGGATCAGGTAACTGCCGGCCACGGCCAGCGGCGCGACGGTCCAGTCCTTGCTGTCGTTCGCCTTCAAGCCCAGCACGCTGTTGCTGTCGGAAATCGTGCCCGTCAGGGGCCCCGTGCCGCTGCCCCAGGTGACGGCGCCCGCATCGGCCAGCGCGCCATTATTCCAAAGGATGCTGGAGACGACATAGTTGCCGCTGTACAACTGCTTGCCGTCGCCGTCGTAGCCGGCCAGCAGGGCCGTCACGCCGCTCACATTGTTCTTGCCCGTGCCGACCCGGTCGTCCGTGACGCTGCCGACCAGGCTGTTGGCGGCCGACACGGCACCGACGGCCGGCGCGCCGCCCCCATCGCTCCAGGTGACGGCACCGGCGCGCAGCGCGGCGCCATTGCGCCAGTAGCTGCTGGCCGTGACGAAATTGCCGTTCGATAGCCCGGTAATGCCGTTGCCGATGGCATCCTGGTGGCTGGTGGCGCTGGTCGCGGGATTGGTGATGATGTCGGACGGGACGACGAAGCCGCCGATGAAGTCGCTGACATTGCTGCCGATCAGGCTATTGGCAGCGCTGATCGTGTGGCCGCCATCGGCCGTGGCGCCGGTGGCGCCGTTGCTCCAGGTGACGGCGCCGCGCGTGCCGTTCCACATGGGGCTGGCCACGGCGTAGTTGCCGTTCGATAGCACGGTAATCGACGTGCCTTCCTGCAGCACGGGTACGGGATTGTTGGTCTGGTAACTGTTGTACTGGTAGGAGCCGATACGGTCGCCGCTGAAGCTGCCGACCAGGCTGTTGACGGCCGAGACGGCGCCCAGCGTGGGGCTGCTGCCACTGTTCCACGTCACGGCGCCGGCACTGGCGTTGCCGCCATTGGCCCAGTACGGACTCAGGGCCAGGTAATTGCCATTGCCGACGAGGGCCAGGATGCCGCCCGCGCCCACCCGGTCATTGACCTGGCTGCCGACCAGGCTGTTGCCGGCGCCGACCGTGCCATCCTGGCTGGCCTTGCTCAAGCCCGTGGTGCCGTCGACGAGGGTGGAGGCGCCCCGCGTGCCGTTCCAGTTCGGGCTCGAGACCACGTAATCGTTGTTGGCCAGCGCGGTGATGGCCTTGCTGCCGATGCTGTCGCCCGTGGTGGCGCCGACCAGGCCGTTGGCCACGATGACATCCTTGACGTTCGTGGCGTAAGCCACCCAGGTGGCGGCGCCGCGCGAGCTGTTCCAGCCCGGGCTGCTGATCACATAGGCGTTATTGCTGCCCAGTAAGGTGACGCCGCCGGACGACAGCGAGTCGAAGGCGCCGCCAACGAGGCTGTTGGCGGACGAGACGAGGCCCGTGACGGCGTTGACGCCATCAAACGTGGCCAGCATGCCGGCATTGTTGTTCCAGTCCGAACCGTAGATGAGGAAGCGGGAACCGCTGAGCGCCTGGAAGTATTTGCCGACCTTGTCCGTGCCGTTCCCTTGACCCGAGGCGTCGAAGCGCGTGCTGTCGCCCACCAGGCTGTTGGCCGCGCCCACCACGCCCGTCAGCGCGCTGCTGCCGGAACCGAAGGTGACGGCGCCCACGCCCTTGTTCCAGCCCGAGTTCACCAGCACATAGTTGTCGTTGGGCAAAAGGTTGATGCTGCCGCCCACCTGATCGCCGAATTTGTACTGTTTGTAGCCATCGGCGAGCACGATGGTCATCGGCGTGCTGCCCACCAGGCTGTTGCCGGCACTGACGACGCCGGACACGCCCGTGCTGCCGTCGCCGAAGGTGAGCGCGCCGCGCGAATCGGACCAGCTTCCCGTGCCGACCAAATAGTTGCCGTTCGACAAGGTCTTGATGGCGCTGCCGCCCACGTTGTCCGAGGTGGCATAGCCCTGGCTGCTCATGTGCGTGCCCGTGCTGCCCACCAGGCTGTTGGCTGACGACACGGCCAGCGCGCCCGCGCCCCAGCCCGTCGTGCCGTTGCCCCAGGTGACGGCGCCGCGGCCCGCGTTCCACAGATTGCTGCTGACGACGAAATTGCCGTTGGCCAGCGCCGTGACGGCATAGCTGCCCACCTTGTCGCCCGCATGCGTGCCGTACAGGGTAGAGATCAGCGCCTGGTCGCTCTGGCGGAACAGGTAGGCGGCGCCGGCGCCGGTGGCGCCCAGGTTGTCGTCCGGATTCGTGATGACGACATAGCCGGTGCGCGTGATGGTGGCGCCCGCCGTCGTGGTCAGCGCCGTGGTGGTCTTGCCGAAGCTGCCGCCGGCCGTGGGGTGGGGGTCGACGAATTCCAGCTGGCCCGACAGCTGGCTGTCGATGTAGATGTCTTTCGGATCCAGCAGCAGGGTGCCCGACTTGCCGTAGCGCGCGTAGCCGTTGGCCGTGCCGCCGAAATGCAGGGTTTGCTTGCCGGACACTTCCATGATGCCGCCGTCGCCGCCCCAGGCGCCGCCGCGCGCGCCGATGTCGCCGCCGAAGACGGTTTTTTCTTCCGACCAGACGACCACCTTGCCGCCGTTGCCTGCGCCGGTGGCGTCCGCATTCAGGGTCACGCCCTTGCCGACGGTGGTGTTGACGGCATTCCGGATGGCCGCATTCCTGCCCTGGTAATCGCCGCCGACGAGGATGGTGCCGCCGCCGGATGCGCCCGTGGCGCTGACCCTGGCGCCCATCAGGGCCACGTCGCGGGCCGTGATGACGACCTTGCCGCCATGCTCGCCGTCGGCCTGGTAGCGGCCGGATGTGTAAACCTTGCCGGCGCCGCCGTCGACGGCGATGCTGCCGCCCCCTTGCGCAGAGACGGTGGCGCTGGCTGTTTCCACCAGGCCGTTGGCCAGCGTGCTCGTGATGGTGCCGCCGCCATCGGCACGCAGGCTGCCCGCATTGAGCATGCGGTCGCCCGCGATGGCGATGGCGCCGCCCTGGGTGCCCGAAACGTCCAGGTTGCCGCCATTGTCGACCAGGCCTGAACTGTCGAGCACGATCTTGCCGCCGCGCGCGGCCAGGCCCGTCGCTTCCAGCGCGCCGCTGTTGCGCACTACGCCGCCCTGCAGCTGGTTGGCGGCCTGGGCCGACATGATGATGAGGCCGCCTGGCGCATGCACGGCCGCGCCGTTTTCCACCAGCGCGGCGATGGCCGAGGGCGACACCAGCACGCCGGCCAGGGTGCGGCTGTCGGAAAACTGCAGCGCGATCTGCTCGCCGGCCGCCATGGCCACCGTGCCGGCCTGGGCGATGACGATGCCGTTGTTGCGCACTTGCGGCGCCAGCATGGCGATGTAGCCGCCCAGTCCCGCCTGCAGGCTGCCGTCGTTGACGACCGCGCCCGTGGCGCCGTTGCGCGTGAAGGTGCTGCTGCCGGCCATGAAGTCCGCCGTATTCATCGTGTGCGTGGTGGCCACCAGGCCGCCCACGCTGACCGATGCGGTGGGGCTGAAATACACGCCATTCGGGTTGCTGAGGAAGACCTGGCCGTTGGCCGTGATGCGGCCGAAGATCTGGCTGGCCTGGCTGTCCTGCACGCGGTTCAGGGTCACGGCTGCGCTGTTGGGCTGCTGGAAGCTGACCTGGGCCTGGGCGCCCACGTTGAAGGTCTGCCAGTCGATGGCGCCGCGCTGGCTGGCCTGGTTGATGGTCATCTGCGCGCCCGTCTGGCCGATGCTCAGCGTGCCTCCCGTCACCTGGCCGCCCGTCGGCAGCTGGCCTGGCGCGGGCGGCGCGGCCCAGGCGGCCGGCGCCAGGCCCAGGCCGGCGAACAGGGCGGCCATGAAGGCGCCGCGCCCGCTGCGCTTGCCACGTCCTCGCGTATGTTCCGCGACGGCGATCCAGGCGCCTTGCGCCTCGCTCCAGATCAGGCGATAGAAGCGATTGATGGTGGCATGTCCGCTCATGATGACATTCTCCGGTTCGGTTCAGGCAGAGGGGTGGTGGGTTCAGAAGGGCAGCGATGCTTGCAGCCAGAAGCGGTTCTTGCGCAGCGAACCGTCCTGGTCGCTGCCGTTCAGGTTCGGGTTGGGATTGTTGCCGATGCGCCGCGCCCAGGCCGCCTTGAGGTTCAGGCGGAAGCTGCTGGTCCAGCTGACGGCCAGGCCCGCGCCCTTCAGGCTGTAGCCGTTGACGCGGGCGGCGCCGTTGATGTCGTTGTCGTGGTTGACCTTGACGTGGCCCCAGTCAAAAAAGCCCGTCAGGTTGACGTCGGCCGGCAGGCGCCAGCGCAGTTCCAGATTCACCAGCTGGCCATCGCTGCCGCCCGCTTCGCTGGCAGGATAGGCGCGCACGCCGTAATTGCCGCCCAAATAGAATTTTTCCGAGGAATCGAGGTTCTTGCTCGCCTGCTGGCCGCTCAGGGCGCCATACAGCGACAGCGTCTCCGTCAGTGCCTGCTGGCGGCTGGCGTAGTAGCGCACTTTGGTGAAATTGCCGGCCGCGCGCGTAGTGGCCGCATCGGCCAGCTGGTTCGGCGAGCCGTCCAGGTCCAGCTTGCCATGCATGATGCTGAGGCTGGCCGCGTTTGCGCCGCCCCCACCCAGGCTGTCGAACAGGTTGCCGGTCAGGCCGGCCGAGAAAGCGCGGATCTTGTAATTGCTGCTGGTGGCGCCGTTGGCGGCGTTGTCGAAGCGCTTGTCGTCGTAATTGAGTTGCAGATACAGATTGCGCAGGCGCGAACGCAGCAGCGGATAGCTGGCGTCAATGCCGGCGGTGTTGGAACTGCCCTTGGCGTGCAGGGCGGCAAATTCATCGGCGGTCAGCCGGTAGGACAGGTGGGAGCCGCTGACGCCCGCGCGCCAGCCGCCGCTGCCCAGCGGCAGGCTGTAGGCGAGGCGGACATAGTCGCTGCCTTCGGAGTGGATCAGGTTGGCGACTGCCTGGTCGCCCAGGTGCAAGGGGCTGTTGACTGCCAGGTTGAGTGCCGCCCGCGCCGCGCCCGTGGAACGGTTGCCCGTATTGTCGATGCCGGCGTCGCCCGTCAGCAGCGGCTCGTCGCCCAGCTTCATGACCAGGTCGGTTTCCGTCTCGCGCTGGCCGGCGGCCAGGTTGCCGGCCGCCGTCACGCCCGGCAAGTCGTCGATGACGAGCAGGGCGCGGTCGAGGGCGTCGGCATTCAGCGGCGCGCCGATGGGCTGGGCGCGCGTGACGTAGGGCACGATGCGTTCGAGCGGCATGCGCACCGTGGGGGCGGTGCCCGGCTGCGTATGCACGCCGCCGAACACGGCTTCGACGACCTGGATGGTGACGATGCCGCCATCGATTTCCTGGCGCGGCAGGTAGGCGCGCACGATCCAGCCCGCCTGGCGGTAGGCGGCCGCCACGGCCAGCGCCGCGTTCTGCAAGTCCTGGAAGGCGAGGGGCCGGTCCAGGAAGGGCGCCACGGCCTGCTGCAGCACGGCATCGCCCAGCAGGGTGTTGCCCTGGAAGCGGAAATGCTTGACCGTCACCGCCATGCCGGGCACGTCCTGCATGGGGGGCGGCGCCGGCATTAACTCCTGGGGTGATTTTTTCGGTAATGCGGGCGCCCGGCCTTTTTCTATCTGCTGCAATAAGGCGCCCGCATCGGGAGGCACCTGGGCATAAGCTGCATTAATCGAACTGAGCAATAGGCTGATAATGAGGCGATCGCAATTTTTCATGATTTTCGCTGTCAGAAAAATATCGGCAGCCACGCCTTGTCGGCGCTTGTCTGCGTGGGTAATGGCGATTTTAAGACTGTTTTTGCCGTATTTTTTTTATTTCTTTAAATAATAAAAGAGCGCGCAACATAGTATTAATTGTTGCGCAATGATTTATAGGGGAAATGGTCCTCGCCATATGCATGGGCGGGCGCAAATTAATGGATGGATTAAATATCAAGCATGTAGTCACACATTATCACGCGATATAAATGGAGAAAAATAAAGCAGGCGTCTCCATCTGCCTGCGCGGCCCCGTATAATTGCCAGGCTTTCATCTCATTTCAGGGAGTTCCGCTTGCAGTTACCGATCCGTTATCCGAACATGCCGCAACTGTTGCTGAAGGCGCGCGACAGCCTGCTCCAGCATTTCCGTCCCATCCTCAATCACTTCGGCGTGACGGAGCAGCAGTGGCGCATCATGCGCGCGCTGAACGAAAGCCCCACACGCTGGAACCGCGCGAACTGTGCGAGATTTGCCAGATCTCCAGCCCCAGCATGAGCGGCATCCTGGCGCGCATGGAAGAGATCGGCCTGATCGGACGCAGCAAGTTCGAAGGCGACCAGCGCCGCCGCAAGGTGCACCTGTCGGAAGCGGGCGCCAGTTTGCTGATGCAGATGGGTAAGCTGATCGACCTGCAGTATGCCCACCTGGAAGCGGCCTACGGCAAGCAGGTGTTCGAAGACATGCGCCGCGCGCTGGAAGCCTTCATTGCCCTGGAAACCCTGCCGGTGGCGCCCGCCATCCTGCGCTGAACCCCAAACTTCTCCTTGCCTGAGCACCCATCGGGCGCGTGTTTTTCTACACGCGCCGCCGCTGCTTTTGCCATGCCTGTTCCACGCATTGCCGCAGCCTGCCGGGCATGCGTCCGCGCGCCTGCCGGTTTTGCTATAAGACTACGCCTTACAGTCGATCACTTACATGTGAGTAAATAAGCGTATAATTTGCCTCACTTGATCCAAATCAAGAAGAACAGCGGATGCCGCTCTCAATGGAGGGCTGCAGCGCGGCGCCACGCCCGTATTTCGCCAGATAAAACAGGAAAGTCAGGAAAAAAATGAACACACTATGCATGCGCGCCGCGGCGCTGGCCGTCTCCACGCTCGTCGGCGCAAACGTTTGCGCCCAAAGCAATGTCACCATCTATGGCGTGGTCGACGCGGCCACCGCCTACGCGAGCAACCAGGGCGGCAAGTCGAACACCTACATGCGCAGCGGCAGCTTGTCCGCCAGCAAGATCGGTTTCCAGGGCGTGGAAGACCTGGGCGGCGACCTGAAGGCGCTGTTCCTGCTGGAAAACGGCTTTGAAAGCGATACGGGCGCGCAAAGTTCGGCCAGCGCCCTGTTCAACCGCCAGGCTTACGTGGGCCTGCAATCGACAGCCTACGGCAGCGTGACGGCCGGCCGCCAGTACACGCCGTACTACCTGCTGGTGGGCTCGCTGGCGTCGAGCAACGTCTTGACGGGCGCCACGGGCGCGCACCCGGGCGATATCGATGGCCTCGATACGACCGTGCGCATCAGCAATTCCGTCACCTACAGCATGCCCGCCTGGCGCGGCCTGCAGGCCAGCGCGCAATACGGCTTCGGTGAAGCGGCCGACGGCAATGCCGTGGGCAGCAGCTTCAGCGCCGCCGTCAAGTACAGCACCTCGCCGGCGGAATTCGCGCTCGGCTACCTGAAACTGAAAAATGGCGAAAATGCCATGGGCTGGAGCGACAAGGCCTCGGCCAGCTTCGGCATTTCGGCCCTCAACCAGGGCTACGCCTCGGCCGACAGCATCGAATTCATCGCCGCCAGCGCGCGCTACACCATGGGCAAGTGGATGGTGGGCGCCAATGCCAGCAACGTGCAATACCAGGCGGGCAGCCATTCCACGTTTCGCGACACGGCCATCTTCAATACGGCCGGCCTGATCGCCAGCTACCAGTGGACGCCGCAGTGGTTCCTGTCCGCCGGCTACAGCGACACCTTCGCCAGCCGCGCCAACGGCGTGTCGGACCGCGCACGCTACCGCCAGCTGTCGTTCGAACAGAATTATGCGCTGTCGAAGCGCACGGCGATCTACCTGATCGAAGCGCGCCAAGTGGCGCGCGGCCAGACCCTGGGCCAGAACGGCGCCATCGTCGACGCCGTCGCCTCGGTCGGCGATTCGCAAAACGGCACGCCGTCTTCGAACGGCGGCCAGACGGTGGTGATGGTCGGCCTCAAGCATTCTTTCTGAACGGTTGCTGAACTCACGGGAGCTTCAATTGGACGCTACACATAACAAGGAGGGCCGCGGCCCCCTGAATCCCGGCCGCCGCATGGTGCTGGCCGGCTTGCTGTCGGCTTCGGCCGCGGCGCTGATTCCCTGGGCGCTGGCCGAACCGGTCGCTAGTGCGGAGCAGGGCGCCTTCCTGGGCGTGTCCGCCATGCTGGTGGGGCGCCAGGTGCTCGACCCCGTGCTGGCCCGGCGCCTGTATGACGCGCTGGTGGCGCAGGACGCCGCCTTCCCCGCGAATGTGCGTGCGCTGCTGGCCCTGATCAATGCGCAGGGCTTGCAGGCGGCCGGCCTGCAGGAAGCGCTCGATGCGCTCGATGCGCTTGACTCCGCCCAGTCGCCGCTGGCGGCCCTGCCGCGCCAGATCGCCAGCGCCTGGTACCTGGGCATCGTCGGCACGGGCGAGGCGGCCGTCTGCGTCGCCTACGAGCAGGCGCTGAACGCGGCCGTCGTGGCCGACGTCCTCAAGCCCCCCACGTATTCCTACGGCGCCTACGGCAGCTGGGCCAGAAAACCCATTTAAGGAGCCATCATGGCTGAAGCACTCTCCGCCGATTACCTCGTCATCGGCTCCGGCATCATCGGCTCGCTGGCCGCGCGCAAACTGGCGCTGGCCGGCGCCTCGGTGCTGATCCTGGAAGCGGGCCCGCGCGTGTCGCGCGGCGAAATCGTCGCGCGTTTCCGCAACACGACGCGCCGCAGCGACTGGATGTCGCCGTATCCGTCCGTCGCCACGGCGCCGCACCCGATCTACCAGCCGACCGATAACGGCTACCTGGTGCAGGCCGGCCCGTATCCGTACCCGGCCGAATACATCCGCCAGTTCGGCGGCACTTCGTGGCACTGGGCCGCGCAGGCGTGGCGCAACGTGCCGAACGATTTCCGCATCCATACCCTGTATGGCGTGGGTGTCGACTGGCCCATCAGCTATGAAGACCTGGAGCCGTTTTACCAGGAAGCGGAAGAGATCATGGGCGTCTCGGGCGCGGACAACACGGGTTCGCCGCGCAAGCAGCCATTCCCGATGGATGCCGTGACGGAGCCCTACGCCATGCGCCGCATCCGCGAGCGCCTCGACCCGTCATTCAAGGTGGTCGGCAACACGGTGGCGCGCAACAGCGTCAGCTACGATGGCCGCCCGGCCTGCTGCGGCAACAACAGCTGCCAGCCGATCTGCCCCATCGACGCGCAATACCACGGCGGCATCGCCGCGCAGCAGGCGGAAGACGCGGGCGTGAAGATCGTCTGCAATGCCAACGTCTACAAGCTGGAACACGACGCGCAGGGCCGCATCACGGCCGCGCTGTACTACGACGTGGACAAAAAAAGCCACCGGGTCACGGCCAGGACCTTCATTTTGGCCGCCAACGGCATCGAAAGCCCCCGCTTGCTGCTCGTTTCCGCCTCGGACAAATACCCGAACGGCCTGGCCAACAGCAGCGACATGGTGGGCCGCAACCTGATGGACCACCCGAGCACCTCGATCACCTTCGACGCCGATGAAGACCTGTGGCTGGGCCGGGGGCCGCAAAGCCCCAATTCCATCAACACCATGCGCGACGGCGATTTCCGCAGCGAACACTCGCCGTACCGCCTGGACTTCACGAACATCTCGCGCGTCGATGGCGCGACCAGGGAGTTGATTGGCAAGGGCGTGTTTGGCGCGGAATTCGAACAGCAGCTGCGTTTCCGCTCGGCGCGCGAAATGAGCCTGAAAAACGTGCTGGAAGTGCTGCCGAACCCGGAAAACCGCATCGCCCTCAGCAGCGAAAAAGACGCCATGGGCATCCCCAAGCCGCAGGCGCATTATGCGATCGACGAGTACACGAAACGGGGCCACGAGCGCTCGAAGCAGGATTTCGAGCAGATCGCCAAACTGATGGGCGGCACCAATCTGCGCCACAGCAAGGAAGGCGTATTCGCCAACAACCAGCACATCTGCGGCACCCTGTCGATGGGTTCCGATCCGGCCAGGGCCGTGTGCGACCAGTGGGGCCGCACGTTTGACCACGCCAACCTGTTCCTGTGCAGCACGGGCGTGCTGCCCACGTCCGGTACCTGCAACTCGACGGAAAACGGCCTGGCCGTGGCCTTGCGCACCGTCAAGCACATCCTCGACGAACAACAGGGAGGCACGGCATGATGGCGACCTTCAGAATGGCGGCCGGCGCCGCCTTGCTGGCCCTGGCCTTGCCCGTGCTGGCGGCGGATGCCCCCGGCGCCGACGTGCAGGCCATCGAACGTGGCCGCTACCTGGCGACGGCGGGCGACTGCATCGCCTGCCATAGCGTGCCTGGCGGCAAGCCGATGGCGGGCGGCCTGGCCCTGGCCACGCCGCTGGGGGCAATCGTTGCCACCAATATCACGCCGTCGACAACGCACGGCATCGGCAAGTACACGCTCAAGCAGTTTTCCGACGCCGTGCGCCATGGCGTGCGGGCCGACGGCGCGCACCTGTACCCAGCCATGCCGTACACGGCCTACGCCAGGGTGACGGATGACGACACGGCGGCCCTGTACGCCTACTTCATGCATGGCGTGGCGGCGGTCGATACGGCGCCGGCGCACAAGACGGACTTGCCGTTCCCGTTCAACATCCGCCTGTCGATGGCGGGCTGGAATTGGCTCTTCCTCGACACAAAGCCGTTCGTGGCCGATCCAGCCAAGAGCATGGAGTGGAACCGGGGTGCCTACCTGGCGCAAGGGCTGGCCCACTGCACGACCTGCCACACGCCGCGCAATGCGCTGATGGCCGAGCAGCTGTCGAAGGAGCTGGGGGGCTTTGATCTGGGTACCTGGTTTGCGCCGAATATCAGCTCGGACGTGAACAGCGGCGTGGGCGGCTGGAGCCAGCAGGAGCTGGCCGGCTACCTGCGCACGGGCCGCGCGGCTGGCAAGGCACAGGCGGCGGGACCGATGGCCGAAGCCATCGACCATAGCCTGAAGCACTTGAGCGACGCGGACCTGAACGCCATCGCGCACTACGTCAAGAGCGTGCCCGCCATCCGCGACAAGGCGGACACGCAACCGGTGACGCAATGGGGCAAGGCGGGCGACGAGTTGGGCAGCATACGCGGCGTTCCGCTGCCGCAAAACCTGAACAGGATGTCGGGTGCGCAGTTGTACGATGCGCAATGCGCGAGCTGCCACCAGGCCAGGGGCGAGGGCAGTTTCGACGGCAGCTTGCCGCCTTTGTTCCACAACTCGGTGACGGGCCGCAGCAACAGCAACAACCTGGTGATGGCGATACTCGATGGCGTGGAACGGCAGGACGGCAAGGGTAATCATACTGCGGGACACCTGATGCCAGCCTTCCGCCAGACCCTGTCGGACGAGCAGATCGTCACTCTCGGCAATTACGTGCAGAAGATGTACGGCAATCCCGCCATCAAGGTGACGGCGGAACAGGTGACGACCCTGCGCAACGGCGGACCTGCCTCGAACCTGATCGGCCTGGCCCGCGCGGGCATCATCGTCGGCGTGCTGGTGCTGCTGGCATTGCTGCTGTGGTGGCGCGGACGCCGGCGCAGGGACGCATAACCGCAAGCGATGGCAAAGGCTGGGGCCAGACTGGAGAGTCTGGCCCCTTTTTTTACGCCGCGAAGCCGCCGTCGATCTTCAGCCCCGCGCCCGTGACGAAGGCCGCTTCCGCGCTGGCCAGGTAAGCCACCATGCCGGCGATTTCATCGGCCGTGCCGTGGCGGGGCAGGGCCATCAGGCCGTGCATGAGGTCCGCGAAGTCGCCCGTGGGCGGGTTCATGTCGGTGGCGACGGGGCCCGGTTCCACGTTGTTGATGGTGATCCCGCGCGGGCCCAGGTCGCGCGACAGGCCTTGCGTCAGGCCGATCAGCGCCGATTTGCTCATCGCGTAGGCGGCCGCGCCGCCGAACGGCATGCGGTGCGCATTCGTGCTGCCGATGTTGATGATGCGCCCGCCCGTTGGCATGTGCGCCACGGCCGCCTTGATGGCCACGAACACGGCGCGCACGTTGACGGCAATCGTCTTGTCGAAGTCCGCCAGCGAAAAGTCGTCGATGGCGCCGGGCAGGAACACGCCCGCGTTGTTGACGAGGATATCGATGCGGCCAAACTGCGCCGCCACCTTGTCGATGGCCGCCGTCAGGGCGCTGGCGTCGGCCGCATCGGCCTGCACGCCCAGCGCCTTGCCGCCGCTTGCCTCCACCTTGGCGGCCAGCGCCTGCGCTTCGGCGGCCGAGCTTTGATAGGTGAAGACGACGGTGGCGCCCTGGCTGGCCAGGCGGCGGACGATGGCGGCGCCGATGCCGCGCGAGCCGCCCGTCACAAACGCGATCTTGTTCAGCAGTGGCTGGGAGGAGGTGGTGGCTTGGGTTTGCATGATGGGCTTTCTGTGTGGTGGAGAAGATGCAGCCAGTATCAGCCATGTATTGCCTGCGCGGTAGCCATGAATCGCTACAATCAATTTCAACTAAAACTATCAAATGTGCGGGTAGAATAGGCGCATGGACGCCCTCAATCACTTGCAATCGTTTGTGCTGTCCGCCGAACTGGGCAGTTTTTCGGCGGCCGCGCGCCGCCTGGGGCTGACGCCGGCCGCCGTCAGCAAGAATGTGGCGCGGCTGGAAACGAGCCTGGGGCTGCGCCTGTTCCAGCGCAGCACACGCCGCCTGACCCTGACGGAAGGGGGCGAACGCTTCCTGCAGCAGATAGCCGGCGCCCTGACGACCCTGCGCGAGGCGATCGCCGGCGTGGCCGAGGAGGGCGGCCAGCCGGCCGGCATCCTGAAAATCAGCATGGCGCCGTCGTTCGGGCGCAGTTACGTGGTGCCGCTGCTGGGCGAGTTCATCGCGCGCTACCCGGGCGTCATCCCCGACTGCCATTTCGACAACCGGCAAGTGGACTTGATCGGCGAAGGTTTCGATGTCGCCATCGGCGGCGGCATCGAATTGACACCGGGCGTGGTGGCCCGGGAACTGGGCCACGCCCATGTCGTCGCCACGGCATCGCCCGCCTTCGTGCAGGGCAAGACCATGCCCGCGCATCCGCTTGATCTGGCGCAATTCGACGGCGTGGCGCGCCGCTCGGCCGGCAGCGGCAGATTACGCAGCTGGATACTGCGCGACGGGCAGGGCGGCGAAGGCGTGGCCGAATGCCGGCCGCGCGCCATCTTCGACGACCCGGACGCGATGGCGCAGGCGGCCGTCATGGGCGTCGGCGTGGCGCTGCTGCCCATGCCGCACGCGCTGGTCCATTTGCGCAGCGGCGCGTTGATCCGCCTGCTGCCCGGCTGGCATGCCGATTCCGGCCCCCTGTCCGTGTACTATCCCAGCAAGAAGCTGTTGCCCGCGAAGACGCGCGTCTTCGTCGATTTTTTGCTGGAGCAGTTCCGCCAGCGCGATTTCGCCGCGCAGATGCGGGCCGATTAAACGATGAAAAATTATCATGCATAGCAATTACAGCCTGTTTTACACCTTTGACGGCGATCAAGCGGCCCGTTTCCGGGAAGCGCGCGTGTTCGGCAGCACCGTGTGGACGGCCGCCGGCGCGGCCATGACCTGGGGAGAAGAGACGCGCAAGGACTACGCAAGCGAAGCCGAAGCGCACGCCGCGTACTCCACCCATTGCCAGGCGGCGCTGGCCGACGGCTACGCGCTGGCGCGCGCGAGCGTCATCGACCCGGCCGTCTTCGATTTCGCGCTGCTGCAAACCCTGGTGGCGCACGCCGCGCGCCTGGCTGTTGACTGCGTGCGCCGTGCGCATCCGGAGCAGCACATCGACGCTTTCGCGCTGGTGAGCGACGACAGCGCCATGACGATAGGATGCATGGCGAACAGCCGCGAAGCGCTGGCCGCGTCGGAATACGGCGAAGAGATGCTGTGGAACCCGGCCGAATGGGCGTTTGACGACGGTGGCGCGTATTTCGACAGCGCCTATCGCTTGCTGCTGCAGGCGCACCGCGAGTTGCCGTTCGACGTTGATTTCGCCACCTTCCGCGCCGGCGTGTTCGACGCCTGCATCGCGGCGCTGGCGCAGCTTGACGCCGAACGGGTATTCGGCACGGGCGCCGAGCGCGATGAAAATCTGCTGCTGTTCGAGGTCAGCGACAGCGAGCCGCTGGAAGGCGCCATGGCGCGTTTGAATCCGCCAGCCGTGGTGGCGCGTTTCGAGGCATGGATGGCCAGCTGGGCCGATTAATAGCTATGCCGCCACCAGCCTGAGCCTCGTAATCTCCGCCGGCGCCCCGATGCGCTTGGGCGGCCCCCAGTACCCCGTGCCGCGGCTGACGTAAATCCACAGGCGGCCGCGCCGGTGCAGGCCCGCCACGTAGGGCTGCTGCAGCGGCACGAACAGATTCCAGGGCCAGAACTGGCCGCCGTGCGTGTGGCCCGACAATTGCAGGTCGTAGCCGGCCGCTTCGGCCTCGGGCGCGCTGCGCGGCTGGTGCGCCAGCAGGATGCGGGGGATGTCGGCCGGTGCGCCGGCGATGGCGCCGTGCGGGTCGCTGCGTTGATCCGGATCAAAGGCGCCGGCATTGAAATCGGTGACGCCGGCGATCGCCAGGCGCGCGCCGCCGTGTTCGAGCACCGCATGTTCGTTCATCAGCACGCGCAAGCCCAGGCGGCGGAACTCCGCCACCCACGGCGCGGCGCCCGAATAGTATTCGTGGTTGCCCGTCACGAGAAACACGCCGTGGCGCGCCCGCAGCTCGCCCAGCGGCGCCGTATGCGTGCCCAATTGGGTCACCGTGCCGTCGACGACGTCGCCCGTGATGGCGATAAGGTCCGCCTGCAGGCCATTGGCGCGCGCCACGATGGCTTCCACGTAGGCGCGCTTGATGGTGGCGCCCACGTGGATGTCGCTCAGCTGCACGATGCTGTAACCGTGCAGGGCGGCCGGCAGGCCGGCGATCGGCACGGTGACTTCACGCACGCGCGCCACCCGGCGGGCGTTGATGAAACCGACGACGGTGGCCAGCAGCGCCAGGGCCAGCGCCGCCACGGCGGATGCCTGGGCGTGCGGGCGGGTGGCGGGAATCAGCATCAGCAGCGCGCGCAGCGCGGTGAGCACGAATAATGAAGAAAAAAAGCCCATGCACAGCGAGCCGGCCCAGCTCAAGCGGTCGGCCAGGCGCGCGTCATGGGTGACGGCGCGGGCGAAGATGGTCATCGGCATGAGCATGGTCGAGGCCAGCAAGACGGCGCCGCCCAGCAGCCAGCCGGGCAGGCCGACGGGCAGCGCGGGCAGCAGCAGCCAGCCCAGCAGGGCGTGCAGGGCGCCCAGTATCATGGTGATGCGCAGCAGCGGCGTGCGGCTTGTCATGTGATGCTTCCAGTGGGGGCGGCCGCCGATTATAGCCGAGGCCGGGTCAACCGGCAGGCGCCACCCCGTTCATTGGGCGATCTGCAGCCCCAGCATGGCCAGCTTGCCAAAATCGACAGGCTTGGCGAAGTGCTCGTTGAATCCGGCCTGCAGCGCCGCCTGGCGGTCGTGTTCCTGGCCATAGCCGGTCAGCGCCACGAGCTGGAATTGCTGCGGTATCGGCAACTGGCGCAGTTTGCCGGCCACTTCGTAGCCGCTCATGTCGGGCAGGCCGATGTCGAGAAAGACGATGTCGGGCTTGAATTCCAGCGCGCGTTCGGTCGCTTGCGCGCCCGTGTAGGCCGTGCGCACCGTGTGGCCGTACATTTCCAGCAGTTCGGCCAGGGTGTCGGCCGCATCGCAGTTGTCGTCGACGACGAGGATGCGCCGGCTGCCGCTGGCGGCCGGCTGCGGCGCCGGCCCGGCGGCCGGTACGGGCACGTTGGCGTCGAGGGGCAGGATGACTTCGAAGGTGCTGCCCAGCCCCACGCCGGGGCTGTGCACGCTGACCTGGCCGCCGTGCAGGCTCACCAGGTTGCGCACCAGCGACAGGCCGATGCCCAGGCCGTCCTGCACCCGGTCGGGCGAATGCCCGCTTTGCTCGAACAGGCCGAAGATGCTGTCGATGCTGGCGGCGGCGATGCCGATGCCGTTGTCGCTCAGGCGGATGCGCACATTGTCGCCCTCGCGCGCGGCGGAAATGGCGATGCGCCCGCCCGGCGCCGTGAACTTGGCCGCGTTGAGCAGCAGGTTGGCGACGATCTGCGACAGGCGCACGGCGTCGCCGCAGACCCGCAGTTCTTCCTTGGGCAGATGCACGTCGAGCGCATGGCCGCGCGCCTCGATGCTGTGCGAACTCGTTTCCAGCGCGCTGCGGATGACGCTGGCCAGGCCCACGCTTTCCCATTGCAGCGAGATCTTGCCCTGCGAAATGCGCGACACGTCGAGCAGGTCGTCCACCAGGCGCACCAGGTGGTCCGTGTGGCGGCCGATGGTTCGGCGCGCATTGTCCTGCACGGCCGGCACGACGGGGTCGAGCTTGCACAGCAGGGCCAGCGCCGTGCGGATGGGGCCCAGCGGATTGCGCAGTTCGTGCGCCAGGGTGGCCAGGAATTCATCCTTGCGGCGGTCCACGTCGCGCAGCGCGCGCTCGACCCGGCCCAGGCGCAGCAGCGCCTTGACGTTGGCGATCAGTTCATCGGCCTCGATCGGCTCGACCAGGTAATTGTCGGCGCCGCCATCGAGGGCGCGGATCTTGTCGGCCGTGCCGATGCACGAGGCCGACGTCTGCAGCACCAGGATGGTGTTCGTTTCGGCGCCGCCCTTCAGCTGGCGGCACACTTCCAGGCCGTTGATGTCGGGCAGCTTGACGTCGAGCAGGATCAGGTTGGGCCGGTCCTGGCGGGCGCGCAGCAGCGCGTCGCCGCCGTTCGACGCTTCGATGACCTTGAAGCCGGCGCGTTGGAGGATGCGCGACTTGGCGTAGCGGGCGCCGTCGCTGTCATCGACGTTCAGGATCAGAGCATCGCTGTTGTTATCCGGTAGCATGCGCATTGTCCCAGTTGGTTGTGCCTTGCGGCGGAGCCGGCTCTTGCCGGTGGTGTTGGTTGCCGATCAGCGCGCGCAGGGTCGCCAGCAATTGCTGGCGCGACAGCGGCTTGACGTAGTAGGCGTCGGCGCCCAGGGCCAGGCCCTTGCGCACGTCGTCGATCTCGGTGGCGACGATGACGGGCACCTGGCGCCGCAGCGGGTCGTTTTTCAGCTCGGCCAGCCAGTGCCAGGCCGTTTCGCCGTGCAGCAGGATGTCGAGGATGACGGCGGCGGGGCGCTGCTGTTCCCAGCGCTCCTGCGCCTCGCGCACGCTGCGCGCGGGAACCACGCGAAATTCGCTGCCGGCCAAGAATTTTTCATACAGCAGGCGGATGGGCGGATTGTCTTCCACCACCAGCACGCCGATGCGCTGGTCGTTGCCATTGTCGTTGGCCGGCGCGCTCGGCGGCAGGCTGCCTTCCGGCGCATGGTAGCTGGCGGGCAGGACGACGGAAAACAGCGAGCCCTGGCCCGGCGTGCTTTCCACGGCCACCGTGCCATTGAGCAGGGTGGCCAGGTTGCGGCACAGGGGCAGTCCCAGGCCCGTGCCCTTGACCTTGCGCTGCATGTGGTTTTCCACCTGGCTGAATTCCTCGAAGATCAGTTGCACGTCCTCGGCGGCGATGCCCAGGCCCGTGTCGGAGACGGAAAAGCGGATGGCGTCCTGCTCCGGCAAGGGCGTGGCGCTGACGACGATTTCTCCCGCTTCCGTGAATTTGAGGGCGTTGGCGATGAAGTTGCGCAGGATTTGCGACAGCTTGCCTTCATCCGTGTGTATCTGCAGGGCCGGGTCGGGGTCGATGAAGGTGAGCGTGAGCGATTCGGACACCAGCAGCGGGCGCAGCATGCCGCGCAGGGCGCTGAACAGGTCGGCTATTTGAAAACTGTTGGCGTGCACGTCGACCTTGCCCGCCTCGATCTTGGCCAGGTCCAGCAAGTCGTTCACCAGGTCGCTCAGGCTGACGGCGCTTTGCAGGATGAACAGCACCTGCTTTTCCTGCTCCTCCGACAGTTCGCCATCGATGCGGTCGAGCAGCAGCTTGGACAGGGCGCGGATGGAGCTGAGCGGCGTGCGGAATTCATGGCTCATGTTCGACAGGAAGCGCGATTTCATCTGGTCGGCGCGGCGCAGGTGGTCGGCTTTTTCATCGAGTTCCGCGAACAGCGCCACCACGCCCCGGTTGGTGTCTTCCAGTTCGCGCGTCAGCTGCAATAAATCGTCCTGGCGCGTCTTCAGTTCGGCCAGGGTGGCGAGCAGTTCGCGGTTCTGCTGCTGCACTTCGGACAGCGTGATGTCCGACGGCAGCGCCTGCAGGCTGCCGGACAGGGTGCCGATGCTTTGCCCGTCGAGCAGCGGCGCGTCGCGCGGGAACAGCTTGTGCAGCGTAATGTGCGTGCCGTCGCCCGGTGCACTGTCGATATGGCAGCGGTCCATCAGGCGCTGCGCGCCCAGGATGCCCAGGCCCATGCCCGTGGGCGAGCGGTAGGTGCCGGCCAGTATCCGGTCGAGCTGCGCGATGCCGGGGCCCCGGTCCTCGATGCGGATGCTGAGCACCTGCGGCGCCGTCTGGCCATCAATGGCGAAATGCACCTTGCCGCTGCCCGCGTAGTTGTAGACGTTGCGCGCCAGTTCCGACACGGCCGTGGCGATGCGCACCTGGTCCTGCACGCCGAAGCCGCACAGGGCGGCGATCTGGCGCGCGCGCTGGCGCGCTCCCACCACATCGAGTTCGCTGCCGATATGCGCCGTCAATATGCGTTGCGTCATGGCGTGTCGTTCCTTTCCGCACCGGCATGCCGGTGCTCCTCGTGCTCGCGCAGCACCACCACCGTGACGTCGTCGCGCCCGCGCGCAAAATCGCGGTACAGCACGCCGGCGACCAGGCTCGGGTGGCAATGCGCCAGCCCTGGATACCGTTCCAGGTCCCAGCGCGTATGCAGGCCGTCGCTGTGCATGATCAGTGTCGTTCCCGGCTGCCACGGATAGCAGAATTCCTGCACCTTGCGCAGATTGCTGCCGACGATGCCGTTATGCGACAGCAGATGCCGGCGCTGCTGCGCATCGAAGGCGCAGGCGGCGATGTTGCCCACGCCCGCATAGCGCAGTTCGTGGCGCGCGCTGTCGATGTGCGCCACGGCCAGGGCCGCGCCGCGCGTGGCGCGCAGGGCGCCGTGGGCCAGTTCGATGAAGGGGGCGGGCAGGGGCGGCAGGCCGGGCGTATCGTGTTCCAGCAGCGCGCTGGCCGTTTCCGACGCCCGGGCCGCCAGCGGGCCGTGGCCCAGGCCGTCAGCCACCATCAGGCTCAGTTCATGGCCTTCGCAGACCACGTTCCAGGCGTCGCCGCAGACCTGCTCCGACGCCAGCGGCAGGCACACGGCGCCGATCTGCCAGTTCGGGCGGGCCGGGATGGCGCTGCTGGCGTGCTGGCCCCAGACCACCATCATCAGCACCGTGCCCTTGTCCGGCGCCGTGTACAGGTCGAATTCCTGGCTCAGGCGGCGTATCGCGCCCAGCCCCACGCCGTAGGTGCCCGTGGTGGAATGGCCATCCTGCATGTGCTGGCGCACATTGGCCATGCCGGGGCCGCTGTCGATGGCCAGCACTTCGATGCCGCTGGTGCCGCCGCGCAGCACCTTGCGCAGCAGGATTTCGCCCCGCTGCGCGTGCTTGACGATGTTGGTGGCCGCTTCGCTGATGAGGATGGCCAGCTGGCCCGTGCGCACGTCGTCGAAGCCGATGCGGCGCGCCAGCTCGTTCCGGCGCGGCGGGCCGCGGCGATCTCGCTCGGTTCGCCGATGGGAAAACTGCGTTGCCTGAGAATGTCAGGCTGTGGTGCATGGTGGTTCAAAACAGCTTCCATTTCGCGATGGTGACGGTGGTGCCCGCGCCGGGCGCCGTGTCGATGTGAAAAGCGTCGGCCAGGCGCTTGGCGCCGCCCAGCCCCAGTCCCAGCCCGCCGCCGCTGGTATAGCCATCGGTCAGCGCCAGGGGAATATCCTCGATGCCCGGTCCCGCGTCGACAAAGCGCAGTTCCAGGCCCTGGCGCGCGCCATCGCTGACGCGCGCAATGCGCGCTTCGCCGCCGCCGCCGTAGCGCAGGGTGTTGCGCGCCAGTTCGCTGGCCGCCGTGATGATCTTGGTCTGTTCGATCAGGCCAAACCCCATGGCGACCATGCTGTCGCGCACCTGCTTGCGCAGCCGCACGACGTCTTCATCGCTGTGCAGGGGCAGGATCTGCTGCGCCCCCGCCTGCGCGCCCGCTCCTGGGCCTGCGCGCCTAGCACGGCGCCCCCGTCATGCGCATGCGCCGCCCCGTTCCAGCAGCTTGATCCCCCGTTCCACGTTGAGCGCCGTGCTCACGCCTTCCAGGGTCAGGCCCAGCTCCACCAGGGTGATGGCGACGGCCGGCTGCATGCCGACGACCACCGTGCGCGCGTCGAGGATCTTCGCCATCGCCGCCGTGTTGCTGATCATGCGGCCGATGAAGGAATCGACGATGTCGAGCGCGGAAATGTCGATCAGCACGCCCGTGGCGCGGTCCGTCACGATGCGGGAAGTCAGGTCGTCCTGCAGGGTCATCGCCAGGCGGTCGTGCATGTCCACCTGGATCGTCACCAGCAGCAGCCGGCCCATGCGTAAAATGGGGATTCTTTCCATAGGCGCCTCAGTGTTGTTGCTGCTGGTAGGTGATGCTGGAGCCCGTGCGTTTCAGGGCCACGACGAAGGCGTCGGCCAGCGTGGCCTTGGTCATCACGTCTTCCAGGTTGACGCCCAGGTGCACGATGGTTTGCGCGATCTGCGGGCGGATGCCGCTGATGATGCAGTCGGCGCCCATCAGGCGCGCGGCGGCGATGGTTTTCAGCAGGTGCTGCGCCACCAGCGTGTCGACGGTGGGCACGCCCGTGATGTCGATGATGGCGATCAGCGCGCCCGTGTCGACGATCTTTTGCAGCAGGCTTTCCATTACCACCTGCGTGCGGGCGCTGTCGAGGGTGCCGATCAGGGGCAGGGCCAGCACGTTTTGCCACAGCTGCACCACGGGCGTGGACAGTTCCAGCAATTCCTGCTGCTGGCGCAATATCACCTGTTCGCGCGCCTTCTGGTAGATGGCGATGGTCAGCAGGCCCAGCTCGTCGAACAATTTGCTGGTGCTGACGATGGCGTCGCCCAGCTGCTCCGGCTGTGCCGTGATTTGCTTGCGCAGGTAGGCGAACAGCGGTTCCTTTAGGGCGAACATGAAGCTGGCCGTGTCGATCGGCGAGTAGCCCTGGCGCACGCGCGACTGCGATATTTCCGCGAGCAGCTGGCGCGTGTCGTCCCAGGCGCCGCCTTCGAGGTCGAACGAATCGCCGCTTTCCAGCGCGCCCGCCAGCAGCGGCAGAAATTGCGATGCCTGCTGGCGCAGCTCGTTTTCGGCGATCTTGTCGCGCCGCACCAGGCGGGCGATCAGGCCGGCCATCCAGCCGTCCAGCAGTTCCGTGTGGTGCTCGTTGATGATGGCGGCCAGTTGCTGCGCCTGGCCCGTGCCCGTTTTGTTTTTCATGCTCATCCTTGGCTGGAGTGGAGGGTGCGGCACGGCCGCAAACGGGCACGCGCTGTGATGGATAAATTATAGGCAGGCATGGCCGGAGCTTGTGTTCTGTGCCGCACATAGTGGCGCATGTCGATCAAGATTCCCGCAGGAAACATTCATGCCTGACTTAAAGATGCATGTAATTTGCATGTTTAAACGGATTCCGCTACACTGGCAACACTCAACAAGAGAAACACGCCATGAATATCGACAAATTCAAACAGCAGCACCTGGCCATCCTGGCCGCCATCGATGACTTGCGCCGGCTGGCGCGCGGCGGAGTCGCCGCGCAGGCGCAGGCCATCGCCGAACAGATCATCGCCATGAGCGGCTTGATCAAGCTGCACCTGGCCGTCGAGCAGCGCTACCTGTATCCGGCCGCGCAAGCGTCCGGCGTGGCCAGGGTGGCCCAGCTGGGCCGCCAGTACGAAAACGAGATGCACGGCATCGCCGGCGCCTACCTCGATTTCGCGGGCCGCTGGAATACGCCCGTGCGCCTGGCGGCCGAGCCGGAAGCCTTCCGCAGCGAAGCCAATACCGTGCTGCACGCGCTGTTCCAGCGCATGCGGCGCGAGGACCACGATCTTTATCCCGCCATTGAATCACTGGCCTGAAAACCGCCTGCCCATATATCTAAAGGAATTCCACATGCTGACCCAAGAACAACGCGCCATCATCACGGCCACCGTCCCCATCCTCGAGCAGGGCGGCGAGGCGCTGACCCGTCATTTCTACAAGAACCTGTTCCGCGACCATCCGGAAGTGCTGCCGTACTTTAACCAGGCGCACCAGCACAGCGGCGACCAGCAGCGGGCGCTGGCCAATGGCGTGTTGATGTACGCCAAACATATCGATCAGCTGGCAGCGCTGGGCGACCTGGTGGCCACCATCGTCAACAAGCACGTGGCCCTGCAGATCCGCGCCGAACACTATCCGCTGGTGGGCGCCAGCCTGCTGCAGGCGATCCGCGAAGTGCTGGGCGAAGAGGTGGCCAGCGATGCCGTCATCGATGCCTGGGGCGCAGCCTACGGCCAGCTGGCCGATATTTTGGCCGGCGAGGAAGGGCGCATCTACAAGGCGCAGGCTGCCGCGCCGGGCGGCTGGAGCGGCGCGCGCGACTTCACCGTGCGCAGCAAGACGGTGGAAAGCGGCGAGATCACGTCCTTCCTGCTGGCGCCCGCCGATGGCCAGCCCGTGCTCGACTTTGCGCCAGGTCAATACATCGGCGTGCTGGCCGACGTCGATGGCGTGCCCATGCGCCGCCAGTACTCCTTGTCCGCCGCCAGCAATGGCCAGACCTACCGCATCAGCATCAAGCGGGAAGAGGGCGGCAAGGTGTCGAATTTCTTCCACGACCACGTGCAGGCGGGCGATACCGTGCAGCTGACGCCGCCATCGGGCGACTTCGTGCTGACGGATGGCGACAAGCCGCTGGTGCTGATCAGCGGCGGCGTGGGCATCACGCCGACCCTGGCCATGCTGACGGCGGCCCTGCGCGGCAAGCGTCCCGTGCATTTCATTCACGCGGCGCGCCACCACGGCGTGCATGCGTTCCGCGCGCAGATCGACGAACTGGCCGCGCAGCACCCGCAATTGAAACGTTATTACTGCTACGCGGAACACGCCGGCGCGCAAGATGCACCCGATGCCGTCGGCTTGCTGAATAAAGAGCAGTTGAATAGCTGGCTGCCAGCCTCGCGCGACGTCGATGCGTATTTCCTGGGGCCGCAGCCGTTCATGCGGGCCGTCAAGCAATACCTGCGTGAACTGGGCGTACCGGAACGGCAGACGCACCATGAATTCTTCGGCCCGGCAGCCGCGCTGAACTGACCTTGTCTGCCTGGTGTTGCTCCTTGTATTGCCTCTGCGAGAAAAAAACGCCGCCGTAAGGGGCGGGTAAGGCTCGCCCCGTATTGTGAAGCCAAGCTCGACAAGAAAAGAGCAGTTTTTTACATAACGGAGGCAACACCATGCATGACGATCTTGTGCAACAAATCAAGCGCGACCCCAATTATCATCAGCTGGTCAAGGTGCGCTCGCGCTTCGGCTGGGCCCTGACGGGCCTGATGATGCTGGTGTATTACGGCTACATCCTGCTGATCGCGTTCGACAAGGAATTTCTTGCCGCCAAAACCGGCGCCGGCGTGATGACCTGGGGCATGCCAATCGGCCTGTTCGTCATCGTGTTTACCGTGGTGATCACCGGCATCTACGTGCGTCGTGCCAACAAGCAATTCGACGACCTGACCAGCGCCATCCAGGCACGGGTGCAAGCATGAACGGCGCCGTATTGACGCAACGCAAACTTCCCTGCCTGGCAGCGCTGGCCTTGCTGGCGGGCGCCAGCGGCAGCGTGCTGGCGGCCGGCGCCGACCTGGGCCAGGCCGTCAAGCAGCCCACCAACTGGACGGCCATCATCATGTTCGCCGTCTTCGTCATCTTCACCCTGTTCGTCACCAAGTGGGCGGCCAAGAAGACCAAGTCGGCCTCCGATTTCTACACGGCGGGCGGCGGCATCACGGGCTTCCAGAACGGCCTGGCCATCGCGGGCGACTATATGTCGGCCGCCTCGTTCCTCGGCATTTCCGCCGCCGTCTTTTTGAACGGCTACGATGGCCTGATCTACGCCATCGGCTTTCTCGTCGGCTGGCCCGTCATCACCTTCCTGATGGCCGAGCGCCTGCGCAACCTGGGCCGCTACACCTTTGCCGACGTGGCCGCCTACCGCTTCAAGCAGGCGCCTATCCGCATCTTTTCGGCGTCCGGCACCCTCGTCGTCGTGGCCTTCTATTTGATCGCGCAGATGGTGGGCGCGGGCCAGCTGATCAAGCTGCTGTTCGGCCTCGAATACTGGATCGCCGTCGTCCTGGTCGGTACCTTGATGATGATCTACGTGCTGTTTGGCGGCATGACGGCCACCACCTGGGTGCAGATCATCAAAGCCGTGATGCTGCTGGGCGGCGCCACCTTCATGGCCGTGGCCGTGCTGGCGCAATTCAACTTCAGCCCGGAAGCGCTGTTCGCCAAGTCGGTGGACGTGCATGCCACCAAGGAAGCCATCATGGGCCCCGGTTCCTTCATCAAGGACCCGATTTCGGCCATCTCGTTCGGCATGGCGCTGATGTTCGGCACGGCCGGCCTGCCGCACATCCTGATGCGTTTCTTCACGGTGCCGAGCGCCAAGGAAGCGCGCAAATCCGTGTTCTGGGCCACCACCTGGATCGCCTATTTCTATATTTTGACCTTCATCATCGGCTTTGGCGCCATCGTGCTGGTGAGCACCAATCCCGAGTTCAAGGATGCGGCCGGTAAATTGCTGGGTGGTAACAACATGGCGGCCGTGCACCTGGCCAAGGCCGTGGGCGGCAACGTCTTCCTCGGTTTCATGTCGGCGGTCGCGTTTGCCACCATCCTGGCCGTTGTGGCCGGCTTGACCCTGTCGGGCGCGTCGGCCGTGTCGCACGATCTGTATGCCACCGTCATCAAGAAGGGCAAGGCCACGGGCGCCAATGAATTGAAAGTGTCGCGCGTGACGACCATCGTGCTGGGCATCATCGCCGTGGTGCTGGGCATCGCCTTTGAAAAGCAGAACATCGCCTTCATGGTGTCGCTGGCCTTCGCCATTGCCGCCTCGGCCAACTTCCCCGTGCTGTTCATGTCGGTGCTGTGGAAAGACTGCACCACGCGGGGCGCCACCATCGGCGGCTTCCTGGGCTTGACCACGGCCGTCGCGCTGACGGTGGTGTCGAAGTCCGTTTGGGTCGACGTGCTCGGCCATGGCGAAGCGCTGTTCCCGTACGCTTCGCCGGCGCTGTTCTCGATGACGGCAGGCTTCGTCGGCATCTGGCTGTTCTCGGTGCTCGACAAGAGCCCGCGCGCGCGCATCGACCGCGCCGGCTATGAAGCGCAGCAAATGCGTTCGGAAACGGGCATCGGCGCGGCAGGCGCCAGCGCGCATTGATGTTTTAGGTAATTACTGCAGGAAACAATGCCCGGTTCGCCGGGCATTGTTGTTTTTGGCGCGCGCTTACCTGGCCCTTACTTGGCCACGCGCAGGGGAATTACGCCCGCCGCCAGCGCGGGTGCGCCCGGCGTCGCTTCGAGTATCGAGGCCAGGGTCACCGTGTCGAGCACGGCCAGGAAGGCGGCCGTGGCCTGGCCCAGCTTGGCTTTCAGCAGGCAATGGGCGTCAGCGGGCAGGTATTGTTTTCCTTGTTAAAACATTCCGCCATGAAAAAATCGTTTTCCGTTTCGCGCACGACGGTGCCGATATTGATCTCGGCCGGGTCGCGCGCCAGGCGCAGGCCGCCGTTGCGTCCACGCACGGTTTCCACGATGCCCGACAGGCCCAGCTGGTGCACCACCTTCATCAGATGATTCTTCGAAATCGCGTGCAGGTCGGCGATATCCTGGATGGTGACGAGGCGGTCGCGGTGCGCGCCCAGATACATCAGGGTGCGCAGGGTGTAGTCGGTGTAGGCAGTCAGTCGCATGGGGTTCGTTCATAAGATGTGGATTACATCCTTGTTTCATCCGCCAGCATACAGGAGAGGGCCGGCCCTGTGTGTTGCCTCTGTGTGTTGCCTGTGTATGGCGCCGTCACTTTTCAGCCTCGAAAGACAAAAGTTGATTGCCTTTCGCTTAAATGCGTAGTAAATTTTCATATTGTTGCCCTGGCAAAAACAGCTCGCAAGCCCCTGTTGAACCCTTTAGGCATGGATTTTATTGATGAAAATCAAGAGGATGGTGAAGCAATAAGGTAAATTTACTACAAAAATCGGATGATGGGCGTTTCCCGGGGCCGGGGAGCGCGTACTACGCAATCTGTGCGGTGCCGCCGTGGCCGCCCCAGGAAATGAATACCATGCAAATGAATGAAGTGAAAGACGAGCTGCTGAGCAGCGATATCCGCCAGCTGGGCCGTCTGCTGGGCGACGCCATCCGCAACCACTTGGGCGACCCCGCCTTCGAGCGCATCGAGCACGTGCGCCAGCTGGCCATCCGTTTCCGCCGCGACAATGATGAAGCGGCGCGCGCGCAGCTGTCCGATGCGCTGCAAGCGCTGTCGCAGGAAGAAACCACGCAATTGACGCGCGCTTTCAGCTACTTCTCGCTGCTGGCCAACATTGCGGAAGATCAACATCACATCCGCCGCACGCGCGCCCATTTGATCGCCGGCTCGCCGCCGCGCCAGGGTAGCCTCAGCCATGCCGTCGGCAATGTGTTCGACGCGGGCAAGGCCGATGCGCTGGAAACTTTCTTTGAAGATGCTTTCGTCAGCCCCGTCTTTACGGCGCATCCGACGGAAGTGCAGCGCAAGAGCATCCAGAATTGCCAGATGGCCATCGCCCGCCTGTTGAGCGAGCGCGACCGCGTGCAAATGACGCCGGAAGAAGCGGAGCAAAACGAAGAAGCGCTGGGCCGCGGCATCGTCACCCTGTGGCAGACGCGTTTGTTGCGCACGAGCAAGCTGTCCGTCATGGATGAAGTGGCCAACGGCCTGTCGTTCTACGACCACACGATCTTGCGCGAATTGCCGAAATTGTATTCCTCGCTGGAAACCATGCTGGCCCAGCGCGATGCCCGCTGGGAAGATGCGGAATTGCCCAATTTCATGAAAGTCGGCAGCTGGATAGGCGGCGACCGCGACGGCAACCCCTTCGTCACGGCCGACATCCTGCGCAGCACCCTGCAGACGCAGGCCGACAAGGTGCTCGACTTTTACCTCGGTGAATTGCGCAAGCTCGCTTCGCAACTGTCGCTGGCGCAAATACTCAATGCCTGCAGCGAGCCGCTGCGCGCGCTGGCCGAGCGTTCGGCCGATGCGTCGCCGCACCGGGTCGACGAGCCTTATCGCCGCGCCCTGCATGGCATCCATGCGCGCCTGGAAAGCACGCGCGTGGTGCTCTCTGGCAAGGGCAAGCAAGCCGACGGCGTGCAGCCCTACGCGACTGCCGCCGAACTGCTGGCCGACCTGGACGTGGTCCAGCATTCGCTCGTCAGCAACGGCTTGCGCGCGCTGGCGCGTGGCCGGCTGCGCCAGCTGCGCCGCGCCGTCAAGGTCTTCGGCTTCTCGCTGGCGCCGCTCGATCTGCGCCAGAATTCCGACGTGCACGAGCGCGTCGTGGGCGAACTGTTCGCGGGCGCCCAGCCGGGCCTCGTCTACCTGGATCTCGATGAAGAGCAGCGCATCGCCGTGCTGCTGGCCGAGCTGGAGTCGCCGCGCCTGCTGGCGTCGCCGTATGCGCAGTACTCGGAAGAAACGACGTCCGAACTCGACATTTTCCGTGCCGTGCGCGCAGCCCATGTCAAGTACGGCCGCGAATCGGTGCCGAACTGCATCATTTCCAAGGCGGCCAGCGTGTCGGACTTGCTGGAAGTGGCCTTGCTGCTGAAAGAAGTGGGTTTGCTGCGCCAGGACAGCCGCGAAGTGGACGTCAACATCATCCCCCTGTTCGAGACGATCGACGACTTGCGCGCCGGCCCCGCCATCATGGCGCGCGCGTTCGGCTTGCCGTTCTACCGGGGCTTGCTGGCGTCGCGCGCGGACCAGCAGGAAGTCATGCTCGGCTATTCCGACAGCAACAAGGACGGCGGCTTTCTGACCTCCGGCTGGGAACTGTACAAGGCCGAAATCGAGCTGGTGACCGTGTTCAAGGAATATCAGATCAAGCTGCGACTGTTCCACGGCCGCGGCGGCTCCGTCGGACGCGGCGGCGGCCCCAGCTACGAAGCCATCCTGGCCCAGCCGGCCGGCGCCGTGCAGGGCCAGATCCGCCTGACGGAGCAGGGCGAAGTCATCACGGCCAAGTATGCGAACCCGGAAGTCGGGCGCCGCAACCTCGAAGTGCTGGTGGCCGCCACCATCCAGTCGACCCTGCTGCCGCAGGCGCAGCTGCAGCCGAAGGCGTCGGCCGGCGCGGGCCACCTGGCCGCCATGGAAGAGCTGTCCGGCACGGCCCTGAACGCTTACCGCGACCTCGTCTACGGCACGGACGGTTTCGAACAATACTTCTGGGAATCGACGGTGATCGCCGAGATTGCCGCGCTGAACATCGGCAGCCGTCCCGCCTCGCGCAAGAAATCGACCTCGATCGAGGATCTGCGCGCCATTCCCTGGGTCTTGAGCTGGGCGCAATGCCGCTTGATGCTGCCGGGCTGGTTCGGTTTCGGTTCCGCGCGTGCAAGCCTACCTGACCGCCCATCCCGCCGACGGCGCGGACGTGCTGCGCGGCATGTACACGGATTGGCCCTTCTTCACGTCATTGCTGTCGAACATGGATATGGTGCTGGCCAAGAGCGACATCGCCATCGCCGGCAAGTATGCGGAACTCGTCAAGGACAAGGCCTTGCGCGAGGCCATCTTTACGCGCATCCGCGCCGAATACGCGGCCACCCTGGATGCCTTGAAACTGATCACGGGCCAGGAAGAGTTGCAACAGGCCAACCCGCTGATGCAGCGCTCGATACGCAACCGCTTCCCGTACATCGATCCGCTCAACCACGTGCAGGTGGAGCTGTTGAAACGCTTCCGCGAAGGTAAACAGGATGCGGCGGCGCGCACGGGCATTCATTTGTCGATCAATGGCATCGCCGCAGGACTTCGCAATAGCGGTTAATTGATTCATTCAAACAATATCAAGGAGACAGCATGACCATCAAAGTTGCCATCAATGGCTATGGCCGCATCGGCCGCAACGTCTTGCGCGCGTTTTATGAAGGCGGCAAGCAGCAGGATATCGAGATCGTCGCCATCAACGACCTGGGCGACGCCAAGTCGAATGCGCATCTGACGCGCTACGACACGGTGCACGGCAAGTTTCCCGGCGTCGTCACCATCGATGGCGAGAACATGCTCGTCAACGGCGACCGCATCCGCGTCTTCGCGCAGCGCGACCCGGCCCTGATTCCGTGGGGAGAGTTGGGCGTTGACGTGGTTCTCGAATGCACGGGTTTTTTCACCACCAAGGAAAAAGCCTCGGCCCACCTGAAGGGTGGGGCAAAGAAAGTCATCATTTCCGCGCCGGGCGGCAAGGACGTGGACGCCACCATCGTGTTCGGCGTCAACCAGCACGTGCTGAAAGCCACGGACACGGTCATCTCGAATGCCTCGTGCACGACGAATTGCCTGGCGCCATTAGTCAAACCGCTCAACGACGCCATCGGCATCGAATCGGGCCTGATGACCACCGTGCACGCCTACACGAACGACCAGGTCTTGTCCGACGTGATGCATGAAGACTTGCGCCGCGCCCGCTCGGCCACGCATTCGATGATCCCCACCAAGACGGGTGCGGCCGCCGCTGTCGGGCTCGTCTTGCCGGAACTCAATGGCAAGCTCGATGGTTTCGCCGTGCGCGTGCCGACGATTAACGTCTCGCTGGTCGACCTGTCCTTCATCGCCAGGCGCGACACCACGGTCGAGGAAGTCAACGCCTTGCTGAAAGCGGCGTCGGAAGGCGCGCTGAAAGGCATTCTCACTTACCAGACGGAACCGCTCGTTTCCATCGATTTCAACCATAACCCGGCCTCGTCGAACTTCGATTCCACACTGACCAAGGTCTCGGGCCGCCTCGTGAAAGTGTCGTCGTGGTACGACAACGAGTGGGGCTTCTCGAACCGCATGCTCGACACCACGGTCGCCCTGATGGCGGCCAAGTAAGAAGAACCAGCGCTGATCCAGCGCACCAGGACGGCCGGCCCACAAGGCTGGCCCTTGCAGCAGCACGAACCTTATAGAAAGCAGCACACCATGACCATGCAAGTACAGCAACGCGCCACCAAGATCGTTTCCACCATCGGCCCCGCTTCGAACGATATCGATACCCTGGTCCGCATGTTCAAGGCCGGCGTCGACGTCGTGCGCCTGAACTTCTCGCATGGCAAGGCGCAAGACCATATCGACCGCGCCCGCATGGTGCGCGAAGCGGCAGCCCTGTGCGGCCGCGAAGTGGCCATCATGGCCGACTTGCAAGGCCCGAAGATTCGCGTCGGCAAGTTTGAAGAAGGCAAGATTTTCCTGGAAAACGGCGCTTCCTTCATCCTCGACGCGAAATGGGGCGAAAACGGCGAACTGGGCAACATCGAACGCTGCGGCCTCGACTACAAGGAATTGCCGCGCGATTTGCGCGCCGCTGACGTATTGTTGCTCAACGACGGCCTCATCGTCTTGACGGTCGACAAGGTCGTCGGCAGCGAAATCCACACGACCGTCAAGATTGGCGGCGAATTGTCGAACAACAAGGGCATCAACCGCCAGGGCGGCGGCTTGTCGGCCCCGGCCCTGACGGCGAAAGACATGGAAGACGTGAAAACGGCGATGAGCTTCCAGGCCGATTACGTGGCCGTCTCGTTCCCGAAAAACGCCACCGACATGGTCATGGCGCGCCAGCTTGCGAATATCGCGGGCGAAGCATGGGATCACAAGCCGATGATGATCGCCAAGATCGAACGCGCGGAAGCCATTCCCGCGCTGCAAGAGATTCTCGACGCGTCCGACGGCATCATGGTGGCGCGCGGCGACCTGGCCGTGGAAGTGGGCAACGCGGCCGTGCCGGCCTTGCAAAAGCGCATGATCAAGATGGCGCGCGCGTCGAACAAGCTGGCGATCACGGCCACGCAGATGATGGAATCGATGATCGTCAACGCCGTGCCGACCCGCGCGGAAGTGTCCGACGTGGCGAATGCCGTGCTCGACGGCACGGACGCCGTCATGACGTCGGCGGAAACGGCCTCGGGCCGCTACCCGATCGAAACGGTGGAAGCGATGGCCGCCATCTGCCTCGATGCGGAAAAGTGGGATACCTGCAAGCTGGATGCCGATTTCCTCAACGCCACGTTCTCGCGCATCGACCAGTCGATCGCCTACGGCGCCCTGTTTACGGCCCACCACCTGCGCGTGAAGGCGATTGCCACCCTGACGGAATCGGGTTCCACGGCCCTGTGGATGAGCCGCTGCAACATCGACATCCCCATCGTCGCGCTGACCCCCAGCGTGGGCACGCGCCGCAAGCTGGCCCTGTACCGCAACGTCAGCACGCTGGAACTGACGTCGGGCACGGACCGCGACAAGGTCTTGCAGCAGGCGGAAGACTTGCTGCTGGAACATAAAGTCGTGGCCAAGGGCGACACCGTCGTACTGACCTGGGGCGAGCCGATGGGCAAGGTGGGCGGCACGAACGCGCTGAAAATCATGAAGATCGGCCAGCACTGACCGACGACCGGCTGGCCGCTCCGAATTGCCGGACGCGGCCGGTCCTGATCCTGCCCGTCCTGGGCCTCCTTGCGCCTTCCTGCTCATTGTTTGACATACCTCATGGCCGTCAGCGCGGCGTTGTTGCCACGCCCCGTGGCCGGCCGGCTGGCGTTATCGGCTCCCGCGTGAGAATATGGATACTTTCCCATTTGGCAATTGAAAGAACCGTCAAGATGAAACCCGGATATGCTGCCGTATTGATGCTCATGCTGGCTTGCCCGGCCCAGGCCCAGGCGTGGGCGCAGGACGCTTCATGCGATGCGGAGGACCGCACGGCGGTGACCTCGCTCGATGCACTTCCCGCCCAGGTGCAGGACTTGCTGGGGCGCGCCAGGCCGGGTGTTGCCGGTATCGCCGATGTTGGCGGAAAATTCAATCCGAGCGACGTGATCCTCGATCAGAGCGTGCCGATGCGCAGGCTGATTGGCGGCGCCGCAGGCCAGCGTTGCATCCGGCTGACGGTCGAATACGGCGGCGTGGGGCATGATCGGAAGACGCTGGAATACCAATTGATTGCGAATAACTGGATGCAGCTCAAGGGGGCGAACCCGGAGCGGGCGCCAGCCGTTCTGCCCGCTGGCGTGCGCTGAGCGCGCGCCAGGCTGGCGGCGCATGCCGTCCAATGAATTTGTCGGGAGTGACCGTGAAACCCAATGACATGCGCATCGCCTTGCTGATCGATTGCGATAACGTGAGCAGCACCGCCGTGGAAGGCGTCCTTGCCGAGCTGGCCAAACATGGCACGGTCAATGTGCGGCATGCGCACGGCGACTGGAAGAGCAGCTATCTGAGCGGCTGGGTGGAAAAACTCCACCCCAACGCCATCCGCCCCTTGCAGCAGTTCGCCTACACGAGCGGCAAGAACGCGACGGACGCCGCGATGATCATCGATGCGATGGACTTGTTGTACAGCAAGAATGTCGACGGCTTCGCCCTGATGACGAGCGACAGCGATTTCACGCCGCTGGCCATGCGCATCCTCGAGAGCGGCTTGCCCGTCTTCGGCTTCGGCGAACGAAAAACGCCGCCGGCCTTCGTGCAGGCGTGCTCGCAGTTCATCTACATCGAAAACCTGGTGCCGACGGCGCAAGCGGCGACGGGGCAGGCCACGGCCGAAGCCGTTCGCGACAGCGCCCTGATCGAGGATCCCGTCCTGACGCAGCTGTTGCTCAACGCCGTGAGCCAGACCTCCGAGATCGACGGCTGGTCGCACCTGAGCAAGGTCGGCAAATACGTTTCCAATACCAGTTCCTTTTCACCCATCAATTACGGCTACAAGAAACTCAGCGAAGTCCTGCGCGCGAGCGGCATGTTCGATATCGAGATGCGCAGCGACAATACCGCGATGTATGTCAAGCCCAGCATCCTGCGCCCGGCGCCGGCGCCGGCGAAACCCGCGCAAAAACGTTAAGCAGGCGCCGGGCGCCGCGCTGAAACAACGGTTTCCTGCGATAGGCAGGCACCGGCATTGACGCCGGGGGCAAGGATTTGTGATAATGAGAATTATTATCAATTAGTCGCGCCTTGCCTTGCGCGCATCGGAGTCCTAGTGAACATTGCGCAATCCGGCGAATCGGTCGCAGTCATCTACAGCAATCATCATGGCTGGCTGATGCGCTGGCTGCGCGCCAAGCTGCAGTGCGCCGACCATGCGGCCGACCTGGCGCAGGATACCTTCGTGCGCCTGCTGACGGCGCCGCCCGAGGGCCGGCAGAGCTTGCGCGAACCGCGCGCCTATCTGACCACCGTGGCGCAGCGCCTGCTGATCGACCATTACCGGCGCCTGTCGCTGGAGCAGGCGTGGCTGGAAACCCTGGCGCAGCAGCCCGATCTGCTGATGCAGTCGCCGGAAGAGCGCTTGCTGGTACTGGAAGCCTTGCAGCGCATCGATGCCATGCTCGACGGCTTGCCGCCGCTCGTGCGCAGCACTTTTTTGCTGGCCCATGTCGACGGCATGGCCTACGGGGAAATCGCCCGGCGCCTGGCCGTGAGCGAGCGCAGCATCAAGCGCTACATGGTGCAGGCCTTCGAACGCTGCATCCTCTTGATCCTGTGAACGCCAGCACGGCTGCCATCGACGCGCGCGCCGCCCGCGCGGCGGCGCACTGGCTGGTGCGCCTGCACGGGGGCCCCTTGAACGTTGACGAACAGCAAGCGTTCCAGGACTGGCGCGCCAGCGATCCCGCGCATGCAGCGGCCTGGCAGCGGGCCGAGCTCGTTTGCGGCACCCTGGCCAGCGTGCCGGCCGCGCTGCGCCAGACGGCGGAGGCGCCGCCGCAGTCGCCGCAGCGGCGCGCCGTGCTCTACGGCCTGGCCGGGCTGATCGCGGCCGGCCCGGCCCTGTGGCTGGCCAGCCAGTCGGCACCGTGGCAAGCGTGGCGCGCCGGCATCCGCACGGCCAGGGGCGAAATCCGCCGCATGACCTTGCCCGACGGCACGCAACTGGCGCTCAATACGGACACGGCCATCGACGTGCGTTTTGACGGCGCGGCGCGGCTGGTGGTCTTGCATGCGGGCGAACTTCATGTTGCCACGGCGCATGACGGGGCCGTGCCGGCGCGTCCGTTCCTCGTGCGCAGCAGCAATGGCGCCGTGCGCGCGCTGGGCACGCACTTCAGCGTGCGCCAGGGCGGCAGCGTACTGGCGCCGCGCACCGAGGTGAGCGTCAGCGAGGGCGCCGTCGAGATCGCGCCATCGCAGGCGCCCGGCGGCTTGCGCAGGGTCGATGCGGGCCGGCAGGGCAGTTTCGACGACGTGGCCGTTTCCGCCTTGACGCCGCTGTCACCCCATGCGGATGCCTGGCTGCGGGGCGTGCTGATCGCCGAGCGCATGCCGCTGGCCGAGGTGCTGGAACAGGTGGCGCGCTACCGCTATGGCGTGCTGCGCTGCGATCCGGCGCTGGCGGCCATGCCCGTGGACGGCATCTTCCAGTTGCATGACCCGGACAATATCCTGCTCCTGCTGCAACGTTCCCTGCCGATCCGGCTGGCTCGGCGCACGCGCTACTGGATCAGTGTCGAGGCGGCGTAAGCCGATCAGCGCCGCCATGCGCAGTTCCCTGTCCCTTTTTTCGGATTGCTTCGTCATACAAGGTAGAGAACGAACAATCCGAACCATCGAAAGGGTTTACATGGCTGTGCAGCACCGCTTATTTTCACCGTGGACGCCACCCGCGCTCCATCCCGCCACCGGCGCCGTGCGCGCCGCGCTGGCCGTGTTCCTCGCCATGGGCGCGGCCGGCGCCACTTTGCCGCAAACAGCGCTGGCGGCCGAGGCCAGCCCCGCCGCCACCGTGCGCGAGTACAGCATTCCCGCCGGCAATCTGCGCGAAGCGCTGGCCTCGTTTGCCATCGCCGCCGGCGTGAACCTGTCCACGCAGGGCGTGGCGCTGGACGGCCTGGCGACGCCGGGCTTGCAGGGCCGCCATGGCGTCATGGCCGGTTTGCAAACGTTGCTGCAAGGCAGCGGCCTCGAAGTGGCGGACGGCGGCAAGGGCAATTACCTGTTGCGAAAAATCAAGACCAGCACGGCCGATGGCGGCCTGGCCAGCATGCCCGCCGTGGTCGTCAGCGCCGAGGCGGACCGCGCCACGGAAGGCACGGGCTTGTACACATCGCGCAATATGTCGACGGCCACGGGCCTGAACCTGTCGCAACGCCACACGCCGCAAACGGTCAGCGTCATTTCGCGCCAGCAGATGGAAGATTTCGATATGACCACCTTGCAGGACGTGGCGCGCGCCACGCCCGGTATCTATGGCAAGACGCAGGGCGTGTCCGACCAGGAAACCCGGTATTTTGCGCGCGGCTTTGCCTTGAGCCACATCAATGTCGATGGCTTGCCGCTCGATGTCACGGATTTCAATGAGCGCAACGTCTCGGCCGACATGCTGATGTACGACCGGGTGGAAGTGGTGCGCGGCGCCACCGGCCTGATGGAAGGGGCGGGCGCGCCGTCGGGCAGCATCAACATGATACGCAAGCGTCCCACGGCCACGCCCCTGCTGAATGCGTCCGTGCACGCGGGAAGCTGGCAGGACCGGCAGTTGACGCTGGACGCCAGCAATGCCCTGAACGCGTCGGGCAGCGTGCGCGGGCGCGTGGCGGCCAGTCTGCGCGACAGCGACAGCTTTGTCGACGTGGTGGGCAACAGGAACGGCACCGTGTATGCGATTCTGGAGGCGGACCTGACGCCGTCGAGCACGGCCGGCATCGGCTTTTCGCGCCAGCACAGCCGCACAGACGGCGTGTTCGTCGGTTTGCCGACCTTGCCCGATGGCCGCCACATGGACTTGCCCCGCTCGACTTTCCTGAACAATGCCGATTCCTTCCAGAAGCGCGACAACAACGTCGTCTTCGCCGACCTGGAAACACAGCTGGAGAAGGGCTGGCGCAGCCGCTTCGCCATCACGCATATCGATGCCTCGTCGAGCACGCGCAATACCACCAACGGCCGCGTCGGCGGTGAAACGCTTTTGCTGGAACAGTCGGAAACGGGCTGGAAATACAACACGCAACAGGTGGTGGCGGACTGGCGCCTGAGCGGTCCCGTCACCTGGTTCGGCCGCCGGCATGACGTCATCGTCGGCGCCAGCTACCGTCATGACGATTCGGATGCGGCCCAGAGCTGGGAAGGCGCGCAAACGCGCGTGTTCGATCTGCGCCACTGGAATCCCTATGCCTACCCGATGCGCGGCGCGCCATTCGAGCCCTTTAACTGGGGCCGCAAGACGGACGAGAAGGGGATTTATGCGGCAGGCAACTTCAGCCTGGCCGATCCGCTGCGCCTGGTGCTGGGCGGGCGCTTCGGCTGGTATGCGCAGGATGTCACGGGCTGGTATGCCACCAATCCGGCGTGGCGCCGCAGCCTGACGGAAAACGCGAAGTTTACGCCGTACGCGGGCCTCGTCTACGACCTGGACCGGCACCATTCCGTGTATGCGAGCGGCACGCAGATCTTTGAGCCGCAAAGCGTGCTCGATGTAAAAGGCAATACCTTGCCGCCGTTGAGCGGCACCAACCTGGAAGCGGGCGTCAAGGGGGAGTATTTCGGCGGCAGGCTCAACGCCAGCGGCGCCTTGTTCCGCATCAAACAAAACAACCGCGCCATGACCGATGAAGTCAATTGCCCCACGGGCGGCGCCATCTATTGCGCCCGCGCTGCCGGGCAGGTGCAAAGCGAAGGCGTCGACTTGCAACTCTCGGGCTCGCCATTGCCGGGCTGGCAGATCGCGGGCGGCTACACCTATGTGCTGGCCAAGTACACGAAAGACAGCGTGGCCGCCAACATCGGCCAGCGCATCGCCACGGACGAGCCGAAGCAATTGTTCAAGCTGTACACGACTGTGCAGCTGCGCGGCAGCCTGGAAAAATGGAACCTGGGCGCCTCCGTGACTGCGCAGGACAAGATCGAGCGCCGCGACAAGGCTTACCTGACGCAGCAGGGCGGCTACGCCATCGTCGGGCTGACGGCTGGCTACCGCATCAGCGAGCAGCTGCAGTTGCGCGTGAATATCGATAACGTGCTCGACCGCCGCTATTACCAGGCGCTCGGCTATTCCTGGTCGGGCGGGCTGGAACGCTACGGCGCGCCGCGCAGCGTGCTGGTCTCGCTGAACTACAAGCTGTAGCGGCTGCGCCAGCAGAGCGCGCCCGGCCAGGCGCCTCTGCTACACTGCCGCCGTCTTTATCTTTTCACTCTGCCATGACCGCCATCCCTGTCCTTACGCCCCTGAAAAGCGCCTTCCAGCAATCGCGCGCCGAAAATAACATCGAGCTGATCCTGCCTGAACTGCTGGCCGCGCAATTGCACGTCGTTATCGGCGGGCAAAGCGAGCAGATCGACCTGTTCCTCGTGCCGTCGCCGAACCCGGAGCGCCGCTGCGTGACGGTGGCGGAAGACCCGGCCTTCCTGGTCGGCATCAACTTTCCCAAGATTCCCGTCACGGGCGCACAGCTGATCGCCTCGATTCCCGCCGAGATCGAAATCGTCATCCTGCATGGCGATGGCGCCAATTACCTGACGCGCGAGCAACTGGCGTGGTTCCGCGGCATGCTGGCGCCGACCGCTTGAGCGGGGAGCTGGGACCCAGGCTGAAGCCGGCGCGCGCGGAATGGATATGCTTTGCGCCAGCCGACGATGCCGCGGCCCAGGCGGCGCTGATGGCGGACATGCGTCCCGTGCTGTCGCGCAGCGTGCTGCTGGCCGGCTGCGCCCTGATCCTCGCCTTTGTCGGGCAAGCCGTCTGGCGCGACGTGCCGTACGCGGGCGAGGCAGTGTTGTTCGGTCCGCTGGCTCTGGCCGCCTGGATCGCGGGCCTGGTGCTGTTTCCCGGACGCGCTTTGCTCTTTCATGTGGAACTTGGCGATGCGGGCCTGCTGCTGCGGCGCCATGCGCGGCGCCTGCCCGGCTGGGATAAAAGCGTGCAGCTGGAGTTGGCGCAGCTGCAGCGGCTGGACGTGGTCACGTATGCGGGCGCATTGCAGGTCTATCGGACCCCGGCACCGCTGGCGCGCGTGGAGCTGCTGCTCTACACGACTCTCGCGGACTGTCCGCTGATCCGCGTGGTGGGCCTGAACTTGCCCGTGCCGCAGCGCTGGACGCTGTGCCAGATCAAGGAGGAACTGAGCCGCCGCTGTAGACTGGCCGGTATCCCTGTCCGCGAGACGGCTGGGCCGATCAGCCAGGAATCCGCGGCCATCCGCGCGCGCTGGCCGCAGGGGTAGGCGCAGACGGGCCAGTGTCGCATCGCCGCCGCAATAACTATCATTTTTGATAACTATATTGCTGAAGTCCTATGAATATGTTCGCAAAGCAACTATACTCATGGCTCTTTAAAAAATCATCGTCACGCTGGCGGCCAGCCATCCGCGCCAGAGTTCGTACGCATTCCGCTTTTTCACTCTGTAAAAAGCACCTTTCCCCCGCGCGGCAGGCGCGGGCGTGATGACCGAGCCTTGCCCTGGTCGACTGCTACCGTTGTCATTTCCGCTGTGTTGCCGCTTTAGTAAAAGCGTGGCGCCGGCGCGCGCGGTGCGCCGTCATGTTTTGCGACGTCACGTTTCACTCTATTGAGTTCACGACAGTATGCTGAGTTCCATCTTTGCCGTATCGGACGATACCTTGCCGTATATCTATGGCACGCACAATGTCTGGCTGGTGCTGTTTTCCATCGCTATCGCCATCTTCGCCTCGTTCATGGCCTTGCAGATCGCCGGCATGGCGCGCAGCAGCGAGCGGGGATTCCAGCGCCAGACGGCCATCATCACGGGCGCCATCGCGCTGGGCGGCGGCATCTGGTCGATGCATTTCATCGGCATGCTGGCTTTCGACATCTGCACGCGCGTCTCCTTCGAACCGGGCCTGACCCTGCTGTCCATGCTGCCGGGTATGGCGGCCTCGTGGGTGGCGCTGCACTTGCTGGCGCGTCCGCGCATCAGCTGGCGCCAGCTGGTGGTGGGCGGCGTGCTCGTCGGCGTGGGCATCGGTTCCATGCATTACAGCGGCATGGCCGCCATGCAGACGTCGCTGACCCTGCATTACCAGCCCTGGCTGTTCGCGCTGTCGCTGCTGGTGGCCGTCGTCATGGCCATGCTGGCGCTGTGGATACGCTTCGGCCTGAGCGCCATGCGTTTGCGCCTGGGGCCGCTGGCGTCCTTGTTTGCCAGCAGTGCCGTCATGGGGCTGGCCATTTCCGGGATGCATTACACCGGCATGCTGGCGGCGCGCTTTTCCGGCACGCCCACGGCGGGCGACAATACGATTACCGTGCAAGCCTCGTTCGTGGCCCTGGCCGTGGCCCTGATCACCGTCACGCTAACCGTCTTCGTGGCCGCCGCGAACGGCTTGCTGCGCTACCGCCAGCTGCTGCGCCACGCCAGTGCCAGCGAATCGCGCTTGCGCGCCATTGTCGATACGGCAGCCGATGGCTTGATCACCATCGATGGCCAGGGCAAGGTGCGCTCCTTCAATCCCGCCGCGGAAAGCCTGTTCGGCTGGCGCGAAGCGGACATCGTGGGGCGCGACGCCAGCGTGCTGCTGCAGCCGGCCGACGCGGCCGAGTACGAGGGCTATCTGCGCGACTACCTGGAAACGGGCGCCTCGCGCATCCTCGACAGCGGACGCGAACTCGATGGCTGCCACAAGGATGGCGCCGTGCTGCCCATGCGCGTGGCGATCGGCAAGATCGACACGCCGGGCCAGCCCCTGTTCGTGGCCTTCGTCACGGACATGCGCTCTTCGCGCAGCATGGAGCAGGCGCTGAAGGACAGCGAGCGCCAGTACCGCACCCTGATCCGCAATATCCCCGGCGTCTCCTTCCACTGCAGCTTCGCGCCCGAATGGAAGATGATTTTCATCAGCGACGCCGTCTTCAACCTGACGGGCTGGATGCCGCAGGACTTCATCGAAGGGCGGTCAGGCTGTTCGACCTCGTGCATCCGGACGACCGCCAGCGCGTCAACGACACCTGCGTGCAGGCGGCCGGCGAACAGCGCGACTTCGAGAACGTCTACCGCATGCTCCACCGCGACGGGCGCGAGCGCTGGGTGCGCGAAAGCAGCGGCCCCGTGCTCGACAACGACGGCGTGGTGCGCTGGATCGACGGCGTCATCCTCGACATCACGGAAAGCGAATTGCGCAACGCCGAATACGAAGGCAAGGTGACGGCCATTTCGCGCGCGACGGCCGTCGCGGAGTTCGACCTGCAGGGGCGCATCCTGGAAGTGAACCAGAACTTCCTCGACCTGGTCGGCTACCGGCTCGAGGACGTGCTGGGCCTGCACCACAGCATCTTCTGCGAACCTGCCCACGTGACCTCGCCCGACTACATCGCGTTCTGGCAGCACCTGGCGGGCGGCGAATTCAATACGGGCGAGTACAAGCGCATCGGCAAGGATGGCAGGGAAGTGTGGATACAGGCCTCGTACAACCCGATCTTCAATACGGACGGCAAGCCGTTCAAGGTGGTCAAGCTGGCCACCGACGTGAGCGAACGGCGCGCCATGCAGGAAAACCTGCGCGCGGCGAAAGACCGCGCCGAGCTGGCCGCCGAATCGAAGACCAGCTTCCTGGCCAACATGAGCCATGAGATCCGCACGCCGATGAACGCCATCATCGGCTTTACGGAAGTGCTGCTGGGGACGGCCCTGGACAGCCTGCAGCGCCGCCACCTGGGCACGGTGCGCCAGTCGGCCCGTTCGTTGCTCGAACTGCTCAACGACATCCTCGACACGGCCAAGCTGGAAAAGGGCGCCACCGAGCTGGAACTGGTGGACTTCTCGCTGCCCGACCTGGTCGACCACGTGGCCGCGTCCCTGCGCGTCACGGCGCATGCGCGCGACCTGGTGCTGCACGTCGATGTCGATCCCGGCATGGGCCAGTTCTTCCTGGGCGACGCGCGCCGCGTGCAGCAGGTGCTGACGAATCTGATCGGCAACGCGGTCAAGTTCACGGAAGTGGGCCATGTGCGCGTCGCCGTCGACATGCAGGGAGATCAAGTCCACATCGCCGTGCACGACACGGGCATCGGCATCCCCGCCGACCGCCTGGACAAGATCTTTGCGCCATTCACGCAAGCCGATTCCTCGATGAGCCGGCGTTTTGGCGGCACGGGCCTGGGCACGACGATTTCGCTGCAGCTGGTCGAGCTGATGAAGGGCACCATCACCGTGGAAAGCACCTTGGGCGTGGGCAGCGTGTTCCACGTGCTGCTGCCGCTGGCGCCGGGCAAGGCCGTGGCGCGCCGCAGCGAGCAGCCCGTGGTGGCCTTGCCGCCGCTGCGCATCCTGGCGGCCGACGACGTGCCGCAGAACGTGGAGCTGCTCCTGATCAGCCTGGGCGCGGCCGGCCACCAGGTGATCGCCGCCAGCGATGGCGAGAGCGCCGTGCGCGAGTTCAGCAAGGGCAGCTTCGACATCGTCCTGATGGACGTGCAGATGCCGCGCATGGATGGCCTGGAAGCGACGCGCCTGATCCGCGTGTTCGAGCGCGAGCAGGGTTTGAAGGCGACGCCCATCATCGCCCTGACGGCCAGCGTGCTGGAACAGGACCGGCGCGCCGCGCAGACGGCCGGCATGAACGGTTTTGCCTCGAAGCCGCTGGAAATGCACAAGCTGACGGCGGAAATCGCCCGTCTGCTCGATCTCGCCGTGGCCAAGCCGCCGCCGGCGACCGGCGCGGCGGCGCGTGCGGCCGACGGCCAGGTCGACTGGCAGCGCGGCATCGCTCTGTGGGGCGGCCGCGAAGCCTTGCAGCGGGCTATCGGCCGTTTCGTGCAGGCCAATGGCGATTGCGCCGCCATGCTGGCGGCGGAACTGGAGCGCGGCGACGGCAGCGTGGCGGGCCACCTGCTGCACCGTATCAAGGGCGCGGCGGGCAATTTGTGCCTGGTGCAGGTCGAAAGTCTGTTGGGACGCATCGAGCAGGCGATTGCGCGCCAGCTGCCGGCCACCGAATTGCTGCTGCAGCTGGCGGCCGCCTTCCTGGCGCTGGCCGGCGAGCTGGAAGAAGTTGGGATGCCCGCCGTGGCCATGCAGGCGCCGGCCGCCAGCGCGCCGCTCGATGCGCCTGCCGCTGGCGCCTTGCTGCGGCAAGCCATCGCCAGCCTGGAAGGCGGGCAGCTGGACGATGCCCTGATGGCGCAGATCGCCGCCATGCTGGCGCCGCACGGCCAGCAGCAGCGCCTGCAGGCGCTGGCCAGCGCCATCGACGACTTTGAATTTGCGCGTGCCGCGGGCGTGCTGCGCCAGCTGCTGGCGTGGCTGGAAGCACCAGCGCCTGCCGACCTTTCCTGATATTGGACTGACGATGACCTTACACGAAGACAAACCGATCCTGCTGCTGGTCGACGATGAAGCGACGAATCTGCAGGTGCTGCGCCAGATTTTGCAGGACGATTACCGCCTGCTGTATGCCAAGGATGGCGAGAAGGCGCTGGAACTGGCGCAGAACAACCCTGTCGAACTGATCCTGCTCGACATCATGATGCCCGCCATGACGGGCTATGAGGTGTGCCGCCAGCTGAAAGCCATGCCGACCACGGCCTCCATCCCCGTTATTTTTGTCACCGCGCTGTGTGACGTGAAGGACGAGGCGGACGGCTTCGACGCCGGCGCCGTCGACTACATCACGAAGCCCGTCAGCCCGCCCATCGTGCGCGCCCGCGTGCGCACGCATTTGTCGCTGGTGGACGCCGAGGAATTGCGCCGCTCGCGCCTGCAGGTGATCCAGACCCTGGGCCAGGCGGCCGAGTACAAGGATAACGAGACGGGCATGCACGTCATCCGCATGAGCTATTACGCGCGCCAGCTGGCGCTGGCGGCCGGCTACAGCGCGGCCAGGGCGGAAGATTTGTTGAACGCGGCGCCCATGCACGACGTGGGCAAGATCGGCATCCCCGACGCCATCCTGCAAAAGCCGGGCAAGCTCGATGCGGAAGAATGGAACGTCATGCGCCGCCACGCGGAAATCGGCGCGGCCATCATCGGCGAGCACGCGGGCGGCCTGTTGAAAATGGCGCGCACCATCGCTCTGACGCACCACGAGAAATGGGACGGCAGCGGCTATCCGCAAGGCTTGCAAGGCGAGCAAATCCCCCACGAAGGCCGCATCGTCGCCATCGCCGACGTCTTCGACGCCCTCACCAGCGAGCGCCCCTACAAGCCCGCCTGGACGGTGCCGGACGCGATCGCCACCATGCAGCGCGACAGCGGCACGCACTTCGATCCGCAGCTGCTGGCGCTGTTCATCGAACAGTTGCCGGCCATGCTGGAAATCAAGGACAAGTGGCGCGAGCCGGCGTAGGGAGCATCAGCTCAGGGCGGGGCCACGCGCAGGCGGTCGGCAGGCGTGCTGTCATTTCTGGCGGGACAGGCGTATCTTTCAGTTGCAGCGTCATGCGGGGCTAGCCTACGATATCGGCCATGCCCCTATGCTGCCACTTCGCTGCCGCAAGCACCTTGCGCAATCTCTCGCTGGCTGGCAAATCCAGCAGCGTTTGCTGACTGGGATGCACTTCGGCCCGCGTTTCGAACGATTTGCCTGCGAGCAGCTCTGCCGGCGACAGTTCGTTGAGTTCGTCTGCGCTGCTGACCCAGAAGGCATGGATGTCACTGCCGGGCTGGCCGGCGAGGATGGCCAGCACGGGCGCGATCAGTTCCGGCACGGGCTGGACAAATTGCCACGCCGGAAACTCCTTGCCGATACTGCGTCCCTTGGGCGTCACGCAATAGAACCGCTGGCTTTCCACGGCGCGATACAGCGACGCTTGCGACAGTGCCACCCATCCTTGCCCAATGACATCGGAAACCTTGAGTTTTGCCACGGGAAGCTGCAGCGGTATCGATGGCGGGGCGGCGCGCAGCGAGGCGCGTGCCGCATCGAGCGCGCGTGTGGCCAGCTCGATCAGGCGCTCGCGCTCGGGACCTTGCGCCACTATGTCGAGTTGTGCGCTCACCAATTGCGAGAATTGCTCCACTACCCGCAGGTCATTGTCGGTCCATTCCTGGCGCTCGGGCGCCAGGGTGTCGTGATGCAGATGCGCTGTCATGTTCGCTCCTCGGGTATATGCGCCAGGCGTATTACACACAAGATTATCATGTTTCGCAACTTTATCAAGCGAGAAGTGCATGTTTCCTGCATCAGACAGCGAGATATACGCGGCCGATCAGGGCAAGCTGTCCGGCAGCCGCAAAATCCGCCGTATCTCCAGGATCGCCTGCGGGCTTTCCTGCACGCTGTGCCACGAGGGGATGACTTTTTCCGACAGGGCGCCGTCGAGGTGGGCGCTGGCATACGGCACCACGCCATCGCTCGATTCTGCCAGGGGCAGCTCCGGCGTGTCGTTGCCCATGATGGAGTAGTAGCGCACTTTCGGGCTGATGGGCAGGTCGGCCACCAGGCGCACGAACGGGGCCTTGTCGCTGAGGTTATCGATGCTGTTGGGGATGCGCAGCGGCTCGCTGCTGCCCGTGTCGAGCTGCGCCAGGCTGCCGGCCGCGTCGGACAGCTGCTCGAGCATGTTGATGGGCAAGGTGATCAGGTTTGCGATCCAGCGCGCCACCTTGTGGTTGGCGAACGAGGTGCCGCGGTGCGGCGCGGCGATGAAGATGGCGCGGTTCACCTGCGGCATGGCCGTGAAATTGAGATAGGGCGCCAGTCCGGCGCGCACTTTTTCCGCCTTCTTGCCCTTCAAATTATATTCTTCCGTGATGGCGTCGAGCAGGGTGTTGCTGGCGTCGGACACCATCAGGCGCGCCAGCACGCCGCCCATGCTGTGGCCGATCAAGACCATCTCGTTCGCGGCATCCGCCTTGCCAGCCGGGTCGAACTGCGCCAGGGTGGCGGCCAGCGCCTTGCGGATGGCGGCATTGTTGGCGGCCAGCGGCGCATTGCTCGGGTAGTACACCTGCCAGATCTGGTAGCGGCGGCGCAGCTGTTCGTCGCCCATCAGTTCATTCGCCACGTTGATCCACGCTTCCGGGCTGCTGGCCAGGCCGTGCAGCATGACGATGGTGCGCTTGTTCGGGTCATACGGCTGCATCAGGTGCACCTGCGGGCGCGAAATGCCGTCGGCGCGGCCGAACAGGGTGCGCAGCGCCTGCACGCCGAAGCCGGAACGGGCCAGCCACAGGCCATAGCCGGCCGTGAAATTGGCCGCCACGGGCAGTTCCTGGCCCGCCATGCGCGTCGATTCGCTGCGCGTCGGGTCGACCAGCATCACCAGCAGCTGCTGCGTGGCCAGTACTTCTTGCAGGCTGTTGCCGTCGAAGCGGATCAGCGCCGTGACGACGGGGAAGCGCGTCTCCTGGTAGGGCACGTACTCGCCTCGCGGCGCCTGGGGCTTGGGCATGACGGCCACCAGGTCGGCGCCGAAGCCGTCGCGCCGGTACACATTGCGCAGGCCGGAAAAACGACAGCGCGAGGTGGCCGGCAGCAGTTCTTCCGGCAGGGTGCCGTCTGCGGGCAGCCGCAGGGCAGACAGTTCGCTGTCGATCTGCCAGCCGGCGACGCGGATCACATGGCCGTCCGGGCGGTATTCGCCGCGGTGGCGGAACAGGTTGCCGACGGCCTTTTGCACGGCATAGTTATAGTAGTCGCGGATCTGCGTCTGGCGCTCTTCGAACGCGCGCTGGCCCGGCGTGCGCGTCGTGTAGAACAGGTAGGCATACGCGTAACGGGCCGATTCGAGCCAGGCGGCCAGGCGCTCGGCGCTGGGGTGGCCGCCCTGTTTTTCTTCCACCAGCGCGCTTTCCAGCCATAATTCGGAGAGCGTCGCCAGGCGCTGCTCGTCGCTGAGCAGCTCGGAGCGGGCCAGGTCGGCACGGCAGCTGCCCGTATTGGCTTCGCAGGCGGCGATGTCGCTGCCGATGATGCGCAGCACCTCGCTGGCCGAGGCGCTGAGTTTTCCCGTGGTGAGGATGTCGCCGCGCCGTTGCTGCAGGTAGTCTGCAGGGGAAATGGCGCTGACGGTGACGGCGGCGCAGCCGCTCAGCAGCGCCGCCGCGCACAGGAGGGCGCATACGCGCAGACGCCGCATCAGCATGGCCGGTCCGCGCCTAGAACGAGTAGACCAGGGTCAGCGACGTTTGCGTATCCGTATTCTTCTTGTCGTCCGGTACGCGCGTGTCGTTGCGGGCGCTGAAGGCGGCCTTCATCTGCATGGTGCCGTTGATCTTCGTGCTGAGGGCCGTTTCGGCGATCGAGTGGGTGTTTGAGGTGCCCCGTTCCACGCTGACCGTTTGGGTGAACATGGCCGACTGGCTGATTTTCCACTTCATGGCGGCCGCGCCGCGCACTGTCAGGCCGTGTTCCGATTCGCCCGCGTCGTTGGTGCCGCTGAAATAGCCAGGACCGACTTCCACGTCGACGCTCTTGTCGCTCGACTGGTACCAGCGCGAGCCATGACCGACGGCCAGGGTCGAGTATTTGGTGTAGGCGCCGAACTTGTCGTTCACGTGCGAGGCCAGCACGAACAGTTTTTCATGGTCGGCCATCAGCTTGTAGGCGGCCTTGGCGGAGGCGGAAAAGCGTTCGGCCGAGCGCTCGCGCACCTTCTTGCCGTCGTCGTCGGTAGTTTCGTCTTCCTTGAAGTAGCCGCTGAAGATGTACTGGTTGCTCCAGTCGTCGAGTTCCTGGCGCGCGTCGATCTTGCCCGTGACGGAGGTGCCGACCGTATTGCCCGAGGTGGTGATGGCGCCCAGTTCGGCGGAAGTGCTCCAGCTGCCGATGGGGATTTCATCGAACAGCATGCTTTGCTTGGTGTCTGCGGCGGCAGCGCCGCCGCAGGTGATGGCCATGGCCAGCGCCAGTGCGAGAGAGTGGGTCGATTTCATGGCTATATTTGTCTGTGGCGCGCGCCGGGCGTGCCTGATGTTCGTTAATGGCAGGGGTGGCGATGCAGGCCGCGGCAAGCCGGGCGGCGCCGATAAAACATGCGCGCGCGGGCGCGGCCAAACATTGTCGAGGCTGTATTGTACCCGACCCCGTCAACGTTCGCCGCACGCCCCGGCGCGCACGAATGCTGCTCTCTTGATTGCCCGATCCTGCACGCCGGGGCTGGCAAGTGGCGCGCGCCTGGCGTATGCTGCGCGTATTTGCTGCCTGAACTTACAAGGAATCCCCCGTGCGCTGCCTGGTCATCGAAGACGAAGCCGAAACTTCCCGTTACATTTGTGCCGGCCTGCGCGAAGCGGGCCACGACGTCACCTCTTGCGACAATGGCATCGACGGCATGCGCCTGGCCTGCGGCGAGGACTGGGATGCGCTGGTGCTCGACCGCCTGCTGCCCGGCGAGATCGACGGCCTGGCCATCGTCGCGCGCCTGCGCGGCATGGGCCGCAACACGCCCGTGCTGGTGCTGTCGGCCCTGTCCAGCGTCGACGAGCGCGTGCGCGGCCTGCGCAGCGGCGGCGGCGATGATTACCTGTCGAAACCGTTTGCCATCGCCGAACTGCTGGCGCGCATCGAGGCGCTGCTGCGCCGCGCCGCGCCCGTGCCCGAATCGACGCAGCTGCAGGTGGCCGACCTGGTGCTCGACATGCGCACCATGCGCGTGACGCGCGCCAACCGGCAAATCGCCCTGCAGCCGCGCGAATTCCGCCTGCTGGAATACCTGATGCGCCACCAGGGCCAGTCCGTCACGCGCGCCATGCTGCTCGAAGCCGTGTGGGACTACCATTTCGACCCGCAGACCAACGTCATCGACGTGCAGGTGAGCCGCTTGCGCACCAAGGTGGACAAGGAATTTTCACCGCCGCTGATCCACACGGTGCGCGGCGTCGGCTACACCCTGGGCGTGCTCGACAGTGCGTAACTTGCACCGCTCGATCGCGGCCCGGCTGGCGCTCGGCTATGGCGTGCTGGTGGTGGTGTCGATCAGCATCGTCTGCGCCGTGTTCTATTTTGGCACCATCGGCGTGCTCGATCGCAGCGTGGACCGCAAGCTGACCCTGCTCTCGGAGCGCCTCGCCGCGCTGTACCAGCAGGACGATGCCAGCCGCACGACGGCGGAAATCGCCCATCTGCTGACCGACCGCACCGACAGCGATACGGAAATCTTCCTGCTGGTGGGCGCCGATGGGCGCCGCGTGGCGGGCAATCTGTCGTCCTGGCCCGACCTGGGCAGCCCCGTGGGCCACCTGCTGCACCGCGACGTCACGCGCGAAGGCCGCAGGGTGCCCGCGCGCATGCTGATCCGCGATCTGGCGGGCGGCGCGCGCCTGTTCGTCGGACGCGACATGGAAGAGGGCAAGTCGATCCGCACCCTGGTGCTGCGCTCGCTGGCCTATGGCGGCGGCGTGGCTATCCTGCTGGTGGTGGCGGGCGCCTGGCTGTTCCGGCGCCAGCTCGAGGCGCGCATCGGGCAGATCCGCCGCACGGCGGGCGAGATCGAGGCGGGCGACCTGAGCCGGCGCATTCCGTCTCCAGTGAGGATGAATTCGGCTTGCTGAGCCGCGACATCAACCGCATGCTCGACCGCATCGAACACCTGATGGAAGGCGTGCGCCACGTGTCGAACGCCATCGCGCACGACTTGCGCACGCCGCTGGGCCGCATCCGCAACAAGCTCGATGGCGCCTTGCGCCAGCAGCAGGGCGTGGCCGGCTACGAGAGCACGGCGCAGGCGGCCATCGACGACATCGACGACCTGACGCGCGTGTTCGACAAGCTGCTGCAGATCGCGGCGGCCGAATCGGGCATGCGTCCCGAGAATTTCGACGACATTGATCTGCATCAGATCGGCGCCGACATCGTGGAAATGTATGAAGCCACGGCCGACGAGCAGGGCGTGCTGCTGGTGCAGATGTATGGCGAGGCCGTGCCGGCGCGCGGCGACCGCAACCTGCTGGGCAGCGCCCTGGCCAGCCTGGTCGACAACGCCATCAAGTACGCGGGGCAGGGCGCCACGGTGGAAGTGTCGGCCGGCAGCGATGAGCAGGGCAGCTGGCTGGCCGTGCGCGACAACGGCCCCGGCGTGCCTGCCGAGGAATTGCCGAAGCTGACGCAGCGCTTCTACCGCCTCGACAAGAGCCGCCATTTGCCCGGCAATGGCCTGGGCCTGTCCATCGTGGCGGCCATCGCGGCCCTGCACGGCGGCAGCCTGGAGATCGAGGATGCGGCGCCGGGCCTGCGCCTGCGTTTGCGGATGCCGCGCTAGTGTAGCCAGACGGCACATTACCAACTTGTAACCCCCTTCGTTTTCGCCTCCCCCTATCATCCCCTCTACCCGGCGTAGAGCGGCTGCGTGCGCGCGGCCGCCTGTTCCGGGCTGCCCGCGGCCTGCCGCGGTTTGTCTGTTCCGATCCGTCGCAGAGCCGTTTTCATGCCTACTTTTACCGCCACCGGCGACAACGCCGCGCCGCAACGGGCAGCACCGCGCCAGCATGGCCACCGCCTCAAGGCCGCGCTGGGCGCGCTGGTCTTCCCGCTGCAGCGCGCGCGCTGGCAAGCCTACATCGCCGGCACGCCGGGACTGGCGGCGCTGGCGCAAGCCCATCCCAGCCTGCTGTACAAGATTTACCGGCCCTACGCCAGCCGCCAGCTCGCTTGCGCGGCGCGCGTGGAGCTGCTGCGCGGGCATTACCGTTTCCTGTGGCAGGCGGGCGCCCGGCCGCTGGTGGAATACGCGGCGCGCCGCGCGCTGGTGCTGGCCGCCATCGAGGGCAAGGATGGCGCCACCTACCGCCTGCAGCTGACGGCCATCCACGACAGCCACCGCGAAGGGGAGCTGTGCCTGCGCCTGACGCGCGACGGCGTCTCGCTGTACCTGGCCAGTTTCCTGTTCCGTCCCCAGCCCGGCGGTGCCGCCATCCAGCTGGGCGCCTTGCAGGGCTTGCGCTCGCAGGCGGGGGCGCAGGCGGTGAAGGATGCCACGCGGGCGCTGCATGGCTGCCGGCCGAAAAACCTGATGGTGGCCGCCTTGCGCGACCTGGGCGACTTTTTCGGCTGCGGGCACCTGGACCTGGTCAGCAACGCCAACCGCATCGCGCTGAACTGGCGCCGGCGCCGCCACATCTCCTGCGACTACGACCTGGCGTGGCGCGAACTGCATGCGCTGCCCACCGGCGACGGCAATTTCCGCCTGCCGTGCGGCCCGTGCCGGATGCCCGACCTGGAGCTGCTGCCATCGAAAAAAAGGTCCGACGCGCGCCGCCGCGGCGCCATGCTGGTGCAGCTGGCGGCGGACATGCGCTGGCAAGTGTCGGCCCTGTTGCAGCCGCAATGAAGGCGCGGGGCGGCATTTTTTGACCTGCGCGGCTTTTTTGCCGGGCAGCCCGGCGCAATCGGCGCGATGGGCGTATACTTATCGGCGTTGTTAACCTGAAGCCAGTCACCCCATGCCAGCACAATTCCCCACTTCGCGCATGCGCCGCCTGCGCGCGACCCCGCAACTGCGCGAGCTGTTCCGCGAAACCGAGATCAACCCGCGCGACCTGGTCCTGCCGATCTTCGTCGACGAAGGTTCCAGCGATTTCATCGACATCAAGTCCATGCCCGGCGTGCGCCGCATTCCCGAAGCGAAGCTGGCGCAGGAAGTCGAGCGCTATGCGCGCGCCGGTTTGCGCTCCGTCATGACCTTCGGCATTTCGCACCACAAGGACAGCCACGGCACGGACACCCTGAACCCGGACGGCCTGGTGGCCCGCATGTCGCGCATCATCAAGGACGCCGTGCCGGAAATGGTGGTCATGTCCGACACCTGCTTCTGCGAATACACGGACCACGGCCATTGCGGCATCCTGCATGGCGACACGGTCGACAATGACAGCACGGTGCTGAACCTGGGCAAGCAAGCCGTCATCGCGGCCCAGGCGGGCGCCGACATCATTGCGCCATCGGCCGCCATGGATGGGCAGGTGGCGGCCATCCGCAGCGCGTTAGATGCGGCCGGCTTCCACGACACGCCCGTGATGGCGTATTCGACCAAATTCGCCTCGGGCCTGTACGGCCCGTTCCGCGACGCGGCCGGCAGCACCCTGAAAGGCGACCGCAAGACCTACCAGATGGACCCGATGAACCGCCGCGAAGCGGTGCGCGAATCCTTGATCGACGAAGCCGAAGGCGCCGACGCGCTGATGGTCAAGCCGGCCGGTGCCTACCTGGACATCATCCGCGACCTGCGCGAAGTGACGCGTCTGCCGATCGGCGCCTACCAGGTCAGCGGCGAATACGCGATGATCAAGTTCGCCGCGCAAGCCGGCGCCATCGACGAGCGCCGCGTGGTGCAGGAAACCCTGGGCGCCATCAAGCGCGCGGGCGCGGACATGATCTTTACGTATTTTGCGATGGATGTGCTGAATAATCCGTATTAATTCTGCATGGGGCAGGGCAGGCGCCTTTTCAGCTATCATGGCGCGCTGCCCAACCTGAACTAGCTTATGCCCCTGAAAATCTCCCGCATCCTGCACGCCGGCTATGTCTTCGAATGCGAAGGCACGGCCATCGCCTTCGACCCCATCGTCGAAAACCCGTTCAGCCGCAACTGCCACGCGTTTCCGTCCGTGCGCTTCGACCTCGACGCCGTGCGCCGGCTGCGCTGGGATGCCGTCTTCATTTCGCACTTCCACGACGACCACTGCTCGCTCGACAGCCTCGATGCGCTGGATCGCGCCACGCCCATCTACCTGTATTGCGTCTTCGACGAATTGTTCGCGATGCTCCGCGCGCTCGGCTTTATGTCCGTCGAGCGCCTGCAGGTGGACGTGCCCGTGCGCGTGGGCGCCATCGAGGTGATCCCGCGCCGGGCGCTGGACGACGACGTCGATTCGCTGTTCCAGGTGCGCGCCGCCGGCCTGAATGTGCTCAACGTCGTCGATTCCTGGATCGGCCCGGAGACATTGGCCCAGCTGGCCGCCTATGCGCCCTGGGACATGGTCTTGTGGCCGTTCCAGACCATGCGCGAGATCGCCGTCATCGCGCCGTCGCAGGCGCAGCCTGGCCCGGTCGAGCTGCCCGACGACTGGGTGCCGCAGCTGCGCGCGCTGGCGCCCCGTTACATCGTGCCCAGTTCCTGCCAGTTCGTGCAGGAAGACTGGTCCTGGTACAACCACGCGATGTTCCCGATCACTTACCGCCGCTTTGCCGATGAAATCGGCGCCGCGCTGCCCGATGCGCACATCTTCCGCCTCGACCCGTCGACGGCCGTGCTGCTCGATGCGCACGGAATGAGCAGCGCCGAACCCTTGCCCTGGGTGCTCCCCGTGGGGCCGCAGGACGTGGATTTCGACTACCGCCCCGATGCGCTTGCGCCCGCCACGGCGGACATCGCGCGCCGTTTCGCCCCCTTGAGCGCCGCCGACACGGCGCTGGTGCTCGATTTCTGCCGCCACGGTTTGCTTGAGCGCTACCGCGACATGGAACTGCCCGACGACAGCTACTTCCAGCAACCGCGCCTGTGGCGATTGTCGCTGTACGGCCTGACGGCGCCGCCACTATCCTGCATTACCGCACGCATGGCGACCTGATCGACCTCGTGCCGCAGACGAACGAAGCGCCCGGCTGGACCACCGAAGTGCCGCTGGTGAAATGCCACGCGGCGCTGGTGTTGGGCGAATCGCTGACGTCGATGTACATGCGCATCAATGATGGTCCTTTCGATGCGGCCGCGCGGGCCGCACTGGAAGAGGCTGATATCGTCGACGACCCCTTGATCCGCTGCCTGTTCAACGACGCCATCGGCGCCTACCAGGCGGCGCAACTGAAGCGCTTGCTGGCCCGCTGAAGAAAACGCCGCGACAGGGTAAGATGGACGATACATACCAGTATCTCAGCTCAAGGAATGATCAACATGACACAAAACAACGAAACCGCGATCCTGGCCGGCGGCTGCTTCTGGGGCGTGCAAGACTTGCTGCGCCGCTATCCGGGCGTGATCGCCACGCGCGTGGGCTACAGCGGTGGCGACGTCGCCGCCCCTACCGCAACCATGGCACGCATGCGGAAGCGATCGAGATCATTTTCGACCCGACCGCCATCAGCTACCGCAAGATCCTGGAATTCTTCTTCCAGATCCACGACCCCAGCACGGAGAACCGCCAGGGCAACGACCGCGGCACCAGCTACCGTTCGGCCATCTTCTACACCAGTGAAGAACAACGGCTGGTGGCAGAAGAGACCATCCGCGACGTCGACGCGTCCGGCCTGTGGCCCGGCAAGGTGGTGACGCAAGTGGCGCCGGCCGGCCCGTTCTGGGAAGCGGAACCAGAGCACCAGGATTATCTGCAGCGCTTGCCGCACGGCTACACCTGCCATTACATCCGGCCGGACTGGGTCTTGCCGCAGCGTCAACAATAAGCGCCGGGGGAGACGGCCATGCGCTATTGGCAGGTGGAACGGCGGCAGGCGGAAGGGCAGCTGGACCTGGGGCGCGCCCTCGATCTGGTGGCGGCCATCGGCCATGCCGACGTGAATGCCATGGCGGGCGCCATCCTGAAAACGGCCGGCACGGCCGCCTCCATCGCCCAGTGCACGATCTTTGCCTATGAGTTCGGCAACCGGCCCCGCACGGTGGCCGTGGCCGACCGGCGGGGCGGGCGTTTCTTGCAGGATATTGCCGACAGCTACGCGCGCCATTACTATGCCCTCGACGGCAACCAGAGCGTCATCGCGCCGGCCCGCCAGCCGAAGCTGGACCCCGCCATCGTGCTGCACCAGCAAGCGAGCGACGAGATCCGCCATCCCGGCTACCGCGCCGTCTGTTATCAAAAGCCGAATGTGTCGGACCGGCTGTCGCTGCTGGTGCAGCCGGCCGGCGATATCTGGCTGTCCGTCAATTTCTACCGCGACAGCAGCCAGGGCCAGTTCCAGCCCGCCGAGATCGCCGGCATCGAAACCCTGTCACCGCTGTTTGCCCATGCCGTCAAGCATCACTACAGCTTGAAGGGGCAAGCCACGCAGGGCGTCGCGCCCATGCTGCTGGCCCGGCTGCGGCTGCATGGCCCGCAACTGAGCAAGCGCGAACTCGACGTGCTGCGCGGCGTGCTCGAGGGGCTGACGGCCGTGGAAATCGCCGAGACCATGGGCGTGCAGCCATCCAGCGTGATCACGTACCAGAAGCGCGCCTATAAGCGCCTGGGCATTTCCAGCCAGCGGCAACTGTTTGCGCTGTGCATGGCGCCAGCGCCTGTCTAGTCCCTTGGACGTAGGGACGGCTCCGCCTTTTTGACTGTGTTCGCCGCGAAACGTCCCCAAAATGGGGACAGCCGCCGGCATCGTCGTCTGCATACTGTGTTGCAAGCCGGGATCACCCGGCCGCTCTCACCCAATAAAATCAACAAGGGGAGGGCGACACCTTATGGAGACAAGCATGCCCCCCGCCACACAAGCCACCACTGCGCCCGTCCTCGACGCGGCCAACGACCAAATGGAACAGCAAGTGATGCGCAAGGTATCGCGCCATCTGCTGGGTTTTCTTCTGTTCCTGCTGTTCGTGTTTTCCTTTCTTGACCGCATCAATATCGGCTTCGCCGGCCTGACCATGATGCAAGACCTGGGCCTGTCCGGCACCCAGTTCGGCTTTGCCACCACCCTGTTTTATATCGCCTACATCGCTTGCAGCATTCCCAGCAACATCGTGCTGGCCCGCATCGGCGCCCGTAAATGGATAGGCAGCATGATGATCGCCTGGGGCCTGGCCTCGACGGCGACCCTGTTCGCCAGCGGTCCGGCCAGCCTGTATGCGCTGCGCTTTTTGGTGGGCGTGACGGAGGCGGGCTTTTTGCCCGGCATGCTGCTGTACCTGACCTACTGGTTTCCCAGCGCCTACCGGGCGCGCGCCAACGCCCTGTTCATGATCGCCATGCCCGTCACGGCCGCCATCGGTTCGGCCTTGTCCGGCCTGATCCTGGGTCTGGACGGCCACTGGGGTTTGAAGGGCTGGCAATGGCTATTCTTGCTCGAAGGCATGCCCGTCCGTGCTGCTGGGCCTGGCCGTGTATGGCTATCTCGACGATTCGCCCAACAAGGCGAACTGGCTGGGCAAGCTGGAGCAACAGGTGCTGGCGCGCATGCTGGTGGCCGAGCAGAAACCTGTTGCGCCGAAGCAAAAAACGTCCGTGCTGGCGGAAATGCTGTCGCCCACCGTGCTGAAATTCGGCGTCGCCTATTTTTGCCTGGTCAACACCCTGGCCATGGTGGCCGTGTGGACGCCGCTGATCGTGAAAAGTTTCAATAGCAACGCCAGCAACACGCAAATCGGCTTGCTGGCGGCCATTCCGCAAGTGTGCACCGTCGTCGGCATGGTCCTGTGGGGCCGCCGCTCGGACCGCCTGCAGGAACGCCGCTGGCACATCGTCTGGCCCATGCTGCTGTCGGCCGCCGGTTGGTTGTTCACGGCCTATGCAAGCAATCCCGTGGTGCAATTGCTGGGCGTGTGCATGGCGTCGACGGGCGCTTATACGGCCATGTCCGTCTTCTGGACGACGCCGGACCGGGCATTGAGCCTGGGGGCGCGCGCCATCGGCATCGCCGTCATCAATGCCACGGGCAATATCGGCTCAGCGCTGAACCCCGTCGTCGTGGGCTGGCTGAAGGACTTTACGCACAGCTTTGCCACGGGCTTGCTGTACGCCAGCGTGCTGCTGGTGGCGGGCGCGGCCATCGTGCTGACCCTGCCGATTGCGCGCAGCAGCAAATAATATTGTTGAAGAGGAAACATCATGAGCGACACATTCCACCCTTATCCCCATGTGCCCAAAGTCTATCCGCCCGGCAAGCCGGTGGGCGCCGGCACGCAGCACGTCCCGGTGCTGATCGTCGGCGGCGGTCCCGTGGGCCTGGCCACGGCCTTGGGCCTGGCGCGCCACGGCGTGCGCTCGGTGCTGATCGAGGCGGACGACGGCGTCTGCACGGGCAGCCGCGCCATCTGCATTTCGCGGCGCAGCCTGGAAATCATCGACCGCCTCGGTGCGCTCGACGGTTTTATCAGCAAAGGCTTGGCGTGGGCGGGCGGGCGCAGCTTTTACCGCGACGAGGAAGTGCTGCACTTTACGATGCCGCAAGACTCGAACCAGAAGCTGCCGCCGATGGTCAACCTGGCGCAATACCATATCGAGCAATTCCTGCTCGACGCGGCCGAACGCGTGCCGGAATTGATCGATATCCGCTGGCAGACGCGCGTCACGGGCGTGCAGCAGCGCGCCGACGGCGCCACGGTCACGGTAGCCACGCCCGATGAAACCTACACTATCGACGCGGACTGGCTGGTGGCGGCCGATGGCGGGCGCAGCGCCGTGCGCGAGGCGCTGGGCTTGAAACTCCAGGGCACCAGCTATGAAGGCCGTTATGTCATCGTCGATATCCACCTGAAAAGCGAGCGTCCGACGGAGCGCCTCGCATATTTCGACCCGCCGTCGAATCCCGGCTCGACCGTGCTGGTGCACAAGCAGCCCGACGATATCTGGCGCATCGATACCAATTGCGCGACGACGAGGATGTGCAGGCGGCCGTGCTGCTGGAAAACGTGGCGCCCCGCGTGGACAGCCTGCTGGCCATGATGGGAGAAACCGCCCCGTGGCATCCCGTGTGGATCACCATTTATAAGGCCAACGCCTTGACCCTGGACAAATACCGGCACGGCGCCGTGCTGTTCGCGGGCGATGCGGCCCACCTGGTGCCCATCTTCGGCGTGCGCGGCGCCAATTCCGGCATCGACGACGCGGACAACCTGGCCTGGAAGCTCGCCTACGTCGTCAAGGGCCAGGCGCCGGATCGCTTGCTCGACAGCTATTCGGACGAGCGCGTATTCGCCGCCCGTGAAAACCTGCGCCACGGCACCAAAAGCACGGAATTCATGGCGCCGCCCACGTTCGCTTTCGAGCTGATGCGCACCGCCGTGCTGGGCCTGGCGGGCAGGCATGCGCATGTGCGCTCGCTGATCAACCCGCGCCAGACCAGCGCCATCGCGTATGCGCAGTCGGCCTTGAATGCGCCGGATAGCGAGGCGTTTGCCGCCGGCCCCGCGCCGGGCACGGTCTTGCCCGAGTGCCCGCTGGCGCTGCCGCACAACGGCGGGCAAAAAGCGCGGTATATTACCGATCTGGTGAAGCGCGCGGATGGCCATTTCTCGGGACTGTACTTCAGCGAGGATGGCGCCGTGCCCGCGGAACTGCTGGCGCTGGGCGACAGCTTGCCGCTGACGACCGTGGCGATCGCCCGCAGCGGGGAGCAAGGGGGCGCCTGGGGCCACACGGCGCAGGTATGCTCGCTATTCGACGCGCAGCCCGGCACGTTTTATCTGGTGCGCCCGGATGGGCACGTGCTGGGACGCTGGCGGCAAGTGCAGGCGGGGCAGGTGGCGGCAGCGCTGGCGGCGGTCGGCATCGCCCAATCGAAGTAACAAGGAGACAACATGACCGATATCGAACTGGATAATTTGTACACGGAGCTGTGCCACACCATGGGCGGCCTGGCGAACAGCGTTCGCCCCTGTTCCTGGCCCGTTTCGCCTTGCTGGCCATGGGCGCCATCGGCCGGGCCGACGTGGTGCAGGGCTTGCTGCGCGACGCGGCCGACGGCCTGGCGGAGAGCGCATGATAGGCGCCGGCTACCAAAGCGGCTTCGGCAACGAATTTGCCACGGAAGCCATCGCCGGCGCCTTGCCGCAGGGGCAAAATTCGCCGCAGCGGGCGCCGCTGGGCCTGTATGCGGAACAATTGTCTGGCACGGCCTTCACGGCGCCGCGCGCGCAGAACCGGCGCTCGTGGCTGTACCGCATCCGTCCCGCCAGCCAGCATCCGCCGTTTACCTTGCTGCAAAATACGCGCATCGTCAGCGATTTCCACGCCATGCCGCCGACGCCGCCGAACCAGCTGCGCTGGAACCCGCTGCCGCTGCCCGACAGTGCCACGGCGGTGGACTTCATCGACGGCTGGCAGACGATGGCCGGCAATGGCAGCGCCGAAGCGATGAGCGGCTGCGCCATTCACGTCTACGCGGCCAACCGCTCCATGCAGCGCTTCTTTTACTCGGCCGACGGCGAATTGCTGGTGGTGCCGCAGGAGGGAAGGCTGGCGATTGCCACGGAACTGGGCTTGATCGAACTGGAACCGCAGGAAATCGCCGTGATTCCCCGCGGCGTGCGCTTCCGCGTGACCCTGCCGGACGGCCAGGCGCGCGGCTATGTGTGCGAAAACTTCGGCACGGCTTTTCGTTTGCCGGACATGGGGCCGATCGGCTCGAACGGCCTGGCCAACAGCCGCGACTTCCTCACGCCGCACGCGGCGTATGAGGATATCGACGGCGAATGCGAACTGCTGGCCAAGTTCGGCGGCCACCTGTGGCGCACGACGCTCGACCATTCGCCGCTGGACGTGGTGGCCTGGCACGGCAATTACGCGCCCTACAAATACGATTTGCGCCGCTTCAATACCATCGGCTCGATCAGCTACGACCATCCCGACCCGTCGATCTTCCTCGTGCTGCAGGCGCCGAGCGAAAATCCGCTGTTCGGCGCCATCGACTTCGCCATCTTCCCGCCCCGCTGGCTGGCAGCCGAACACACGTTCCGCCCGCCCTGGTTCCACCGCAACGTGGCCAGCGAATTCATGGGGCTGATCCATGGCGTGTACGACGCCAAGGCGGCCGGTTTCGTGCCGGGCGGCGCCAGCCTGCACAACTGCATGTCCGGCCACGGCCCCGATGCGCAGACGTTCGAGAAGGCCTCGCACAGCGACACGTCCGCGCCCGTGAAAGTGGGCGACACCATGGCTTTCATGTTCGAGACGCGCACCATCCTCAAGCCCACGCCGTTCGCGCTGGACGGCGGCTTGCTGCAAAGCGACTATTTCGAGTGCTGGCAAGGCTTGCGCAAGCATTTTGATCCGGATCAAGCTTAGCCAGGTCCAGCTCAAATGGCCCGCGCCCGCGTATGCGGGTTGGCGGGCCGCGCCAGTCTCAGGTGGCCGCGCAGGGTGCTGGCCGCATACTCGGTGCGGAACAGGCCGCGCCGCTGCAGTTCCGGCACCACCAGCCGCGTAAAGTCCTCGAAGCCTTGCGGCAGCAGGGGCGGCACGACGTTGAAGCCGTCCGCGCCCCGTTCCACGAACCACTGCTCCATCACGTCGGCCACCGTCCTGACGGAGCCGATCGCTTGCAGGTGGCCGCGCGCCACGCGAAAGCGCAGCACCAGCTGGCGCAAGGTCAGGTGCTCGCGGCGGGCCAGCTCCAGCTGCTGTTGAAAACGTCCCTTGCCGTTGTCGCCCGCCTGGTAGGGCAGGTCGGGCAGGGGGCCGTCGAGCGGATAGCCGGACAAGTCGAAGCCGCCAAATTCCAGGTTGCTGAAGTCGACCAGGTCCTGCAGCTCGCCGAACTGGTCTTGCGCCTGCTGGTCCGATTCCGCCACCACGACGGACAGGCCCGGCGTGACCTTCAACTGATCTTCGGCGCGGCCATATTTCGCCATGCGGCCTTTCACGTCCGCATAATACGCCTGCGCCACGGGCAGCGAGGTGGCGGAGCAGTACACCATCTCGGCCAGCCGCGCGGCAAATTCGCGGCCCGTCTCGGAATTGCCCGCCTGGACCAGCACGGGGTGGCCCTGCACGGGGCGGGGCAAGTCCAGCAAGCCTTGCGAGGCAAAATACTCGCCCCGGAAATCGAGCGCATGGCTCGCGGCCGGCTGGTAGAACTGGCCGCCGGCGCGGTCTGGCCGGTCGAAGGCATCGTCGTCCCAGCTGTCCCACAGGGCCTTGGACAGGGCGACGAATTCATCGGCGCGCGCATAGCGCTGCGCGTGGCTGCGCGGCGCATCGATGCCGAAATTGCGCGCCGTATGCTCGGCGAACGAGGAAACGACGTTCCAGCCCGCGCGCCCGCCGCTCAGGTGGTCGAGCGAACTGAATTTGCGCGCCACGTGATACGGGTGCTCGTAATTCGTGTTGACGGTGGCGATCAGGCCGATGTGGCTGGTGACGGCGGCAATCGCCGACAGCAGCGTGAAGGGTTCGAACGGCAGGCCGATGGCGGCGCGGCCCGTGTCCGGCGTGACGTCGCCCGAGCGGCCGATGAAGTCGGCGATGAAAAAGCTGTCGAACCTGGCCGCCTCGGCCAGCCTGGCGGCGCGCAGCCACCAGGCCAGGTCGGGCCGTCCGCTGGCGCTGGCGGATGGATGGCGCCAGGCGGCCGGATGGTGGCCGTGGCGCTGCAAAAAGACGTTCAGGACGAGCTGGCGTGCTGGCATGGGGGAAGCTCCGTGGTGGGGTGGCAACATGATCTGCGTCAATGCCGATGCAAGCTTCGGGCCAGCAAGGGGCCAGCGCCCGCATATGCAAAATCCGGATAAGCTAGCGCGGCACCATTCGTTCACGCCTGCAGATGGCGCGCGGTATAGTCGGCCCATGGAACTCTTAGCCCACAATTTCAGCAGCGATTTCGCGCGCAGCGCCCACCTTGCCCGTGGCGCCAGCGCCGACGATGATGGTGCGCTCGTCGCCTTCCGCGACCCGCAGCAAATGAGCTTGCTGGTGCGCGCCACGGCCTTTGTCTTTGCCGACCCCCGTTCGCGCCAGTTGCATGAACTGATCGAACGCATCGCGCCCAGCGAGGCGACGGTGCTGATCACGGGCGAGACGGGGACGGGAAAAGAGCTGATTGCGCGCCACGTGCACGGCTTGAGCGGGCGCGCCGAGCAGACTTTCGTGGCGATCAACTGCGGCGCGTTTTCCGAAACCCTCGTCGAGAGCGAACTGTTTGGCTATGAAAAGGGCGCATTTACGGGCGCGCAGCAGGGCAAACCGGGCTGGTTCGAGACGGCCAGCGGCGGCACCCTGTTCCTCGACGAGATCGGCGACTTGCCGCTGGCGATGCAGGTCAAGCTGCTGCGCGTGCTGCAGGAGCGCGAAGTGGTGCGCCTGGGCGCGCGGCGCGCCATCCCCATCGACGTGCGCCTGATCGCCGCCACCAACGTGGACCTGCCGAAGCCGTACGGGCCGGGCGCTTCCGCGAAGACCTGTATTACCGGCTGCAGGTGATCGGCCTGCCGCTGCGGCCCCTGCGCGAACGCCCGGGCGACATCATGCCGCTGACGCGCCACTTCATGGCCATCTATGCGCAGCGCCTGCACCTGGGCGAGGTCGAGCTGGATCTTGATGCGCAACAAGCCTTGCTGGCCTATCCATGGCCGGGAAATATCCGCGAACTGGAAAACGTCATCCACCGCGCGCTGCTCGTCTGCCGCAGCGGCGTCGTGCGCGCCGAGGACCTGAGCTTGTCGGGCTGTCACCGCGCTCCGGCGCCCGCGTCCGCCCCTGTACCCGTGCCGGACGCCTGGGCCGGCGGCGCCGACATCGCCTACGCGGCCCACGGTGCGGCCGGCCAGGACGATTTATTGGCCGCCGAGCGCTTTGCCCGCGCCTGGCAAGCCTTGCTCGACTCGGGCGAGGCCGTGGAATTCGAAGCGATGCAGCAGGAGGAACTGGTGCGCGCCGCGCGTGGGAGCGCAATGAGCGCAACCAGGTGCGCACGGCCAGGCACCTGAACCTGAGCCGCAATATCCTGCGCACCTTTTTGAAAAAGGCGGGCGCCATCGACTAGGCGCATGATGCCCTTCCTGGAGCCGGACCCGCAGCGATGCGGCTCCGGCTTTTTTCATGGCTGCTGCGCGCGCAGCATGCTGCTGCCCTGGCTGCAGCCGGTTGCTGCCAAATCAACAGCGAATGGGGCTGGCCGGCGTATGCGGCATGGCATGTTTTCTGCGAGGAGGGAAGGGCAGGCCGCTGCGCGCAGATATCCAAAGCGCATAGCGGTGTTTTCTTCGACCCACGACAGGAGTCCATGCATGACCATAGAATTCATCTGGCAATTGCCCACCAGCGGCGATGGCCGTTACGCGGCACCCGGCATCACGCGCAGGGGCGAACGGGCCGCTGGCGCGCCCAGCCCCCTGCAGGCGGGCGTGAGCGACCCGCGCGGCGCGCGCCGCCCTTCACTTACTTCGACTACCTGCACCAGATCGCCCGCGCGGCCGACCTTTCCGGCTTCGACGGCATCCAGATACGCCACGATACGCAGGGCGATGAAAGCTGGATCGTCGCGGGGTATTTGGCCCGCAGCACGCGCCATCTGAAACTGATCGCCGAATTCGACGCGGCCTGGGGGTCGGCCGTGTACGCGGCGAAGAACGCCGTCAGCTTCCAGCGCTTCACGGGCGGGCGCTTCGCCTGGCAGATCGGGCACGGCGGCGATGCGGCAGCGCACCGCCGCCAGGGCGATGCGGCGCCCGACGCCGACATTCTGCCCCGCATCGATGAATTCATCACGGTGGCGCGCGGCGTGCAAAGTACGTCGCCGTTCAGCTTCAAGGGCAGGTTCTTCGAAGTGCAGGATGGCGGCTTCAAGGGTCCGCTGGCGGACCACCCCGTCAACGGCATCTACCTGACGGGCGACAGCCCCGAGGCGCTGGCCCTGTCGGCGCGCCAGGCCGACCGACGTGCACGTCTTCGATGCGGCGCCCGTGGCGGACTTGCAGCCTTCCATCGGCAGCCTGCAAGCGCAGGCGCGCCAGCTGGGCCGCGCCGTGGCGGCGGGTTTGCGCATCGACGTGCTGGCCCGTGAAACGTTCGACGAAGCCTTGCGCGACGCCCGGCGCTACCGCAGCGGCGCCGGGCTACCTGACGATGCGCCCTTCGATGACCGTGCCGCCGCCTTCTGGCCCGGCTTTGCGCAAGCGCAAACGGGCGCCCACGGCGCCCTGGTCGGCAGCTATGCGCAGGTGGCCGCCGCGCTGCAAGCGTATGCGCAGGCCGGAGTTTCCAGCTTCGTGCTGGCGGCCATCCCCCATTTCGAGGAGGCCTACCGCATCGGCGAACACGTATTGCCAGCCTTGCGCGCATCGTTGACGGCATCCGCGCTGCAAGCGGCTTGAATCCACATTATTTGAAGGAGTACCCCTGATGGCAATCGATTTTTTCTGGCGCATCCCCACGCATGGCGAACCGGGTTCGCACCGCGCCCGTACGCCGTTTCGCGGCGACTGGTTCCCCGGCAATGACAACCTGCGCCAGGCCGGCCTCGGTGGCGGCGGCGCCGACGGTTTTACGTATATCGACTACCTGGCGGAGATCGCCCGGGCGGCCGAACTATCGGGCTTCCAGGGCGGCCTGATTCCGTCCTTCCCCATGACGGATGAACCATGGGCCATTTCCGCGCTGCTGGCGCGCGAGACGCGCACCTTCCGCTTCATGATCCCGTTCCAGCCCGGCTTTCTGAACCCCGTGGTGGCCGCGCGCATGACGGCCAGCCTGCAGCGGGCCACGGGCGGGCGCGCCCTGTACAACGTCATCACGGGCGGCGGCGGCCCGGCGCAGCTGTGGTGGGGCGATGCGGCCGGCCACGACGACCGCTACACGCGCACGACGGAATTTCTCGACGTGGTGCGCGGCGTGTGGCGCGGCGGGCCGTTTTCCTACCAGGGCAAGTTCTATCAGGTGGAAGACGCGGGCCTGGCCACGCCGTTGTCGGAGCAGGACTTCCCCGAGATCTATTTTTCCGGTTCCTCCGACGCGGCCCTCGGTTCGGCCTCGAAGCACGCCGATTACTACCTGACGTGGCTGGAACCGTTCGAGCAGCTGCGCGAAAAATTCGCCCGTGTGCATGAAAGGACGGCGCTGCTGGGGCGCAAGATCAAGTGCGCCGTGCGCGTCGACATCGTTGCCCGCGCCACGGAGGAAGAGGCGTGGGACGAGGTGCGCAAGGGTTTTGACGCCGTCGATGCCGCCACCCTGCGCCAGTTCCTCGGTGCCGATGGCGGCGACTCCGTGGGCGCGGCGCGCCAGCGCGGCAACCGCCCGACTACCTTGAACAGCTACAAGGACTTGATCACGGCGCCGAACATCTGGTCCGGTTTTAATCTGCTGCGCGGCGGGCAGACGCAGGGCATCGTCGGCAGCTACCAGCAGGTGGCCGAACGCCTCGATGAACTGGTGCAACTGGGCGCCGACGCCTTCATCCTGGCCAGCACGCCGCACCTGGAAGAAGCGTACCGCGTGGGCGAGGAAGTGCTGCCCCTCGTGCGCGGCCACACGGCGGCACTGCTGCGCGCCGCCTGATCCTTTCCCCTGTTGCCGCGACAGCAGCGCCACCGCCTGCTGTCGCGCAGGCAGCACGCGGCACCGGCGCTGCTGCCAAATCAACAGCGCTATCATGACGTTAGTCTTCCTTTGAAATCAAATACTTACGTTCTGTTTTGCTGCGCTGCGGCAGCGGGCATGCGCCTTGCAATACTGGTCATCACCATCTCGCGTTTTGACTTTACTCAAGGATAATCACCCATGCGCCGTTCGACTGCTCCCGCCGACTCTTCCCCATTTCCTTTCCACCTGACGCCAGTGCGCCGCGCGCTGCGCTCGGCCTTCGCCATCGGCGGCCTGATGCTCGCCCCAGGTCTGGCCCATGCGGAAACGCCTGGCGCCGATGTCATTGCCGCGGCCGACGCGAATGGCGCCGGCGAGGGAGCCTCGCTGCAATCGGTGACGGTGACGGCGCAAAAGCGCGAGGAATCGGCACAGAAGGTGCCCAGCGCGATCACGGTGTTAGGCGGCAAGGAGCTGCTCGACACGGGCATCGGCCGCTCGGCCAGCGAAATCCTCAATTACGTGCCGAATGCCTCGGCCGGCACGCAGCAGCACGGCCGCCCGCGCTGGTGGATACGCGGCGTGGGCGCGGGCCAGCAGCAGGTGGATTTCCCGAACCCCGTCGGCTTCTACCTCGATGACGTCTACATCAGCAATTCCAGCGCCACGGGCTTTCCCCTGTTCGACCTGGACCGGGTGGAAGTGCTGCGCGGCCCGCAAGGCACCCTGTGGGGCAAGAACACGACGGGCGGCGCCATCAACGTGATCTCGCGCAAACCCTCGTTCAAATCCAGCGGCTACGCCAAGCTTGACTACGGCAGCTACGACACCACCGTGGCCGAAGGGCGCCATCGGCGGCGCGCTGATCGACGAGGTGCTGGCGGGGCGGCTGTCCTTCCATACGGAGCAGCAGGACAAGGGCCGCTTCCACAACCAGTTTACGGGCGAACGCGATGGAAAGCTCAAGGACAGCGCCATCCGCGGCCAGCTCAAGGCCCTGATCGGGCGCGACCTGACGGCGAACCTGAACCTGCATTACCGCGACTACACGACCAAGGGCGCCACCACGACCGTGGCCAGCTATGGCGCCAATGGCATTTACCGCAACGGCTACGTCCCCAGCACGAACCCCGACGACGTCAGCACGAATGCGCCGGCCGACAGCGACGTGCAACAGGGCGGGGCCCAGCTGAACCTCGAATATGCGCTGGGCGAATTGACCCTCACTTCCATCACGGGCTATGAAAATTTCAGGAACGAAGCCACGGGCGACAGCGACAATACGCCGCTGGAAGTGGGCCGCAGCCGTTCCAAGGCCAGCAGCCGGCAAGTGTCGCAGGAGCTGCGCCTGACGTCTCCGCAGAACGGCGCCGTGAGCTGGGTGGCGGGTCTGTTCTACTTCAATGAAAAGATCGATGCCGATTCGGCCGGCGCGCGCCTGCCCAACGGCACCGTGCCGGCGCTGGCGGGCAGCACGCAGCCCGTCGGCTACAACCGCACCATCTATCGGCACAAGGCGCGCAGCGCGGCCATCTTCGGCAGCACCACCGTCAACTTCAGCGAGCAGCTGCTGTCCACGTTCGGCTTGCGCTGGACGACGGAAACCAAGGACCTGGACTTGCAGCGCGTGCAGGCCGTCTCGAACACGGTGACGTTCGGCGATGCGGCCAACTGGTGGAACACGGTCCGGGGCGGCAATTACACGGCCGCCTCCGTGGCCAACAACAATTTCACGTCGAATCCATCGACCACGTGGAACGCGCTGACGTATGACGTGACGCCCGAATACCGCTTCAGCCGCACCCTGCGCGGCTACCTGAAGTACGCGCACGGCATCAAGTCCGGCGGCTACAACACCAGCGCCACGGACGTGCGGGTGCTGAACACGGTGAAGCCGGAAACCCTGAACTCGTTCGAGGCGGGCATCAAGTCCGAATGGCTGGACGGGCGCCTGAACTTCAACGCCAACGTTTTTCACTATGATTACAAGAACGTGCAGGTGAATATCACGGGCGTGTACAACGGCGACCCCACGCAAAGCGTCAATTACCTGCAGAACGTGCGCAAGGCCCACGTCAACGGCGCGGAATTCGAGATCGAGGCGCAGCCGACGGACAACCTGCACGTCAATGCCAACCTGGGCCTGCTGCGCACGGAATTCGACGATTTCGCCATCCAGAACAATGGCGGCGACCGCTCCGGCAATGAATTCGTGCGCTCGCCCCACGTGACGGCCCTGCTGGCGGCCGACTACCGCTACCCGCTGGGCGATGGCGCGCAACTGGTCTTCAGCGGCGACGTGCGCTACACGTCGAAGCAGTACTACTATGTCGACCCGCAAAATGCCGCGCGCGACCTGCTGAACCAGGGCGGCTTCGCGCTGGCCAACGCCCGCCTGTCGTACGTGCTCCCGGGCGGCAAGCAGCGCATCACGGCGTATGCGAACAACCTGGCCGACAAGGTCTACCGCAACCACACGCTTACCAGCTTCGTGCCCGGCGCCGTCAACGGCGACACGGTGATCATCGGCCAGGGCCGCACGGTGGGCGCGTCGTACACGCTGCAGTTCTGACCGCGCAGGGCAGAGGCAGGGGCGATATGCTATAGTCGCCGGGCATGGCTGCCGCACCCGCTGCGCTGGCCATGCAACGTTCTCAGGGCGGGGTGCGATTCCCCACCGGCGGTAATGGCATGCGTGCCTAGCCCGCGAGCGCTTGCCGGCACGGTCTTCGGGCCATGACGGCAAGGTCAGCAGACCTGGTGTGATTCCGGGGCCGACGGTATAGTCCGGATAAAGAGAGAGCGGGATGGCATCATTGTGTCGACGCCGGCATCCGCCCGGCGCATGGACGGCCTGCGTTTGCCGTCGGTGCGTCTGCGCGCGTGCCTGCATGCGCAGTTGGGCGTGGCTTTCATGCGCCCGTCATATCCCCTTCGATCCGATGCCCTGTTTTTATCATTCTTGAAAACAGGAGTCTTTTATATGTCACAAGCATCACACGCAACACCAGCCAAACGCATCGCCTTCATCCAGGCGGGCTGGCACCGCGACATCGTCGCGCAATGCAGGCTGTCGTTTATCGCGGAAATGGCCGCGCTGGGCTTCGCCGAGAGCGATATCGACGTCATCGACGTCGCCGGCGCCTTTGAAATCCCCCTGCATGCGCAAGTGCTGGCCAAAAGCGGCCGGTACGCGGCGATTGCCGCTTCCGCCCTGGTGGTGGACGGCGGCATATACCGCCATGATTTCGTCGCCGATGCCGTCATTTCCGGCATGATGCAGGTGCAGCTGGCGACGGGCGTGCCCGTGCTGTCGGCCGTGCTGACCCCGCACCACTTCCATGCGGGCCAGGAGCACCAGGCATTCTACTTCCAGCACTTCAAGGTCAAGGGCGTGGAACTGGCGACGGCCTGCGCCGCCACCATCCATTCGCTGCAGCGGCTGGCGCAACCGGCCAGCGCGCCGCAGGCGGCGCTGGCAGCCTAGCCTAGCAGCCGGCCTGCCGTGAATCGATAGTGCCTGTGGGGCCAGCACATGTTGCCATGGGCTGGCCCCATTTCCTTATGCCGCCTGCCGCAGCAGCGCGTCGAGCCTGCGCTGCGCCTCTTCCAATGGCCGGCGGTCGATCCAGCTGTCGATATCGACGTCGCGGTCGAGAAAACCGTGCTGCAATTGAAAATCCTTCTGCAGGCGGAACAGCGCCACCTTGTCGTCGGACAGGTCGGGCGCCAGGGTCAGGTGAAAACCGTCGCGGTAGGCTTCGGCCACGGCGTCGGCGCCGGCCCGCGTCTCGCCCTGCAGGATGGCCAGCACCTCTTCTTTGTGGCTGCGCGCCCAGTGCGCGGCGCGCGCAAGGTCTGCGTCAGGAAGCGCACGACCAGCTCGAAATGCTGTTCCAGCATGGATGCATGCACGGTGATCGGGCGCGGCGTGCCGTTGTTGACGCGGAAGCGCCGGTCGGGCAGGGCGTCGATGTCGATGCCCACTTCCAGCCCCGCCGCGCGGGCCGCCTCGGCCGCCGCCGCGCCTTTTACGTAGACGGCGTCGACTTCGCCGCGCAGCAGCGGCGCGATGCCTTGCCACAGTCCCGCGCCGAGATTGGCTTGCGCTGGCGCCTCGCCGCCCACCTCCACCAGTTGCACGTCGTCGAGCGTGAGTCCGGCCGACGCCAGCACACCCTTGTAGCCGGCCAGGCTCATGCCGCGCGCGATGCTGCGCCCGCGCCGGTTCTCGCGCAAGTCTTCGGCGCGGAACACGGGCAGCGCCAGGCGCTTGCCCTGCAGTTGCGCTGGCGTGGCGATGCCGGAACCGGGGCGCACGAGAATGGCTTGCCATTCGTCGATCCAGGTCAGGCCGATCAGACGCGTGGGCGCCCCTTGCGCGCGCGCGGGCAGGGCCAGCAGGTTGCCGCCTTCGCGCACGAGCGTGGACAGGCCATGGTCGTAATGGTGGCGCGCCAGCTCGCCGCCCACTTCCTGCAGCGTCTTTAACGCGATGCCGTCGCGGGCGAATTCCTCGTCCAGCCAGCCCAGTTTATAGGCCAGGCCCGTGGCCGTGGGCACGGGGCAGCGGGTGAACCAGACGGCATCGACGGCGGGGGCGGTTGCGGTAGTCATGGGATTCTTTCGTGGTGGGTGGAGCCTGTAACCGTGCAGGAAACGTGCCCGCGCCGCTTGCTGGCTTGCCGACAGCCGCTGCGCACAACGCTGCTGCCGCGCCAGCAGCCGCTGTTGCGCAGGCAGCAGCGCTCCGCCATTTTTGCGGCCCCGGCGCTGGCACGCGTCTTGCGAAAGTAGACGGTAGACGAAACCCGGTCTCAACCTCTTTACCGAATGGAGCATGACATGACATGACGGACGTGGCACAAGCACAAGCACCAGAGCAAGTACAAACCCAGGAGTTGACGGCGGCCGAACTGGCCTTCGTGGAGCAGGTGCGGCGCGATGCGCAGACCGCCTTCGACGGCTTGCGCGAGACGGGCAGTCTGACGGCCAACGGCACGGTGGGCTTTGTCGAGCGCACGCCCGCTGGCGACAAGGTGGTGGTGGTCAACGATCCCGGCCCGTTCCGCCGCGGCCAGCCCCTGAAGGCGGCCGTGCTGGCGCTGGACGGCACGGTGCTGCTCGGCGACGCCAACAACGGCGGCGCGCGCTATTTAAAGCTGTTCCGCGAGCGGCCCGAGGTCACGTCGATCTCGCACGTGCATTCGCCGTCCTTGGGCGCGTGGGCGCAGACGCACCGCACCCTGCCGATCCGCTACGTGCCCGTGCAGCGCTACCAGCTGGTCCGCGAAATCCCCATCTATATCGACCGCCGCCAGCCGGAAGTCGATTTCATCCTCGGCGAAATCGCCCGCAATACGCATGCCACGGCCATCCTGGAAGCGAACGGCGGCGCCACCGTGTGGGGCAAGCAGGGCTTGCTGCAGCTGGCCGAATTCATCCTGCTGCTGGAAGAGGGCGCGCAGATCCAGATCGCGGCCGAAGCCATCGGCGGTTCGCGCGACTTCGGTCCCGGCGTGCTGCTGCAGCAATGGAAGATGAGCAAGCTGATCGACACGGCGCGCGCGCTGTCCTTGTTGCCTGCCACCGACCTGGTGTAACCCTTACAAGAACAGGCTCGCAATGTCATTGAAATTCTTACGTTTGAGCTGGCGCAAGGTACTCGCTACCGCCCTGGCGGCCAGCGTGCTGGCGCCAGCCATCGCGTCGGCGGCCGATCCGCTGCCGGCCGCCGTGCGCATCGCCGTCGTGGCGCGCACGGCACCGTCCGGCAAGACCGTGTTTGCCGGTTCTGCCGCCCAGGTGGCCGCGCAAGGCTGGCTGGCGGCCGAACTGGGCAAGCTGGGCGTGAAGCTGGAATGGGTGCCCGTCACCACCAATTCCGTGGCGACGCAAGTCAACGAGGCGTTTGCCAACCGTTCGATCGACCTGGCCCAGTATGGCGACCTGCCATCGATCATCGCCAATGCCTCGGGCTTGCAGACGCGGCTGATTTTGCCTGGCGGCAGCTTCAGCAACACCTATCTGGTGGTGCCGAACGGCTCGACGGCCCGCTCGATCAAGGACTTGAAGGGCAAGAAGATCGCCCTGCACCGGGGCCGGCCGTGGGAATACCCATTCGCGCGCCTGCTCGAAGCGAATGGCATGACCTTGCGCGACGTCAAGATCCTCAATCTGAACCCGCAGGCGGGCGCGGCGGCCGTGGCGACGGGCGGCGCCGATGCCTTCTTCACCCTCAGCGATGCTTTCCTGCTGGAAGATAAAAAGGTGGGCAAGATCATCTGGTCCAGCAAGGCGCCGCCGCAGGACTGGAAGATGCGCGCCGAACTGTGGGCCGACAGCGGCTTCCTGCAACAACGCTGGCCGCAGCTGGCCCAGCTGGTGGTGACGGCGTATGTGCGCGAGCACCACCGGGCCGTCGGCGCCGGTGGCGAAGACGAGTACGTGCGCACGGAGGCATCCGCTGGCCAGGTGGAAAGCGTGGTGCGGCGCGAACTGGCGGGCGACCATACGCCATGGCAGGCGCGCTGGTCGCCCCTGTTTACGGCCAGCCTGCGCCAGCATTACGTGGGCGAGGCGGCGTATGCGAAGAGCGCGGGGCTGATCGGGCGTCCCCTGCAAGTCGACAGCCTGTTCGCGCCCCAGTTCGTCAACCAGGCGCTGGCGCAGCTGAAATTGCAAGCGTACTGGTCGCCATGACTTCCCTCACTATCGCCTTGCCGCGCGCTCCCGCGCCAGCGCCAGCGCATGCGGCGTCCATTCCCTGGCTGCGGCGCTTTGTGCGCTCGCCCTGGTCCGTGTGGGCGTCGCCGCTGGCCTTGCTGCTGCTGTGGACGGCCGCCACCACCTTCGAGTGGATGCCCGCGCACATTTTGATGTCGCCCTGGCAAGTATTGCTGACGGCGGCGGACCTGGCCGAGAGCGGCGAACTGGGCCAGCACCTGGGCATCAGCCTGTTCCGCCTGCTGGCCGGTTTCGGCCTGAGCGCCAGCGCCGGCCTGGCCTTCGGCGTCGTGCTGGGCCTGTCTCCAGGCTTGCGCAGCTATGTCGACCCCACGTTCAATATCCTGCGCCAGCTGCCGACCGTGGCCCTGATCCCTTTGTTTATCTTGCTGTTCGGCATAGGCGAGAGTTTCAAGGTGTTTATCGTGGCCAAGGCCAGTTTTTTCATCGTGGCGCTGGCCGTGCATGACGCCATCCGCAACCTGTCGCAGCGCTACTTTGAGGTGGCGCAAGTGTATTGCTTTTCGCGCTGGCAGCGCATCCGTTTCATCGTCCTGCCCGCCATCGTGCCGGCCGCGCTGACGGGCATGCGCATCGCCCTGTCGCGCTCGTGGATGGTGCTGGTGGGCGCGGAATTGCGGGCTGCCGACAGCGGCCTGGGCCAGATGATGGAAATGGGCCGGCAAATGTTCCGCCTCGACGTGGTGATGGTGGGCGTGGTGCTGACGGGCGTGATCGGCTTCGGCCTGGACCGGCTTTGCCATGCGCTGGAGGCAAGATTGATGCGCTGGAAGCGTAATGGGGATGGTAAGGGAGGCGCCGCATGAGGCAGCGTTTAGTGTTAATCATCAAGGGCGCGCTGCTGCCGCTGGCCTTGCTGGGCGCCTGGCAATGGGCATCGGGCCAAGGCGCGGCGGCCGCCTACATCTTCGTCTCGCTGGGCGATCTGGCGCACAGCCTGCGCGACCTGGTCTTGACGGGCGAGCTGTGGGTGCATCTGCGCGCCAGCCTGGGACGCACGCTGGCCGGACTGTTGCTGGGCGGCAGCGCCGGCATCGTCACGGGCGCGCTGATGGCGCAGTCGCCGCTGGCGGACCGCCTCATCGGCCCGCTGTTCCACAGCATCCGTCAGGTCCCCCTGTTGGGCCTGATTCCACTGCTGGGCTTGTGGGTGGGCAATGGCGACGGCGCCAAGTTGCTGGTGATCGCCATCGCCGCCTTTTATCCTACCGTGCTCAACACGTATGCGGGCATGCGCCAGGTCGAGGGGCGCTTGCGCGAGGTGGGACAGGTGCTGACCCTGACGCGCTGGCAGACCTTGCGCCAGATTCTGTTGCCAGGCGCCATGCCTGCCATCGTCACCGGTGTCACGCATGCGCTGGCGTTCGCCTGGCTCGCTTGCCTGGGCGGCGAACTGCTGTTTGCGGCCGGCCCCGGCATGGGTTCCTTGCTGCTCAACAGCGAAGTGTCGGGGCGCATGGATGTCGTGCTGCTGGCCGGCCGTGCTCGTGGTCGCCTTGCTGGCGCAGGCGATGAACGTGGCGTTTGCGCGTCTCGCGCGTTTGCTGGTGAAGGGGCGCAGCAGTGAGTAAATCCCTGCCATTCCAGCCAGACGCGGCCGTCAGTGCCCGCGAAGGGGAGTTGCGCGCCTTCCTGCTGCGCTTTATCGGCCTGACCCTGCTGTCGGGCGTGACCATCGGCATGAACAAGGTGCTGGCCACCTTGCTGGGCTTGCATTTGCACGTGAGCAATTTCCAGCTGGCCGCGATCAGCAGTGCGGAAACCCTGGCCATGGCGCTGGGCACCATTCCTGCCGGCTATATCTTGTCGCGCGGCAATCCGAAGCACCTGTACGCGGGCGTCAGCCTGAGCCTGGCGCTGGCCTTTTGCGTGCTGCCGTGGCTGCCCGGCTGGCAATGGGTGGCCCTGCTGATGTTTCTCGTGGGACTGTGCATCTCGCTGCGCATCGTGGCCATGAGCACGGTGTTTCTCGTGCGCCTGCCGGAACTGGGGCAGGGCAAGGCGGGCTGGTACAAGGGTACATTAATCCTCGGCATGCAGTTCCTCGGGCCCCTCTGCGGCAATTACCTGATCGCCCAGCTGGGGCTGAAGGCCGGCTTTTTGATCTCGGCCCTGATGTTCGCCATCCTGGCCGTGCTGGGCTGGCAAGTGTTGCCTGACAACACGGCACCCCGCAAGCAGGCGGGACAGGGTGCGCTGCCCGGTGCGGCCAGCCTGCGTGAACTGCTGCGCCTGCCCATCGTGCGCGTGACTTACCTGTTTGAAATCCTTGCCAGCTTCACGGCATCCAGCGTGGGCGTGTTTTCCATCCTGCTGGCCATCCGCGTGTTGCACTGGCCTGCGCACCACTCCGTCTGGCTGATGGCCGTGCAGGGACTCAGCTGCGTGCTTGTACTGCTGTTCCTGGGGCGTTTCGTGCTGGCCAGCCGCTACCGCGATCAGCTGTATGGCGGCGCGCACCTGGCCATCATGGGGGCCTTGCTGATCCTGGGTCTGTGGCCCTCCAGCATCGCTTACCTTGCTGCCTCCGTGCTGCTGGGATTGGGCCTGGGCGTGAATAACCTCGTCAATACGGACTATATCGCCCGCGCCCCCGTCGACAAGGCCCGCGTTTCCGCCCACTTGACCCTGTTCGGCATGGTGGGCGGCACGGCCGGCGCGCTGGCGGCGGGCCGCCTGGCCGACCTGACGGGCTTGCGCAATGTGTTCCTGATCTGGCTGGCTCCCTGGCTGGCCGCCTGGCTGGTTTTCCACGGCAGCCGCTGGCTGCGCCGGGCGCCGCCCGCCACCATTCCTTCCCTCGCCCCCACCGCAGAGAGTGCGCCATGAATGATGTTGTTTCCCCTTCGGCCTTGTCGCCGCAACAGCAGCAGCTGAGCGGCGGCTTGCAAGTGCAGCACGTGAGCAAGTCGTTTTCCCTGAAAGGCGCGCCGCTGCCCGTGCTCGACGATATTTCGCTGACCATCGTGCCCGGTGAATTCGTCGCCATCGTCGGTGCGTCCGGTTGCGGTAAATCAACCCTGCTGCGCCTGCTGGCTGGCCTCGATACGGATTACACGGGCTTGCTGCTGCACGACGGCGTGCCGATCCGCGGCACGGATTTGCGCCGGGGCCTCGTGTTCCAGGACCACCGCCTGTTTCCCTGGCTGACGGTGCAGCAAAACGTGGCCGTGGCCTTCAGCAATACCCGTGTGCCGCAGGCCGAGCGCGACGCCCGCGTGGCGGCGGAAATCGCGCGCGTGGGCCTCGACGGCTATGCGGATGCGTACCCGCATCAATTATCGGGCGGCATGTCGCAACGGGCGGCCATCGCCCGCGCCCTCGTCGGGCGGCCCGACGTGCTGCTGCTGGACGAACCGCTGGGCGCGCTCGACGCGCTGACCCGCTTGCGCCTGCAGCAAGAGCTGCGCCGCCTGTGGCAGGACGAGGGCATCACCATGGTCATGGTCACGCATGACATCGATGAAGCCGTCTACCTGGCCGACCGCATCGTCGTGCTCGATGCGCGTCCGGGCAAGGTGCGCCGCGTGCAGGACGTGCCGCTGGCCCACCCGCGCCAGCGAGGTTCCGCTGGCTTTGTCGCCATCCGCGACGGCTTGCATGGGGATTTCAGCGACCTGGACGACACGCATGCGCCCGTGGCGCAGGAAGTGGATCCCAGCAGCTTGTGGGATGGCAATGAATGGGCGCGCAGAATGGCGCTGTAGTTTTTTTGATATCGATCAACCTGGAGAGACAGCATGAGCAATGAAAGTCAGGCAGCAAACCAAGCACTCGACACCCTGTGGTACACGCGCTGCCCCGTCCCGACGGGCCTGGGCATTTCCCTGCAGCAAGGCTGGCTGGAAGAGGCATTGCGCGCCGGCGGCACCAGCTTGCGCTCCTTGCGCGAGTCGGACCAGGAAGCCGTGCGCGAATCGCATTTCGACCATACCCTGCAGAATTCCGTCCGCCACGGCGGTAATATTCCCGCCCTGTGGGCGCGCGCGGCGGGACGCGACACGCGCGTGATCGGCCTGTCGTGGTCGGACGAGACGCAGCTGATCCTGACCCTGCCAGACAGCGGCATTCAGACGGTGCGCGACTTGAAGGGCCGGCGCTTCGGCTTGCCCCTGTGGGCCAGGGCGCAGATCGACTTTGCGCGCGCGCAAGCCTTGCGGGGGCTGGAAAACGCGCTGAGCCTGGAAGGCTTGACGGTTGCCGACGTGGAACTGGTCGATTATGTCATTCAGGCGGGCCAGAGCGAAACGGCGCCGGAGCGGGGCGCGGCAACGAATCTGTTCAGCGGCGCGCGGCGCGGCGGTCAAAGCCCTGAGCTGCTGGGCTTGCTGCGGCGCGAGGTGGACGCCATCTTCCTGAAAGGCGCCTCTGCCGCCCAGCTGGCCCAGCAATTCGGCTTGCACACGGTGATCGACACGGGCAGCCATCCGGAACCCTTGATCCGCGCCAATAACGGCACGCCGCGCACCTTGAGCGTCGATGCGCACCTGCTCGACCACCATTTCAGCTCGGCCGTCACCCTGGTCAAGCAAGTGCTGCGGGCCGAAGCGTGGGCACGGGGTCATGCGGACGAGACGCGGCGCTTCCTGGCGCGCGAATCGAATGCCAGCGAGCACTGGGTGCAAGTGGCCTACGGCAAGGATGCCCACCTGCGCCTGGACACGGACCTGGCGGAAACGTCGGTCGCCGGCTTGCAGGATTTCAGCGACTTTTTGTTCCGGTGGAATTTTCTGCCCAGCAAGGTCGACGTGCGCGCCTGGATCGATCCCCGTCCTTTCGACGCGGCGCTGGCGCAGACGCGCCGCGCGGCCTGAGCGGGAAGCACGTCAACGGTGGCCATGTTCGATGATGAGGAGAATGCGATGCGGCGACGCACGGTGATGGGCGGGCTGGCCTTGCTGCCCCTGGCGGGAAAGGCGGCCTCGGCGGCGAAAGCTGCGGGGGCGCAGCCGGCGGCCCTGCGCATCGCCTCGACGGGCTTTGCGGAAAACGGCAAGGCGGAACTGGGCGGCATCGCCTACCGCGTGCAGCAGGAAGGCTGGCTGGCCCGCGAGCTCAGGCAGCGGGGCGTGCGGCTGGAATGGCTGCCCGTCACGGGCGACACGGGCGCGACCATGAACGAAGCGTTCGCCAGCGGGCGCATCGACATGGCCGCGTATGGCGACTTGCCGTCCGTCATACTCAACGCGGGCGGCGTGCGCACGCAGGTGATCGTGCCGGCGGGGCGGGGCACGGACCAGTTCCTGCTGGTGCCCACCGGTTCGCGTGCCACGTCCCTGGCCGACCTGAAGGGCAAGCGCATCAGCGTGCACCGGGGCCGGCCGTGGGAACTGGGCTTGCGCCAGCTGATCGCCGACCAGCGCATGTCGCCCACGGATTTTCGTCTGATCAATATGGATTTGAAGCCGGGCACTGCCGCGCTGGCCACGGGCGCCGTCGACGCCTTGTTCATGATCAATGGCTATCCGCTGGAAGACAAGGGCATCGGCCGCATCATCTGGTCCAGCAAGGGCTTGCCGGAACGCAAGATGCGGGCGGAGCTGTGGGCGCGGCGCGACTTTACGCAAGCCCATCCCGACATCGCCGAACTGGTCGCCACGGCCTGGCTGCGGGCCCAGCACTGGGCGGCGCTCGATGGCAACCGCGAAGCGATCATCAAGGATGGCACGCGCAACGGCACGCCCGACAGCGTGGTGCGGCGCAGCTACGACGATCCGGGCCTGCAGTGGAAGGAGCGCTGGTCGCCGCTGTACGACGACGCCGTGTACCGCCATTACCGCCGGGTGCTGGCGTTTGCGCAGGAACAAAAACTGATCCGACTACCGTTGACGGCGGAAGAATTGCTGGAGCCGCGCTTCGTGGCGGCCGGCTTGAAAAAGCTGGGCCTGGCCAATTACTGGGAGCCTGCGAAAGTGTAGCGGAAGCTTGGGCGTGGCTCAGTGCGGCAGGCACACGCGCCCGGCCACGACCTTGTCCGTGCCGTCGCCCGCATGCGCGCGCAGTTGCAGCAGCATCAGGGCCACGCCCAGCATCAGCGCCGCGGCGCAGAGTTTCTTGTGCATCGTCTTTTCCGTTTTCACTATCTATGAAGGTGTGCAGCGATATTATTGCCCGAAATTCATGTGTGCGGGCCGGGCTTGTACCAGGCGTGCTTTACAATTATGCATCGAGCGCATCCGCGCCATCTGAATTGTATGCATAGTATGTGAAGGGAATGACAAGCCTGTGACTTCCAAGCCGATCAAGATTGCCGCCACCGTCGTCGTGGCTCTCGCCGCTGGGGCCGGCATTTATAGCTACACCCGTCCCGCCGCCACCGCCACGCCGGGCGCCCCGGCCTCGGGCAGCCCGGCCGCCGCGCCCCAATCCACCGTCGATACGGCCGCCGTGGCCGCCCAGTTCCGCGATTTGCTGGGCAATTTCCGCAAGATCATCGTGCTGCTGGCCGACGAGCAAAGCATGCCCGAAGGCGCGCGCGACGAAGCCCGTAAAGTGGGGCAGGCGCTGTTCCATGAAAACCAGGAACGGATCGCCAGGCTCGATGCTGCGCTGGATCAATTGACGGCACCCATCAATCCGGGCCGCTTCGAAGCGCTCGACAGTCTGTTGACGTATATCGAATCCGATCCCGGCCTGTACGATGCGGACCGCCTGGCTTTCCGCGAGCTGCTGCAAAGCATGCTGGCCGACGTGGCCAAGGATTCGTCCTTGCCGGCCATCAAGCTGCATAAGCGCATTTCCGAAGACCTCGATGCGCTGGGCGAGATCGAGCGCAATTACGAGAAGGAAATCCGGCAAATCTTCGGCAACCTGGGCCAGCGCGCAATCGAACTCAAGCGCGAACGGTGGGACGATTACGTGGCGCAGCTGAAAAAACTGTACAGCCGCGAACAGATTCTGAAGGAAAACGGCATCGTCGTACCGTATGCAGTGCCTCCGGCCGGTTCCGTGCCCGAAGCCAAGCCGGCGCCAAAAAAAGATGAGGCGGAAATTTTCGGCCTCGGCTTGCCGAAGAAAACCATCGTGCTGACCTTTGACGACGGCCCGCACCGCCGCTATACGGAAGAAATCAGCGCCATCCTGAAACAGTATGGCGTGCCGGCCGTGTTCTTCAACGTGGGCCGCAACCTAGGAAGCCTGGACGCGGAAGGCCGCGCCAAGCTGAACGCGGGCGCGGAAGTGAGCCGCAAGCTGATGAAAGAGGGCTATGCCGTGGGCAACCACAGTTTCAGCCACGCACAGTTATCGAAGCAGACGGGCGACAAGCTGAAAGGCGAAATCCTCGGCACGGACACCTTACTAAAAGCCATCAGCCCCGAGCGGGCCGCGCTGTTCCGCTTTCCGTATGGCGCGCGCAACAGCGAAGGCATGGCCGCGCTGGCCGATGCGCATCTGAAATCCGTGATGTGGAATATCGATTCGCTGGACTGGGCCGACCCCGTGCCCAGCTCGATCACGAACCGCGTGCTGGCGTCCGTCGACAAGGCAGGGCGCGGCATCGTCCTGTTCCACGACATCCACGAACGCACGGTGAAAGCCTTGCCGGCCGTGCTCGACAAGCTGATCGCCGAAGGCTATCAATTCGCGGGCTGGGATGGCACCAGTTTCCAGGTGGCAAAAAGCACGGCGCCCGCGCCCGAGAAAGTGCCTGTGACCACCGGTTACGCCAATTCCTGGGCCGTCGTGATCGGCATCGACGATTACGCCAAGTGGCCGAAATTGCAATATGCGGTGCGCGATGCGCAAGGCATCCGTGAAACCCTGATCGAGAAATTCGCGTTCGCGCCCGAGCGCGTCGTGACCCTGAAGAATGGCGAAGCGACGCGCAACAATATTCTGGCCGCCTTCCACGACAAGCTGGCCCATGGCGGCGTGCAAAAGAATGACCGCATCTTCGTCTTCTTCGCCGGCCACGGCGCCACGCGCAAGCTCAGTTCCGGGCGCGACCTCGGCTACATCGTGCCCGTCGATTCCGACCCGGCGCAGTTCGCCACGGATGCGATTCCGATGACGGAAATCCAGAATATTGCGGAAAGCCTGACGGCCAAGCATGCGTTCTTCGTCATGGACGCCTGCTACAGCGGCCTGGGCCTCACGCGCGGCGCCGGTTCCAGTTCTTTCCTGCGCGACAACGCCAAGCGCATCGGCCGGCAAATGCTGACGGCCGGCGGCGGCGACCAGCTGGTGGCCGACGGCGGGCCGAACGGGCATTCCGTGTTTACATGGACCCTGCTGCAAGGCCTGGCGGGCAAAGGCGACCTGAACGGCGACGGCCTCATTACGGCCACGGAACTGGCGGCGTATGTGGCGCCGGCCGTGTCCAGCGTATCGAACCAGACGCCCGCGTTCGGCAGCCTGCCCGGTTCGGAAGGGGGCGATTTCGTCTTCGAATTGCCGGGCGAGACGGAATTCCTCAGCCCGAACACGACGCAGCTGTCGACGGAAGCCATCGCGCTGAACAGCAAGCTCGATGCCAAACCGCAAGCGGCCAGCGTGACGGTGAAGGATTTGCAGGGCGGCGAACAGAAGATCGTCACGCCGGGCGCCGTACCGACCTCGACGCGCCAGCTGGCGCAGCGGGCCAATGACCGGGGCTTGCAGTTGTACAAAGAGAAACAGTACGCGCAGGCGGAAGCGCAATTTACGGAAGCGCTGAAATTGCGCCCCGACTTCGCGCTGGCCGCCAACAACCTGGGCTTTGTTTTCTACAAGCAGGAAAAATACCGCGAAGCGGCCCGCTGGTTTGAAAACACGGTCAAGATGGATCCGTCGCGCGCCATTGCCTATTTGAACCTGGGCGATGCCTATGCCAAGGCCGGCGATGCCGCCAAGGCGAAAGCGGCCTATAAAACCTATCTGGAACTGGCGCCGACGGCCTCGACGGCGCCGGCCGTGCGGCAAAAGATGGAAAAGCTGTAAGCGTGTCCACCGTCCACGTGTTTGCCTGCAGCGGCCGCTTTGCCAGCTGGGAAGCGCTGCAGGCCTATCTGGCGCCCGCCTACACGGAAGATGGCGACGCCGTGCCGTCGCCATTCTTCTTGGAAACGGGCCTCACGCAGTACGAGCCGGCCTGCATCGAGAGCGCGCTGCTGGCCGCGCCCGCGCCGCTGGCAGAGAGTTGCTCGACGGCGCGTCGTATGGCGATAGCTGGCTGGCGCAGGCCTGCGCGGACGCGGATGGGCAGAAAGTGCTGGCCGACACGGCCGTGTGCGTGTTTGCGCCCAATCAACTGGCGCACCCGCAGCGCAGCTCGCTGCATTATGTGGGCAGCTACCATTACGAGCTAGACGGTTGACCGCCATTCCCGCGTTCTTCGTGCAATAGCTTGTTGACGCTGGCCAGCAGGCTGGTGCCCGAGGTGGTGATGAAGCGGGCGCCGGCCGCTTCCGCTTCCGTGCCGTAGCTGGCCAACGTATCCTTGCTGCAATACACGATGATCGGTAATGCAGGCTGTGCCTGCCGCACTTCGCGCACCGTGCGCACGCCCGCATCCTTGATGCGCCGGCGGTTTTCCACCCGCGCCATGTCCGTGATCAGCAGCGCATAGGGCTTCTGTTGCAGCATGGTCAGTGCCTGCCGCGTCGAGACGGCCTGGTCCACCTTGATGTTTTCCCGTTCCAGCTGTTCCACCAGCAAGGTATTGTTGCGCGGGTGGTCGTCCAGCCACAGCACGAGACTGGACGGCTTTTCCGCCGTCGGCATGCCGGCCAGGGCCGTGACGGTGGCGCCGCCGTCCGGCGGATGGGCCAGCAGCAGCTGGGTGACGGCTTCCTGCATGTCGTCGAGCGACTTTTGCTGCAAACGGCTCAGTTCCGTCACCTCGATTTCCTTGCCGCTTTCCAGACGCACGGATTCGTTTTTGACGAGGCTGTCGGCGCGCTTGATCATGATGGACAGGTAAATGCGCGTGAGCAGGTAGCCGATCAAAAACCCGTGCACGGAAAAGAACAGCATGATGCCGCCGACGATGGCCATGGCCGTGGGCGTGTCCGTGGCCAGGCTGGGCGCGATGAAGGCGGCCATGCTGCGCGCGCTGCCGGGCAGGCTTTTGAGCTCGATCAAACCCACGCCGACGATGATTTTCGTCAGCCAGTCCGACACTTCCACCAGGTTTGAATTGATTTCCATGGGCGTGGGCGTGCCCAGGAACAATGTATTGCTGGGGTTGCCGGCCGCCGCCTCGGCTCCGGCGGCGGGCGGTTCGTCCGTGGGGCGGCCCTTGCCATTGGCCCGCTCGTCGGGCGGCGCGGCATTGACGGTGCCCGACGGCAGGCTGCGCGGTATGCCGAACAAAAAGCCCAGCAGCATGCCGCTGACGCAAAAGCCCAGGCTCCACAGCAGGGCAGGGACGGCGTGGTAGTACGGCGGCAGCAGGGCGCCCGCCAGCACGGCCAGCAAGCCCGCCAGCAAGATGAACAGCAGGATATACGGCAGCACGTCGCGCTTGCGCACGGCCGCCGTGGCCGTTTTGCCCGCCTTGTCGGCGCTGTCGTTCAGGTCCACGGTCGCTCCTTGAAAAAGACTGAATCCAGGCAGCCGGCCTGCCGCGTATATATCCCGTAGGAGCCTGTACTGACATCATAAAAAGGGGAGGCGCGATGCAATTGATAAAACGCAAAACAGATGGCAGCTTGTGCCTTGTTGCTGCTGGCCGGCGCCGGCAAGGCGGCGGCGCCGGAGGCCGCATCGTCCACGGATGCGTCGCGCACCGTGCGCGTGACGGGCCATTACGACAACGCCGTCGGCACCTCGGACGCGGCCAGCCAGGGCGTCATCACCCGGGACCTGATCGTCAACCGGCCCGCCTTGCGCACGGGCGAATTGCTGGAATTCGTGCCGGGACTCATCGTCACCCAGCACAGCGGCGACGGCAAGGCCAACCAGTATTTCCTGCGCGGCTTTAACCTCGACCACGGCACGGATTTCGCCACCTACGTCGACGGAATGCCCGTCAACATGCGCACGCATGCGCATGGGCAAGGCTATTCCGACCTCAATTTCCTCATTCCCGAGCTGGTGCAGCGCATCGACTACAAGAAGGGGCCGTATTTCGCGGGCGAAGGCGATTTCGCCTCGGCGGGCGCGGCGCGCATCCGCCTGGCCGACAGATTGCCGCAAGGCCAGGCCAGCGTGTCCGTGGGCCAGCACGGCTATGTGCGGGGCGTCGTGGCCGATTCCGTCGCTGCCGGCCCCGGCACCCTGCTGTACGGACTGGAAGTGAACCGCAACAACGGTCCGTGGGACGTGCCGGAGCGCGTGCGCAAGGTCAGCGGCGTGCTGCGCTACAGCCAGGGCACGCAAGACGACGGATACAGCGTGACGGGCATGGCCTACAAGAATAGCTGGAACGCCACCGACCAGGTGCCGCTGCGCGCCATAGCGTCCGGCCAGATCGGCCGCTTCGGCTCGCTGGCGCCCAGCGACGGCGGCGACACGTCGCGCACCAGCCTGTCGTACGCGCAGCGCCGCCGCACGGAAAACCGGCTGTTCGAACTGGACGCCTATCTGATCCGCTCGCAGCTGGAACTCGACAGCGATTTCACGTATTTCCTGGCCAACCCGGCCACCGGCGACCAGTTCCAGCAAAGCGAGCGCCGCACGGTGGCGGGCGTGAACGCCAGCGAAAGCTGGACCACGGAGCTGGCGGGGTTTTCCATGCGCAACAAGCTCGGCGTGCAGGCCCGTTATGACCGCCTGTCGCCCGTGGGTCTGTACAACACGGTGGATAGAGTGCGGCAAAGCACGGTGCGCGAAGACAAGGTGCGCGAGGTCAGCATCGGCCTGTACGGCGAAAACACGATGCAATGGCTGCCCTGGCTGCGTTCCGTGGCGGGCCTGCGCTACGACGCCTACCGTTTCAAGGTGGCCAGCAGCATAGCCGGCAACAGCGGTACGGCGCAGGACCACGTGGTGTCGCCGAAGCTGTCCCTGATACTCGGTCCGTGGAGCCAGACGGAATTTTTCGTGAACTACGGCAAGGGTTTCCATAGCAACGATGCGCGGGGCACGACGCAGACGCGCTTGCCCGATGGCACGCCTTCCGCTCCCGTCACGCCCCTGGTGCCGACCAGGGGCATGGAACTGGGCGCGCGCACGGAATGGCTGCCGGGCCTGCAAAGTCGCTGGCACTGTGGCGCCTCGATCTCGCGTCGGAACTGCTGTTCGTCGGCGACGCGGGCGAAACGCAGCCCAGCCGCGCCAGCCGCCGCCATGGCATCGAGTGGAACAACCATTATGTTGCCGCGCCGTGGCTGCAATTCGACCTGGACCTGGCCGCCTCGCGCTCGCGCTACACGCAAAACGATACGGCCGGCAACTTCATTCCCGGCGCGATCGGCAAGGTGGCGTCGTTCGGCGTGACGGTGACGGACCGGGGACCGTGGTCGGGCGCCTTGCAGCTGCGCTATTTTGGCCCGCGTCCCTTGATCGAGGACAATAGCGTGCGCTCCGCCTCGACGACGCTCGCGTATGCGCGCCTCGCTTACCAGCTCAACCGCAAGACGCGGCTGTCGCTCGACGTCTTCAACCTGTTCAACAAGCGCGCCAGCGACATCGATTACTACTATGCGTCGCGCCTGCCCGGGGAGGGGGCGGACGGGGTGAACGACCGGCATTTTCATCCGGTGGAACCGCGTTCCGCGCGCCTGACCTTGTCATATGCGTTCTGACAACGTTAAACTGGGGCATGATCGATCACCTAGTACAAACCAGTAAATTCCTTTCCCTCATACTGCGCCACGCGCCCGAGAAAATCGGCCTCGCGCTCGATGCCCAGGGCTGGGCCGACATCGGCCAGTTGCTGGCGCAAGCGGCCCAGCATGGCCGCCGCCTTTCGCGTGAACAATTGGATGACGTGGTGGCGCGCGACAGCAAGTCGCGCTACGCCATCAGCGGCGACGGCTTGCGCATCCGCGCCAACCAGGGGCACTCGCTGGCCGCCGTCGACATCGATCTGCCGCCCGCCACGCCGCCCGCCATGCTGTACCACGGCACGGCCAGCCGCTTTGTCGAGGCGATCCTCGCGGCAGGCCTGCTGCCCGGAGCGCGCAATCACGTGCACCTGTCCAGCAACCTCGAAACGGCCGTGGCCGTGGGCGCGCGCCATGGCAAGCCCGTCGTGCTGACGGTCGATGCGGCCGCCATGCAGGCGCAGGGCCACGTGTTTTATGTGTCGGACAACGGCGTGTGGCTGACGCAGGCCGTGCCGCAGGCGTTTATCGGTTTTCCCTGAGGATAGGCCGCACTGCCGCTTCCACGCCAGAGTAGGCCAGCACGGCATCGGGCAGGCGCGCGCCCCGGATGGCGATGGCGGCGACGGCCTGGTTCAGTTCGGCCAGCTCCGGCGCCGTAAAACGCACGCCAGCCGCGCCCAGGTTGTCTTCCAGGTGCGCCATCTGCGTCGTGCCGGGGATGGGCACGATCCACGGCCGCTGCGCCAGCAGCCAGGCCAGGGCGATCTGCGCCGGTGTCGCCTGCTTGCGCGCCGCCCACGTCTTCGCCAACTCCACCAGCGCCAGGTTGTGCGGCAGGTTTTCCGGTGAAAAACGCGATTCCACCTGGCGGATGTCGCCCTCGGCAAAGCGGGTCTTGATGTCGATGGCGTCCGCCAGGAAGCCCACGCCCAGCGGGCTCCACGGCACGAAGCCGATGCCCAGCTCTTCGCACAGGGCCAGCACGCCGTCTTCCGGCCCGCGCCACAGCATCGAGTATTCGCTCTGCACGGCGGAAACGGGCAGGGCTGCATGGGCGCGCCGCAAAGTATTGGCGCCCATCTCGGACAGGCCCCAGTGCAGCACTTTGCCTTCGCGCATCAGGTCCTGCACGGCGCCGGCCACGTCTTCGATCGGCACGTGCGGGTCGACCCGGTGCTGGTACAGCAAGTCGATGCGATCCGTGCGCAGGCGCTTGAGCATGCCGTCGACGACCAGCTTGACGTGATCGGGGCGGCTGTTGGTGCCGGGACGGCGCTCGCCCGTCTGCTGGTCGATATTCCAGCCGAACTTGGTGGCGATGACGATCTCGTTGCGAAATGGCGCCACGCCTTCGCCCAGTATCCTCTCCACCTCGTGCGGGCCGTAGGCCTCGGCCGCGTCGAACAGGGTGACGCCCCGTTCCCAGGCCGTGCGGATAATTTTATGCATTTCGGGACGGCTGGGCACCGTCGTCTGGTAGGTGCGGCTCATGTTTTGCACGCCCAGGCCCAGGCTGGACACGGCCAGGGTACCCAGCTTGCGCTTGCCTGCGAGGGGGAGCGGGGCGCTTGCGGCGGCCTGGCCTTGCGCCTGGGCGATCAATGGCGTGGCGGCCAGGCTGCCCGCCGCCAGCAGGAAACCGCGGCGGCCCGTGCTTGTATCTTTTGTTGGCATGTGTGTTTTCCCTTAAATATCAAGCTTGCGTTCGGCCATCCACTTGACGATGGCGGGATCGCGGTGCGAAAAGAAGCTGCTGGCGCCCGTTTCCAGGGGGGCGATGGCAGCCATGTCGGCTTCGTCCAGGTCAAAATCGTCAATCGCCAGGTTTTCCGCCATGCGCTCGCGGCGCACCGTCTTGGCCAGCACGGCCACGCCCCGGTGCGTGAGCCAGCGCAGGACGACCTGGCCCACGGACTTGCCGTGCTTGCCCGCGATGCCCAGCAGCAACTCGTTCGTGAACAGCTTGTTGCGGCCTTCGGCGAACGGCGCCCACGCCTGCGGCTGCACACCGTGCTCGAGCATGAAGGCCACGCTGTCGGCCTGCTGGTGGAAAGGGTTCACTTCGACCTGGTTGACGGCGGGCGCGATGTCGTTGAAGGCGATGATGTCCATCAGGCGGTCGGGCTGGAAATTGCTCACGCCGATGGCGCGCAGCTTGCCGCTGCGATACGCATCCTGCATGGCGCGCCAGGAGCCGTGCACGTCGCCGAATGGCTGGTGGATGAGGAATAAATCGTGGTAATCGAGCTGCAAGCGCCGCAGCGACTGCTCGATGGCGTCGCGCGTGCGCTCGTAGCCCGTGTCCTGCACCCACAGCTTGCTGGTGACGAACAGCTGTTCGCGCGCCACGCCGCTGTGACGGATGCCCCGGCCGACGGCCGCCTCGTTCAGATAGGACGCGGCCGTGTCGATCAGGCGGTAGCCGGCGGCGATGGCGTCGATCACGGCGCGTTCGCACTCGGCCGGGTCGGGTATCTGGAAGACGCCGTAGCCGGCGACGGGCATGCTGATGCCGTTGTTCAGGGTGACGCGATGCATGGCTGGCTCCTTCGGTAATTGACAGGAGCTACTTTACGGCGTCACCCACCCGTTGATAAGCCGTTGTAATCGGCATGGTCTTATAAGTCATGCTAATGAATCTTGGCCTTGCCCTGGCGCTTGCGGCGCCAGATCAGCACCCCCGTCACGCTCAAGCCCGCCACCAGCATCCCCATGGCGCAGATGAACAGTTTGAAGGGCCAGCCCCACATGGAGGCCATGTGCAGGGCGCTGATCCAGCTGCGGATCGTGTCGCCGCTGGCCTCGCCCGTGGGCAGCCAGGCGGCCAGTTGCCGGCCGCTGGCCGCGTCAAAGAAGACGGTGGTCAGGCCCTTGTGTTCGCGCACGTCGCGGCTGCTGCGCACGCTGTAGCTGTAGACGCCCAGTCCGCGCTCGTAGGCCAGCGCGTTTTCCTCGAGGATGGCAAAGTGCCCGCTGCGCGCCAGTTGCGCCATCAGGCTGCGGCCCTGCGCGCGCGCCGCTGGCCAGTCCAGCCGCGGCCCCGGCGACGGCGTGTGCCGCGCCACCACTTCCTCGGCTGGCTGATGGGGAAATAGCGGATGCATCACGGCCGCATACGCGCCGTACAGGTTGAAGGCGACACCGCTCCAGGCGAAGACCAGCAGCATGGCCCATAGCCACAGGCCGCCCGCGCGGTGCAGGTCGAACACCAGTTTATAGCTGCCGCCATGGCGGCGCAGCAGCCACGACGGGCGCCAGCGCAGCAGCCACGGTTTGCTGCCGGGCGAGCGTTTTTTCAGGCGCGCGGGGAAGGTGAGGGCGGCGCCGATGAAGCAGTCGATGGTCCAGACGATGGCAATCAGGCCGAAAATCAGCAAGCCCGTATCGCCCAGCGCCAGCGCATAGTGCAGGCGCTCGATGAAGGGCAGCAGGTTGATGGCGCCCTGGCCGATCTCGCCCCATTTCCGCTGGCCCAGTAGCGCGCCCGTGTACGGATCGACAAACACTTCATCGCTGGCCAGCGGTGATTCGTCGCCCGGGCGCAGGTAAAACACCATGCTGTGGCCTGTTGGCGCGGACAGCGGCGCGTAGCTGACCTGCGCCTGCGGGAAGCGCGCGGCGACCCGTTCGCGCAGCAGCAGGGCGTCGAGCGGCGCGGCGCGCGGCGTTGGCGGCGCCGCGCGGAAGACGGCGGGCAGCAGGGCCGCTTCCAGTTCATCCTTCCACGCGAGCGCGCTGCCCGTGACGCCGGCCACGATGAGGAAGCCGGCCATCAGCAGGCCGGCATAGCGGTGCATGGCCGCCAATGCCGGCCGTATTTGCAGCGATGGCATCAGAACCGGTACATGGCGCTGACGTTGGCCGTGCGTTCGGCATTGCGGTAGCACAGGTTGGGCAGGTAGCCGCAGTCATACAGGGTCTGTTTGTTGAGCACATTGTTGACGTTGAGGGCAAACTGCCACGGTCCGCGCGACACGCCCAGCGCCGCGTCCCACTGCGTGATGCCGCCATTGCGGATGTTCAGGTTCTCGCCGTCGGAGTTCGAGCGCATGGTGCCGAGAAAACGCATGCCCAGCGCCGCATACGCGGGCAGCGCCGTGCCCAGGTTGAACGCTTGGCGGGCCCAGGCCGAGGCGCTGTGGCGCGGCGCGCCCGCTTGCTGCAAGCCCAGGTCGCCGTTATTGCTCTTCCTGACTTCCGTAGCGAGGTAGGTGTATTGCGCGATCAGGCTCAGGCGGCTGGCGAACTCCGTGCGCGCTTCCAGTTCTACGCCGCGCGAGCCTACCTGGCCCGTTTGCTGCAAACGGCCCGGGTTGCCGATGTCGGAGGTGGTGACGTTGTCGCGCACCAGGTCGAAGACGGCGGCCGTGTAGCTGGCGCGCTGGCCCGCGGGTTCATAGCGCACGCCCGCTTCGAACTGCTTGCCGCGCGACGGTTTCAGGGCGTCGCCGGTGGCCGTGATGCCCAGTTCGGGCGAAAACGAGGTGGCGTAGCTGACATACGGCGCCCAGCCGCCATCGAACAGGTAGACGGCGCCCACGCGGCCCGTGGTGGCCGATGGCGACTGGTGGAAGTCGGGTTTGATGGCGCCGCTGTGGAGGTCGGTGACGTCGCGCGACTGCGTGGCCTTGTCGCGGCGCAGGCCGGCCGTCACGACCCAGCGGTCCCATTTCATTTGATCCTGCGCATACAGGCCCAGCTGGCGCGACGGCGCATCGGCGCGCGTGGGCGCCTTCGATGGCACCAGCGGCTGCTTGCCGTACACGGGCTGGTACAGGTCGATCGGCGCGATAAAGCCTTTCTGGTGGCGGTATTCGTCCGTGTTGCGGATGTTCGCGTAATCGGCGCCCAGCAGCACCTGGTGCGCCAGGCCGCCGGTGGCAAACCGCGCCTGCAGCTGGGTATCGGCGAACAGGCTCTTCGACGCCGTATCGACGGGCATGAAATAGCGCTCCACGGTGCCATCGTCATTCAGACCCAGGGGAAACATGTCCGTGCGGTCGTTCTTCAGGCGCGTATAGCGCAGGTTCTGGCGCAGCGACCAGGTATCGTTGAAGCTGTGCTCGAATTCGTAGCCCAGCATGGTATTGCGGCGCTTGAAGCGGTTATCATCGCCCATCAGGTTGACGCTTGGGTCGACCTGGCCCCGCGGGCCAGGCTGCAGCAGCTGGTTGGGAAACGCGTACTGCTGGTTGTCCTGCTCGTAGCGGGCCAGCAGGGTCAGACGCGTGGCGGGGCCTGCCTGCCAGGTGAGCGTAGGCGCGAAGTACAGCCGGTTGTCGCGGTCGCGCTCCAGCCGCGTATGGGCTTCGCGGCCCAGCATGACGACCCGGTACGTCCAGGCGCCTGGCGCGTCGAGGGCGCCGCCCACGTCGGCTTTCAGCTGGCGGCGCTGGTAGCTGCCGTACTCAATCCCCACTTCACGCACGGCATCCGCGCTGGGGCGCTTGCTGACGGCGTTGACCATGCCGCCGGGCGGAATCTGCCCGTACAGCACGGACGCGGGGCCGCGCAGCACTTCCAGGCGTTCCAGGCCATACGGCTCGATCGAGGCGCCAAAGGTGCGGCCCGAATTGCGCAAGCCGTCCTGCAGGATGCCGTTCGTCTCGATGGTGAAGCCGCGCAGCAGCGAGGAATCGTCGCTGCCCAGCGGGCGCTGGTTCGGCGTCACGCCAGCCGTGTAGCGCAGGGTTTCGTCGAGCGATTCGGCATTGCGGTCGCTGATTTCATCGGCCGTGACCACCGAGACGGATTGCGGGTTCTCGTTCAGCGCCGTATCGGTCTTGGTGGCCGAGGCGGCGCGCCGCGCCACATAGCCGCGCACGGGGCCTGTCGCCGTTTCGCGTTCGCTGCTGGCATGGATGGTGATGGCGGGCAGGGTGGCGCTGGCCTGGGCGCCGGCTGCTGCAGGTGCTGTCTCTGCCCGCAGCGCATACGCGCCGTTGGCGCCCGCCACCAGGCGCACGCCGTGGCCGCGCAGCAGTTCCTCGAAGCCCTGGCGCACCGTGTAGCTGCCCGCCAGGCCGGCGCTGCGCTTGCCCTGCAGGAGCGCCGCATCGGCCGACAGTTCCACGCCGGCCGCGCTGGCGAACGCGGTCAGGGTCCGCTCCAGCGGGCCGGCGGGAACCGCGTACTGGCGCTTGGCTTGCGCATTCTCAAGCGCCTGGGCGCGGGCGGCAGGGGCAGTGACGGCCACGGTACCAAAGGCGGTACCTGCCAGTAACAGGGCCTGGATGGCGGCGGCGAGGGGAAACGGGCGCAGCTTGGGGGCGGGAGCGGTCAGGCGAGGGGGCATGGTGCAAATCCTTGGAAAGTGGCGGGAAAAAATTCGTTCTTCCCGTATTCCGAACGAAAAGCCAAAACCCTCAAGGTTTTTTCATTTATTTTGCATGTCTTGTTCAGGAAGCCTGGCGCGGGCCCATGCTGACCCAGTAGCGCGTGCGGTAGCGCAATTGCACGGGCAGGCTCAGGGCCAGGTTGGCCAGCGAGCGGTCCGTGTCGCGCAGCGAATACACGCCCGTCACGCGCAGGCCGGCGATGGACTCGTCGCAGCGCAGCACGCCGTGGCGGTAGCGCCCCAGCTCCGCCAGCAAGTCATCGAGGCGCATGCGCTCGGCCACCAGGCTGCCGTGTGCCCAGGCGGCGGCGCTGTCTTCCACGCTCGCTACCTCTTGCACGTCCTGCCGCGTGTAGCCGGCGCGCTGGCCCGCCTGCAGATGCAGGGATTTTGCCCCGGCGCGGGCAGGCTGCAGGGCCACGGCGCCCTGGAACACGGCGACCTGGCTGACGCCATCGCCGAGGCGCACGGAGAAGCGCGTGCCGAGCGCCGTGGCCGTGCCCTGCGGCGTTGCCACCAGCAGCGGGCGGTAGACTGCCACGTGTTCGTGGGCGCTGGTGACGAGGATGGCGCCGGCGCGCAGCACGATGCGCCGCTCGCCGGCGCCGTAGCGCACGTCGATGGCGCTGGCCGTGTCGAGCACCACCTGCGTGCCGTCGGCCAGCACGATGGCGCGCGTCTCGCCCACGGCCGTGCGGTAATCGCTGCCCATGCTCATGCCCGTGCTTTGCCACAGGCCCGCTTCGTGTGCCAGCAGCGCCGTGCCGCCGCCCGCCGCGATCAAACCAAGTAACTGCAAGGCGCGCCGGCGGCCGGTGGTACGGGGCTGAACCGGCGCCAGCGCGCCGCGCGCCACCTCGCGGGGCAGGGCGTCGAATTGCCGGGAGAAGCGCTGCAGCCGGGCCCAGGCCCGCTCGTGCTCGGGGTGGGCGGCGCGCCAGGCGGCGCAGGCATCCGCGTCGGCCGCGCTGGCATCTTCCGCCCACAGCCGCGCCATCCACTCGGCGGCGCGTTGCAACGCGGCGGGGGCGATGGGCGCGCCGTCCAATTGCTGGCTCATGCGCATTGCGCCGCGCAGCAGGCCAGCAGGGCGGGCGATGTATTTTTCTACGGACGAGACGGACACGCCCAGGCGCGCGGCGATGTCGGCGTAGGCCATGCCTTCGAGCTTGCACAGCAGGAAGGCGTCGCGCACTTTCGTGGGCAGGCTGGCCAGGATGGCGTCGATTTCCAGCAGCGCTTCGACGATCAGCGCGCGCATTTCCGGCGTGGGGACGGTCGCTTCCGGCTGCGCGGCGATGGCGTCCGCGTAGGCGGCTTCGATATGCCGGCGGCGGAACAGGTCCACCACCAGGCCGTTGGCGATCTGCGCCAGATGCTGGCGCGATTCGCCGGATTCGGGCGCGCGGCCCCGCGCGAGGATGCGCAGATACGTGTCGTGCGCCAGGTCGGCCGCATCGAAGGCGTTGCCCAGCTTGCGGCGCAGCCAGCCCTGCAGCCAGCCATGGTGGTCGCTGTAGAGGATTTCGATTTGCCGGTGCAGTTCCAGTTCGGGGCGTAGCATGCAACCTTTCCATGCCACGGTCCACAGGACAGACAGGCCTTGATGCGATTGAGAATTGTTCGTATTGTAGCCCGATTGCCGCGACTTGTGGCCCGGCAGTGGCGGGCCAGCAACGCTAGCGAGCCGGCATCAGGCCGAAATCAGCTTGATATCGGCCACCCGCTCCACCAGCCACACGCACGCCACCACGGCAATCGCCAGCGAACCAACGGTCAGCACTTGCCGGTACAGCCAGGTCTTGCGCAGCAGCCAGGCGAGGGGCAAGAAGGCGGCGACGATGGCCAGCTGGCCGATTTCCACGCCCACGTTGAAGCCCAGCAGGCTGGCCAGCAGCGAGCCCTGCGGCAAGCCCAGGTCGCGCAGCACGCTGGCAAAGCCGAAACCGTGGATCAGGCCGAAGGCGAAGGCGGCCACGGGGCGCTTGCCGCGGAACAGGGGCAGCAGGTTGTTCAGCGCCGCCAGGATCACGGAAGCGGCGATGGCCGACTCCACCCAGCGCGACGGCAGCGACACCACGGACAGGGGCCAGGCTCAGGGTGATGGAATGGGCGAGCGTGAACGCCGTGACGACTTTCAGCACGTCGATAAACGCCGCATTCAGGCCGTGCTGCTGTTCGCGCAAGCCCGGCAGCAGCACGGCCGGCAGCAGCAGCGACAGCAAAAACAGGATATGGTCGTAGCCGATCCAGATATGCCAGATGCCGTGTTTCACATACGCACCGAACTGCGCCAGCCGATCGGGCGCGGCCAGGGAAATCGTCTGGCGCGGGCGATCCGGGTCGAAGATGGCCGTTTGCGTCGTGCCGCCGCTATCGATCTTGAGCAGCCCCTTGTGCTGCGGGTCGAGGTCGGCGAACAGGGTGTAGCCGATGGCCACACTGGCCGGCGCGGCGCCGCCCGGGCAAGTGGCCCGGAAGCGCAGCACGTTGTAGGCGCCGTCCGTATGATGGTCGATCAGCTGTTCGGCGGCTTGCAAGGGGCACACGCCCTGGCCGCTGGCCAGCTGCAGGCGCTGCAGCGCGTAGGCGGCAATGGCCGCGTGGCGCGCGCGGATTTCATCCCAGGTCAGCGCGCCGTCGCCATTGCCATCGAGGCCGATGGCGAAATCGAGGTCGCGCAGGGCGATATCCCATTGCCCCTCGATCCGCTGGCCGTGCACGGCCAGGCTCAGATAGCTGTCGCTGGGCTTGTGGGCTTGCGCGGGAGCCAGCCAGGCGCATAGCAGCAGGATGAACAGGCAGCGCTTTACAGCACACATCACAGTACCCCCGCTTTCCTGGTAACACTGACTTTCTGCCCATCCTGCGGCCCCAGCTGCCTGGCAAGCCGCTGCAGGGCCACGTCTTCCACGCCGTTGGCGGCGATCCAGGCCAGCACAGGCTGTGCCGCCGCGTAGTTGCGCGCGGCCAGGGCCGCTTCGAGCAGGATGCGCATGTCGGGCACTTCTTTCTGGATGGCCCAGTTCTGCTGCGCCAGCCGCAGGGCGGACGGCACATCCTGTTGCAGAAACAGGGCGAAACGCGCTTGCTCGCGCTGGTGCACGGTATCGCCCCGCTGCATGGCGGCGGTGAAGCGGGCCGCCAGCTCCGCCTTCGCCGCCTCGAATGCCGCTTGGCGGCCGGGCAGCGATTGCAGTGCCAGCGCGTAGCGCAGCAGCAGGGCATCGATGCGTTGCTGGTCTTGCAATAACCTGGCGACGTCCTGCGGACGCTGCCGGTCCAGCAGGAAGTCGGCGTAGGCGCCCAGCAGGTAGCTGTCGCGCGGCTGGCGCGCCAGCGCCGTCTTGTAGCGCGCTTCGGCCAGCGCTGAATCTCCGCGCCGCGTGGCCATTTCCGCCAGCAGGGTGGCGGCCCAGCTTTCCAGCTCGGGCGCCGCGCCGGCGCTGCGCTGCAGGGTCAGGTCCAGCAAGCGCTCGCTGCCGGCGGCCCGGCCCGTGACGCTGGCGATATTGGCAATACAGGTGACGGTGACCAGTTGCGTTGTCAAGGCCGACAGCCGGCCGCAGGCCGCTGTCGCTAGCGCGTAATCGCCCTGCACCGTGAGCACGGTGGCGCGCGTCAGCCAGGCCTGGGCGTTGTGCGGCTGCTGCCCGATGACGGCGTCGAGGTCTTGCAGGGCGAGACCGAAATGGTGGGTGCTTTGCAAGATGGTGGCGCGCAGCAGGCGCACGGGAACGGGAGGCGCCGCCTGCCGCCACCAGGGCGACAGCGCCGCTTGCGCGTAGCCCAGGTAGCGCGGGTCCGTTTCGCTGCGCGCCAGGGCAATGTAGCGCTGCGCCAGGCCGGTTGCCAGCACCAGGTCATGCGGGGCGGCATTCAGTTGCTGGCGCAGGCCGCGCAGCTCGTTCTGCGTGGCGTCGGCGCGGCGCGGCAATTGTTCGATGACGGCGCCGCCGTCTTTCGGCGTGTAGGGCGCGGCCCAGGCCAGCAGGGGCAGGCAGGCGCACAGCAGGGAAATCGGTGTTTTCATGGTGGAGGCCATCAACAGTCATTGATGCGGGCACCGGCGAGCGGACTCCCCCGGCGCCCGCAGGGGCTACAGCGGCACCGCTTCCGTGTCTTCCGGCGACGTCGCCATGATGGCGTCGGTGGCGACGCCTTCCTTGTCATCGCCGGTGTTCGCGATGACGTTGCTGACGGCTGTATAGAAGGCGTCGAGCATGGTCACGGGCGGCGGCGTGGTGCCGCCGCTGCCGTTATCACCGCCGTTATCGCCGCCGTGGCTGCTGCCGCCGCCACCGCAGCCTGCCAGCAGGGCCGTGAGCGCCAGGGCGCCGAGTGCATGGAGCTTTTTCATCGCATTCTCCTCGTTGGCTTACATCTGCGGCGAACCGGCGATGGGGTTTTTCAGGTAGGGGAAGCCTGCCGTGAAGTAGGTTTCATCGAGGAAGGCGCCGTCCGTGAAGTGCAGGCTGCCAGCGGGCGCGTCGGCCGGAGCGCAGCCGATGTTCAGGGTGCACAGCTTGCCCATGGCCACGCGCAGCACCACGTCGACCACGTCGTCGCCGGGGCGGCGGCCGTTCGGGAAGCCCGCGCTGTCGCCATCGATCACGCCCAGGCGTTTTTGCGATCCCGGGGCAGTGGGCGCGATCGAGGTGTTCAGGCGCAGCATTTCAGAGGCGACGACCGTCGCGGGCTGGTTCACGCCCTTGATGCCCGTCAAGAAGGCGGCCACGAGGTCGTTGCGGGGGAAGTTGGTGGGCGCCTTCGCGCCTGCCGAGCCGAACAGCACCTCCACCAGGGCCGGCACGGTGGGATTTTTCACGTAGTCGGCAAATTGCGCATCGCCCGACGGCTTGCTGGCGTTGAAGCGGTCCTTGTCCTTCAGGCCGATCACCACTTCATTTACCAGCGGCATGCCCAAGCGCGACACTTGCACCCACGCGCCGCCTTCCTTCGATGCCGGAATGGCGCCGGGTGCCGGGTTCAGCAAGCGTCCCTGGCGCAGGCTGGCCGTGGTCCAGCCGCCGATAACGGGGTCGTTGCCGGCCGTCAGGCAGGCGGTCGGCACTTCCATTTCGAGGCCGTGACGTTCTTGCGCGCCAGGTCGTCCCTGGCGGCGGACTCCGCATTCGCGGCAAATTCCGTGGCGGGCGCCTTGATGTTAATCAAGTCAAACGTTTCGCCCAGGTTCACCACGAACGGGTCCTTGCGCTGGCCGACGAACAGGCGTGCCGGCGCGGCGCAACCGGGGATGTTGACCGTGTAGACGTGCTGCGCGGCATACGCGGCATAGTTGGGGATGGACTTGTTGCCGATATTGTCGACGGGCTTGTCGAACACGCTGCCGCCGCCGCTGGCATTGGTGACGCTGCTGCGCGTGCCGTTGCGGCGGTCGCCCCGCACCACCGTCACGGTGTAGGTTTCGCGCACGTTCAGGCCCGGCGGGTTGACGGAATCGATGGCGCCGCCGTTGATGACGAGCGGAATCGAGACTTTCTTGCCGCCGACGGTGAACTTGTCATCCTTGATGGTGTTGGTGAAGCGGAACTGGAAGGTGAGGTCTTCCTTGCCGTCGCCATTGTTGTCGATATGGATTTCGTACAAGGCGTTGGGGTCCATGGTGAAATAATTCGGGCCGCCATAGGCGTCTTGCAGGGGAAGGTAGTCGGCCACCAAGGTGGTGTAGGCGCCGCGGCCCGTTTCATAGCTGCGGAACATGTAAAAGTCGGTGCCGTCGACTTTCGGATTTTGCGTAATAAACGGCGCTTCGCGGTGGCTGGAAGCATGGGCGGCTGGCGCGATGGCCAAAGTGAAGGAAACGGCGAGCAGGTTGCCCAGGAGTGCGGCGCCCAGTGCGGTTTTCGAGTGTGACAAAGACATTTCGATTCTCCCGATTTTGTGTTTGCGTTGACAGGCAAGTCCAAGAAACTGCAGGCTGCCTGGCTTATACGCACGGGGGGAGAAAACGGATTCACTGCCTCGAAAAGGATGTCATTGGCTTACCAGGCCAGCACTTTCGGGCCGATGGCCGCGCCGATGGCCGTGGGCACCAGCATGCCCAGCACGTACCAGAAGCCGACGAAGCTGGCGGCCAGTTCCGGACAGTGCAGGCAGTAGACGAGGGCGGCCAGGCCGCCCGCGGCAAAACCGGCGGCGGCACCCGCCAGGCGCAGCCGCGTGGGCGCCAGCTGGCGCATCAGGCGCAGCACGGCAGCCAGGATGGGCAGCGAGAGCATGGCGATCAGCAGGGGGCAGCTGCGCCAGGTGGCGCCCCAGAACAGTTCGGCGCGCTGTTCGGGCGGCGCTTCGTTCAGGATGATGGCGCCCAGCGCCCACATCAGCAGCAGGGGCAGGGCGACCAGCAGGGGCAGGGCGCTTGTGTTGGCGCCCGGCACGCACAGGCGGCGGCTGACGTGCCAGGCCGCCAGGCACAGGCACACGACGAAGCCCACCTTGATCCAGAAGTCGGGCAGCTGGGCCAGTTGTTCCAGGTTGGGCCGCACGCCCAGCAGCATGGCCATCAGGGCCACGCTGGCCAGCAGGCCGGCGCCCAGGGTGGCAAGGGCGTGCAAGCGGGCGCCCGGGGGCGGCGCGGCGGCCACGTCGGGGCCGCTGGCCAGCATGGCGATCAAGTCATCGGTTTTCATGATGCGTTTCCTTCAGTCCTCAAATGGGCCGCCAATGCCTTCAAGCCGCGATGCACGGCCACCTTGACGCTGGCTTCCGAAATGTCCATGGCGGCCGCCGTGTCGCGCACGGACCAGCCGTCGAGCTTGGTATGCACGATGGCGTCGCGCTGCTGCGCCGGCAAGGTGGCCAGCAGCTTGCCCAGGTCCCGGCTGGCCTCGGCCGCCTCGGCATCGGCGCTGGAAAACAGTTGCTGCGCATCGTCTTCCTCGTCATACGGCTGGTGCTGCGCCTCGCGCCGCCCGTGCCGCCGCAGCCAGTCGATCAATTTGTAGCGCGCGATCGCATGGATCCACGACGTCAGCGGCACGCCCGTGTCATACGTCAAGCGCTGGTTGTGGATGGCTAATAAACATTCCTGCACCAGGTCTTCCACCTCGTCCGGCCAGCGCTGCAGGCGGCGCCGCAAGAAGGCGCGCAAATGGGCGCTGGTTGCCTGCAAGAAACTGCGATACGCCGCCGCATCGCCATCGAGCCCGCGCAGCATCAAGCCATGCAGCCGCAATTCCGCGCCATGCAACTGCTTACTGACAGGTATTCGTTGCATGCGGGCCTTTGGTGACAGGCGTTGAAAAAAATAAATATCGAATTATTTGCTGGCGGCTGTAACCAATCCGTCCAGCGCGGCGAATTGACAGGCAAGCACGTTTCTTCATTCACGTTTCTTCATTCACTATAACGGGTAGTCATCATGTACATCAAGCACCGCCTTGCCGCCAGCCTCGTTCCGCTCTGCCTGTGGGCCGCGACGGCACCTGCGTACGCGCAGCTGGCGTCCGGCCAGCGCTGCGAAGTCAAAAGCGGTGCGCGGACGGCGGCGCTGGTGGAACTGTACAGCAGCGAAGGCTGCTCCAGCTGCCCGCCCGCCGACCGGCGCCTGAACGCCCTGCGCAAGGAAGCGGGGGCGGCCAGCCTGATCGTGCCGCTGGCCCTGCACGTCACGTACTGGGACCAGATCGGCTGGACGGACCCGCTGGCGCAGCCGCAATTCGACGCGCGCCAGGCCGAGCTGCTGCGCCACCAGCCGCGCCAAGTGGCCTACACGCCGCAGTTTTTCGTGGGCGGCACGGAATTGCGCGGCTGGGATACGCAGCTGCCGGCCGCCATCGGCCGCATCAACGCGACCGCTGCGCCCGTCGCCATCGGCCTGTCCGCCACGCCGGGACCGGGCGGGAAATTATTGCTGGAAGCCAATGCCAGCGCGCCGGACGCGCGCACCGGCGGCCAGCTGTATGTGGCCATCAGCGAAAGCGCCATCGTCTCGACCGTGCTGCGCGGCGAAAACCGGGGCGCCACCCTGCATCACGATGCGGCCGTGCGCCTGTGGCTGGGGCCGGTTGCGCTGGCGCAAGGCCGCGCCCGGCTGCGCCGCGAAGTGCACTTGCCCGCCAGCTGGCGCCCGGAAAACCTGCAAGTCGTCGCTTTCGTGCAGCGGGCCGACAGCAGCGCCATCCTGCAAGCCGTCAGCACGGCATCGTGCGCGAAGGGAGCACTGTGATGAACGGGCAAATGAATGTGATCCACCCCGCCTGGCTGCGCCTGACGCACTGGCTCAACGCCGTGGCCGTGGTGGTGCTGGCCACCAGCGGCTGGCGCATCTACAACGCGGCGCCATTCTTCCCCTTCGAGCTGCCGCGCGCGCTGACCCTGGGCGGCTGGCTGGGCGGCGCCCTGCAATGGCATTTCGCCGCCATGTGGCTGCTGGTGGGCAATGGATTGCTGTATCTGGTGATTAACATCGTCTCGGGACGGCTGCGGCGCCAGTTCTTTCCCCTCTCGCCGCGAGCGCTGCTGGCCGATTTCAGCGCCACGCTGCAGGGCAAGCTGGCCCATGCGGACCCGCGCCGCTACAACATGGTGCAGCGCGCCGCCTACCTGTTCGTGATGTTTGATTGCATCGTGCTGGTGCTGTCCGGCCTGGTGCTGTGGAAATCCGTGCAATTCCCGCTGCTGCGCGAGTTGCTGGGCGGCTACGAGAGCGCGCGCAGGGTCCACTTCATCGCCATGGCGCTGCTGACGGGTTTTGTGTGCGTGCACCTGCTGATGGTGGCGCTGGTGCCGCGCACCCTGGTCGCCATGCTGCGCGGCCGCTAAGGAGATGAGCATGAAAAAAACCATCCTCGTGCAAGCGCAGGGCCAGGCCATGCTGGCCGACGCCTTGCGCCAGATCAAACAGCCGTCGCGCCGCCTGTTTTTGCAGCGCAGCCTGACCCTGGGCGGCCTGTCCTTGCTGACGGGTTGCAACGCCAGCGACCCGTCCAGCATCGAGACAGCCTTGACGGCCGTGTCGCGCTTCAACGACCGGGTGCAGGGCTGGCTGTTCGATCCGAATAAACTGGCGCCCACGTATCCGGACTCCATGATTACGCGGCCGTTTCCCTTCAACGCCTATTACGGCGAGGATGAGGTGGAACAGGTCGATGGCGACGCCTGGCGCCTGGAATTGAGCGGCTTGATCGCCGACAAGAAGCCGTGGACCCTGCCGCAGCTGCGCGCCTTGCCGCAGGAAACGCAGGTGACGCGCCACATCTGCGTGGAAGGCTGGAGCGCCATCGGCAAGTGGGGCGGCGTGCCGTTTTCCCATTTCCTGAAGCGGGTCGGCGCCGACACGACGGCCAGATACGTGGGTTTCCAGTGCGCCGACGATTATTTTACGAGCATCGACATGGCCACGGCCCTGCATCCGCAAACCATCATGGCTTTGACCTACGACGGCCAGGAATTGCCGCCCAAATACGGCTACCCGATGAAATTGCGCATGCCGACCAAGCTGGGCTACAAGAACCCCAAGCACATCCAGGCCATTTTCGTCACGAATACCTACCCGGGAGGGTATTGGGAGAATCAGGGCTACAACTGGTTCGGCGGCTCCTAGGAAGGCCGGGGAGCCGGCCAGGGCGGCGTTGCATTGCCTTGTCGTACTAGTCGTACTGCCTGCGGCAATGCGCCTGGCCCTGACCACCTCCCGGCCTCCCTTCTATTCGGCAGCAAGCAGCACCCTGTAGCACAGCAATAGTTTTACCACCGGGCAATCTCGCCCATCCAACACTGAGACAAGGACATATCATGAAAACCACCATCACCGCCATCATCGCTTCCGCCATCCTCCTGTCGGGCGCCGCGTTTGCCCAGGATGCCATGAAGAAAGACGCCATGGCCAAGGACGCCTCGGCCGACGCCATGCACAAGGATGCGATGGGCAAGGACGGCATGCACAAGCCGATGGCCAAGAAACACATGAAGAAGGATCACATGGCCAAGGATGGCATGGCAAAAGATGCCATGGTAAAAGATGCCATGGGGAAAGACGGCATGAAGAAGGATGAAATGAAAAAGGATGGCATGGCCAAGGATGCGATGGGCAAGTAGTGCAGGGGCCTGGCGCCGTCAACGCGATGGCGCCAGGCCGCGCGCGTTTTCCAGCGTTCACCCATGCTGGCTCAGGATGCGAAGTTGCTAATTGGTGTAAGCTGGATGCCTCCTGATTTCCCGCATGCACAGTCATGACCGAACCGTCCGTTGCCACGCTGTCCCCCGAAGTACCTTCCTCCGATAAATCGATCCGCCGCCGCTCGCTGTTTGCCGCCTGCAGCGCGCATGCCGTGCATGACGGCTTGACGGACGTGATCTATGTGCTGCTGCCCATCTGGCAGGCGCAGTTTGCCATCAGCTATGCCATGGTGGGCCTCTTGCGCGGCTCGTATTCGGGCATGATGGCCGGTTTCCAGCTGCTGGCCAGCCGGCTGGCGAAGCGCTGGGGGCGCGAACGCATGCTGGTGGGCGGCACGGCGCTGGCCGGCGCCGCCTACCTGGTCGCGGGGCAGGCGGGCGGCCTGGCCGTGCTGCTGATCGCCTTGCTGCTGGGCGGCCTGGGCGCCAGCACGCAGCAGCATCCGCTGGCCTCGTCCATCGTCACCGACACGCACGAGGCGGGCGGCGGCGTAAAGGAGGCCTTGTCGCAATACAATTTCGCCGGCGATATCGGCAAGACCCTGATTCCCGCCCTGATGGGCTTGCTGCTGCTCGTGTGCAGCTGGCAGACCGGCGTTTCCCTGCTGGGATTGCTTGGCCTGGCGGCCGCCGGCTTGCTGTGGTGGCTGCTGCCGAAACCCGGCGAACTGCAGGCGGGGACGAAAAAGGCGGGCAAGACCATCGCCGGCAGCGGTTCGAAAGGGAGTTTTCGCGCGCTGCTGGCCACGGGCACCCTGGACAGCGCCGTGCGCATGGGATTTCTCACCTTCTTGCCATTCTTGCTGAAAAGCAAGGGCGCGGGCACGGCCGGCATCGGCGTGGCCTTATCGCTGCTGTTCGTGGGCGGTGCCTTCGGCAAGTTGCTGTGCGGCTACCTCGGCGCGCGCATCGGCATGATGAAAACCGTGTGGCTGGCTGACGGAATCGATGACTTCCGTGCTCATCGTCGCGGCCCTGTGGCTGCCGCTGGCCGGCGTCATGGCCATGCTGCCCTTGCTGGGGCTGGCGCTGAACGGCACCTCGTCCGTGTTGTACGGCGTGGTGCCGGAACTGGCCGAGCCGGGCAAGCGCGAGCACGCGTTCGCCCTGTTCTACACGGGTACCATCGGCGGCGGGGCGCTGGCGCCCGTGCTGTTCGGCGCGCTGGGCGACCATACCAGTGTGCCCACGGCCCTGACGGTGCTGGCGGCGGTACTGCTGCTGACCTTGCCGCTGGCGTGGAAAGTGCAGCGGGGCCTGGCGCACGGTGGCGCCGCATGATGGGACGCCTCGCATGAGTCTGCCATTGCCGCGCGATAAACACGATACGCGGAACGCGCAAGCCCTGACGGCCTTGCGCTGGGAAGAACTGCGTCCCGCCATGCCGCGGATCCTCGAGTGGGTGCAGGACGCGAACTGGCCCGTGGCGGCCATCCTCCTGCCTTTTCTGGCCGGCATCGGTCCGCGCCTGGCTCCCCATATCAGAACGGTGCTGGCCAGCGACGATGAACAGTGGAAGTACATTGTTCTGCTGGGCATCGTGCGCCATTCCTCCGGACTGGCTGCCGCCGTGGACGGGGAATTGCAGCGCTTCGCCCTGGCGCCAACGGCTGCCGAGCTGGAAGAAGGCGTGGCCGAGGCGGCCCGGGACATTCTGCAATGCCAGATCATCACGGTGGCCGGCCAATAATCAGGGTCATTATTGGAGTACATCAGTATTGAATGTGCGTGCGTGTGGCCATTCCTGCAATAGATAGGAGACAATCCGGCCCGAATATATGTCGGCATCCGGGTTTTGAAACCCTCTTATCATTTAACAGGAAGATTACATGGGCAATTTTAGTATCCCGCAAACCAATAAAGCACTCGCTGTATATTCTCATGGCAAGACGGTGCCGATGCTGTTTGCGGTGTTTGCAGCGATCCTGGCGGCAGTGGCAGGTTTTGTCTTGTACCTGAGCACGACCTTGCCCCAGAAGACACTGACTGACTCTCAGGCCATGACCTTGCGCAATGGCGCCAAACTGGGCACGCACAGTAATTTGACTATTCTTTATGGCACGGCGGCTTTTCTATTGCTGCTCGCATTGCTGGTGCTGGTCATGCGCGCGGTGATGCTCAAGCGGCGGAAAAGCCGTTTTGAATTGCATGAAGACGGTGTGGTGCATGAATTGGACGGTATTCGCAGCTACGCTGCCTTTGCCGATATCGAGGACCTGTATCTGTTTGCCGGCGGCTCCACCGCCATGACGGGCATGATCAATAACCTTGCCTACCGCACGGGCGCCGACCAGCCATGGGTATGGGCTACCGGGGAACTCAAGCGCTTTGACGAATTCATGGACGCGTTTCGTTCCCGTTACCTGGAATACCGCATGCCCGTCTTGAAGCAAAAGCTGGCGGACGGCGAACGCGTGACTTTCCGCTATATCAGCAGTGGCGACGTGTACAAGAAGCGCTTGTTCGGCAATTTCCTGAATGTCAAGACACAGGAACTGGCCTTGTCGGCGCAGGGCTTGCATGTGGACGGCGTCACCTGGCCTGGCGCCAGCCTGAAGTGCATGAATCAGAATGACTGGACCGAGAAACTGACGATCAAGGATGCGGCGGGCGCCACGGTGTTTTCATGCATCGGCACGGGTATCCTGAGTTTCGACCTGTTCGCCAATATGCTGGACGACGAGATGAATCAGGCCTGGTAACATTCCGGCGCAAATATGCCTCCCGATACGGGGAGGCTGGCGACCGCGCTATCCCGGCCGGCGGCCAAATGCAGATAAAAAATGAAAACACATTTACTGTCGAATGACGAATACCAAAAAACGTTTCATGCGCCTATGCTGAAGGTGACTGAAAATGCCAGGGAAGTCGTCGATCTTTGGGCATATGCCGATCTGCTCATCGGGAATGATTTTGGCGATGCCGCGGATTGGGATTGGCAGGTCGCGCATATTTATGAGTCGTCGGATGGAAAGTTTCAACATATCGGCATTCCCGTTCCCCGCGATGATACTTATCTGACGGTTATCGTCGATATCCACGGCAGAAAAATCCTGGGGCATGTTTTTCTGGATCTGCGCGCCAAGCCGTCAAGTCGCAGTGACGAATAACAGGAGACGATGCGGGCATGACCGTGTCGTCGCTCTGTCCGCCTGAAAAGAACCTGGCGCGGCGCTCCTATGCGCTCGCGCAATACGCCGCGCTTGATGGGGATCAAAGGGCCGCCATCGTGCGCTTTCTGGCGTTCGTGGCGCAGCTGGACGACGGTATGCATGCCTATGCCGCCCATGAAAGCCTGGCAACTTACTGGCAAGCGGATACGGCATGACTTGCCCGCCAGCACTCTCATCGTCTACACTCGCCGCATGAAAAATTTTGCAAAGCGGCGCGACCGCTACGATTTGTTCCGGGCGTTCGAGAATCCCCTCGTCAATATCAACTTCATGCTCGACGTGCCGGATTTCCGGCCCTGGTGCAAGGCGCAGCAGATGCCCGTGTTCCACTTCTTCCTGTTTTGCCTCCTGAATACGGTCAAGGACATTGACAATTTCATGTACCGCATCTACCGGGATGAGGTGATCCGGATAGACAACTTTCCCGCATCCTACACCGTCATCAACGGCGACGACAATCTCAATTACACGCGTTTTAGCATGACAGACCAGCTCGATGTATTCATCGCGCGCAGCCTGGAGGCCAAGCGCCTTGCCGAAGCCAGCCCCGCGCTGATCAACACGGGCGAGGAATTGAGCGAGCGCGAACGGCGCGACAACATCTACATCACCTGCCTGCCGTGGCTGGACATGCGGGCCATCGAACACCCGATCTGCCGCCACCGCGATGCCGACATTCCGACATTTACCTGGGGCAAGTTCGGTCCCGCGCAGGACGACGGCCGCATGCTGGTGCCGTTTTCCGCGCAGGCCCACCACGGCTTCGTCGACGGCTACCACGTGCAGAAGCTGGCGCAGGCGCTGGCGCGGCGCATCGACGCCATCATTACAGCCTAGCGTTGCGGCCTGTCCTTCGATGCGTTCAGGCTGTGTTCGGCGGCTTGGCATCGATAGTGGCGAACGTGACATAGGGACCGGAAGCCGGCAGGCTGGCGATCGCGCCATTGTCTTTCCTGACGGCGAACCAACGGCACTTTTCCATGGCCCGCGTGATGCCGACATAGGCGAGTCGGCGCGCTTCCGCTCGCTGCGCCTCGTCATAGCTGCCCAGGCCTGCTTTTTGGTACAAGAAATTTTTCGATGGCGTGGAACCCGTGTAGTGGCAATCGCCGAGCAGTACGATGGATTGTGCTTCCAATCCCTTGGCGCCATGGAAGGTCATGAACTTGACTGCCTTGCCCCAATCGCGGCGTGATACCCTTTTGAGCTTTTCGAGATGTCTTTTCTCGCGTGATAATACGAGCATGGGGCGCTCCTCGCAGGCTTCGGTGCGCGCAACTTCCATGCCGATATATAGCCGGATTGCCTCAAGTGGCAGCTCGCCTTTCACGCCATGAATCTGTACCGGAAGGTTGGCATCGGCCCATTTACCCTCGGCCACGCAGGTTTTCGGTTCCATGCCAGGCACGCCGACCAGCACCGACTCGGCGCAGCGGATCAGATAGTCGCTGCTGCGGAAATTCTCCTTCAAGATGACTTTGCCATGCTTGGCCGCAGGGAAGTGCTGTTTGAACTGGACGAAGAAGTCCGGCGAACTGCCACGCCAGCCATATATGGATTGCCAGTCGTCACCGACGCAGGTGAGGGAGCCCGCCATGTCACGCCTGACTAGTTCTCGTTGGCAACCTCTAATCCATTTGACAATCTGTGGTGATACATCTTGGAACTCATCCACCATCAGATGCCGCATGGTGCCGAGCACGTGCAGTGGCACCGCAGCAAAATTTTCTGGATGATCTTCGGAATAGTGCGCAAAGAGCTGATTGAATGTGCAGATGCCGCGCTCCTTCAGCACGGCTTCGAAATAGGGCCAGAAACGCGCCGTGGCCTGCATGAACACGGCATCGCCGCCAAGCTTGTTTTGCGGGCTGGCGATGGCGCTGGAGAGCGTAGCAGCTACCGGCAAGCCCAGATTTTCCACAAACTGCGCCATGCCATGAAAACATTTGGTGATCGGCTTTTTCTTGAAGTCACCTGGTGCGATCATCTTGAACGTGAGTTTGCCGGCGCGCTTTTCCGCATGGGCGGCCAGCCAGCCCAGCTGGATTCTCAGCTCCTGTAATTGCTCAAGCGTATCAATCCAAAGCAAGGGCTTGTCGCTGATACCCGCCAGCACCTTGCGTTTGGTGTAGATCGCGGTGGCCGACGGAATGCTGTTGGAGCTTGCTTTGGCATAAAATTCGGCTCCGCCCAGAATAATGTGGGCGCCGATTTGCGGCACGTAGCCATTCACCCAGAAGGGTTTGTTCGCCTGCGGCGACACGTCGATGGCGGCGAGGCCGGCATCGATACCGTCCAGCGGCCAGATGCCGGGGGCGATATCGTGGCGCCAGGCGTGTTCAAGGGCGGCTGTCATCCTCTGATCGATATCGTTGATCCACTTGATGTTGCTGTGCGTCTTGGCATCGGTCGCCTGGCGAGCCTGGGTCAGGCTGAGTTTGTAAAGCTGGATCGCCATAGCGTAAAAAACTTGATCTTGATTGAAGGCCCGCTCGTAGGCGATGCCGAGCAAGTCGTCCAGCGTTGGCGTGTCGTCCGGCTCCTCGCTCAGCATAGCCGGGAAGGCATCCTCATTGTCGCTCTCGTCTTGCAGGTCGTCCGATTCTGTCAGCTCCAGCATGTTTTCAACGTCGAGTGCGTCGACTTCGCCCTTTTTCTCCCGATCCAGCAACTCAAGCACTTTGGGGCGTACCGGCATGCTTTCGCGTGCCATCGTCAGCACCATGGAATGAAAGGTGCGCACCATGCGCTTTGCCTCCTGTTCCGATAATTGGACGTGCCATTTTGACAAGCTTGCCTGTAGCTTTTCGATGAAATCGAAGCGAGACGCCTTGGTGAAGGTGAACACGGAGAGCTGGTTGCGGTCTATGCCCAGGTAAAGGTTGAGCGCGATCACGCGCAAGACCAGCGATGTGGATTTGCCCGAGCCAGCACCGGCAATGACGTAGGTGGCGGGGTCATCAGCCAGGATCATCTTCCACTGGTCTGCTGTGGGCGGATGGGGAAAGCGCGCAGTCACCGCCGTCTTGAATTCACCGCTGATACACGGTGTAAATCCGAGGGGCATGCCACTCACCAGCCAGTTCTTGCGCGCCTCCTCGGCCTGGCGTTGGCATTCCGCCTGGCGTTCTTTCTCTGCCGCCAGCGTTGCCGCTTGCACGTCAGCTTCATGCGCTCGTCCTGCTTCAAAGCCATTCTGATATGCCACGGCCTTGCCTTCGGCCAAAGCTGTGCCATGGACGCGTTCAATGCTTCTCTGCTCCTGTGTTAATAAGGTGCTGTGATGCCCGATAGTCATCAGGCCCAGGAATTCCAGTATTTCATTGAGTATGTTCATGCTGGGCGCTGGTGGAAATATGCCGGGAGCATAGGATAAAAGCCCACAAATATTGTATTTCGGAAATATATGTGTCTATTTTCATCATTTGTTGATGCAGCAATGGAAGCTTTCTTGCTTACCATGTTGCTTAGTCCCTCTCCGGGACAGCGAGTTCAGCTCAGCTATGCAGAAATTTTCTGCGTGCGGTCGTGGTCTTCATGCCGTCCAGCCCAGGTAGTCGCTGGGCGCCCGGCCCAGCACGCGGCGGAAGGCGGCCGTGAAGGCGCTGGGGCTGGCATAGCCGAGATCGAGCGCGACCCGGGTGACGGCTTGCCCCTCGGCCAGCCGCTTGATGGCGGCCAGCAGGCATGCTTGCTGGCGCCATTGGGCAAAGGCCAGCCCCGTCTGGGCGCGGAATTGCCGCGTAAAGGTGCGCCGGCTCATGCCTGCCGCGCGCCGCCATCGCGTCCAGGCCGCTGTCCAGGCTGGGCTGTTCGAGCAATTGCAAGCACAGCCGCGCCAGCCTGGCGTCCTGGGGCAGGGGCGCGCTCAGGGGCAGGGGGGCCATGGCGGCGACCTCGTCGAGCAGCAAGGCCATCAATCGTCCGGCGCGCGATTGTTCCACATACATGGCCTCCACCGTCACCGCTTCGGCCAGCAACTGGCGCAGCAGCGGCGTGGCATCGAGCACCTGGCAATCCGGTGGCAAGCCCATCCTGGCGATGGCGTCCGGGGCGATAAACACGTTGTGCATGGTCACGGCGCCATGCATGCGCATGCCGTGGACGAGTCCGGCCGGCACCCAGCAAGCCCGTTGCGGCGGCACCAGCCAGTTGCCTTGCGGCGTATGCACGCTGATGACGCCGCGCGCCGCATAGGCGAATTGCCCGCGCGCATGGCTGTGGCTGGGGAACTGTTCGCCAGGGGCATGGTCGCGCGCGGTGGCGATCAGTTGTTCGCGGCACTTCCGTATAAAAATCATCCATGGCCCGCATTCTACAGTATTTGACCTGCTATCGAAGGCGGGCCGTCCTGTTTCCCCTTACGATCCACTCTTTTTCAGGAGTGAACATGCACAATAGCTATCATCGCGTGGGCCATGGTCCCCACGCCGTCATCGTCCTGCACGGCTGGTTTGGCGACGCGCACGCGTTCGCGCCGATGGAAGCGGCCCTCGACGGCGGCGCCTTCAGCTACGTTTTCATGGACAATCGCGGCTATGGCGGCATGCGCGGCGCGGCGGGCGAGTATTCAATGGATGAAGTCGCCCGCGACGCGCTGGCCTTGGCCGATGCGCTGGGCTTTGCCACCTTTAGCGTGGTCGGTCACTCCATGGGCGGCATGGCGCTGGAACGGCTGGCCTTGCTGGCGCCCTTGCGCTTGCGCAAACTGGTGGCCGTGGCGCCCGTGCCTAGTTGCGGCGTGGCCATGGATGCGCCGGCGCGCGCGCTGTTTCTCGACGCCAGCGGCAACCAGCAGGCGCGGCGCGCCATCATCGACCGCAGCACGGGCGGGCGCTTGCCGGCCGCATGGCTGGACTGGAAGGCGCAATATTCGTGGGAAAGTTCGGATCCGGCCGCGTTCGCCGCCTATTTTCTCGCGTGGAGCGAAACGGATTTCAGCGGCGAAGTGCAAGGATCGGCGCCGAACCTGCCCTTGCTGGCGCTGGTGGGCGAACACGATCCCCGTTTTGATGCGGACTTGATGCGCCGCACGTATCTGGCGTGGTACCCGCAAGCCCGGCTTGAAGTGCTGGGCAATGCGGGACACTATCCGATGAATGAAACGCCGCTGGCCCTGGCGGCCAGCATCGAGGCATTTCTATCGGCGCAGTGACGTCAAGCCGTCTTGGCGCGCAGGCGCAGCAGGCTCAGGCCCAGCAGCACGAAGGCGCCGCCGCAGATACGGTTGAACAGCCTGGCGCGGCCCGGCGTGGCCAGCTGGGTTTTCAGCGGCGCGCCAGGTTGGCGTAGAACAAGTGGGCCAGCATGGCGCAGGCCACAAACGAGGTCGTCAGCACGGTGAACTGGATGGCCACCGGTTCGCCCGGCGTGATGAATTGCGGGAACAGGGCCGAAAAGAACAAAATGGCTTTCGGATTGGTCAGCGCCACCGTCAAGCCCTGGCGGAAGAGTTTCCAGAAAGAATTTGGATTCGCCGCCCCTTGCACTGCGGGGGCTTCCGCCACGATGCTGGCCTTGCTGCGCCATTGCTTGATGCCCAGGAACACCAGATACAGGGCGCCAGCCAGTTTCAGCAGCATGAAGGCCGTGGCCGAGGTTGCCAGCACGACACCCATGCCGGCCATGGCCACGCCGGAAATGATGAACAAGCCAAAACCATTGCCCATGCTGCTGATCATCGCGCGGCGCGGGCCGACGGCGATGGCATTCGAGATGGCCAGCAAGACGGCCGGGCCGGGAGAAAACGTGACGAGCAGGGCGACGCTGCAGAAAAGCAGCCAGTTCGAGAGGTGCATGGGTGTTCCTGGGTGGGGCCGAAGCCGGATTGGGGAGTCAAAACACCTGTATTGTACGAAGTTTTCGGCTCCCGCGTCAGCGGCCCCGCCGGAATCAGGCCCGGCTTCAGGCAAGCAGGCTGGCGACCACGTGGTTGATGGCGGCGCCGCCGGCGATGAGCCAGCAGAACAGCAGGCCGGCCAGCAGCAGGGGCTTGATGCCGGCGCGGCGGATGGCCGACATATGCGTCGTCAATCCCAGGGCCGCCATGGCCATGGCCAGCAGAACCGTATCGATGTCGGTGATGGCGGCTACCACCGGGGCCGACAGCCAGCCCAGCGAATTGAAGGCCACCACGGCAATAAAAATGAAGGCGAACCAGGGAATGGCCAGCTTGGCCGCCTTGTCGTGGCCGCCGTTACCACCTTGGGCCTTGCCGCGCGCCAGCACCGCCGACAGGATGACGAGGAACGGGGCCAGCATCATCACGCGCGCACCATCTTGGCGATCACGGCCGCATTCGCCGCCTCTTGCCCGATCGACTTGCCGGCCGCCACCACTTGCGCCACCTCATGCACGGTCGAGCCGATGTACACGCCAAACGCCGTGGGCGTGGCGCCCAGCACCTGCCAGCCCTGGTTCAGCTGGTACAGCAAGGGGTACAAAAAGATGGCGATGGTGCCGAACACCACGACGGTGGAGACGGCCACGGTGACATCTTCGCTGCGCCCCTTGACGACGGGTTCCGTCGCCATCACGGCCGCCGCGCCGCAGATCGAGCTGCCCGCGCCGATCAGGATGGCGCTGTTGCGTTCCAGCTTGAACACCTTGGTGCCGAGAAACATGGCCAGGCCGAACGTGGACGCCAGCACCAGCGCGTCGATGGCGATGCCGGCCAGGCCCACTTGCCCGATATCCTGGAAGGTCAAGCGAAAGCCGTAGAGGATGATGCCGAGTCGCAATAATGTCTGCTTGGAAAAGGCCACGCCCGCGCTGCGGCGGGTGCCAGGCTGCCATACACGCTGTTGCCCAGTACGATGCCCAGCATGATGGCCAGGGTCAGGGCGCTCATGCCGTGGCTTTGCATCCATTCCAGCTTGCCCAGCGCAATGGCGCCCCAGGCGATCACGCCGCTGAGCAGCAGGCCCGGCAGGAGGCGGCCATAGCGGTCGCTGAAACTTGTTGTGTTGCTTGTAGAGAGTGAAGACATGCCGTACTCCATGGTTCTTGGTTCGTATGGCATGACTGTACAGTTCGTCGATTAAATGGTAAAACGGATTGTTTTTGTATGTTTAACCTATTAAGTGAGTATATGAGATGGCGCTAACGTTACGGCAACTGCAGATTTTCCTGGCCGTGGCGGACACGGGCAGCACCAGCGCGGCTGGCGAGCAGATTGCGCTGTCGCAATCGGCCACCAGCGCGGCCCTGAACGAGCTGGAAACCTTGTTGGGCGCGCAACTGTTCGACCGGGTCGGCAAGCGATTGCTGCTCAACGACAATGGCCGTCTGCTGCTGCCGCAGGCGCGGCAGATGCGCGACGGGGCCGCCAGCATCGAGCGCCAGTTCGCGGGCGCTGATCCGTCCGTGCCCGTCAGCCTGCAGATCGGCGCCAGCACGACGATCGGCATTTATTTGCTGCCGCAGATCCTGGCCCAGGCGGCGCAGCAGTACGGGCGCAGCATTCCGCAGGTGACGATTGCCAACACGGCCGACATCGCTGCCGCCGTGGCGGAGTTCCGTGTCGATATCGGCCTGATCGAAGGGCCGTGCCATGAGCCGGGCTTGCTGGTCGAGCCGTGGCTGACGGACCAGATGCTGATCGTGGCCGCGCCCGCGCACCCGCTGGCGCAAGTGCGGCATCTGCTCAGCTTTGCGGAGCTGAACCAGGCGGGCTGGCTGCTGCGCGAGGCGGGTTCGGGCACGCGCGAAGCCGTGGAGCAAGCCTTGGTGCCGTATCTGCATTATCTGCGCGCCGCGGGCGAGTTCAGCAACTCGGAAGCGATCAAGTATGGCGCGGCGGCCGGCCTCGGCATCGCCTGCCTGTCGCGGGTGGTGGTGGCCGATCTGCTGGCCAGCGGGCAACTGGTGGAACTGGACACCATGCTGCCGCCCCTGGAACGCAATTTTTACCTGATCCGCCAATCGAAGAAAATCCTCTCGTCCCGCTTGACGGGATTTTTGGAGCTGTGCCGCCACGCGTCGCGCATGGCTTGACGTTTTTCCATATATGGAATAAATTCCCTTATATGGAAAATTCGACACTCGCAGAGAACGATACGGAACAGCGTCTGGCGGCGCGATTAAAACAGTTGCGCGTGGAGCGGGGCTGGTCGCTGGACCAGCTGGCCAGTGCCAGCCAGGTCAGCCGCGCTACCCTGTCGCGCCTGGAAAATGGCGAAGTCAGCCCCACGACAGCCGTGCTGGGCAAGCTGTGCACCGCGTATGGCCTGGCCATGTCGCGCCTGCTGCGCATGGTCGAGGACGATTTTTTCCGCCTTTGTTGCGGCGGGCTGAGCAAACCGTGTGGACGGACCCGGACACCGGCTTTGTCCGCCGCTCCGTCTCGCCGCCGTCGCGCGCGCTGGCTGGCGAAGCGCTCGAATGCGAGCTCGGTGCGGGCGTGACGATCAGCTATGCCGCCTCGCCCCGGCCCGGCATGGAACATCATCTGCTGCTGCAGGAGGGCAAGCTCAACGTGACGGTCGATGGCCGCTCCCACGATTTGATGCCCGGCGATTGCCTGCGCTACCAGTTGCATGGCGCCAGCGCATTTACGACGCCAGCCGGCAGCGGCGCCCGCTATTTTCTCTTTCTCGTCTGAGGTCGCCATGCCCGCATCGCTACGCCATTTTTCATCCGCCGATATTCTCGAACGCTTGCCGGAACTGGGCGCCTTGCTGCAGGCGTGCGTGCACGACGGCGCCAGCATCGGTTTTATCTTGCCCTTCGACGTGGCAGCCAGCCAGGCGTTCTGGACGGATAACGTCTTGCCGGCCGTCACGCGCGGCGTGCGTCTGTTGTTGGTGGCCGAGGTGGAAGGGAAGGTGGCGGGCGCCGTGCAGCTGGACTGGGATACCAATCCCAACCAGGCGCACCGGGCCGAAGTGCGCAAGCTGCTGGTCGCGCCCGCTTACCGCCGCCACGGCATCGCCCGCCAACTGATGGGGGCGCTGGAAGAACAGGCGCGCCGCTTGCCGCGCAGCCTGCTGACCCTGGATACGCGCAGTGGCGACCATGCGGAGCCGCTGTATCTGTCGCTCGGTTACGTGGTGGCGGGCAGCATCCCCGGCTACGCGCTGGCGCCGGCCGGCGGCCGGCTGGACGCCACCACCATCATGTACAAGCAGCTGTAGCGGGGAACTCAGGCGGGGAACTCAGGCTTTCAGCCGCGCTCTAACGCTTGCGGCAGGCCGGTTTGCCGGCGCGGAGACCACCTGGGTAGCCTGAACGGCCACCAGACTGATGCCGTGCGCCGCCTGGGCGGGAAGCTGGTCACGGCTCAGCTTGAAGATGCCCACCGTGCCCGACAGCAGGGTGGCGCGCTGCTGCATGCTTGCTGCCGCCGTCGATGCCTGTTCCACCAGGGCCGCGTTTTGCTGCGTCACTTGTTCCATCTGCACGATGGCGGCATTGACTTGTTCGATGCCGGACAATTGCTCGCCGCTGGCCATGCTGATTTCGCCCATGATGTCCGTGACGCGGTGTACGCTGGCCACGATGTCGCGCATGGTGGCGCCCGCCGTATCGACCAGGCGCGCGCCAGCGTCGACCCGCTCGACGGAGTCGCCGATCAATTGCTTGATTTCCCGCGCCGCACCGGCCGAGCGTTGCGCCAGGGTGCGCACTTCCGCGGCCACGACGGCAAAACCTCGCCCCTGTTCCCCGGCCCGTGCCGCTTCCACGGCAGCGTTCAGGGCCAGGATATTTGTCTGGAAGGCGATGGCGTCGATGACGCCGATGATGTCAACGATCTTTTTCGACGACGCATTGATCGAGCTCATGGTATCGATGACTTGCGCCACCACCGTGCCCCCTTTGCCGGCCACGTCGGCGGCCGATTGCGCCAGCTGATTGGCTTGCCGTGCGTTATCGGCATTTTGCTTGACGGTGCCCGTCAGCGTTTCCATCGAGGCGGCCGTGCGTTCCAGTGAGCTGGCTTGCGCCTGCGAGCGCTGCGACAGGTCCAGGTTGCCGGCCGCAATCTCTCCCGACGCGCCCGCGATCTCGTGCGTGCCGCCGCGCACCTCGCCCACGATATTGATCAAACTCGCATTCATGTCTTTCAGCGCTTGCAGCAATTGCCCCACTTCATCGCTGGAATCGACGCGGATATGCTCGCTCAAGTCGCCGCCCGCCACCTTGCGCGCCACCTTGACGGCGTGCCGCAAGGGGCGCACGATGCCGCTGCTGATGAACCAGGCCGTCGCCAGGCTCAGCACGCCTCCGACCAGGCCCAGCGCGATGATCAGCATGCTCGTATCGTGGGCGCGGGCCATGGCCGCCTCGGCCGTCGAGCGCATCAGGGCCGATTGCGTGGCGATCTGCTGGTCGAGTTCGCGCAGGGCGGGTTGTTCCTGCGTGCTGTTGCGCGTGGCCTGCAATTGCGCGATGCGGGCATAGCGCTGGTTCACGCTGCTGTCGATTTCCCCGCTCACCGTCGACAGCTGCCAGGTGCTGATGCCGACGACCACGGCCAGTAAAAGCGACGTGAGCAAAAAGCCTGTGGTCAGGCGGATACCGATGCGTATGTTTGAAATATTCATGTCCCCTCAGCTGTTGTCCCGTGGTGGCCGTGTCCCCTGCGGCGGCAGGGCGCGGCGCTTGCCCCTGAAGTTGCTGGGGTGAAATGAGTGTAGCAGTGCGGTACTAAGTAATCTATAAATATTTCCATATTGGAATGAGTCCCTGCCTGTTTAGCAACAGCAGCATGGTTTGTTGCCAGATAAAATCACCGGTCTTATTACAGAGTCCTCCTACTCCCATACCCGGCATCGTCCGACTGGCGCGTGCCGGTGCTGCGCCTACACTGTTTCTTGCACGGACCCGGCGGCGGGTCATTCTTCTTTTCCAAGGGAGGTTGAGATGGCGAATATCCAGGCAGGATCGGACGGTGCGGCAAAACAGGAAATGTCGGCCAAGCGCCTGAACGTGGTCGACTGGATCTCGATGATCCTGCTGATCGTGGGCGGCTTGAACTGGGCGCTGGTGGGATTGTTCGATATCGATATCGTGGCCCGCATCCTGGGCGCCATGTCGACGGCTTCGCGCGGCGTGTACGTGCTGGTGGGGCTGGCGGCGCTGTATTCCATCTATCTGTGCGTGCGCAAGCTGCCGGCCAAGCCCTAGGGGAAGCAAATGCCTGTCGGTGCCAGTCCCAAGCGCGAGCGCGAATTCAGGAAGCTGGAAAAGGAGTTCAGGCAGGAGGGACGCTATCCCGGCCGCGAGGACGAGGTTGCGGCCCGCATCGTGAACAAGCAGAGGGCGCAGGCGGGCGGGGAAACGCGGGAGGCGCCGAAGCGGGAAAAGGCCAGCAGCCCGGCCTCGGATGCGCCAGCGTCAGACCTGCCCATCGCCGGCTACCAGCACCTGACGGTGGCGCAGATCCGCGACAAGCTGGACGGTTTGTCCGCCGCCCAGCTACGGCGCCTGCGCGACTATGAAGCGGCGCACAAGAAGCGCAAGGGCGTGTTGCAAGCGCTGGGAGCTTGATCTGGCGTCAGGACTTGATGCCGTGTGCGCGTGCATGCATGCGCGCTGGTTACATCCGCTTACTTCACGCGATTACTGCGTGCGCAGGTAGGCCAGCAGATCGGCCACTTGCTGCGCATTGCCGATGCCCCAGAAGCGCATGTTATTGCCAGGAATGAAATCGCTCGGTGCTTGCAGGAAGCCGGCCAGGTTTTGCTCGGTCCAGACGATATTCGCGTTCTTCATGGCTGCCGAGTATTTATAGTCGGTGGTGGCGCCAGCCTTGCGGCCGACCACCCCCGTCAGCTTGGGGCCGAAGCCGCCGCGCGCCGAAGGCCCCACCTGGTGACAGGAGGCGCACTTGCGAAACGCGGCCTTGCCCGCTTCGGCATTGCCTTTCAAGGCGGCGGGAGCTGCTGCATTTACCATGGCGGCGGGCGCCAGCAGCAGGGCTGCAGCGGCAAGAGGGGAGAACCAGCGAAAAAGAAATGTGGATGTCATCGGTGAGGCGGAAGTGTGCAATATGGCAAGCAATGACGCATTTTACAGGCGGTCATCCAAACCTGCCCGTCAGTGATGCAACCATGTGATGCAACCATGCCAGGCGGCCAAGCGCGGGCGCGGCGCAGTCAGCACAGCGGGACAGGCTCGATACCGCTAGCGCTTGCCGCCCTGTGCGCCGAGCGCCGCCATGGCCGACGCAAACACGATGCAGGCGATGGCCAGCCACTGGGTCAGGCTCAGCAGTTCTCCCAGCACGGCCATGGCGGCCAGCGCGCTGACGGCGGGCGCGGCGCTGCTGAACATGCCGAACACGCCTTGCGGCAAGCGGCGCAAGGCAAAGATTTCCAGAGAGTACGGCAGGGCGCTGGACAGCATGGCAATGGCCAGGCCCATCAAGGCAATCGATGGCGCCAGCAGGGCCGTGCCCGAATACGCGACCCCGATGGGCACCGTCACCATGGCCGCCACCGTCATGCCCCAGGCCACGGCTTGGCCACCTTGCAAGGTCGAGGCGCGCTTGCCGAAGATGATGTACAGGGCCCAGCACAGGGCCGCCCCCAGCGCGTAGGCTACGCCCACGGGGTCCAGGCTGCCTGGACTGCCTTGCAGCGGCAGCAGCAAATACAAGCCAAACACGGCGCAAGCGACGGCGAATAAGTCGCGGGGCCGGCGCGACGACAGCATGGCCACGGCCAGCGGTCCCGTCACCTCGATGGCCACCGCAATACCGATCGGTATCAGCGCAAACGCCCGGTAAATCAGCAAATTCATCAGCCCCAGCACGGAACCGTACACCAGCAAATTCAGCACATCCTTGCGCGTCAGCCGGTAGCGCCAGGGCCGGAAGATGGCCAGTAGTATCAGCGCCGAAAACCCCACCCGGTACGCCGTAATCCCCTCGACCCCGATGACGGGAAACAGGTTTTTCGCTATCGCCGCCCCCAGATTGACGGAAATCTGCCCTCCCAATACGGCCAGGGAAGGGAGCAGGACGCTATCGGGCAGGGGGGAGGTCGAGGCGGGGGAGGTCATGGGGCGGTATTTTAATACGCAACAGGCCTGCAGTCGCTGGCAGATTGGTAAGTGGCGAAACTTTAAATGGGAAGTTACTGACATGACTGGTGTATCGCGGCTTCTTTTTTGGATATCATGTTGCAAAATGCGTTACAGTTGTGAAATTGTTTACTAATGGCTAGAAGTAGCTGCTCTTAATTGAACAGCCTTTACCTTTTTTATTCTTAATACTTCGGGAGTTGCCATGCCCTACCTATGGTAATAATTTCGCTAAGTGAACTAGTCATTGCAGGTAGTGTGGGTTGACTTCGGCCAAAAGAGGTCGTTGCTTATAGATAAAAAACTGAGTTCTTCCTTATTCTGAATTTTACTGGAGCACCAATACTCAGTGGAAAAAATTCATTATTTGGGAAATATTCAGACTGACAGGATTTTTGCTATTTATAAAAATATTTTCATTCATGGAAATAACTAACCTAATAAATAATCATGAAAATAAAAAAAATTATTATTAAGAAATTCAATATAATCGAGAATCTGAATTTGGAATTCGATGATGACTCTCCCGGCATCTCCGTCCTGATAGGAAAGAATGGGTCAGGTAAAACTACGGTATTGCGCTGTATTTCTGAAATATTTCGCGGAATAAATAATAATAATGGAGATAGGTTTGATGCTGAGATTTGGTATTGTATAAATAATTTAGATGTAAAAATTATAAGAAATAATAATAAGAATAAATATTATGTGAACGAATTGGAGACTGATGAGAAAGATTTTATGGCGCAGGAGAAAATTCTTATCCCGGAGGTAATTGTTTCGGCTTTCTCTATTCATAATGAATTTAAAAATAGACCATATAACTACTCGGGTCTTAATCCTGTTAAATATTTTAACATTGGAGATTGTTATGGGAAAAATCACTTCCGGGGGAGAACTATATCTAAGGGACTTGCTAGATTGGCTGATCAGTTAAAATCTAACAGGAATCATATTATTCATAAAATTTTAACCACGACAGGAGTGCGCCAAATTAGCGCTTATTCTGAAGAAACGTCCGCCAGTCGAAATTTTGAAATTGGTGAATTCAAAAAAAGTAAGGCGGTGGAGAAATTTGAGGACAGAGATGAAATTTATGTAAATGATATAATTTTTCTTACATCTTTTGATCATGAGTTATGTTTGTCAAACATGAGCTCAGGGCAAAAGATATTCATATATCGGATGGCATCTTTGCTCAGTGCGAGCCGGAAGTCAGTTTTGCTGTTAATTGAAGAGCCGGAATTACATTTGGATCCAAGATGGTGTAAGCAAATAATTTCCTTGATTGAAAAGGTTATGGCAAGATTTAACTCTGCCACGTTAATTACAACGCATCATCATTCAATCGCTGGTGCCGTAGAGTCTACGCAACTCTTTGTCCTGGAACAAGGGAAGCTATCACATATAAGTCGCGCAGTATTGGGAAGTGAAAATGAGATAATCGATCCAATTTATGATCGAAATTCTATTTTAAACGATTTGGAGAAAAAATATCTAAAATTGATCAGAAAGGCAGATTCTCATGAGTTAAATGATATTATTGATCGCCTTGCATTTGGGCCGATGAAAATTTTTGCGGCACTGAAACTGAAAGATAAAGATGTGGAAAATTAATAAGGCAGAAAAGAATAATGAAGTATTGGACTTGTTCGACTCTAAGATCATGGCTCCACTTAGAGTCGCGCTTGATGAAACGACCCTTGCTGCAGCTGAAATCCATCTTCCTGCTTTTCAGTTGTATCAACGAAAGGTGAAGTATGACGAAAATAAGGAAGAGACTTCAATATCCGAAGAACTAAAAAAATGGTATGCGAAGCCATATAAAAAATTATCGTTGCAGAAAAAATATCAGGATGCTTGCGATGATTTAGGTAATAAAACTCTGCCGCAAACGCATAAATTGCCACCAGAAATAAAAATAATATTTTCAAAGCTCGCATATTTTTTTCTCTTTGATAAGCAAGCACTTGCAGAAATTGGCATTATTAATTTTTCACGAACCGATTATATTGAAAATATAATAAACTCATCAAATATTGAGGTGTGCCCTTATTGTGATGCTACTACTATCCTGAATTCGGAGTTAGTTAATATAGAGCATTATTTAAGCCGAACATCGTTCCCACTTCTGTCAACGAATAACGATAATCTGTTAATTTGCTGCCTTCCATGCAATAAAAGAAAGAGCAATAGACTACCTAAAAATCATCACTCTCCATTAATAACCCAGCATGGGGATAAAATTACATTCGAACTTGATGGAGAAAATATAAAGATAGTTTCAAATGTTATTGAAACTGAGGAATTTATTAGTCTTGTAAGGTTGCAAGAATTGTATGGAAATTCTGGAGGAATGCTATCTTTAAGAATTTGTAACGAGATAGCTTATTTGCTGCAAAATCCTAGTGTGGTTGCTTATATGGAAAAACGCAGACCGTATTTTTTTTTGAAAAAGCATATTGTTGAAAAAGTAGAGAGCTATCCATGGCTTCGCCCCTATTGTAATATTCAGTATAAATAAAGTGAAGTGGAAATTATGGATGCATTTATTCCATATAAGTCAATGTTGTATTGTTGGGTTTGATTTAATAAATTTCATTCGTGATTTTTGTGATATTTTTTTGCAAATAAATTTATTTTTATTGTTTTCTATGGAAGATAAAATTATCTCTAGCTAATTTTCTCAAGATTGGTATTTTTCTAGAATGGATTCTTGCAGTATGACTTTTTTACTTTGCTCAGCGCCGTCTTGCGATGGACTGTTATGGGTACTAGAACGTTGTCTTTTTTCGGAGTGGGCGGCCATTTCTTGCATTCTCCGGCATGATTAAAAGCGGTAAATTTTGACGCGATTGCGGCGTGCGTTGACAATGGTGGCGCTAACATGCTTCAAAGGCATCGGCACGATAGCCATGAATGCTGGCTCATTTTCTGGCTTGCTGACCGACTGGACTGCCCTGCATTCCTTGCCGCCTTTCGCACCGCATATTTACCTGTAAATCGGGAGTATATTGAATGACTGTTTTTAGTATCGGCGACACCAATTTTGCAGTGGATATAGCAAAATCAAACATTAGCCTGGAAGCCCATGGCAGCAGCATGCTGGAGCTAAACATCGACATCCATGGCGACGACGATGTGTTTATGTGCTTGACCGAGCCCGATGATGCGGAGTGGTCGTGGGCGCTGTATCCGCCGGCGTTTTTCCTGCACGGCTTGCGCATACCGCAAGGAGCACTTTCGATCGGGATGCTGGATTTGTATCCCGATGCAGAGGAATCGGGTATCTATATGATGGACTACGGTGACGTATCGGCCGTCAACATCATTGAATTGTCGGCACGACGCCTGCTTGTGTCGGGCATGGTGGACTTGTGCGGCAAGCGCCTGCCATTTCATATCGATATGCCGCGCAGATAGTATCGGGGTCGGGCTCCGCGGGATTGGAATGCGCCCCATTGAAACGCATTCCTCCGGCGGGGGCGGCCCCGCTCCAGTCTGATTATTCCAGCCCCAACGCCTTCGCCACATCCCCCCACGCCACATACTTGAAGTTCTGCGGGCCGTCCGGCAGGCGCTTGTAGCCGTCCTGGATCACCAGCATGCCTTGTGCATAGGCGCCGCCCAGGTTGGCGGAGGTGACGTCGAGGCCATCCGTTTCCGAGGTGCCGTCTATGCCTGCGGACAAGTTGAAGCCCACCTTGAAGCGGCCGCGCACTTTATACGGCGCTTGCGCGTCGAGCACGACGTAGCTGCTGTCGCCCTGGCTGGAGACGATCAGGTAGCCCGTACTGGGCGCGCCGCCGGGCTTGCGGTAGATGGCCATGCCTTCCACGTCCGCCGCCAGGTTTGCGCCCACGGGCAAGACCATGGACAGCGCGTCCGGCTTGGCGGCGTCGGCCGAGGTGGTCCAGATGCCGCGCGTTTCCTCGCCCAGGAACAGGCGGGCGTTGGCGTCGTCGGCCACGCAGCCTTCCGGTTGCGTGGCGACCTTGAAGCTGCGCAACAGAGTGGCGCTGAACTTGTTGTCTTCCAGGCCGATGCTGTATTGCTGGAAAGTGCCGTCCTTGTCGTTGATGAACGCCTGCACGCCGCCGGCCGCTGGCTGGTACAAGCACATGCCGTAGATGCTTTTCAGGCCGGTAGCAAAACGGCCCGCTTCCGCCACCTCGCCGCTGGCATTGATGGTAAATAGCATCATGCTGTTGTCGTCGCGCTGCGTGGCCACGGCCAGGTCGACCTTGCGGCCGCCCAACTGGATGTTCTGGCGCACGTCGACGTTGTTCAGCCGGCCCACTTCCAGCAGCTGCGTCTGTTTACCGTGCAGGTCGTAGACCAGTAAGCCCTGCTTTTTGTTGGTGCCGAGGATGCGCGCATCGGCCCGGTTGCTGGACAGCCAGATGGCCGGGTCGTCGGCCGCGTCGCCCTGGCGCGCCATCGGTTCCGTCTGCGCCTGCGGGGCGATGATGGCCACCGCAGGCTGCGTTTCCGGCTTGCCAGCCCATTTCAAAGGCCGCGCCTGCCAACCGTTCTTGCCGCGCAGCAGCAAGGAGTCCTTGTCCAGCGCCAGCTGGCTGTCGCCCTTGCGCACGTTTAAGGCGACTGCTTGCGGCTGCTGGGCTGTCCACTGCCCGCCTTGATGGGCGTACAGGTGCAGCTTGTCCGCCTTGCCGTCGAGCACGGCCACGCCGCCCGGCAGCACGGCCAGGGCGCCGGCGCCGCCGTCCAGTTGGCCGTACGGCTTGCGCAGGGCCACCACTTCGCGCTTGCCCATGCCTTCGGACTCGGCGTCATACGCCCATACGCCCATGTTGGCTTCACTGACCAGCAGGCGCTGGGCGCCATCGTCGGCGCGGCAATGTTTCGCGTGCGGCGGCAGGGCCAGTTTGCGTACCAGGCTGCGCTGCTCGCCCTGCATCACCCACTGTTCCGCCTGGCCATCCTTGCCGATCAAGAACAGATGAGCTAGCTGCTGCGCATCGCGGTACAAACACGATGCTTCCACGGAAAACGTGGGCACGGGAAACGGCGCCAGTTTGACCAGCTTGCCGGCTTGCACGTCGACGGAGACGGGCAGCGGGCGCTGCGTGTCCGCTTCGAGGAAAACGGCCAGCACTTGATTTCCGTCAAGGCGCGTGTCGAGCTGCTTGGCGCGCACGGCGATACGGTCCTGCTCCTGGCCGGCCGCATTGAACAGACGCAAGCCGTGCTTGTCCAAAGCCAGCCAGCCGCCGCCGGGCAGGCGGGCCAGTTCTTCCGCCTCTTGCGTGAAGGCAGGCAAGGCGTTGGCGGGGGCGGCCTGCGCGCTGGCGCCCAGGCAGAAGGCAGCCAGCAAAGCGCTGCAGAGTACGGTTTTTTTCATGTTATTGAGAATCATCATCAGAAGGCGCTGGCTTTCAGGCTCACTTTGAAAGTGCGGCCGTATTGTTCATTTTGCACGTTATATTGCTTCGTGCCCTGGTAGACATAGTATTTCTCGTTGTTCAGGTTGGCTGCCTCGAACGTCACCTGGAACTGCTTGTTGATCTGGTACGACAGCGAGAAATCGAGCTGTTTCTGGCTGTCGACGATACGGTCCTGGCTTGGGTCGAGGATATCGTTGCCCATTTCCAGCAGGTAGGGCGACTTGTAGTTGAGGGCCAGGCGGGCGCTGACCGGGCCTGTTTCATAGCCCAGCATCAAGTTCATCACCTGGTTTGACTGGCCCGGCAGGCGGATGTCGCGGTTCATCTGTTTGTTCGTCGCCTTGTCGAAGCGGCCGATTTGCGCGCTCGAGGTGCTCAGGGTGCCGTTCACGCCGACGAGGAAACGATTGAACGGCGCCGGCAGCATGCGCAGCGGCTGCATGTAGGCCAGTTCGATGCCTTTCACTTTTGCCGCGTCGCCGTTCGCATACGAGGTCGCCGTCGTGTAGCCCGTCCATTGTCCCGTGCCGGCCAGGTTCGTCGTGTACGTAAAATTCTTGATGTCCTTGTAGAAACCATACGCCGACATCACGCCGTCGTTGCCCAGCACGCGCTCGATGCCCAGGTCGAGGTTGTTGGCTTTCAAAGGTTTCAAGTCCGGATTGCCGATCACGGCTTCCGTATTGCTGGCCAGGCTGATGCCCGGCGCCAGCTGGCTGAAGTTGGCGCGCACGACGGCTTGCGTCCACGCGGCCCGCACGCTGGTTTTTTGATCCACGTCATAACGGGCTTGCAGGTTCGGCAGCCAGTTGGTGTATGAACGTTCGCGCTTCAAGGCCGTGGCGACGCCGGTGCTGTCCACTTGCGAACCGGCGGCTTCAAAGCTCGTGCGTTCGGCGCGCACGCCGCCCAGGATGTGCCAGGCGTCGAAGTCATAGCTGTTTTGCACATACATGGCGTTGATGTCTTCGTGCATGCGGTAATCGTTGATGATCGATTCCGTGGCCAGGCGCGCCTTGTCGCGGTCCAGTCCGGCGACCCTGGCGCGTATCAGGGCCGGATCCAGCGCCACGCCGATGTTGCCCAGGTCGTAGTCGAGATTGTGGCCCTGCACGAAGGCGCTCATCGAGGTGGCGCCGGCGCCCCAGTAATTGCCGCTGGAAGCCTTGCTGCTGTTGTACGCCCATTGATCCGTGTCATTGGTTTTTTCGCGGCGGCTGACTTTGGCGCCGAATTTCAGGGTGGCGATGTCGAACTTGCGCGCCAGGTCGATGCGTGCATGGTGTTCATTGTCTTTCGAATAGCGCTTTTGCAGGGTGATGGCGTTCAGTGCATAGCTGGCCGGGTCGTACAGCGAAGCGGGGCCGCTCAAGACAGGTTCTTGAGTGCCATTGAAACTGATGCCGTTAAAGTTGCTGAGGCCGCGGAAACGGCCGTCGTTCAAGGATTCCGGCGTGTCTTCCGTGGCGCGGCTCAGGCCGCCTTTCACGTCCAGGGTCCAGTCGCCCGATTTTTGCTGCGTGCCCAGCACCAGCGAGCGCACTTGCTGCGTGTACTTGCGCTGGCGGATGCGGCGCTCGGCGCGCGCGCTGGCCGTCTGGCCTTCGGCCAGGCTGCCGCCCGTGATATTGCTGATGGTCAAACGGTCGCGCACTTCATCGTCGGAAAATTCGCTCACAAAAGAGCGCAAGAACCAGCTGTTGCCCGCTTCCGGACGGTAATCGAGGTTGACGGCCAGGGCGCCGCGCTTGCGCACGGGCAGGTAGTCGCGCAGTTCCAGGCCCGACAATTTGCCCTTGCTCCAGGCGCCGCCCGTTTCCACGTCATCGGAGCCGAACGAGCGCTTTTCCGCGCTCAGGCCCGCGGCCACGCCCAGTTTGCCGTCGAGAAAGCGCTGGGCCCACAGGGCGCCGCCGCTGGGGCTGGTCTTGCCCGTCTTTTCATCGTGGCTGGCGGCCACGTTGGCCGACAGCAGCTTGCCCGGCAAGTCGAAGGCGGACAGCGATTTGACTTCGACCGTGGCGCCCAGCGAGTTGGCGTCCATTTCCGGCAGCAAGGTTTTCGACACTTCCAGCGTGCGGATCAGGCCGGCAGGCAGGATGTCCAGCGCCACGGCGCGGCGGCCCGCTTCCGGCGACGGCACCAGCGCGCCGTTGATGGTGACGGCGTTCAGGTCAGGCCCCAGGCCGCGCACCGTGATGTAGCGGCCTTCGCCCTGGTCGCGCTGCACGGACACGCCCGGCAAGCGGGCCAGCGCCTCTGCCGCGTTTTTATCGGGCAAGCCGCCGATATCGTCGCTGCTGATGACGCTGATGATGTTGTCGGCTTTCTCTTGTGCGGCGATGGCGTTGCGCAGGCTGGCGCGCTGGCCGCTGACGACCACGGTGGCGGCCGGCTGGCCATCCGCATCTTGCGCTTGCGCATGGCTTTGACCGCTGAAGACGGCCATGAGGGCCAGGGACAGGGCCGTCAGGCGCAGCGGGGAGGGGAACGATGTGTGCATGGTTTTCATGAAGGGCTCGGTTGGGGGAAGGAACCGGGCGGATTCTAGGCAGCAAATATGACGGTTGCGTGACAGGGGCCGGCTTGCCACTCTGAAAACAACGGCTGGTGAACGCTTTGCGGCCGGAATGCGGCCGCCATGAGCTGAAATGACCCGCCGGCGCAGGGCGCATGGGCAATGGCTTGCCGGATTTGCCTGCGCCGCGTTGCGCATGTTGAGCCGTTTGCACCTGCCGCACGGGCGCGGGGCATGTCATCGTGCCGTCATGGGCGGGCGCTATCGTGGCGACAGCACCACTTTTAAAGGTTCCCCACATGCTGCCGTTGCACCGTAACAGTCTGATTGCCGCCGCGCTGGCATTGCCCCTGTTCTTTTTCCTGTATGCCACACTTGGGCACCTTAAACCGTTTGCCATCTGGAAGTGGATGGATATCGTCTGCGAAGGCGGCACGGCCGTCATGGCGGGCATCTGGTTTTTGTTTACCCTCAGCAGCCGTCCACGGGGGCTGGTGACGAGCCTGATCGCCGGCGGCCTGTGCGCCATCATGCTGGGCTCCTGGGCCGATTGCCTTGATGAATTCTTTGCCGTCGATAAGAGCGCCGTGTGGGATAACTGGCTGGAAGCCCTGATTCCATTCGGCATGCTGGTGCTGACGATCGGCATGTATTACTGGCGCCAGGAACAGTTCCGCCTGAACGAACACCTGCAAAAGCGCGAACGCCTGTTCCGCGACCACCGCGCCTTCGACCGCATCACGCAGCTGGCCGACGCCAGCTATTTGCGCACGCAGATGCGCCTGGAGCAGGAACGCCGCCCCGGCCTCGATTGCGCGCTGGTCTTGCTCGATATCGACAGCTTTCACCTGATTAACCGCGAATACGGCCACCGCGAAGGCGACCGTGTGCTGCAAGCCGTGGGCCATATGCTGCTGCTGAACTTGCGCAATGACGATTTGCTGTGCCGCTATGCGGGCGACCGCTTTGCCGTGCTGATGCCGGGCGTGTCGCGCGAGGATGCGGCCGTGCGGGCGCGCCACCTGTGTGCCATGGTGGGGCAGATGCGCCATCATGCCAACGACAACCGCGAAATCCGCTTGAGCCTGCGGCATGCCTGCTCGCTCACCGAAGGCGTGCCGGAAGTGGTGCTGGCCGAGCTGAGCCGGGCTGTGGAAACGCCGCAGCCCCGTTCGGCCAGCGCCGCGCCTGCCTGATGCCGCTGAACCAGCAGGGCGACCCCAGCATCGCGGCCCATCACCAGCCGGCGCTGGTGCTCGACTATGCGCGCAGCCGCGACCTGGCCACGGCGCCCTTGCTCAAGGGTACGGGCCTGGACGGCGGCGCGCTGCCATCCGCGGAAAGCCAGGTCAGCGCCGCGCAATACCTGCAATTGCTGGCCAACGTGGCGCGCGGCCTCGACAGTGCCGACACCAGCTTCATGCTGGGCCAGCAAATGCTGCCCGGCCATTACGGCGCGGCCAGCCATGCCTTGCTGCAGGCGCAGAATCTGCGCCAGGCCTTGAGCATCCTGTGCGATTTTCATACCATGCTGTGCCCGCTGCTGCAACCGCGCTTGCGCGCAGCGGGCGAGCTGCACGTGCTGTACTGGGTCGATGCGTTCGGCGCGCCGAGCCAACTGCCGTTTCTGGTGGAAATGCACATGACGGCGCTGGCGGCCATGTGCCGCTGGCTGGCTGGAGAGGCGCTGCCGTGGCGCTTCTGCTTCAACCGCGCGCGGCCCCGTCACGTGGAGCAGCATGAAGTGCACCTGGGCCAGGCGCTGCGTTTCGATTGCCAGGTGGACGCCATGCTCATCGATTCCAGCTGGCTCGACAAGCCCTGGCCGCGCGGCAATGCGACGGCCGCCGCGCTGGCCTTGCGCGCGGCGGCGCAGGCGCCCGTGCCTGCCGCCAGTCTGCTCGGTGCGCTGTACGACTACCTGCTGGCCAACATCCGCTGCGCGCCGACCCTGGAGCGCACGGCGCAGGAATTCGGCGTCAGTCCCGCCACCCTGAAACGCCATCTGGCGCGCCATGGCACGCATTTCCAGGCCGAGCTGGACCAGGTGCGCGCGCACAAGGCGATCTACCTGTTCCAGGCGCATGGCTACGACAACGACGCCGTGGCCGCCTACCTCGGCTTTCATGATGCCACCAACTTCCGCCGCTCGTTCAAGCGCTGGACGGGGCAAACGCCGCAGCTGCTGCGCCACGCGCTGGCATTGTTCGTGGCGGGATGAGCGCCGGCGTTGCGCGCCAGCGCCATGGTGGGTCGTTCCTGAGGGAACAATTGCCCGTTCTGCCACATCCATAGTACACTCGTTCAGAGAGCGGACAGACGCGCTTTGAGGCGATCCGGCCAGGCGTCCCACGACGCCGCAACGCCGCCATCTTGATGGCGGAGCCGGCGGCAGACGACCGGTGTGCCGTGCCTTAACCCAGCCTGGAAACTGGCGTCACCAGTGTGGTGCGCCGGGAACCGGGCAACTTGATAATGCTCAATCGTGTATTCACAATCGCAGATCGATCCAGTCGTCAGTTTCCGCAACACCCAGGGTGAGGCGGTGCGCGGCACGATTTTCAACTTGCAGCGCAATTCGCTGGTCATGGAAATCTACAATCCATACTCGATTGTGCAGGTCAGCGAGGTGCTCAATGACGTGACCGTGCGCATGGGGGCAAAGAACGCCTACGTGGGCAAGGCCGTCGTCATCAGCAGCGTCAACACGGGCCTGACCGCCATCGTGTCCGTCACCCTGATCGACGAGTGGCGCGAGCTGAGCGACGTGGTCGTCGTCAAGGGCGCCGTATTGAAAGAATCGAGCGCCTTTGTCGCCGGCTGGGGCGAGCGCTTCCGCATCCGCCGCGATTACCAGATCGTCGTCAACGAAATGCGCGCCTTCCTGTCGGAAGTGGCGCGCTGGGTCGAGCAGGTCGACTTGTCGGACTCCTTGCCGAAGGAAAACGGCCGGCTGCGCCCCGACATCTTCGACGAGCTGGCCTTGCCGCTGATGGAGCAAACCCAGCTGTACTTGCGCCAGCTCGAGGTGGAAGCGTCGCTGGTCGAGGAAGAGCGGGCGCCAGCGCACCGCGCCTTCGCCCAGGCGGCCTTGCACCCGCTGATCCTGCGCGCACCGTTCGTTTTCCGCACGTTTACCAAGCCGCTCGGCTATGCGGGCGATTACCAGATGGTCAACCAGCTGCTGGACGATCCGCGCCAGGGGCCGAGCACGTATTTTCAGATCGTCAATGCGGCCTTCCTGCAGGCGGCCGTGGCGACGGCGCACCGCAACCGCATCGATATCCTGACGGAATTCCTGTCGCAGAAGGCGGCGCGCGCGCGCGCGCCGCCGGGCGCGGGCGCGTGTACAAAGTGCTCAACGTGGGCTGCGGCCCCGCCATCGAGGTGCAGCGTTTCCTGGAAACGTGCCCCGATGCGCAATGGCTGGCCTTCGAGCTGGTCGACTTCAGCAGCGAGACGCTGGACTGGACGCGCGCGCGCCTGACCACCATCATGCAGCGCACGGGAAGAGTGGTCGAGATCGATTATGTGCACGACTCCGTGCACAACCTGCTCAAGCGCCGCCACGGTTCGGGCGCCACGGGTTTGCCCGGCAGTTTCGACGCCGTGTATTGCGCCGGCCTGTTCGATTATCTGTCCGACAAGGTGTGCGCGCGCCTGCTGATGCACTTCGCTTCGCGCGTGGGCCCGGGCGGGCGGCTGCTGGTGACGAATGTGCACGCCGATAATCCGGGCAAGTTTGGCATGGAGCATTTGCTGGAATGGCATTTGATATATCGCAATGAAGCGGGCTTGTCGGCCTTGCTGCCCGAACATGCGACGGACCCGAAAACTCTATGTCGACGCCACGGGCGTGAATGTGTTTGCGGAAGTGAGCATTCCTTGATGATGGATACCCCAGGCCTGCACGCCGGCTACACGGCCGTTTTGCGCGACTTCCGCCTGGAATTCAGCCGCGGCGGGGCCTACACGGGCATTGTGCTGATCCTGCTGGGCATGGGCCTCGATTCGGCCCTGTATCCCGATAAACAGTCGGCATTTACCAGCGCGCGCATCCTCGTGTCCGTGCTGATCTTCTGCGTCGTGCTGGCCATGCGCACGCGCTGGGCGCAAGACCGCATCCAGGGGCTGACGTTTGTGTGGCTGATCCTGCCGCAAATCATGATCGCCTGGATGATCGCCGTGACGGAAGGCGCCACCTCGATCTATTACGTGGGCATGACCCTGGCCATCTATTCGTCGGGCATCGTGCTGGCCTTCGGCCTGTGGCAAAATATGGTCTTTGGCGCCATTTCCTGCCTGCTGTACGTGGCCGCCGCCTGCGCCTGGCATGCGGGCGGCTTCGACTTGCCGGGCACGTTTGTCGTCAATTGCCTGTTCCTCATCATGTCCGCCAGCATCAGCGCCGTGTTTACCTATTTCAATGAGCGCGCCCGCTTCATGCTGTTCCAGCTGAAGGCGGAAGTGGCGCAAAAGAACACGCAGCTGGAAGAAACGAATAAAAGCCTGGCCGATATCAAGGGGCAGATGCTGCAACAGGAGAAAATGGCTGCCATCGGCACCCTGGCCGCCGGCATGCTGCACGAGGTGAACAACCCCGTGAATTTCTGCATGATGGCCATCGAGGTAGCCATCGAAGACCCGGCCGCCAAGCAAAGCGCGCTGGTCAGCGAATGCCTGGCCGACGCCAAGCAGGGCATGCTGCGCGTGCAGCACATCGTGTCCGATTTAAAAACCTTTGCCTACCGCAAGAGCGGCAACCAGCTGGAAACGGGCCACTTCCAGTTCCGCAGCGCGCTCGATGCGGCCATCCGCCTCGTCGGCCACGAAACGAAGAACGTCAGCATCAGCCACGACTTGCCGGTCGACACCCTGGTGCGCGGCGACGAGGCGGCCATCGTGGGCGTACTGATCAATTTGCTGGGCAATGCCGTGCTGTCCATGCGCAAGGGCAATGCGCCGCCGTACGAGATCCGCATCACGGCCCACTGGGACGACAACCGCCTGCGCATCAGCGTGCGCGACAACGGCCCCGGCATCGCCCCGGAAAACCTGGCGCGCGTGTTCGAACCGTTCTTCACCACGCGCGAAGTGGGGCAGGGCCTGGGTCTGGGCCTGAGCATCAGCTATGGCGTGATCGAGCGCCACGGCGGCACCCTCTCCGCCGAAAGCGAGCTGGGTGCATGGGCCAGCATGAATTTCGACTTGCAGCGCTCCGACTGGGAGGGCCGTTAATGGACAGCGATAGCCGCGCCAGCGTGCTGTACGTGGACGATGAAGCGCTCGCCTGCAAGTATTTCGAGCGCGCCGTCGGCCAGCGCTACCGCGTGCTGACGCTGACGGCGCAAAGCGTCGATGCGGCGCTGGCCTTGCTGAAAGATGAGGCCGCCAACATCGACGTGCTCGTCACCGATTACCGCATGCCGGACCGCCTGGGCAGCGAGTTGCTGCAGGAAGTGGCGCAGCGCTATCCGCACATCGTCTGCATGCTGGTCACCGCGTATGCGGACAAGGACGTGCTGCTGGAACTGATCAACGGCGGCACCTTGTTCCGCCTGCTGGAAAAGCCGCTCGACCTGGCCGCCATGCAAACGGCGCTGCAGCTGGCCGTGCAGACGGGGCGCGAGCGCGCCGCGCGCCGCCAGGGCCTGGTGGCGATGGAGGAATCGCTGGCTTTCCTCGCGCATGAATTGAACACGCCGCTGGCGGCCATCGCCAATTTCGCGCGCGGCATCGAACGGCGCGCGCAGGCGGATGCCGCCCCGCAGGCCGAGATCAGCGAAGCGGCCGCCTTGATGCATGACAATGCGCGCTATTGTTTGTCGGTGCTGGCCAGCTTTGTCGACACGGTGCGCCTGGCCAGCGCCGGGCCCGGCATGCAGGGCGGACGCCGCGCCGGCAGCGCGCGCCAGCTGCTGGCCGCCTTGCTCGACAGCTATCCCCTGAGCACGGCCCAGCGCGCCGCCATCACGGTCGAGCAGGGCGAGGATTTTGCCATTGCCGAATCGCCCAATTGCGTGGCGCTGATACTGTCGTCCGTGCTGGGCAATGCCTTGCGCTCGGCCGGCGAGCAAGCCCATCCGGCTATCGGCATCCGCATCGATGCGGGCCGCATCACGGTGCGCGACAACGGCGCCGGCATCGCCCCCGAGATCGTCGAACAGCTGTTGATCGACCCCGTGAGTGCCAGCGGCAGCGAAGGCAAGGGCTGGGGCATGGTGTTTTGCCACCGCATGATGCAGTCGTTCGGCGGCAACCTCGATATCGCCACCGAGTTTGGCAGTGCCACCACGGTCACCCTGAATTTTCCAGTACATATAAGGAACGAGCATGATTGACGCCAATCTCTGCGTTTGCCGGCTCAGCTTGAGCCGGCACAAGGCTTGCCGACGATACTCTATGTCGATGACGAGGCCAACGCCCTCAAATATTTCCAGCGCGCTATCGCGCCGCTGGCGAACGTGCTGACGGCCACCTCCGTCGAGGAAGGCAAGCGCATCCTTGACGAGCAGGCTGACCGCATCGCCGTGCTGGTGTCGGACCAGCGCATGCCTGGCGCCTACGGCAACGAGCTGCTGTCGTATTGCTGGGACCGCCATCCGCACATCGTGCGCATACTGACCACCGCGTATTCCGAACTTGAGCACACGGTGGAAGCCGTCAACCAGGGGCAGATCCACCGCTACATCCAGAAGCCGTGGGATATCGCGGCCCTGCGCATGGAACTCAAGCAGGCGCTGGAACTGGCGCGCTTGCGCAATGAACACGCGCAATTGCTGCGCGAAAAGCTGATGGTGCGCCAGCGGCAAGCCGTCGCCAACCGCATCGGCACCCTGTACGCGCTGTGCGCCAGCCTGGCCGGTCCGGAACAGCAGCTGCCCGTGGAAGCGTATCTGTCGGCGGCCCTGACGGCCGGCGTCACGCCGCCCGAGCCGGACTGGCTGCTGATGGATTATGCCGACCTGGTCAGTTCGGAAGCCTTCCGCGGCACCGCCTTTGCCGCCGCCGTGCGCCAGCAGCTCGACACGCTCGAGCGCGAGCATCCGGGGCGCGGCGTGGAGCAGGCGATCGACATGCTGCTGCCCGTGTTTGGCGCGGCGCTGCAAAACCAGGGCGGCACGGCGCTGTTCCTCGATGGACGCCTGCTGACGGAATTCCTGGAAACACCGACCACCACGCCCGTCTCGTCCATCCACGCTTTCTGGCTGGCCAGCTTGCTGTGGCTGGCGCGGCGCGGCTGGTCTTTGCAGCTGAGCAAAACGGAACTGGGCTTGCAAGGCAAGGTGGTGCAGGCCGAGCCGGCCCTCACGCCCGACCACCTGGCGGCCTGGATCGAGCAGTTCTAAGCTGGCGTCGCCTATTTGGTTTCTGGTTCCCATACGTAAGCGACGGTGGCCCATTGCTGCACTGGCTGGCCGTTCTGTTGCGCTGGCGTGAAACGGCAAATGCTGAGGGCCGCGCGCGCCGCTTCGTCCAGTTGGGGGTGGCCGCTACTACGTTCCAGCTGCGATTCCAGCACCGCACCATCGGTGTCGATCAGCAAGGCCAGAAAAGTCGTGCCTTGCGCCACCTCTGGCAGCGTAGCCGGTGGGTATTTCGCCTTGCTGCAGTTGCGCATATCTACCACGGCCGCTTTGACAAGACCCAAGGCGTCAGCGGTAACGGGCGGGGCCGTGGCGGGCGCAGCATGGGTATGGGTGGTGCCGGCGCAGGCCGCGAGCACGAGAGGTGCCAGTAGGCGGCCGCTTAGGCTGAGAGGTTTCAAGGGGACTCCTACAATGAAATTGCAAAAAAACAGGGCCGCGCGGGCCCTGTTTCCATTTGCTGCGGGCAGGCTTAGCGCTCCGACGCCGCCTTCAGGTTGTTCAAGCCCTTTTCAAAATCCTTGCCGATCATCCTGTCCATGCTGACGAACACCGTCATGACCTTGCTGACGTAAGGGCTGGGGCCCGTCATGGTCCAGTTCACCTTGGTGCTGTCGCCCTCGGGTGTCATGGTAAACGTGGTGGTGTTGTGGCTTTCGAACGGTTTCAGGAAGTCCAGCTTGATGACGGTGCGCTCGGGCTGGGCCGCTTCCGTGATTTCCATGCGGCCGGCGCCCACCTTGTCGTTGCCTTGCCACGCATATTGCGCGCCCAGGCCATTGGCCGGTCCCGTAAATGTGCGGCGCATGGCGGGATCGAGCTTTTCCCACGGGGACCAGGCGGCCCAGTAATGGAAGTCCGTGATCAGGGCGGCGATTTTATCGGGCGGGGCCTTGATGGTGATTTCGCGCTGGACACTGAAGGTGTCGGGCTTGGTGGTGGCATAGCCGAGGATGGCGGCGACGACGACAACGATCAGCAGCAGGGTTTTTTTGATCATATGCTCTCCAAATCTTGAATGGTCGATGCGAACGAATCAAGGCAATCTTAGCAGATATGAATGGCCGTGCGCTGCTAGTTGGCCTTTATTTGCGCCAGCGCGCCGCCGGGCCGCCTGCACGCCAGGGTTGTGCCGGTTTGTGGCGGGAGCCGGCGTCCGCTAGAATGCTGGCCTGCAAAGATTTCAGAGGGAAATATGATTCATCGATCGATCACCAGGCTGACCCTGGCGTGCGGCGTGCTGGCGTCCGCCTTTGCCGCGAACCTGGCGCATGCCGATGCCTGTCCTGCCCATTACGTCGATGGCCGCAAGCCGGAAATCACCAACCCCAAGCTGGACGTGGCAACCAAAGAGCTGTGCTACAACGTGTTTGGCGTGATGCATTCGGGGATTACGCGCACGCCGCTGTGGTCGGCCGAGCACTTGACGGCGAACAACCTGGAAGCGGCGCAGGACTTGTCGCGCGAAAACTCCTTCCATGCGAACGCAAGCTGCCCGCCGCCCAGCGCGCGGAGCTGGCCGATTATGCGCGCAGCGGCTTCGACCGTGGCCACATGGCGCCGAACGGCGACATGCCGGACCGCCAGAGCCAGCGCGACAGTTTTACCCTGGCCAATATGGTGCCGCAAGACTCACGCAACAACCGCTATGTGTGGGCCGGCATCGAGGGCGCCGTGCGCAAGATGGCGAAGAAGGAGGGCGACCTGTACGTGATCACGGGACCGGCCTTTATTGGCGGCAACTTGCGCAAGGTGGGAAGAGTCATCGTGCCCAGCCACCTGTACAAGGCCGTGTACAGCCCGCGCCAGCGCGCCGGCGCCGCCTACTTCATCGAAAACGTCGATACCAAGGCGTATGAAGTGCTGAGCATCGCGCAACTGGAAGACAGGATAGGCATCGATCTGTTACCGTCGCTGACGCGGCAGCAGAAACTGCGCATGCTGAGTTTGCCGAAGATCAATAGCAAGTCCAAGAAATAACAAGACCGTCGAAAAGGAAATCCCATGTGCGCAAAGAAATTCGTCCCGTATGCCAATGAAAGCGATGTGCTGGAAATCGGCAATCTGAGCATCGAAAACCGGGTCGACCGCATCAGCCTCAGCGGCGACATCGACCTGACCCTGGACAAGCCGGGCCTGGCCCTGGCGAAGCAGCTGCAAAAACTGCTGGGCGACGTGGTGGCCCAGCTGGAAAAGCAGGAATTGCCCGACCAGCTGCCGCCGCCCGAGGTGACGTCGGTGGCCAATCCCTTCGAGTGACGCGGGTGGGGGAGGCTACTGTGCCGCTTTGGCGGCGCGATAGTAGCCGTTCCGGCTGAGTTCTTCCGGCGCATTCGCCACCTCGTAGGCGGTCAAGGCGATGGCGATGGCCGAATACTGCTGCGCCGCGCTGAAAGGCAGCACGTTCTCATACGTGTCCAGCACCGTGTGATGCACGCGGCCGTAGTCGAAATTGCCGAGCACGCTAAATTTCGGCGTCGGCACGCCATGCAGGCTGAAGACGGCGTCATCGCTGCCTGCCCGCGCATTCATCGCCTTGCTGGCGTCGCGCGGCACATCGTTGACGGTCGCGGCGAAGCCGAACACGGGGTGGACGTCTTGCAAGGTCTGTTCCACCCGGCCAAACACGGGTTGCCAGGCCGTGGGAACGGCGATGCCGTCGATGGCGCCGGGGCGGCCGTCGCGGTTGAGCATCATGACGATGTTCTTCATTTCACCCGCATGCCGCTCGGCGAACGCGAACGATCCCTTGCGGCCGATTTCCTCCGCGCCGAAGGCGACAAACATGATGGTGCGGCGCGGCTTCGCTTCGGACAGCGCCAGCAGGCGCATCGCTTCCAGCATGGCCGCCACGCCGCCGCCATTGTCGGCCGCGCCCGTGCCGCCATCGTAGCTGTCGAGGTGGGCGCCGATCAGCACGATTTCCCCGGGCTTTTCCGTGCCGGGAATGCGGGCGACGACGTTGTGATACGTGACGGGGCCCGGGTAGAACCAGTTGCGGATATCAAATTCCAGCGTGACGGCTTCGCCGCGCGCCAGGCGCTGGCGGATGTCCGCGTACTGTGGCGCGGCCAGCTTGATGTCCGGCAAGGTCGGCAGCGAGGCCCAGGTGGCGGGCGCCGCGCTGGCGGCATACAGCGGTTCTTCGCCGGACTGGAGCGTGCCCAGGGCGCCAGCCTGCATCAGCACCCGGGTGATGGCCCTGGGCTTGTGGATGGCGCTGCCATCGCGCCCGCCGCCGCTGTTTTCGCCGCCGATCAGCACCCATTTGCCCTTGAATTGCGCGGCGCGCTGCTGCGCCTCTTCCAGGGTAGCCGGCCCCATGATTGCCAGGCCTTGCTGCACGCCGCGCGTGCCGGCCGAGTAGGCGGGCGTCGCCACGCGCAGGGGCTGATCCTGGGGCGCCACCATCCTGCCCGACCAGGGACCGCGGTTGAAGCCGGCGGGCATCTGGCCCGCTTCTTCCAGTTCGGCCTGCACGCCCCCATTGCTGCAATTGCATGCGCGCCCATTGCGCCGCATGCGTGTAGGCATCGCTGCCGGCCATGCGGCCGCCGAAGCGGTTGCTCAGGATGTCGAGCCAGTCCATCGCGCGCGGCTCGCTCGTGCCCAGCGCCACGATCTTGCGCGCCGTGGCGTCGCCGGAGCGTGATTGCGCCGCTTCGATGCGGGCATCCCTGCCGGACAGCGTGGCCAGGAAGGCGGGCAATGTACCTTGCCGGCGCGCCGCCAGCGCCGCATCCAGCTTGGCGGAACGGTGCAGCTTATTTTGGCGCAGCAGCGTTTCGTAGGCGCGCAGCACGCCCTGCATGCCCGCCAGGTCGCGCTCCCCTTGCTGCCGCGCCTGTTCCGGGTGTTCGATCTGGAAGGCCATCGCGCTGGCCAGGTACTGGAAGCGCAATGCCGCCCGCGTGGCCGGCGCGGGGGCGGTGCTGAGCCAGTCATCGGGCATGCTGTCGTCGAACGTGAGGTCGGGAAATGGCCTCGATCCATGCGCCCAGCCAGGCGCCGTCGCGCTGCTGCACGGCCAGCGGGTCGCCCTGCGCCTCGTTCGCCATCCGCACCACGCGCATGCGCTCGGCCGGCGTGGACGGGCCGCGCGCGGCCTTGCCTGCCGCTGCCGCTGCCAGCGCTGGCGCCGGCAGCGTGGGCGCCACATAGCGTTCCCTGAGCCGCGTGCCGCTCACGGGCTTGGGCTCGTTCTCATCGGTTTCGACCAGGCGTTCACCGCTCAGCACGTCGCCCCTGGCTTGCAAGGTCCAGCGTATCGTCACTTCGGTGCTGACCTCCTTGCCGTTGCGCCCCGTGCTGACGCGCTTGCCGGCATGCCGGAAGACGGTGCCGGCGGGGCCGGTTGTCCCGTGCACCGTGCGCGGCGCGGTGAGCTGGCCCCGTTCGTCGAGCCAGGCGATCGTCGCGCGCATGCCGCCTTGTTCTTCGGTAATGTCGAGTATGCCCGTGTCGATCAGGTCGGCCTCGACGCCATTCGTCGTGGTCGTGCCCGTTGCCGTCTGGAATTGCCATTGCCCGGCGAGGGCCGGCACTTGCGCGTACAGGGCGCCCGGCAGCGCGGCAGCGGCGAGGATGCAGGTGGCGTAAAGGTGGGGATGGAACAGGTGCATGGTTATCCTTGTCAGGGTTTTCACTCGGGAAGAGTCGAAAAACAGTATGGGGATAACCAGATCGCCAAGATGCTACTTTCCGACCAAGGCCGGGATTTGCGGAATGAAGGCGGGTTTGGCCGCGCCGAATGCCAGGTCAACCCCATCCGGCAAGCTGCATCGGACGAGGTTGATCTGGCACAAACTTACCTGGCGAAGGCCTGCGCCGCCGGCGTGACGGTGACGGCCGCCGGCTTGATGTTCAGCTTCATCGCGCCGATGACCTTGTCTTCATCGAGCAAGGCTTGCGGCTTGTTGCCATCGTACTTGATCGGAGAGAACGCGTCGCTGACGAGCTTTTCCTTCAAGCCGGCCGCATCCTTGGCGACGATCACCACGGACAGGTTCTTTGCCGACAGATGCTGTTTGATGGCGCGGTTGACGTCTTGCACCGTCAGTTTCGACAAGCCATCACGCATCAGCTTGGTAAATTCCGGCGTGCCATACCATTGCGAATCGAGCGCATAACCGAGCTGCTGGTCTTGCGTCGACGTCATGACGAAGACGTTCTTCATCAGGTAGTCGCGCGTGGTGGCGAAATCGTCCTGCGTCAGACCGTTGTCGACGAGCTTGCCCAATTCCGTCAGGGCCACGCGCAGGGCGAAGTGGGCGTTGTCCGGCGCCACGGGGCGGATCCAGATTTCGAACAGCTGCGCCTTGCGGCCCAGGTTCGGGTTCGGGAAGAACTGATACATGCCGCGCGGGAACGCTTCGATGTACGCGTAATCGCCATAGTTCATGCCGCGCAGTTCGCGGATGCGCTGGTACAGATAGGAATTCGAGGCGCGGTGTTCGCCCAGCCACGTCTTCGCCAGCCACAGGGCGGGGAAGTCCGGGTGCGTGCGCGTCACGTCCAGCGGCAGGCCGAAGGAAATGGCCGTCGCGCGCGTGTTTTTCTCGATGATTTCCACTTCCAGGCCCTGCGCCTTGCGGCCCGCGGGTTTGACGGTGGCCGGCAGGCCTGGGCCGGCCGGCAAGCTTGCCAGCGCCTGCGTCAGCGAGGCCGTCATGGCGTCGGACACGTCGCCGGAAATGCCCACCTTGACGGCGCCTTGCGCGTACGCCGTCTTCCAGAACTGTTTCACGTCGTCCAGGGTGATGGCGTCGATGCCTGCCACCGTGCCCAGCACGGGGTGGCCGTATGGCGTGCCCGCATACACGTTGGTTTGCAGGCGTTCCTTGGCAAATTCCTCTTCGTTATTGTCCTTCAGGTCCAGCAGCAGCGCGTTGCGCTGCGCATCCTTCAGGCGGCGGAAGTCGTCTTCGCGAAAACCGGGCGAGAGCAGCAGGGGCAGGGCGATGGCGTTGAACTGCGTCCAGTTATCCTTGTGGATGGAACCCGTAAACGTCGTCATTTCCTTGTCCGTCTGCTGGCTGAAACTGCCGGCCAGCGGGAACAGGGCCTGGTTGATTTCGTCGATCTTGCGCTCGGACGAGCCGCCGGACGCCACCATGGCGGCCGTCAGCGCGGCCAGGCCTTCCTTGCCTTGCGGGTCTTGCGCGGAACCGGCCGTAAACAGCAGCTTGTAGCGGATCTGCGGCAGCGCGGACTTTTGCACCAGCACGTCGAATTTGGCATTTGACGCGGCCGGCAGCAGGCTGGCCAGTTTCGGCGTGGCGGCGATGGCCGCCGGCATGGCTTCGTGCGACAGGGTGGTCACCACCAGGCCGTCGTCCGTCAGGTATTTGCGCGCGGCCGCTTGCAGGTCGGCCGGCGTGAGCGTGTCGATCAGGCGGTAGTACTGGTTGATGGTGGCGTACGAGCGGTCGAAATGCACGAACGAGGCCAGGGTGCCGGCGATCTGCTCCGTGTTGTCGAGCGAGCGGATCAAGCCGTATTTTTCGGCCGACTTGGCGTCCGCCAGGTCTTTTTCGCTCACTGGCGTGTCGCGCAGCTGCGCCACGGTGGCCAATATGGCGTCGCGCACGTAGACGGCGTCGGCGAGGTTTTTCACGCGCGCGCCCAGCACGGCCAGGGGCGGGTCGACGCGGTCCGGCGTCATGTCGAACAATTGATCGACCTTCTGTTCATTCTGCACCAGGCGTTTATATAGCGGCGAGGTGCGGCCGAACGACAGCGACAGCAAGGTCGCCAGCGCGGCCTGGTCCTTGTCCTTGACGGAAAACGCGGGCGCATGGAAGCCCACGGCCACCCACGGCAGGGTCGGCGTGGGCCAGGCCACGTGCTTGTAGACGGGGCCGCGTGGCGCGGGTTCCACGGGTACGGCCGCCTGCTGCTTGCCGCGCTGCCAGCTGCTCCAGTACTTTTCCACCAGCGCGATGGCTTGCTGCGGCTCCACGTCGCCGGCGATGATGATGGTGGTGCGTTCGGGACGGTACCAGCGGTCGAAGAAGAGCTTCGAATACGCGTACTGGTTCGGCATGTCTTCGATGTCCTGGATGAAGCCCATCGTCGTATGCTTGTAGGTATGCGTCGTGTAGGCGCTGTCGCGCATCACTTCGAACAGTTTCGACACGGGATTGGCGCTGTTCTTGTTGTATTCGCCCAGCACGGCCCGCGATTCCGTCTTGAACGCGTCTTCCGCGTAATCGAGGTGCTGGAAGCGGTCCGCTTCCACCTTCAGCACGGTTTCCAGGTCCTGCTTGGCAAACGTCGTGTGGTAATTGGTCAGGTCGTCGCTGGTGTACGCGTTCTGGCGCGCGCCGGCGCGGGTGATGACTTCCTGGTATTTCTCGGGCGGATACGCCTTGGTGCCGCGGAACATCATGTGTTCAAAAAAATGCGCGAAACCGGACTTGCCCGGCTCGACTTCATTGCGCGAACCCGTCTGCACGGGAATCTGCAGCGAGACCAGGTTCGGAAAGCCGGTCGGCACGATGATGATTTTCAAGCCGTTGGCCAGGGTCTTTTCCGTTGCCTTGAACGGCAGCAGGTCGGCCTTGGCGGCGGCAGCGCCGTGGGTGGCGGCCGGCTTGACGGGCGCGGCGCCCAGGTTCGACGCGGCCATGGCCGACAGGGCCAGGGCGAAAGCGGGTAATAAAACAGGCATGATTCTTGACACGGGGGCTCCTTCTTTTTGGATGTTATGAAAGTGCAACGCCGCAGCATAGAATATTCGTGCCGCCGTGCATAGGGGCACGAGTTGCAACGAGGAAAGATGTCTAGAAGTCGGGCCGCAGGATGCGCGCCGTCAGATGCGTCAGAAAATCGCGCCGGGTCGGCAGGAACATGCGGATATACACGATGCCGTGCGCGCGCTCATGCTGGTACACGACGCGGATGTCGTGGCACAGGCGCTGCCGCACGTCGAGGCCGAGGTCGCGGGCTTCTTCGATGGGCGCGCCGCTGTCGGGATAGATCTTCAGATCGGCCAGGAGTTGCCGAAAGTCCGAGCTGAACTGCTCGCAGGCCGCCGCCGCATGGCGCGCCTGGAAGTCGCTGCGCAATTCCCTGAAATCGGCTGCTGCGCTGTTCAGCACGACGATGCGCGTCATCTCAAGCCTGGTCGAGGCTGGCCAGGAAAGCTTCTTCGGACAGCACGTCGCCACGCACGATTTCCTGGTTGCCCATGGCGATCAGCTTCATGAACGCGTGCTGTTCCTGCATCTGCTGGGCCTGCCGCTTGCCTTCCTGGTAGGCGTGCATGGACAGCACGACCATCTTCGCTTCGCCATTTTGCGTGATGATGAGGGGCTCATCCTGGCCCGCGTCAAAGCTGCTGACGATTTCCGTCGTGTTGGCCTTCAAATAGGAAATCGGCTTGATGCGTTCCTTGAGTTCCATGGCGGCTCCGCGATTGAATGTGCATGTGAATGGGATAGGACTAAATATACACCAAATTTGGTCGTGTTTCCTGATGCCGGCACTTGCCGCTTACGTCAGCGTCGTTTCCGGCAGGCTGATGCGGTTGCGGCCCAGGTGCTTGGCGCGGTACAGGGCGCAGTCGGCCGTGTGGATCAGCTGCCCCAGTTCCGTGCCGGGGCCGGGCAGGGATGTGGCGGCGCCGATGCTGACGGTGACGCAGGCCCCGTCGGGACGCTTGCGCGGCAGTTGCAGCCGCTCCACGCGCTGGCGGATGCGTTCGGCCACGATGGCCGCGCCCTTGAGCGACTGGTTCGGCAAGATGACGGCAAATTCCTCGCCGCCGTAGCGCGCCACCAGGTCGTTCGTGCGCATTTCGCTGGCCACGGCGCCGGCCACCTTGCGCAGGCACAGGTCGCCGCCCTGGTGGCCGTGGCTGTCGTTGTATTCCTTGAAATTGTCGACGTCGACCATCAGCAGCGACAGGGGCTGGCTCTGGCGCTGGGCGCGCTGCCACTCGGCCAGGAGGGTGTCGTCGAAGCAGCGCCGGTTTGCCAGGCCCGTCAGGCCATCGCGCGTGGCCAGGCGTTGCAGTTCCGCCTGCGCGCGCTTTTCATCGGTCATGTCGCGCAGGGTTTCGACGACGGCGATCAGTTCGCCGTGGTTGCCGTAGATGGGGCTGGCATCGACGGCCAGGTAGCGCCGCCGCCCCCCGTGCGCGGCATGTCGCACCAGTTTTCCGCGCACAGATTGTTGCCCGTGCTGCTGCGGTATTGCTGCTGCGCGTACAGGGCGCGCAGGTCGCCGCCGCGTCCGGCCAGCAGCAGGTCGGCCAGGGTGGGGCGCTCGTCGTTGTAGAAGCAGCGGCCCGGCTCGCGCATGCCCAGCACTTCGGCGGCCGGCACGCCCGTCAGCTGTTCGCAGGCGCGGTTCCAGATCATCACCTGGCCATGCACGTCGAGGACAAAGGTGGGCACCACCAGCAATTCCATCATCTTGACGGCAAAACCCTGGGCTTCATCATAGGGCGAGGCGCTGGCAGGTGCGTGGCTATCCGGCATGTAAGCATCCTTCTTGGGGTGAATGGGGCGGGCTCGTTGGCCATGATGCAGCGCAGCGAGGCCGATGGTGTTGATCTTGAGCAATATTTTCAGCGATGGAGCATCGCCTCGTCGTGGCTGGCTGGCAGGGGCAGCGACAGGCTCAGGGTGGTGCCTGCGCCGCTGTGGCTTTCGATGTGCAGGCTGCCGCCGGCGGCGGCCACGCGCTCATGCATGCCGGACAGGCCGCAGCCGAGGCGTGGCGGCGAGCCCGTCAGCCCGACACCGTCGTCGCTGATGCGGCATGCCAGCGTGTCGCCCGCTTGCTGCAGGCAGAGCTGGACATGCGTGGCGCGCGCATGGCGGGCGATGTTCGCCAGCGCTTCCTGCAGCGCGTGATACAGCAAGGGGCCGTGCGCGCTGCCGGCGGCGGCGTCGAGCTGGTAGTCGCAGCTGCAATCGATGCCCGTGGTGCGCTTGAAATCCGCCAGCAAGCCGTCGCACGCCGCCTGCAGGCCGGCGTCGAGGGCGGGCGGGCGCAGGTCGTGGATGACGCAGCGCAGCGCCGCAATGCTCAGGTCGACATTGCGCGCCATCATGGCCAATTGCCGTGCCAGCAAGGGATCCGCGTCAGGCGTGCTGGTTTGCAGCATGGCCAGGTCGATTTTCAGGGTCAGCAGGTGCTGGCCCAGGTCGTCGTGGATGTCGCGCCCGATGCGCAGGCGCTCCTGTTCCCGTGCCTTGTGCTGCCCGCTGGCCAGGCGCTCTTGCTCGGCCTGCGCGCGCAGCTGTTCCAGCGCCCGCAGGCGCTGCGCCAGCCGGTGCTGGCGCCACAGCAGCAGCGCCAGCCCGCCGCACAGGATGGCGCAGGCCAGCATCGAAGGTGAGGGCGTGCCCGCCTGCAGCATCGGCCCGGCGGCATGGCCCGCGTGCAGGGATGCGAGAGCGGCGGCCGCCAGGCAGGCCAGAATGCTCCGGCGGTACGGCGGGCGTATCCAGCGTTGCACCATGTCCATGCTCCCCAAAAATGTTTTCCGTCAGGCAATGTTCTTACAGAAAATATATTAACTTTGGGCTATTTATATTGTCTAAACGCAAAAGCCGTGCAGTTTTGCCCGTCATTGTGGCTTTCTTGCCGCTGGATGCCGCGCCGCCGGGTGGCAGGCACGGCATTTGCACGGAAAGTGTCGTGGCGGCATATAATAGAGGGTTGTCAATCGGCTTTTGCGGTGACGGTGCGCTGCGCCGGCCTCGATGCGTTCGCCCTGCGCGATGACGCCAGCCAGCTCTTAGGAAATACAGTGACTTATAGCATCAAAGAGATTTTTTACACCCTGCAGGGCGAAGGCGCGCATGCGGGCCGTCCCGCCGTGTTTTGCCGCTTTTCCGGCTGCAACCTTTGGACGGGCCGCGAAAGCGACCGCGCCACGGCCGTGTGCCAGTTCTGCGACACGGATTTCGTCGGCACCGATGGCGAACTGGGCGGCAAGTTCAAGACGCCGCAGGAATTGGCCGCGCTGATCGACAGCCTGTGGCCGGCCAGCTATACCGCCAGCAAATATGTGGTGTTTACGGGCGGCGAACCGCTGCTGCAGCTGGACACTGCCCTGATCGACGCCATGCACGCGGTGGGCTTTACCATCGCCATCGAAACCAACGGCACCTTGCCCGTGCCCGCCGGCGTGGACTGGATCTGCGTCAGCCCGAAGATGGGTTCGACACTGGTCGTCCACAAGGGTAACGAAATCAAGGTCGTCATCCCCCAGTTCCAGCAAGACCTGGCCGCCTACGAAGGGCTCGATTTCGAGAACTTCTTCGTGCAGGCCATGGATGGTCCATTGGCCGCGCACAACATGAAGCTGGCCATCGAGACGTGCAAAAGCAACCCGAAGTGGAAGCTGAGCCTGCAAACCCATAAACTCCTGCAAATACCTTAACAAAACAATATGCTGACTATCACACGCAAGCTCGAATTCGACGCGGGCCACCGCATTCCCGACCACAAAAGCCAGTGCCGCAACCTGCACGGCCACCGCTACACGGTGGAAATCACCCTGGTCGGCAAGGTCATCGAAGCGGAAGGCAATTCCGACAACGGCATGATCATGGACTTTTCCGACGTCAAGACGCTGGCCAAGCAGCACCTGGTCGACGTCTGGGACCACGCCTTCCTCGTCTACGAGAAGGACACGGCCGTGCGCGATTTCCTGGCCAGCCTACCCGACCATAAAACCGTCGTCATCGACCGCATCCCGACCGTGGAAAACCTGGCGCGCATCGCCTTCGACATCCTGAAAGCGGCCTTTACCGACCATTTCGGCACGGGCTTGCACCTGCATAAGCTGGTGCTGCATGAAACGCCGAATTGCTGGGCAGAAGTGACCGATGACTGAAACGCACGCTGGCGCGCAGGACGCGCGCTATATGCAGCTGGCCCTGGAACAGGCCCAGCACGCGTGGGACCTGGGTGAAGTGCCCGTGGGCGCCGTCGTCGTCAAGGATGGCGAAGTCATCGCGCCGTGGGCTACAACCAGCCCATCGGCCGCCACGACCCCACGGCGCACGCGGAAGTGATGGCCTTGCGCGCGGCCGCCGAAAAGCTGGGCAACTACCGCTTGCCCGGCTGCGAGCTGTACGTGACCCTGGAACCGTGCGTGATGTGCTCGGGCGCCATGCTGCATGCACGGCTGGCGCGCGTCGTGTACGGCGCGGGCGACCCGAAGACGGGCGCCTGCGGTTCCGTGCTGAACCTGTTCGAGCAGCCGGCGCTGAACCACCAGACGGCCATCGCAGGGGGCGTGCTGGCCGACGAGTGCGGCGCTTTCCTCAAGCGTTTCTTTGCCGAGCGCCGCCGCGCGCAGGCGGAAGCGCGCAAGCTGGCCCATCCTCCGGCCTGATTTCGGCCCAGGCAGGGCCGTCATGGCCTTGTCCCGCGTGCCAGCCATGCCAGCCACCGCGGCTGGCATTTTTTATAATTGTTGCGAAATAACATCTGTCTAGACGACTTTGCCATTCTCAAATGAGAATGATTCGTGTTACAGTATTGTTTTCGCCAGCAAACTTTCCTTATGCATCGTTAACACTTTCGTTATCGATCCGGGTTCAAGAGCCAGCCTCCACTCTTAAACCGGATCATCATGACTACAGTGCTTCTGCAGCGTTCCGCTGCGCCCGTCGTATCTCCCGTTCCTGCCCGCCGCCACAACCTGGTGCTGCGCGCCGCCTTGCTGGGCTTGTTCGCCGCACCGCTGCTGCCTGCCGTGGCGCAAACGGCCGCCATCAACGCGGGCACGGCAGCCCAGGAACCGGCCAGGCTGCCTGTCTTCCCGGAAATCGTCGTCAACGCCAAACAGGATTACGAGCGCCGCGCCGGCACCAAGACGGTGATCCGCAGCGACGACCTGGAGCGCCGCAACGTGACGGACATGGCCGGCATCGTGCGCTATCAGCCGCTGATCAGTACGCCAATGGCGGCCTCGGGCGGCGGCGGCATGTGGGATGGCGCGGGCAACACCGGTTACAACATCCGCGGCCTGGAAGGCAACCGGGTCAGCCTGGAACTCGACGGCATTTCCCTGCCCGACGCGTCACCCAAGCCGGACAGCAGTAACATGAACGCCTTCGGCATGGGCCGCGATTATTTCGATCCAGAAACTTTCCGCGAAGTGCGCATCGATTCGGGCACGACGGCCGTCAGCGGCGCCAATCCCGGCCTGGGCGGCGGCGTGGCCTTCATCACCAAGTCGCCCGAGGATTTCCTGGGCGAAGGGGTGGACCATTACGTGGCGTATAAGTATGGCCGCGCCACGGCCGACCGCAGCAATGCGCACACCCTGACGGGCGCCGCCAAAATCGGCGCCAATCTGCAGGGCCTGGCCGTGTACGTGCACCGCGACGGCGAGCAGCTTGACAGCCGCGGCAGCGCCACCGTCAACCCGGATGACTGGCATTCGAACGCCTTGCTGTCGAAGCTGGTGTGGGCCTTGCCGGGCGAACAAAAGCTGGACTTGACGGTCGACATGTTCGAACGCAAGAACAAGCGCGACCTCAACAATAAAGTCAGCGCCATGTACCCGGACGGCGTGCAGCAGGATTCCACCACCAAGCGCACCCGCGTCAGCCTGGGCCACGAGGTGGTGCTGAAGGATTTCGCCCTGTTCGACCGCCTGACCTCGAAAGTCTACCTGCAGAATGCGAAGATCGAGGACAAGAGCAAGGGGCGCTATGTCTACCGCGGCAATGCCCAGCGCGCCATCGACACCAGCTTCAAGAATGACAGCATCGGCCTGAGTTCGGAAGCGTTCAAGCAGCTCAACGCGGACAACGCGCTGCTGTACGGCGTGCAGCTGGAACAGGCCAAATCGCGCCGGCCCTGGATGGAAGACCGCACCCTCATCGCCACGGGCGAGCACCAGATCACGCGCAAGAACCGCATGGCCGACATGGATGTCACCAAGCTGGCCCTGTACGTGCGCGACGACCTCAGTTTCGACCTGGGCGGCAAGAAAGCCGTGCTGACGCCGGGCCTGCGTGCCGACTACCGCAAGCTGGAGCCGAAAAACCTGCAGAACTACCTGATCGGCGTGCCGAATGCGGCCAAGGAAGTGCGCAAGGAGAGCGATTCCTACTTCACGCCGAGCCTGAGCCTGTCCGTGGAAGTGCTGCCGCAAATGCAAGCCTACGCCACGTTCACGCGCGGCACGCGCCTGCCGACGGCGATCGAACGCACGGGTACCTATGATTCCATCAGCTATACGGGCACGGGTAATGGCTATGCCGTGCTGGGCAATCCGAATCTGGGCAAGGAAACCAGCAAGGCATATGAACTGGGGTTGAAAGGCGACGTGACCAGGGGCTTGAGCATGCAGGCGTCCGTCTACCAGACGGAGTACAAGAACATGATCGAGTACGTGGCGCAAGAGCTGGATCCGGTGAATTACCCGACCCTCACCCTGGGCCTGTTCCGTCCGGAAAACATTGGCAATGCGCGCACCTGGGGCGCCGAGCTGAGCCTGCGCGCGGAGCTGGGCGCCTGGTTGCCCGCCATGCAGGGCTACCGCGTCGACCTGGCCACGGGCGTGGCCAAGGGCCGCTCCTTCAATACCTTGACGGGCGACAGCGGCGGCCTGGCCTCGGTAGCGCCGGCCAAGACGGCGCTGACCTTCGGCTATGACCATGCGAACAAGTTGTTCGGCCTGGAACTGACGGCGCTGCATGCCGGCGAGAAACAGGCGCCGAACGATTTGCTGATGGGCTCGACCGCGCCGCTCTTCAAGGTGCCGTCGTACACCATCTTCGACTTGTCGACCTACTGGAACGTGCACAAGAACGCCAAGATCATCGTCGGCGTGTACAACTTGACGGATCGCAAGTACTGGGATTACGCCGCCGCGCGCAGCCTGGCCGCCGGCACCACGGCTGCCAGCCGCGCCGAGATCGAGCGCTACGCCAGGCCGGGCCGCAACGTCGCCGCCAGCCTCAGCGTGAACTTCTAAATTTTTACCGGGGAGGGGCGCCTGCCCTCTTTTTTTTTCCATGTTTGATTGAATGGTCTCTCTATGAAGTTATCCAAACTCGTTCTATCCCTGCTAGGCAGCCTGCTGATTGCAAACGCATATGCGGCCCCAGCCACCCTGGCGGAACGCTGGTCCACCTTGCGCACGGAGCAGCCGAAGCTGCAGATCCGCGATGCGGCGCGCGCGCTGGGTGTATCCGAAGCGCAATTGCTGGCAACCAACATCGGCAAGGGCGTCACGCGCCTGCAGGCGGACGGCAACCAGCCGCGCGAAATCATGCGCGCCGCGCTGGACCTGGGCATCGTGCAAGCGATCACGCGCAATGAAAACGGCGTCATCGAAACGACGGGCGTCGCCAGCAAATTCAAGCAGGCGGGCGACAAGTCCGAGCAGGCCGACGCCAAGGACCCGGAAACGGAAGCGCGCCAGCGCAATATCGCGGGCGGCTACCTGGGCGGCCAGATCGACCTGCGTTTCCACTTTGAAAACTGGAAATACGCATTTGCGGTAGAACAAGCAGGCCGCGATGGCAAGCCGACGCGCAGCCTGCAGTTTTTTGACGCCAACGGCACGGCCGTGCACAAGATATACCTGCGCAACGAGCCGGGCGTGGCCGTCTACGATAAATTGGTGGCGACTTTCCGCCTGCCCCAGCAAAGCGCGGAGCTGAACGTGCTGGCCGTGGCGCCGAAAGCGGCGGAAAAGCCGGACAGCGAAATCGACGTCAAGGAATTTCAGCTGGCCTGGAAAGACATGACGGACGTGCACCAGTTTGCGCAAATCATGCGCGAATTCCACCTGTCGCGCGAACAGGCCCTGCGTCTGGCGCCGGCCGGCGTGGTCGAGCGCGTGACGCCGCAAGCGCTGCGCACCCTGCTGGAAAACGCGGCCAGGGACAAGGTCGCCATCATGGTGTTCCTGGGCAATGAAGGCTTGACGCAGATCTACAGCGGCAAGATCGAGAAAACCATGGCCGCCGGCGGCTTCTTCAACGTGCTCGACCCGGATTTTAATTTGCACATCCGCGACACGGCCCTGCGCAGCGGCTGGATCGTCAAGCGCGGCGGAGTCACTTCCGTCGAATTCTTCGACAACGACGGCACGCAAGTGGTCTCCTTCTTCGGCGTGCGCGAGCGGGGCAAACCGCAGCCGCAAAGCTGGGTGGACCTGGCCGATAGTCTGCCAAAGGCAAAATAAGGTTTTTTGCAAGTTGATGAGTATCAGCACGTGACAGAGCCGTAGCGAGCGGAAGCGAATTGTGGTCGAGAAGCGCAACCGTACTTTAGGTACGGTGAGCATCGCAGGCCGCAAGTCGCGACGCGCAGTAGGTTATGTCATGTGCGAGCAGAGCAACACTTCAGCTGGGTGCCGCGTGCCGGTCTCATGTCTGAAGCACAATAGTGGTATGCTGATTGCAAGGCCGCAGCGATCGTGTCTGCGTGCTGGTTCCTGAAGAGAGGCAATCATGGCAACCATCATGGCGAACGGCCTCAACATAGCTTATGAAAGCCACGGCGACCCCAACGATCCGTGCGTGCTGCTGGTCATGGGCCTGGGCATGCAGCTGATCGCCTGGCCGGCGGACTTCGTCGAAGGCATCGTGGAACAGGGCTTTCGCGTCCTGCGTTTCGACAACCGCGACAGCGGCCTGTCGAGCAAGATGGCGCTGGCGGGCAAACCGTATCTGCCCTTGGCCTACGTGAAAAACCTGCTGGGCTGGCCCCTGAAAACTTCCTACACCTTGAATGACATGGCGGACGACGCGCTGGGTTTGCTGGCGGCCTTGCGCATTGCCCAGGCGCATGTGATCGGCGTGTCGATGGGCGGCATGATCGCGCAAGTGATGGCGGCGCGCGCGCCGCTGCAGGTGCTCAGTTTGACCTCCATCATGTCGAGCAGCGGCCGACGCGGCTTGCCCGGCCCCACGCGGGCGGCGCGCAACGCCTTGTTGCAACGGCCGAAGCGCAATGCCAGCCGCGCCGAACTGATGGCGCACATGGCCGCCACCGTGCGCGTCATCGGCAGTCCCGCCTATCCCGTCTCGGAAAAGCTGCTGTACCAGCGCATCGAAGCGGCGTTGCAGCGGGGCAGCTGCCCCGAAGGCGTGGCGCGGCAAATGGTGGCGATCGCCGCCTCGGGCGAACGCACGGCCTTGTTGCCGAGCATCAGTTGCCCGGCGCTGGTGATCCATGGCGCGGCCGACCCCTTGATCCCCGTCGCCTGCGGCATCGATACGGCGGCGCTGATTCCGGGCGCGCGGCTGGAAGTGATCGAAGGCATGGGGCACGACATGCCGCCCCAGCTGATCGAGCGCCTGCTCGCCTTGATCGATGTGCATCTGCAAGGTAAGATGGCGCCCCAGATGCGCTCCCAGCCAGCCTAGGCGCGCCCACCATTTTTGAAGGCACGGGCATTTTGAAGACACCTGAAATTGGCATCGCCATCGTGGCGCCGGGCGGTTGCGCGCCCGATGACGCGGCCGTGGCGCGCGGCATCGCCCGCCTGCAGGCGCAAGGCGCCACCGTCCACAATTACTACGACCCTGAACACAGCTTCCAGCGCTTCGGCGGCACGGATGCGGGCCGCCTGGCGCAGCTCAATGCGGCAGCCGCCGACCCGGACGTGCAAGTGGTGCTCGCCTTGCGCGGCAGCTACGGCATCAGCCGCATCCTGCCCGACATCGATTTCGAGCGCATGGCGGACAGTGGCAAGCTGTTCGTCGGCTACAGCGACTTCACGGCCTTCCACATGGGCTTGCTGGCCAAGACGGGCCGCGCCAGCTTTGCCGGGCCCATGGTCTGTGATGATTTTACGCGCGACGAGCCAGAGCAATTTACGCTCGACCAGCTGTGGTCATGCCTGGCCGGTCCCATGCACACGGTCACGGGCGTGTCTGCCGGCAATCCGCAGGTCGAGGCGGTGGGCACCTTGTGGGGCGGCAACCTGGCCATGCTGGTGCACTTGCTCGGCACGCCATATTTCCCCCAGGTCGATGGCGGCATCCTGTTCCTGGAAGACGTCAACGAACACCCGTACCGGGTCGAGCGCATGCTGCTGCAATTGCTGCATGCGGGCGTGTTCGAACGCCAGCATGCGGTCGTGCTGGGCGACTTTTCCGCCTATAAATTGAGCCCGATGGACAAGGGCTACGATTTCGACGCCATGCTGGCCTACGTGCGCGCTCGCCTGCCCGTGCCTGTGCTGACGGGACTGGAATTCGGCCACATCCGCCGGCGGGTCACCTTGCCGTTCGGCGGCCAGGCGCGGCTGCAATCGGATGCGTCCGGCTTCAGCCTGCAGGTGGGCGATTACCCGACCCTGGCGCGCCCCTGAGCGCCCTCGGTCCCATGAGCGCCAAACCCGGACGCCTGCTGCAGCTCGATGTGCTGCGCGGCCTGGCCGTGTTTGGCATCTTGCTGGTGAATATCTGGTCGTTTGCCTGGGGCAGCCTGTCCTTGCGCTACGGCACCTTGCCGGCGCAGCCGCCCGTGCTCGACCAGCTCGTCATTTTCGGCGTGGCGGCGTTGGCGCAATTGAAGTTCTATCCCATCTTCGCGTTTCTGTTCGGCGCCGGATTTGCCCTGCAGACACGTTCGCTGCGGCGCCAGCTGGGCAGCTGGGGCGCGGCGCAAGCGGCCTACCGGCGCCGTTTGCGCTGGCTGCTCGTGTTCGGCCTCCTGCACGGTTTCCTCATCTGGAGCGGCGATGTGCTCACCTCATATGCGGTGGCCGGCATGCTGATTCTGTCTCTGGCATCCGCCAGGCTCAGCCGCGTGCGCAACCGCGCCTGGCTGGTGGCGGGCGGTTTTCTGCTGTTCATGTGTTTGCTCATTCCCGTGAGCCAGCAGGGCGGCGCGCCGGACACGGCGCAGGATTTGCAAAACTTCGCCGCCCGCTACGCGACCTACACGCAAGGCGGCGCGTGGGCCGTGGCCAGGCTGCGCGCGAACGATTTCCTCGTCTCCGTGCTGTCCTCGGTCGTCATGCTGCCGCATATCATCGTGCTGTTTCTGCTGGGCATCTTGTCCGTGCGTTGCGGCTGGCTGACGCAGCCGCAGCGCCACCAGCGCCTGTGGCGCCGCGTGCGCGCCGTGGGGCTGGGCGCGGGCTTGCCGTTCAACCTGCTGGCGGCGGGCGCCATCGCCTGGCAGGTGGCTGATCCATATCAAACCGTGTTCGACACGGCCCTGTTCGAAGTGGGCCTGTTCGCGGGCGGCCCCGTGCTGGCGGCCGGCTATGTGGCCGCGCTGATGCTGGCCGGCCCCTTCCTGCTGCGCTGGCTGGGGTCGTGGCTGGCGCCCGTGGGCCGCATGGCGCTGAGCAATTATCTGCTGCAATCCTTGATCGGTACCTGGCTGCTGCAGGGGCCTGGGCTGGGCTGGGGCGCCACGCTGCGCCCCATCGAGATGCTGGGCCTGGCCCTGGCGATCATGGCGGGGCAGGTGCTGCTGAGCCGCTACTGCCTGCGGCACTTCCGCCAGGGGCCGATGGAAGCGCTGTGGCGCCGGCTGGCGCGCCTGCCTTAATCCGTACCCCAGTCGAATGTACTTTGCGCCGCGGCCGGCGGCGGCGCCTTGGCCCTGGCGGAGGGCACCAGCGGATTGTCGACCGTATGCCATTCGAACAGGTCCGCGTCGAGCATGCAGGTGCGCGCCAGGTGCAGCGCCTGCTCTGGCGACAGCTGCGGGTCGAGCCAGCGGTGCGCGTCTTCCCGGCTGACGGCCACGGGGCGGCGGTCATGGATATCGACCATGCCGCCCAGGCTGTCGGCCGTCACCAGCACGAAGCCCGCTTCTTCCCGGTTGTGTTTGTACGGCCCGAACTGGGCCAGCGCCAGCAGGAACAGGCGCGCCCGGTCGCGGCGGTGGATGTGCCACGGCTGCTTGCTGCCTTTTCCCCCTGTCCATTCATACCAGCCATCGACGCAGACGATGCCGCGCCCCGCGCGCAGCAGCGGTTTCCAGTAGGCGCCGGCCAGTTTTTCCAGCCGGGCATTGATGGCGATGGGGATTTTTTTCTTGCCGGGCGCCGGCACGGCTTGCGCGGCCCAGGCGGGACGGTAGCCCCAGAAGACGTCGTCAACCCGGTGCTGGCCATCCTGGATGTGCAGCACGGGCCGGTAGGTGCCGGGCGACACGTTCAGGTGCGGCTCGGCCTCGCTGTCGAACACCGCGTCGGTCCAGCCGAAGGACGACGCCAGCACGCGCGCCGTGTCATTTTGATCGAATCGTCCACACATGGGGAAATCATACCCGATCGTTTGCTGGCATGAGCGCGGCGCACACCCTTTTCGTGAGTGTGGTCAAACGTACAGACCTGGGCGGCCGCAAGGCGCACAGTGGAAGCCAGTCAGGTTCCTGACGCTATTCTTGCATCGGAGGAATTATGCCTTTTGAAAATCCCACCATCCACAAAGGTTTTACCATCAGCGCCACGGCCAGCCAGCGCCGCGATGGCCGCTGGGTCGGCTCGTACATCAGCCAGAACCAGGCGTGCGGGGCGTATGCGGATACCTGCGATTACGACGATTGCAGCAACGAAAAAGAGGCGCAGCAACTGGCGCTGTCCGTCGGCTGGCGCCTGGCCGATGGCATGCAGGCGCGCTGACGCAGCTTGCCGGTCAGCGCTTGCGCCGCAGGGCCAGCAGCAAGCCGGCCACGGGGAAGAGCAGGGCGGTACCCAGCCGTACGGAGGTCAGCGTGGCGGCCTCCGCGCCCACCGCATGCGGCAAGGCCAGCAGCAACAGGGGCGGGGGTACGGCGATGGCAAAGAAAAGCAGGTACCACGAATAGCCATTCTTCTTGGCCAGCAAGGCGATCAGGGCGCAGCCGACGAGGAAGACCAGCGGCAAATTCACATATTCCATATTCTGCGTTTTCATCCGGGAAAGCGCGTCATTATACGCGCGTCCAGGGCGGCCGGATGAGCTTGCCAGCGTCAGTTGCCGACGAAATCCGGCGGCTGCGGCGCCTGCGTACCAGCCTGTGTATCCGCCAGTGGCGCTCGGCCGGCAGCAGCGCCTTGATGGCGCCGTTATAAATGAGTTCCTGGGCATACGCCGACGCCTCGATCAAGGCCGCATGCACGGACTTGAAACTGCTGGGCGTTTCAATCAGCACGGGCTTGGCGTACACCTGCAGCGTATCGCCGCGCTTGCTGATCAAAATCATGCCCCGGTAGCGCCCATCCTTCTCCAGCGCCCCCGCCACATGAAATTCATAGCCCCTGATCTGGTGTCTTTGTTCCTGATCCATGTCTCCCGCCTCCAGACCTGATTGTGGTGGCTCAGACCTTTTTGAGCGTATCGAACAGCAGAGTGTTTGATTTGTATCAATACGGCCCTTGAACGCATTCAACTAGCGTATCGACGCTTGCTGCAAGCGTAGCGAGCGGCGGTGATTTGTGGCCGAGAAGCGCAACCGTACATGAGTACGGTGAGCATCGCAGGCCGCAAAGCGCCCCGCGCAGTAGCTTGCGGCAAGCGTCATCACCCAGCCGTCATCACCCAGCGCGAATGGCGCGGATCTGCTGGGCCGTTTCTTCGATCTCGCGATACGCTTCCTGGATATAGCCATTGATCGGATGCCCATCCATCCACTCGAAATACGCGCGTTCGTCGTGTTTGATGGCAAAAGGGACGTGGTGGTCGCGTATCGACTCGGCCGTCTCGCGCACCAGCGAGGCAAAAAGCAGCTCCAGAGTTTCCATGATGGTCACCTTGCGAGACAGGAATGCAGAGTATTCAATGTAGCACAAAGCGCGCTGCCGCCCACGCCGGCGCTGATGCCGTGCGCGCCTGTCGGTCGTCCCTTCCTCAGGCCGGATGGCCGATATGCTCGTACAGGATCACGCAGCCGATGACGATCAGCACCAGGCCGCCCACCAGTTCGGCGCGCCGCCCCGCGATGGTGCCCAGTACGCGGCCCAGCATCACGCCCAGGGTCACCATGACGAAGGTGGAAAAGCCGATGGCGGCGGCCGTGACGACGATGTTGGCGCCCAGCAAGGCCAGGCCGGCGCCCACGACCATGGCGTCGATGCTGGTGGCCAGGCCCGTGACGGCCAGCACCCAGAACGAGTGCGATTGCGCGGGGGCTTCTTCCTCGTCGGCGTCGGAGAGGGCATTGCGTATCATCAACAGGCCGATGATGCCCAGCAGGCTGAAGGCGATCCAGTGGTCCCACGCTTCCACGTAGGGCGCGGCCACGCTGCCCAGGGCCCAGCCGATGAGGGGCGTGATGGCTTCGATGACGCCAAAGATCAGGCCCGTGCGCAGCGCCTCGCGCCATTGCGGCTTGTGCAGGGCGGCGCCCTTGCCCACGGCGGCCGCGAAGGCATCGGTGGACATGGCAAGCGAGAGGGCGGCGGTGGCGGCGAAATTCATCGTTGGCTTTCTGTAAAACCTGGCTGGGATGTATGTATGAACTAGAAACCCGGCGATTTTACCCTACGTACAGCACCACCAGCGAGGCCAGCAGGCAATAGGCGCCAAAGAAATGCCAGCGGCCCCCTGTTCCAGCCAGCGCGACAGCCAGCGCAGGGCCAGCAAGCCAGCCAGGAACGACAGCAGCATGCCCAGCAGGCTGGGGCCGAGCAAGTGCAGCACGCTGTTGCCGTGTTCCAGATGGTCCAGGCTGCCATTTGCCACGGCCTGGTAGAAGCGCCAGCCTTCCTTGACGAGCACGGCCGGCGTCAGCACGACGGCCAGGGCGAAACTGAATTCCTCGGCGCGGCGCTGCGGCACGCCCATGGCGATGCCGGCCGAAATGGTGGCGCCCGAGCGGGAAAAGCCGCGGAAGGGCAGGCACAGGCCCTGCACGGCGCCGATCACCATCGCCTTGCCGATGGACAAGGTGCCATGCTGGCGCGCCTGCAGGCGCGACGAGACGATGATCAGCACGCCAGCGGCAGCCAGGGCGGCAGCCATCAGTTTCGCATTGCCGAACAGGTGCTCGATTTCAAAGCCGGGCGCATCCTTGCTCATGACGTGCGTAATGCCTTTCAGCAAGCCGAAGCCGACGACGCCCGTCAGGGCCGTGGCGGCCGCCAGCAGCAGCACATTGCTGCGGAAGGCACCGGCCGAACTGAAATACGTGGCGCGCCAGGATGCCCAGAAATACACGATGACGGCGAACATGGTGCCCGTATGCAGCATCACGAGCAGCATGGTCAGCTCGGGCGAGGTCGGGTCCAGTCCCATCAGCTTTTCCGCCATGATGACGTGGGCGGAGCTGGATACGGGCAGCAGCTCGGCGAAACCCTGGACGATGGAAAGGATAAATAGTTGCAAAAAGCTCATGGGGAAGGGACTTGGATGGAAACGCAGGGCCGCCGATTTTACCCGGCCCATTGCGCGCCTGAGCCGTGCGCGCCATTACAGTTTGTCCATGTTGGCGCAAGCGAGCAGCACGCCGAGGGCCATCAGCAGCGCGCCGATCAGGCGGTCGATGGTGCGCTGGTGCTTGACCATGCGCAAACGAAAACTTGCTTGCGAGAAAAAGATGGCCACGAGGGCAAACCACGCGAGGTGGATGGCGGACATGCACAGCCCATAGCCGAACTGCACACGCAATGGCGTGCCGGGCTGCACCACCTGCGTATAGGTGCTGATGACAAACAGGGTCGTTTTCGGATTCAGGGCATTCGTCAGAAAGCCGTTGAGCAAGATTTGATGCCGTGGCACGCAGGCGTCGCCGTGCAGGTCGATGACGAGTCCGGCGCGGTTGGCCCAGGTGTTCCAGCCGATCACGGCCAGGTAGAGGGCGCCGGCCAGCTTGATCGCCGTAAATAGCGCAGGCGAACCGGCGATGAGCAGCGCTACGCCAAACATCGTATAGAACACGTGCACTTGCACGCCCAGCGCGATGCCCAGCGCGGCCAGCAAGCCGGCGCGGCGGCCATGCAGATAGCTGTTGCGCGTGACCATGGCGAAATCGGGGCCGGGGACGATGGCGGCCAGCAGGGTAATCAATGCAACGGCAAGCAATGCAATCATGTATCTTCCTTGGAGAATGGCGGCCGCATGGCAATCGGTGAGTATTCATCGCCTGTATGGCAAGGCACTTCGCCCTTGCCGGTGGCCGGAAGACGCATTATCCGTATAATGGCGGACGATGAAAAACGATGATATCTTGCCGATATGTGTGAGAAAAAATGACAGATCATGAGCAGGCAGACAGCACTCGGTAGCTTGCGTTTCTTCGAGGCGGCCGCCAGGCTGGGCAGCTTCGTCCAGGCGGCCGCGGAGCTGCACGTGACGCACGGGGCGGTCAGCCGGCAAATCCGCCTGCTGGAAACGTCGCTGGGCACGGCCCTGTTCGAACGCCGTAACCGCGGCGTCTACCTGACTGTGCCTGGCGCGCAGTTGCGCGATGCCGTGCAGCAAGCGTTCGAACGGCTCGACGCCGCCCTCGATGCGGTGCGCCAGCCGGCGCGCCCGGCGCCGCTGGTGGTGTCGTGCGAGCCGACGATTGCGATGAAATGGCTGATTCCGCGCCTCGGCGATTTTTACCAGCGCCATCCCGACGTGCCGCTGCACCTGTTCGCCTCGGGCGGGCCGGTGGCGTTCCAGCGCGATGCGGTGGACGTGGCGCTGCGGCGCAACGATTTTGCGTGGGATGGGGCACTGCATGCGGAAAAGGTGTGCGAGGAATGGATTGCGCCCGTGTGCGCGCCGGCCCTGCTGCGGCAAGGCCGGCTGGACCTGTCCGCGCAGCGCTTGCTGCACACGGCGTCGCGCCCGGCCGCCTGGACGCACTGGCGCGCCGCCGGCGCGGACGACGGCAGCCACGGCCACGGCGACAGCCAGACCTACGAGCATTTCTACCTGAGCCTGCAAGCGGCTTGCGCCGGCCTGGGCGTGGCGATCGGCTCCATCTTCATGGCGCGCGAAGATATCGACAGCGGGCGCCTGGTCGCGCCCCTGGGTTTCCGGCGCGACGGCAGCGGCTATTTCCTGCTGTCGCCGCTGCCGTTCGACGGCGACGCGCGCCGCACCACCTTGCCTGCTGCACTGGCTGCGCGAGCAGATGGGGCAGGCGCTGCCGGTGGCGTAGCCGTCCTGCTTACTGGGGCGCGGCGGCCGGCTTGAACACGGCGCGGAACGCTTTTAACGCTGCCGGATGGTAGATGGTGCCATGGGTTTCGGTCGGCATCTTTTCCTGGTGCCACTGCAAGCCGGAAGGCGCCTGTTTTGCCAGCACGTCGGCCAGGCGCTGTACTTCCACGGCGATGCCCGCTTCGCTGCTGGACGCCAGGTATAGGCTGTGCTTGCCTGGCTTGCCCTTGGCCAGCAACTCCGCCGCCTGGCGCGGCAGCGCGCCATGATTCCACCACAGGCTGGGGTCGAAGGCCAGGTAATGGTCGAACAGCTGCGGTTCCAGCAGATACGTTTCCACCACGAACAGGCCCGCCAGCGATTCGCCGACGATGGCCGTCTCGCCCGTCGTGCGGTAGCGGCGCTTGACTTCCGGCATCAGTTCGTCGCGGATGAAGGCCCGGTAGGCTTGCGCGCCGCCCACGACGGGAGCGATCTTGCGGTCTGTCGCGCTGTCCGTCGGCCCCGTCAGGTCGCGCCGGCGCTGCGTGTTTTGCATGCCGACCAGCATGAAGGGGCGCATGGTGCCATTCGCTACCGACACTTGCAGCAAGCCGGCCACGTGCAAAAAGTCTTCGGCCACGCCGCCATCCGGCATGTAGAGCACGGGCAAGGGCGCGTCGGGCGGCGTATCCCAGGCGCGCGCCATGTACACATTGATGTGGCGTTTTTCTTTCAGCGCCTGCGAATCGATGCTGAAACTTTCGCCGATGACGAGCGGCGTGGCTGCGCTGGAGGAAGCGGCAGCGGCGGGCGCGGCAGTGGCGAGGTGGAAGGAGCTGGACAGCAGCAGGGCGGCGGTGAGGTGCAGTGCAAGGCAAGAGCGGCGCATGTTTTCCTGTGATAAGTAAGTTGGATCGATGGCATGTACTCGTATAGACATGCCACCAAGCAATTTTATCTTATCTTTGGTGCAGCATTACTTGATCGTCAAGAGTTTTCGCTCGAGCACGATACCGGCCTTGTCGATCGTGTAGGCGACCAGCAGCGCGCCATCGTCGGCGCAGGCGTGGCAGGTGATCAGGGGCGTGGAAAACAGCACGCTCTGGCCGCCATCGGCCGTCGCCGTGCTGCCGACGAACTCGGCGGGCGCAAACGGCATGGCATCCGGGTGGGCGGCCGTAAACGCTTGCCATGCAGGCGTGGCGCGGTCTTCCTCGCGCACGGAGTGCTCGTCGACGTCGATGGCGGCGCCATCGCTGCCGATCAGCAAGGTGCTTTCATTCGTGTTGGCGCGAAACGGATAGGTGACGGTGGCCAGCGCCACCTTGTCCAGCGGGCGCCAGGCAGAGATGTAACCTGCCATGTTTGCCCTGACCAGCATCCTGGCGGCGGCGATGGCTTGCGGGTGCGCACCGGTACGCTGCATGGTGCGCAACATGCAGACGTCGGGCGCGGAGTGCGATTGCCCGCTGCGGCAGGTTGACAGCGAGCGTTCCTGCCACACGGCACGCGCATCGATGGGCCCCGTCTCTTCGGCATGGACGGCCTGCATGGCGACCAAACCGGAAAAGGCCAATACGGCGCAACCGGCTACATGGCGGGAGATTGATGTGGGCATGGGGAGTCCTTTCAGTGCGGGAAACAAGGTATCGTCACCGATTATAGAAGGCGGGCCGTGCCCGCCCGCGCACCGCAGGCCCGTTCAGCGCTTCTTTGCCGCCGCCTGGCGCAGGGCCTTGGCTTCCTGCTTGTTGGGAATGTGCGGGCGCGTGGCCAGCTCAGCCTTGACGGCGGCGATGGCGGCGCCGAACTGCTGTTCGGCTTGCGCCGGGCTGGCGCCCGCATAATCCTGCTGATTGGACTGGGCGGCACGCAGCCGGCGCAGCAGCGCCAGCAATTGTTTGCCGTGCAGGCTGGCCAGGTCTTGCGCCAGCGCTTGCGCGACCACGGCGCCTTCCACATGGTCGGGGTCGAGCAGGCGCAGCAAGGCCAGGCCCGCCGGCTGGGCGACGGGTGTCAGTTTGGGTTTATCCACCGGCAGTCCATAGATGAGTGAAGGATTACAGGTATTCCCAGATTTCATCGAAAGTTTCGCGCGCGAAATCGTTGCGCCACGCTTCCGAGTCCTTTTCGCGGCTGACGGCGAACGCGGCGCGCCAGGTCTGCTTCGGCGAACTGGTGTAGGTGGCGGCGATCTTTTGCAGGCCGGCCTTGCATTGCTCGACCTTGCAGCCGCTCTTCGCCAGTTGCTGTGCGGCAGGCGCCCATGCGACGGGAACCTTGACGAGCTGGCATTCGAAGCTGACGACGGCCGTCTGCATGCCGTTTTCCACCGTCACGGGGTCGGCCTTGGTGGCCTGGCACGCGGCGCCATTCTTGGCGGCGATGATGTTCGCGGTCAGCTGTTCGGCGGCCGGCGTGACGGCCGCGCGCATGGCGGCGGGGAACAGGTCGGCGATCAGCTTGCCGGTTTCCGTCGGGAATTTCGCATCCGTCTCCTTCAATCCGCTGTACGACGCGTATTCGGCGCTCTGGTGGCCCGCCAGGCGCGTGGGGCGCAGGTAGGCGTTGAGCTGGGCGACGCTCGCTTCATCGTGGTTGATGATGGTCTTGATGTACAGGTTCGCCACGTCGACGGGCGCCAGTACCACGGCGGTGTCGGCGGCAATGGCGGGCTGCGCCAGCGCCACGGCGGTAAAGGCTGCCGCCAGCAGGGCGGTACGCGATGTTGCTACTGTTTGGTGCATGTATGTTCTCCACGATTCGATGTCAGGCGCCAAAAGATGCTTTATAGCAACTCTGGCGCGCGCATTATAGATGGTGAAAGTCATAACGTTGCACACTTTAGGCGTGCGTCTTGCTCGCCGCTTCCAGCAAAGCCAGCAGCAGCTCCTTGCGCCGGCCCTGGGCCTTGCGCGCCAAAGTGGCCAGTTTTTCCAGCTTGCCCCAGATGGGATACAGCATGTGCTCGACCAGATAGCCGTCCAGCCCCTGCAGTTGCTGGCAGAACAGCTCCAGTTTCTCCACATCTTCCAGTTCCGCCTGGATTTTCACTTTGGCATTATCCGTGCAGGCGCGCAGGCAGGCCGCCAGCACGGGAGCGGACTCCGTCGTCACGCCATGCTTTTCGGCAAAGGCCGCCGTGAACTGGTCCTGCACGGACTGGTGTTCCTCGTCGACGTTGGCCATGTAGTGCTGCACCAGCGGGAAATAACGCGCATCGAGCAAGCCCAGGCCGAACGTGGCGTAGCTGCCGGGCATGCAGTTCTTTTCGCCTTCCGTGTCGGCATAGAATTCGAATTGCTCGATGGCGGCGCGCGCATACGCTTCCAACTGCGGCTGCAGGGCGGGCCAGGCGAGGGCATTGGCAAAGAAACGGTGCGTGTCGGAGCGGGCCAGCCCTTTTAAGGGCAGATATTCCTTGACCTTGGACTTGAGCTTGATCTGGCAGCTTTTCGGGAAACCGCTGTTCAGCAGGTGCGTGATGAAGGCCAGCGCCTGCGCATACGCGCCTTCCTCTTCGCGGGCGATGCTGATGGTGATCGTGGCAAACACGTCGTTGGCGCGGCATTCCAGCTGGGCATTTTTCAGGTGGATGGCGTCGGGCGCGAAAGTGCTGCTGCCTTCCTTGAGCATGCGCACGGCCCGCTCGCTGCCCAGTTCGCGCGCGATTTCCAGGAATTTCAGGCCTGTCGATTTGGCATAGCTCGGTTCATGGCGCAAGATCATGACGGCGCCGTACAGCAGCAGGTCGATGGGCGCCAGCGCCTGCTTGTCAAGCGCCGCGCCCGTTTTCAAGGTGTATTCGGTGGCACGGTAGCTTGATTGCTGCATATCATAGAACTGTGGCAGGAACTGCTTTTCCGCCCACGCCGACACGGCCTGGATGATATCGCTGCGGTGTTCTGCCAGCGCCTGTGGCCGTGACTTGTTCAGTTGCTCGATGCGCTCGAATTGGGTGATCGTCCAGGCGATATCGGGTTGCGGGAACAGGTGGGGATCGAGCAGGTGGCGCGCCAGGAAGAAGGTTTCCAGCTTTTTCGTCGGACGGTTGCCGTGCTCGAGTTTTTGCGCGACATACGCGCGTATGTTCTCCAGCAATGTCTGGCGCTTGCCTGCGTTGACATACTCGAGCAGGTTCAGGTGCAGCATGCCCTGCGCCGTCTGGAACTTGCCGCGAAAGCTGAAGCGGTAATCGACGAAGGGCGTGTCGGCCAGTGTTTCCAGCTTCGCCCGCACGAGGGCGGCCAGCCGGGGCGCGATGCTGTCGCGCACGACGGCTTCATCGAGGCGCGATGGCGTCCTCGGTGCGACATCCCCGGTATCGGCCAGATGGAAATCGTCGGCCGTGGTGCGTCCCGGTTTGTAGTCGAGCAGGAAATCGTTAAAGATTCCCATTTGCAAGGTTGTCCGCTTCACGGCGGCTTCCAGGTCGGTGCGCTTGAGGCGCTCGGCAAACCACGCTTCGATTGCCGCCGTCATTTCCGCCGTTGCCTGTTCTTGCAGTGTGCTCATCGTCTGTTGCCTCTCCATTCATGTTGCGTTTGCGCTATTGATGCGCGGCAGTATAAAACATGCCGCCCCGGCGCGGCGCGCGCAACGGTGTCCGGGGCGGGCGAAGAGCGTGATCTTTCGCATAATGTTGCATGCCTGGCCGCTTTGCGGCGTATGGCAACGCCGCTTTTGTATTTCTGCACAGATCATCAAGTAAATGCAGGTATGGCTGGACGGAAATGTTACATCTGGGTATTCTGCGCATCTGATACTTATTTCTATACAGAAAAAGGTAAGAGGGCGGTCCACGTCCGCGGCAATGCGGCGCGCACTGCCACGCAAGGTCAGGCATGCAAAGGTGAAGTCGTCCGCTTGCTGAGCGAAACGGTCGTGTTTCGGCTCGCGGCGGGCAGGGAACAGTGCTGTCATCTTTAAAATAGTAGGAGAGGTTGCTCATGGATGCAGAAAAGGATGTTGTGTGTACGGTACAGAAGATTTGTTGATGAGTTTGTGCAACTCGGTGGTTCGGGTGCTCAACGTTGCAACGCAAAGCAAGGTCAATTATTCAGGCATGGTGCAGCGCATCACCAAGACGGGCCTGAAGCCGGACATCGGCTGTTTCGTCATGTTTGATGGCGGTTTCACGGGCCTGGTGGTGCTCAATTTTGCCGCCGATACGGCGATGGAAATCTACGAGCGCTACATGTTGCACATGGGTATGCCGAAGTCGGAGCTGGCCAGCTTCTACACTTCGGACGAAGTGTCGAACATCATGGGCGAGCTGATGAACCAGATCGTGGGCGATTTCACGGGCAAGGTGCGCCGTGAATTGCAAACGAACATCACCCAGAGCCAGCCGAAGATGCTGGTGCTGAACAAGCAGGTGATGCTCAGCGTCGACACGCCGCTGGACCGGCCGGAAATGCGCCGCGTCACTTTCTACACGGAAAAGAACAATATTTTCTATCTGGAACTGGCGATCGACCGTACCGAGTTCATCAAGTTGCACGATTTCGATTCGCGCGAAGTCGACGCCGATTCGCTGATGGATAGCGAATACGCGAACCGCGAACGGGAAACGGTCCCCGCGCCTGCGGCGGAGCCGGAAGACGACGACAACGCCGACCTGCTCAAGTCGCTGGGCATGTAAGCGGATGTCTCCGGCAGCGGCTGGCGGCAGGTTTGCCGCCGGCCGCTGCCATATGCAGCCTACAGGCTCTTGCTCATGAAGACCCGGCTCGTCCCTTCGGGGCTGCAGGCAATCTCGCCGAAGCGGCGCCAGCCGCGGCGCTCGTAAAATTCGGGCGCCTGGAAACTGATGGTGTACAGCACCGCCGAGCCGCAGCCGCGCCGGCGTCCTTCCTCTTCGAATTGCGCCAGTACCTGGCTGCCCAGGCCCAGCCCCCGCAAGGTGGCGGGCAAATAAAACAAATCGAGAAACAGCAAACCCAGCGAGGTCCGGCCCATGGCGCCGCCCAGCACGCGCTGGCTGTCGCGGTCGCGCACGACCACGCTCAATACCTGCCTGTCGCTATAGCCGGTGATGGCATCGTTATAGGCGTTCAAGCCGTCGAGGATAGTTTGCTCGACTTCCGCGTCGATCGTGGCGCTGACGGAAATGGTGTAGGGCAAGGCGTGGTGCGGGTTGGCGGGCATGGCGGACAGGAAATGGTCGATAACTGTATGAATATACAGTATTTTGACTAATTTTGCCCGGCTTGTTGCGGCAACGTCAATGTTTCCATGCGGCGCATACCCACCATGCCGCTCTGCTGGCTGTCATCGAGCGACCAGTATTCGAGCGCATACGCATAGCTGCCATCGATGATGGTCAGCGATTCCTTCTGGCGTCCGTTGGGCGCCTTGTAATACAGGCGCCGCGCCGGCCTGCCATCGACCGTGTGGCTGAACGCCTGCGGGCTCAGGGTGACGCGCTTGCCCGCCTTGCCCGCCATCGACATCGCCGTGATCGTCACGTAAGCCCGCTCCGGGCAGCGGGCCAGCAGGTGCGCGCCGCTCAGGACGGCAGGCTGCGTCCGGTCCAGCGGGAAACCGAACGGTTGCACGCCGACGATATCGCGGCACCCCATCTGTTGCGCCAGGGCCGTCAATACCGCCGGGTCGAGCGCGCTGCTCCAGTGCTTTTCGGCGCTTTGCGCCTGGCCCAGCGCCAGGCGGCGCTCCAGTTCTGCCAGCGAAATGTCGCTGGGCACGGGCAGCGGCGCGGGCGCGCCGGGATCGGCGGCGCTGGACGTTTCCGCTTGCATGCGCGAGGCGATGGAGTGGGTGCGCTCGGCGGAAGTAGTGCGCGGATTCCGCTCTGTATCAGGGGGGCTGGCGGCCAGCGCGGTATTGGCGAAGAGTAGCGCGATAGTTATTATTAAAACATCTTGTGTCAGCATACATCCTCATGGGTACTCATTTTGCTCGGCGGGCGTCGCACATTTTGGTGGGGGAAATGATACACATTTTGGCATTAAACTGTAGTAGATCTGCGTATGAGCGCACGGCAACGAAGAGATGAAGATCGACTCCTAGCCCTTTTGTGGAATGTGAAGGGTGCATTGAGATACTATTTTCTTCTAAACGTGAAGATGAGGGATGTTCATCTACTGGTTTTGAAGTACATTACGTTCCTGTAGTACTTTTAGCGCAGATTCGAGTTCGGCAATTCTGTCAACAGATTTTTTCTGATCATCTTCTATGGCTTTAATAGAAATATTCAGTCCATTTTTGTCAGCGCCGCTCAGGGCACTCGCAGATCTTAGTACAGCCAATTCTGCGGCAGCTGAGGCCTTTTTTGCAGCATCCTTTGCTTCTTCCGCGGTTATTTTAGCTCTTTCCGACACTTCTTTTACATTTTTAACGCCTACTGCGGCATTAAGAACAGCAATTCCGGCCTTCAACGAGCATTGATCTGAATATCCTTGGATGAAAGAGAAAACCTTGTGAACGTCGCAGTTTCCATAACTGCTTGTCCCATCTAGATTTACCTCCGAGCATGAATTGCTTTTATCCGTGCGGTAGATCTCTTGTGCTGCCTCAATTGCCAGCACAAGTACTGGCGCAGTTTCACCCATAAACAATGAGTGATTGACTTTGTCATATGAGCCGACTAGTAGATTGGCCAAGGCCAAGCCTCCGGCTACCGGAGGTGAGCCTGACGCTGCCCCCGTGATCGCTCCTCCGCTGAGCATATCTTTGAGAAATCCAGAGGTTCCATCTGCGGTGGTTTTTACCGTAAAAACATCTTGTAGATAAGTGCTGCAATTTTTCTTGGCAATTTTCATTAAGTATGAATGTAAACGGTTGCGTGCAGTTTTGCAAATTGGCGGGCTGGCAGCCTCGTCATCGCAGGCTTTAAAAAAGTCCGTTACGCCACTGACATCATTTGCTTTGTCTTGCGCACTTTCTATTAGGGTAATGTATTTGCAGCCCTGTGGGATTGGTTCTGTAATGTTTGTCTTATTCCTGGTTATGCACCAAACTTCTGCAGTTAGCTCGGGAATAGATGGCCCAATTGAATTTCCTGTATTTGTTGTGCCACCGACTACAGAATTGTTGCTTGCCCAAAGATGGACTCTTATCTTTTTTGCGCTAGCCAATGAACTGACTTCAAAATCCTCTGCTGCTGGATAGGTCTTCATAATTCCATTTGAAAAAGAACATCCACTTGTAATTAATGATCCAAGTAGCGTCACCATGAGGCGCGGGAGCAGTTTTGTTCGATCGGCGGTTTCCATGTTTCCTCTATATGGTGAGAAAATATGCTTCACAACTTCAGCGACCATTAATTTTCTAAATGGTGCGTGAGTAAAAGATGTGCACTAAAACACTACTTTAGAAGGTTAGGCGATTGTGAGCTACGTCTATTTAATCAATATATCGCTTCTTTCTTGCAAAAAATACTCGCTTTGTCACAATTTTCAATTTATAAAATATACTTTTCGGTGGGGCGCGTGCTGAATTAGGCGTGCATGGGGCGGATGTGGCACGCCTTCCGAGAGGTGCAAGTTGCGTGCTATCCAGTGCCTAATTCCAAACATTTCCATTACCTCCCGGCCATCGCCGACGCAATCTCGATCGAACTCAGCTTCCAGCCCCACACGCCATGGCGCAGCAGGACAAGCGCGCCTTGCTGCGCATCGCCATCCTTGGCGCGCACGATGAAGGTGTTCACGCCGGCATAGCCTGCCGAATAATCGGCCTTTTTCCGCGCGCCCTCGGCCGGGGCATCGGCATCCGCATCCGTTTGCGGGCTGACGGCGCTCTTGTTGACGAGGGCGACGACGCCGGCGGGCGAGACCATGGCGTCGACCATCTTGCCCAGCATGGCGCTGGCGACCCTTTGCCCCAGGGCAGCCAGCGGATTGCCACTGCCGGCCGTCGCTTCAATGCTGCGGGCCATGCCGGCTTCCAGCTGCGTCTTGACGCTGGCGCGCAGGGCGGGGAAGTCCACGTGTGCGGCCAGAGCCTCGGCGTTGCGTTCGGCCAGGGCGGTCTTGATCTGGTGCAAGGCATAGTACGGCGACGCGTAGACGGTGGCGGCGATGGCAATGGCGGCCGCGACGGCGGCGATGGTAGTTTTTTTCAAGTGATGCCTGTGCGGTGGTAAGTGATGGGGGCGCCGTGCCATTTTACTGCGTGCATGGCGGCGCGGGGCCATGATGGCCTGTGCTGCGGACACGGTTGTGTCGCAGGGCGTTATCGGGGGGCAAGCGATGCGCTTGCCACGTCCGGCCTGGAGAGGCGGGGTGCCAGCGCAGCGGTCTGATGCAGGGCGGACTATTATTTGCTTTGAATTGTCCCAGGGGACTGCATCGCGTCGAGGAATTCCTTGGGGTCAATGTTCCTTGCTTCCGTGGTGTCGCCGCAATTCTTGGCAATCATGGTGCCGAGCGATACGCTGGCATTGCATTTGCGGGCAGCGAGCTTGGGCGCGCCATTTTCAGCGGCAGGTTCGGGGGTGGCACAGCCAGCCAGCGACAATGCAGAAATACTGATTAACAAATAACAAAAATCAGAAAACAATTTCATGCTTATTACCTTTCGTGATGATACACATTCGTTGAAGAGGGTGAGTTGATTGTAGCAAAACATGGCTCATTTGCTATGATATTTTTTTTGGCAATATTGCGAGAGCGGATGGTAGGGTTGTTTGAGTGAAATATCGGCCATCGGTGTGACGCCTTCCTTGATCGGCATGGCGGCGTTGCCCTTGCTGCTAGCCGCCGCTGGCGGTTTCCTCGGGGCGCTATAGAGGGAAGGGGGTGCGTACTGTATAATGGGAGAAAAGTACCTAACTACCTGTTTTCACTGGATAAAGACCTCACTAATGCTTTCTACAGCTAACATTACGATGCAGTTTGGCGCCAAGCCATTGTTTGAGAATATCTCCGTCAAGTTCGGCGACGGCAACCGCTATGGTTTGATCGGCGCGAACGGCTGCGGCAAGTCGACGTTCATGAAGATCCTGGGCGGCGACCTGGATCCTTCCGGCGGCAACGTCATGCTCGACACCAACGAGCGCCTGGGCAAGTTGCGCCAGGACCAGTTCGCGTTTGAAGACATGCGCGTGCTCGACGTCGTCATGATGGGTCACACGGAAATGTGGGCCGCCATCCAGCAACGCGACGCGATCTACGCGAACCCGGAAGCGACGGACGACGACTACATGCAGGCCGCCGAACTGGAAGGCAAGGTTTCCGAATACGACGGCTACACGGCCGAATCGCGCGCCGGCGAACTGCTGCTGGGCGCCGGCGTCGCCATCGACCTGCACCAAGGTCCGATGAGCAATGTCTCGCCAGGCTGGAAGCTGCGCGTGCTGCTGGCGCAGGCGCTGTTCTCGAACCCGGACATCCTGCTGCTCGACGAGCCGACGAATAACCTGGACATCAACACGATTCGCTGGCTGGAAGACGTGCTCAACGAGCGCAACTCCACCATGATCATCATTTCCCATGATCGTCACTTCCTGAACCAGGTCTGCACCCACGTGGCCGACATGGATTACGGCACCCTGAAGATTTATCCGGGCAACTACGACGAATACATGTTCGCCTCGACCCAGGCGCGCAACCAGCAACTGGCCAACAACGCGAAAGCGAAAGACAAGGTTGCCGAACTGCAGGAGTTCGTGCGCCGCTTCGCCGCGAACAAATCGAAGGCCCGCCAGGCGACGTCGCGCGCCAAGCAGATCGAAAAGATCAAGGTCGACGACATCAAGCCATCGTCGCGCGCCTATCCGTTCGTGCGTTTCGACGGCGAAAAGAAATTGCACCGCCTGGCCGTGGAAGTCGAGAACATCTCGAAAGGTTTTGATCGCCAGCTGTTCAAGAATTTCAGCATCATGGTCGAAGCGGGCGAACGCATCGCCATCATCGGCGCCAACGGCGCCGGCAAGACCACCATGCTGCGCTGCATCGCGGGCGACATCGCCGGCCTGCAGCCGGACCAGGGCCGCGTGAAGTGGGCGGAAAACGCCAACGTGGGCTACATGCCGCAAGATCCGACGGAAGATTTCGCCAAGGATACGAACCTGACCGACTGGATCGGCCAGTGGACGAAAGAGGGCGACGACGACCAGGCCGTGCGCTCCATCCTGGGCCGCTTGCTGTTCGGCGGCGACGACGTGAAAAAGGCTGTCAAGGTACTGTCCGGTGGCGAGAAGGGCCGCATGATGTACGGCAAGCTGATGCTGGGCCGCCACAACGTGCTGATGCTCGATGAGCCGACCAACCACATGGACATGGAATCGATCGAATCCCTGAACATCGCGCTGGAAAAATACGCGGGCACCCTGATCTTCGTGTCGCATGACCGCGAATTCGTCTCTTCGCTGGCCAACCGCATCATTGAAATCAAGGAAGATGAAGTGGTCGATTACCGCGGCAACTACGAAGACTATTTGAAGAGCCAAGGTATTGATTAATATCTAGCTTGGTATAGTAAATGCCGGATGGCGCGCCAGTCGCCCATCCGGCAGCACCACACCGACGCGCCGCGGTTATTTCGTTCCGGCGCACCTGCTTTATTGCAATCGTGCCGGTCTATCCCGTTTTTGTTTGACACAGCCATGCAAACTTTAGCCATCAAATCCGTCGAGTACGAACACCCGCAAGACGGAGCCAGCTGCACTGCCCACGCCTGGGCACGCACGCCAGCGACGCCATCCCCGGCTGAAAAAGCCGAACTGATCACGCGCATCAAGCGCCTGCTGACCGAGCGCGAAGCTGTGCTCGTTGCCCACTATTACGTTGATGCTGACCTGCAAGACCTGGCGGAAGCCACGGGCGGCTGCGTCTCCGACTCGCTGGAAATGGCCCGCTTCGGGCGCGACCATCCGGCCAAGACCCTGGTCGTGGCCGGCGTGCGCTTCATGGGCGAAACGGCCAAGATCCTCAGTCCCGAAAAAACCGTCCTGATGCCTGACCTCGACGCGACCTGTTCGCTCGACCTCGGCTGCCCGGTGGACGAATTCACGGCCTTCTGCGACGCCCATCCGGACCGCACCGTCGTTGTCTACGCCAACACCAGCGCGGCCGTCAAAGCGCGCGCGGACTGGATGGTGACGTCGTCCATCGGCCTCGACATCGTGGCCCACCTGCATGCGCAGGGCAAGAAAATCCTGTGGGCACCGGACAAGCACCTGGGTTCGTACATCCAGAAGGAAACGGGCGCCGACATGCTGCTGTGGCAAGGCAGCTGCCTGGTGCACGACGAATTCAAGGGCATCGAACTCGATTTGCTCAAGGAAGAGTATCCGCAAGCCAAGGTGCTCGTGCATCCGGAATCGCCCGCCAACGTGGTGGCGCTGGCCGACATGGTCGGTTCCACGTCGCAAATGATTGCGGCAGCGCAAACCATGGACACGGACACTTTCATCGTCGCCACCGACAACGGCATCCTGCACAAGATGCGCGCGGCCGCGCCCGGCAAGCGCTTCATCGAGGCGCCCACGGCCGGCAACAGCGCCACGTGCAAAAGCTGCGCGCACTGCCCGTGGATGGCCATGAACGGCTTGCTGAACCTGGCGCAAACGCTGGAAAACATGCACAACGAAATCCACGTCGATCCCGCCGTCGGCCAGCTGGCCGTGCGTTCGATCAATCGCATGCTCGACTTCGCCGCCGCCAAGAAGGCAGGCTTGCAGCCAGGCGCGGACCTGGCTAAAGAAACTAAATTGTTCCAAGGAATCGGTCCAGCATGAGTACTCTCGTCAATTCTTTCGCTCCCTTTGACCCCGCCCTGGCGCGCGCGTTCGAGGGCAATCTGCTGGCCGCCTTGCTGGAAGACGTGGGCCAGTGCGACCTGACGGGCGAGCTGGTGCCGCCCGACCACATCGTCACGGCCCGTGTCATCGTGCGCGAAGCGGCCGTGCTGTGCGGCGCGCCTTGGTTCGAAGGCATCATGAAAAGCCTGGACCGCAGCATCGACATCGTTTGGCATTACGCCGAAGGCGACATGATGACGGCCGACAGCGTCGTGTGCACGATTGAGGCGCCGGCGCGCGCCTTGCTGACGGCCGAGCGTAGCGCCCTCAATTTCCTGCAGCTGCTGTCGGCCGTGGCCACGGCCACGCGCCGCTATGTCGACGTGGTGGCTGGCACGAAAGCCGCCATTCTGGACACGCGCAAGACCCTGCCTGGCCTGCGCCTGGCGCAAAAGTATGCGGTGCGCGTGGGCGGCGGCAAGAACCAGCGCCTGGCCCTGTACGACGGCATTTTGATCAAGGAAAACCATATCGCGGCCGCCGGCGGCGTCAGCCAGGCCCTGGAAAACGCGCGTAACCTCGATGCGGGCGTGCCCGTGCAAATCGAGGTGGAAACCCTGGCGCAATTGCAGGAAGCGCTCGACGCGGGCGCCGTCTCCGTGCTGCTCGATAACTTCAGCAACGACATGATGCGCGAGGCCGTGGCCCTTACCAACGGCCGCGCCTTGCTCGAAGCGTCGGGCGGCATTAACTTCGACACCGTGCGCGCCATTGCCGAAACGGGCGTGGACCGCATCTCGATCGGCAGCCTGACCAAGGATGTGCAGGCCACCGATTACTCCTTGCGCATCGTCGGCTGATGAGAGGAGCGGGGCGGCGCCTGCTGGCCCTGGCGCTGCTGTGGCCGGCCCTGGCCGTGCCCTTGCACGCGCAGGCGCGCGAGCTGCTGGCCGTGGGCGCGCAGTTCGAGCGCGTCTTCGAGTACCAGGACAGCGGCGAGTATGGCGGCCTGGGCGCGGAACTGCTGCGCCTGCTGGCGGCGCGCACGGGCAATACCGTGCGTTTTCGCATGGTGCCGTGGGCGCGCGCGCAAGCCATGCTGGTGCAGGGGCAGGCCGATATCCTGATCGGCCCCTACAAGACGCCCGAGCGCATCGCCAGCATGGCGTTTTCCGACAAGCCGTTTTACCAGGACCAGATGGTCTTTTATACGCGCCAGGACGCCAGTTTCGGCTGGGATGGCGACTACGCGGCGCTGAAGCAGCGCCGGGTGGTGCTGCTCAATGGCTGGGCCTATGGCGCGGACTGGGAAAGAGTCCGGCCCGGCTTGCAGGTCAGCGTGGCCAACAATGTGGAAAATGGCTTGAAGATGCTGGTGCACAACCACGTCGACGTCTTCGTCAGCAACCGCCGCAATACCGACCCCGTGATTGCCCGGCTCGGCTATGGCCGCCAGGTGAAACCCTTGCCCAAAGTCATAGAAATCCAAAACGGCTATTTCGCCTATCCCCGCTCGCCTGCTTTCGACAAGCTGCGCCTGCAGTTCGACCAGGAATTGAATAGCCTGATCGAGACGGGCGAACTGAAACGGCTGGGCAAGCGCTACGACGTCGGCATGCCCTGACACGGCCTATCTTCCCTGTGTTTGACACGCCTCAAGCGTCCTGCTCGGCCTGGTTATACCCTGATGACAGGCAGCGCAATTCTGTCCATCGCGCAGAAGGGGAACGCCATGAAAACGCATACCAGCAAGCAGATTCTTTATGCCTGTCTCGCCGTCATCCTGGCTGAGCCAGAACGGCGTGACGGCGCCCAGCCCGTTCATCTTCGCCAGCGAAAGCGGCAGCATCTCGGCCTGGTCTCCCACGGTCAGCCCGACGACGGCCCTGGTCGTGTTCGACGGCAGCGCCGACGGCAGCGTCTACAAGGGCCTGGCCATCTCGCGTTATGCGAACGCCAATTACCTGTATGCGGCCGATTTCCATAACCGGCGCGTCGACGTCTTCGATGCCAATTTCGCCAGAGTCAGCTTGCCTGGCGCCTTCAGCGACCCCAGCTTGCCGGCCGGCTATGCGCCGTTCGGCATCCAGGCCATCGGCGAGCGCATCTATGTCGCCTATGCCATGCGCGAGGCCAGCGGCGACGACGAGGAGGCGGGCGCGGGCCTCGGCATCGTCAATGTGTATGACACGGGCGGCACACTGCTCAAGCGGCTGGTGAGCGGCGGGGCCTTGAATGCACCCTGGGGCATGGCGCTGGCGCCGGCCGATTTCGGCACGGCCAGCAATATGTTATTGATAGGGAATTTTGGCGACGGCAAGATCAATGCCTATGACCCGTCCACGGGCGCCGCCGGCGGTCCGCTGCGCAAGGCTGACGGCACGCCGCTGGTGATCGATGGCTTGTGGGGGATTGCCTTCGGCAATGGCCTCAACAATCAGCCTCTGAATACCCTGTTCTATGCGGCCGGGCCGGATGACGAGGCGCACGGGCAATACGGACGCATCGATGTGAAGTAACGTCCCCGTGCGCCCGCGGGGCGGCACGGGGCTGGCCATGCTTACAGCTGGCGCGCCTCGAAGGTGTTGCACTGGCTGATCTGGCCGCTCTCGATGCCCTTGCTGAACCAGCGCACGCGCTGATCCGAGGTGCCGTGCGTAAACGAGTCCGGCACGACATGGCCTTGCGCCTGGCGCTGCAGCGCATCGTCGCCGATGGCCGTGGCCGCTTTCAGGGCCGCTTCCACATCGCCTTGTTCCAGGATCTTGCGGTCCTGGTTCGCGTGGAATGCCCACACGCCGGCAAAGCAGTCGGCCTGCAACTCCAGGCGCACGGACATGGCGTTGGCCTGGCGCTCCGATTGCGTGCGGCGCGCATTGTCGACCTTTTCGGACAGGCCCATCAGGTTTTGCACGTGGTGTCCCACTTCATGCGCGATCACGTACGCTTCCGCGAATTCGCCCGAGACCTTGAAGCGCTGCTGCATCAGATTGAAGAAATCGAGGTCCAGGTAGACTTTCTGGTCGCCGGGGCAATAGAAGGGGCCGCTGGCGCTCTGGCCCGTGCCGCAGGCCGTCGGGATGCTGCCCGAGAACAGCACCAGCTTGGGTTTGACATAGCTGCCGCCTTCGGCCTTGAACAGGGCGCCCCACGTGTCTTCCGTATCGGCCAGCACGGTCCGCACGAAGCGGGTCATCTCGTCGTTTGCGGGTGCCTGGCCCGCAGGCGCCTGGCTTTGCTGGGTGCTGATCTGGCCGCCACCACCGCTGAGCAGGTTGAGCAAGGTCAGGGGATTGACGCCCAGCACATACGAGCCGACGAGGGCGATGACGATGGTGCCGATGCCGATCGAGCGCCCGCCAAAACCGAAGCCGCCCCCACTGCCGCCCCCGCCGTCTTCGCCGCGGCGGTCTTCCACATTGTCGCTTTCGCGATTGCCTTCCCATTTCATGATCTTTACTCCTGCTGCGATTGTGCGATTGATTGGTGACGCCTGCATATGCTTCTTGCGACGAATCTTGTTATTATCGCAGTAAACCACGCCGCGACAGGGGCGACAATGTTACCCTTTGCAACTTTTCACCCACTCCACAACAGGTACACGCATGGCGCTTGCCAACGATACACGCATTTCTCCCGTCGCGGTGGTTCAGGCCCAACTGGATGCCTACAATGCCCACGACGTGCCGGCCTTGCTGGCCATCTACGCCGATGACGCACAGCAATTCCAGCATCCCGATACCTTGCTGGCCCAAGGCGGCGCGCAGATCGGCCCCCGCTTCACGGCCCGTTTCGCCGCCAGCCGGCCCCGGGCGCAATTGCTCAACCGTATCGCCTGCGGCAAGCTGGTGATCGACCATGAAATCGTCCATGGCGACACGCCGGACGGTGTTTCCGCGCAGGAGCTGGTGGCGACGTATGAAGTGGAGCAGGGGCGTATCAGCCGCGCCTGGTTCAGCTTTGGCGCCCTGACCAGCCTGCGCGTGGCGCTGTCTGGTGATGTGCCTGCCATGAATGCGCTGATCGCCCGTTCCGGCATGGTGCTGAGCGCGGGATTTTATAGTGAAGAGCAGGCCGAGGCCGTGACGCGCCACGTGTTCGGCGTCGATACGCAGCTCGTTGCCGACCGGACGTATTTCGTCATCGAACGCGACGGCGCCATGCTGGCCTGCGGCGGCTGGAGCCGGCGCGCCACCCTGTACGGCGCCGACCGCGCCAAGAGCGGGCCGGATCCGCTGCTCGACCCGGCCAGCCAGCCGGGCCGCATCCGCGCCTTCTCTTCGTGGAGCCGGCCGCGGCGCGCCAGGGTCTGGGCAGCATGCTGATGCGCCATTGCGAACGCCAGGCGCGGGCCGGCGGTTTTACGGCACTGGAACTGGCCGCCACCTTGCCCGGCGTGCCCCTGTACCTGGCCAGCGGCTTTGCCGTCACGGAAGATTTTCACCTGGACTTGCCGGGCGATATACAACTGCCGCTGGCGCGCATGCACAAGCGGCTGTAAGGCAGCCTACCAGGGCAGCGGCGCCTTTTCCCCGTTGGCGTGCTCGCCGTAATACAGCGATGGCAAAAAGCGCGACAGATAGGTAAATTCGCTGTAGCAATGGCGCAGCAAATTCAGTCCCAGCACGTCGGGCACGTCGCGCACGGGATTGAGGCTGTTGCGACCGAGTAAGAATCGGCTGCGCAGCACGCAGCCCGTGGGCGTGTCGCGCGTCAGGTGCAGCATTTCGCCATCGAGCGGATCGCCGTTCGGGTCGAGCACGACGTAATCGCCAAAGCCGATGCGCGCGCAGATGGCGGCCGACAGGGCGCCGCTGTCCCTGGCCTGCTGCAATTGCGCCGGATCGAAGACTTCCTTCGGATCATGGAACTTCAGCTTGGCTTTCACGGGCGGAATATCGCCCAGCGACTCCACCGCCTCGATCGAGGCGCCGTAGTAACTCTCTCCCTTTTTCCACGCCTTGTTCCAGCCGTGATGGGCCACGTGATCGTGCGGATGCCACCACTTGATGTGCTGCGTCGTCTCGAAAAAGGTGAACCACCAATCCAGCATGCGTCCGCTGCAGCCTTGCAGTTCCGTGCGCGCCGCCACCAGCAGGCAGCCATTTTCCAGGCGCGTGATGCCCGTTTCCAGGGGCAGGGGAAACGGATCGAGCAAGTTGCCCGTGCCGGTGATGCTCCATGGGAATTCATTGTGCGTGTCGCTCGTCATGTCGTTCTCCTTTGTTGGGATGAGCCAATTATATATTAAAGAAACGCTTAACGTTTCCTAAATATGTTTCAGTGTAAAATTGCCCATCAATCAAGCTTGGAGATGGCATGCGGGAAGAAGAGAGCAAGGCCTTGCGCGGACGTGGCCGCCCGGCGCGCCCGCACGGGGAGGCGCTGGAGGCAGCCGTGCAGGCGGCCACCTGGCTGCTGCTGAACGAAGGCTATGCGGCCACGACCATGGAAGCGGTGGCGCGCCACGCGGGCATGGCAAAAAAGTCGCTGTATCAATATGCGGCCAACCGCGAAGAACTCGTGGCGCTGGTGGTGCGCGGCTGGACGGACGCCTTTTTGCCGGCCATGGCGCACGATGCGGCCGCGCTTGGCGACGTCTTGCCGCTATTGAAGGAGATATTGCAGGTGATGGCGGCGCGCGTGCTGACGGCGGATGCCGTCGGCCTGTTCCGCCTGCTATGCACGGAGTTTCCCGCGCGCCCCGATTTGCTGGCCGTGTATCAGCGCAACGGCATCGAGCGGGGCACGGCGATGCTGGCCGAATGGTTGCAGCGCCAGGCCGCGCGCGGCCATCTGGTGCTGCAGGATGGAGCGGAAATGGCCGGCTTGCTGCTGGCCATGGTGATCGCCGAGCCGCTGCGGCAGATGGCGCTGGGCTTGCTGGCGCCCGTGCCGGCCTGGGATGCGGCGCCCCGCATCGATGCAGCGCTGCGCCTGCTGGGCGGACAGGCGTTCAAGGTCGCTGGTGCTTCAGCGCTTCGCGGTAGCTGAGCGGCGATAGTTGCCGGCGGTGCGCGCCGGCAAACGCCGTCACGGCTTCGGGCGCGTGGCGCGCGTAATCGCGCAGGGCCCAGCCGATGGCCTTGCGGATGAAAAACTCGTCTTCATGGGCCAGCGCCAGCGCCGCATCGAACAGCCAGGCGGCATCCGTATCGGCGCGCCAGCCCAGCTGGTGCAGCATGGCGATGCGGCGCAGCCAGAAATCCGCGTGCTGCAAGGCGCCATCCATGTGCGCATGGCCATCGCCGCTGCGCCGGTGTTCCGCCTGCAGCACCTCGCCGACGATGCCCGCCATGCCGTCGACGCTGTCCCACCAGGCGCGCTGGCGCGCCAGTGCCAGCAGGGCGGGAATATGTTCGACGTCCAATTGCCGCCAGTGCAGGGCCAGCATGTCGAGCGCCACGTGCTGGTACTCGCGCTCGGGCTGCTGCCACAGCAGCTGTGCATGTTCCAGCAGCACCTCGGCCCCCACGCCTTGCAAGCCCGCCAGCAAGTCCCTGGCGGCCATCCGCCGCTGCGGCGCGGCCACGCCCAGGAATATGAACTGGTCGCGCATATACGCCTGCATCGGCGCCGCGCGGCCCGGTTCGGCAACCGCTTCCAGCGCGATTTTTAGTTCTTGATGTAGATTCATGGCATCTCGCTTTCTTTCAGGCGTAAAAAAAGCGCTCACAGGGAGCGCTTTTTCATGCCGATCCAATATTACTGAATCTTGGCCTTCTTCATCAGTTCGTCGCGGTAGGCGGCGAGTTTCTTCTGTTGCAGCGACTCGGCTACCTGGCCCTTGACTTCTTCCAGAGCCGGCAGTTTCGTCGGACGGGTTTCTTCCAGCTTGATCACGTGGAAGCCGAACTGCGATTGCACCGGCGTTTGCGTGACCTGGCCTGGTTTCAGGGCCACCATGGCGTCGGAGAATGGCTTCACGTACGAAGCTGGGCTAGCCCAGTCCAGGTCGCCGCCATTGGCTGCGGAACCGTCTTTCGATACCTTTGCCAGTTCTTCGAACTTGGCGCCGCCTTTCAGCTTGGCGATGATGTCTTTCGCTTCCGCTTCGGTGGCGACCAGGATGTGGCGTGCATGGTATTCCTTGTCGCCGGCCTGGGCCTTGAACTTGTCGTACTCGGCCTTGATTTCAGCGTCCTTGACAGGGTTCTTCTTGACGTAGTCGGCCAGCAGGGCGTTGATGATGATGCTTTGACGGGCATTGTCGATCTGCGACTTGACTTCCGGACGCGTGCCGTAGCCTTGCTTGTCGGCTTCCTGGATCAGCACTTCGCGGCCGATCAGGTCTTTCTTGATGGCTTCGCGCAATTGCGGCGAATCGGCTTGCTTGCCTTGGGCGACGACTTGCTTGACGACCTGGTCAACGCGCGACGATGGGATGGCCTTGCCATTCACGGTAGCTACGTTTTGCGCAAATGCAGGGATCGCGACGACGGCGACCAGGGCTAAGATCAGGCGGGCTGGCTTCAAAATCATGTTCATTCCTAAAAATATACTAAAAATCGATACGCGCGACTGTCGCGCAGTGCGTGTTCAGGCGCAGAATACACGACCGGCGCCGAAAAGGGCGCCGGGGAGGTCAGTTCTTACTGAACTTTCGCTTTTTTGATCATTTCTTCCTGATACGCTTGCAGTTTCTTTTGCTGCAGCGCTTCGGCGATCTGTGGCTTGACTTCTTCCAGGGTCGGCAGTTTTGCCGCGCGGGTGTCGTCCAGCTTGATCACGTGGAAACCGTTAGGCGTTTGCACCGGGGTGTCCGTGACCTGGCCTTTTTGCAGTTTCACGAAGGCGTCGGAGAACACTTTCGGGAACGACGATGGGGCTGCCCAGTCCAGGTCGCCGCCATTGTCGGCCGAGCCCGCATCTTTCGATTGCTTGGCCAGGTCTTCGAACTTGGCGCCGCCTTTCAGCTTGGCGATGATGTCTTTCGCTTCCGCTTCGGTGGCCACCAGGATGTGGCGCACGTGGTATTCCTTGTCGCCCGTCTGTGCCACGAAGCGGTCGTATTCCGCCTTGATTTCAGCGTCGTTGACGGGGTTCTTTTTCAGGTAGTCGCCGACCAGGGCGTTGATGACGATGGCCTGGCGCGCGTTCTCGATTTGCTGCTTGACGGCTGCATCTTTACCGAAACCTTTGTTTTCCGCTTCTTGCATCAGCACTTCACGGCCGATCAAGTCCTTCTTGATCATTTCGCGCAATTGCGGCGAATCCGGTTGCTGGCCTTGGGCGACGACTTGCTTGACGACTGCATCAACGCGCGACGACGATGGGATAGGCTTGCCATTAACAACGGCAACATTTTGCGCAAAAACAGGTACCGCGACAACGGCGAGTAGTGCGATCAGCAAGCGGGCTGGCTTAAAAGTCATTATTAAATCCTGTTAGGGAAAGTTTCGTAAAAAACGCATGGGAAGAAATCCATCACATGGCTCGGGTACGCCAAAACGCCATCCTTACACTACTTCGGACGGCGCCAGGGCCACAATCGCCAATGCATGTATCTCATTATGCATCATATCGTGCACGGAATCATACACCAGTCGATGGCGCATGACGAGCCTGAGCCCCTCAAATCGGCTAGAAATAATGCGTAGATTGTAATGGCCTCCGCCCGAGGCGGCGCCCGCATGGCCCCGGTGGCGCGCCGAGTCGTCTTCCAGCACGCATTCCAGAGGGGAAAGTGCCGTTTCCAGGCGGGTGCGGATGCGCTGCATGCGCGTTTCCGGTGCGGTGTTTTCGGTGCTGGTGGTGCTCATCATGCGTTTTCCTTGATATGTTTTGCCAGGAACAGGGTTTGCGCCACGATAAAGGCAAAGAAAATGCCCGTCGCGCCGAATGCTTTAAAACTGACCCAGGCGGCCATGTCGCCCTTGTACAGCACGAAGGCGACGAACAGATTCAGTGCGCCGATGGCGCCAAAGAAAATGATCCATGCGGCCAGCAACTGATTCCAGACGGCATCGGGCAATTGCACTTGCGCTTCCATGGTCTTGCGGATCAGGTTTTTCTTGAAACCCACGTGGGCGATCAACAGGGCCAGGCCGGACAGCCAGTAGATCAGGGTCGGCTTCCATTTCAGGAAGAAATCGTCATGCAGGTAAATGCTGGCGCCGCCGAATACGACAAAGATGAACAGCGACAGCCACAGCATGCCGTCCACCTTGCGCCCGCGCAACAGCAGATAGCTGACCTGGCAAGCGGTGGCGACGATGCCGACGAGGGTGGCGAGTATCCACGGCGCCTGGTCAGCCTTGATCAGGCCGCCTGACACGAAGCCGGACAAATATTGCTGCACGAAATCGTGCGTGGCCGCTTCATACATGCCGCCCAGCTTGAAGGCGGCGAAGAAGGCGATCAGGGGGAAGAGGTCGAATAGAAATTTCATGGCGAGACTTTACACTGGTCTTATTAAAATCATCTTAGGAATGGCTTAGGAGCAACCGAGTTGCTCCCAGGCGATCCTGTGTCTCACGGCTGCGGATCGAAGCGCAAGGATGCCGAATTGATGCAATAGCGCAATCCGGTCGGCGGCGGGCCGTCCGGGAAGACGTGGCCCAGGTGGGCGTCGCAGACGGCGCAGACGATTTCCGTGCGCAGCATGCCGTGGCTGCGGTCGACGATTTCCGTGACGTTCGCCGGGTCCAGCGCCTGGAAATAGCTGGGCCAGCCGCAGCCGGAGTCGAATTTCGTATCCGACGCAAACAGGGGCGTGTTGCAGCAGACGCAGGTGTAGACGCCGTGTTCGTGGTGGTCCCAGAACTTGCCCGTGAATGCGCGTTCCGTGGCCGCGTGGCGCGTGACTTCGTATTGCATCGAGTCGAGCATGGCGCGCCATTCGGCGTCGGTTTTCTTGACTTTATTCGTGGTCATAATGACTCCTTAGGATGAGCAGCTGACTTCAAGGTGGCTGGCCCAGTCGGGCGGCACGGCCGCATAGTGCTGGTGTTCGGGCTGTTCGTCAAATGGCTTTTGCAATATTTCCAGCAATGTCGCCACTTCCGTGTAGTCCTGCTGCTGGGCCTTTTCGATGGCCACTTGCGCCAGATAGTTGCGCAGCACGTATTTCGGGTTGACGCTGTTCATTGCCGCTTGCCGTTCGGCATCGGCGCTGTTTTCCAGCAAGAGGCGCGCGCGGTACGTCGCTGCCCACGCATCGAAGGCGGGGCGGTCGATGAACATGTCGCGCAGCATGGTGTCATGTTCGGGCGCCGCTACCTGCAGTGTAGACAAGGCGCGGAAGAAATTCGTGAAATCCACGTGATTGGCTTGCATCAGCGCAAACATGCTGTCGAACAGGGCCGTATCGTCGTCCTGGTTCGTCTGCAAGCCCAGCTTGGCGCGCAGCAAGCTATTCATCTTGTCCGCGAAGGCGGGTTGGTAGCTGTCCAGCGCCGCCTGCGCCAGTTCCACTTCGCCGATCAGCGGCAGCAGGGCCTGGCCCAGCGCATAGCAGTTCCAGTGGCCCACCTGCGGCTGGTTCGCATACGAGTAGCGTCCCTGCTGGTCCGTATGGTTGCAGATGTGTTCGGCGTCGAACGCTTCCATGAAGCCGAAGGGGCCGTAATCGAGCGTCAGGCCCAGGATGGACATATTGTCCGTGTTCATGACGCCATGCATGAAGCCGACGGCTTGCCATTGCGCAATCATGTGCGCCGTGCGCACGCACACTTCGGCCAGCAAGGCCTGGTATGGATTTGCTGCAGCGCGCAAAGCGGGATAGAAGCCGTCGATCACGTAATCGGCGAGGATTTTCAGCTCGTCCGGCTTCTTGCGGTAAAACCAGTGCTCGAACGAGCCGAAGCGCACGAACGTGGGCGCCATGCGCGTCACGACGGCCGCCGTCTCGACCGTTTCGCGCATGATGCCTTGCTGCGAACCCATGATGGCCAGCGCGCGCGAGGTGGGAATGCCGAGCGCGGCCATGGCTTCCGAGCACAGGAATTCGCGGATGGACGAGCGCAGCACGGCGCGCCCGTCGCCCATGCGCGAATACGGCGTGGCGCCGGCGCCTTTCAGCTGCAGCTCCATCGGACCGTTTGCCGTGGCGATATCGCCCAGCAAGATGGCGCGGCCGTCGCCCAGCTGGCCGGCCCAGACGCCGAACTGGTGGCCCGAATACACGGCCGACAGGGGCTGCGAGCGCTCGGCCACGGCATTGCCGGCCAGCAGTGCCACAAAGCCGGGCTCGGCCAGGCGCGCCGCATCGAGGCCGATCAGGCTTGCCGCCGGCGCGCTGGCCGCGACAAAGTAGGGCGCGGGCAGGGGCGTGGGCATCAAGCGCGTATAGAACGCGGGCGGCAAGGCCGCAAAGGCATTATCCAGTGGTAAGGTAGTAGCGCTGATGGCAATTCCATTCAAGGTAGGTGCGCTGGCAGATGGCGCCAGCCTGGAATGCGATTTTACCGCACGGCGCCAAGGCGTGCGGAGGGCGCCCATGCGGCTGGAAACGGAATCAAAAATTCCATGCTGCACCGCAATATCGAAATGCGTTGACGATTTCCGCACGACCGTACGAAACTAGGAAAAATCTTTAGATTCCAACAATAACCGAGTATCCACCCCAGGAGACACGATGTCGGCATTTCCCTTGAGTCCAGTGATGGGCCAGATGATGAATCAGCCCCTGCTGATTTCCAGCATTATCGAGTTTGCAGCGCGTCATTATGGCGGCAGCGAAATCATTTCGCGGCGGGTGGAGGGCGATATGCACCGCTACACCTACCGCGATTGCCACCAGCGCGCACGCCGGCTGGCCAATGCCCTGCATGGCCTCGGCGTCGGCATGGGCGACCGGGTCGCCACCCTGGCCTGGAATGGCTACCGCCACCTGGAAGCCTATTATGCCGTGTCCGGCTCGGGCGCGGTCTTGCACACGATTAACCCGCGCCTGTTTCCCGACCAGATCGCCTACATCTCGAACCATGCGGAAGACCAGGTCTTGCTGTTCGATCTGACCTTTTTGCCCGTGGTGGAAAAAATCGCCGCCGACTGCACGTTTGTGCGCCATTTCGTCCTGATGTGCGACCGCGACCGCATGCCCGCCAGCAGCACCATCCCCGACCTGCTGTGCTATGAAGACTTGATCGCCACGCATTCCGACGATTACGCGTGGCCCTTGTTCGACGAGAACTCGGCCGCCACCCTGTGCTATACGTCGGGCACGACGGGCAACCCCAAGGGCGCCCTGTATTCGCACCGCTCGACCGTGCTGCACGCGTACGCGTCGGCCATGCCCAGCGCCCTGAACGTGCGCGCTTCGGACACGGTGCTGCCCGTCGTGCCCATGTTCCACGTGAATGCCTGGGGCTTGCCGTATTCCGTGCCCCTGTCCGGCGCGCGCATGGTGTTCCCCGGCGCGGCGCTGGACGGCAAGTCGCTGTATGAATTGTTCGAGGCGGAAAAAGTGACGTTTTCGGCCGGCGTGCCCACCGTCTGGCTGGGCTTGCTGAATCACGCCTTGCAGAATGACTTGAAATTTTCCTCCTTCCGCCGCACGGTGATCGGCGGCGCGGCGTGCCCGCCGGCCATGATGGATACCCTGATCGACAAGTTCGACATCGAGGTCATCCACGCCTGGGGCATGACGGAAATGTCGCCGCTGGGCACGGCGGGCGGCTTGCAGACCAAGCACCTGGACTTGCCGAAGGAAGAGCAGCGCAAGATCCTGCAAAAGCAGGGCCATGCGATCTACGGCGTGGACATGAAGATCGTCGACGACGACGGCAAGGAATTGCCGTGGGATGGCGTGGCGTATGGCCATTTGCTCGTGAAAGGGCCGTGGATCATTTCCTCGTACTACAAGAACGAGGGCGGCGAGGCGCTGCAGGACGGCTGGTTCCCCACGGGCGACGTGGCCACCATCGACGCGGACGGCTACATGCAGATCACGGACCGCAGCAAGGACGTGATCAAGTCGGGCGGCGAATGGATCGGCACCATCGACCTGGAAAACCTGGCCATGGCGCACCCGGCCGTGCTGCAGGCGGCCTGCATCGGCGTGTTCCACCCGAAATGGGACGAGCGTCCCGTGCTCGTGGTGGTGCTGCGCCCCGGCATGACGGTCACGCGCGACGCCTTGCTGCAGTTTTTCGAAGGCAAGATCGCCAAGTGGTGGACGCCCGACGACGTGCTGTTCATCGACGCCTTGCCCATGGGCGCCACGGGCAAGATCCAGAAGAACAAGCTGCGCGAGCAGTTCAAGGGGCACCAGCTGCCAGGCATGTAAAGCGGCCTAGGCAGCTTGCGGCAGCGCCGACCCCAGCTTTTCCAGCAGATGATCGCACTGGAAGACGGACAGGGTCTGGCGCTGCGCCTCCGTGCCGATGTCGATCATTTCATCCATTTCGCTGCGCAGATCGTCATGTTCTCCCGTGCGGATGATTTGCGGCGCCGCAAAGCGCTGGCTGTCGGAAATGGTCATGATGTTATCGACATGGTCGACGAGGAAGCCATAGCGTTCGGCGCCCCGTTCCACGATCAGGATCTTGCCGCTGCTGGCGTCCGGCAGCGCCGGCATCGCATACAGCTGGCGCAGGTCGATGATGCTGATCATTTGCTGGCGCAGGTTCAGCATGCCAAGCATGCAGGCCGGCATGCCCGGCGGCGTCGTGATGGCGCCGCTGAAGTCGATGATTTCGCGCACTTTCCCGATTTCCACGGCGAACGGGGTTTCTACCGTGAATGTGATGTACACGCGGCGCTGCGCCTTGCGCGTGGCGGCGCTGGCCGTTTCCGTGTCGGCCGGATACAGGCGCGCGTGGCCGTCGCGCATTTCGACGATTTCCGCCTGCGACAGGATTTCCTTGTGGTCCAGGAAAATGATGTCGCCCAGGCCTTCTTTGGTGATGCAGCCGGCAAACATGGCGGCGCGCGCCTTGCTCAGCAGGGGAATCGGCAGCACCTCGTCGCCAAAGAAATGCACGATGCTGTCGACGGAATCGACGAGGAAGCCCACGGTCGTGTCGCCCAGGCGCACGACGATGATGCGCTGATCCACGGTGGCCTCCCTGGCCTCCGTGTGCGCTTGCAGCAGGGCGCCGAAATCGACGACGGCCACCTGGCTGCCGCGAAAATGCATGCGGCCCAGGCATAGTGCGCTATTCAGCAGGGAACTGTGCAGTTCCGGCACCTTGATGATTTCCTGGATGGCCAGCATTTCAAAGGCGAACGTGGCGCCGGCCGCATGGAAGCTGACGCACTGCCGGCGTTCGCTTTGCGCATGGTAGCGGGCCGTGCTCAGTTTGGCGCCCGTCGCCTGCCTGCAGGGCCAGCACATGGGGCACGTTTTCGATGCGCAGCAGGGCGTGCGGGTCGAGCACTTGCAGCAGGCGCGCGCCGCCGTCGAGCAAAATCGTGCCGGCGATGACGGCGTGGCTGTCGCCGGCCGCGTACTGCAGGGCGCTGCGGGCGCTGGCGGGCACGCGCAGGATCTCGCCCGTATCCTGGAAGACGATGCCGACCAGCACTTGCTGGAAGTCGAGGATGGCGATCTTGTCCGTGGCCACGGCGCGCGGCGCGTCGGCGCGGAACAGCCGGCCCAGGTTGACCACCGGAATGACGCTGCCGCGCAAGGTGAACATGCCTTCCAGATACGCGGGCGACAGGGGCAGGGCCGTGACTTTCGCCGGGTAATTGACGACTTCGCGGATGCAGCTGGCGGGCAGGGCGAATTCATCCTCGCCCAGGTGGAAGGAGCCGAACAGTTCGGTGGCCGTGTCGCTTGCGCCCTGCGCTTGCAAGCCCGTCGCTTCATGCATATCCATATGCGCCTTCCTTGCGTGGTATCAATTCGGGTGGCGCCACCACCTCGGTGACGGCATAGCTGTGCCGGGCGCAATCGATCAGCAACTGGCGCCCGTGGCGGCCGCCCAGCGCGCAAAAACCGACGTGCAAGCCGCACTGGGCCAGGTATTTTTGCGCCGCTTCCGCGTTTTGCCGGCCCACCTGCAGGCGGCCATGCACGTGGGCGGGGCCGAACATGCTGGCGCCGCCCGCCAGCACCACCTCGATATCGGCGTAATCGGCCTGGCGCACGCCCATCAGGCGCAGCAGCGAAGGCACGGCCTGGCTCACATAGCGCGCCCCCAGGCTGCTGTCGGCGCCCGGCGCTTCCGGCAGCAGGCAGTGGGCCAGGCCGCAACAGGGGCCATTCTTCCAGATGAAGCCGATGCCGATGCAGGAGCCCAGCAGCGCTTGCAGTTGTTGCCCCGGCGTGCCCACGCTAAGTTGCCCCATGCCAACATGGTGCAGCGGCAGGCCATGTTCGATGATGATGCTCATGCGCTGCCCGCCTTGTAAATCATGGGAAATTCGAATTGATAGCCGGTACCGAGCCGGGCGATGGTTTCCGACTCGCCCAGGATCAGCCGTCCTTCATCCTTGAGGCTCAGGCGCGCCTGGCGCAGCACGGTTTCCTGGTGCTCGGCGTCGAAATAAATCAGCACGTTGCGCAGGAACACCAGGTCGAATTGCCGCGCCGGGCGCAGCGCTTCGAGCAGATTGTGCTGCGCAAAGCTCACGTGCTGCCGCAGCTCGTCGTTGACCTGGACGCCATACGGCGCGGGCGAGAAATATTTGCGCAGCAAGTCCGGGTGCGACAATCGGATGCGCTCGACGGAGCGGCCGCTGTACTGGCCGGCCTTCGCCGCACCGAGGATCTGCTGCGAAATGTCGCTGGCCAGGATCTGGTAGCGGAAGGCGGGCGCCTGCAGCCTGAATTGCTCGCACAGCATGGCGATCGAATACAGTTCCTCGCCGCTGGCGGCGGCCGCTGACCAGATGGCGAGGCAGCCATCGGGATGGGCGCGCGCCCAGGCGGGCAGGTAGCGGTCGCGGAAGTAATCCCAGACCTGCGGCGTGCGGAAGAACAGGGTGTCGTTGGTGGTCACCAGGTCGATGAAATGGGCCACCTCGTCGTGGTCGCTGGCCACGCGGTCCAGGTAAGCCTGGTAGCTGTGCAGGGACAGCGCCTGCAGCCGTGGCTGCAAGCGCCGTTCCAGCAAGACGCTCTTGCGCGCCGTCATGGCGATGCCCGTATGCTGGCGCACCAGCGCGATCAGGGTCATCAGCACCTCGGGCGTCAAGGTGGCCGCGTGGCTCATGGCCTACACCACGAAGCCGGAGACAGTCTGGTTCAGGCTGCCCGCGCGCTCGTTCAGCCCATCTGTGGAGCGGGCGATGCTGTCGCAGTTGGCGGCCGACTTTTCCGTTTCCTCGGCGATGTACTGGATCGCCGTCGACACTTCGCGCGCCGTCAGCAGCTGCTCGTTGGCCGCCTTCGAGATATCGGAGATGGCCAGGGTGGTCTTGGCGACGCCCGAGACGATCTTGTCGAAGGCGTCGCTGGCCTGGCGAGAGATTTCGCTGCCCGTCGAGACGCGCTTGACGGATTCGTTGATCAGCTTGGAAATCTCTTTTGTTGCCTGCGAGGAACGCTCGGCCAGCTTGCGCACCTCGTCGGCGACGACGGAAAAGCCCAGGCCGTGCTCGCCCGCGCGCGCCGCCTCGATGGCCGCATTGAAGGCCAGCATATTCGTCTGGTTGGCGATCTCGCTGATGACCTTGACGATTTCGCCGATGTCTTCCGACGAGCGGTTGATCAAGTCCATCGCCTCGATCGACTTGGCGACGGCGCGCGCGCCCGCTTCCGCCTCCTGCTGCGTGGCTTTTGCCAGGGAGTCGGCATTCGAGGTGTTTTCCGCGATGGAATTGATGGAAAACGTCAGGCCGTCGATGGAGGCGTTCATTTCTTCCACCGTGGCGCCCAGCGCCTGCGTGCCCACGGCCACGCCCGTGGCCCGCTCGGCGATCGTGTGCGAGGCGTCGGCAAAGCCGTTCGCGGCAGACACCACGGTGCCGATCACGCCGCGCAAGTCGACGATCATCTTGCTGATGCCGCCAGCCAGCAGGTCGATCGGCTCGTCGCCTTCGGGCACGATATTGCCGGTCAGGTCGCCCTGCGCCGCGCGCGCCACCGACTTGAGCAGGGCATCGACCTTGCGGCTGTCGCTGGCGGCCCTGGCCTGGATGCTGTTTTCCAGGTTCACCTGTTCCGTGATGTCGATGGCGAACTTGACCACTTTGTACGGCTTGCCGTTCAGGTCGAGGATGGGATTGTAGGTGGCCTGTATCCACACCGCCTTGCCATGGTTGCCCAGGCGCTTGTAGCGGCCCGCGTCGAATTCGCCGCGGTTGAGTTTTTGCCAGAATTTCTTGTACTCGGCACTGCTGGCATACTCGGGTTCGCAAAACATGCGGTGGTGCTCGCCCTGGATATCGCTCAAGTCGTAGTCCATGACGGCGAGGAAATTGTCGTTCGCGTCCAGCACATTGCCCTGCATGTCGAATTCGATCACGGCCTGCGCCTTGCCGATGGCGCTGACCTTGCCTTCGTATTCGGCGTTGCGCGTCTTCATGGCCGTGACGTCGGTAGCGAACTTGATGACTTTATACGGCTTGCCATTCGCGTCGAGGATGGGGTTGTACGACGCGTTGATCCACACTTCGCGCCCATCCCTGGCGCGGCGCTTGTATTCACCCTGGTCGAATTCGCCACGTCCCAGCTTGGCCCAGAAGTTGCTGTATTCATCCGTTTTCACATACTCGGGGTCGCAGAAGATGGCATGGTGCTTGCCTTGCACTTCGGCCAGGGTATAGCCGAGCACGCGCAGGAAATTGTCATTCGCATGCAGGATGGTGCCGTCGAGTTCGAATTCGATCACGGCCTGGACACGGTTCAGTGCAGTATTTATCGCTTGTAAGTCCAGATCCTGGGAGTGGCTGACATGGCTGGCTGCGTCCATAATGTTTCCTTCGGTGTGAGAAGAGGAATGGGAGCGATAAGGCTGCTGTTATTATTTTTTCTGCTATTCATATAAGGCAGCGATGTTATCGCATGGGGCGATGCAGGGTGATAATCGGTGAGAATGTGCGTGATGAACGGCCGCCCGTGTTTGTCCTGCGGTTTGCCTTATTGTAGATAAATTGTAGAGTATTGATTTGAATCAATAATTTTATTATTCCCCAGCGTTTGGCGAAAAACAAGAGGCGGGAATAAATAATGTAAAAACTGTCGCAATTGTCCCCTGCCGGCATATAACAAACGCATTCTTCCGCATAATAAAACGATGTTATTATTGTTATGGTTTTATTATTAAAATGAATATTCAAGTGATAGCTTCTACTGGAACTTGCTGCTTGCAGCAGAATCTTTCCTCAAACGTTGAGGTACCATGGCGAACAATGCATGCCGTAGCGGAAAACGATAAAAATAATACGAGCGTTCTTTTATGCGGTATAGTAAAGCTTCATCCCTTGCAACCACCTCATACGTTGAGCAAAACCAATAAGGAAGAGACATGAGTGCTGAATATCAAGTGAACGGCGCCGTTGCCGTCATTACCCTCGCCAATCCGCCCGTCAATGGCCTGGGCCTGGCGACGCGCACGGCCGCCGTGGCCGGCATCCGCCAGGCGCTGGCCGACGAAGCCGTCAAAGCCATCGTCATCACGGGCGCCGGCAAGGCATTCTCGGGCGGCGCCGATATCAAGGAATTCAATTCGCCCAAGGCGCTCACGGAACCGACCCTGCACACCCTGATCAACGTCGTCGAGCAATCCACCAAGCCGGTGGTGGCGGCCATCCACAGCGTCTGTATGGGCGGCGGCCTGGAGCTGGCGCTGGGCTGCAACTACCGCGTGGCCGCGCCCGGCGCGCAGATGGCCTTGCCGGAAGTCAAGCTGGGCATCTTGCCCGGCGCGGGCGGCACGCAGCGCCTGCCACGCGTGCTGGGCCTGGAAATGGCCCTCAACATGATCGTCTCGGGCACGCCCGTGGCCTCGGAAAAGCTGGCCGGCACGGCCCTGTTCGACGAAGTCATCGCCCCTGGCGCCGACCTGTTGCAAGCCGCCGTGGCCTTCGCCACGAAAGTGGCCGACGTGCGCCCGCTGCCGAAAGTGCGCGAGCGCAAGGTCGATTACCCGAACCACGAAGCCTTTTTGCAGTTTTCGCGCAATACGGTCAAAGCCATGTCCGGCCCGTTCCCCGCGCCGCTCAAATGCGTCGATGCCGTGGCGGCCGCCGTGACGATGAAATTCGACGAAGGCTTGAAGTACGAGCGCGAACTGTTCATGCAGCTGGTGCAGTCGCCGGAATCGAAAGCCTTGCGCCACGCCTTCTTTGCCGAGCGCGTCGCCAGCAAGGTGCCCGACGTGCCGTCCGACACGCCCGTGCGCACGATCGCCAGCGCGGCCATCGTGGGCGCCGCCGGCACCATGGGCGGCGGCATCGCCATGAACTTCGCCAACGCGGGCATCCCCGTGATGCTGCTGGAAACCAAACAGGAAGCGCTGGACAAGGGCCTGGCCACCATCCGCAAGAATTATGAAAACACGGTCAAGAAGGGCAAGTTGACGCAGGACAAGGCCGAGCAGCGCATCGCTCTGGTCAGCGGCACCTTGGCGTATGCCGACATCGCGCAAGCCGACATCGTCATCGAAGCCGTCTTCGAAGAGCTGGGCGTGAAGGAAACCGTGTTCAAACAGCTCGACGCCGTCATGAAGCCGGGCGCCATCCTCGCCTCGAACACGTCCACTTTAGACCTGGACAAGATCGCCGCGTTCACCAAGCGCCCGCAAGACGTGATCGGCACGCATTTCTTCAGCCCGGCAAATGTGATGAAACTGCTGGAAATCGTGCGTGGCAAGGAAACGGGCAAGGACGTGCTGGCCACGGCGCTGGCGCTGTCGAAAAAGCTGAAGAAGACGGGCGTCGTCTCGGGCGTATGCGACGGCTTCATCGGCAACCGCATGATCGAGCAATACAGCCGGCAAGCCGGTTTCCTGCTGGAAGAAGGCTGTCTGCCGGAACAGGTCGACAAGGCGGTCGAGAAATTCGGCTTCGCCATGGGGCCGTTCCGCATGGGCGACCTGGCCGGCAACGACATCGGCTGGGCCATCCGCAAGCGCCGCTACGTGGAAAAACCGGACGTCACGTATTCGAAGACGGCCGACCTGCTGTGCGAACTGGGGCGCTATGGCCAGAAGACGGGCGCCGGCTGGTACGACTACAAGCCGGGCGACCGCAAGGCGTATGCCTCGGAACAGGTCAATGCCATGATAGTCCAGCACTCGGCCGATATCGGCGTGGCGCGGCGCAAGATCGGCGACCAGGAAATCGTCGAACGCCTCGTGTATGCGCTCGTCAATGAAGGCGCGCGCATCCTGGAAGAGGGCATCGCCCTGCGCGCCTCGGACATCGACATGGTGTACCTGACGGGCTACGGCTTCCCCCTGTTCCGCGGCGGCCCCATGTTCTATGCGGATACGGTCGGCTTGCCGAACGTGCTTGATACGATCGCCGGCTACGCGAAAGGCCGCCACGGCGAAGCGTGGACGCCGGCGCCGCTGCTGGTGAAGCTGGCGGGCGAGGGCAAGGGGTTCAATAGCTGATTCAGGTGCTGAATGCAAAAAGGGCAGATTTCTCTGCCCTTTTTTTTATTTCTTCTTTGCCACCATCTTGACCGCCTCGTTGACGATGACGGGGTTGTCTTTCTGGATATAGTAGCCTGCGCCCGTGATGCGCTCGATGGCTGGCGCGCCGGACAGGCGCTGCCAATCCTTTTCCTGGGCCCGCACGACGTTCTCGAACGAGCCCATTTCCTCGATGCCGAACTTGTCCCGCACCAGCAGCATGGCGGGCACGCGCAGCGGGCTGCTCATGTCGACGTGTTGCAGGCATTGCGTCTGGGCATCGAATTCGGCCGATTCCGTACTGTTGAACATGAGCTTGCGCCGCGTCTTGACGAGCATGGCGTAGGTGGAGGCGTCCGTCTGCAGGCGGCTCCATTGCTGCGGATGCGTGGGATCGAGCAGGACCAGGCCGGCCACGTCCTGCGGGTACAGCCTGGCATATACATATTGGTACAGGCCGCCCAGGCCATGGCCGACCAGCACATACGGCGGTTTCAGGCCCGCCTGCGCCAGCAGGGCGCGCTGCTGGGCGGCGATGGTGCACGGGTCGCGCGGCGTGGTGGTCTTCTTGCTGTCGCCGTAGCCGGGACGGTCGTACGCGAGCACGCGGTGCTGCTTTGCCACTTCCGGCACCACCTTGGCCCACACATCCTTGCCGTCGCCCATGGCCGACTGGAAGACGACGGGCAAGCCGCCCTGGCCGCTCAGGGCGTAGGCGATGCTGGCGTCGGGCAGGGCGGCCGTGGCGGGAATGCCTGGCGTGGCCGGGGTCGATGGCAACAGCGAGCAGCCGGAAAAAAACATGCCTGCCAGCAGCAAGCCGGCGCTGGAGAGGAGCATGGTGCGCGCGGGGCGGCCGACGAATAGATGATGCATGAAGCTCCTTCTTGGTTCACTGCCCGGTATGGCGTGCCAGCCATTATAGGCAAAACCATATGGAAGTGGAAATGCCGAACAGAAGGGGATTTCCCCACCTGTCAGCCGGCGTCGGCGCGATGGCAGACGGCTTCGATGCGGTTGCCGTCCGGATCGAACAGAAAGGCCGCGTAATAGCTGGCGTGATAGTGGCGCAGGCCGGGCGCGCCCAGGTCGATGCCGCCATGCGCCAGGCCCGCCTGCCAGAACGCGTCCACGGCCGCGCGCGAGGGGGCCTTGAAGCAGCAGTGGCGGCGCGGCGCGTCGTCGGGCTGAGGGCCCAGGCGCACGGAAAAATAGCTGCGTTCGGGGTGCTGCGCGTCGCTGCGCTCGCCGTAGCCTATCCAGGCGTTGGCATGGTCGCTGCCCACCTTGGGCACCTCCAGCGCGGCGAAGACGGCGTCATAGAAGCGTTCGGCGCGTTCCAGGTCGCTGACGGTGAGGGAAACGTGATCGAGCATCGGCACTCCGCTGTAAAAACAAGGACGGCCATAGCATAGCCCGGATCAGGGCGGCCGTGGGCGGGAGTGACCGAGTGATACTGTTGCTGGCCGACTGCCGGTTAAGGGCGGCTGGCCAGCCGCGCCACGATACTGCGGCTCATCAGCTGCACGCGGGGCGCGAACAGCATCACGGCGCAGAAGGCCACGGGCCAGGCGGCAAAGAAGGCATGGCGCCAGCGGGGCAGGAAGTCCGCCTGCAGGCCGATATTGAGCCAGGTGACCCAGGCGCTCATCAGCAGGGTCATGAGCAGCGACATCAGGAAGGCGAACGTGCAGCGCAGGCGCAGGGCATCGGACATGGCATGCTTTCAAAATAGTTGGAAAGATGCCAGCGTAACGACTTGCAGCAATCTATACTAGAGCCATATTTTTAATTTCAAATTCCGAAAATGCAATCATGCTAGATGATCTCGCCCTGTTCGTCGCCATTGTCGAGGCAGGCAGCCTGCATGCGGCGGCCGTCAAGGAAGACTTGCCCGCCGCCACCGTTACGCGCCGGCTGCAAAAGCTGGAAAGCCAGCTCGGCTACCGCTTGCTCAACCGCAGCGCGCGCCGCCTGCAGCCGACGGCGGAAGGCTGGCAATACTACGAGCAGTGCCGTCCCCTCGTGCACGCGCTGCGGCAAGCGACGCAGCAGCTCGACGCCAGCCTGTCGGCCGTCTCGGGCAGCATCCGCGTGCTGGCGCCCGTGAACTTTGCCAGCGGCTTGCTGACGCCCGCCTGGGTCAGCTTCATGCAGCAGTATCCGGACATCCGCCTGGAGCTGGAACTGTCGAACCTGCTGCAAGACCTGGTGGGCAGCGGCGCCGACCTGGCCATCCGCGTGGGCGCGCTCGACGATTCCTCGCTGATGCAGCGCCGCCTGGGCAGCGCCGCGCTGGTGATGGTGGCCGCGCCCGCCTACCTGGCGCGCGCGGGCGTGCCGCGCGACTTGCAGGAACTGGAAAAGCACGAGCTGATCGTGGCCGAACCGCTGCGCTCGTGGCGCTTGCGACGGCCCGGCGACGGCGCCGAAATGGTGATCGAACCGCAGGCGCGCCTGCGCGTCAATGAAATGCGCCTGGCCGTGGAGATGGCCGATGCGGGCATCGGCATCCTGCTGTGTCCGTTGCTGCAATGCCGCGACGAAGTGGCGCGCGGTTCGCTGGTGCGCGTGCTGCCCGACTGGATGCCGCAGCCGCGCCACGTGTATGCCGTGTGGACGCAGCGGCGCTACCTGCCGGCCCGCGTGCGCGTGCTGCTCGAGCACCTGGCGGCGTTTGCGGCGGCCAATCCGCTGTTGAACGGGGATGACGGGGCCGGCTAGTGCGCTGCGCCGGAAATCCTTTCTATTAAGTAATACCGAGCGCTTGTACTTTTCGCCAGGATCGCGTTAAGATAAAGCTGCACGCTTATCCAGCGGGCAATCTGGTGTTTTTTTCGCGCAATTCGTCCCTATCCATGAGAGTAGCAATGAAATATCTGATCCTTCCCTTCTTGCTGGCCATGAGCGGCTGTGAAGTACTGTATGACGCAAACCGGGACAAGATCGGCGAGTATTGCAACAGCCTCAATAATTTCGACGACCGCAATGCCTGCCGCAAGCGCAACCAGACCAGCTACCAGGAATACGTGCAGCAGCGCGACCAGGTGAAAAAGGGCAAGAGCGACAAGTAAGCCTGCCGCCGCCTGCGCCGCATACGCTGCTTAAAAAACAAACGCCGCTGACCAGTCAGCGGCGTTTTGCATTGCGGGCCCCGGCCATGCGGCCGGGGCTTGCGCCGGATCAATCGTCGGCGTAGATATTGTTGTCCTTGGTTTCCTTGACGAACAGGGTGCCGATCACCACCGTCGCCAGGGCGACGACGATCGGATACCAGAGGCCATAATAGATGTCGCCCTTGAAGGCCACCAGCGCGAAGGCCGTGGTCGGCAGCAGGCCGCCGAACCAGCCGTTGCCGATATGGTAGGGCAGGGACATCGAGGTGTAACGGATACGCGTCGGGAACATTTCCACCAGCATGGCGGCAATCGGGCCGTACACCATGGTCACGTACAGCACCAGGATGAACAGCAGCAGCACGACCATCGGCTTGTTGATCTGGTCCGGATCAGCCTTGGCCGGGTAGCCCGCTTCCTTGATGCCGGCGCCGATTTCTTTCTTGAACGCTGCTTCATGGGCCTTGCTTTCCGCATCGAAGTTCAGGCCGTCCGGCGTCATGACGGCGTTAAACGACGTAAATTCCTTCGTGCCGATGCGTACCTTGGCGATTGAGCCGGCCGGTGCCGCTTCTTTCGTGTAGTTGACCGAGCTGTTCGACAGGAAGCCGGTGGCGATGTCGCACGACGATGGGAATTTCTTCGTGCCCGTCATGTTGAACTGGAAGTGACAGGACGCGGGATCGGCCACCACCACCACTGGCGAGTTCTTCAGTGCTGCTTCCAGTTGCGGATTGGCAAAGTGGGTCAGGCCGTTGAAGATGGGGAAGTAGGTGGCCGCGGCGATCAGGCAGCCGCCGAGGATGATGTACTTGCGGCCGATGCGGTCCGACAGGCTGCCGAAGAACAGGAAGAACGGCGTGGCCAGCAGCAGGGCGATGGCGACGAGCACGTTGGCCGTGGCCAGGTCCACCTTCAGGGTCTGGATCATGAAGAACAGGGCGTAAAACTGGCCCGTGTACCAGACGACGGCCTGGCCGGCGGTCAGGCCGATCAGGGCCAGGATGACGATCTTCAGATTTTTCCACTTGCCGAACGCTTCCGTCAGCGGGGCTTTCGAGGTCTTGCCCTCGGCCTTCATCTTGGAAAACGCCGGCGATTCATTCATGGCCAGGCGGATCCACACGGAAATACCCAGCAGGATGACGGAGACCAGGAAGGGAATGCGCCAGCCCCATGCCTCGAAATCCTTCTCGCCCGTCGCCAGGCGGGTGCCCAGGATGACCATCAGCGACAGGAAGAAGCCCAGGGTGGCCGTCGTCTGTATCCACGCCGTGAACGCGCCGCGCTTGCCTTCTGGCGCGTGCTCGGCCACGTAGGTGGCTGCGCCGCCGTATTCGCCGCCCAGCGCCAGGCCTTGCAGGATGCGCAGGATGACGAGGATGATCGGCGCGGCGATGCCGATGGACGCATGGCCCGGCAGCAAGCCGACGATGAAGGTGGAGCCGCCCATGATCAGGATGGTGATCAGGAAGGTGTACTTGCGGCCGATCATGTCGCCCAGACGGCCGAAGACCAGCGCGCCGAACGGACGCACGATGAAGCCGGCGGCAAAGGCCAGCAGCGCGAAAATGAAGGTGGTGGTGGGGTCGCCGATGAAGAATTGCTTGGCGATGATGGATGCGAGCGAACCGTACAGGTAAAAATCGTACCATTCAAAAACGGTGCCCAAGGAGGACGCAAAGATGACCTTGCGTTCCTCGGGCGTAATCGGCGTTCCTTTGGTGGAAATTTTCCGTACGTCGGCCGAGCCGGATGGTGATGCCATGGTTTGTCTCCCTATGTTTTATAGTGAACTGGTGCCGAGGTCTTTTTGACCATTCTTGCAACAGCTTGGGGCGAGTGTGTTCTCCGAACCTTACGTCATGCTTGCTTGAAACTTACGCCAAGCTTACAAATTACCGGCCATTGCAACTTTGCGAACGACCGTACTTAAATGTGCTATTCTGCTTCCGAGCTAGCATCATTGACCACATAACATTCCTACAAGGAGACACAGCATGAATGAAGCCGTCATCGTATCGACCGCCCGCACGGGCCTGGCCAAGTCCTGGAAGGGCGCGTTCAACATGACGCATGGCGCCACCCTGGGCGGCCACGTGCTGGCGGCGGCCGTCGAGCGCGCGCGCATCGAGGCGGAAGAAGTGGAAGACGTGCTGGTCGGCTGCGCCTTTCCCGAAGGGGCCACGGGGGGCAATATCGCGCGCCAGGTGGCCTTGCGCGGCGGCTGCCCCGTGACCACGGCCGGCATGACCGTCAACCGCTTCTGTTCTTCTGGCTTGCAGGCCATCGCCCTGGCGGCGCAGCGCATCATCGCGGGCGAAGGCGATATCTATGCGGCGGGCGGCGTGGAATCGATTTCCTGCGTGCAAAATGAAATGAATACGCATATGTACCGCGACGTCTGGCTGCAGCAGCACAAGCCGGAAGTGTACTGGCCCATGCTGCAGACGGCGGAAACCGTGGCCAAGCGCTACCAGATTTCGCGCGAGCGCCAGGATGCCTATGGCGCGCAAAGCCAGCAGCGCGCGGCCGCGGCCCAGGCGGCCGGCCTGTTCGACGCGGAAATCGTGCCGATGACCACCATCATGGGCGTGGCCGACAAGGCCAGCGGCATGCTGGTGTCGCGCGAAGTGACGATTGCCGCCGACGAAGGCATCCGTGCCGACACGACGACGTATGACGGCGTGGCGAAGATCCGCCCGGCCATCCCGGGCGGCGTCATCAGCGCCGGCAATGCCAGCCAGTTTTCCGACGGCGCTTCGATGGCCATCGTCATGAACGCGAAAGTGGCCGAGGCGAAAGGCTTGCAGCCGCTGGGCATCTTCCGCGGCTTTGCCGTGGCAGGCTGCGAACCTGATGAAATGGGTATCGGCCCCGTCTACGCCATCCCGAAACTGCTGAAAAAGGCGGGCTTGACGGTGGCCGACATCGGCCTGTGGGAACTCAATGAAGCGTTTGCCGTGCAAGTGCTGTATTGCGCCGACACCCTGGGCATCCCCATGGACCGCCTGAATGTCAACGGCGGCGCGATTGCCGTCGGCCACCCGTACGGCGTGTCGGGCGCCCGCCTGACGGGCCACGCCTTGATCGAAGGCAAGCGCCGCGGCGTCAAATACGTGGTGGTCACCATGTGCATCGGCGGCGGCCAAGGCGCGGCCGGCCTGTTCGAAGTGCTGTAATGTTTGCGTGAACCCAGTCTGCGGGCGGCTTCCAGGGCCGCCCGTTTTCTTTTGCTGCTCACTTTCTGCAAGGCACGCCGATAGCGGGTACAGTAATGCTTCATTAATAAACAAGCAGCCTGCCGCCATGATCAAGCACATCGTTTTCTGGAAACTCAAAGACCACGCCGAAGGCGCCGACCGCGCCACGAACGCCCTGAAACTGAAAGCCCTGCTCGATTCCTGCTCCGACCTGGTGCCCGGCATCTTGAAATTCGAGGCAGCCGTGGCCCAGCCCGGCCTGGAAGCGACCTACGACATTGTCCTGTACAGCGAGTTCGCCAGCCGTGCAGCGCTCGACGCCTACCAGAACCATCCCGAGCACGTGAAGATTAAGCCGTTTTTTGGGGCTGTGCGCGAAGCGCGGCAGTGTATGGACTATGAGATTTAATGATTGAATTACCCCAGCCCTTCGCTTTAGGGTTCAGCTTGTTCATCCAATAAGGAGCATTCATGACCACCTACCAACGCATCGTCCTCGCCTCACGCCCCGCATCGAATGAGGAAGTGCAGCCGGCACATTTTCGTCTGGAAACGAAAGACATTCCCGCCATCACGGATGGGCAATTGCTGGTGCGCAACCAGTTCCTGTCGCTCGATCCCTACATGCGCGGGCGCATGAGCGCCAATAAAAGCTATGCGGCGCCGCAGGCGCTCGATGAAAACCATGATCGGCGGCACGGTAGGCGTGGTGCTGGAATCGAAGCATCCGAAATTCGCCGAGGGCGACACGGTGGTGGGGACCCTGGGCTGGACGGAAGTGGCCGTGTCGGACGGCACGATGCTGCGCAAGGTCGATACGGCGCATATCCCCGCGTCCGCCTACCTGGGCGCCGTCGGCATGCCAGGCATGACGGCCTGGTATGGCTTGAACCAGATCATGGCGCCCAAAGCGGGTGAAACCGTGGTCGTGTCGGCCGCCAGCGGCGCCGTCGGCAGCGTCGTGGGCCAGTTGGCCAGTTGGCGAAACTGAAAGGCTGCCGGGTCGTCGGCATCGCGGGCGGGGCGGAAAAGTGCGCGTATGTGGTGAATGAACTGGGTTTCGATGCCTGCGTCGATTACAAGGCGGGCAACCTGGCAGCGGACCTGGCGGCGGCCACGCCGGACGGTATCGACGCCATCTTTGAAAACGTGGGCGGCGCCGTGTTCGACGCGGCCCTGGCCCGCACCAACGCGTTCGGCCGCGTGGCCGTGTGCGGCTGGATCGCCGGCTACAACGGCGAACCGACGCCGCTCGACAATGCGCGCCTGATCCTCACCAACCGCCTCACCGTGCGCGGTTTCATCGTCTCGGAGCAGCCGGAATTCTGGCCGCAGGGACTGGCGGAGCTGGGAACGCTGGTGGCGACGGGCAAGCTGAAATTCCGCGAATCCGTGGCCGATGGCCTTGCCAGCGCACCCGAAGCCTTCATCGGCCTGTTGAAAGGCCGCAACTTCGGCAAGCAGCTGGTCAAGCTGGGCTAGTCCCCCAGGAGAGGCGGGCCGTGCGACAATCACGGCCCGTCTCTTATTACTCGCTACCATGACCAAGCACACCATCCGCCTCGGCGACTGGGCCACCCTGGGCCTTGACGCCACCGCCATCCGTTTTGAAGTTTTTGTTGATGAACAGAAAGTGCCGGCCGAGATCGAACTCGACGACATGGACGCCGTCTGCCTGCACGCCGTCGCCTACGACGATGCGGGCCAAGCCATCGGCACGGGCCGCTTATTGCCCGATGGCCACATCGGCCGCATGGCCGTGCGCCAGCCGGGCCGCGGCACGGGCGTGGGCGGCGCCATCCTGACCTTGCTGATGGACAAGGCGCGCGAACGCGGTGATCTGGCGGTGGTGCTGAACGCACAAACCGTGGCCGCGCCATTCTATGCGCGCCACGGTTTCGTGCAGCAGGGGGAACAATTCGAAGAGGCGGGGATTGCGCATGTGGAGATGCGGCTGCAGTTTTAAGCGTTAACCCAGGAGCAAGGACTGGGGTCGGACCCTACAGGGTCCGACCCCGGCAGTTCATGGCTTAAGGGTTCAGTTCTGCGCGTGCGACTGGCGCCATTTATCCAGAATGACTGCTAAAACGATCACGACGCCCTTGGCCACATACTGCCAGAACGACGACAGCCCCAGGATCGTCAAGCCATTGTTCATCACGCCGATGATCAAGGCGCCGATGACGGTGCCCCAGACGGAACCGACGCCGCCCATCAGGCTGGTGCCGCCGAGCACGACTGCCGCGATGGCATCGAGTTCATAACCGGTACCCCAGTTGCCGTTGGCCGCGTACAGGCGGCTGGCCGACATGGCGCCGCCCAGGCCCGCAAACAGGCCGCTGATCGTGTAGACAAACATCAACACGAGACCGACTTTGATCCCTGTCAAACGGGCCGCCTGGATATTGCCGCCGACGGCGTAGATATGCAGGCCCAGGGTGGTCTTGCGCAAAATAAACCACGTCAGTACGACGACGGCGGCCGCCAGCCAGATCAGCCAGGGCACGGCCAGGAAGCTGCCGTTGCCCATCCATTCGAAGCTGGGGATTTCCGTGTTCAGCACGCTGGTGCCGTCCGCCAGCAGGTAGGCGGCGCCGCGCAAGGCCGTCATGGTGCCCAGGGTCACGACGAAGGGGTTCAGGCCGACGAGGGCCACCAGCACGCCATTCAGAGCGCCCAGCAGCAGGCCGACGATGAGGAAGGCGGGAATCGAAAAGCCGGCGAACTGGGCCGACAGCGACATCAGCATGCCTGCCACGGCCGAGACGGCCAGCACGGAGCCGACGGACAGGTCGATGCCGCTGGTCAGGATGACGAAAGTCATGCCGGACGCCAGCACGATGTTGATCGACACCTGGCGGAAGATGTTCATGGTGTTGTTGCTGGTCATGAACGTCGACGTGCCGTCGGCCGAGAAATACACGGTCAGGCCGTACATGGCCAGGTACAGCACGACCAGCACGGGCAACATGCCCAGGCGGCGCATCAGGTTCGAGGCATTGAAGGGTTCGCCGGCGCGCGCGGCGCCGCGGGTGGTACTAGTTGTCATCATGAGTCTCCTGAATGATTATTTAAGGCGTATTCTTAAAACGCCTAACAAAACCGTAGCGAGCGGAAGTGGGTTGTGGTTGAGACGCGGAACTGTGCGAATGCACAGTGAGCATCGGAAACCGCGACCCGCGACGCGCAGTAGGTTTTGATAGGTGTTTTTATGCCGCTTCCAGTTGGGTGGCATAGGCAAGGATGTTTTCCTGCGTGATATCGTCGCCCGTCACTTCGCCCGTCAGGCGTCCTTCGCACATCACCATCACGCGGTCGCAGATGCCGACCAGCTCGGCCAGTTCGCTGGAAATGCACAGCACGGCCGTGCCCGCGTCCGCCAGCTGGTGGATGATCTTGTAGATTTCGCTCTTCGCGCCCACGTCCACGCCCCGCGTCGGTTCGTCGAGGATCAGGACCTTGGGCGCGATGGCCAGCCAGCGCGCCAGCAAGACTTTCTGCTGGTTGCCGCCAGAGAGTCCCCCCACGATGCCGGCCGGGCCGGAGACCTTGACGTTCAGGTTGGCAATCGCCTCGCGCGTGAGCTGGGTCAGGGCGCCACGGTTGACCACGCCCGCCGTTGCATGCTTGGACAGGATATTCATCGACATGTTTTCCATGGCCGACAATTGCATGAACAGGCCCAGGCTCTTGCGGTCTTCCGGCAGGTAGCCGATGCCGTGGCGAATCGCCGCCAGCGGCCGCTGGATGTGCACTTCCTGGCCGTCGAGCCATACTTGCCCCGATTGTTTCTTGTCGGCGCCAAAGATCAGGCGCGCCAGTTCCGTGCGGCCCGCACCGACGAGGCCGGCAAGACCCGTCACTTCGCCCGCATGCAGGCTGAACGAGGCGGGCTTGACCTTGCCGCCGCCCACGTTTGCCACGCGCAGGCGCTCGGCGCCCCGCGTCGTGCGGCGCTGGTGCGAATAAAAGTCGTCGGCGGGGGGCCCACCATCATTTGCACGACTTTCTTTTGATCCAGCTCATCCTTGCCCAGTTCGCCCACATAGGCGCCGTCGCGCAGCACCGTGATGCGGCGCGCCAGGCGTTCCACCTCGGCCATGCGGTGGCTGATGTAGAGCACGGCCAGGCCCTTGTCGCGCTGTTCTTCGATGATGCGGAACAATTGTTCGGTTTCCCGGTCGGACAGGGCGGCAGTGGGCTCGTCCATGATCAGGATGCGGCTTTCGTGCACGAGGGCGCGGGCGATTTCCACCTGCTGCTGCTCGGCGATCGACAGGGTCGAGACCATGGTATCGGCGTCGAAGCGGGAGCCGAGGTCGGCCAGGATGGCATTCGTGCGCGCGCGCATCTCGCCGCCCTTGACGGTCCAGAACGGTCCTTGCGGTTCGCTGCCCATGAAGACGTTCTGCGCCACCGTCATGTTCCTGGCTACGCTCAGTTCCTGGTAAATCAGGTTGATGCCGAGCGCGCGGGCCTCGCCCGGGTTGCGGATGCGAATCGGCTTGCCGTCGAGGATGATCTCACCGGCGTCCGGCGTGTACACGCCCGACAGGATTTTCATCAGGGTGCTCTTGCCGGCGCCGTTTTCGCCCATCACGGCATGGATTTCGCCGCTGCGCACCGTCAGGTGCACGCCGCGCAGCGCGCGCGTGGCGCCAAAGCGCTTCTCGATGCCGCGCATTTCAAAAATAATATCGTCGCTCATGACTGTCCTTCCTTGCTGGTGAAACTGGCGCCGCCTGCCCGCAGGCTGGCGGCGCCGCGTGGTTCAGGTCAGGCAGATCAGTTCTTCACCCAGCCCGTGTAGGTGGCGACGTTTTCCTTGGTGATGGCCGGGGTCGGCAACAGCACCATGGTTTGCTTCGGCGTGCGGCCGTTCATGATGTCGTAGCCCATCTGCACGGCATCGGTGGCCATGCGGTACGGGTTTTGCGCCGAGGTGGCGGCAAACAGGCCGGCCTTGTTTTTCAGGGCGTTCTGGCCATCGGGCGCGCCATCGACGGCCGTGATCAGTTTGACGTCCGTGCGTTTCGATTGCTTGATCGCCAGTTCGGCGCCGATACCGGTCGGATCGTTGATGGCGAACACGCCGTCGATCTTTGGATGGGCCGTCAGCAGGTTCGACATCACGGTCATGCCGCCGTCGCGGCTGCCGCCCGCGTTCTGGTTGTCGGACAGGATTTTTATGTCCTTGAAGGCGGCCAGGGTCTTCTTGCAGCCGTTGACGCGGTCGATCACGGACGTGACCGGTGGGCCGTTGAGGATCACCACATTGCCCTTGCCGCCGATCTGCTTGGCCAGGTAGGCGCACGAGACGTCGCCCGCCATGGTGTTGTCGGACATCACGGTGGCCGAAGCGCCCACGGCGCCCACGTCGACGGCGATCACGACCACGCCCGCATTGCGCGCTTTCTTGATGGCCGGCGCGATGCCTTTGGAATCGACGGCGTTCAGGATGATGATGTCGGTCTTGTTGGCGATAAAGTTTTCGATCTGGTCCACCTGGGTGTTCAGGTCATACTTGCTGGAAACAGTCGTGACTTTCACGCCGGGGCCGCCGAGCTTTTTCGCGCTTTCTTCCGCGCCGCGGCCGATGGCCACGAAGAACGGGTTGGCCAGGTCGCCCACGCTCACGCCGATTGATTTCAGCGGTTTGTCGGCGGCAAAGGCGCCGCAGGCGGCGGACAGCAGCAGGGTGGCGGTAATGACTTTTTTCATGAGGATCTCCAAGGGTTTTTATTGTAAAAACAAACGGTGCTACGGGTGAAAAACCGGGTGCAAACTTATTGGCTGCGTAATTTATCGATCATGGCATCGAGCTTGCCCGCATCGACGGCAAAGCCGCGGATGCCTTCGGCCAGCTTTTCGGTCGCCATCGCATCGTCGTTCAAGGCGTAGCGGAAAGCCGCTTCGTCGTAGGTGACGGCCGGCTGCGCCGCGCCCAGGTCGCCGCCCAGCGCGCGCTCGAATGGCGCGTCGGCCGTTTCCAGCTTGGCCAGCAAGTCCGGGCTGATGGTCAGCAAGTCGCAGCCGGACAGGGCCGTGATCTGCCCCACGTTGCGGAAGCTGGCGCCCATCACTTGCGTGGCGATGCCATGTTGCTTGTAGTAATTAAAGATGCGCGTGACCGATTGCACGCCTGGATCGTTGGACAGGCTGCGCGCCGCTTCGTCCCATGCCGCGCCCAGCGATTTTTTATGCCAGTCGTAGATGCGGCCCACGAATGGCGAAATCAGCCGTACTTTCGCATCGGCGCAGGCGACGGCCTGGCAAAACGCGAACAGCAGGGTCAGGTTGCAAAAAATGCCATCTTTTTCCAGTTCGCGCGCGGCCTGGATGCCTTCCCAGGTGGCGGCGACCTTGATCAGCACGCGCTCGCGTTTTACTCCAGCCTGCTCGTACAGGGCGATCAGGCGGCGTCCGCGGGCGACGGTGGCGTCGCGGTCAAAGCTCAGGCGGGCATCGACTTCCGTCGACACACGGCCCGGCACCACTTTCAAGATTTCCAGGCCGAAACGCACCAGCACCTGGTCGACGATATCGTCGAGCGACGCCGCTTTATGTACGGCAACCGTGCTTTCCAGCAAGGGCGCGTAATCGGGCTGCAGCACGGCTTTTAAAATCAGCGACGGATTGGTGGTGGCGTCTTGCGGCGCGAAACGCGCCAGTTGCAAAAAGTCGCCCGTGTCGGCGACGACGGTGCTGTGTTGCTTCAATTGTTGCAGCTGATTCATTGCTATTCCTTATCACTGAGTTGGTGCAGAGCTTGCACGGCTGGAAACAGGCTACGGTAGCGGCCGTAACGGATGCTCAAGGCTGCGCTGTGCGCGGCATCGGGCAGGAAAGTGTTTTTGATGGGCAAGCCGGTGGACAGCAGCTGGCGCTGGCCGATGGCGGCAAAGCCCAGCTTGGCCGCACCGAGGCTGGCCGACAGTTCGCTGTTGTGCAGGGTGCGCATTTCGCGTCCCAGCACATTGGCCAGCAATTGCGCCCAGTACTGGCTGCGCGCGCCGCCGCCCACCAGCATGCAGTGGGGAACGACGGCACCCGTCGAGATCACGGCCGCCATGGCGTCGCGCAAGGCAAAGGCCACGCCTTCGAGCACGGCGTAACCGAGCTGCGCCGGCGTGCTGTCGTGGCCCAGCTGCAAAAAGGCGCCGCGCACCTGCGGGTCGTTATGCGGCGTGCGCTCGCCCGACAGGTAGGGCAGGAACAAGGGCGCGGATGGCGCGACGGGCGCGTCGAGCGGCAGGGCGCTTTCCACCAGCGCCAGCAGGGCGGCCTCGTCGGGCTGGCCCAGCACGCCAGTGGCCCAGCGCAGACAGCTGGCGCCCGACAGGATCGCGCCCATCGCATACCAGCGGCCGGGCAGGGCGTGGCAAAAGCTGTGCACGCCGCCGGCCGGGTTGCCCAGCGGCTTGTCGGTGACGGACACGATGGCGGCGCTGGTACCGAGCGAAATGAAACTGTCGCCGCCGTTGACGGCGCCGATGCCCACGGCCGAGACGGGATTATCGCCGCCGCCGCCCGCCACCACCACGTCCGCAGGTAAACCGAGCTGGCCGGCGACGGCGGGCAGCACCGTGCCCGTGGCCGCGTCGCCTTCGGCCAGCGCCGGCATCTGATCCGGCGTCAGGCCGCAGGCGGCCAGCATGGGGGCGTACCAGGCGCGAGCGGCCTCGTCCAGCCACAGGGTGCCGGCCGCGTCGGACATGTCCGTCAGTTTGATCCCCGTCAAGCGCAGGCGCAGATAGTCTTTCGGCGACAGCAGGCAGGCGATGGCGGCAAAGGCGGCTGGCTCATGCTTTTGCAGCCACAGCAGTTTTGGCGCCGTCAGGCCCGCCATGGGCAGGCTGCCCGTCACGTCCGGGTAGGCGGGATAGTCGCGCGCCAGCTTCGCCGCTTCAGCTTCGGCGCGTGCATCGTTCCACAGGATGGCGGGGCGGATCACGCCATCGTTGCTGTCGAGCAGCACGGGCCATGCATCTGGCCCGACAGGCCGATGCAGGCAATGTGCGCATAGTCCTGCGGCCAGCCGGCGCGCAGCTGGGTCAAGGCGTTGACGCAGGCGGCCCACCAGTCTTGCGGCGCCTGTTCGGACCAGCCCGGCTGCGGGCGGCTGGTATCGATGCGCACGGACGCCTGGCCGCGCACGGCGCCGGTGCCGTCCATCAGCACGGTTTTCAGTTCGGAGGTACCGAGGTCGATACCGAGGGAAATCGCTGGATGCATGTTGATTTACAGTGAAAGGTCAGGGGCAGCCGCAGGAATTTCGCACGCGCAAGGTCGGCGACAAGCGCTGCACGTGCTGGGCGCGGCCCGGGTTGGCGATACGGTCGATCAACAGGTCGACGGCCATGGCGCCCAGCTCTTCGAGCGGCTGCGCCATCACGGTCAGGCGGGGGCTGAAGTAGTCGGCCCAGTCGAAATCATCGAAGCCGGCCAGCGCCACGTCTTGCGGTACCGCAATGTGTGCATCGCGCAAGGCGTGCATGGTGCCGATGGTCATCAGGTTATTGCCGGCTACGATGGCCGTCGGGCGCTGTCCGGCGGGCAGGGCCAGCAGTTCGCGCGTGGCCGCGCCGCTGCGCTCCAGGTTCGAATCGCCCGAGCGCAGCAGGTCCGGGTCAAACGCGATGTTGGCGCGCTGCAAGGCCAGGCGGTAGCCGTCGATACGCTCGTCCGTCGTCGACAGGCCCGGTGCGCCGCTGATGAAGCCGATGCGGCGGTGGCCGTGGGCCGCGATCAAGTGGCTGACCAGTTCGGCCGTCGCCTCGATGTTTTCCACGCCCACCTGGTCGAAAGGCTGGGGCGACATGCGGTCGACCAGCACGGAGGCTATCTTGTTGCTGGTCAAGTAGTCGAGGGCGCGGTTGTGCGCATCGCCCGACGGTGCCAGCACGATGCCGTCGACGCGGCGCTGGTGCAAGTTCTGCACCACCTTGAGTTCCTGCTCGGGATCGTCATGCGTATCGGAAAACAGCATCATCAAGCCATGGCGCGTGCAGGCCGCCTCGATGGCGCGCACGGTTTCGCTGAAGTAATGATTGGTGAAGGCGGAAATGGCCACGCCGATGGTGCCCGACGAGGAACCGGCCAGCGCGCGCGCCAGCATGTTCGGCACATAGCCGATCTGCTGCATGGCCGCGTTGACGGCGGCGACGGTTTTCGGGCTGACCTTGCGGGTGCCGTTGAGTACGTGCGAAACGGTCGACAGCGATACGTCCGCCGCCCGCGCTACATCTTCCATGGTGGCCATGGTGTCTCCTGATGGTTTTATTCTTATTGTGTGCTGCGATAGTGTGCGGCTGTGTCGCCACGTTGGAATCTATCGTAAACAAAAGAAAGCGCTTGCGCAAGCGCTTTCTTTTTTGTGCGCGCCAATTTTTTAGGGAGACAAGCGAGGGTGAAGCGGAGAGGGGAGACGGTGGTGCATGGGGTCTGACCCGGCGGGCCAGACCCCAGTATTGACCTACTGAATCACCAGCTCGTGCAATTCGCCGGGAGAGTCCGGGAACAGTTTCACGACGGTGGAGGTGCGCGTGCCGTAGCCGGGCGTTTCGATGCAGACGGCGGACAGCACGCGCTCGAGGTCGAGCGGCACGCCCGTGTCCGGCAAGCGGAAGTCCGGTGCGCGCGTGGTGTCGGCCAGCATGTCAAAGTACGCTTCGTCGGGTGCGCCCTGGCACAGCAGGCTGGCGAACTGGGCCTTGGTCTTCAGCACCTTCGGCCACGGCGCGTCGAGCAGGGCGTTCGACAGGCCGTAGATGCCCGGCTCCAAGGGCTGGCCATTGCGCGCATCGCCGTCGCCCCGGTTGGAAAACCAGATCAGGGTGTCCGCGTCGCCCAGCACCAGGTTGAAACCGTTGTAGGCTTTGCAGCCGGGACGGATTTGCGCGATGTAGTCTTGCGGCGACATATTGCCGGCCAGGTAGTCGGCCACGAGGGCGCCGCGCGAGGGGGCGTCCGGGTTGCGTCTTGCGGGCTGCGGATATTCGTGATGGCGGCAAAGCGCGAGCTGCCGCTGCCGGCCTGGGTGATGCCCATCCAGCTGCCGCCCGCCTGCAGGTCGCGGCCCGCATACACTTGCGGGTGTTCGGGCCAGGCCCCGGCGGGGGCGCTGGCGCGTTCGTAGAATTCGTCGCGGTTGGCGGCGGCAATCAGCGGGATGTGCGGATTGACTTTCCAGGCAAAAACGATCAGGCACATGGGGGCAAATCCATGAACACTTCCGTATGGCGCGCGCCGGCCGTCAATGACAGCAAGCCCGCCTCATCGGCCGCGCTGGCCAGCAAGTCCGCAAAGCCTTCGCCGACGACGGGATAGATTTCCATCCACGTCTGCAAGCCATCCTTGGCCTCGGGACGGCGCTTCAGCTGCGGCGCCACGCCGGACGCGGCCGCCAGTTTCGCCTGCAAGGCGCGCACCCGGGCTTCCAGCGCCTGGGCGTGCTCTTCCTTGACCTGATAATAAATGTACAAATCTTTCATGGCATTCTCACAAGTCGAGTGCGTCGAGCACGTAAGGCATGGGCAGGAACTGCACGGCCGCACCCTGGGCCGAGCCGTAGCGCACGGCGCCGGCGGCGCTTGAACCTTCTTCGATTGCCCCCAGCTTCATTTCGACGAGGGCGTCGATGCCGCCCACGCCGTTCGGCGCCGCGTTGACGACCATGCCGCAAGGCTGCTCGGGGTCGCTGACGGCAAACAGTTCGCCGCCGGCCACGACGGATGCATCGGCGATGCTGACGAGGGTGGTGCGGCGCTTGAGCTTGCCCAGGTACTGGCTGCGCGCGACGATTTCCTGGCCCGGGTAGCAGCCTTTCTTGAAATTGACGCCGCCCAGCAGCTCGAAATTGACCATCTGCGGCACGAATTGCTCTTGCGTGGCGGCCGTGATTTGCGGGATGCCCGCGTGGATCTCGGACAGTTGCCAGGCGTCATTGCCGCCCTTGGCCAGTTTTTCCGCCAATTGCGGCCACACGTCGCGCGCCGTGGCGGCCGACGTCAGCCATTGATAGCGGGCGCTGCCGAAGGCATCGGCCACGCGCAGCAGGGTGCCCAGCGCGTGCTCGACCTTGCTGAACGGCGCGGCGGGCAGGGCGGGGAACCAAGCGGACAGGGCCGCGCCGGCTTGCGTGCCGCCGAGGCCCAGGACGACCTGGTTCGCTGCATCAAACGATGCATCGTGCAGCTTGGCCTTGGCGCGCAGCACGAACATTTGCAGCCGCTTCTGGATGGCCGGCTGTATGGCGCGCGGCAGTTGCAGATAAATGGTGGTGGCGTTGCGCCACATCAGGAAACTGGCCAGCAGGCGGCCTTTCGGCGTGCAGTAACCGGCCAGGCGTACTTGCTCCTGGTTCAGGTGTTCCACGTCGTTGGTCAGCTGGCCATGCAGGAAACTGGCCGCCTCGTCGCCGTTCAGGCCGATCAAGCCCTGGTCCGTGATGGCCGCGACAAAACCGTCTTGTAGCTGGGACACACTGTCAGGGACTGGCCGAAATCGGCAATAGGGACGGCGGCGATGGGGGAGGTGCCGTCAGGCGCGCCATCGATGGCAGCGGGGCGGGCGCCTTGGGCGGTTAAAAATTGATTCCAGTTATTCATAATTTCCATTAGATCAGCGATTAAGCATTATCATTACGGGTTCATTATAGTGATGTCGCGCAGATTGCGTCGGCAGCGGCAAGATTGCCAGTGTTGGCGCCGCTTTCCGCGCACTTGCTTCACAAATGAACGATCATAACAAGCGGACGTTGGCCATCAGCGTCCGCATCACAAGAATCGGAACAATGGCTTTCTTTAAAAAACTTGTAGTCAGCTCGGTCATCGCCGCCATCGGCGTCGGTGGTACTTTTGTGTACTGGGCGCAGCAGCCCATCACCACGGAAGGCGAAGCGATCCCGTTTACGATCGCGCCCGGCAGCGGCGCCCATGCGGCCGGCCAGCAGATCGCGGACGCGGGCGTGCCCATCGTGCCCATCCTGTTCAACATGCTGGCGCGCATCGAAGGCAAGACCTCGAAGATCAAGGCCGGTTCCTACGAGCTGAAGCCGGGCACGACGCCGCAGCGCCTGATCACGCAGCTGGCCCGCGGCGAGTTCGCGCAAGAGTCGCTGACCATCATCGAAGGCTGGACCTTCAGGCAGATGCGCATGGCCATGGCCAGCCATCCCGGCCTCAAGCACGACACCGTGGGCTTGTCCGACAAGGAACTGATGGCGAAGATCAGTCCGGAATATGTGCTGCCGGAAGGCTTGTTCTTCCCGGACACCTATCTGTTCGCCAAGGGCGCCAGCGAAATGCAGATTTTCAGGCAGGCGCACGCGGCCATGATCGGCCGCCTGTCCGAAGCGTGGGACAAGCGCGATCCGGCCTTGCCGTATAAAAACCCGTACGAGGCGCTGATCATGGCGTCCATCGTGGAAAAGGAGACGGGACAGAAATCCGAGCGGGCCATGATCGCCGGCGTGTTCGTCAACCGCCTCAAGACCGGCATGCTGCTGCAGACGGACCCGACCGTGATCTATGGCATGGGCGACAACTACCAGGGCAAGATCCGCAAACGCGACCTGGAAGCGGACACCCCGTACAATACCTACACGCGCGGCGGCTTGCCGCCCACGCCGATTGCCCTGGCTGGCGCGCAATCGCTGACGGCGGCGCTGGCCCCGGCGCGCACGCAGGCGCTGTATTTCGTCGCGCGCGGCGACGGCACCAGCCAGTTTTCGGCCAACCTGCCCGACCATAACCGCGCCGTGAACCAGTACCAGCGGTAATTTCACCTGATTAAGTAAGAAGTTTCATGACACAACACTATCAACCGCGCTTCATCACCTTCGAAGGCATCGATGGCGCGGGCAAGTCGACGCATATCGGCTTTGTGACCGACTACCTGCGACAGCGGAGCGTAAGCCTCGTCTCGTCGCGCGAACCGGGCGGCACCAGCCTGGGCGAAAAGCTGCGCGAACTGCTGCTGCATGAAAAGATGCACCTGGAAACTGAAGCCCTGCTGATGTTCGCCAGCCGCCGCGAACACATCGCGCAAGTCATCGCCCCCGCTTTGGCGCGGGGCGAGTGGGTCATTTCCGACCGCTTTACCGATGCCAGCTTCGCCTACCAGGGTGGCGGGCGCGGCATGGACTTGCGCAAGATGGAGCAACTGGAAGCGTGGGTGCATCCGCACCTGCAGCCAGACCTGACGTTCCTGTTCGACGTGCCCCTGGAGGTTGCCCGTGCCCGCCTGGACTCCACGCGCGAACTCGACAAGTTCGAGCAGGAGCGATCGGACTTCTTTGCCGCCACGCGCAACGAATACCTGCGCCGCGCCGCGCAGTTCCCCGAACGTTTCCGCATCATCGATTCCACGCAAAGCATTGCCGAGATCCAGGTGCAGCTGGCAAAGCTGCTTGATGTATTGCTTGAGAAAAGTGTTGCAACACGTTGATTGACAAAGAATAATATGACCAGTTCTCTCTATCCGTGGCAACAGGACGCCTGGCAGCAGTTGCAAGCCTTGCGCCCGCGCATGCCGCACGCCATTTTGTTCCATGGCGCGCAAGGCATCGGCAAGGCCGACTTCATCGAGCATTTCGCGCAAGCCTTGCTGTGCGAAGACGTGCGCGCCGACGGCCATGCCTGCGGCGCCTGCGCCTCGTGCGGCTGGTTTAGCCAGGGCAACCATCCCGATTACCGCCGCGTGCGGCCGGAAGCGCTGGAAGACGAGGTGGCCGACGACGGCGAAGAGGGCGAGGGCGCGAAGAAAAGCGCCAAGAGCAAGACGCCGTCGAAAGACATCAAGATCGAGCAGATCCGCAACCTGGCCGACTTCATGAACATTTCCACGCACCGGCAAGGCTTGCGCGTGGTGGTGCTGTACCCGGCCGAGGCGCTCAACACGCCCGCATCAAATGCCTTGCTGAAAACCCTGGAAGAGCCGCCGCCGGGCACCTTGTTCCTGCTGGCATCGAACAGCAGCCGGACCGTTTGCTGCCGACGATCTTGTCGCGCTGCAGGAAATTTGCCTTGCCCATGCCCAGCCACGAGCAAGCCTTGACCTGGCTCAAGGCCCAAGGCTTGAACGATGCGGACAGCTGGCTGCGCGAGCAGGGCGGCGCGCCGCTGGCTGCGCTGGCCCAGTCCGAATCGGGTGGCCGCGAGGAAACGGAACAATTGCTGCAAGTGCTGGCCAATCCGGGCGTGGAAGCGGCCCTGAAGGCGGCCGACAAATTGCAGAAGGCGCCGCTGGCGCCGCTGGTGGCCTCCTTGCAGCGCTGGCTGTACGACGTGTTTTCCGTCAAGCTGTCCGGCACCATCCGCTACTACCCGCGCCACCGGCGCGAGCTGGAAGCGCTGGCAGGCCGCATCAACGTCAGCCGTCTGATGGCCGCCATCAAGGCCGCGAACGAGCGCCGCGCGATTGCCGAGCACCCCTTGTCGCCCAAGCTGTTCCTGGAAGACATGTTGCTCGACTACGCATCAAGCTGCCAATAAAATCAAGTACTTGCATCGCCAAGTTAATCCGGATTGTCTGGTTCTTGGCGCGCTGGGAACTTAGCCGCAGGCGCGCGTGCAGCTGCGGTACTGCACTTCGCACGCTTGCTGGCGTTCGGCGCGCCGGGCGCGGAAGGCCTGGGCTTCGGTGGGGCGCAGCTGCTCCGCTTGCGCGTCGACATTCCTGCCGGCCGCGACGTAGGGATTGCTGCTGGGCTTCATCGACAAGATGGGGCTGCTATCGTTTTCCGTCGCGCCTTGCGCCTGCGCGCGGCAATCCTGGCGCGCCGAGGCGCAGACGGGCTGGCACAGGCCCGCATCGGCGGCAGGCTTGGGCAGGTCGCGCTTGTCCTGGGCATGCGCCGTCTGCGCCAGACAGGCCAGCAGTGTCAGTATCAGGGGACGGGCAACTTTCAACATGCAACACTCCAGGTATCCGCACGCCGCCCCATGGCTGCGCGCCGGCAAGCAACTATACATCTTGATAACGGTTTTGCCTATCGTCCATGTCTGATTGCCACCTCCCGGGCCCGGTGTTACAGTCAAGGAATTGGACAGCAACGGAGGCGTGCATGAAACGAGTCACTGGCATTGGCGGCATCTTTTTCCACGCGCAAGACCCGGCCGCCCTGCGCGCCTGGTATCAGCGCCACCTGGGCCTGGACGTGCAGCCGTGGGGCGGCGCCGCCTTCACCTGGACGGACGCCGACGGCAAACCCAGCGCCGGCACCACCATCTGGTCCGTCGCGGCCAGGGACAGCGAGCAATTCGCACCCGGCAAGGCCTCCTTCATGATCAACTACCGCGTCGACGACCTCGACGCGCTGCTGCAAGCCCTGCGCGACGAGGGCTGCAACGTGCTGGAAAAGGTGCCCGATTCCGAATATGGCCAGTTCGGCTGGGTCATCGATCCCGAGGGCAACAAGGTGGAGCTGTGGCAGCCGCCGGAGGGACAGTAGGTGAGGACTGAGGTTGGCTGCGGCGACAATCGGACGTCGCGCTAATTTTGAAGATGGAAAGGAATGTTATGTCAGTGGATGTACCTGAATCTTCAAAAGGTGACGTCGCCCATGCTCTAGTTAAGGCTGGGCTTTCTGTCGTTCCAATTGTAGGAGGGCCTGCGGTCGAAATCTTCCAATTATTAGTCCAGCCCCCTTTAGAGCGTCGCCGAACCGCTTGGATGGAGCAAGTAGGTAAGAGGCTTCTTGAACTGGAAGAGAATGGGGTGGATATCTCGAAATTGCAGGAAAATGACCAATTTATAACCGCCGTTATGTATGCTTCATCTGCGGCCATTCGTACTCATCAGCAAATAAAATTAGATGCCCTCAAAAATGCAATTATTCATATTGCGACCGGGGATGCGCCGGAGGAGGTGCTCCAACATCTTCTGTTAAGGTTCATTGATGAATTTTCAGAAATGCATTTTCGAATTCTTGCGTTTGCTCAGTCTCCAGTCGCACCGGATGGTATTTCTATTGGTAGTCTTGCTAATGTTTTGGAAGATAATATTCCGTCACTGCGTGGACAAAAAACATTATATAACCAATTGTGGAAAGACTTGTATGTTCGAGGCTTAGTGAGTGTCGAAGGACTAAATTCAACAATGAGCGGCAGTGGATTGTCGCAGAGTTGCACCTCACCGATTGGTGTGACACTTTTGAATTTTATTGCAGGGCCCTGAGGGCTATGCAAGGTGTTCCACTATCATATCGGTTGTTTTAATTTTTCTTTCACGCTTTCTTGCATAATAGGACTATCAAAAAAATGAAAGACAGGGTGCTTCCACCCGAAGTTGCATGGCATTATTCGTGGTGTAAGTCCCTCTTAATATCGCTCCACGCAAGTTCACGGACTTGCTGTGCTTTATCTACAAACTTTGTGAGGTATGGTAAGGGCGATTTAGGCTCGATCGGATGCGCATCGAATAGAGCATCCTCGACATCATCCATAATTGCCAATATTTCAGTAGTGTAAGGCTTGCTCTTGTCTAACATCATTCTTATTGAGGCCCGAGCAGTGGTCTTGCTGGTATGTAGCTCATTTGCTGCAGGTGATACTAAGAAGTTAGTGTCATCTATATTTTTAAGATAAAGTTGAGTGACGGAGCCGATATACTCTGCACAAAATGTCCGAAAATCTGTCGACCATGCTTGTCGGAAATTTGCTGTAGTACTACGAAGCTGAAGCTTTTGTAGTGCCTCTGTGCTCCTAATAGCATTTTTTTGATTTAGCCATGCTATTAGAACGGCTGATATTGCAACAACGAGGGGCGTCAGTACTGCAGAAATATAATCAGTTGGCGTGTCGATCTTTATCTCAATCGGCTGAGAAGGGACTCTTATTTCCGCAGTAACTATGGGCTTAGAGCTGGCCATCTTATCTTCTGTTTTGCTTGCCATTGCGGCAGTCGATGACGCTGTCGTCGCTGTTATGAGAGATTTTTGAGTATCGTGTTGCAGGATGGGGTTAGGCATGATATTAAAAAAGTAAAATTTAGGCATTCAGTGTAATGCAATAATTCTTGAACTGCAAAACATTTTCTCAAGTACATTAAGAATCTGAGTGATTTAAGATTTTTGAAAATTGCTAGTATGATTTTTTATTGTAAGGTGTGATTTCTCAAATGCTGAAATAATTTATACTTCCCTAGCTGCGTATTTTTCTCTTTTAGGGTAAACTGCTGCCCAAATCCGATAATCTACCGGCCGGCAAGCGACATATCGATGCCATTGCAGGGGTTTCCTTCTCCCTCCCTGCCAGATTCCGCTCCCTCCGGTACAATCCCACCTTATGTATATCGATTCCCATTGCCATATCAATTTCCCCGAGCTGGCTGCTCGCATGCCCGAGATTCTCGCCAAGATGGCCGAGAACAAGGTGACCCATGCCTTGTGCGTGTCCGTCGACCTGCCGGACTTCCCGCAGGTGCTGGCCCTGGCAGAACAGTATCCGCACATCTTTGCTTCCGTCGGCGTCCACCCCGATTACGAGGACACGCCTGAACCGTCCGTGGAAGACCTGGTTCGGCTGGCCGACCACCCGAAGATCATCGCCATCGGCGAGACTGGCCTCGACTATTTCCGCCTGACGGGCGACCTCGAATGGCAGCGCGAGCGTTTCCGCACGCATATCAAAGCTTCAAGAATCACCCGTAAACCCTTGATTATCCACACACGGGCGGCCAGCGAAGACACGATACGCATCATGCGCGAAGAGGGCGCGGGCGTGGCCGATGGCGGCGTGGCCGGCGTCATGCATTGCTTTACGGAATCCCTGGAAGTGGCGCGCGCCGCCATCGACATGGGTTTCTATATTTCGTTTTCCGGCATCGTCACGTTCAAGAGCGCCAGGGATTTGCAGGCCGTGGCGCTGGAAGTGCCGCTCGAGCGCATCCTCATCGAGACGGATTCGCCCTACCTGGCGCCCGTGCCGTTCCGCGGCCGCATGAACGAACCGGGCTATGTGGCCCACGTGGCCGAGTACCTGTCGACCCTGAAAGGCATCCCGCTGGATCAGGTAGCGAAACAGACGACGGATAATTTCTTCAAGTTATTCAATCAGTTGCCGTAACTTCTTAAGGTTGACTATGATGAAAAAACTCGCGCTGGCGATGCTGCTGTGCTGCGCTGGCAGCAGCTACGCGGCGCCGGAACCGGACGCCTTCTTCCGCGCCGTCTCCGTCAACAACGACAGCGGCGTGCGCAGCATGCTGGCTGACGGCATGAATCCGAACCAGCCCGATGCGCAGCGGGGCGACATACCGCTGGTGCTGGCCTTGCGCGACGATGCGGACAAGGTATTCAAGCTGCTGCTCGACGCCCCCGGCATCGATATCGAGGCCCGTTCGGCCAACGGCAACACGGCGCTGATGATGGCCGCATATAAACACAAGCTGGACGCGGTGAACGCCTTGCTGGCCAAGGGCGCCAAGGTCAACCAGAGCGGCTGGACGGCGCTCCACTACGCGGCCTCGGCCGGTGACTTGCCCATCGTGAAGATATTGCTCGACCGCGACGCCATGGTCGACGCGCGCGCGCCTGCCAATATCACGCCGCTGATGTTTGCCGCCCGCGAAGGGCAGGAGGGCGCCGTCAAGCTGCTGCTGTCCTGGGGCGCGGACGCCAGCCTGAAGAGCGACCATGGCTGGACGGCCGTGCAGTTTGCCCAGGCCGGCGACAAGCCGGGCGTGGTTGCCATCATCGAAGCGGCGCAAAAGGCGCGCGCTGCCAGAAAGTAGTCTTTGTATTAATATTTTTCATGCCAGCGCCAAAACTGGCATGGAATTGCCTCTCACCTCAGCCCTTTGTTCTCCCTGGCGATTAACGATAATGATCGTGTCGCATTAATCAGGAGATTTTTCGCATGGGCCATTCCACCACCGTCAGGCGCCGGCTGTATTGTCGCCGCCCCGCGCGCAGCCCGTGCGATATCACTGCTTTCTGGAATGACAAAACCGATCGGCCATCGGAGCCAGACTCCAAGAGGACAGACATGCTGAATGAACGAGAAATCGAGAGTTGTTACCTGGGGCAATTTATCCCCGTCCATTACCACCACAATATGTTGATGGACCAGAACCGCATGCACGGGTTCAAGTCGGCGATCGATTACGCGGTGAAACCCGGCATGAAGGTACTGGAGCTGGGCGGCGGCACGGGCGTGCTGTCGTGGTTTGCGGCCGCGCGCGCCGACAAGGTCTGGTGCGTGGAGTTCAATCCGGACATGGTCAAGGAAGCGCGCAAGATGCTGGCGCTCAATCCCAACGGTGAAAAGGTGGAAGTCGTCCACGCGGACGCCTTCGAATACCTGCCGCCCGAGCCCGTCGACGTGGTCATCTGCGAAATGATCCATGTCGGCATGCTGCGCGAAAAGCAGGTGGAAGTGATCGAATCGTTCAAGCGCCGCTACCTGGCCCGCTTCGGCGGCCCGTTGCCCATCTTCCTGCCCGAAGCCGTCATCATGGCCGTGCAGCCGATGCAGCAGGAATACGATTTCGAGGGCTTTTATGCGCCCATCGTGCAATTCCAGGAAACCACGGCCATCCATCCGGGCGTGCTGGAACTGGCGCCGCCGTCCGTCTACAGCATCATCGACTTCAGCCAGCCGACGGACAGCGTGTTCGGTTTCGACGGCAAGTTCGTCGTCGAGCGCAGCGGCACCTTGAATGCCCTGCGTTTCGTCACCAAGAACATCCTGGCCGTGGTGCCCGAGCGCTCGTCCACCATCGACTGGCTGAACCATTACATGTGCTTGCCGCTGGCCACGCCGGTGGCCGTGAAGGCGGGCGACGTGCTGCAAGTGAGCTTCCAGTACCGCGCGGGTGGCTCGATCCCTTCGCTGGAAGCGTCGATCCGCGCGCAGGTCATCTATGACGTCAACCTGCAGCCTGCCACGCAGAACGCCGTCTACGCCTGAGTATCATTGATGTAAAGGCAACGCCGCAGCGATTTCGTCCTGCGGCGTTTGTCCATTCAGGGTATATTCCGTCTTTTACCCACTGGACAGTTTTACTATCATGGAACAGATCGATCAGCGTTACCTCGTGCAACAGAATAAAATCAGCGACGGCGAGACCAAACCGCCCGTGTTTGCCAAGGTAATGCGCAGCAAGGAAGGCGTGTTTGAAGGCGTATCCTTCATCAAGTCGAAGGACAAGGCCTCCATCCTGACCATCGAAGAGGCCAACCAGGCCATCAAATGGGCCGCCAACAAGAAGCCGAATGCGCATGAATACGTCACGAAAGTGATTTGCGTCGGCCAGTAAGCCCCGTCCATTCCCGTTTTTGCACCGTTCATCCCCGCATTGTGCAGTTCATCGCATGGCCGTTGCCGCCGTGGCGGCGCGTTACTATAGTGGTGTCACGGTAGCGGGGCAAGCACGGCTTGCTCCGCACATTTCATTTGAGGGGGAACGCGATGCTGGGATTCGTGCTGTGGCTGCTGCTCTTGCTGGTGTGCTGGCCCCTGGCCTTGCTGGCGCTCGTGCTGTATCCGCTGGCCTGGCTGCTGTTGCTGCCATTCCGTTTGATCGGCATCGGCGTGGAAGGCGTGTTCGAATTGCTGCGCGCCATCGTCATGCTGCCGGCCCGCGTGCTGGGCGGCGGGCGGCACTGAACTGGATTTCTGGATTTCCCATAAAAAATGGCGCCCTCGGCGCCATTTTTGTTTGCTGTGCCGCTTACAGGTCGACCATGAAACCGGCGCCGATCGACTTTTGCGAATAGTTGTAGTCGATCAAGCTCTGGCCATAGCCGGAAAACAGTTGCAGATAGCCTTTCAGGTTGGCTTTCAATGGGAAAGCCCAGCTGGCCTGCATGGAACCATGCTTCTTGCTGAAATTGCGGCGCGCCGTCACGGCATACTCGTGCCCCTTGTTGCGGTAGCTTACGCGCAAGTCGCCATGGCCCATGTAATCGGTGATGTCGATATTGTCATTGTCGGTCGCGCTATTGTCGAGGCGGTGCCAGACGCGGCCCGTGATCGCCAGGTTGTCTTTTTCCACGCCCAGTTCCGCATACACGCGGTTCCAGCTGCGCGACAGGGTCGAGGTCTGGCCATTCGACTGGTGCACCAGGCCCAGGTTCAGGTAATTGAATTCCAGGCCCGCGAAATTCTTGTTGATCGGCAAGATCAGCATCAGTTCCGGCTGGTAATTGGTCTCGCGGAAGGGGCTTGATGCCTTGCGGTTATACGCCTGCCAGAAACTTTGCTGCGTATAGCCGAACCACATGTCGATGGGCGTGCCGGCGATGTCTTCCAGCAGCTTCATCTTGAAGCTCAGCTGGAAGGTCAGTTCCACATGCTGGCTCTTGATGCCGCCCGGCGTGAAATCCTGGAATGGTTCATCGTTCGAGGCGTCGCTGTAATTGGCCAGCAGCAAATAAGTGTCGCGGTGCGGGCGGAAGTTGAACAGGCCGCGCTTCGAGGCGTCGTTCAGTTCCCACGATTGCTGGGTGCGCGAAATCGGTGCTTCCGGCGGCGCCGCGCGCCAGCCTGCGCGATGGCGGGAATGGCGGCGTTGACGGCGTCCGGCGTAGCCACGCCCGGCGGGCTGACAAACGTGAGGGGGGCGACCTCGGCGGCTGCTGCCAGGGTGACGGCAGCCGTGGCAGGGTCGCCGCCAGCGGCGATGGTGGCTTTTTCCGCCGCCTTGGCCAGGGTGTCGAAGCAGCCCAGGCGGGCGCTGGCGTCACCGAGCACGGCGCAACGCTGCATTTGCTGTTCCAGTTCGCCGGCCATGGCCAGCGCTGGCGACGCCAGCAGGGAGGAGAGGATTATTTTTCTTAGTTGGATGGTCATAGGCTGAGTGGGGCATGTCATTCGGTGCGCACCTGGGCTGCATGCCGGCGGCGTCGCCTTGCACGATAAATCACCGTGCGTCTTGATCCTGATTAATCTTTGTTGGATTAATAGTTTTGAAAGTATAGCGGAATACCTCGATTGCCCCGTGCGCCAGCCGTGCGCGGGGGGAACAGTGTTGTACGCATGGTAAAAACTAGTCCCCCGTGCCGTCCAAATCGATGTCTGCTACACTGGAAAACCGGTGCAAACACTGGCGTGCCGGGCTAGCCATGGAGATTGTGATGACCCGCAAAACACCTATCGAGCGCTACCGCAACATTGGCATCAGCGCCCATATCGACGCCGGCAAGACCACCACCACCGAGCGCATCCTGTTTTATACGGGGGTCAATCACAAGATCGGCGAAGTGCACAATGGCGCCGCCACCATGGACTGGATGGAGCAGGAGCAGGAACGGGGCATCACCATCACCTCGGCCGCCACCACGGCCTTCTGGAAAGGCATGGCCGGCAACTTCCCCGAACACCGCATCAACATCATCGACACGCCCGGCCACGTGGATTTTACGATCGAGGTCGAGCGCTCGATGCGCGTGCTCGACGGCGCCGTGATGGTCTATGACGCCGTCGGCGGCGTGCAGCCGCAATCGGAAACCGTCTGGCGCCAGGCCAACAAATACCACGTGCCACGCATCGCCTTCATCAACAAGATGGACCGGGTGGGCGCGGATTTCTTGCGCGTGCGCAAGCAGATTGCCGAGCGCCTGAAGGGCGTGGCCGTGCCCATCCAGCTGCCCATCGGCGCGGAAGAGCACTTCACGGGCGTCATCGACTTGCTGAAAATGCGCGCCATCACCTGGGACGACGCCAGCCAGGGCGTGCAGTTCAGCTATGGCGAGATTCCCGCCAGCTTGCAGGCGCAGGCGCAGGAATGGCATGAGCATATGGTCGAGCACGCGGCCGAGGCCAGCACGGAGATGACGGAACGCTACCTGAATGGCGACACGTTCACGGAAGCGGAACTCAAGCAGGCCTTGCGCGCGCGCACCATCCGCAATGAAATCGTGCCCATGCTGTGCGGCAGCGCCTTCAAGAACAAGGGCGTGCAGGCGATGCTGGACGCCGTCATCGAATACCTGCCGTCGCCGCTGGAAGTGCCGCCCATCATGGGCCACGACGAGCACGACAAGGAAGTGGAGCGCCATCCGGCCGACGACGAGCATTTTTCCGCGCTGGCCTTCAAGATCATGACGGACCCGTTCGTGGGGCAATTGACCTTCTTCCGCGTGTATTCGGGCGTGGTGAACTCGGGCGACATGGTCTACAACCCCACCAAGAGCGCGCGCGAGCGGCTGGGGCGCATCCTGCAGATGCATGCGAACGAGCGCAAGGAAATCAAGGAAGTGTATGCGGGCGACATCGCCGCCGCCGTGGGCCTGAAAGCCGTCACCACGGGCGACACCCTGTGCGCCATCGACCACATCATCGTGCTGGAAAAGATGATCTTCCCGGAACCCGTGATTTCCCAGGCCGTCGAACCGAAGACCAAGCCGGACCAGGAAAAGATGGGCATCGCCCTGAACCGCCTGGCGCAGGAAGACCCGTCGTTCAGGGTGCATACGGACGAGGAATCGGGCCAGACCATCATGTCGGGCATGGGAGAACTGCACCTGGAAATTCTGGTCGACCGCATGCGGCGCGAATTCGGCGTGGAAGCGAACGTGGGCAAGCCCCAGGTGGCATACCGCGAAACCATCACGCGCACGGTGGACGATATCGAGGGCAAATTCGTCAAGCAATCGGGCGGACGGGGCCAGTACGGCCACGTGGTGCTGAAACTCGAACCGCTGGAGCCGGGCACGGGCTATCAGTTCGTCGACGCCATCAAGGGCGGCGTGGTGCCGCGCGAATTCATTCCCGCCGTCGACAAGGGCATCGCCGAAACCCTGAAAGCGGGCGTGCTGGCCGGCTACCCGGTCGTCGACGTCAAGGCGACATTGACGTTCGGCTCCTACCACGACGTCGATTCGAATGAAAACGCCTTTCGCATGGCCGGCTCCATCGCCTTCAAGGATGGCATGCGCAAAGCGTCGCCCGTGCTGCTGGAACCGATGATGCAGGTGGAGGCGGAAACGCCGGAAGAATTCATGGGCAACGTCATGGGCGATTTGACGGCCCGGCGGGGCATGGTGCAGGGCGTGGACGACATCCCCGGCGGCGCGGGGCGCATCGTCAAGGCCCTGGTGCCGCTGGCGGAAATGTTCGGTTACTCGACAACCTTGCGTTCATTGACCCAGGGCCGCGCCACGTACACGATGGAATTCAAGCATTATGCGGCCGTGCCCAAGCATATACTGGACCAGGTGGCCGCGGCGGGGAAGGCGAAGTAAATGTCATCAAACCCGAATGGCAAATGCCGGGGTCGTACCCTGCAGGGTACGACCCCAGTCGTCGCAGTTGGGTCTAGTGTGCGAGGTTTTGCGCAATGATGGCGTCCGCCATCTTCTCCGCCTCGTCCACGGGCTGGCTCAGCGCCTCGGTCGTGTAGACGGTCGATGCCGCCATCGGCTGGTCCAGCGTTGCCCCTTCGCCGTGGCTGGTGTCGACCGTCACCGTCGTCGACAGGCCGATGCGCAGCGGGTGGGCGGCCAGTTCCTTCGGGTCCAGGGTTATGCGCACGGGCACGCGCTGCACCACCTTGATCCAGTTGCCCGTGGCATTTTGCGCCGGCAACAGCGAAAACGCGCTGCCCGTGCCGGCCGACATGCCCAGCACCTTGCCGTGGTACACCACCTTGCTGCCATATAAATCCGTTTCGATCGTGGCCGCCTGGCCGACACGGATATTGCGCAATTCGGACTCCTTGAAGTTCGCATCGACCCATAATTGATCGAGCGGCACGATAGACATCAGCGGCGTGCCCGGCGTCACGTGCGTGCCCAGCTGCACGCTGCGCTTGGCGACATAGCCCGAGACGGGCGCGACGACTGCGTTGCGGCGCACGGCCAGCCACGCCTGCAGCATGTCGCCACGGGCCGACAGCACGGCCGGATGGCTGGCCAGGCTGACGCCGGCCACGCCCGATTTGGCGGATTCGGCCTGGCGCTGCGCCACCATCAAGGCCGCTTTCGCGTCATCGACGGCCTGTTTCGCATGGACAAGGTCTTCGCCCGAGATCGTGTGATCCGCCGCCAGCGGCGCGCGGCGAGAAAGGTTGCCCTGCGCCGTGGCCAGCGCCAGGCGGCGCTGCTCGATGACGGCGTCGTACTGCGCCACGCTGGCATAGCGTTCGCGCTCCTGGCGCACGACGTTGCCCAGCCGTGCCTGCGCCTGGCTCAGGGCCAGGTCCGCATCGATGGCGTTCAGCGTGATCAGCGGGTCGCCCGCCTTGACCATTTGCGTCTCGTCGGCGCGGATGGCGTCGACATTGCCCGTCACTTGCGCGGACAGCGTGACGAGGTTGCCGCCCACATAGGCGTTGTCCGTGACTTCTTCCCTGGCCAGCACTAATTGATAATAAGCTGCCCAGGCCGCGCCCGCCACGACAAAGGCGGCCGTGATGGCGATCAGGACGGCCTTGCGCTTGCCGGGGTTGTCGGTGGGTGCGGAGGCGGTGCTTGCTGTGGTTTCACTGCTCATGATGTGTTCCGTAATCGATGGTTATTGTTTGGCGGTACTGGCGCTGGCGGAAAAATCGCTGCTGCCCCGGTAGCCGCCGCCCAGCGCCACGGTCAGGCCGATTTCCGCGTCCTGGCGCTGGTTTTGCAGCTGCATGCCCAGGTCCACCTGGCCGCGCACGGTCATTTCCGCGTTCAGTTGGGTGGCGCGGTCGGCCAGGCCTTGCTTGAGCCGCGCATTCGCATTGCGCAACTGGGCTTCGCTGGCGCGCAGGTTTTCCTGCTGCAGCCGCAGCTGGTTTTCCACGCCTTGCACCCTGGCGCCAGCCTGCGCCACGTCGCGCACGACATTGAAGACATTCTGGTTGTAGTCGGCGATCAGCTCGTTGCGTTCGCTGCGCGCGCCGGCAAGCTGGGCCTGCAGGCGGCCGCTGTCGAACAGGGGCAGCGACAGGGCCGGGCCGATGAACAGGGTGCGGCTGCCCGATTGCAGCAGCTTGCCCAGCCTGATCGCATCGAGGCCGAACGAGGCCCCCAGGTCGATATCGGGGTAGAACGACGCCTGCGCCGCCTCGATCTTGCTCATGGCCGCCTGTACCCGCCAGCGGGCCGCCTGCAAATCTGGCCGGCGTGCCAGCAATTCCATGCCCAGCTTGCCGGGCAGCGCATGCGGCAGCGGCTGCGCCTGTTTCGGCTGCAGGCTGGCCAAGGCCGAGCTGTCGCCGCCGACGAGGGCGCGCAAGGCTTCGCGTTCCGTGACGACCTGCGTTTCCAGCAGGGCGATCTGCTGTTGCAGCAGACTCAAACGCGTTTGCGCGGACAGATGGTCGTCGCTGACGCCGAGGCCGTTGGCGATGCGTTTTTCCTTGTCCAGCACCAGCAGCTGTTGCAGTTGCACCAGCGCATGCAGGTTGTCCATGCGTGCCCAGCCGTTTTGCATACTGAAATAGTGGCGGGCGATCTCGGCCGCCAGCATCTGTTCCGCCATCGCGTATTCGGCGCGCCGCGCATTGACTTCACCGAGGCTGGCGGCGATCTGGGCCTTGTGCTTGCCCCACCAGTCGAGGTCGTAATGGGCTTGCACGCCCACCGTGATTTCATTGTAGTAATTGCCGCCGATGGGGGCGGGCATCAGGCCATTGCCCGAATAGCGCTGGCGGTTGGCGTTCGCGCCCAGGTCTACCCTGGGGCCGCGCTCCGCATGCTGTGCGTCAAACGCGGACAGGGCCGAGCCGATGCGGGCATTCGCCACCGCCAGGTTCGGGCTGGCGGCCAGCGCCTGTTCGATCAGCTGGTCCAGCTGATCGTCCTGGAACTGGCGCCACCACTGGGCGGCGGGCCAGCCTTCGCTGGCCAGGTGGATGTCGGCCGCCAGTTGCACGGTGGCCAGGTCTTGCTGCGGCAACTGTTGCGTGTCGGGCGCCATGCTGGCGCAGCCGGCCAGGGATAGACTGAGCGCCAATATGCGCAGGGAGAGTTTCATCGGTGTGTGCATGAGGGTTATTCCATGGCCGCGTGGTCGACGACGACGGGCGCATTCTTCTTTGGTGGTTTGATCAGGAGCAAGAGCGGCAGCACGAGGATGGTCAGCCACATCATCAGCCAGAAGTCGTCGAGGTAGGCGATCATCGACGCCTGCCGCGTGATTTCGCCATTCAGCGCCGCCATGCCCGTGCTCGTGCCCAGGTCGAACACCTGGGCGATGCCGGGGTCATGCAGGGCAGGGTTGGCAATATTGATGTGTTCCGTCAGGGACGCATGGGCGATCTGCGTATTGCGCACCAACAAGGTTTGCACGAGGGCGATGCCGATGCTGCTGCCGATGTTGCGCACCAGGCTGTAAATCGCCGTGCCTTCCGCCCGCATCTGCGGCGACAGGGTGGCGAACGTGGCCGCGCTCAGCGGCACGAAGACGAGGCCCAGGCCGATGCCCTGGATGATGCCGTTCCACACGACCGTCTTCGGCACCAGGTCCAGGGTGAAATTGGCCATCTGCCACAGCGAAAACGCGGTGATCGAAAAGCCCACTCCCAGCAGGATGCGCGTATCGATCTTGCCCGTGAGCTTGCCGACGATTAGCATGGCCAGCATCGTGCCCAGGCCGCTGGGCGCCGTCACCAGGCCGGCAATGGCCGCCGGATAGTTCATCAAGCCTTGCAGCATCGACGGCGTCAGCGCGCGGGTGGCGAACAGCACCATGCCGACGATGAAGATGAACAGCAAGCCGCTCACATAGTTCGAATTCTTCAGCAGGCGGTAGTCGAGGAAGGACTTGCCGGCCGGACGCAGGGCCGTGTGGGCGATGAAATAACAGAGGCTCATGGCCAGCACGATGGCTTCGATCCACGTTTCCGTGGAATAAAACCAGTCGTTCTGCTCGCCCCGGTCCAGCAGCATCTGCAGCGCGCCGATGGACAGGCTCAGGGTGGCAAAGCCGAACATATCGAAATTCATGCGGCGGTTGGGCGGGTCCTTGCGGATATAGCGCCAGATGCCATAGAAGGCCATGGCGCCGATGGGGATGTTGATGAAGAAGACCCAGCGCCAGCTGTAGCTGTCCGTCAGCCAGCCGCCCCCAGTGTCGGGCCCAGGACGGGGCCGATCATCACGCCCATGCCCCAGATGGCCATGGCCGAGCCGTGCTTTTCGCGCGGATTGATATCGAGCAAGACCGCCTGCGACAGCGGCACCAGCGCCGCGCCGAACACGCCTTGCAGCAAACGGGCGGCAACGATCTCGGACAGGGTGCCGGACAGGCCGCACAGCACGGAGGCGAGCGTAAAGCCGGCCACGGAGACGAGAAAGGTGTTTTTCTGGCCGAAACGGTCGCACAGCCAGCCCGTCAGGGGCGTGGCGATGGCGGCGGCAACGATGAACGAGGTCAGTACCCAGGTGATCTGGTCTTGCGAGGCGGAAAGGCTGCCCTGCATGTGGGGCAGGGCGACGTTGGCGATGGTGCCGTCGAGCGCCTGGATGATGGTGGCAAGCATGATCGAAATCGTGATCATGCGCCGGTTCAGCGTGGGGTCTTGCGAGGCTGGAAGGGCCGCTGCCGTCACGGAAGTCACGCAAACTTCTCCGTGGCAGCCTGCAGGCCTTCGAGCAGTTCGGTGGCGGCACGCAGTTGATCGGGGTCAATGCCCTGCAGCAGCTCCTTGCGGAAGCCGTCCGCTTCCTTGCGCACGGTGTCATACACTTGCAGGCCCGCCTCGGTCAGCACGACGAGTTTCACGCGGCGGTCCGTTGCCGACGGCTGGCGCTGCACGAAGCCCGATTTCACGAGCCGGTCCAGCATCGACACCATGGTGGGGTTTTCCACGCCCAACTGGTGCGCCAGCTCGCTTTGCGAGGGCGGCTGCGGCGATTTGGCGATCATGGCGATGCACATCCAGCTTGCTTGCCCCAGGTCCAGGTCTTTCAGGCGCCGGTCGATCGCATGGCGCCAGCCGCGCGCCGTCTTGTGGAGCGCGGCGGAAAAGCGCTCTTCGATAGAAATCATAAGGTGAGTCGTCTAATGGTTAGGTGTCTAACTAATATTTTAGCATGCCTCTTTGGCAGGCGTACAGGCCTTCCCGTTTGTCTACGCCGCTGTTACATTAACAGTCAGCCCACCACCATCAGGAGACAGCATGACGACGGAAAAACAGAAGCAGGACGGCCAGCACCGCGACAGCAGCGACTTTGTCATCACGCAAACTTTCGACGCGCCGCGCGAACTGGTGTTCCAGTCGTGGGTGGAGCCGGAACGCCTGGCCCAATGGTGGGGCCCCGTCGGCTTCGAATTGAGCGTGCTGGCGCTGGACTTGCAGCCCGGCGGTGTCTTCCACTACGGCATGCGCGCCGACAATGGCTATGAGATGTGGGGCAAGTTCACTTACCAGGCCATCGAAGCGCCTGAACGCATCGTTTCGATTTTGTCGTTCGCCGACAAGCAGGGTAATGCCGTGCAGCATCCGGTCAGCGCGACTTGGCCATTGGAATCGTTCAATGTCATGACCCTCACCGAGGAAAACGGCAAGACGACGATGACCTTGCGGTCGACGCCGCACAAGGCGACGGATGAGCAGCATCGGACTTTTGTGGAAGGGCATGAGTCGATGACGCAGGGGTTCAAGGCTACCTTCGCCCAGCTGGCGCAGTACCTAGCGCGTGTTCAGTAAGTTTGTATTGAATGGCGGGCCAGAGCCGCGGGCCTGAGAAAATGTCCATGGCTGCGTTGCTTGGGCTCGCCGTACATGCGTACTGTCTTCGCCCGCGCGCCTTGCCCTGGCCATTTTTCAGGCCCGCTGGGCCCGGGGAGCCTTGGTTTGGGGCGGGGGTGAGTTCTTGCTGTCGTTGCCAGTTTTGATGAATCTACTAAGGAATCAGATGTCGAATAGATAGTATATGTGCCAACGCTAGGCGGTCTTGGCACGTTCGAGGTACTATTGATAAAAGCACGCTTTACGTACGATGCTTATTATTGGGAGAAACAAATTTCCTCCGTAGTACAAAACCTTACTCGTGCAGGCATGTTCAGTAATCTAAGGCCTGGAGATGCGGTCGTTCTACAGAATATTCTTAGATTTCTGAGCCAGGATGCTGATGGCCGATATTGGTTAAAGAGCGTAAATGGAATAAAAATCACCCCATCTGGGCGATACGATTTTGTAACCATGTCAGATGGAATTGTCCGTGTGGCACGGCAGAATAGCAACTTTGATTACTCAACGCATCTTGGGCTTAGCGGAGGTAATGATGTGGCTTATGCTGGGTCGATTCGTTTTGCGAATAACATGGGCCCAAAGCGCGGAACTATTGTTCACTGGAAGAATGACTCTGGTCATTATCAACCATCGGAAACAATGGCATGTTATGCCAAGTTGCCTCTTGGGCTATTTCTGAAATATTGAAGGTCGGAGGTTTGTATGAATAACCAAACTAAACTTGAAACCAAGCTCAAAAGTTTAGCATCGGAGGATGCTGCAAGTTATCTTATGGAGACTTTCCCAATAGAAGCTGAGAACTACGGGGAAGCTTTTAAAGTTATGGGCCATCGTTCATGGAAGAAAAATGATCAATTGCGCTTGGCTCGCTTTTACCTCAAGAAAATCCCATTCGCCAACTCGAAACCATATGAAGTATTTGCTTCATTCATGTCTTTGCCAAATTTAATTTCCGTCGTGAAGGAAGTTGTAACAAATAAGCCCAATGATTCTGATTTGCTCGTTTATTATGTGGCGCCAGTTTTAAAGCATAGTATTAAAACGGAAAAGGATCGCAGTCTTGTTGAAAAATTTATAGTTGAATTAAATTCCAGGCCACGAGTGGTGATCGAAATGGGTGACGGACAATCTCAGTCGGTAAGTTCGCGGCCTTCATTTGCAATGATGAGCGATAATTCGCTGAAGCGATGATTGTTGTAGGACAGGTTTTTGATAAAGACCTTTGCTTCATCCCATGAAAGGTTTTGAACTACATGTCCACTATTGCAACCTTCCAAGTAAACGACGGGAGGACGGTGCGTGGCGCACTTATCGTCATCGAACGCAGTGGTTTGCATGAACAACTCGTACCAGTGGCCATCATCGGCATCAAAGTAAAAGCCATATGATTCGCCGTCCCGATAAATATCTGCGTCCCAAATTTTCACTACTCTCATGCTGGAAACTTTCGTTCTGACGCTAAACGCTATTCCTTCTAATTGTAACTGATCACATAGCACATGCGGGGTGAGGTTTGCGGCGGATGATGCCCCATTTACGGCAGCTTTCCACCCACTATCCCCAGCATCTCCCGCACCACCGGCAAAATCATCCCCCAAGCATTCGACGTCGCCGCAATCTCGTCATAATGGCTGGCGCCAGGCAAGATCAGCACTTCCGCATGGTCGCCGGCCTTGAGCGCCCTGGCCGCATAGTCATGCGCGACGCGGGGAGGGGAGATGGTGTCCAATTCTCCCGTGGCAAGCACGGTGCGGCTGCCGTTGGGGATCAGGTCGGCGGCGTTGGTGTCGCTGTAGATGTCGGGGCGGTCAGTGCTGGCGCTGCCTGCCAGTTGCGCGATGTCGCGTTCGCAGCTGGTCTTGATCAAGTCTTTCTCGTGGCGCAGGTCGGCCAGGCCGCCCAGGCTCAGGATATTTTTGATCGGCAGATACTGTTCGCGGTACAGGGGGCTGGTCTTGGGCAGCTTTTCCCTGCCGGCGATCCATTGCACCAGCTGGCCGCCGGCCGAGTGGCCCATGGCGACGATGCGGCGCGTGTCGATCTGGTACCGGGGCGCGTGCTGCTGCAGGCTGTCGAGCGCCGCGTGTATGTCTTCGTAGGTGCCCGGATAGCCGCCGCCTGGCTCGTCCACGCGCCGGTATTCCACATTCCACACGGCAATACCTTGCGCGACGAGGGCGCCGGCCACGTTGCGCATCTGTTTGATGCCGCCGAAGGCCACCGTCCAGCAGCCGCCATGAACGAGCACGACGACGGGGAACGGGCCGCTGCCTTCGGGCTGGAACAGCTGCGCGTATTGCGATGGCGCGGGGCCATAGGCGATCTGCGCCGTGGGGGCGGGGCCGTTCAGGGCCAGGTAGTCGTCCAGGCTCATGGGGACGGCGACGGCGCCTTGGGCGGAGGTGAGCAGGGCGGTGGCGATCAGGGAAGACGGCAAGGAGGTAGGCATGCTGGGATTCGCTTGAGAAGAGAGCAACACTGTAGCATAGGGCCGCGTGGCGGCAGAGATCAAGCGGCATGCTGTTTTCCTCCTGCAAGAGCGTTGCCCCATGGTATATTTCGGCATCAGTTTTCCCCTTATCGACACGGTGCACGCAAACAACATTCTTTCCTTGCTGGACGCCGAGCATAGTGCGCTGGGCAGCATCGCGGCAGGCGCCGACCTGGCCCATGCACTGGAACACTTGTTGCTGGCGCTGCAAGACCTGGCCGAGGGCGGCGCGCACGCCTGCCTCGTGCTCATCGACGAGGCCGACCGCTTTTGCGGCTTGTCCGCGCCCAGCCTGCCGCAAGACCTGTGCCTGGCCCTGCGCCACGGCGGCGACCAGCCGTCCCCGTTCGGCACGGCCGCCTTTTCCGGCGCGCCCGTGTATTGCGGTGACATCACGCGCGACGTGCACTGGAGCGCGGGACGCAAGGAAGCCATGCTGCACGGCTACCGCGCCTGCTGGGTCGCTCCCGTCTTCGGCGCCAAGGGGCATATCCTGGGCGTGCTGGGCCTGTTTTTCCAGGCGCCATGCCATCCCACCCAGCCCGAGATCGAATTGCTGGCGCTGGCCGCGCGCGTGGCCGCGCATGTGATTGAGCGGGGCCAGCTGGAAAAAGCGCTGCACGACAGCCGCGAACACTTCCATTACGCCATCGAGCTGAACACGCAAGTGCTGTGGACGGCCGACCTCGACGGCAAGCTCGACTATGTGGCGCAGCGCTGGCGCGACTGGACGGGAGGCAGCGGCCTCGCTACCAGCTGGCTCGATGCCATCCATCCCGAGGACGTGCCCCGTACACTGGCGGCGTGGAGCGAAGCGGTGGGCAGCGGCCAGCCGCTGGACCAGGAAATGCGCGTGCGCCGGCAGGACGGCCGCTACCGCTGGGTGCATTCGCGCGCCTACTGCCGGCTCGACGAGCGGGGCCAGCCCGTGAAATGGTACGGCTCCTGCGAGGATATCGACGAACACTGGCAGGCGCGCAACGCTTTGCTCGACAGCGAAGCGCAGTTCCGTTCGCTGGCCTCGACCATGCCCAACCAGGCCTGGCTGGCGCATGGCAGCGGCGCCACCTACTGGGTCAACCAACAGGTGTGCGAATACACGGGGCAATCGATGAAGTCGCTCGTGTCCACCGGTTTTCGCCAGTGCGTGCACCCGGACGACGTGCAGGCCACGCAAAAAAGCTGGGAGCGGGCCGTCGCCACCGCCAGCGCCTACGAACACGAGTTCCGCATGCGCCGCGCCAGCGACGGCGCCTACCGCTGGTTCCTGGCGCGCGCCTTGCCCCTGTTCGACGAGGCAGGCACGGTGCTGCGCTGGGTGGGCACGAATACGGACGTGCAGGAACAGAAGAAGAACGTGCTGGAAAAGATGGCCTACCTGAATTCCTCGCTGGAAGTGGAAATGGCCAACCGCACGGCCGACCGCGACCGCATGTGGCGGCTGTCGACCGACATCATGCTGGTGGCGGACCTGGCCGGCATGATCATCGCCGTCAATCCCGCCTGGAGCAAGATCCTCGACCGGCCGGAAATCGAATCGCTGGGCATGGACTTCATCAGCCTTGTGCATCCCGACGACCGCATGGCGGCCTTGAAGGACTTGTCGCGCCTGGCCCACGGCGCGCCTACCTTGCGCATGGAAAACCGCTACCGCCGGCGCGATGGCGGCTACCGCTGGATTTCCTGGACGGCCGTGCCGGCGCAAAAGCTGATCCACGCCATCGGCCGCGACGTCACGGACGAGAAGGAGGCGCGGCTGGCGCTGGTGCGCAGCGAGCAAGCCTTGCTGCAGGCGCAGAAGCTGGAATCGATCGGCAAGCTGACGGGCGGCGTGGCCCACGATTTCAACAATGTGCTGCAAATCATTTCCGGCAATCTGCAACTGCTGAAACTGACGGTGTCCGACAATCCGCAGGCGGCCAGGCGCCTCGATTCGGCGGCCTCGGCCGTCGAACGGGGCGCCAAGCTGTCGTCGCAACTGCTGGCCTTTGCGCGGCGTCAACCGTTGAAGCCGCTGGTGACGGACCTGGGCCGGCTGCTGCGCCGCATGCATGAGCTGATCCGCCGCGCCCTGGGCGAAGCGATTGCCGAGGAAACCTTCATCAGCGAAGGCTTGTGGCATACCCTGGTCGACCCGAACCAGATGGAAAACGTGCTGTTGAACATGGCCATCAACGCGCGCGACGCGATGGAGAAGGGCGGCCGGCTCACGTTTACCTTGAGTAATGTCACGCTCGATGCCGCCTACGCCAGCCTGCATGCCGATGTGCTGGAAGGGCAATATGTGCTGCTGACCATCACGGACACGGGCCATGGCATGGAGCGCGACGTGATCGACCAGATTTTCGAGCCGTTCTTTACCACCACCAAGCGCGAAGGCGAGGGCACGGGCCTGGGCCTGTCCATGGCCTACGGCTTCATCCGCCAGAGCGCGGGCCATATCAAGGTGCACAGCGCGCCCGGCGCCGGCACGACCTTCAAGATATATCTGCCGCGCTCGCTGGAAAAGCTGGCCGAACCGCCGCCGGGCCTGACGGGCCCCGTGCTGGGCGGCGGCGAGACCATCCTCGTGGTGGAAGACGATGCTCCCGTGCAACACACGGTGGTCGACATGCTGCGCGGCCTCGGCTACGACGTGCTGCATGCGGACGACGGCGCCTCGGCGCTGGCCCTGCTGGGTACGGGCGTGGCCATCGACCTGCTGTTTACGGACGTCGTCATGCCTGGTCCCGTCAGCAGCAAGGAGCTGGCGCAGCAGGCGAAATTGCTGCTGCCCGAGCTGGCCGTGCTGTTTACGTCAGGCTATACGCACAACGCCATCATGCAGGGCGGGCGGCTGGACCCGGGTGTCGAGCTGTTGAGCAAGCCCTACCAGCGCGAAGACCTGGCGCGGCGCCTGCGCCACCTGCTGGCCGACCGCCGCCTGGTGGGCGCGCCCGACCCGTCCGGGCGGCGCATCCTGCTGGTGGAAGACAACGACGATGCGCGCGAAATGACCACGGAAATGCTCAATATGCTGGGCCACACCGTGCATGGCGTGGCCAGCGCGGAAGCGGCCATGCCGCTCCTGGCCATGCCGGGCCTGGACGTGCTGGTGACGGACATCAGCCTGCCCACCATGTCCGGCCTGGAACTGGCGCGCCATGCGCGCGCGCACTGGCCGCAGCTGGAGGTGGTGTTTGCTTCCGGGCACGACTGGGGAGCCAGCCTGATGCAGGACGCCAGCGCGCGTTTCCTGCGCAAGCCGTTCGGCCTGGAAGAACTGGCCGGCGCACTGAAGGCGCGCCGGCTCGACGTCTACTGATTTGGCGGCAGCAAGGCCCGCTGCAATTGCTCGACGGTAAAGGGTTTCACCAGAAAGCGCGCCTGCGGGTCCAGCACGCCGGAATTGGCGGGGGAGTGGCCCGTGGAAAACACCACTTCCAGCTGCGGCTGTTCGCGCGCCGCCCGTGCGGCCAGCTCGGCGCCCGACATCCGCGGCAGGCTGATATCGGTCAGCAGCAGTTCCAGTCCCGGCGTAGCCAGCAGGGGCAGGGCTTCCTCGGCCGTGCCCACGGCCAGCACCGTGTGTCCCAGCATGGCCAGCAGGTCGCCCGTCATGGCGCGCGCATCGGCATTGTCTTCCACCAGCAGGATATGCCTGCCCTCCGGCCGCGCCGGAGCGGCCTGCGGCGCCAGTTGCGCGCGGTACTGGTGCAGGGCCGTCACGTGCTGGCGGTTGGCCAGCAGGTGGCGGATGCGCCGCGCCAGGTCTTCGCGCCGGTAGGGCTTGCTCAACAGTTCCACGCCCGGTTCCAGCCGGCCGCCCTGCATGATGGCGTCCTGCGTGTAGCCAGAGGTGAACAGCACGGCCAGCTTCGGCAGCAGCACACGGGCCTGGCGCGCCAGTTCCGTGCTGGCCACCTTGCCCGGCATCACCACGTCCGTAAACAGCAGGTCGATGGGCACGCCGCTGCCGACGATGGCCAGCGCGCTTTCGCCATCGCTGGCGCGCAGCACGGCGTAGCCGAGGCCGCGCAGCATGTCGACCACCGTCGTCTGCACCTGCACGTCGTCTTCCACGACGAGGATGGTTTCCTTGCCGCCCAGCACGGGGCCGCCCAGTTGCAGCGGCAGTTCCGTTTCCGCTTCGAGCGAGCGCGGCAGGTAGATGCGGAAGGTGCTGCCATGGCCGGGCACGCTGTCCACCGTCAGGTGGCCGCCGCTCTGGCGCAGGAAGCCGTACGCCATGGACAGGCCCAGTCCCGTGCCTTCGCCTTTGGTCGTGAAGAACGGTTCGAAAATCTTGTCCAGCAGCTCGGCGGGAATGCCCGTGCCCGTATCCGAGACGGCCAGCTGCACGTAGTCGCCGGGCGCCACGTCCGCATGGCGGGCCGCGTAGGCACTGTCCAGCACGCTGTTGCCCAGTTCGATGGTCAGCTGGCCCTGGCCGGCCATGGCGTCGCGCGCGTTGATGGCCAGGTTGAGGATGACGTTTTCCAGCTGGTGCGGATCGACCAGGGCGCGCCAGCAGTCGTCGGCCAGCAGCAAGCGCGTCTCGATGCTTTCGCCCGTGGCGCGCCGCAGCAGGTCTTCCGTGGCGCGCAGCAGCTGCGCCAGGTCCGTTACCAGCGGTTTTAACGGTTGACGCCGCGCAAAAGCCAGCAGCTGGGCCGACAGCTTGGCGCCCCGTTCCACGGCGGCCGAGGCGCTGGCGATGCGCTTGGCGGCCAGCGGGTCGTCGTCCAGGCCAAGCTGCAGCAACTGCAGATTGCCGGAGATAATTTGCAGGACATTATTGAAATCATGGGCCACGCCGCCTGTCAGCTTGCCCAGCGCTTCGAGCTTTTGCGATTGCAGCAGCGCCATTTCGCTGTGGCGCAACGATTCCTGCATGCTGCGCAAGGTGCTTTCCGCTTCCTTTTCCAGCGTGACGTGGCGCCCGGTGGCGAACACCAGGTCGCCTTCGCTTGCGGCCACCCACGACAGCCAGCGGTGGCCGCCCTCGCGGTGCCGGTAGCGGTTTTCAAAGCTGGGGATGGATTCCTTGCTTACCTGCAACAAGGCCTGGCGCGTGGCGGCGGCATCCTCGGGCAGCACGAAGTCGAACAGGCTGCGGCCCAGCATTTCCTCGGGCAGCCAGCCCAGGATGGCTGACGAGGCCGGGTTGACGGCGGCAAAGCAGCCGTCGGCATCGATGGCCACCATCAGGTCTTGCGCGCTGCGCCACAGCCGCTCGCGCTCGCTGTTGCGCGCGGCCAGTTCCGCTTCCAGCTTCTTTTCCACGGTGATGTCGCGCGCGCTGCAATACACCTTCTCTCCCTCGGGCACGGCCACCCACGACAGCCAGTGCCAGCCGCCCAGCTTGTGGCGGTAGCGGTTTTCGAAACGCAGCGCCGGCTGGCCCTGGTTGGCCGCTTCCCAGGCCGCATGGGTGCGCGGCAAGTCTTCGGGATGGATCAGTTCCAGGAAGCGCGTCGTGCGGATTTCCTCCGCCGACCAGCCCAGCGTGGCTTGCCAGGCGGGGTTCGAGTGCTCGAAATAGCCGTCCAGGTTGAGCACGCCCAGCAAATCGGGGCTGACGTTCCAGGTGCGGCCGAATTCGCGCGTGCGCTCGGCCACCTGCGTTTCCATGCTGGCACTGAGGGCGCGCAGCCGCGCTTCCGCCTGCGCCCGCAAAATGGTCGACCAGACCCGTTCCGACACTTGCACGGCCAGTTCGATCTCGTCCGCATGCCACAGCCGCGCCGCGCGGCTGTGCACGACGAACAGGGCCGCCAGCCGGCCCTCCTTGGCAATGGGAATATTCAGGAAGGCGCGGATGCCCAGGCGCGCAAACGTGGCCAGCGCGGCCGGCATGGCCGTGCGCGGGTCGCTCGCCACATCATCGCTGACGGCGAGCGCCTGGCCGGCCGCCAGCGCCTCGGCCAGGCGGGCCGCATAATCGCCGAGGAAATATTCGCCGGCGGCACCGGGCGCCAGGCCGTCGCTCCACGCATGCTGCAGGGTAGGGCATTGCAGGGTCTGGTCGATATCGAAACAGGCCACTTGCTGGGCGCCCAGGCGCTGTCCCAGCAGCTGCGCCGACAGGGAAAGGATGTCGCCCGTGTCTTGCAGCAGCCGCAGCCGGCGTTCCAGCTGCAACAGAAAGGCGACGGCGCTGGCGCCGGTCTGGCTGCTGGAGGCGGGTGTGCTGCTCATGGGGGCCTCAGCTGCCGGCCAGCGGCAGGGTGACGCTGAACAGGGCGCCATTGCCGGGCTGGCTTTGCAGGGTGATGGCGCCGCCATGCGCATCGACCAGCTGCTTGGTGATGAACAGGCCCAGGCCCAGGCCGCCCGTGCGGTCCTGGTGCATGACGCGCTCGAAGGCGTCGAAGATGCGCGTTCCTGGTCGCGCGCGTTGATGCCGATGCCATGGTCGCGCACTTCGATGACGGCGCTGTTCTGCGTGTGCGCCAGGCTGATCTCCACTGGCTGGCCCTGGCCGTAGCGCACGGCGTTGCTGATCAGATTGACAACGATCTGCTCGACGCGGAAGGCATCCCAGTAACCGTGGATGGCTTCGAAGGCCAGCACTTCCAGCACGCTGCCCGTGGCGGCCGCACACGGCGCCAGGTCGTCGGCCACGCGGCGCACCAGGCTGGTCAGGTCGACGGCTTCGCGGCGGATCGACAGCTTGCCGCTGGTGATGCGCGACACGTCGAGCATGTCATCGATCAGGCGCACCATGCTGCGGATTTGCCGCCCGTCGCGCGCCACCATCTTGCCCAGTTTTTCCGGCTCGAAGGCGGCCAGGTTGCCCCGTTCGAGGTTGACGGTGCGCATCTGCGTCTCCAGGAACAGCGTATTGAGCGGCGTGCGCAGTTCGTGCGCCACCATGGACATAATTCGTCGCGCAGGCGCAGCGAACGCTGCAGCTCTGCCTGCGTGGCGCGTAATTCTTTCAATAACGCTTCCTGTTGCTGGCGGCTGTGCTCGAGCGCCTGCACCTGGCGCCGCGTCTCGCTGCGCTGCTGGTGCAGGGCAACAAAAACGTTGACCTTGCTTTGCACGGCATTGATGTCGAGCGGCTTGTGCAGGAAATCGACGGCGCCGCTTTCATAGCCCTGGAAGGAAAAATTCATTTCCTTGCCGGCCGCCGTGACGAAGACGATGGGGATGTGGCGCGTCTTTTCCGTGCCGCGCATCAATTGCGCCAGTTCAAAACCATCCATTTCCGGCATCTGCACGTCGAGGATGGCCAGCGCGAAATCGTGCTCCAGCAGCAGGGCCAGCGCTTCTTCGCCCGAGGAGGCCTGGTAGACGCTGCGGTCGCTCTCGCGGATCAGCGCATTGAGCGCGCGCAAGTTTTCCGGCAAGTCGTCGACGATCAGCAGTTTGGTGCTTTGTTTCATTCATCATGTTTCATTCCTGGCATGTGCCGTCCAGCGTAATGGGAAGCGGCGTGCGACGGCGCACGCTTGCGGTAGAGCTTTTCGGGACCCGGCAAGGGTTCGAAGTCGGCGGCAAAGCGCGTGAAATGCGTGCTTTCCTTGCTGCCCAGGCCCAGGAAACCCCGGTGGCACAGTGAATCGTGGAACAGGCCCAGGGCCCGTTCCTGCAAGGTTTTGTTGAAGTAAATCAGCACGTTACGGCAGCAAATCAATTGCGTTTCAATAAAAACGCTGTCCGTGGACAGGCTGTGGTCGGCAAAGTTGATCCTGTCGAGCAAGTGCTGCTGGAAACGCGCCGTGGCATGCTCGACCGTGTAGTACTCGGCCAGCTGGCCCAGGCCGCCCGCGGCCAGGTAGTTGTCGCCGTAGTCGGCCATGCGGTGCAGCGGGTATACGCCGCGCGCGGCCGTGGCCAGCGCTTGCGGATTGATGTCGGTGGCGTAGATCGTGCTGCGTTCGAGCAAGCCTTCCTCGTACAGCATGATGGCCAGCGACAGCGCTTCTTCGCCCGTGCAGCAGCCGGCCACCCAGATGGTCGGTGACGGGTAGGTTTTCAGCACGGGCACGACGTGTTCGCGCAGGGCGAGGAAAAACGCCGGGTCGCGGAACATTTGCGTGACGGGCACGGTCAAAATCTGCAGCAGCTTGCCAAAGGCGGCCGCGTCGTCCAGCACCAGCTGCTGCAAGGCGGGCAGGTCGGCGCAATGGAAGCGCTCCAGCGCCTGATTCAGGCGCCGGCGTTGCGAGGGCAAAGAGTAGTCGCGAAAATCATAGCTGTAGCGCTGATAGATCGCTTCCATCAGCGCGTGCAGTTGCGCGTCCGTGGTGCGCAGGGACATCAGTATCGCTCCATCACATGCGTTCCATCTTCGGCATCCACACGCGCAGCAGTGAATACAGGCGGTCCAGGTCGATCGGCTTGGCCAGGTAGTCGGAGGCGCCCGCCTGCAGGCATTCTTCCTGGTCATTCTTCATGGCCTTGGCCGTAATCGCAATGATGGGCAGCTTGTTGTAGCGGCCATCGGCGCGGATCAGGCGCGTCGCTTCCAGGCCATCCATGCCCGGCATCATGACATCCATCAACACCAGGTCGATATCGTCCACGCTGTTGAGCTTGCTGATGGCTTCGAAGCCGTTGCGGCCGATTTCCACCACCACGCCTTTCTGTTCCAGCGCATTCGTCAGGGCAAAGATGTTGCGCACGTCGTCGTCCACCAGCAAAATCTTGCGGCCTTCAAACACGCGCTCGCGGCTGCGCACCTGCTGCAGCATGCCCTGGCGTTCGCTCGACAGTTCCGATTCCACCTTGTGCAGGAAGAGGGTGACTTCGTCGAGCAGGCGTTCGGGCGAGCGGGCGCCCTTGATGATGATCGAGCGCGAATACTTCATCAGATCCGCCTCTTCCTCGCGGCTCAGGTTGCGGCCCGTGTAGACGATGACGGGCGGGAACGAGACAGCTCTTCATGCTCCATGCGTTCGAGCAATTCGTTGCCCTGGATATCAGGCAACTTCAAGTCGATGATCATGCAGTCGAAAATCTGTGTCTTCAGCAATTCCAGCGCCTGTTCGCCCAGCGCCACGGCCGTGATTTCCACGTCGTCGTCGCTGATCAGGTGCACCACGCTTTCGCGCTGGCGTTCGTCGTCCTCGACCAGCAGGATGCGCTTCATCTGCTGCGTGAATTTTGATTCGAGCTTGCGGAACACTTCCTTCAGCTGTTCGCGCGTGCGCGGCTTGGTGGCGTAGCCGATGGCGCCCAGCTGCATGGCTTCCTGGATCTGGTCGTTGCCGGAGACGATGTGCACGGGAATGTGGCGCGTCAGCGGGTTTTCCTTCAATTGCTGCAAGACCAGCAAGCCCGGGCGGTCGGGCAAGCCCATGTCGAGCAGGATGGCGTCGGGCAGGAATTCTTCCGCCAGGCGCAAGCCTTCATCGGCGCCGTGCGCCACCAGGCAGCGGTACTGCATTTCATGCGCGAGGTCGAACAGGATGCCGGCAAACGACGGTTCATCCTCGATCACCAGCACGGAACGCTGGCCCGTCTTGACGGCGGGCACACTGTCGCGGTCATCCTGGAAGGTGGGCAGCGGCACGGGCTTGGCGGCGGGCGCCGCCTTCGGCGCGGCGGCGGTTTTTGCGGGCGCTTGCGGCGCGGCGGCGGGCGCGCTTGCTGTTTCCACCGCCCGTTCCGGCATCATGGCCGGCAGCACCAATGTAAACGTGCTGCCGTGGCCCGGCGTGCTGGCCAGCTCGATGCTGCCGCCCAGCAAGGCGGCCAGGTCGCGCGAAATCGACAGGCCCAGGCCCGTGCCGCCATAGCGGCGGCTGGTGGTGCCGTCCGCCTGGTGGAAGGCGTCGAAAATCTTGTGCTGCTGGTCGTCGGCGATGCCGATGCCCGAATCCTGCACCTGGAAGCGCACCTGGCCGGCCGCATCGGCGCTCACGTGCAGGGACACGGTGCCCGCATCCGTAAACTTGATGGCGTTCGACAGCAGGTTCTTCAGGATTTGCTCGAGGCGCTGGCGGTCGCTGACGAAGGACGGCGGCGTGTCCGGCGCCACCTTGACGTCAAATACCAGTTTCTTTTGCTGCGCCTGGGCGCCGAACAGCATCTTCATGCTGCTGAGCAGCTCGTCGAAGGGCACGGCGTCCGGCGTCAATTCCAGCTTGCCCGCCTCGACCTTGGAAATGTCCAGGATATCGTTGATGAGGGTCAACAGGTCATTGCCGGCCGAATAAATGGTTTGCGCAAACGTCACTTGCTCCGGCGTCAGGTTGCCGCTGCTGTTGTCTGACAGCAGCTTCGACAGGATCAGCGAGCTGTTCAGCGGCGTGCGCAGCTCATGCGACATGTTCGCCAGGAATTCGGATTTGTAGCGGCTGGCCCGCTGCAGCTCGTCCGCGCGCGCTTCCAGCTGGGCGTGCGCCTCGACGATGGCCATGTTTTTCTGGTCCAGCGACAGCGCTTGCACGGCCAGCTGCTCGTTCGACTGCTCCAGCGCCGCCTTTTGCTCTTCCAGGTGTGCTTGCGACTGTTCCAGCACGCGCGACTGCTCGCCCAGCTCTTCATTGGCCGTGCGCAGCTCTTCCTGCTGCACTTCCAGCTCTTCGTTCAATTGCTGGGTTTCTTCCAGCACGTTTTGCAGGCGCTGGCGGTACAGGGCCGCTTCCAGCGAGGTGCCGATATTCGCGCCAATCAGGTTCAGCCATTCCTTGGCGCGGGCGCTGACGGGATGCGTAAAGCCCAGTTCGATGACGCCGTTGACGACGCCTTCATTGTTGACGGGCGCCAAAACCAGTTCCAGCGGTGCGCCGCTGCCCAGGCTCGACGTCACGGTCAGATAATTCTCGGGCACTTGCTGCACATGCTTGAGGCGCTTTTCGCGCGCCGTCTCGCCCACCAGGCCTTCGCCCAGCTTGAACACCTGTTTTTCCTTCACGCCCTGTTCGTTGAAGCCGTACACGGCCGTGCGGCGCAGGCTGCCGTCTTCATCGACGACGTACAGGGTGGCCACGGCCACTTCCAGCCGGTGGGCCAGGAAATCGAGCACGTGCCGTCCCAGCTGCGGCAGGCCCAGCTGGCCGCTCGTGTGGGCCGCCAGCTCCGTCTGTCCCGTGCGCAGCCACGCCTGTTCCTGCAGCACGTCGTTGTCCTTGCTCCGCTGTTCCAGCGCTTCATTGTAGATATCGGACAGGCGCAGCAGTTCGCGCCGTCCCAGATAGGCAAGCAAGCCCGACATGCCCAGGCTGAGGACGAGGAATACCGCCACGGCCAGCATGGTGCGGCCTTCGGCCGTGTCGGCCCGTTCCTGGCGCAGCCGTTGCTCCATGGACAGGAAAGTGAGGAATTCGCGGCGGATTTCATCGAATTCCAGCTTGCCTTCGCCCTGGCGCACGCGCGCGAGGAATTCCTGGTTATTGCGGCGCTGGCCGATCACTGCTTCCGCGTACTACTCCATCCACTGGCCTTGCAGCGCGCGGATGCGGCGCAAGCGGTCCACCTGGATGGGGCTGTCGGACACGAGTTCGAGCAGGGTGCTCATTTCCACGGCGATCTTTGCCTTGCCCGACTTATATGGCGCCAAAAACGTTTCATCGCCCGTCAGCAGATAGCCGCGCATCCCTGTTTCCAGGTCGACGGACAGCTTCATGACTTCGTTGGCGTTGCCGATCACCCGTTCGGAATGCTCGACCGAGCGCAGGGCCGACAGCAGGTAGGCGATCAGGCCGACAAACACGAGGGCGGTGACGACCCCGATGACCAGCGGCAAGGTGACGTTGCGGGCGAGGATGCGGCGAAAGCTGAAGGAGTCGATCGGGGTCTTGGTATTCATCATGTCCGTGTAAGGCTGTCGCGAAAAAATCAATTTTAATTGAAATGCAAGTTTTCTGGTGGTCAAGCATAGTGTGCGCTAGCATAACAGCCTTGCGCTCAATTGCCGACTTGCAAGGCTGTGCAAAGCGCGGCAACGCACAGAGCAAAGTAGCGAAAAAATCAAGCTTGCCACGATTGAGGCAGATCAACGAGATTGGCGCTTCGCATCCTAAGATGCAGGAGGTGGCGGCGTCCCCGCGGACGGCCGCCGTGTGCAAACCAGCCTTTGCAGGAGGACATCATGGCTAATCAATTGATCCGTCGCGATACGCAAAACCCGCTGGCACGTTTCGACCCGTTCAGCGACATGGAAGAATTCATGCATGACTTTTTTGCGCCCGCCTTGCGCCTGCGTGAAGGGGGCACGTCGCGCATGCGCGTCGACATTTCCGAAACCGAGCAAGCCTATCAGGTGCAGGCGGACATTCCAGGCGTCAACAAGGACGATATCAAGGTCTCCATCGACGGCAACCGCGTCTCCATCAGTGCCGAACTCAAGGATGAAAGAGTGACGCGCGACGGCGGCGGCAAGACCGTGCGCAGCGAACGCGAGTACGGCCAGCACTACCGCAGCTTCGTGCTGCCGCACGAGGTGGACGAGGCCGGTGCGCAGGCCCGCTACGAAAACGGCGTGCTGCTGCTGGACTTGCCGAAGAAAGAGGGCACGGGCGGCCGGCAGCTGGCGATACAGTAAGCCTGGCCAAGGTATGAAAAAACGCCGGACGGTGCCGGCGTTTTTTCAGTGCGGTGTGCGCTACCCACTATATATATGTCAGTCGCGGATTTCCAGCGCCCGGTTCAGGCTCAGCGCGGCCAGCGAGGCGACGGCGCCCGACAGCAGGTAGAAGCTGACATAGGCGAGGCCGAAGTTGGCCGACAGGCCCAACGCCACCAGCGGAGCGAAGCCGGCACCGACCAGCCAGGCCAGGTCGGACGTCAGGGCCGCGCCCGTGTAGCGGAAGCGGGCAGGGAAGTTGGCCGTCACGGCGCCGGCTGCCTGGCCGTAGGATAAGCCCAGCAGGCTGAAGCCGACGAGGATGAACACGTCCTGGCCCGTATTGCCGCCGCCCATCAGGGTCGGCACGAAGGCGCTGAAGATGGCGATCAGCACGGCCAGCACGCCCAGGGTGGTGCGGCGGCCCACTTTATCGGCCAGCAAGCCGGAAATTACCACGCCGACGGCGGCCAGCATGGCGCCCAGCATCTGGATCTGCAGGAAGTCCGAAGCGGAACGCGTCTGGTAGACGGAAATCCATGACAGCGGGAACACGGTCACCAGGTGGAACAGGGCGTAGCTGGCCAGCGCGGCGAGGGCGCCGATCAGCACGTTGCGGCCCTGGCCGCGGCCCATTTCAAACACGCTCACGGGCTGCAGTTCGCGTTCGTCGAGCAGGCGCGCATATTCATTTGTCGACACCAGGCGCAAGCGGGCAAACAGGGCCACCACGTTGATGGCGAAGGCCACATAGAAGGGATAGCGCCAGCCCCAGTCGAGGAATTCCTCATCCGTCAGGGTGGTCAGCATGAACCAGAACAGGCCGGCGGCGATCAGGAAGCCGGCGGGCGCGCCCAGCTGGCCCAGCATGGCGTACCAGCCGCGCTTGTTTTCCGGCGCGTTCAGGGCCAGCAGCGACGGCAAGCCATCCCAGGAACCACCGAGCGCCACGCCCTGGCCGATGCGCAGCACGGACAGCCAGACGATGGCGGCAAAGCCCAGGTGGGCGTAGGTCGGCAGGAAGGCGATGCCGGCCGTCGACACGCCCAGCAGGAAGAGGGCGAACGTCAGCTTGGCGCTGCGTCCCATGCGGCGCTGGATCTCCATGAAGATCACGGTGCCGAACGGACGGGCGATGAAGGCGAACGAGAAGATCAGGAAAGCATATAATGTGCCCTCCAGGCGTTCTTCGAACGGGAAGAAGACGCGCGGAAACACCAGCACCGAAGCGATGGCGTAGACAAAGAAGTCAAAGTATTCGGAAGCGCGGCCGATGATCACGCCGACGGCGATCTCACCGGGGTCGATATGCGATTCGACCGTGCCGGCCCCGCGTGCGTCGCGCAGGGAGTGGGGGGAAAAGTCGGCGGGTACGTCCCCGCTGTGTGTGCGCGTGCTGGACATGATGATCGTCTCCAATATAGTTTCGAGTTCGGCCAACGCGTAACTTACCCCGGGTGTCTCACGCCCGGAGTAGGACTATTCAATAGATAGCTGTAGGAAAACTCCTCAACCACCAAGTGAAAATCCGAGCAAGGGGTAGGACAAAACGTCCAATTGCCAACGCGCTCCAGTGAGAATACAGTACCATATCTTCATCCCCTGTACTGGACTTTCCTGTATGTTTTCATTAAAAGTTCGTCGCGGACTGCTTCTTTTACCTCTCGCATTGTTGGCTGGTTGCAATACGGTGGTACTGAATCCGTCTGGCGACATCGCAGTTCAGCAAGGCAATCTGATTGTCATCTCGACATTGCTGATGCTGTTGATTATCGTTCCGGTAATCGCCCTGACCCTGCTGTTTGCATGGCGCTATAGAAAAAACAATACCGCGGCCAAATACGAGCCGGACTGGGACCACTCGACTCGCCTCGAGCTGATCATCTGGGGCGCGCCCCTGCTGATCATCATCGTGCTGGGCCTGCTGACCTGGATCAGTACCCACACCCTCGATCCATACCGCCCATTGAGCCGTATCGACGCCAACCGCCCGATTCCTGCCAGCCACAAACCGATGATCGTCGAAGTCGTGGCGCTGGACTGGAAATGGCTGTTCATCTACCCGGAGCAAGGCATCGCTTCCGTGAATGAACTGTACGCGCCCGTCGACCGCCCGATCCGCTTCAAGATCACCGCCTCGTCCGTCATGAACTCGTTCTTCATCCCCGCACTGGCAGGTCAGATCTACGCCATGCCGGGCATGGAAACGCAGTTGAATGCCGTCATCAACAAGCCTGGTGTCTACAAGGGCTTCTCCGCGAACTACAGCGGTGCCGGTTTCTCGGGCATGCGCTTCAAGTTCCACGGCGTGAATGATGCGGACTTCGACAAATGGGTGGAATCGGCACGTGCCGGTGGCGGCGCGCTGAACCGCGACGACTACCTGTCGCTGGCCCAGCCTAGCGAACGCGATCCGGTGCGCCGCTACAGCGCCGTGCCTAACGATCTGTACAAGGCAATTCTGAACCGCACCATCGTTTCCGACGCCCTGTGCGTGACGCCGGTCGAGCCATACAAATTGACGATGGCAAAAAGCCCGGTAGCGGCCGTAACGGCAGTAGTCGCTAGCGATGCAGTCGTGGAAAAGGGCGTTCAAGCCAAGTAACCACTGCATGAATCCCGCAGCGCATCGTAGTGGCGCTGCAGATACTGGCGCCGCTTGCCTGGCGCCTCCCTTTTTTCTCTGAGAGTAACAATGCTAGACCATATTGATCTGACGAAGCTTATATTCGGCCGTCTGACTTGGGATGCAATTCCATTTCACGAACCTATCCTGCTGGCGACCTTTGCAATGGTCGCCCTGGGCGGTATCGCACTCGTTGCGGCACTGACGTATTTCCGCGTCTGGGGTACCCTGTGGCGCGACGGATCACCAGTATCGACCATAAAAAAATCGGTATCATGTACATGATCCTGGGCCTGGTCATGCTGCTGCGCGGCTTTGCCGACGCGCTCATGATGCGTACCCAGCAGGCGATCGCCTTCGGCGACAATGCCGGCTTCCTGCCACCGCATCACTACGACCAGATCTTCACCGCCCACGGCGTGATCATGATCTTCTTCGTCGCGATGCCTTTCGTGACGGGTCTGATGAACTACGTGGTGCCGCTGCAAATCGGCGCGCGCGACGTGGCTTTCCCATTCCTGAACAACTTCAGCTTCTGGATGACCACCATGGGCGCCGCCCTGGTCATGGCTTCGCTGTTCGTCGGCGAATTCGCCCGCACGGGCTGGCTGGCGTATCCGCCGCTGTCGGGCATCGTCGGCAGTCCGGACGTGGGGGTAGACTATTACATCTGGTCCTTGCAGATTGCCGGGGTCGGGACGCTATTGTCCGGTGTCAACCTGATCGCCACCATCGTCAAGATGCGCGCGCCTGGCATGACCTGGATGAAAATGCCCGTCTTCACCTGGACCGCTCTGTGCACCAACATCCTGATCGTCGCCGCCTTCCCGGTGCTGACGGCTGTTCTGGCCATGCTGTCGCTGGACCGCGTTGCCGGCTTTAACTTCTTCACGACGGAACTGGGCGGCAACGCCATGATGTACGTCAACCTGATCTGGATCTGGGGTCACCCGGAAGTCTACATTCTGATCCTGCCGCTGTTCGGCGTGTTCTCGGAAGTGGTCGCCACGTTCAGCAGCAAGCGCCTGTTCGGCTACGCCTCGATGGTGTACGCCACCTGCGTCATCATGATCCTGTCGTACCTGGTATGGCTGCATCACTTCTTCACCATGGGTTCGGGCGCCAGCGTCAACTCCTTCTTCGGCATCACGACGATGATCATTTCGATCCCGACGGGCGCGAAGATCTTCAACTGGCTGTTTACCATGTACCGCGGCCGCATCCGCTTTGAACTGCCGATGCTGTGGACGATCGGCTTCATGGTCACCTTCACCATCGGCGGCATGACCGGCGTCTTGCTGGCCGTACCTCCAGCGGACTTCGTGCTGCACAACAGCCTGTTCCTGATTGCCCACTTCCACAACGTGATTATCGGCGGCGTGGTGTTCGGTGTATTTGCTGCAATTAACTACTGGTACCCGAAAGCCTTCGGCTACAAGCTCGACGCGTTCTGGGGCAAGTGCTCGTTCTGGTTCTGGTTCGTCGGCTTCTACCTGGCCTTCATGCCGCTGTACGTGCTGGGCCTGATGGGCGTGACCCGCCGTGTCAACCACTTTGAAGATCCATCGCTGCAAATCTGGACCATCATCGCCTGGTTTGGCGCCGTCTCGATTGCCCTGGGTATCGCTTCCATGCTGATCCAGTTCTTCGTCAGCTACCGCAACCGTCACGCCCTGCGCGACGTGACCGGTGACCCATGGGGCGGCCGCACGCTGGAATGGTCGACGTCGTCGCCACCCGCCAGACTATAATTTCGCCTTCACGCCGCAAGTGCACGAACTCGATGCATGGACTGACATGAAGAAACACGGTTACCAGCGTCCGACGTCCGGTTTCACGAAGATCCACATGCCGAAGAACACCTGGGCTGGTTTCGTGATCGCCGCACTGTCCGCACTGGTCGGTTTTGGCCTGATCTGGCAAATGTGGCTCGTCGCCGCCGCCGGCTTCGTGATCATGATGATTGCCATCATCGTCCATACCTTTAACTACAAGCGCGATTACTACATTCCTGCGGAAGAAGTCATCCGTACCGAAGACGCTTATACTAAATTGCTGAGCAGCCATGTCTGATACCATCGCCCATAACACCGGCGCCGCTGGCGCCGCACCAAGCACGCGCAGCTACTTTGTGCGCGAGCACCACCCGGAAAACGGCAGCTTGCTGGGTTTCTGGCTCTACCTGATGAGCGATTGCCTGATCTTCGCCTGTCTGTTCGCCACGTACGCCGTGGTCGGCCGCAGCTATGCGGACGGCCCGACGGGCGCCGCGCTGTTCGACCTGCCGCTGGTGGCCGTCAACACGGCCATGCTGCTGCTGTCGTCGATCACCTACGGCTTCGCCATGCTGGCCATGCAGCGCAAGCAATTGCGCAGCACCCTGGTCTGGCTGGGCATCACGGGCCTGTTCGGCCTGGCCTTCCTGTCGCTGGAAATGTATGAATTCATTCATCTGATCCACGAAGGCGCCGGTCCGCAGCGCAGCGCGTTCCTGTCGTCGTTCTTCGCCCTGGTCGGTACCCACGGCTTGCACGTGACGTTCGGCGTGATCTGGCTCGTGACCCTGATGTTCCAGTTGAACAAGCATGGCCTGACCCCGGAAAACGGCCGCCGCATGATGTGCCTGTCGCTGTTCTGGCATTTCCTGGACGTCATCTGGATCGGCGTCTTCACCTTTGTCTACCTGATGGGAGTGCTGCCATGAGCGACCACCACACACACGGCGATAGCCACCACCATGACAACCACGATCATGGCAGCCTGAAAAGCTACACCATCGGCTTCATCCTGTCGGTGATCCTGACGGCCATTCCTTTCTGGCTGGTGATGACGAAAGCCATCACCAACTCGGGCACCATGGGCCTGGTCCTGCTGGCGTTCGCGGCCGTTCAAGTAGTGGTGCACATGGTGTACTTCCTGCACATGAACACCAAGTCGGAAGGCGGCTGGAACATGATGGCGCTGATCTTCACGATCATGATCGTGGGCATCGCCATGGCCGGTTCCCTGTGGGTCATGTACCACATGAACCACAACATGATGCCGGATCTGATGCCTGAGTACATGCATACGAAAACGGCTCCATGATGAGTCAAACGCGCCCAGACAGCACCGGGCGCGCCCCTGGCGCCGCATCGCAAGATGCCGCGCCAGGCCCACGCGGCATGGCTGTGCATTATTCAAAAATTGCGCTAGCCTTGCTGGCGGGGATCTTGTTTGCCGGTTTCTGTGCCCTGGGAAACCTGGCAAGTCAAGCGCCTCTTCTGGAAGCTTGACCTGATCGAGCGCGTCGAACAACGCGTACATGCGCCCGCAACGGACGCACCTGGACCCGCAGCCTGGGCCAGTATCACGCCTCAAACGGATGAATACCGCCATGTGCGACTCTCCGGTACCTATCTCCCCATTTTCAATACCCTGGTGCAGGCAACGACGGCACTGGGCAGCGGCTATTGGTTAATCACGCCCTTGCGCCTGGCCGACGGCAGCACCGTACTCGTCAACCGCGGCTTCGTGGCCAAGCGCGCCAGCATCGGCGCCGGCACGCCGCCCGGCATCGTCGAGGTCGACGGCTTGCTGCGCATCAGCGAGACGGGCGGCGGTTTCCTGCGTGAAAACAGTCCTGCCACGCAGCACTGGTATTCGCGCGACGTGGCCGCCATCGCCGCCTCGCACATGCTCGCCAACGTGGCGCCATATTTTGTTGACGCGAAAGAAAAGTCGGAAACGGCCAGTGACGACGCCCCCGTCGGCGGCCTGACCGTGATTTCGTTCCACAACAGCCACCTCGTGTATGCGCTGACGTGGTTCGCGCTTGCCTTGATGGTAGCCGGTATCACGTGGTGGATCGTGCGCGAGGACAAACGCCGCCGCGCACGTGGCAAGAAGCTTGATCCATCGCAAGAAAGCGACCATGCCGGGCAGGATTGAGATCCTGCCCAACCGCGAGGTCTTAGAACGCGGCACCGTGGCGGCCGAGATGGAACATCCGGCCGGCCACCAGAACATGAAGCTGCTGATCCAGCTGCGCTGGCTGGCCGTGATCGGCCAGATCAGCACGATTTTCGGCGTGGGCGTGGGACTGGGCATCGCCTTGCCCGTGCCCTACATGCTCGAAGTGCTGTCCTGCCTGATCGCCTTCAATCTGGCCAGCCTGCTGCGCTGGCACGAACGCCAGCCCGTCTCCAACACGGCCCTGTTCCTCGCCCTGCTGGTCGACGTGACCGTGCTGACGGCCCAGCTCTACCTGAGCGGCGGCATCAGCAACCCGTTTGCCTTCCTGTACTTATTGCAAGTCATCCTCAGCGCCGTGCTGCTGGAAGTGTGGTCGACCTGGATCATGGTGGCCATTACCAGCCTGTGCCTGGCGGGCCTGGCCTTGCTGCCCGGCCCCCTGATCCTGCCGATCGACCCGGAGCGGGGCTTTTCCAGCCTGTACGTGCAGGGCTTGCTGATCTGCTTTGCGCTGAACGCCGCCTTGCTGGTGCTGTTTATTACGCGCATCAACCGCAACCAGCGCGCCGGCGACGCCAAGGTGGCCGACTTGCGCCAGCGCGCGGCGGAAGAAGAGCACATCATCCGCATGGGCTTGCTGGCCTCGGGCGCCGCGCACGAGCTGGGCACGCCGCTGGCGACACTGTCCGTGATCCTCGGCGACTGGCGCCGCATGCCGGAACTGAGCAAGAACAGCGAATTGCTGGAAGAAATCACGGAAATGCAGGCACAGTTGCAGCGCTGCAAGAGCATCGTCAGCGGCATTTTATTGTCGGCGGGCGAGGCGCGCGGGGAATCTTCCGTGAAAACGACGATCAATACCTTCCTCAACGACCTGGTGGACGAGTGGCGCAGCAGCCGCCCGATCCAGGGTTTCGAGTACGATAACCGCATCGAGCACGACGTACCCGTCGTCTTCGATTCGACCCTGAAACAAACCATCTGCAATGTGCTCGACAATGCGCTGGAAGCGTCGCCCGAGTGGCTGCGCTTCGAAGCGACGCGCGAAGCGGACGCCCTGCATCTGGTCATTACCGATGCGGGCCCCGGCTTCGAGCCGTCGATGCTGACGCACCTGGGCAAACCGTATCAAAGCAGCAAGGGCAAGCCCGGCGGCGGCCTCGGGCTGTTCCTGGTGGTGAATGTTGCGCGTACCCTGGGTGGTACGGTGACTGCCCGCAACCGGGTGCAGGGCGGGGCGGTGGTGCACCTGGCCTTGCCGCTGGCGGCCATCAAACTGGAAAGAGAAAAACGACCACCATGCAGGATGACCGTCTGTTACTGATCGTGGAAGACGACGCCGCGTTTGCCCGCACCCTGGGCCGCTCGTTCGAGCGGCGCGGCTACCAGGTCATCCTGGCCACCAATTTCGACGAGGCAAGCGCCTTGCTGGAGCAGCATTGCCCCGACTACGCCGTGGTCGATTTGAAGCTCAACGGCAATACCTCGGGCCTGGCCTGCGTGCAGATGCTGCACCAGCACGACCCGGAAATGCTGATCGTCGTGCTGACGGGCTACGCCAGCATCGGCACGGCCGTCGAAGCCATCAAACTGGGCGCTTGCCAGTACCTGGCGAAACCATCGAACACGGACGACATCGAAGCGGCCTTCGGCCACGTGGCCGGCAACGCCGACATCGAACTGACCAATCGCGCCACCAACATCAAGACCCTGGAATGGGAACGCATCCACGAAATGCTGGCCGAGACGGATTTCAATATCTCGGAAACGGCGAGAAGGCTGGGCATGCACCGGCGCACCCTGGCGCGCAAGCTGGAAAAGCAGCGGGTGAAATAGTCACTGCGCAGTTTGGTCGTTGTCGAATGCCAATTCGATCATACTGTCGTCGCTCCAGTCCTGCTCCCGCAACGGCGGCGTGAACGACGTGCCGCTAAAGGGCACGGGCGCGCTCTTGCCATTAAAACTGATCGTTGCCGCCGTGATGCGCCGTGGTTCCGAAAAGCTGTAGGTTCCCTTTTGCGACACGAAATTGCACGGCCCGCCCAATGCGCCCATCGCCGTGCGCATGGCGAAAGGCAAGGTTTCCTTGTCGATGGCCCAATGGACTTCGCAGGCCAGCCGCAGGTCGCCCAGGCGGCGGATGGTGTCGCTGGTCGCCGCGCTCCTGACGTAGGGTATCCACCTGACCGAGCCCGCCTTGCGGTTCACGGTCAGCTCGGCCTTGTCATACAGCGGACCCTGCTCGACGGGCAAGCTGAAGATGTTGCGCTCGCCCAGCGGTATCGCCATGCCCGCCTCGTCGCTTTCCAGCCGCAGCGCGATGGCGTGCATGTCGACGTCGGGACGGCGCGGCTCGAGGATGAAACGCAATTCGGCGCCGGGCGCCAGCGCATGTTTTTCCTCGAAGCGTTTGACGCCCTTGAGCATGGCACTGTAAGGCTTCCAGTCCGGGTCGCGGATGCCTTTCACGTTGACGGACGCCGCCGCATCCTGCCCGGCCTGTTCCACGGCTGGTTCCGTATCAGCGCAAGCTTGCGCCGCAGCACCGCACAAACACAGCAAAAGCCCCGCTCTTTTAATGGCACGCATACCTGATCTTTCTATTCATGAATGAAAACGCGAGTGTAGAAAAAAACACCGGCATGAGCAGGTTTTTAAGACAGAGCGTCAATTGGGATGAATGAAGTGCTTGAAACCGCTGTTTTCCCGGATTCGATGGCAAGATATGTCCAGGCCGCAGACTGGCCGGATACATAGCAAATTCCGGCCGACAATAACGCCATTATGCTGGCGCCCGCCATTCCATCTTCTGCACCTGGATATGCGGATGGCTTTCCAGCGCTTCCCATTCCGGCAAGAAGACAAAGCCCTGTTTCAGGTAAAACGCGGCGGCGCGGGCATTTTCCGGTGCCACGTCGAGCACCAGCCGCGCGTGGCCGTTACCGACCGCGCATCGTTTCACGGCGTCGACCAGGCCTTGCGCCACGGCCAGGCCCCGGTATTCCGGATGTACCCACATGGCGATCAGATGGCACTCGCCATTGCCAGCCACGACCTGCGCGGCCAGGCCGATGGGCTGTTCTCCGTCAAAGGCGAGGAAAAAGGTGCGCTGCGGCGTGCTGACGGCGCGCTGCTGCCAGTCGGCGTCCGAAAAAGCGGCCGCGCTGGCGTGGCTGGCGCCAAAGGCCGTGGGGGCGTCAAACAGGGCGGCCAGGCGCGTGGATTTCAGCGCCGGCCAATCGGCGGCGCTGGTGGGGCGGATGACGATACGGTTCAAATCTGTGACATTTCTTCACTGGTGGGCATGGCCGTGGACGAGGAAATCTTCTTGTACGCTTCCGCCAGCATCTTGACGGTCGCCACGTCGTTCACGCTGCGCGCCTCGATGACTGTCTCGCCCGCCGCGATGGTGATGTCGCCGTTCGCATAGCTGGCGGGAAAGCGCCGCTCGGTGATCTTGTTGGTGAGGACATTGCGCGCATAGCGCAGCACCACGAGCCGCTCGCCTTCCTGCCTGATGACGACATAATTGGGCACGGTGGTGCGTTCCAGTTTCCAGGTGCCGATGAAGTCTTCGACGGGGGCGGCGGCGGCGGCGTGCAGCGAGCAGCAGGCGGCGAGGGCGCCCAGGAGCAGTTTTTTCATGGTGTTGACAGCCTATGCAAAAGTGGCCTGCGGTGCAGGAAAATACGTCACATATGCTTGAATGGCGTGGCGCTACGCTCCATGCGTCGCCCGCCATTTAAGTATTTGGCAATATTAACAGGTACGCGGGCTTGCGCATTCGTATTTTTTGCGTGCGATCTAAGACTGGTCCCACACTTCAATGCTCAGCAGTTGCCCGGGCGCGCACGCGGCAATACGCTGCGGATGCACGGTGATGCTGCCGGGCCAGCCCGTCAGCGTATCTTGCGGAAACTCGCCCTCCTGCGCTTCGGCGATGCCCGCCATCAGCAGGGGCGCGATGACGTCCGCCGAGGCCGTGTAGCGGTTGGGAAAGCCGTTGAACGTCAGCTGGCTCGCCTTGCCTTGCAGGCACAATTGCGCGATCCAGTCCGCGCCGAACAGGCCCGCTTCCCAGCTGGCGAGAAACGCGTCCTTGTTGATTTTCGTCATATCGGCCATTTGCTCCGGCGTTTCTGTCGAGATAATCGTCCACCAGCCTGACATGGGCATTCCTTGTAAAAAGTGAAAATTAACGGGTCATGGCGCGGCGCAGCAGATAGCTGAGGCCATCGACGGCGGCCACCATCAGCAGCATGGCGACGATGACGGTGGCGGCGTTCTGCATCTGGAACAGCGACAAATGGTATTTCAGCATCTGCCCCAGGCCGCCCGCGCCGACGACGCCGAGGATGGCGGCGGCGCGGATATTGTTTTCCCAGCGGTATAGCGTATACGACATCATTTGCGGGCTACACTGCGGCAAGGTCGCGTACAAAAAGGCCACGGCGGGGCGGGCGCCATTGATGCGCAAGGTGGCCGCCGGCAAGGGCGGGCAATTTTCAAACGCGTCGGCAAACAATCGGCCCAGCACGCCCACCGTATGCAGGGCAAGGGCCAGGGTGCCCGCGAATGGCCCCAGGCCGGCGGCGATCAGCAAAATCGAGGCCCACACCAGCTCCGGGATCGAGCGCAGCACGTTGAGCACGCCACGCGTGGCGTTGCGCGCCAAGTGACCAAAACGGCCGCTGGCAGGCAGGGCCAGCAGTGCGCCCAATACGGCTGCGATGACCGTGCCGATGGCCGACATGGCCAGGGTTTCAAAGGTGGCAATGCCCACTTTTATCAGGAAAGGGCTGGCCAGCTCGGGCGGGGCGAAGCCGTGCAGGAAGTCTGCTGTCGTGCGCACGGCGTCGGCGCTGAAGAATTCTCCCCATTTCAGGGGCAGGGTGGCAAAGCTGGCGATGATCAGCAGCAGCAAACCGGCCAGCAAGGCCCAGGTCGACCAGCGCACGGGAGCAGGGACGGGCAACATCGGTTCCGTCTTCATGCCAGCCTCCGGCGCAGCATGGCGGACACGGCGTCGGCGCCCGCCACCAGCAGCACGAACACCATCAGCATGGTGGCCAATTCATTGCCGGCCATCATCTTCATCGATTCATCCATGCGCTGGCCCAGGCCGCCCGCACCGACAAAACCCATGACGACGGAGCCGCGGATCGCGCATTCCCAGCGGTAGATCGTGTACGACACCAGTTCCGCGGCCGATTCGGGCAGTGCGCCGTACAGCAAGGCCTTTAATCTGCCGCTGCCGTTGTTCAATAGCGCGTTGCAGGCGGCGGCATCCGACGATTCGAGGATTTCCGAGTACACCTTGCCCAGCATGCCGCAATAGGTAAGCGCGATGGCGATCACGCCCGCCGTCGGTCCCAGTCCCACGATGCGTACTAATAGTAATGCCCACACCAGTTCCGGCACGCTGCGCAGCAGCACCAGCAGCGCGCGCACGCCATGGCGCACGCTGGCGGCCAGCGGCGACACGGTGCCGCTGCCGATGCGCGAAATCGACAATCGCTCCGTCACCAGCAAGGTCAGGGGAATGGCCCCCAGCATGGCCAGCGCCATGCCGGCCGTGGCCATGGCGATGGTTTCCCAGGCGGACGTGGCCACCAGTTGCAAAAATTCCGGCGAGTGGGCGGGCGGCACGAAGCTGGCGATGAATTGCCAGGTGGCTGCCAGGCTTTGCGCATCCCAGAGTATCCACGGCTTGAATTCGGCCTGCACCAGCATCGGCCACAGCACGAGCAGGGCCACGACCGTGATGGCCAGGCGGCCGCGCCAGGCGGGGTCGCGCGGCATGGCGGTATTCTTCAGCAAAGGGGCCTCGCGGCGTCCAGTTTCGCTGCCACCGATTCGAACTGGGGCGCAGGATCGGCCTTGTTGCGGTACAGTTCGGCGATCATGGCGTTGCTGACCTCGGCGCCGGGCAAGTCGAAGACGATCTTGCCGTCGCGCAAGGCGACGATGCGCGTAAAGCAGGCGCGCGCGATCTCCACCTGGTGCAGGCTGCAGATCAGGGTGGCGTTGCGCGCCGTCGCTTCCGCCTGCAGCACATGGATCGTTTGCAAAGCCAGGGTGGGGTCGAGCGCGGACAGCGGTTCGTCGACGAGAAAGACTTGCGCATCCGACACGAGCGCGCGCGCCATGCCGCAGCGCTGGCGTTCGCCGCCGGACAGGCGGTCGACCCTGGCGTACAGTTTATCCTGCAGGTTGAATTTACCCAGCGCTTCCCATGCGGCGCGCGGGTCGACGGGCGCGACCAGCGAACGGATGGCCGTCCACACAACTCCATTGCGGCAAGCGGCCCGCCAGCACGGCGTTGACGACGCGTTGGCGCGGCGGCAGCGGCGGCGTTTGCGGCGCCAAAAACAGGCGCGCGCGCAAGGCGTGGCGCTCGGCGCTGCCGATTTGCCAAGGAGAAATGCCCAGGATGTCCAAGGTGCCGGATTCGGGACGCAGCGCGCATGCCAGCGTGTGCAGCAAACTGGTCTTGCCGGCGCCGGAAGGGCCGATCAGGGCGATCTGTTCGCCCTGGGCCACGTCCAGGTCCAGCTCGCGCAGGGCCAGCGCATTGCCGGCGGCGCCCGCGTGGTGGACGCAGACCTTGTGAAGTTGGAATGTCATGCGATGTTTCGGTATGGGGGAGTGTGCCGGATGCGTCCGCAGGACGTCATCCGGCAAGTTTCAGCAATTACTTCAACAGCTTCGCATCGCGCGCGGCCGCTTCGATATCCTTGTAGTTCTCGGCCTTGGTCGGGATGAACTTGGTGGCGCGCTGCAGTTCGAGGATTTCCTTGCCTTCAGGCGTGGAAGGGTCCAGCGCCAGGAAGGCGTCCGTCAGCTTCTTGCGCACGACGGGATTCATGTCGGCGCGCACGCTCCAGTTGTAATCGTAGTAGCCCGGTGTCGTGTAGAACACGCGCACCTTGGCTGGATCGACCTTTTTCGCTTCGACAAGCTTTTCCCACACGGAAATGTTCAAGGTGCCCGCATCGACCTTGCCGCCGGCCACGGCCGCCACGGTGGCGTCATGCGCGCCGGAAAACGCGATGCGCTTCATGTCCGTGTCCGGGTTGATCTTGGCGGCCAGCAAGTAATAGCGCGGCATCAAATGGCCCGAGGTCGACGATTCCGAGCCGAACGTGAAGTTCTTGCCTTTCAGGTCAGACAATTGATTGATGTCCTTGCTGGTGGTCACGAACACGGAGCGGAATTTCGTGTCTTCCTCGCGCTGCACCAGCGGCACGATCTTGCCGCCGCTGCGCACGTTCGCTTGTACAAACGTGAACCGCCGAACCAGACCATGTCGAGCTTGTGATTGATCAAGCCTTCCACGGACGCCGCGTAATCGGTGACGGGCGTAAATTCCACCTTCATGCCCAGCTTTTTCTCCAGGTAATTGCCCAGCGGCTTGAACTTGCGCTGCAATTCCGTCGGCGCTTCGTCGGGGATGGCGGATACGCGCAGCACTTGCTGCGCCTGCGCCAGGCCGCTGTGGATGGCCAGCGTGGCGGCGACGGTGGCCAGGATGGCGGGGAACTTGTTGGAGAATGTGGTCATGGGACTGCCTTTGAAAGATTGTTCATTAATATACGGAAACCCCGGTATTGCCATCCTGCATCTCGCCGATGACGACGGCGTCGCCAAAGCCTTCGGCGCGGAAAATCGCCAGCACTTGCTCGACGGCTTCCGGCGCGCACGCCACCAGCAGGGGGCCTGCCGTCTGTGGGTCCGTCAGGATCGCCTTGTCGATGGCAGTTAGACTGTCGGCCAGCGCCACTTGCGCGCCGTAGCCCTGCCAGTTGCGGCCCGAGGCGCCCGTGATGTTGCCATTCTGCGCCAGTTGCTGCACTTGCGGCAGCAGCGGCACGTCAGCCATGGCGATGCGCGCCTGCAACTTGGCGCCGCGCGCCAGTTCCAGCGTGTGGCCCAGCAAGCCGAAGCCCGTCACGTCCGTCAGCGCATGCACGCCGTCTAGCAGGGCCAGTTTCTTGCCCGGGGTATTCAATTTGGTGGTGTTGCCGATCAAGGAAGCGTAGCCATCCGCATCGAGCGCATTTTTCTTCAGCGCAGCCGACAAGATGCCCACGCCGATCGGTTTGCCCAATACCAGCTTGTCGCCGGCGCGCGCGCCCGCGTTGCGCTTCACCTGCGACGGGTGCACGAGGCCCAGCACGACGAGGCCGTAGATCGGTTCGACGGAATCGATGGTGTGGCCGCCCGCGATGGGGATGCCGGCCTGGGCGCAGATGGTTTCGCCGCCCTTTAAGATGAGGCCGATGGTTTCCCCGGCAACTTGTTGATCGGCATGCCCACCAGGGCAAGCGCCATGATGGGCGTGCCGCCCATGGCGTACACGTCGGAAATGGCGTTGGTGGCGGCGATGCGGCCGAAGTCGAACGGGTCGTCGACGATGGGCATGAAGAAATCCGTCGTGGCGATCAGCGCCTGCTCGTCGTTGAGCTGGTAGACGGCCGCGTCATCGGAGGTTTCTATGCCGACCAGTAATTCCTTCGGCAGGGGAAAGCCGCCGCTGCCCTTTAAGATGTCGGCCAGCACGCCGGGCGCAATTTTGCAGCCGCAGCCGCCGCCATGGGCAAATTCGGTCAATCGGATGGGGGTATTGGATGTTGCTGCGCTATCGGACATGGTCGTCATCCTGCTGAAATAAGTAATTGGGTGGCAAGCCAGGCATCACGCGGCGCTGGCGGTACGGGGTTCGCCGACGATAGCACACAACGCGCGCGCGGCTTGCTCAAAGGCATGTTCTGAAATATCGGGCAAGACCGCGGCGTCGCCTGGGCGTAGCGGCTGAAGTTGCGGGCGATCGATTGCCGGTAGACGGGGTCGTAATGCTGGACCAGCAGCTCTTCCACCAGTTCGGCCATCTGGCCCGCCGTCGCCAGTTGCTGCCAGTGTGCAATTTTCTCCTTGCCGTGCAGCTGCGTCAACAGGGCCAGCTGCACGTTCAGCTGCGCGGCGTCGCCGACGAAATGCGCATAGTCCTGCATCAGCAATTGCACGCGCTGTGCCGTATCGAGCCGCACGTCCGTGCAGGCGGCCGCGCGCATCTTGTCCATCAGGGCGTCAGGCACGCGCAGCCGGCCCACTTTCTTGCTTTCCGATTCGATGAACACGGGCAATGCCGGGTCGAACTGGCGCAATTGCTGCCACAGCGCGCTCTCAAACGCCTTTTGCGATGGCTGGTCTTCTTCGGGCAAGCCGCCCAGCACGGAGCCGCGGTGCGCCGCCAGTTGTTCCAGGTCGACCACCTGCGCGCCTTGCTTGTCCAGCACTTGCAGCAAGCGGCTCTTGCCGCTGCCCGTGGGGCCGCACAGCACGTTGATGAAGTCGAAACGCTCGGGCAGGGTGGCCAGCTCGGCGTTCACGTGGCGCCGGTAATCCTTGTAGCCGCCGTCGAGCTGCGTGACGGGCCAGCCGATGCGCGCCAGGATGTGCGCCATGGCGCCGCTGCGGTTGCCGCCGCGCCAGCAGTAGACGAGGGGCTTCCATTCGTGCGGATGGCCGAGGAAGCCATCTTCGATATGCCGCGCGATATTCTTCGCCACCAGCGCCGCGCCCAGCTTCTTCGCTTCGAAGGCACTGGTCTGTTTATACAGGGTGCCGACGCGCACGCGCTGCTCGTCGTCGAGCACGGGCAGGTTGATGGCGCCCGGCAAGTGGTCTTCCGCGAATTCGGACGGGCTGCGCACGTCGATGATGGCGTCGAATTCATGCAGGCGTGGCAGGATGTCGCTGAAGGGAAGGACTGCGGGGTATTTCATCGTGGCGCGGCTGCTTGGAATGGGGAAAGACGTATTATCCCCGATAAAGGCCGCTGGCGTGGGGCTTTGGCGCCGCCGTTCACCCTTCGGGTGCCGGGCCGCCATCTTGCATGGCCGTAAAGAACCGCACCAGGCTGTGCGGGGCGTCGTCGTCAAAGCACAGGCGCAGGATGCGCTCGGACTCCGCCGCGGCCACGCTGCTGCGCGCAAACAGCGCCGTTTCATACGCCAGCAGGGCCGCCGCCACGTCGCCCGGCTGCGCGGCAAGCGCCTGCGCCAGCTCGGCGCCATCGAACATGGCCAGATTGGCGCCTTCGCCGGCCGGCGCCATTAGATGGGCCGCGTCGCCCAGCAAGGTCACGCCCGCCACTGGCTGCCAGCGGTGACCGGCGGGCAGCAGGTGCACGGGACGGGGCACGGGCGGCGTGTCCGCCTCCGTGATCAGGGCCGTGAGGGCCGGCGCCCAGCCGGCAAACTGGGCGGCGATGGCTGCCCGGGCGGGCGGGGGCGGCAAAATCGATGCCGGCCAGCCATTCTTCGGATTTACTCAGGGCCACATACGCATGCAGCACGCCATCGGCTTCGCGGTGGGCCTGGATGCCCTTGCCCGGCGCCAGCGCGAACAGGGCGCCTGCGCCCACGGCGTGCGCGCTGGCCCGGTGGCGGCGGTCGCTGTCGAACAGATACGTTTCAATGAAGGCAATGCCGCTGTAGGCCGGCTGCGCGCTGGAGAGCAGCGGCCGCACCCGGGACCAGGCGCCGTCCGCGCCCACCAGCAGGTCGCTGGCCGCCGTGGCGCCATGCGCAAACTGTAAAAGGTGCCGGCCGCCGCCCAGCGTTGTGATGCTGGTCAATTTGTGGCCCCAGCGCACGCAGCCTTCAGGCAAGGCTTCGAGCAGGATGCGGCGCAGTTCCCCGCGTGGCACTTCGGGACGCCCGCCCGTGCCATCGTCGCTCTCGTCGTGCAAGACCGTGCCATGCTGGTCGAGCACGCGGCTCGCTTCGCCGCCCGCGTGGATGAGGGCGCGGAAGGCGTCGTGCAGGCCGGCCGCCCGCAGCGCTTGCTGGCCCGTATCTTCGTGGATGTCGAGCATGCCGCCCTGGCGGCGCGCCTGAGGCGACGCGTCCGCTTCATACACGGTGGCGGCGATGCCGTGGACGTGCAGCACGCGGGCGAGCATCAGCCCGCCCAGGCCTGCGCCGATGATGGCGATATGCATGGTGATCCTTTAGATGGTTTTCAAAATAACAATGGAACGATGTTCCATAGGAATTTTGCGGCAAGCCGCCATCTGTGTCAAGATAGGCGATGCCCCATACCGTAGCGACCCCACCACGACGCGCCGACTCGCTGACGCGCGACACCATCATCGACGCCGCCATTGCCCTGCTCGACACAGCGGGCGAGGGCGGCCTGACGTTCCGCGCCCTGGCCGCGCGCCTGGCGACGGGGGCGGGCGCCATCTACTGGCACGTGGCCGACAAGGATGATTTGTTCACGGCCGCCAGCGACGCCATCGTCGCCCGCGCCATGCAGGCCGCCCCGTCTGGCGATACGCCGCAGGCGGGCATCCGCGCCGTGGCGCTGGCCATGTTTGAGGCCATGGATGCGCATCCGTGGCTGGGCTCGGCCCTGTCGCGCGCGCCGGGCCAGCTGCCCACCGTGCGCATCCTGGAGCGCCTGGGCCGGCAGGTCGAGGCGCTGGGCGTGCCGCAGGATCGGCAGTGGATGGCGGCATGCGCCTTGCTCAATTATCTGCTGGGCGTAAGCGGGCAGAATGCGGCCAATGCCGTCATCGCCCGTGAAAAGGGCCTGGAGCGCGCGCATTTCCTCGACACCCTGGCGGGCGCCTGGTCACGCCTCGACGCGCAGGCGTTTCCGTTTGCCCGCAAGGTGGCGGGCCAGCTGCGCGCGCACGACGACCGCGCGGATTTTTTGGCGGGCATCGACCTGATCGTGCATGGCTTGCAGGCGCTGCAAGCGGGCCGCTAGCCCAGCAAATGTCCCAGCAGCGGCGCCAGCAGCACCGTCACGACGCCGGAAAAGATCATCGTCAGGCTGGCCACGGCGCCTTCTTCCGTGCCCACGCGGCGCGCCACGGAGAGTCCAAAACCGTGCGCGGCCGCGCCATACGGGGCGCCACGGGCGATGCGCATGCGCAAGGGCAGCAGTTTTAATAACGGTTTGCCCAGCATCAAGCCGAACAAACCCGTCATCACCACGAAGATGCCCGTCAGCTGCGCCGAGCCGCCCATGTGGCGCGACGCTTCCAGCGCGAACGGCGTCGAGACGGAACGGGCCAGCAGGCTGCGCGCCATGTCGCCGTGCACGCCAAATACCCGGTCCAGCAGCAGGGTGGCGGCCACGGACGCGACGATGCCGGCGCAGCTGCCCAGTGACAAGGCCAGCCAATGCTTGCGGATCAGCTTGCGCTCCTGGAAGATTGGCAGCGCAAACGCGATGGTGGCCGGGCCCAGCAGCCACGGCAGCCAGCGCGTCTCGCCGAAATACGTGGCGAACGGCGTCGAGGTCGCCTGCACGATGACGATCAATATCGCCGAGGTACAGATGGCGGGCGTCAGCAGAAAATGCGGATGGCGGCGGTGCACGGCCTGGTTGGCATAGAACAGCACCAGGGTCAGCAGCAAGAACAGCAGCGACAGCAGCAGGGTGCTCATGCCTGCCCCCGGGCTTTTCTCTGGCGCAGCAGCTTGTTCAGGCGCAACTTGCGTTCATAGCGGCACACCCATTCCACCGTCAACGCCGTGGCCAGCATCACGCTGGCAAAGCCCAGGCCGATATTTACGAACAGCATCAAGCCCTGCGACTTCAACAGTTGCGTAAATTGCACCACGGATACGACCAGCGGAATAAAGAACAGCAGCATGTTGGCCAGCAGCCAGTTCGCGCCCAGTTCGATGGCGCCTGGGCGCACCCAGCCCGCCAGCAGCAGGGCTACCAGCACGAACAGGCCCACGACGCCGCCGGAAAACGGCAAGTGCAGGGCGGATGCGGCCGCGTCGGCCAGCCACCAGGCGGCGATCAGCACGCCCACTTGCCACAAGGTCTGCGCGGGCTGGCGCCAGGCAGGGATGGAGAGTGGGGCGGTGGTGGAACAAGGGACGGCTTTCACGGCGGGCTTTCAAGCGGCAGGAGGAAGGTTTCATTGTAGAGACCCAACATCAAAAGATAAAATGACTTAAACTCATGATTATCATTCGATTTTGGAATGCATCATGGATATCCGCTCCCTGCGCTACTTCGTCGAAGTGGTCGAACAGAACAGTTTTACGCGCGCAGCCAGCAAGCTGCACGTGACGCAGCCCACCGTCAGCAAGATGATCCAGCAATTGGAACAGTCGCTGGACCTGGCCTTGCTCGACCGCGCCGGGAAACGCTTTACGTTGACGGACGCGGGCAAGGTGGTGCTGTCGCGCGCGCATGAACTGCTGGCCCTGCACGCGGAACTGAAGGTGGAGTTGCGCGACTTGCAACACCTTGAGCGGGGAGAATTGCGGGTCGGCGTGTCGCCGCAGACGCACTCGACCCTGGCGCCGTGGCTGGCCGAATACCACCAGCGCTATCCGGGCATCGAGCTGAAAATGTATGAAAGCGGCACGCAGGCCATCGAGCGCGACTTGCGCACCGGCACGGTGGAACTGGGCACCATGCTCGACTACCCGGGCAATGCGGCCACCTGGCAGGATTTCGAAGCCTTGCCCCTCGTGCGCTCGCCGCTGTGTCTGCTGGCCGCGCCCGGCTCGCCGTGGCAGGGCCGCTCTGCCGTCGCCCTGGCCGAGCTGGCCGACAGCCCCTTCATCTTCTATGGCGCCGCGTTTGCCCTCAACGACATTGTGCTGGACGCCTGCCAGCGGGCCGGTTTCGCGCCCCGCATCACGGGCCGCAGCGGCCAGTGGGATTTTATTGCCTCGCTGGTGCGGCTGGGCGTGGGCATCTGCCTGCTGCCAAAGATGTATTGCGACACGCTCGATGCCGCGCAATTTGACGTCATCCCCCTGGATGGCCCGCCCGTGGAGTGGAATTTGATGCTGGCCTGGCGCCGGGGCGGGCGGCTGTCGTTCGCGGCGCGCGCCTGGCTGGAGCTCGTCAGGGCGCACATGGAGCAGCCCGGGCGATTACAATAGGCGCTCGCCAATCACCGCCAAGCATATGAAGAACGTAGGTAAAACCAGACTCAAACGCACGGCCGGCTCATTGCTGCTGGGATTGTTATGCACCGTGGGCCTGATGAGTGAAATGGGCTACGCCCAGGCCGCCATTCCCGTGTATGGCTATTTCGTCAAGAATACCTATCCGCACGATCCTCAGGCGTTCACGCAGGGCTTGCTGTTCAAGGATGGGCATCTGTATGAAAGCACGGGCCAGAATGGCCAGTCCTCCTTGCGCAAGGTGGAATTGACGACGGGCAAGGTCTTGCAGAAAAGCATGCTCGACAAGAATGTGTTCGGCGAAGGCATCACGGACGTGGGCGATGAAATCCTGGGCCTGACGTGGATTTCGCAGACCGGCTATGTGTTCGACCTGAAAACGTTCAAACTCAAGCGCAAATTCAGCTACCAGGGCGAAGGCTGGGGCCTGGCCAGCGATGGCAAGTTCGTCTACATGAGCGATGGCACCTCGGCCATCCGCGTGCTGAATCCGAAAACCATGGCCGAGGTGCGCCGCTTCGAAGTGAAGGCCGAGGGCCGCCCCATCGACCGGCTGAACGAGCTGGAAATGGTCGACGGGCAACTGTTTGCCAATGTGTGGGGCGCGGACGTAATCGCCCGCATCGACCCGGCCAGCGGTAAAGTCGTCGGCTGGATCGACCTGACGGGCTTGCTGCCGCCCGAACAGCGGGGCACGGCCAATCCCGACGCCGTGCTCAACGGCATCGCCTGGGATGCGCGGGGCAAGCGTTTGTTTGTCACGGGCAAGCTGTGGCCCAAGCTGTTCGAGATCGAGCTGATCGAAATCCAGCGCCGCTGATGTTTCCTATCGGACAGTGTTGCTGGCGAGGAATCGTCTATGATGGCGTCCTTCGCCCAGTGCGACCTTCACAGGATGCCATGCTGTTCTTTCCTTTACACCGCCTGGCGGCTGCCGCCACCCTGGCTGCCGCCATGTTGCCCGCCGCGCAGGCGCAAACGCCATACGTGCCGGTGATGCAGCAATACGGCGACTTTGTCGTCACGCACGACCGCCACGACCCGCTTGTCACCTTGACTTTCCGCAAGCACGGCTATTGGCCCGGCGGCGCGCGCGAAGTGGTGGAAGTACGGCCCCTCAAGGCCAGGCGCGAAGGCCAGCCCATGCTGCTGGCGTTTACCAAGGGCTATACGGGGCAGGGTACCATCCTCATCGGCGTGCAGAATGGCGAACCGCTGATGCGTCCCATCAGCCCCCTGCAGCGCGACAGCATGGTGCGCACGGAGCGCGACCCCGAATGGGGCGTGCCGCAGCCGGGCCGTCCCGAGATGCTGCTGTTTGCCCGCGACGGCCGCGCGCGCTCGATACGGACACGGGCGAGCTGCTGTGGTTTGACGTGCCGGGCGGCGTCACGGGCGATTACGCGCCCGCCATGCTGGTCTCCGTCTCGCCCGACGGGCGGCGCGGCGCGTATCTGACGAATGCGCTGACGAAGGTGGGGATCATCGTCGCCACGCGCGACGACGGCGTGGCCGGCGTGCTGGCCTTGCCGCCAGACACCTATCAACGCTGGCTGAAACCGATCTCGGAAACGGCTTCCGCGCAGGCGGGCGCCGCCATCAAGGCGCGCCAGGGCCGCACGGATTCGAACCGCATCCGGCGCGAGCTGGAGCTGGCCTGGTTCGGCCAGCAATTTCAATGGAAACAAGGCAAGGGCGGCTGGCAAGTGACGGGACTGGGCCTCGCTTCCGCGCCGCCGGAAGGAAAACAGCCATGAGCATACCTAGACTGATCGCCGGCTGCCTCGCCGCCACCTTGCTGGCCGGCTGCGTGCACAGCGAAATCGCCCCCAGGGACTATCTGGCGCAAGACATCGACAAGAGCCAGGCGCTGGTGGAAGTGGACGTCGTCTTCGGGCAAGCGCCCGATGACAAGCTGACGTCGCGCGTGACGGCCCGCAATACCGTGGAATACGGGGGCGCGCCGCATATCGTCGTGCCGTTCTACCAGAAGGGCCTCGGCTTCGACCAGGGTTTTGCCGGCACCTACATGTTTGCCGTGCCGTATCCGATCGCCAAGGTCGAGACGGCCACGGCCAGCAGCCGCGTCTTCGGCCAGAAACTTGACGGCCAGCAGCCGGGCAGCCCGCGCTACCGCTTCCGCGTGCCGGGCAAGGCGCAGTGGAACAGCAATGAAACCTTCATGCTGGGCTTTGAGCGCAAAGGCCGCCGCGAAGAAATCACTTTCCGTTTCAGCAACGAGCAAAGCTGCCCGTCCGCCTTCCTGGCCACCACGCCAAAATACGGCTTCCCCATCAAGGTGGTCGCCACCTTCAAGGACAATAAAGGCTGCCTGAAAGTGTGCGACAGCCGCGACCAGTGGCCCGGCTTTTGCGCTTACCAGCCGCCGCCGGCCGCCTGACTATCACCATGCAAGCCACGCGCCGGCGTTGGACGGTGCGGCGCTTATACACGCGCGCGTTTTGCCGATTCTATTCAATTGTCATCGAATGACGGCGTAAAACGCTTATTTGTACGCTGAAAACCCGGCTGAATTGACGCAGATCAATACCGCGGCCAGCGCATAAATCTTGTCGCAAAAATATCTTTCTCAGGCGTATGATTTCTGTGCCGGGACCCGCGCACGCAGATGGCGCGGATCCGGCCCGATATCCGAAACGCATCCTTCCTGTGGAGATACAGAATGAAAATGCCCGTTTTAGGAAGCACCCAGGCCGCCATCAGCAACCGTCCGCTCGACATGCTGGCCACCGATACGGCGGCAGTGCGCGCCATCGCCCAGGCGGCCGTCAGCGTCGAGCTGTTCACGATTCCCCTGTACATGGCCACCATGTACTCGATCCAGGGCACGCACCAGATCAACTCGAAAGGCATCACCTATTATGAAGGCCGCCAGTGGCCGGGCATGGGCACCACGGCGCGGCCCGAGCTGGCGGAGCAAAAGGCCTTCAATATCATCTTCAGCGTCTTCATCCAGGAAATGCTGCACCTGCAGATGGCGGCCAACCTGGCCACGGCCATCGGCACGGCGCCATGCTTCACGGGCTCGGAGCTGCAATCGCAAGACCACGGCTGGACTTGCTACGGCAAGGACTGCACGCTGATCCCGCACATCGTCGACTTGCGCGATACGGCCGACTACAGCCACGTGCGCGTCAACCTGGAAGAGCTGAACGCCAACCAGTGCGACCTGTTCCTCGCCATCGAGCAGCCGGAACAGCAGGCGCGGGCCCACCTGGCGAAGTTCGACGCGCACGACCACACCAAATATTTCCCCGAGGTGCCGTTCGTGGGCTGGACGCCGGGCAAGCACGTGCATGATCTGCCCCTGTTCGGCACCATCGGCTATATGTATGAGTGCTACGCGCGCTATATCAGCATCGAATACATGGATGGCCAGACCCTGTGGCAAAAGCTGTTCGTCAACGGCTCGGTGCAGCAGGACATGTTCAACAGCCAGGTGCAGGGCCATGCACGGGCGGAATTTCCCAAGTTCGACACCTGTTTCGGCCCGCAGGACCAGGATGGCGGCCAGACGGGCTCGTTCAACAAGGCCATCGACATGATGGCGGCCATCACGGACCAGGGCGAGGGCAGCGCAACGTCCATCCAGCGCTACCGCCGCGACGCGGCCATGCGCCTGAAGGCCGTGCAGCCCGACTACCGCGAAGACCTGGCCGCCCTGAAGTGCGATTATCCGTCGTACGCGAACAATGGCAAGGACGCCGAATCGCGCGATGCGGCCGCGCGCCACGACAGCGCCGCCTACGACCACTACGAGCGCTTCGGCCAGGTGAAGGCCATGCTGCCCGTGAAAACCTGGGCCGCCTGGCACAAGGAAGGCGGGCGCTGGAGCGAGGCCATGCTGACCAACGAGCGCTACAACCCGGCCACCGCGCCGAAGAACATCCCCGCGCCCGCTGCCGTGGCGGGCGCCCTGAACCGCCTGAAGGACAGCAGCGGCACCCTGGAAATGCTCAGCACGGTGGCCACGGGCGCCATCTATGGCATCACTTCCGTGCTGGACCAGTACTGGCTGAAGCAGAAACTGGAGTTTCCGTATCCGTCGATGGTGGGCGCGGGCGACCGCATGGCCATCTGCTGGGCCGTACTGGGCCAGGCGCCGAACCTGGCGACGGGCGTGCCGCTGGTCGAGAAGGGCGTGCTGTACCACGCCTGCCAGGGCATGCACCTGGAGGGCGAGGCGTCGTCCACCTGCGCTGCGCTGGCCGTCTACCACACCTGCCGCGGTTCCAACGGCTGCCACGCCCAGGGCGGCTGCGGCTTTGCCCAGCCCGACACGGGCGGCTCGTCCTGCGGCCACTCGGTCAAGGCTGCCGCGGCGCCGGGCACCGAGTGCTACGTGCCGCCACCGCCGCCGGAAGACGATAAAGTCTACAGCGCGCCCAGCGACAACAAATGCGGCGGCTTCGGCGGCTGCGCCGTGCCGATTTCGGCCTCGCAGCTGTATCCGAACACCACGAAGAAGGATCCGCCCGAGCCCGCCACCATGACCCTGTACGATTTCGGTCCCGCGCCCGACCACCACAGCATTCCGCTGGATCAGAGCATGAGCTTCGCGCTCGGCGACAATGTCTACGACAAGGCCTGGGAAGCCTACGGCAAGGTGATGGCCGCGCGCGGCACGCCGGTGGGCGCGCCGCCGGCGCCCACGGACCTGCGCCTGGCCTTGCCGCCGTCGACCTGATGCGGGGCGTCCCGCACGGGGTGCAGCCGCGCCTGGGCCTGCCGAACCTGGGCCTGGGCGTGGGGCTGCGTCCGCCCCATTACGCGCACATCCTGGAACACGGTCCGCAGGTGGACTGGTTCGAGATCATCAGCGAAAATTTCATCGGCAACCACGGCTATGCGCGCCACGTGCTGGAGCAGGTGGCGGCGCAGGTGCCCATCGTCATGCACGGCGTGTCGCTGTCGATCGGCAGCAGCGATCCCCTGAGCCTGGCCTACCTGCGCCAGCTGCGCCAGCTGGCCGCCGAGATCCGCCCCGCGTGGATTTCCGACCATCTGTGCTGGACGGGCGCCGCCTCGCTCAACAGCCACGACTTGCTGCCCATGCCGCTGGACGAGGCCAGCCTGCGCCACGTGGCGGGAAGAGTGCGGCAAGTGCAGGAATTCCTGGGCCGGCCCCTGATCCTGGAAAACCCCAGCACCTATGTGGAGTTTGCCCAGTCCTGCATGCCGGAATGGGAATTCCTGGGCCGCCTGGCCGAGGAGACGGGCTGCGGAATCTTGCTCGACGTCAACAATGTCCACGTTTCCGCGCATAACCACGGCTATGACGCGGCCGCCTACATCCGCCAGTTGCCGCACGACCACATCGTGCAAATCCACCTGGCCGGGCCCACCGTCTGCGGCGCAGTGCTGATCGACACGCACGACGCGCCCGTGCCGGCCGCCGTCTGGCGCCTGTACGCGCTGGTGCAGCAGCTGACGGGCGGCGTGTCGGCCCTGCTGGAATGGGATGCGGACATTCCGCCCTATCCGCAGCTGCTGGCTGAACTGGACAAGGCGCGCGCGGCCGGGCGGGGGGAGTTTTCCGACGCGGCGCCCGCCACGGCCAAGATTGCCGCCGCCGTGTCGGCGCCGCTGGGCTTTCACCTGGAGGCTGCCCATGCCCCGTAGCGCCGATGGGGATGCCCGCGCCCCGCTGGCGCAATTGCAGGCGTGGTTTTTGACGGCCATGACGGCGCCGGGCGGCGTGGCGCGCGGCGCGCAGCTGGCCAGCGAGCGCCACGGCCTGACGCAGGAGCAAGTGCTGAAACGGGCGCGTGGCGGGCCGGCGCCGCTGCACATCCATGCGGATGGCTATGTGCAGCGCCTGCTCGAATGCCTGCAAGCCGACTATCCCGTCTTGCGCAAGGTCATGGGCGACGAGTTGTTCGCGTTCTTTGCCCGCGCCTATGTCTGGCGCCACCCGTCCGCGTCGCCCACCCTGTACGACCTGGGCGGCGGCTTTGCCGATTTTCTCGCCGCCAGCCAGGGCGCGGCCGGCGCGCAGGGGCCGGTCTTGCGCTTTCCCGTCGAACTGGCGCGGCTGGAGCGGGCGCGCAGCGAGGCGGGCAGGGCGCCGGGCCTGGAAAAGCTGGCGCCGTCCATGCTGCCTTCCGGCCTGGACTTGCTGCTGGGAAATACACAGACATGGCGCCTGGCGCCGTGCGCGCGGCTGCTGGCCCTGTCGTTTCCCTTGTGTGCATTCTGGCAACAGGCACAGGCCGCGGCGGATGACGCCATGCCGGCCCAGCCGCAGGCCAGTCCCGCCTACGTGGCCATTTCGCGCATGCATTACCGGCTTGCCATGCACGAGTTGCAGTCCTGGCAATTTCACTGGCTGCAGGCGCTGGGCGGGGGCGCGACGCTGGCGCAGTGCGCGCAGCAGGCGGCGCAGTCCAGCGGCAGGGCGCCGGACGAGGTGCTGGCCGACGCCATGCTGTGGCTGCCGATGGCGGCCGCGGCCGGGCTGGTCTTCAGCGGCGAGGCGTGAGCGGAAAGCGGCGGACGCAAAAAAGGCCGATGCAAATCGGCCTCGATGACAACTGCAGCGATAACCGCAGGTGTTGCTGAGTGTTGCTTAGCGGTAAAACGCTTCGACTTTGCCCTTCAGCTTGATCTGCAGCGGACGGCCGCGGCGGTCGAGGGACTTGGTGGAAGCGACCTTGATCCAGCGTTCGCTGATGCAATATTCTTCCACGTCAAGGCGTTCCTTGTCGTTGAAGCGGATGCCGACGTCGTTTTCGAACACGGCTGCAACGTGGTAAGGGCTGCTCGGGTCGATCGACAGGCGATCGGGCAATGGGGGTAAGGTAGTAGTGGTATCGTTCATGGGCGTAATTATCGCCCAGAATGCCGATCCAGACAACGGGCAGCGCATGCTAATCTGGCCGCCATGCGACATGGCACGCCCACATTTCTTTTCCCTGCCGTCGTACCTCCCTTACAAATGCCGCGTTTCCTGCGGAGGCGTGTCCCAGTCGTCGTGCCAGCCATCGACAAAGGTGACGGGCACCCGCGCCAGATCGGCCGCCGAAGAGTCATCAAGGCAGCTGACGCTGATGCCGACAAACGGACCGCTGCGCGCAGAATCGCCGTGGCCAAATGGGCGCACGCCGCAGTGGCGGCAAAAATAGTGGCGCTCGCGGCGTGCGCCGAAACGGTATTCGCTGAGGTCCCCTTCACCGGCCAGCAGGCGGAAGGCCGTGGGTGGCACCAGGATAGCCCAGCAACGCACTTTCAGGCAGAACGAACAGTTGCAGCGCAGGCTCGGGGCCGTCAGGTCGATTTCGGCCGCGAAACGCACGGCGCCGCAGTGGCAACTGCCATGGTAGGTTTTTTTCATTCCGCCTACTGTACAGGGTTGCCGTACTGTCATGCAACTGCCGGCATGGCGACATCTGCAGGGCCGCGCACTATAATGGCGCCTGTTCAAGAACAAGGAGTCGCAGCATGGAAATGGCCGTTACCGACAGCCTGCGCCAGCAGGCCTACGCGCAGGCCGCGGCCTTCGTGCGGACGCTGGACGGGCGCGACCCGCTTGCGCTGCAACGCGACTGGGCCCTGTCGCCGGCGGTTGCCGGGGAAATCATCGAGATGCTCGACAGCTATTTTGCGGCGAACGAGGCGCTGTCCCTGGCGCCGCTGGCGCAGGCGTTCGTGCCGGGCCAGGGCGGCCGTCCCGCCGTCGACGCATATGCCAGCGACGCCGGCCCGCTGGGCCTGGAATGCCGCTTGCTGGCCGACGGCAAGCCGGGCGAAGCGATCTTGCACCTGGAAATGTCCGGCCACGAGGGCGCGCTGCGCCTCCATTACCGATATATTGGATCCTGAAAGCACCATGACCGTACCGATCAGCGAAACACAACAGCGCATCTGCGACAAATTCGGCTTGCCGGCGCAAGCGCCCGAACCCATGGTGGCCCTGGCCATCGGCAGCCTGGCCCATTCGCCCATCTACGGCACGCGCGTCGCGCTGCCCGAAAACGGCACCATCAGCTGGTTCATCCACTGCGGCGAACACGACGACGCCAGCGGCTTTTACCAGCCCCTGCACGCGGAACACCTGCACGAGATGCTGCCGCAGGTGCTCGATTACCTGGCCTTGCCCAGCGGCGCCAGGTTCATCCTCGACCGGGAAGGGTACGAGGATGTGTGGCTGGAGGCGGCGGACTAGGCCTGTGCCTGTAAGTTTTGCTCAGTTATAAATATTTCTTGTGGACTAGACTTTCATTTCCTTAATCTCCCTGGATACGGAGCCGAGATGAAAAAGTCTACCGCGGAAGTCGGATTGAAATGGCAGTTCCACAAGCGCAACGGTGTCGACACGATCGTGTTGCTGAACGCCAGCCAGCAGGAGCTCTACATTTCCAGCCTGGAAATCACCCTGAATATCGCCATCGGCACGGTCGTGGGCGGAAACAGCCTCGATGCCATCATGGCGGCGAAAAAGATAGAAGAGAAGGACTGGCCGGCGAAGAAGCAAGAGTTTTTCTTGGAGGAAATGAACAAGCACGAAGGTCCGCTGGACAAGCGGGCCATCGCCGCCACGGACGTGTTCTTTGCGCCATGGGGCGCGCTGGCCTCGTCGGAAGAGCATCCGGCGGAATATTCGCGCGCGGTGAGCTACAAGGGCGGCGACTATGTGGCCGTGGTCAGTGTCGGCACGGAAGCAGCGGGCCGCATGGACCCGGGCGGCATGCCGGAATATGTCTACCAGGTCCGCTATCTGCGCAAGCCGGCCGTGATCCCGGCCAACCTGGGCCGCGACCTGTCATATGTCAGCAGTTTCAAATACCTGGTCTGCCGCTCCTCGATCGATGGCCTGACCCGCCTGCCATCGATCCGCGTCCAGCTTGACGGTAGCAGCGACTGGCTGGAAGTGCCGCTCGACCTGCTGCAAGCGAGCATGGGCGACAAGCGCAGCCGCGTGATCGACCAGTCCTGCCGCGGCCTCGTCTCGGCCGCCGCTTTCTCGCGCCGCTCGCTCGGCTATTACGCGAACTATTTCGGCTATCAGCGCGACGTCTTCATCCGCGACGTGCCGTTCCAGAACATCAACGAGCTGTCATACGGCATGTTTACGATCAACCTGGACGGCACGCCGGCCAGTTCCGATCCCTGGGGCGACGACTGGCAGCTGTCGTCGCTGCAGTTCATGAAACAGCTCAATCCCGACCTGAAAGTGCACCTGATCGTCGGCGGCTGGCCCAAGGTGGTGGAATTCGACGTGGGCGACTGCGTCACCCTGCGCGAGATGCAGGAGTCGGCGGCGCGCGATGTGCCGCTCAACGACGGTGTCACGATCAGCCTGTACCGCGTCAGGAGGGCGAGGACGGGAGCGAAATGTACTACCGCCTGTGGCAGCCGCTGACGGTGAACGGCAGCGTGCTGCAACCCAGCGCGACAGCCACGCGCTTTGCCTGGGGCAAGGGCTTCTTGACGCAGTATCTGAGCGGGTACTGGGGGAATGTCGCCCTGGTGCTTGGCAGCGCGATTGTCGGCAACGGCAGGCGCCAGGACTATCCGGCGGAATACAGCGTGCGTATCCAGCTTGCGCTTGCGGCCGCCTTGCAGCAAAAAATCCAGCCGTCGGCAGAGCTGTTCAGCATGGTCGGCACCGACCCGGCCAAGGCCCGGCGCTTTGCCGAGGCGATGGTGCAAAGCGTGGTGCTGATGGGCTTTGACGGCATCGAGATCGACTGGGAGTATCCGGGCAAGGAGGACGGCCCCGCCTACGTGCGCATCCTCGAGGCGCTGCGCGCCGCCGAAGCCAACCCCGGCTTGAACCCCGAGCGCCGCAAGATTTACCTGGGCATCGCCTCGCCGGCCGCGGCGCCCAAGATCCGTCTGATCGACAGCGGAACGTTGCCGTCCGGCACAGACACTTACTGGCGCCCCATCGGACGGCTGGTCGACACCATCCACATGATGACGTACGACTACGGCGGGCCATGGCTGAAATACTCCGATTTCAACGCGCCCATGCTGCCCGCTTCGGACGCGGGCGCGGGCGAACAGCCGAGCGGCGTGCGCGAGACGCTCACCACCATGCTCGGCTATGCCGACCGCCTGTGCTTCACGCGCCAGCAGCTCTCGCTGGGCCTGCCCATCTACGGGCGCGGCGTGAAAGTGGTGCCGGAAGCGGGCGGCCAGCGCGACCCCGACGCGCGCCTGGGCATCAATTGCCGCACGGATGGCCCCGCTGAAGGGCAGTTCGCCGACCAGCCCGGCACCTATCTGTACAGCCATATCGCCAGCCAGATGAAGCTGGGCAGCCGCTCCGACAAGTTTCCCAATTTCGTGGCGCCCGGCCTGCATCCGAAGGCGAGGGCGCCGTATCTGTACGTGCCGGCGCGCGATGGCCAGCCGGCCATTTCCGTGACGTATGACGATCCCGCGTCGATACGCGAGAAGATCCGCTATGCCAAGACGGAATCGCTGGGCGGCGTCATGGCCTGGGACTTGTCGGGCGACTTGCCGGCCAGCGACCCGCGCTCGCTGCTGCGCGCCATCGGCGACGAACTGCGCCAGGAACGCCCGCCCGCGCAGCCTGAGCTGCGGGAATTGCCCGATTTCAGCCTGTACCGGCGCGCGGCCAAAGAAGGCACGGCGCTGCCGGCCCGGCCCCTGTGGAACGTGGGGTGCGACTATGGCGCCTCGCTGGAAAGCCGCGACATGACGGTCAGCGCCGGGGTGCTGGCGATGGCGGCCCTGCCGGGAGGACGCCTGGCGCTGGCCCTGGCGGACGGCGCCGTGCAGATCATGGCGCCCAACCGTGCCGTCGCGCCGTGGGAGTGGGAAACCAGATCCGCCTGGCATCTGGCCGCGCCCGCGGTCTCGCTGCTGGCCTTGCCATCGGGGCGCCTGCTCGTGCTGCAGCAAAATGGCGACCTGGCACGCATCGACGTACAAGACAGCAAGACGCCCGTCCTGCGCCTCGCTGCCGGGCTGGCGCCGCGGGCGGGGAGCTTGCTTGCTGGCTGGGGCGAGCAGGCGCTGCTCTTCGACGGCACGGCGCTGCGCACCGTCACGGCGCCCGTCCTGCGCGAGCAGGCATGGCAGGTGTCGCCGCCCATGCCGCTGGCGGCCAACGCGCTCGTCGCGCTGCCGGGCGGCTTGCTGCTGAGCGGCGGCACGCGCAGCGATGAAATGCCTTCGGTGGCCGTGTGGAAGATCGAGGGCGGCAAGCTGGCATTGCAGGCGGCCGTGCCCCGTTCCAAGCCGGAAGACTGGGGCGCCATCGCCTTCCTGAGCGTCTTGTCCGACGGCGCCGTGGCGGCCCTGACGGCGTACGGCAATTACCAGGCCTATGGCCCGGCGGCGCTGCAGCCGGAGCGGCCGCAGCCCGCCGCGTGGAGCGCGCTCAGCGACGGCGAGCAGGTTGGGCGGGCGCTGCTGCCGCTGCCGCAGGGCGGCTTTCTCAGCATCAGCGACGGCGCGTACATGTTCTGGGGCCGGCGCGGCGATGGTTATGTGATGCTGCAGAGACTGAGCGGTAGCCGTTCGGCCGACGCGGCTGCCGTGCTGGACAACGGCGACGTGGTGATCGCCAGGGGGGCCGAATTGCGCTACCTGGCGGCACGCAGCTGGCCGCGCGCGCAAGCTTGTCTCCAGCCCAGCTGGAATTGGCGCGACGGGGACGACGGCCGTTCCTGGCTGCACCATCTGGCGGCCGCCGGCAACCAGGCCGGCATGGCGCAAGCGCTGGCGGAAGGCGCGCCGCCCGACCTGCAGGCCACCGATGCGGCCAGCGGCGCCCAGGAAAGCGTGGCCGAAACGGCCTTGCGCGCGCAGCACTGCGCCATCGTGCCCCAGCTGACGGCCGCCGGCGCCCCTTTGTGGAGCGGCGGCAACGCCGAACGCACGAGCGCCTTGCTGAACGAGCCCGTGCTGGCCGCCTTGCTGCCGCCGGAACTGCTGGCCAGCACGCCTTACCTGCTGCCCGACCTGCCTCTGGCGGGCGCGCCGATCGCGCCCGCGACGGCGGCCTTCCTGAGCGATAATCCGCGCCTCGCCACCCTGATCGCCACGGCGCTGGCGCCGGTGCTGCCGGAAACGGCGCGGCAAGTGCAGCACCTGGTGCAGGATTACGCCATCGACGCTGCCTTGCTGGCGGCCGCGCGCGGGGAAGGCGATACCTGCCTGATGCACGTGCTGGTGCCGGACGGCGCCCGGGCCGACGATTGCAAGCAGGCCGAGGGCGTGGGCGAGGATTTGCGTCAGGTGCTGGCGCAGCTGCTGGGCCAGCGCCATGCCGACCCGGACGCCTTCATCGCCGCCATCGATGCCGTCTGGACGGCGCCGGACAAGGCGCGGCCTGCGCCGCCAGGAGTGCCGCCAGCTGGTGGCCGCCGCCGCGCGTCCCAAGCGTCCGGACGCCTACCGCCTCGTCAGCGAACCGGCCGTCTGCGACCTGGCGCTGCTGCATTACGCCGCGCTGGTGGAGCTGGGCTGGCCGGCGCCCGCTGGTGCGCCGCAGGAACCCCTGTCCCGGCGCGCCCCGGCCCACTACCGCATGCTGATGCAGGCCGGACGCGACGCCCTGACGCCGAACGGCTGGGATGATCCCGTGCTGCGCCCCGGGCTGGCCGTGCAGGGCTTGCCCAACGAGGTGACGGCCCTGCTGGACATGGCGCCGTGGATGGCCGCGCCCATGGGGGCCGCGGCCGATGCCCTGGTCAGCGGCATGGGCGTGGTCGTGCGCGACTATCACCAGCAGGAGCTGGACGCCCGCCGGCTGGTCGCTTCCGACCTGGCGGCGGTGCAGGATCCGTACACGGCACTGGGGGAATTTTCCGGCGGCGCGGCCATGGCCGGCCTGGCCATGCAGCAATTGCTGCTGTGGTCGTGCACGACGCCGCAGGGCGCCGCCCTGGCCTTGCCCGCCGCCGCTGCCTTGCTGGCCCTGCGCGCGCCTGCGCCCTGGATACCGCAAGGCGATGTGAATGCGTATGCGCAACAGTGGTTCAGCTGGGCGGAAGATCCGCCCTATCTGGCGCAGGACCCGACGGCGCTGCCGGAGCAGACGGACGCCGTCACGCCGCTGCCGGCACGCAGCAGCAATGCCCCCGTGCGCCGCGTGCTCGCGGCGGCCGGGGCGGCGGCCGTGCCGCCCGCGCCCGACGTCGACGAAGAAGCCAGCCGCAGGCGGCGCCTGGAACAGAGCGTGCGCGCCACGCAGATGAAATTCATGGTGCAGACGTGGCAAAACAATATGCTGGTCGACAGCAAGCTGCAGGCGCAGGAAGACGAGCGCCTGCTGAAAAGCCCGTACACGGCGCGCATCGACGAGCTGACCCGCAATGCGGCGCAGGCCGATGCGACCCTGAGCAATACCCGCGCGCGCCGCGAGCTGGTCCGGGACCTGGAAAACAAGCCGTTCGGCATGTCGGCGGCCGAGCTGCGCAAGGCGGGTATCGACGTCAAGTTGCCGGCGGGCATGCGCGACGATCAGCTGTTGCCCGACGACCTGTATGACGACGCTCTCGAGCACGAGCATGCGCGGCTCGACGGCGTGGAAAAGGACGCGCTCGCGGCGCGCAGCAAGGCGATCGGCGAAGTCGACGGCCTGCGCCGCAAGCGCGACATGGACCCGCAGCGCCTGCGCCAGCTCGAGCAGCAGGCCAAGCTCAAGGGACAGCTGGAGGCGGCCCAGCGCAAGCTCAGCAAGATGCAGGATTACGCGCTGCTGGCCGACAGCATCGCCCACTATGGCGCCTCGGCGCTCGACTGGCTGCACGACAAGGGCGTGATCTCGGGCAAGTTTGCGGAAGTGGCCAAGACCATACTGACGTGGGCCAACCGCATCGTGCAGATCGGCATCGCCGTGGCCACCATCGCCTATGGCTGGAAACAGATGCGCGCCATGCAGGGGCTCGGGTCGATCGGCAAGGGCGGCGGCATCTCGATGATGTTTTCCATCGGCATGGCCGCGTTCAATATCGTGCAGTGCGCCATCTTCGGCCCGCCGCCCGACCCGATGGAGGAAATGTACAAGGCCTTGAGCAAGCAGATCGAAGAGGTGGGCAAGGCCTTGCAGGAAAGCCTGGCCGCCATGTCGCAGCAGCTGGCATCGATGCAGGCCGGCATCTACAACCGCCTGGACGGCATCGAGGACAAGATCGACGGCCTGGGGCGCGAACTGGGGCGCCAGATGGCGGAACTGTCGGCGCAGATGGACGAAGGCTTTGCCGCCGGCCGCGCCGAGACGCGGCAAGCCACGGCGCAGGTGCTGCTGGCCATGCAGCGGGGCTTCGACAGCGTCGAGCGCCGTTTCGACCTGATCGAAGACAGGCTGGGCAGCGACTTGCATTACCTGCAAGAAATGATGACCGTCAGCCTGATGGATGACTATGCGACGATGGATATCGCCATCGCCAACGCCGAAACGGAAAGCTTGCACGGGGCGACGGCAGCGGCGGCCGACGGCCCGCGCCTGGCCGACGACCCCGCGCGCCTGGCCGACTACCGCAACCGCCTGGTGAACGGCGTGCGCAACAAGCTGCTGGGCCTGCCGCGCCGGAAGCTGGAAGACACGCTCGACAGCAGCTGGCTGCAAGCCTGGCCGCTGCCGGCGGGCGTGGCATCGCGCCAGGCCGGGCAGGTGAGCATCAACCGCATCGGCGACTGCCATGATTTTTATGTGCGCCGCAGTACGGGGGCCGAGGAAGCCAGCCAGCGCGTGTATTTTTCTGCCGCCTATGGCAAGACGCTGGCCAGCCGGCTGTTATGGGTCTCCGAACACCTGATGCAGTTTTCCGACCATCCGCAGGGCATGATTGCCGACCTGGACGAGCTGATCGTGGCACCGTCGGAAACGCTGCAGGGCTTTCTCAGCGATTTTGCCGACAATCAACCGTTCCTCGACGGCTTGCTCGACGACTATGTGCAGGCGCTGGCGAGCCTGGCGGCGCGCTGCCGCGCCATCATTCCCGTGCAGGGCAGCCAGGATTGGCGGCTGCCGCCAGGCCGGCTGGGCGACGCGGCCTTGCTGCATGGCTTGATGTTCGACGCCGTGCCCGTGCTCGACCTGGCCGAACTGGAAGTGGAGAGTGTTGCGGCAACGCAACTGGCCGAGCGCGCCAGCCACCTGGGCAGCATGTCGCGCTTCCTGACCAGTCCCAGCCTGGGCTGGCGCGCCGTCAAGCTGCAGCGCGTGCTGGCCGTGGCCCACGTCCTGCGCGTGGCCGACCTGTCGCTGGCCAGCGACGAGGGGCAAGTCACGCTGTGGGTGGCCTTCCGCGGCGCGCGCCAGCCGGTGGCGCAGCTGCGCCTGGTGGCGGGACAGGTGGTCGACAGCCAGTTGTTGATCATCGGTAATAGCCTGCTGGTGCAGATACAGCGCGCGGTGCAGCCCGTGCAGCAGCGCTGGATCGCGCAGTACAACGGCCGCATCGCGGCCGATGCGAAGGCGGAACTGGCGGCGCTCGACGGCAGCGTGGCGCGCCTGATCCAGTTCATGGCGCTGGCGGGCCTGGCCGAGACGGCCATGTCGGAAACGCTGAGCCTGATCTGGACGTCGGGCCGCCTGGGCGCCTATCTGGCCAGCCAGACGAGCCTGGCGAGCAGCGCGCAAGGCAACCAGTTCAGTCCGCCCGTAGCGGCCATGCTGCAAGCGGGCCAGGCCAGTGCCGAGACGGCGCGCGCGCGCCTGCGCGCCACCCTGGCGGCGCGTGCCGGCCGCGAAGCCGACGATGTGGGGCGCGATCCCCTGGTCGACCGGCTGCGCCAGGAAACGCATGCCTTGCTGGAACGCGCGCTGGCGCACCGCGCCATGCTGCAGCGCAGCGTGCTGCCGCCACTGCTGGGAGCGCTGGATCCCGAACCGGCGCCCAGGCTGCAGGGGGAGGGAGCGTTGACGTAGACAGGCTGGCGTATCCCCGTCTATACATTTATTTGCAATAGTGCTATTTTGCAATAGTGGCCCGTCAGGGCCGCCATGCGCCGCATGTCCGGCTTGGCCGGATATGCGGCGCTTTGTCGTCCGGGCCGCGCCAGCGCGGCAGGCCCGCTTGCCCAGCATGATCCAGATTACGAGAGAGAGCCGTCCGATGCGTGTCCATTTTTCATCCGCCGCCCTGGTCCTGGCGCTCGCCACGGCATTTCCGCCAGCCGCCACGGGCGCCAGCGCCTTGACCGCCGCGCAGCAGCAAGGCCAGGTCCAGCGCGATATCGCCGCCTTTGTGCGCAGCGAAATGCGGGAGCGCCAGATTCCAGGACTGCAACTGGCCGTGATCCGGGGCGGCAAGGTCGTGCTGAAGCGCAATTTCGGCCTGGCCAGCCTGCAATACCAGGTGCCCGTGACGGACGCCAGCCTGTTTTCCATCAATTCGGCAACGAAAGCGTTTGCCGGCGTGGCCGTGATGCAACTGGTGCAGGAGGGCAAGATCGACCTGGCGGCGCCCATCGGCCAGTACCTGACGGGGTTGCCCGTAGCCTGGCAAGCCGTGACGGTGACGCAGTTGCTCAACCATAGCTCCGGCTTGCCCGATGTGCTGGACCAGCGCAGCGGCAAGCTGGTGGGGCCGCAGCCGGACGACGCCGCTGCGGCGTGGACGGCCGTGCAGGCGCTGCCCGTGGAAGCGCCGCCAGGCCAGCGCTACCGCTACAACCAGACCAATTACGTGTTGCTGGCGCAATTGATCGAGCAGCAGGGCGGCCAGCCCTTTACCACTTTCATCCAGCGCCGGCAGTTCGACGTGGCCGGCATGCGGCACAGCGGCTTCGGCGACGCGAAGGACGTGGTCGTGGGCAAGGCCAGTTCCTACGTGCTGGAGCGGGGCGGCAACGGTTACCGCAACGTGATCGAGGATTTCCCCGTGTTCATGCGCGCCGGGGCCGGCATCAACAGCAATGCGGGCGAACTGGCGAACTGGCTCATCGCGCTGCAGTCGGGACGCTTGCTGGCGCCCGCCAGCGTGGAGAAGCTGTGGCAGCCGACCAGCCTGAACGACGGCAAGCCGGCGCCGTGGGCGCTGGGCTGGCCCAGCATCGGCCGCGCTGCGCACCGCGCCGTGGCCGGCATCGGCGGCGGCCGCTCGGCCTTTTATGTGTATCCGGACGATGGCCTGGCCATCATTATCCTCAGCAACCTGGCAGGCGGCCAGCCGGAACAGCTGATCGACACCGTCGCCGGCTTTTATGTTCCCGCCCTGCGCCAGCAGCGGGGCGGCGCGTATGCCGCGCATTTGTTGCGCAACAAGGCGGCCAGTACCGGCTTTGACGGGCTGGAACAGAAACTGGCGGCCATCCGGCGCCAGCATGGATTGCCTGAACCCGCCGAAGACGACCTGAATGCCTGGGGCTACCGCCTGCTGGGCCGGCAGCAGCCGAAACAGGCGCTCGCCGTCTTCCAGCTGGGCGTGCGGCTGTACCCGCAAGGGGCGAATGGCCACGACAGCCTGGCCGAAGCGTACGAGGCCGATGGCGCCACGGCGCCGGCCATCGCGCATTACCGGCGTTCGCTGGAGCTGGACCCGGGCAACGCCCACGCTGTGGCGCGCCTGCGCGTGCTGGCCCCCGATTAGCGTTCCGCCTGGCCGTGCTCGGACCCGTGCATGGCCAGGTAGGCCGTCAGGTTGTCGTCGTGAATGCCAAGGCTGCGCAGCACTTCGCGCGTAAAACTGACGGGCGCCGTGCCCGGTGCCGTGACGATGCGCTGGTCGGCCACGGCCCACGGCACGTCCTGGTACAGGGCCGCGCCCGCATAGCCCGTTTGCAGCAGGTTGTCCGCACTGTTGGACGTATGGCGCACGGTGTCGAGCACGCCCGCCTGCGCCAGCACGCGCGTGCCGTCGCAAATGCCGGCCAGCACCACGCCCTTGTCGCGGGCGGCGCGCAGCAGAGGGCCCAGGTCGGGCGCCTTGCCGCTTTGCCAATGGCTGCCGCCGCACACCATCAGCAAATCGAGTTCATCGAGATTGACCTCTTCCAGCGCCAGTTGCGGCGTGACCAGCATGCCGCCGGACGAAGTGACGGGCAAGCCGCCCGGCGTGGCGAACTGCGTGTAAAAGCCGTAGTACAGGCGCGCCGTGGAATTGAGCAGGGCGGTTTCCCAATCGGCAAAGTTTTCGGTCAGTATGGTAATGGCACGTGTCATGAAAAGTCCTGTCGCAGGTGGAGATATCGATATGAATACAGTAATACAGGCTGGCTGGCCAGCTGGTGCCGAAATCATAATAAAAAGCACTGACAATTTCTGTCAGGAGCGCGCATGAAATGATTGCACAAGTTGCAAGGGACTACGCTACAATCGCTGGCCCGTCCGCGCGGGCTTGTCCCTGTCCCATGTTCACTCTCTGACGCCTCCATGCTGATTCTGTTTTGCCGTGTCCTGTTAAGCATTGCTGGCCTGCTGCTTTTCTTCCTCTTCGATCAATTGAGCGCGAATGAATGCCTGAAATTGAGCGCCTTGCTGGCGGCATTCCTGCTGGGCGTGGGCGGCGTGCTGCAGGCGTGGCGCGGCAATGCCGGCGCCGGTGCGATCAACGTGCTGGTGCGCGTCGTCGTGCCCGTGTTTTACCTGGACGCCGCCGTAAAAGGCTTCTTGCGCGGCTATTTTGGCATGCGCCCGAACCCGAATGCGGTTTTGCAGGCCATGTTTGCGACAGATCAAGCCGAAACGGGCGAGTTTTTCCTGCACAACGGCGCCGCCCTGGCGCAAGCGGCCGCCTGGTTTGTGCTCGTGACGGCGGCCGTGCTGCTGGGCGACCGCTATCTGCAGCGCTGGCAGGCGGCGCGCGGGCATGCTGCTCCAGGCTGGCCGCAAAAAGGGTTTGCCGTCTTCATGGCCGTCTTTCTCGTGTCCTTGCACGTCAATACCACCATGCGGCGCGAAAATCCGGCCCTGTTCTGGCCGCTGCGCTACCAGCAGTACAGCGCGCAGCTGGACGCCATGAAATCGATGCAGCATGCGCTGACGGCGGCCATGGCCGCGCCGCGCGACTGGCATGTGCGCTATGCGGGCGAGGATGCCCGCACCGTCATCCTGGTGATCGGCGAGAGCACCAACCGCGCCTCGATGTCGCTGTATGGCTACCCGCGCGCCACCACGCCCCAGCTCGACGCCATGCGGGCTAAGCTGCTGGTTTTTAACGATGTGATTTCGCCCGCGTCCAGCACGGTGGAATCGATGATGACCATGCTCACGCCGGCCGATATCGGCAACCCCGATGCGTGGATGGCCAAGCCGAATCTGCTGATGCTGGCCGAGGCGGCCGGCTACAAGACGTTCTGGGTGTCGAACCAGACGCGCAACGATGGCTGGATAGGTTTGCTGGCGGGCCAGGCCGATGAAAGCGATTTCATCAATTACGGCACTGGCCGCGGCGAAAACAATTTTGACGGCAACCTGTTCCAGCCGTTTGCCCATGCGCTGCGCGACGCGGCGCCGAAAAAGCTGATCGTCGTGCACTTGCTGGGCGCGCATCCCAGCTATGACATGCGCTACCCGAGCCGTTTCGCGCATTTCGACCGGGCGCACGACGCCGTCAGCGCGCAGATGGCCAGCCAGGGCAGGTCCAGCTGGATACGCAACCAGCGCGACGAGTACGACAACGCCATCCGCTACGGCGATTACGTGCTGGGCACCCTGATCGGCATGGCCGACAAAGCCAAGGCCGGGCGCGCCGCCTCGCTGCTGTTCGTTTCCGACCACGGGCAGGAAGTGGGCTACAGCCGCAATCACGCGGGCCATTCCGCCTCGGACAAGAGCGGCTATGAAATTCCCATGTTGATCTGGAACAACCAGCAAACGCCGCAGTCGGCGGCCGCGCGCGCCGCGCTGGAAAGCCGTCCCTACCAGACGGACAAGCTCGACGCGACCGTGCTGGGCTTGCTGAAGATCGAGACGCGCTATTACGCGGCGCAGGACGATATCCTCAGCAGCGCCTTTACGCCCGTGCAGCGCTTCATGAATGGCTTGCAGTACCAGCGCGGGGCAGCGCTGGCCCGTTGAGCGCGCAATGAAAAGGCCCGGCGCCGCCGCGGGAAGCGGCGGGGCCGGGCCCCTGGGATGTTGCCGATACTTTGCCGATTACTTCTCGGCGAATGCGCGCTCGACCACGAAGTCGCCAGGCGTCGAGGTATTGCCTTCCTTGAAGCCACGCGCTTCCAGCATTTCTTTCAGGTCGCGCAGCATGTCCGAGCTGCCGCAGATCATCACGCGGTCTTCGGCAGGATTGAGTTCCGGCACGCCCAGGTCCTTGGCCAGCTTGCCGTTCTCGATCAGTTCCGTGATGCGGCCCATGTTGCGGAAGTCTTCGCGCGTCACGGTCGGGTAGTAGCGCAGCTTGTCGCTGACCATTTCGCCCAGGAATTCATGCTTCGGCAGGTGCTCTTCCAGCAAGTCGTGGTAAGCCAGCTCGTCGACCTGGCGCACGCCGTGCACGAGGATCAATTCGTCGAAGCGCTCGTAGATGTCCGGATCGCGCACGATGCTGAGGAAAGGCGCCAGGCCCGTGCCCGTCGACAGCATGTACAGGCGCTTGCCCGGCAGCAGGTAGTCGGACACCAGGGTGCCCGTCGGCTTGCGGCCGACGATGACGGTGTCGCCCACTTGCAAGTGCTGCAAACGCGACGTCAGGGGGCCGCCCGGCACCTTGATGCTGAAGAATTCCAGGTGGTCTTCATAATTGGCGCTGGCGATACTGTAGGCGCGCAGCAATGGCTTGCCATCGACGCGCAGGCCGATCATGGTGAAATGGCCATTCGAGAAACGCAGCGACGGGTCGCGCGTGGTGGTAAAGGAGAACAGGGTATCCGTCCAGTGGTGCACGCTTAAAACGCGCTCTTCATTCATCGAACTCATAGTATTTGTTGGGCGGTCAAAAAAATGGTTAGTTGCTGGCAACTGCTGGCAAAAGTGAAACCCTGTGTAGGCCCAGACGCTATTGTACTGGCCTCCACACGAAATTGTTACCGTCTATCGCCGCCATTGCTGCCGCACGCGGTGCCGACATTATAGTGCGAATGGCAAGGCGGGGCTGGAATTGGCCCCGAAACGGGGCGCGGGCATGCGCTCTCTTGACCTGGCTCAGTTTTTTCGGGGTGCCGCGCCAGGGCTGCCGCCAGCGCATGCCGGCGCGGCCGTGGCGCGGCGCCCGAAGCGCCGTCGCAGGGCGGCATTCGCCGGGTCGGACACATGGCGGGCCACGAGGGCGGCCGCCAGCGCCGTCGCTGCCAGGAACAGCGCCAGCCACGGCAGCCGTTCCGCGTAGCCGAGGCCCGCCTTGTCGACCACGTTGCGCATGCCGGCCAGCACGATGATATGGAACAAGTACAGCTCATAGCTGCGGCGTCCCAGCCATTGCAGCGGGCCGTGGCGGCCCTGGCTGGCTGCCGGGACCGCCGTGGCGCCCGCGATGAAGGCGGCGCTGGCCAGTGCGATTGCGCTGAAGCCGAAGACTTCATGGCCGCCGATGCCGCGCACGTACAGAACCGCCAGGGCCAGGCCCGCGGTCCAGCGCAGGAACCGCCCGGCCCGCGCGCCCGGCTGCCAGTGTTGTGTCAGCAGGGCCGTCAGGCAGCCGATGGCGATGGCGTCGAAACAGGCAAGGTAGCCGTACATGAAGTCAATCTCGTTATCCGCGTGCAGGCTGCGGTACACGGGGCCGGCCACGATGGCGGCGCCGCACAGCAGCATGATCGCCTGGCGCCGGCGCAGGAAGCGGCACGACAGCGGCAGCAGCAGATAAAACATTTCCTCGACGGACAGCGACCAGTACACGTTCAGGCAGTAATTGAAGTAACCGGCGCTTTGCATCAGCACGTTGTGCCAGAAGGTCAGCACGGAAGCGATGGCGATGACGAAATAGCTGGCTGGCAAGTCCTTGCCGTCGTCCGAGTTGGCAAAGAAGGGCACGTCCAGCACACCGAGCAGCACGATCAGGGACAGGGCCAGCAGCAGCGCTGGCAGCAGGCGGGCGACGCGATACAGATAGAACGCGGCCAGGTCGATGCGCGCCAGGTCGCCCCAGCGGCGCAGCGAAGTCGAGGTGATCAGGTAGCCGGAAATGACGAAAAACATGGTCACGCCGTAATTGCCCTGGTAGGCGGCGCGCAGCAGCCAGGCGGGCAGGATTTCAAGCGGGCTGTTCTTCAGGCCGTAGGCGAGGGCGAAGTGCAGCAGCAGCACGCACAGGATGGCGGCGCCGCGCAAGGCGTCGATATGGTGGTTGCGGGTAATCAATGGGTTCCTTGTCCGTCCGTCTGGCGACTAATGGGGCAATTATGTGACATATGTCGCTTGCCGGTCAACGATTTTACAGATAGTCGGTAGCGAACGCGGCAATGGGGCAGGGACGGCGCAGCCTTGCGTGTATGATATTGCCGAACAGAATTGTTGGGCATCTATCATCTTGCGGGCGCGGTTTCTCGTGCCTGCCAGCCCATGAATCTGCGTGCACGATTCCGGCCGCCACGATGCCCGACCCACAGCGAAAGGTCATAAAGATGTATAAAACAGTGCGCGACATGTTCCTGCATTTCAAGGAAGCCGTCCCATTCCGCCTCGTCCCCGCCCTGATCTGCACCGCCTTGCTGGTCGGCATGTTATTGCTGCCGGCACCGGAAGGCTTGACGCCCAAGGCCTGGGGCCTGGTAGCGATCTTCCTCACCACGATTCTGGCGATCATTTTAAAAGTGATGCCCATCGGCGTGATGGCGATGATGGCCATCGTCATCGTGTCCTTGTCGCAAGTGACGTCGACCTCGTCCAAGGGCGCCATCACGGATGCGCTCAGCAGTTTTTCGAATCCATTGATCTGGCTGATCGTCGTGGCGATCCTGATTTCGCGCGGCCTCAAGAAAACGGGGCTGGGCAGCCGCATCGGTCTGCTCTTCATCTCGCTGCTGGGCAAGCGCACCATGGGCATCGGCTATGGCCTGGCGATTTGCGAACTGGTGCTGGCGCCCTTTACGCCAAGTAACACGGCGCGCGGCGGCGGCATCGTCCACCCCGTCATGAAATCGATCGCCAACGCCTTCGATTCGGATCCGGCCAAGGGCACGGAAAAGAAAGTGGGCACGTATCTGGCCCTCGTCAACTACCACGCCAACCCGATCACCTCGGCCATGTTCCTCACGGCGACGGCGCCGAACCCGCTGGTGGTCGATTTCGTGGCCAAGGCCAGCGGCCAGAGTTTTCACCTGACGTGGACCACCTGGGCCCTGTGCATGCTGCTGCCGGGCCTGGTTTGCCTGCTGCTGATGCCGCTGGTAATTTATTGGCTGTCGCCGCCGGAACTGAAGGCCACGCCGGACGCCGTCACCTACGCCAAGTCGGAACTGAAAAGCATGGGGCCGCTGTCGCCGCCGGAAAAAGTCATGCTGGGCACCTTCGGCTTGCTGCTCTTGCTGTGGGCCAACGTTCCCGCCATGCTGTTCGGCCCCGCGTTTTCGCTCGATGCAACGGTGGTCGCCTTTGTCGGCCTGTTCGTGCTGATCATCACGGGCACCATCGACTGGGACGACGTGCTGTCCGAAAAGAGCGCCTGGGACACCCTCGTGTGGTTCGGCGCGCTCGTCATGATGGCCGAGCAGCTGAACAAGACGGGCGTGATCGCCTGGTTTTCGGCCGGCATGAAGGCGGCCATCGTCGCCAGCGGCATGGACTGGCTGCCGATTGCCGGCGTGCTGGTGCTGGTGTTTGTCTTTTCGCATTACTTCTTTGCCAGCACGACGGCCCACATCAGCGCCATGCTGCTGGCCTTCCTGACGGTGGGCCTGCACCTGATCCCGGCCGAATACCACGTGCCGTTCATGCTGATGATGACGGCCGGCTCGGCCATCATGATGACGCTGACCCACTACGCGACGGGCACCTCGCCCATCATCTTCGGCAGCGGCTTCGTGACGATGGGCAACTGGTGGAGAGTCGGTTTCATCATGTGCGTGGTGGAACTGCTGATCTTTGCCGTCGTCGGCACGACGTGGTGGAAGGTGCTCGGCTACTGGTAATACCGGTTGCTACAGCTGGCGCGCCAGCTGCCGCATGGCCGCCAGGCAGTGCGCCAGCTCGCCGCCGACGGCGCGCTTCCACAGCACGGCCGCCTGCGACCACGCCTGTTTCGCCAGCAAGTCCCTGAGCTGCGCCTGCAGATCGTCCGGCAAGCCGCCGAACCGGCGCAATTCAAGCGAGCGGGGCTGGCCGTGGCGGCCCGCCGGGTCCATTTCCTCCAGCGCGTCGTGCAGGCTGCCGTAGCGGTGCAGGGCGCCGCCGTCGTCGACGGCCGCCAGCGCCAGGTCCGGTGTTGCTTCCAGGTCGTAGCCCAGGTCGCGGCAAGGTTCGTCGATCAGCTGGGCAATATTGTAGATCGTCAACACCTGCACGGATCGCACGACGTCCGTCAAGTCGTGCACGTCGACGCCCGCGTCCAGCAAACGCTGCAGGGCAGGGGCGTTGATGAAGGGAAAATCCGACTCGCCCAGGTCGCGCCAGCGTGCTATCCACTGCGGCTGCGGCAAGCTGTCGTCGACGACGTCGGCCCACAGGCCGCGCAGCAGCAACTGCTGCAGCAAGGGGCCATATTTCTTCTGTTTAATATCCTGCGCCAATGTATCGGCCTGTCCGGCATCGAAGCCGGCTTCCCGCAATCGCCCGGTGATCGTTGTCATTCTCCGCCGCCTGCCTTTCCCTGTCAGTGTGTACAGGCGGTATCATATAGGCAAGCACCGCCGTCACGGCAACCGCCCGCGCACGACTTCCAGCAGATAGGCGCGCGCCGCAGCCCGCTCCATGCCTTTTTCTTGCAATAGATGCAATAATTGTTCGAATAACTGGCGCCGCTGCCGGGATGCCTCGGACGTGTCGCGCCGGTCCGAAAAGAAATCCATCAGGGTCGAGCCGCACAGGCAATTGCGGTAGACCTCGACGATGGCGACGTTGTTGTCATCGAAACTTTGTTTCAGCCCCGAGACATCCTGCCGCATCGCTTGCGTCTGCCCGATGAACTCGTCCGCCGTGGCGAAGACGCGGCCGCAGCAGGCGCAATGCTTGGGAAAGGCCGCTTCGGCCAGGGCGCGCAAGCCTGCGAAGAACAGTTGCTCCTGCATCATGGCTCCTGGCGGCGCGCCTAGGCGGCGCGGTTGCTGATCTGGACGATACGCGGCCCCATCGGCGGCCCCAGCGGCGGCCGCTGCACGCCCGATTCGAAGCGCAGGAAGGCTTCCTGCAAATGCTCCTTCAGCAAGGTTTCGTCCCAGGGCTTGGTGATGAATTTGTACACGGAGCCTTCGTTGATGGCGGCCGTGACCGAATGCAATTCAGGATAGCCGGACAGCATCACGCGCACGATTTCCGGATAGATGCCCTTGATGCGGCGCAAGAGTTCGTTGCCGGACATGCCAGGCATGCGCGCATCCGTGAGGATCACGCCCACCGCGTTGGAGGCGACCAGTTCCAGCGCTTCCTGCGGATTGGTGGTGCTGAGTATCTGGTAGCCTTCCTTGCGCAGCGAGCGGCGCAGCGCGGACAGCATATGCTCTTCGTCGTCGACCAGCAGCAGCACGCGCTGCGGCACTTCCGCATGGCAGTTGTCGGGCGGCAAATGGGTACCCGCATACAGCAGCTTGTCCATCTCGGCGCCCGGCAGGGGGCGGCTGAAGTAATAGCCTTGCATGGCGTCGCAGTGATTGGTATTGAGAAATGCCAATTGTCCTTCCGTTTCCACGCCCTCGGCCACCGTGCTCATGTTGAGCGACTTGGCCATGGCGATGATGGAACGGGTCAGCGAAGCGCCGTCCTCGCTGTCGGTCACGTCGCGGATGAACGACTGGTCGATCTTCACCACGTCGATGGGGAATTGCTTGAGATAGGACAAGCTGGAATAGCCGGTGCCGAAGTCGTCCAGCGCCAGGGTGACGCCGATTTCCTTCAACTGTTCCAGCGCCTTCACCACGAGGTCGCGGTTTTGCATCAGCACGCTCTCCGTCAGCTCCAGCTCCAGGCAGTCGGCCGGCACGCCGCTGTCGGCCAGCACTTCGCGCACCAGTTGCGGCATGTCGACCTGGCGGAACTGGCGCGCCGAAACGTTGACGGCCATCGTCAGGTGCGTAAAGCCGTAGGCATGCCAGACGCCGAGCTGCGCGCAGGCCGTGCGCAGCACCCATTCGCCGATAGCAATGATCATGCCCGCTTCCTCGGCCAGGGGAATGAAGCGGTCCGGCGGCACCATGCCGATGCCGGGCCGGCGCCAGCGCAGCAGCGCTTCCATGCCATAGACTTTTCCACTGACCAGGTTGACCTTGGGCTGGTAGTGCAATTCCAGCTCGCCCTGCGCCAGCGCCTGGTGCAAGGCGTGTTCGATCTCGGCCCGCTCTTCCAAGCAGCACGCCCATCTTGTGGTTGTAGAACTGGTAAGCGTTGCGGCCCTTGTCCTTGGCGCTGTAGAGGGCCGCGTCGGCCGTCTTCAACAGGATGTCGGCGCTGTCGCCGTCGCAGGGAAACAGGCTGGCGCCGATACTGGTGCTGACGTGCAAGGTATGTTCGCCCAGCAAAAAGGGCTCGGCGAACACGGCCAGCACCTTTTTGGCGATCTCCTCGGCCGTGTCGCTATCGGGCAAGTCCGTCAGCAGGATGACGAACTCGTCGCCGCCCTGGCGGGCCACCGTGTCGCCTTCGCGCACCGCGTGCTGCAGACGCCGCGCCACTTCCTGCAGCAGCGCATCGCCCACGGGGTGGCCATAGCTGTCGTTGACGAACTTGAAACGGTCGAGGTCCAGCATCAGGGTCGCCAGGTGCAGCCGGGTGCGGCGGGCGTGGGCGATGGCCTGGCCGATGCGGTCGTTCAGCAGCTGGCGGTTGGGCAAGTCCGTCAGCGCATCGTGGTTGGCCAGGTATTCGATGCGCCATTCCTGCAGCTTGCGTTCCGTGATGTCCTGCACCGTGCCGCGCATCAGCAGCACCTGCCGGCCTTGGCGCACGGCCTCGGCCTGGTGGAAGACGATGCACTCGCCGCCGCCCGGCTGCAGCACCTTGTGTTCCAGGCTGTAGCCGGTGCCGCTGGCATGCAGTTCCATGAAGGCGTCGAGCAGCAGGGGCCGCTGGTCTTCCGGCAGGCATTGCAGCAGGCGCTCGAAGCTGGTGGGGCCGGAATCGGCATCGAGGCCCAGGATGCGCAACAGTTCCGGCGACCAGTAGCCGTCGCCGTCGGCGAGCCGGTACTCCCAGTTGCCCAGGCGGGCCAGCGCCTGCGCGTGGCTGAGGCTTTCCTGGATGCGGCTCAACTCGGTGAGCGCGCTGCTGGCGCGCAGCAGGTAGCGCAGCCGGTGCGCCAGCAGCCGCCATTGCATCGGCTTGGAGATAAAGTCGCTGGCGCCCGCTTCCAGCGCCTGTTTGATGGAGTCATCGTCGTCGTTGCCGGTAAGAACGACAATGGGCACGTGCGCGCCGCCGGGCAGCCGGCGCAGCTGGGCGCAGCATTCGAAGCCGCTCATGCCGGGCATGGCGACGTCGAGCAGGACCAGGTCGGGCACGCCGCGCTGGAAGGCGGCCAGCGCATCGAGGCCGCTGGCCGCTTCCTCGATGCGGAAGCCTTCCGGCTCCAGCGCTTCGGTCACCAGGAGGCGCGTCATGGCGTCGTCATCGACCACCAGGATCAGGGCGTGCGGAGGGAGTGCGGTATTCATAGGGCTTCCTTTTCAAGGGCCAGGGCGGCGAGGACACGGTCGAGTTCTTGCTGGATGCCGCGGATATGGCGCAGCGCGCTGCCGACGTCGTTGCTGCGCGCGTATTGTTCGATTTCACGGCAAGTGGCGGACAAGCCCAGCGCGCCAATGTTGGCGCAGCTGGACTTGAAGGTATGCGCCGCCAGCTGCAGGGCCGCGGCATCGCTGGCCCCGGCGGCCATTTCCAGCTGCCCCAGCAGGCGCGGGGCGTCGCTGTAGAACAGGTCGATGATGCGGCCCAGCACGTCGGGACGGCCCGGGCGCCGCATGGCGCGCAGGTTTTGCAGGGCGGCCGCGTCGAGGATGGGGCTTGCATCGCTCGCCGCCGCCGGGGCGGCCTGCGCCGGCGCCGCCGGCGTCTCCGCTGCCGCCGGTACGGAAGATGCGGGGCGCCAGCGGGCCAGCACGGCCAGCAGGGCGGCGCGCGTGTACGGCTTGGCGAGGTAGTCGTCCATGCCCGCGTCCAGGCACAGTTCGCGGTCGCCCAAGATGGCATTGGCCGTCAGGGCAATGATGGGCGTGCGGCTGCGGCCTTGCTCGCTTTCCATGCGGCGCAGGCGCCGCGTCGCCTCGAAGCCGTCCATTTCCGGCATCTGGCAATCCATCAGGATCACATCGAAGGGGTAGCGCTCCCACAGGGCCAGCGCGCGCGCCCGCCGTTGTCGGCCGGCGTGGCCTGGTAAGCGGTATCTTCCAGCATGGCCAGGGCGATTTCCTGGTTGATCGCGTTGTCTTCCACCAGCAGCATGCGCAGCGGCGCCGGCGCTGCGCCAGCGCCGTCCGGCGCGGCGGGCAGGGCGGGCTTCATCGGCGCCGCCGGCGCGTCCCCGGGCGCCACCGCGCCCACGACGACGGTGACGGCGAAGCTGGAGCCCTGGCCCGCCACGGATTCGAGCACGATATTGCCGCCCATCATTTCCGCCAGCTGCTTGATGATGGCCAGGCCCAGCCCCGTGCCGCCGTATTTGCGCGAGGTGGTGCTGTCGGCCTGGCGGAAGGGCTGGAAGGGCTGGAAGACGGCCGCCGCCGCTTCCGGCGTCATGCCGATGCCCGTGTCGCGCACTTCCAGCCGGAGCTGGCCGGCGGCGGGGCAGCTGACGTCGACGGCAATTTCGCCCCGTTCCGTGAACTTGGTGGCGTTATTGAGCAGGTTGGTCAGGATCTGGCGCAGGCGCACGGGGTCGCCGCGCACGTGCTGCGGCACGTCGGGCGCGATGCGGCAGGTAAATGCGATGGCCTTGCGTTCGATGCCGTTGGCAAACAGCGCCACCACGTCGTCGATCACCTGGCGCAGGTCGAAGGGGATGTGTTCGAGCACCAGCTTGCCTGCCTCGATCTTGGAAAAATCGAGGATGTCGTCGATGATGCTGAGCAGGCTTTCGCCCGAGCGGTGCACCGTGTGCACGAAACGCTGCTGCGTGGGACTCAGTTCCGTGCGCTGCAGCAGTTCCGTCATGCCCAGCACGCCATTCATCGGCGTGCGGATTTCGTGGCTCATCTTGGCCAGGAACTCGGATTTCGCCCGGTTGGCGGCATCGGCCTCGGCCTTGGCCTGCGTCAGCGCCAGGTCGCGCTGTTCCACGTGTTCAAGCATACCGTTGAAGCCCATGATCAGCTGTCCCAGTTCATCGCTGCCATGCTGCGCCACGCGCACCGACAGCGCCTTGCCGTCGCGGATATGCGCGATGGCGTAGGACAGGCGCGCCAGCGGCCTGGCGATCGACGCGCTGATCAGGCCCGTGATGGCCACGCAGGCCAGCAGCAGGACCAGCGCGATGCCGAGGATCAGCATGAAGGCATGCCGCACGCCATCGCGCACCTTGGCCACCGCCTCCTGCTGCTGCCCCGTGATGCGCGCCACCTGCTGCGCGGAATAGGCGGCCTGTTCGCGCTCGAAGGCACGCACATGGTCGATCACGTCGTTCAGCGCCGTCTGGCTGTCGAGCACGCTGCCCTTGGCCTGCACCAGCCGCCGTCCCGAGCGCTCCACGGCGTCCAGGTAGGTGTTGACGGTCCGCGTTTCGGCCAGCAAGCCCAGCTGGCCTATGCTTTGCAGCAAGGTCTGCATGGTCGCCATGTCGCGGTGCAGGGCGCTGATGCGCCGGTCGATATCGCGGCCCAGGCGCGCGACGTCGGCGGCGGCCGTGGCCAGCATGACTTCGCCCACGTCGATGCTGATGGCGTCGACGGCCAGGTTGATTTCGCCGCTGGCATCCTCGATGCGGGCCGAGGTGTGCATGTAGCGGCCGGCCTCGGCCAGCCGGTCGCGTCCGATGGCCAGCTGCAGTTCGATGGGGTCGAGCTCCTCGGCCAGGCGCAGGTGGGCAGTGGCCAGGGCGGCGCTGGTTTGCTCCTTGAGCGCAAGATAGGCGGCCTGCCGCGCCGCGCCGGCGCCGCCTTCGGCCAGCAGGCCGGCGCGCAGGGCCAGCAAGCCGGCGGCGGGATCGAGCATCTGGCGCGCCGTGGCCAGCAGTTTCGCCCGCAGCGCCAGCTGGGACGGGCTGATGTCGCGCTCGCTGGTGCCCGCCAGGTGCGCGACGGCCGCCGTCAGCCGCTCGCGCAGGGGGGCGATGCGGAAACGGTTCTTCACGGCTTCCGTCTCGGCCAGCGCGATCTGCATGTCGTGGATGCTCTTGCGCAAATCCGTCAGGTAGCGGGCATTCTGGTTCAGGCGCTGGCTTTGCAGCTGCACCTCGGCGGCCGTGGCCTGGGCCTGGCTGTCGACCAGGCGGATCTTGCCGCGCGCGCCCTTGGCGGCGGCCTTGATCTGCGCCAGCACTTGCCGCATCTCCGTCGCCTGCGCCTTGTAATAGGCCTCGTTTTCCAGGCGCTTGCGCACGGCGACGCGCATGCGCTGGAATTCCCGTTCGAAGGCCGCGTGGTAGCGCGGCGCCTGCGATTCGCCATGGCGCCGCAAATCGTCGCTGAGGCGCTCGGCGGCCTGGATATTGGCGCCGATCTTGTTCGACACCTGCTCCAGCTGCGCCAGGTCTTCCGCCTTGCCCAGCTCGAAAAAGTCCGAGGCCATGTCCTGCACGGTATAGCGCAGGCGCAACACGTCCGTGTACAGCGGCACCGTCTCGTCGGTCAAACCGTGGACATGGGTTTCGATGCCTTTCACCAGCAGCAGGCCGGCCGCCGCCATGGCCGCCACGCCCGCCAGCAGGACGCTGGTACTGATGATGAGCTTGGTCCTGATTTTCATGCCGGGTTCCAGGGCAGGGGGGCGCGCATCACTTCGCGGCAGGCGCCAGGTTCGCCGGGACGATCCTGCCGTCGGCGATGCGGGTCAGGAAAACGGCCGTCGACGCCTGGTGGTCGCCGGGTTGCAGCGTGACCCGCAAGCCGCCCAGATCGAGCCGGTCGAACGTTTCGAAACTCTGGATCAGGCGCTCGCGCGTGAGGCCCGCGCCCGCGCGGCGCAGCGCCGCCACCATCAGGGTGGCCGAGATGCAGCCTTCGAAACTGACGAAAGACAGCCTGGCCGCCGGCACGTGCCGGGCCAGCAGCGCGGCGCAGTCGGCGGCAATCGGCAGCGTGCGGTCTTCCGGCAGGGGCACCACTTGCGAAATCACAATGTTGTTGCCTTCCGTGCCCAGCAGCTGCAGCAGGCTGTCGGTGCCGACGAAGGAGACGGTGGCCAGCGCCGCCTTCAGCCCGGCCTGCCTTGCCTCGCGCACGAAGGCGGCCACCGGCGTGTAGGGACCGGCCATGACCACCGCCTGCAGGTCGTGGCCGATCAGGGCCGCCAGGCCCGCCTTGACGGCCGTCGTGCCGCGCTGGAACGAGCCCTTGGCAACGAGTTCCATGCCGCGCCGCTGCAGGGCGCGCACCGTGCCGTCGAGCACGGCATTGCCGAAACCGTCGTCCTGGTACAGCACGCCGAAGCGCTGGATGCCCCGGCTGGTGAAATACTGCACCAGGGCATCGGACTCATCGTCGTAACTGGCGCGGAAGTTGATAATTTCATGCACCACGGGGCGGCGCAGGGTCATCGCGCCCGTAAATGCGCCCACCAGCGGCACCTTCATTTCCTCGATGATCGGGATGACGGCGTTGGTGGTGGGCGTGCCCACGTTGCCGAACAGGGCGAATACCTGTTTTTCCTCGACCAGCCGGAGCGTTTCGCTGATGGCGCGGTCCGGATCATAGCCATCGTCGGCCACCACCAGCTCGATGCTGCGGCCATGGATGCCGCCGCCCCGGTTCGCTTCCTGGAACACGGCCGTCGCGCCGTCGAGCATGGCCCGCCCCAGTCCCGAGGCGGCGCCCGTCTGTGCGTTGACCATGCCGAGCCGGATGTGCGTATCGGTCACGCCCGGTTCGGCGGCATGGCCGGAGCCGGCGGCGAGGGCGATAGCGAACCAGCAGCATTCCCGGAAACAGCGCATGAGCTACCTTTATTGAAGTTGACCGGTATCAATAGGTAAAGGGTTGACAACGAGTATGGCCGAAATTGCCAACGCAAAACTCACACATAATCACGGCGCCCAATGCCATTGCGGCGCAGCGCGTTCAAGGCACGGGCAGCCGCACCACCACCTTGCCCCGTGCGCGGCCCTGCGCCAGGTAGGCCAGCGCCTGTTTCGCCTCAATAAAAGTAAACACCTTGTCGATGACGGGGCGAATGGTGCCCGCGTCGAGCAGGGCGGCGATCTGCGCCAGCTGGCCGCCGTCGGGACGCACGAAGTGGAAGGCGTAGCTGGCGCCGCGCCGCCGCGCCTGGCCGATGATCTTGCGGCTGAGTAAACCGAACACCAGTTTCAGCACCACATTCATGCCGCGCGCGCGGGCGAAAGCGGCGTCCGGCGGGCCGATCAGCGAGACGACGCGGCTGCCAGGCTTGACGATGCGCAAGGCCTTTTCCAGGCCGTCGCCGCGCACCGTGCCCAGCACGGCGTCGTAATCGCGCAGCACTTCCTCGAACGGCTGCTGCGTGTAGTCGACCACCTCATCGGCGCCCAGGCCGCGCACCAGTTCCACGTTGGCCGTGCTGGTGGTCGTGCCCACGCGGGCGCCCAGGTGCCGGGCCAGCTGGATGGCAAACGTGCCGATGCCGCCGGAACCGGCCGGGATGAACACTTTCTGGCCCGGCCGCAGCTGCATGCGCTCGTGCATCGCTTGCCACGCCGTCAAGCCCACCATCGGAATCGACGCCGCCTGCACGAAATCGAGGCTGGCCGGTTTCAGCGCGGCCGCCTGCTCCGGCACGACGGCAAATTCGGCCAGGCTGCCGTGCGGCGTGTCGAAAATACTCGCATACACGGCGTCGCCCGCTTGAAAACGCGTGACGCCGCTGCCGACTTCCATCACCACGCCGGCCAGGTCGCTGCCCAGGGTGGCCGGCAGCCGCATTTTCAAGATCGGCTTGAAGTCGCCCCTGGGAATCAGGTTATCGATGGGATTGAGGCCCACGGCGTGCACGCGCACCAGCAGTTCGCCGGGGCCGGGCGCGGGGCGGGGCAGGTCGGCAAACGCCACGTGATCGAGGCCGCCGTATTGTTTGAGTTGCAATGCTCGCATGATGTTCTCTTCGGATAGTGAAAGGCGCGGCGCTCAGGCCAGGCGCAGGTCCTTGCGCAAGCCCGCGTCCATCAGCGCGGCGGGCAGGAAGCGGCGCATCAGGCGCAGGCGCGCCGCCAGCGGGCCCGGCCGTGTAGCGCAATTTCGGCCGGCTTGCCCGCGCCGCCGCCAGGACGGTATCGGCCACGACGCCAGGGCCATCGGCGCCGGCCATCAGCGCTTGCAGACGGCGCGTGACGTCCGCGCGCACTTGCCGGTAGGCGGACAGCGGGCTATCGGGCGCCAGCAGATTGGCTTCGAACGTGGTTTTCGTATAGGCCGGTTCGATGACGCTGGCGCGGATGCCCCAGCCCCGTATTTCGTGATCGAGCGATTCCGTGTAGCCCTCGATGGCGTGCTTGGTGGCCGCATACAGCGCGCCGTAGGGCATGGGCAGGAAGCCCACGACGGAACCGATATTGAGGATGCGCCCGCCGCCCTGGGCCCGCATGTGCGGCAGCACGGCCAGGGTCATGCGCACGACGCCATGGAAATTCGTGTCAAAGATGGCTTGCGCCTGCGCCATGCTGCTTTCCTCGGCGCCCGCCGGGGCCACGCCGAAGCCGGCGTTATTCACCAGCAGGTCGATGCGGCCTTCGCGCCGTATTACCTCGGCCACGGCGGCGGCGACCGAGGCATCGCTGGTGACGTCAAGCGCCAGCATCGCATGGCCGGATGCGGCCGCCTGGTCGCCGCGGCGGCTGGTGCCGTACACCGTGTAGCCCGCTTGCGCCAGGCCTTGGGCCGAGGCGGCGCCGATGCCGGACGAGGCGCCGGTGACCAGGGCAATCTTCTTGTTGTTCATGGCAGTTCCTTCACTGGTGGAGAGTACAAAATATGATGATCGTCATATTGTAGTTTGAAAAAAAAGCCCGGGGCGAACCCGGGCCATGGGCGTTACGGCTGGTTTGCATCTTGAAACTGCGCCAGGGTGGCGGCGCACAGGGCGTCCGACAGGGCCGGCTCGTCGACGGCGCGCGCCAGGATGGTGGTGCCGATCATGGCGCACACCGTCGCCATCGCTTGCGCGTGCGCTTCGGGCTGGCCCCAGTTCGGCAACTGGCGCGCGAACAGGTCGATCATCATTCTTGATGTGGATGGTGGCGGCGCGCCGCACCTCGGGCGCCTGGCGCGGCATTTCCGAACCCAGCGCCGACACGGGGCAACCCAGCTCGATGGCGGCGATGTGTGCGGGCGACAGGTACGCGGCCAGCATGGCCTGCAGCGCCTGGCCGGGCGGGGCGGCAGCCGCCACCCTGGCCGCCAGCGCCACCGCTTCGGCGCCAGCGCGGTCGCCCGCTTCGGCCAGCAGCGCGTCGCGCGAGGCGAAGTGCGCATAGAAGCCGCCGTGCGTCAGGCCCGCTTCCTTCATGATGTCGGCCACGCCCGTGCCCGCATAGCCGCTGCGGCGGATGGCGCGCGTGGCCACCTCGACGATGCGTTCATGGGTGGCTTCCTTGCGGCTTTGCGCCGAAGGTTTCTTGTCAGATGATTTGTTGGATGATTTCTGCATGATGGTCATCATATCGCAGTTTTCAAAACCGCGCAGGACCTGTGCCGGCAAAAGGCGCTACGATAGACGCTATCGACATGCGACCAGGAGCGACAGATGGCAACTATTCAAATGGCAACTATTCCAGCGGCAGCGACGGAACAGCTGTTTTCCTACGGCACCTTGCAGCAGCCCGAGGTGCAACTGGCCACCTTCGGCCGATTGCTGGACAGCCGGCCCGACCGCTTGCCCGGCTACCGTCTGGCATTGCTGGCCATCTCTGATGCGCAGGTGGTGGCGACCAGCGGCAAGACGCATCATCCGATCGCCTCGCGCGGCGCAGCGACGGATGGCGTGCCGGGCGCCGTGCTGGCTGTCTCGCTTGAGGAATTGCGGCAGGCGGACGGCTACGAGGTGGCCGATTACCGGCGCGAGCGCGTCACCCTGGCGTCGGGCATGCAAGCCTGGGCCTATGTGGATGCGCGCGATGCGCCGCGGTGAGGCAGTGCAGGGGGGGAATCATGCAGGCAGTCGAATGGCTCAATTTTAATGCGCCGGAGAATCAAGCGGCAGCCGCTATTTTTCCGGCGCGCCGCTGATTTTTAAATCAACAGATTAGCTTTTCAGGCTGCAGAAGGAAGCATAGTGGTCCTGCGTGTAATAGCGTTCGACCAGCTTGCGTTTGCCCGCCGGTGTTTGCACGAGCAATACGGCGCGATGCGAGCCGGCCCCGCCATCGCCGCCGATACCCAGATAGTATTCATAATAAACCTCGTCCTTGCCGGCGGCGGGAAGGCGGCCTTCATTGTTATTGAAGACGGTATTGCCCGCACCACCGGCCACCGCGCTCGCCTTCGCATTGCGGTAGGCGTCATATTCGCTGTTTTTCGGGGTGGGCAGGGTTTTGCTCGGTTCCCGTTTGCCGCAGTCGGGGATTTTCGCCGCATAGGCATGGGAAGATAACAGGGCGCCTGCCACAATAAGACCCAGCGACCAGATTGTTGTGCGTTGAGCGTTCATCGATAAACTTTCGTTAGTGGTGCATGCAATGGAAATAGTTCGTGATACAGCCAGTGTCCGGCGAACGGCAGCATCGCCGCAATATCGAATATAGTTAAATTTTTGAAAATATTACTATCCAATTGTCACGTGCTGAAAAATATTTTCATTTCCGCTTGCTAGAAACTGGACGGGAGCGGAGCGAATGGTAAAACAGGTGGCATGGAAAATGCGGAGAAAAATAAATAAGGTGCGGGGAGATTGACGAAGTCAGCGGTGGTTATTTCCATGGGCGTGACAAAGTTTGAGTTTTTTTGATTGTCAATTCGTTATTCTATGAGGAAGTTATAGAGATTTTGAATCAAGAATGCATTCATTCTTTTCTCGTTAATCATTTACTTCTGATAGGAATCTGCATGAGCCATGAGCACCTCGGTTGCGCCTGCTGCAACCTGCCTCACCTGCCGGCATGGACCGCCGGCCTGTTGCCGGACACCGCACCCGGTAGCGAACTGGATGCGGCGTTTCAACAAGCGTATTCCCGGCACGCCCTGACACTGGCGCCGCACGCCACCATCTTCCATAACGGTATCATTCACACCCCTGGCCGGCGGCGGCAGCGAGCGGGTGGCGGCCCTGGGTATCGCCGGCGGCACCATCATTGCCACGGGCACGCTGCACGACGTGCGCCAGGCCATGCAGGCGCATGCGTTGCGCGAGGTGGATCTGGATGGCCGCACCTTGCTGCCTGGCTTCGTCGAACCCCACATGCACGTCCTGCCCAGCGCGCTGTACAGGAGCTGGCTGCCGCTCACGCCCTTCCAGCAGCCCCCGCGGCAACAGGAGCTGGATCCGGAGTACAGTTTCCACAGCATCAGCCGGCAGATCGGCAAAGCGCTGGACCAGCCGGACACGCTGCCGAAAGACAAGGGTGGCAAGCCCTGGGTGCTCGGTTTCGGCGTCGATCCGTCGCTGATGCTCGATTGGGAAGACATCACCGTCACGCAACTGGACCCGCTCAGCAGCACGGTGCCCATCCTGCTGATGAACTCGTCCGGCCACCTTGCCTATCTGAATACCGCTGCGCTGAACGCGGCTGGCATCACGGACACCCCTTCCGGGGTGCTGACCGAGATCAACATCGCCAAGGCGCTGCAGGCCGCGCCGCAACCGAGGCTGCTGGAATTCGTGGCCAGCCTGAAGCAGGTGCTGGACAGCGCTTCCGCCATGGGCCTTACCACCGTATTCGATGCCGGCCTGGGTGCCACCGAGCACCCGCAGCTGGAAATCGGCCTGCTGAAACTGGCGGCCCTCCTCGGGCCCGTGCGCATCGGCGCCGCGCTGTTTACCAAACCCGAAGAACAGGCGCTGGACGAGTGGCTGCAGCACTACACGCCGGACCTGGACAGCCACGGCGACCAGCGTTTCAGCATCAAGGCGATCAAGCTGATCGCGGATGGCTCGAACCAGGGCTTGACGGGCTACCAGAACGAACCCTATGCCTGTGCGCATGAGCACTCCGTGCCCGGGGTGCCGGACACTGGCCTGAGCAACTATCCCGTGACATCCGTGTTCACCAGCATGCTGGACAAGGCGGTGGGGCACGGCTGGCCCGTGCTGGTGCACGCCAACGGCGACAAGGCGGTGGACTATGTGCTGGACAGCTACCGGCAGGTCTTGACGCCACGGCCGGGCATCCTCAGCGAAGAGGAGGCGCAAAAGCGGCGCCAGCTGCGGCTGCGCGTGGAACACGCATCGCTGCTGGATGACGCGGCAATCGACAAGATGGCGGAACTGCAACTGAACCCCAGTTTCCTCATCGGTCACGTCGGCTACTGGGGACACACCTTCCAGCGCACCATTTTTGGCCAGGAGCGGGTCCAGATGCTGGACCGCTGCCAGTCGGCATTGAATGCCGGGATGCGCATCAGCCTGCATTCGGACCATTTCGTCTCGCCGCTGGGGCCCTTGCGCATGATGGAGCAGGCCGTGTTCCGCACCATGGAAGCCGCACCAGGGAAAGAGGTGCTGAACCAGGACGAGTGCCTGAGCCGCATGGCGGCCTTGCGCGCCGTCACGCTCGATGCCGCCTGGCACTCCCACCTCGATCACCTGGTTGGCTCGCTGGAAGCCGGCAAGCGGGCCGACCTGGTGATTCTGGCGCAAGACCCGCTGGACGAAAGCGTGCGCAAGCTGCGCGACATCGCGGTGGAGGAGACCTGGCTGGCGGGAGTGAAAGTACACGGCAACAACAAGTCGTCGGGCGCCATGGCGCAGTAAGCGGCCGCAATGCAACAGCCCCCGATGGCTGCAGGCAGCGATCGGGGGCTGGCGGAAACGCCCGTGCCGGCGCGTTTCAGGGATGAAGCTTCAAGCTCAGGCCAGCTTGTGCTTGCCTGCCGAGTAGCGGTTCCAGCCGTAGCCGGTGGCGATGATGGCCAGGATGGCCGCCTGCGCCAGCAGGGTTTCCGCCGTGGGCAGGATGCCCAGCAAGTCGATGCGCATGAAATCGACGGGGGTGACGCCGACCCAGCCCGCTTCCTGCAGCGCGGCCACGCCTTTGCCCATCAGGATCACGGCCAGCACGGCCACGAAGGCGGACGTCCACGAGAAGAACTTGCCAATCGGCATGCGGGCGCTGGTGCGCAGCAAGGCCCAGGCGATCACCACCAGCAGCACGATGGCCGCCAGGAAACCGCCCAGCAGGGCGCCGCCGTTGCCGTCCGCCGCCAGGGCGGAATAGAACAGCACGGTTTCAAACACTTCGCGGTAGACGGCGATGAAGGCCAGGGCGAACAGGCCCCAGGCGGAGCGCCGCGTCATGGCCGCCGTGAGTTTCTCGTGCAAATATTCCTGCCAGCGCCCGGCGCTGCTCTTCTGGTGCATCCACAGGCCCACGCTGAGCAGGACCAGGGCGGCAAACACGGAACCGAGCCCTTCGCTCACCTCGCGGCTGGCGCCGCTGATGGTCACCAGATAGGTTGCCGCCACCCACGTCAGGGCGCCCGCCACCAGCGCGCTGATCCAGCCGCCATGCACGTAGGGCATGACGTCGCTGCGCTTGGCCTTGCGCAGGAAGGCGATGATGCCGATCACGATCAGCAGCGCTTCCACGCCTTCGCGCAGCAGAATCGTCAGGGCGCCGACAAAAGTCGTCATCGGGTCGGCCTTGGCGTCGCCCAGTTCCGCTTCCACGTGGCTGAACAGTTGCTGCAGCGTTTCACCGGCCGCCTCGGCGTCGGCCACCGTGCCCTTGGCAACGGCGGAACGGTAGGCCAGCATGGCGTTTTCCACGGCCAGCAGCAGGGATTTGTTGCGCGCGCCCACCATCGGTTCGATCGGCTCGAAACCGTCCAGGTAGGCCGACAGGCCCAGGCGCGTGGCGCCCGCGCGGTCGCCCGCGCGCATGGCGGCCAGGCTTTCGGCCAGGCGCAGGCGCGACAGGGCCAGGCCCGCGGGCTTGTGCGCCTCGGCCTTGTCCGGGTGGCTGCGCAGGTACGCCGTCAGCGCATGCGCCTCATCCGCGCCCAGCTTGGCGGCCGCCGCTTCCTGCGTCACGGTCGTCACGGCGGCCAGGTCCGCGTACAGTTGTTTGGCCCGTGGATCGTCTTGCCACAGCTTTTCGCCGTGGCTGTGCGCCGCCGCGTCGTGCGACATGCCGCCCACAAAGAAGGCCAGGTCCCAGCGTTCGTTCTCGGACAGCTGGCCGAAACTGGCCATCGAGGTGCCGGCCACGCCTTGCGAAATGACCTGGTACAGCGCCATCACGCTGCGCGACTGGGCACGCTCGGCATCCGTGAAGGCGATCGGCTTCGGCTCCAGGCTGGCCGCCAGCGGACCATCGCCGCCGCCGGCCACGCCGTGGCAGGAGGCGCACTGGGCCGCATACAGGGCCGCGCCGCGCATCAGGTTGGGCAGTACTTTCGGCGCCACGGGGATCGGGTAGGCGGCAATCAGCAAGCCGTTCGCGTGGTGCGCCAGGCGCTTGACTTCCACGCCGTCCGCCTTGGCGACGACGGCTTTGCGCAGGTCCGCGATGGCGGCGGCGATGGCCGCCTGTGAAGCGTGGGCGGGCAGGGCGGCGATCTGCGTTGCCGCGCGTTATCGGTAAAGTCGAGCATTTCCGCGTATTCCGCTTCGCTGACCACCTTGCCGTGCTCGACGGCACCGCTGTAATCGACGGCAACATAATCGATCAATTGCCACAATTGCTTGGCGCCGGCGCCAGGATCCGTCGCCTGCGCCTGCGCGTTTGCGCCCAGCAGCAGGGTAGCGGCCACCAGGGGATAGCAGGCGAGCCATTTCCGTATTTTAATGAACATGATTCTCATTCTCATTTCTTGTTAACCCGGCGACTATAGGACAGACGGTGCGCAGTGTCAACGGCGCGCGGGTGCGCGCGGACTGAATTGCGCGTGGAAATGGTCGATTCCGGCCGTGCGGCGCGCCGGCCTGGCGCCGGCCTGGCGCCGGCCGGCAGGGAGGAGAGGATGAAGGTCGTGGTGGACGTGCGCGGCCAGTTGCCGTGGCGGTCTGGCCGGGATTGCCGTTTCAGGCTACTGCTTGGTGTACAGGCCCCTGGCCAGGCCATTGTCCGCATCGTCGACTTTCAGGCCGCCCTTGACGACGCGCAAGGCCAGCTTCTGGAAAGCCTGGCCCTGGAGCCACTTGGCGTCGGTGACGGCGAAGGCGGCGAGGCGGTCCCTGGCGCGTTCGGGCGGCACGGCCAGCCATTGATAGCCGGCCTTCGAACCCTGGCGGCGCAAGCCGGCGCGCGCCCAGCGCTCCGACGCCGGCATGCGCACGATGGCGTCGCCGTTCGCCACGCTGACGGCCGTGGCCGTCTTGCCGCTTTGCGCCTCGAACTTCACTTCCACGCCGGCCATCGGCCCCAGCTGGGGAAAGCCGACGATGGCTACCCACAGGCCCGCTTCGGCGGGTTTCTGGATGCGCATTTCGTTTTCCTCGAACAGGCGGAACTGCGGCTCCTGGCCGCCGTTGCCCGCCACCAGGGTCACCAGGTCGCCGGCAACGCGCCACTCGCCGCTGGCTTGCTCGTCGGTATTGCCGTAACTGAGCATCCATTCGAACTTGCCGTCCTTTTTCAGCAGCAGTTCGGAACCTACTTCCATGACGCCTTGCAGGTAATAATGCCCGGGCAGGGAGGACGCGGCCGGTTCGGCCGCGCTGGCGGGGGCGGAGAAGGCGAGGGCGGCGCAGGCCAGCAAGCCAGCAAGAGATATTTTCATCGGTGTGTCCTTTATGATATGCAATTATAGTAACAAAAATTTAATTGCCGTCGCACGACACACCGGCGCAGTTGGCGTGCCGCTCAGTTGGCGCTGAAATCGAGCACCACGCGCGCGGCGACCTTGCCATGTTCCAGCCGGCTGAAGACCTCGTTGATGGCCGACAGCGGCTGCAATTCTACGTCGGCCTTGACCTTGCCATTCGCGGCGAAGGCGAGCGCCTCGGCCATGTCCTGGCGCGTGCCCACAAAAGAGCCGCGTATCGTCACGCAATTGGCGACGACGTCGAACAGCGGCGTCGGGAAGTCGCCCGGCGGCAAGCCGACCAATACGCAGGTGCCGCGCTTGCGCGTCATCGCCACGCCTTGCTGGAAGGCGTCGAGCGACGGTGCCGTGATCAGCACGCCGTGCGCGCCGCCGCCCGTCGCTTCGCGCAAGGCCGCCACGGGGTCGCCCTGGCGGGCGTTGATGGTGACTTCGGCGCCGAGGGCGCGCGCGTGCTCCAGCTTGCCTTCATCGATGTCGACGGCCGCCACGCGCAAGCCCATGGCCAGCGCGTATTCGATGGCCAGGTGGCCCAGGCCGCCGATGCCGGACACGGCCAGCCATTCGCCGGGCCGCGCGCCCGTTTCCTTGATGCCCTTGTAGCTGGTGACGCCGGCGCAGATGATGGGTGCCGCTTGCACGGCGGAAAGACCGGCCGGAATGTGCGCGACGTAGCGCGGATCGGCCAGGATGTACTCGGCAAAGCCGCCGTTCTTCGTGTAGCCGCCGAACTGCGCCTCGGCGCACACGGTTTCCCAGGCTGCCAGGCAATGTTCGCAATGGCCGCAAGCCGAGTACAGCCAGGGCACGCCGACCCGGTCGCCCAGCTGCACTTCCGTCACGCCCGCGCCCACGGCCACCACCAGGCCGATGCCTTCGTGGCCGGGAATGAACGGCGGCGTCGGCTTGACGGGCCAGTCGCCGCGCGCCGCATGCAAGTCCGTGTGGCACACGCCGCACGCTTCCGTCTTGACCAGGATCTGGCCGGGACCGGGCACCGGCACCGGAACCTCGCGCAGCACCAGCGGCTGGCCCAGTTGCTCGACAACGGCGGCTTTCATGGTTGTGGGTGTCATATCATTCCTTATCAAGTTGATCATGCATAGTGCTGCCATAGTCTGTTCAACAGACATTTGCGTATGGTCACATTTTGCTGCATGCAATTCGAAAATAGATTGATCTACATCAATATATTAAAACGCGCCACATTCAATGCCCCGAATGCGGTTTCGGATAAATTCCCCTTATTTAAAACAGCGTACGCACTATGCCGCCGAGCGGATGGCGCCGACCAAGGGACGGCACCGCGCGGCTGCCAATGGGAAGGAGGCGGCCACCGTCACAATTGGTCACTTCTGGTGGGTATTGGTGGTTTGTTATTTAAGTAACGGAGTCACTATACTAAGCAAATCAGGGACGGAAAGATAATGGAAAGATAAAAAGTACATTATTCAAGCCGATTTTCCATCCCTGGCTGGCGATAAAAATAAATCAAAAGAACTCGCTGGGCACCGCAATGAAAGCCGCATATAAAAACAGCATGATTTTTTACCCGGCGAATACCGTCTTATTCACGAAGTTCTTGGCATAGAAAGAGACCATGTCAGCACATTTTGATGTTTTTCAACAGACGTTTGCCCTGTCCTTATTATCGAATCTGGCTTCCAACTATATCGCCAGGGACCGCTATGTTCCGGGCACGCATGGCGACCCGCTGGAAGCCCAGCTGGCGGCCAATATCCAGGCCGCCTTGCCTGAGCCGGTGGTCTCGGCAGGCCTGGGGACTGGCTGGGAAATCGTCTGGGGGCCGGCGGTCTGGCGCGGCGCGAAGTCCCGGGTGGCAGAGAATGCCGCCGTTGTCTTTTACAATCCGGAAGTCGCGTTCGAGGATGGAACGACAGCCGCAGCCTATGTGGTTGCCATTGCGGCCACCAATTTCATCTCCGGCTACGACTGGATCGTGGAGGATTTTACGGTGTCGTCCACCGTCAGCTGGGCGCAATATGATCCGGCCATGCCGTTTGCCGTTGCCGCTGCGCCCAATTCCGCCATGCCGCTCATTTCCAAAGGCACGGCGACTGGCGTGCGGCACATTGCCGCATTGACGCCGACCGATCCCGCCCATGGAACAAGCAGCCTTGCCGATTTTATCGGGCAGCTCAATGGCACGGCAAGCGCCGGGACGCGCATGATCTTCACCGGGCATAGCCTTGCCGGCGCGCTGGCGCCGACTTTTGCCCTGTACCTGAAGGAACACGGCGCCTTGTCCAGATTCGAGCGGGTACGGGTTTATCCGACCGCGGGCGCCTCTCCCGGCAATACCAGCTTTTCCAGGCGCTTTGCCGATGCCTTTCCGCGCCAGGCCGCGGGCGGCAAAGCCTGGCAGAGCTGGAATGTCCTGATCCACAATCAGTACGATATCGTGCCGCATGCCTGGGCCCTGGGCACGCTGCTGCAATTGCCTACCCTTTACGGCAATTCCGATGCCGAAGGCGGGGTAAAGCTGCCGGAACAGATATATGGCGTGGTGCTGCTTGCCCTGGCCGATTCCACCGCCTCGAAAACGCTCTACGCCGCTCTGCCGGGCGCCGTATTTTCAGGCGCCCCCCCGGGGCCTGCCCCTGCCACCGCCGCGGCGTACCTGACCATGGCCGGGGTGCAGCATGTCAAGACGTACATCGAAGAGATACTCGGCCCGGATTTTCTGGCAATCGAGCACGGGCCAACTGTTCCTGGCGTTAGCGAATTCAAGGATGTCACGCGCCGTATCGCGGAGATCGTCGAAATACTGGAAAAGATCCCTCACCCGGATGCGGGCAGCGGGCTGCGGCCAGCGGCGCCACTGGCGACGGGGCAGGAAGCCTGAGGCCCGCCTTGCACATCTACGTTTGCTTCACATCAAGGGGAAATAAAAAATGAAATCGGTAGTCAAGAAACACTTTTCTCGCGCCGCACTGATCGCCGGCATCGTATCGGCAGCCTGGGCGCCCAACAGTTTTGCCTGTTCCGACAGCCCTGTCCTGGCGAGCATCTGCATCATGGCCGTGCCATACAATTTCGGCAGTTTCAATCGGCAGTATGTGCTGGCTGACGGACGCGATATGTATATCAATACCAATGTGGCACTGTATTCCCTGATTGGTAACGCTTATGGCGTCGTTACCCAGACGACGTTCAAGCTGCCTGACCTGCGCGGCAAGTTCATCATCGGCGCCAACGGCGAGGACTACATGGCTGGCGACAAGGGCGGTGCAAATGCGATCAAATTGAAGGTTGCACAACTGCCGCCCCACACGTTCGCGCTGGCCGCGGTTCCCGTCGACCTGAGCAAGCTGAAGGTCGGCGTGGCCTTGCCTGCGCTGACGGGCACGGCACTCATTCCCAGTACCGTTGCGACAGGCACGGTAGCGGACTTGAAAATGAATGTGTCCGGTAGCGCCAATGGTGGCTCCTCGCCATCGGGCGCCTATCTGGGCAAGGCAATCTCTGCGTCCTCCAACATTTATTCCTCGGCGGCACCCGATGCGACACTGAATGCCGGTGCTATCACCGGCGGCACCGTTTCGGTCACGCTGCCTGGCATGGCGGGAACCGTGACTACGGTTGGTCAGGCGCTGGACGGCGTCATCGGCGGCACCGCAACGGCCAGCGGCCAGACGCTTCCCGTCGGAAGTGGCGATGCAATCGATATCCGGCCATCTTTTATCGCCTTGACGTATTACATCGCGGCCTCCAATGGCCTGTATCCAAACAGGGATTAGCACTTTGCGTATTCTTGCCGTTACAACAATGGCCGCGCTGCTGCTTGCCGCGCCACAGGCCGGCGCCGCGCCGCGCGACCTCAGCACTGAGCTGAAGCGCGCCGACAAGGCGCTGGCCACCCAGGACTACGGACTCGCCTACAAGGAGTATGCGCGCGTCGCCGCCCGCAATCCCCTGGCGCAATTCAATCTGGGCTTGATCGAACGCGAAGGATGGGGGCGTGCGCGCAATGGGGCAGCCGCCTGCGGCTGGTTCGGCAAGGCGGCGCAGGGCAACATTCCCGCTGCACAACAGTTTTTTGGCGATTGCCTGGCTGCGGGCATCGGCCAGGCGGCCGACGGCAAGGCGGCCGAAGCGTGGTACCGCAAGGCGGCGCAAGCGGGCATCGCCTATGCGCTCTGTTCGGCTGGTCAACTGTATATCGGCGGGCAGGTCGTCGGCAAGGATGTCTGGCACGGCCTGGGGCTGTGCGCGCAAGCGGCGCAGGCCGGGTCGGTGCCGGCCATGCTGCGCATCGCCGACTATTACAAGGATGGCACGGACGTGCCGCAAGACCTGGCGGCCGCGCGTCATTGGTATCGCCAGGCGGCGGAACACCGCAACCATCCGGCGCAATACCGCCTGGGCGTGATGCTGGGGCAGGGCGAGGGCGGCGATGTCAACCTGGCGCTGGCCCTGTCATGGCTGGAGTATGCGGCCTCCGAAGGCTATGCGCCGGCCTATTTGCCGGTGGCCATCCTGTACGCCAACAGCGCGCCCGACCCGGCCACTGGCGCGCTGACGCCGGCCAGCCTGGCAAAGATTTACATGTGGAACAGCGCTGCCCAAGCCACCACGAAAAATACCGCGGAACTGGCCGAGATCGAACGGATTGCGCAACTGGTCAATCAAGTCATGCCGGCACAGTGGAAGCCTGCGCTGGACCGCCGGGTCGCCGAGCACCTGGGCCGATTTTCCGCAAATTAATACATATATAACAAGCGGCATGCCATCCGCGCATGGCGCCGCCAACCAGAGAAAACCATCATGCGTCATGCCTCTATGAACAGAATCTATCGACTCATCTGGAGCCATGTGCACCATGCATGGGTCATCGTCCCGGAACGCACGAAGGGCCGGGGCAAGGCGGCGAATCGCAGCCTCGTGTTCAGCGCCTTGCTGGCGGCCACCCCAGTTGCCATGGCGGGGCCGACAGGCGGCCAGGTGACAGCCGGTAACGGCACCATCAGCCAGAGCGGCGCCACCACCACGGTGACGCAAGCGAGCCAGAACCTGTCATTGAATTGGCAGTCTTTCAACACCACGAGCCAGGAAACCGTCAATTTCGTCCAGCCGTCGGCCAGCGCCATTGCCGTCAACCGCATCGCCGACACGAATGCCACCCGCTTCTTTGGCCAGCTCAACGCCAATGGACAGGTCTACCTGATCAATCCGAATGGCGTGCTGTTCGGCGCCGGATCGCAAATCAACGTGGGCGGCCTGGTGGCCTCGACGCTCGACATCAGCGATGCCGGCCTGGGCGGCGCGACGCGCCATTTCAGCGGCAGCGGCACGGGCAGCATCGTCAACCAGGGCACGATCAATGCCGCCAAGGGCGGCTATGTTGCCTTCATCGGCAATACGGTCAGCAATACGGGCACCATCAACGCCGCAGCGGGTGCGGCGGCGCTGGGCGCGGGCAGCGACGTCACGCTGTCGTTTTCCGGCGATAGCCTGGTCAATCTGCAGGTCAAGCAGAGCACGCTGAACAACCTGGCCGAAAACGGCGGCCTCATCAAAGCCGACGGTGGCGCGGTCTGGCTCTCGGCCGGTGCCAGGGATGCGCTGGTGGCCAGCGTGATCAATAACACCGGCATTATTCAGGCGCGCAGCGTGCAGAACGTCAACGGTTCCATTGTGCTGACGGCTGGCAATGCCGGCACCGCAAGCAATGGCGGCACGCTCGATGCTTCCGGCAGCGGCGGCGCGGGCGGCGGCAGCGTGAAGGTGCTTGGCGGCACGGTCAAGCTGGCGGCGGGCAGCGCGATTGATGTGTCAGGCGAGGGCGGCGGCACGGCTTTGATCGGCGGCAATTTTCTTGGCAGCGGCAGCGAGCAACGCGCGCACACGGCCATCGTCGACGCCGGCGCCTCGATCAAGGCCGATGCCATCAGCCGCGGCAATGGCGGCAATGTCGCCGTCTGGTCCGATAACAGCACGCAATTCAATGGCAGCATCACGGCGCGTGGCGGCGCGGTGTCGGGCAATGGCGGCAAGGTGGAGACCTCGGGCAAGGCCTTGAAGGTCAACGCCAGCGCCTCCGTCAGTACGGCGGCGCCGCATGGCGCGGCGGGGGAATGGCTGCTGGACCCCGATGATATCCTGATCGGCAATGCCAGCATCTGGGGAAATGACTACGGCATCAATGTCGATACGCGCGTCCTGTCGACGGCGCTCAATAACGGCAATGTGACCATCAAGACCACAGGCGCTTCCGCCAGTTGCACGGGCACGACGTGTACCCCTGGCAAGCCCGGCAATGGCGATATCATCATCCTCGACGGTATCGGTTACGGCAATGACTACTCCGTCATTGGATATCCCACCATCCCTAACTGGACCAGCAACACGACGCTGACGCTCAGTGCCTATCGCAATGTGCAGTTCAAATTGACGAATAATGTTTCTTATGGGGGAGCAATCGGCAATCTTGGCGGAGGCATCGTGGCTGAAGGGGCGGTGAATATCGTGCTGAAGGCCGACAATGGCGCCAGGGGCACGGGCACAGTCTTTTTTGACGACCTTTCCGCCATTGATAGCAATATTTTCCTTGCAAATAATGCCGGCACTGTCAGCATCTATTACAACCCCGGCAGCTACAGCACCCCGGCGGACTTTACCCCGTACATCAATAATCCAGCTCAGCTGACCGCCTATATGGCCGTCAATCTGAACGCTTCGATTGCTCCCAAGGTCTATGACGGCACGACGACCGCCGGATTGGCCGGGGTCAGCAGCCTGCTGGCCATGCCCACCGGCCTGACGCTCGATACTGCCGCCGGCCAGGCGGCTAGCTTTGCCGACAAGAATGCCGGCACCGACAAGGCCGTGACCATCACCGGCGTCAGGTTCACTGGCGGCGGCACCACGGTTGCCTATAATGGCCAGCACTACTACCTGAACGGCCTCGACAGCAAGACGGGGACGATCACGCCCAAGAGCATCAACGTCAGCGGCGTTTCCGCCAGCGACAAGACCTACGATGGCACGACCACCGCCACGCTCACGGGGGCAGGCATTTCGTCGTCGGACCTGGTCGGCGGCGATATCGTTTCGCTGGCAGGCGGCTCCGCCACGGGGACGTTTGCCGACGCCAACGCCGGCGGCAACAAGAGCGTTGCCGTCAGCGGCTATGCGCTGACGGGCACGGATGCGGCCAACTACAACCTGGTCCAGCCGGGCAGCGTGACGGCCACCATCCACAAGGCCGATCTGGTCTTGTCCGGCGGCAAGACCTACGATGGCAGCACTGCGGTGGCGGGCGGCACGCTGACGGCCACGGGTGTCGCGGGACAGACTTTCAGCGTCGTCGGCGCCGGCGATGCCAGCAATCTTGCCAGCAAGAACGTGCAAACGGGCGCGGCGCTGGGCAGCACGACCGGCCTCGTCCTGGGCAGCAGCGGCAACGGCGGCTTGTCCGGCAACTACAACGCGCTGGGCACGGCCGGCAGCAGCTATACGGTGACGGCCAAGGGCATCACTTTGACCGGCATCGGCGCCGTGGACAAAACCTATGACGCGACGACGACGGCCGCCCTGAATACGGCAAACGTGGCGTATTCAGGCATGGTTGCAGGCGATAGCCTGAGCCTGGCCGGCCAAGGTGTCGGCAGCTTTGCAACCAAGGATGCGGGCGCGAACAAGACCGTCAGCGTTTCCGGTTTCACCTTGAGCGGGCTGGACGCAGGCAACTACGTCGTCACGCAACCGACCGGCTTGAGCGCGACGATCCACAAGGCCGACCTGGCGGTATCGGGCGTCAGCGCCTTGAGCAAAACCTATGACGCGGGCACCGGCGCGACCTTGAGCGGCACGGCCACGGTCAGCGGTTTTCTTAATGATAACGTTTCCGTCGTCGGCACGGGGACAGGCAGCTTTGCCGACGCCAACGCGGGCGGCAACAAGAGCGTTGCCGTCAACGGCTACACGCTGACGGGCACGGATGCGGCCAACTACAACGTGGTGCAGCCGGGCAGCGTGACGGCCACCATCCACAAGGCTGATCTGGTCTTGTCCGGCGGCAAGACCTATGACGGCAGCACTGCGGTGGCGGGCGGCACGCTGACGGCCACCGGTGTGGCTGGGCAGACCTTCAGCGTCGGCGGCGCCGGCGATGCCAGCAATCTTGCCAGCAAGAACGTGCAAACGGGCGCGGCGCTGGGCAGCACCACGGGCCTCGTCCTGGGCAGCAGCGGCAACGGCGGCTTGTCCGGTAACTACAATGCGCTGGGCACGGCCGGCAGCAGCTATACGGTGACGGCCAAGGGCATCACTTTGACCGGCATCGGCGCCATGGACAAAACCTATGACGCGACGACGACGGCCACCCTGAATACGGCGAACGTGGCGTATTCCGGCATGATCGCGGGGGACAGCCTGAGCCTGAGCGGCCAGGGTGTCGGCAGCTTTGCGACCAAGGATGCGGGCGCGAATAAAACGGTCAGCGTTTCCGGTTTCACCTTGAGCGGGATCGATGCCGGCAACTACGTCGTCACACAGCCGACCGGCTTGAGCGCGACGATCAGCAAGGCTGACCTGGCGGTGTCCGGCGTCAGCGCCTTGAACAAAACCTATGACGCAGGCACCGGTGCGACCTTGAGCGGCACGGCCACGGTCAGTGGTTTTCTTAATGATAACGTTTCCGTCGTCGGCACGGGCAGCGGCAGCTTTGCCGACGCCAACGCCGGCAGCGGCAAGAACGTCGCCATCAGCGGCTATGCGCTGACGGGTACGGATGCAAGCAATTACAACGTGGTGCAGCCGGGCAGCGTGACGGCCACCATCCACAAGGCCGATCTGGTCTTGTCCGGCGGCAAGACCTATGACGGCAGCACAGCGGTGGCGGGCGGCACGCTGACGGCCACGGGTGTGGCGGGACAGACTTTCAGCGTCACAGGCACCGGCGATGCCAGCAATCTTGCCAGCAAGAACGTGCAAACGGGCGCGGCGCTGGGCAGCACCACGGGCCTCGTGCTGGGCAGCAGCGGCAACGGCGGCTTGTCCGGCAACTACAATGCGCTCGGCACGGCCGGCAGCAGCTATACGGTGACGGCCAAGGGCATCACTTTGACCGGCATCGGCGCCGTGGACAAAACCTATGACGCGACGACGACGGCGGCCCTGAATACGGCGAATGTGGCGTATTCCGGCATGGTCGCGGGGGATAGCCTGAGCCTGAGCGGCCAGGGTGTCGGCAGCTTTGTGACCAAGGATGCCGGCGCGAACAAGTCCGTCAGTGTTTCCGGTTTCACCTTGAGCGGGATCGATGCCGGCAATTACGTCGTCACACAGCCGACCGGCTTGAGCGCGACGATCAACAAGGCTGACCTGGCGGTATCCGGCGTCAGCGCCTTGAACAAAACCTATGACGCGGGCACCGGCGCGACCTTGAGCGGCACGGCCACGGTGAGCGGTTTCCTTAATGATAACGTTTCCGTCGTCGGCACGGGGACAGGCAGCTTTGCCGACGCCAACGCCGGCGGCAACAAGAACGTCGCCGTCAGCGGCTATGCGCTGACGGGCGCGGATGCCAGCAACTACAACGTGGTCCAGCCGGGCAGCGTGACGGCCACCATCCACAAGGCCGACCTGATTCTCTCTGGCGGCAAGACCTATGACGGCAGCACTGCGGTGGCGGGCGGCACGCTGACGGCCACGGGCGTCGCGGGACAGACTTTCAGCGTCGGCGGCTCTGGCGATGTGTCGAATCTTGCCAGCAAGAACGTGCAGGCCGGCACGGCGCTGGGCAGCACCACGGGCCTGGTCCTGGGCAGCAGCGGCAACGGCGGCTTGTCCGGCAACTACAATGCGCTGGGTACGGCCGGCAGCAGCTATACGGTGACGGCCAAGGGCATCACTTTGACCGGCATCGGCGCCGTGGACAAAACCTATGATGCGACGACGACGGCCGCCCTGAATACGGCGAACGTGGCGTATTCCGGCATGATCGCGGGCGACAGCCTGAGCCTGAGCGGCCAGGGTGTCGGCAGCTTTGTGACCAAGGATGCCGGCGCCAACAAGACGGTCAGCATCTCCGGTTTCACCTTGAGCGGGATTGATGCCGGCAATTACGTCGTCACGCAACCGACAGGCTTGAGTGCGACAATCAGCAAGGCTGACCTGGCGGTGTCCGGCGTCAGCGCCTTGAACAAAACCTATGACGCAGGCACCGGCGCGACCTTGAGCGGCACGGCCACGGTGAGCGGTTTTCTTAATGACAACGTTTCCGTCGTCGGCACGGGGACAGGCAGCTTTGCCGACGCCAACGCGGGCGGCAACAAGAGCGTTGCCGTCAACGGCTACACGCTGACGGGCACGGATGCGGCCAACTACAACGTGGTGCAGCCGGGCAGCGTGACGGCCACCATCCACAAGGCCGACCTGATTCTGTCCGGCGGCAAGACCTATGACGGCAGCACTGCGGTGGCGGGCGGCACGCTGACGGCCACGGGCGTGGCGGGGCAGACCTTCAGCGTCGGCGGCGCCGGCGATGCCAGCAATCTTGCCAGCAAGAACGTGCAAACGGGCGCGGCGCTGGGCAGCACCACCGGCCTCGTCCTGGGCAGCAGCGGCAACGGCGGCTTGTCCGGCAACTACAATGCGCTCGGCACGGCCGGCAGCAGCTATACGGTGACGGCCAAGGGCATCACTTTGACCGGCATCGGCGCCGTGGACAAGACCTATGACGCGACGACGACGGCGGCCCTGAATACGGCCAATGTGGCGTATTCAGGCATGATCGCGGGGGATAGCCTGAGCCTGGGCGGCCAGGGTATCGGCCATTTTGCCAGCAAGGATGCGGGCGCGAATAAAACCGTCAGCGTCTCCGGTTTCACCTTGAGCGGGATTGATGCCGGCAATTACGTCGTCACGCAGCCGACAAACGTGACGGCGACGATCAACAAGGCAGAATTGGTGCTGTCCGGCATCAGCGCAGCGGATAAAACCTATGACGCGACGACGACGGCGGCCCTGAACACGGCCAATGTGGTGTATTCCGGCATGATGGCAGGGGATCAGCTCGCTTTGGCAGGGCACGGTATCGGCCATTTTGCCAGCAAGGATGCGGGCGCGAATAAAACGGTCAGCGTTTCCGGTTTCACCTTGGGCGGACTGGACGCTGGCAACTACGTCGTCACGCAGCCGACCGGCGTGACAGCATCGATCGGCAAGGCCGACCTGGCGGTGTCCGGCGTCAGCGCCTTGAACAAATCCTATGACGCGGGCACCGGCGCGACCTTGAGCGGCACGGCCACGGTCAGTGGTTTTCTTAATGATAACGTTTCGTCGTCGGCACGGGCAGCGGCAGCTTTGCCGACGCCAACGCCGGCAGCGGCAAGCACGTCGCCGTCAGCGGCTATGCGCTGACGGGTACGGATGCAAGCAATTACAACGTGGTGCAGCCGGGCAGCGTGACGGCCACCATCCACAAGGCCGACCTGATTCTGTCCGGCGGCAAGACCTATGACGGCAGCACTGCGGTGGCGGGCGGCACGCTGACGGCCACGGGCGTCGCGGGACAGACCTTCAGCGTCGGCGGCGCCGGCGATGCCAGCAATCTGGCCAGCAAGAACGTGCAAACGGGTTCGGCGCTGGACAGCACCACCGGCCTCGTGCTGGGCAGCAGCGGCAATGGCGGCTTGTCTGGCAACTACAATGCGCTCGGCACGGCCGGCAGCAGCTATACGGTGACGGCCAAAGGCATCACTTTGACCGGCATCGGCGCCATGGACAAAACCTATGACGCGACGACGACGGCGGCCCTGAATACGGCCAATGTGGCGTATTCCGGCATGATGGCAGGGGATCAGCTCGCTTTGGCAGGGCGGGGTATCGGCAGCTTTGCCAGCAAGGATGCCGGTGCGAACAAGGCGGTCAGCGTCTCCGGTTTCAGTTTGGGCGGGGCTGACGCCGGCAACTACGTCGTCACGCAGCCGACAGGCTTGAGCGCCACCATCAGCAAGGCCGAGCTGTCGCTGGCGGGCTTATCTATCGCAGACAAGGTCTACGATGCCACGACTGCGGCGGCGATGAACGGCACCGCCAGTCTTTCCGGTGTCATGCTGGGCGACAGCGTCTCGCTGAGTGGCACGCGCACTGCCAGGTTCGCCGATAAACATGTCGGCGCCAACAAATCCGTGACCATCAGCGGCTACGCGCTGAGCGGCGCGGACGCCGGCAACTACCATATCGTCGATGGCAAGGTGCTGACCGCCAGCATTACGCCCGCATCGATGACGGTCAGCGGCATCACGGCGGCCGACAAGGTGTATGACGCCACCACCACGGGGGCCACGGTCTATACGGGCAATGCCATGCTGGCGGGCAAGTTCGCTTCGGATGTGATCACGCTGGCCGCGACCGGCCAGTTCGCTGACGCGGCCGCCGGCGACGGCAAGGCCGTTGATCTGCACACTGTTTATGGCGGGGCCGATGCCGGCAATTACATCATTACCGGACAAGCGCGCGCCTTTGCCAGCATCAAGGCCGCGCCTGTCGTCACGCCCGTCACGCCGGACGTGAAGGTCAACGCCACGCAGCTGCAGCAGATCCAGAGCGCGGTAACGCAAGTGCAGTCGTCCGTCTTGCCGCCGCAGGCATTGGCGCAGCCGCAGGCATTGAACCTGTCCACGACACTCGTGGTGCAGCGGAGCGGCGAAGCCGGGCGTGCGCAAGAAGCGGCCGGCGCGCCGCTGCTCAACACCACGACAGGATTCGGCACGCCTGCGCCGATGCTGCACATTCAAAATGGCGGCATACAGTTGCCGCTCGTCGCCACCAGCATCACAGAATAAGAACCACATGACCACCCTATTCAAGCAACCCATGTTGATGAAGCCCCTGTACGCCGCCTTGTTGCTGGTGCCACTCGATGCCTATGCCGCCGATCCGCAAACGACGCCGAATGCGGGATCCATCTTGCAACAATTGCAACCGGCGCTTCCTGCCGCCGCGAAGCCGAATGCGCCGACGCTCGAGGTAAAACCGAAGAGCGATGCCGGCTTGCCGCCGTCGCCGCCGATTCAGGTGACGGCGCTGCGCATCACCGGCCATACCGCGTTTTCCACCGAGACGCTGCATGCGCTGCTTGCCGACCAGGAAGGTAAAAGCCTGACCTTGCCACAACTCGACGAGCTGGCCGGGCGCATCACGGCCTATTACCAGGAGCGTGGATTTCCACTGTCGCGCGCCATCATTCCCGTCCAGTCGATTACCGGCGGCGTCATCTTGATTCAGGTCGTCGAGGCGCACTACGGCAAAGTCCGGCTCAACAACCGCAGCGAAGTCGGCGACGCCTTGCTCCAGGCCAGCCTGGCGCCGCTCAGCGGCGGGCAATTGATCGCCGATGCCGACCTCGATCATGCCTTGCTGCTGCTGTCCGATGTGCCGGGCGTGGGCGTGAATGCGGTTCTCAAACCGGGCTCGGCGGTCGGTACGGCCGATATGGATGTCGAGGCCCGCTACGTCAGGGTTCCCCTGGCGAACATTTCGCTGGACAATTACGGCAGCCGCTACATCGGGCGCACTCGCCTGAGCGGCAACTTTAATATCGTCAACCCGTTTCATCATGGCGATATCCTGAGCGCTAACCTCGTCAGCACGGGCGAGGGCATGAACTATGGCCGGCTGGGATACGACACCTTGCTCAACGGCCAGGGAACCCGGATCGGTGGCGCGTATTCGGCATTGCATTACAAGCTGGGCAGCACCGCCAGGGCGCTCGATGCGAATGGTACTGCCAGGGTGGCCAGCCTGTGGGCGAAACAGCCATTGATACGCAGCAAGCAATTCAACGTTTATGCGCAATTGCAATACGATGCCAAAAATCTGCGCGATCATATCGATGTCAGCGGCCTGCGTACCGACCGGCATTTGCATAACTGGATCGCGAGCGTGAACGGCGATCTGCGCGACGGCCTGCTGGGCGGCGGCATGAGCATTGCCAGTCTGGGCTGGACCAGCGGGCGTGGCGGCTTCGATAATGGATCGGCGGCGGCAGCCGATGCCGCTACCGCCCGCACCGGCGGCGGCTTTTCCAAGTGGAATGCGAATATCGCCCGTTTGCAGTGGCTGACGCCGCGCGACTCGCTGTACCTCAACTTCAGTGGGCAATGGGCCGATGGCAATCTTGATTCTGCCGAAAAAATGACTGCCGGCGGCCCGTACACTGTCCGCGCCTATGACAGCGGCGCACTATCCGGCGACACCGGCTATGTGGGCACGGTGGAAATGCGCCATGACCTGGGGGCGATGCCGTTCGGGAAATGGCAAGTGCTGGCGTTTGTTGACAGTGCCCATGTCAAGGTCAACCGCCATCCCTGGACCCGGGCGGAGAATAGCGCGACCCTGTCCGGCGCCGGTGTCGGCCTGAACTGGGCCGGCCCCGGCCAGTGGCGCGCCAGCGTTTCCGTGGCAACGCGCCTGGGGGCGGTGCCGTCCATGCTGGCCAGGCCGTCGTCGGTGCGCGCGTGGCTGGTCGCGGGCAAGGGTTTCTGATTTTTTGGGCCTTGCCGATCTGGTAAGATAGGCAAGCTAATGGCCGCCGCCTGGGCCGGCGGATTCATCCGGCGGCCTTCTTACGCTCCCCGAACAAACTGTCCCCATGGATCATCAAACAGCCAGCATTGCCTTGTCCCTTACACAGTTATGCATTTCGGCGACGATGATAGGCGTCTATTTTGCCGCACCCACCGAGCGTTATACGCGGCTGTGGGCCCTGTCCGGGGTGCTGACCGCTGCAGGAATGACCATCATCATACTCAACGCTTTCCGCCCGCCAGGCTTGCTGTTAATGGTGGGAAATACTGCATTGTTTTCTGGCTGTGTCGTCGTGTGGGTCGGGCTGAGAGCTTTTTTTGGGAAACCCATCAGCCGCTGGGCATATTTTCTTGTCGCCTTGTTTGCATGTTTATATTTTCTATTAATAGAAAATAAAGCGGAGTTTTCCTCCCGTGCCTGCCTCAGCAGCGCCAGCCTGGTTCTGGTTTTTATACTGTGCCTGCAAACGTTATTGGCACGTAATCCTGAAGCCGCTTCCGGCAAGCTTGGCTATGCCCGCGAAATGGCAATTGCCGGTTTATTGATGCTGATTGCTGCGCATGTATTGCGCCTCGGCGTTTTACTCTGCAAACCTGCAACCGTCAGTGCCGCATTGCTGTCCCAGATTAATATCATCACCGTTTATCTGGTACCGCTCGCCGGCACCTTGTTATTTTTCCCGGCCTTGCTGCTGCTGTATTTTGAGCGCATCAAGCATCAACTATTGCTGTCATTGGAAGCCAAGCAGGAAGCGCTGGAAAATCAGACACGCTTCGTGCAGATGTTTTCGCACGAATACCGTACGCCGCTGGCTGTCATCCGCACCAATCTGGATATTCTGCAAAATAAAGATCAGTCCAGCGGCCGGCACTTCGCTGCCAACCTCGAAAAAATGCAGCGCGCGGTATTGCGGCTGCTGGAAGTGGCAGAAACCGCACTGCAAAGGGATCAGCATCATGACGGGAAAGCGGATATCGTCTGCGAACCGATTCTCATGCCGGACTTTCTGCGCAGTGTCATCGAAGAAGCCAGCGACTTCTGGAGCGAGCGTGCGCCGCAACTGGAATTGACGTATGCGCAAGCGATCGTTTTTCATGGAGACCGCAAGCTGCTGAAGACTGCACTGTTGAATCTGCTCGATAATGCGATCAAATATGGGCCGAAACAGGGGCTGGTCAGTATTCAATTGCGGAAAAATAATGCTGCATTGTTCCTCACGGTAGACGACAATGGCACCGGTATTCCAGAACATGAGCTCGATCTGGTCTATGGCAAGTATTTCCGTGGCAGCCGCACCGGTTTCATCGCCGGCAGCGGCATCGGCCTGTATCTGGTACGGCGCATCATTGCGCAACATGCGGGCAGCATATTTCTGGCGAATCGTCCTGGCGGCGGCACTTCAGCGACGATCACCTTACCATTGCCGATAGAGGAGGCGCAAAGCGGTGCCATCGAATATTAGAGTGTTATTGGTCGAAGATGATGAGGATTTGCGCGATAGCGTGGTGGAATGGCTGGAACTGAATGGCATGCATATCATCGCCGTCCGCAATGCGGCCGAGTTTTATCAGGCTTTGCCGAAATGCGATTGTCAGATAGCCGTGATCGATGTCGGCCTGCCGGATCAGGATGGTTACGTGCTGGCCGAATATGTGCGAGCCAATACCAATATGGGCATCATCATCCTGACCGCCCGCAGCGCGATAGACGACAAGCTCAAAGGTTATCGCTCTGGCGCAGACCATTACCTGGTCAAGCCCGTGGATTGCCGCGAATTGTCGGCGGTAATCGCCAGCATGGCGCAGCGGGTCAAGAAAGCGGGCGTGGAAGTGCCGGAAATCCCGGACCGGTGGACTGTCTTTTCTACGCAGTGGGAACTGCATCTGGCCCAGGATGTTCAGGTGGCGCTGAGTCTGAAGGAATTGATGTTTCTCGAATTGCTGGCAAGCAGGCCTGGTCTGCCGGTACAAAAAAAGACGATTTTGAGCAAGCTGTATCAGCGCGATGACTACCATAGCGGCCGCTCGCTCGATTCATTGGTGCGCCGTCTGCGTGCCAAAATCGTCAGCCGGACCGGCGTCGATATCCCCATCCGTACCGTGCATTCAGTCGGATACTGCTTCGCTGGCGAGATCGCCCTGGTGGAGGGGGAACCCGCGCAATGCTCATAGCCGGAATGCGGCACCGTGGGCCATTAATGACCGATTATTCGCCGATTAATAGCCGATTCTTGGCCGATTAATGTCCCATGAGTGGCTTCGGGGCATACAGCGCGCCCTGAAATTCCGGTACGTATTCATATTTCATCAGCTTCCCCAGCTTTAATGATTTGATATAGCTGGAAAAGCTGCCGTCGCCCAGTTTCAGGTCGACCGCTTCCGCGCTCGTGCTCGATGCGTGGCTGAGCTGGCGGGAAACGGCATAGCCGTAAGTGAGCTTGCCGGCGCCATCCTTGTTGGTGAAGCTGTTCGTTACCAGCTCGGCCTGGTGCGACAGGCCGCCCAGTTTTTTGCCCGCAAAAACAAAATCGAGCTTGCCCGTTGCGCTGTCCATGACCTCGAAGGCAACGTGACCTTCAGTATCCTTGCGCTCGATACCGGTCAGCCACTTGGGCAGATTGTAGCCAACGATGCCGCGCACCCTGGCCAGTTCCGTGTTCACGGGCAGCTTAAGCACATAGCCCCAGAAATCGTTGGACAGCGATTGCCCCAGCAAGGTGAAAGGGCCGAAACTGGTGGTGCCGGGCTTGTTCGTCGTCACGATCGCCAATGAAATTTCATTGTAGCTGTCGTTGTCACAGTATTCATAGGCGTAGGCCGTCAACGCCACCGCGCCCCGGCCCGGCCACACTTGCAGGGGCTGGACTTCCCGCAAAATTTCTTCCGGCATCAGCTCCTTCAGTCTCGCCAGGTCTGCCGTAAAGACAGCCGTGATTTTGCTGTTTTTATAATAAAAATTCGGCGAATACGATTCGAAGCCGATGGCGACCTTTTCTTTTTGAATCCCCTTGAACCAGCTCAGGTCCAGCTCCGGCGCTTCCGCCGCAATCACCGATAACGGCGGATTCGAGCGAAAGCGGTCGTACAGGCCGCCGGCCGCCACCGGCACGTCATGGCCGGCGATATCAATGACGACTTGCTTGTTTTCGGCAGGATTGTCAGCCCACGACGGGGCTGCGGCGGTACTCCATAGCAATGCGGATACAGCCACGGCAATTTTCATGTTCATTTCTTGCACCTTTCGTGTTGGATTGGAATCAATTCAGCGACAAGCCGCCGGGCGCCAGCCTGCTCATCCGGCGGCGATACTGCCAATTCCTGACTTTGGTTTCCAGTTGCTGCATCAGCAGCGCCGGGGCAGGGGCCACATCGGGCCTGGTTTGCTTGCCCTGGCTCAAACGCCGCAGCTGATACTTCACCATCGCCATATAGCCGATCGACGACAGCACCTTGTTTTTCCAGGTGATGGCCCTGAGCATGGGGCTGGCCGACCGGTCGGAAAGCCATGCTTTCGGCAGCTGCGGATCGATGGCCAGCGCCGTCCCCATGCCCGCCATGGCAATGCCGCTGCCCAGCACTTGCTCGACCACCTGGTAGCGGCGTATGCCGCCCGTCACCATGAGGGGCATCGTGGCCACGGTGGCGATGTCTTTGGCGAATTCCAGGAAATACGCTTCGCGGGCCAGGGTGCGGCCGTCGCGGGTCTGGCCGTGCATGGCGGGGGCTTCATAGCTGCCGCCAGACAACTCAATCAGGTCCACGCCCAGGCTGTTGAGCATGGAAACCACCTGCCTGGCGTCCTCCTGCGTGAAGCCGCCTTTCTGGAAATCCGCCGAGTTGAGCTTGACGGCGACGGCAAAGCCCTTGCCCACGGCCTGCCGCACCCCGTTGACGACGTCGACCAGCAGCCGTGCCCGGTTCTCGAGCGAGCCGCCCCAGCGGTCCGTGCGTCTATTCGTCAGAGGGGAGAGGAACTGGCTGAGCAGGTAGCCGTGCGCCGCATGGATTTGCACGCCCGTAAAACCGAACCGTTCCGCCAGCCGGGCGCTGGCGACAAAGCGTTGTTTCACATCGGCAATATCGGCTTCCGTCATCTCGCGTGGCGCGGCAAACTGCTTGGAAAAATTGCCCAGCTCCATGGGCACGGCCGATGGCGCCATGGTTTCCTGTCCCATGGCGGCCGGCATCTGGCGTCCCGGGTGGTTGATCTGCATCCAGATGTGCGCCCCGCGTGAACGGGCGGTGCGCGACCACTGCTCGAAGCGGGCGCCAGATTGCCCGGAATCGAGCACGACGCCGCCCGGTCCCGTCATGGCGCGCCGGTCGATCATCACGTTTCCAGTGATCATCAGGCCAACGCCGCCATCGGCCCACGATTGGTACAGGCGGATCAGTTCCTTTGAGGGCGCGTGATCGTTGTCGGCCATGTTTTCTTCCATGGCGGCCTTGGCAAGGCGGTTTGGTATGATTGCGCCATTGGGCAATGTCAGTGCGGTAAAGGGTTTCATGCTGATCTCCAGGGTTGCGATACGCTCACGATAAGCTTTAAGCTAACTTGAAGGTCAAGCCCTGAAATGCGATTTTTTTTTGCCTGTGTCCCGTTCGCGACACGGGTTCGCGCACATGCCGCCATCCGCCGCTTGACATTCAAGCTGGCTTCAAGCTTATAGTGATGCACGGCCTATAGATCAGGCCGCGATGGCAAGCCACGATAAATGAGCAGGAATACAACGATGAAAATAGGCGAACTGGCCAAGCGCAGCGGCCTGGCGGCGTCCACGATACGCTTCTACGAAGCCAAGGGCTTGCTGAAAGCCGTGGACCGGCAATCGAACGGCTACCGCGACTATCCGCTGGAAGCGGTGGCGGTACTGTCCATCATCACCGACGCCCAGCAGGCGGGCTTTACGCTCGACGAAATCAAGCAAGTCTTGCCGGAGGATATTTCATCATGGAAACATGATGAGCTGATGGTGGCGCTGAAAAAGAAGATCGCCGATATCGAATCGCTGGAAGTGCGCCTGGCGCAGAACAAGGCGCATCTGTTGTCGCTGATTCATTTGATCGATGCCAAACCCGAGGATCTCGACTGCAAGGATAATGCGGCGAGGGTCATGGAAAGCATGGGCATTGTTGCCAAGAATTAAAGACGGCGGCCGGCCAGGCTGCCCGCCGCGTCAGAAATCCACGGCGGCCGACAGTTGCACCGTGCGGGGCGCCGATTGCGACACCGTGCCGTACGAAGCCACGCCGGCCCAGTAGTGGCGGTCGAATGCGTTCATCAGCCCGCCGCGCAAGGTCGTCGCCTTGCCGGCGATGGCCGTGCGGTAGCGCAGGCCCAGGTCCACCTTGGTCCACGACGGCACCGATTGCAGATTCGTCTGGTCGACAAACTGTTTACTCGTGTAGCTGACGGCGCCCGTGGCCGTCAGGCCCGGCCAGTACGGCAAATCCCATTCACCGCCCAGGTTGGCCATGGACGTCGGCACGCCCACGGGGCGCTTGCCCATGGTGGCGGCGCTGTTGGTTTTGACGAGCCGTCCGTCGAGCAGGGTCACGCCGGCAAGCAGGCGCACGGCCTTGCTGGCGGCGCCGGACAGGTTCAGCTCCAGGCCCCGGTTGCGCTGTTCGCTATCCATGCTGTACACCTTGCCATACAGCTGGCCGCTGGGTTTGCTCACCTGGAACACGGCCAGGGTCGCCAGCACCACGCCGAAATCGGTCTTCGTGCCCACCTCATACTGCTTGCTCTTGTAGGGCGCGAAGACCTGGCCCGCGTTGTCGGCGATGTTCGGCGCGATATCGCCCTTGCTCAAGCCCTCGATATAGTTCGCGTACAGCGACACGTGGCGCAACGGCTTGACGACGATGCCGGCCAGCGGCGTCAGCGCACCTTGCTTGTAATGCGTGGTGAGGGCGCCGCTGGCGGCGTGGTAGTTCTTCGATTCGACCAGCTGGCGGCGCACGCCCAGGGTCAGCTGGACGCGCCGGTCCAGCATGTCCAGCGTGTCGGCCACGGCCAGGCTGGAAAGGGTGGAGGCGGATAGCTTCGGCGCGCGGGCCGGCGCGGGAACGCCGGTGTCGGCCACGGCCACGGGATGGTAGATATTTGAGGTGATGAGCTTGCCGGAATTGCTCACGCTGCCAAATTCGTCGCGGTAGACATTGCCCATCACGACCAGCGCATGCTCGACGCCGCCCGTGCGAAAGCGCGCGCGCACGCCCGTGTCTCCGCTGGCGCGCCGCACGCGGAATTTCCAGTTCATGGGCGTGACCGTCATGTCGCCCGCCGCGCTGGTGATGGTCGGCGTCTGGTCCGAATAGCGCGACACGTCGGAGCGCGTGCCGCCCACGTCGGCGAAGACGGCAAGGTTGTCGTTCAGGTCGTACTCGACCTTGCCCAAGGTGGCCAGGTCGTTGGACTTCCACCAGCCCCAGGACTGGGCGATATTGCGCCGGCCATCGGGCGCTGCCGGCACGGGCAGGCGCGCGCTAACCAGGAAGGGGCGCGTGGGTGCGTCGATCCACTGGTATTGCTCGATCACGTCAAGCGAGGCGCGCAGCCGCTGGCCCTGGTAATCGAGCGCGACGGCCGCCACTTCCGCGCGCGAGCTTTGGTGGTCGAGCGGCGTCTTGCCCTGGCGGTGCAAGCCGTTGAAGCGGATGCCGAAGCGCCGCTCCTCGCCGAAGCGGCGGCTGACGTCGATGCCGGCGCCCAGCTGCGCGCTGGAACCGTAATCGAAGGTCAATCGCGTCAGGTCGCGCGGCAGCGAACGTTTCGGCACGGCGTTGACGACGCCGCCCACGCCGCCATTCGGCGACATGCCGTAGAGCAAGGCAGCCGGCCCCTTGAGCACCTCGACGCTTTGCAGGTATTCCGTAAATAGATGGTAATTGGGCGACACGCCATACACGCCGTCGAACGCCACTTCGCTCAAATTGCCTTCGTTCAGGGGAAAGCCGCGGATGAAGAAGGAATCCGTGACGCCGCCGATCTGGCCCGTGAAGCGCGTGGACGGGTCGCCGCCCAGCACCTCGGCCAGGGTCAGCGCCTGCTGGTCCAGCATGCGCTGGCTGGTGTAGCTGTTGACGCTGAAGGGCGTATCAAGCAAGTCCTTTTCGCCCAGCATGCCGGCCCGCGCGCTCTTGGCGATCTGTCCGCCCGCATTGGCCTCGGCCTGGCCCGTGACGACCACGGTGGCCAGCGCGTTCGGCGTGCCGGCAAGCGTTTGCGCCAGCGCGCACGGAGGGACGCTGGCAAGCAGCAGGCCGGCAAGGATCAGGCGGGCGGCGAGGGGATGGTGGGCAAAGGCTGGAGCGGGGCGTAAGGTCGGCATCGATGGCATGGGCGCAAGGTTATAAGAAGAAAAACTGTGCGCACTATACTATAAATGAGAATCATTACGTTTTGTATTTTACCAAATGACACGCCGGCGTGCCGATGGCTTGGGCTGCCGTGGGGGATTGTTTGGTTTTCTCCGGGGCATCATTTGTGGCGCCGCTGTCGTTCAACCTTAAAGATATCGCCAGGTGATTTTACAAGCAGAGATCGCTACACGCTGATCGGTCCCGCCACACTCAACGGTGTTACCCCCGAGGCATGAATGGTCCGAGTTGCATGCAATTAGCCGAGAGACGGTTTAATAACCTAAAGAAAATTTAGTCGACGGAAAAGCAACGAGCCCATGGCCATGTAAATCATGTTCTCTGACACGTCAATGCGCTGTTCATAGTCACGTACCAGTCCTGGTCGATGGTGATCCTATCGGTTTTACACAAGCGCGCCTGACGGAACGCGACTCGGTTCTGGTTCTGCCAGGAAGTAGCCGCATGGCCTCGGTGTCTGGTAACGTCCTGAATTACCTCGTAGGATGCGGGCTAAGCCAGAAACACATGCTGATCCTGTCCGCCGCCGTGGCCGCGTACTTCATGTACCAGCAGCACAAGGCGGCCAACGTGCTGAACGATCGTTATCCGATGGCGTACAAGAGCTAGGTCGAATCGAGAATTCTTGCTAACATTGAATCTCATTTCTTAGGGGAAACAATGAGCGGCGCAGCAGAAACCACGTATTACACGAATGACAGGGTAACCGTCACAAATGCCCGTTTCATGGTCGATGGCGAAACGCATGCAATAAGTGGCATTACATCGGTCAAGCTTGAGGTGAAAAAGCCGAATAGGATATTGCCAGCGGCGCTCATAATTTTTGAATTATTGGCGCTCACAAGTGGCAAGAACTTGGCAACTCTGTCTATCTGGCACTGGGCCATTATCTTGCTTCCAGGGCTAATTTGGATGTGCTTTCAACGAACGCACTATACGGTCACGCTTGCCAGCGCGTCCGGGGAGCATCGGGCCTTGAAAAGCAAGGTAAAGCCGTTCGTGAGCGAGGTGGTCGAAGCGATAAATCAAGCTATTGTCCGTCGAGCATAGAAAAGGGCCCGCAGATCGCGGGCCTTTTTACATGATGGCGTGCATGGCCAGGCGGGCATGCCATGGGCGGGACGGGCGATCCTTGATTGCGTCGAACAGGCCATGCAACTTCGCATGGCGCACCTTGGCGGCCACATCGTAGCCGCGCACGTAGTTGGCGAAGGCTCGTGGGCTGAGGTGTAGCGGCGCGACGGATGCCACCCAGTCATACAAATCGTCCTCAATGACGACAATCTCTCCGAAGAGGTCGATTGCTGGCTGGCGTAGCTGGTAGGAAAAATAAGCTGCTGGCGGCTTCGGCTTGCGGCGGGTTGTTGTCTTTTTCATTCGGATATAATCCCCGGCGCCTCGGGGCTGCAATGCGGGGAATAGAGGGGTGTTTGGCGTTTTACATAATTTCGTAAAAAGCTAGACTTTTTCGAGGAACTGCATGTACTGCTTTGATTCTGCACTCTTTTAGTTATTTTACATAATATAAATTATGCGAAGTTATGGACGAATTCGTCAAATGCCCCTTTTTGCAACTTGTACAATCGCAAATGCGATTTTAGCCCTTTGCGCATCCCCTGGCGCCGGGACTTTTTTCCCATGGTTTCGCGCAGTCCCTTTGCGCTTCGATACGCTGGCCAGCTCCCGGCTGGCGTGCAGGATTCCTGGCGTGTGCTGCCGCGCGCTTCGCACCCGTCTACCGGTGTAATGCCGCCGGTTCTGTCTGCGCGCTGGCCTGCCAGGTTGCAGCGCTGGTTTGCGTCGTGCCTGGCCGCAGGTCTGGCGTGTTTGTGTGGCCGCGCAACTTCGGCCGCGATCTGCCACGGCTGCCGTGCGCCGGCGTATTTGGATGGCGCCGTGGCCAGCCTGTCCATGTGGATCATGTCGATGGACTCGGCCAGGCATGGCACGGCGGATGCGGTGCGTCGACGGCACAGCGCAATGTTTGCGGCTCCAGCAGAATCTGCGTGCCGGGACTTGCTCGTGTAAGATTGCCCGCCTTATCTCTCTGCCGGGCATGCCTTGACTTCCTCGATGACTTTCGCAACTAAACATGACAATGAAATCAAGTTTTTACAGGTAAATACGAAAGTAAAGTCTCAAGATATTTCCGTGGCGCAGGCACGTCGCGCCTTGCTGTCGTCCTGCCAACTTTCACGCTGTCTGCTGCGCGTGGGCGCCGCGCTGGCTGTCACGGCAGCTTTGTCCGCCTGTGCCAGCAAGCCTGGTCCATGGCCTGCGCGCGCCCTGCCTGCATCGGCTGCCGTGACGGTCGACGCCGCGCAATTGCTGTCCAGGAAACAGCTGGTGGACTGGCAATACGACCTCGACGAGCGCAACTTGCGCGCCACGGGATCGCCCCGGCATGAAGCCTATATCGACGCGCTGCATGAACGTCTGCTGCGCGCCGGTGTCAAACAACTGCGCTTTGAACCGGTGAACTTGCGGCAATGGTCGGTGGAGGCGGAACACTGGGGCCTGGAAGTGCTCGATGGCGAGCGGCCCGGCGTGCTGCCTTCGGCTGGCTACATTCCGTATTCGGGCGTCACGCCGCCGTCCGGCATTGCGGGACGCATCGTCTACCTGGCGCCAGATAGCAAGCCGGATGCCAGCCTGGCGGGCAAGCTGGTGCTCGTCGAGATGCCCAAAGCGGCGTGGACGGGCCAGGTTTTCCACCAGGCGGCCATGCACGTCCACGACCCGGAGCATGTCATGGAGCCGGACACGCCATATGCGCGCCCGTTCCAGATGCTGGGGCCGTTCATTTCGCTGCTGGACAGCCTGCAGGCGGCCGGCGCGGCGGGCGTGATCGTGATTCTGGATACGCCTTCCCTGTCGGCGGACGGCCTGTATGCGCCGTGTGACGGCGTGGTGCGCCAGCTGCCGGGCGTGTTTATCGACCGTGGCCGTGGTCAGCGCCTGCGCGACCGCGTGCTGGCGGGCACGGCGCCTGTCCTGCGGCTGACCATGGCGGCCACCGTGCGGCAGGTGCAGACGCGCAATTTGATCGGCATCATCCCCGGCAAGTCCGAGGAATTGATGGTACTCAACAGCTATACGGATGGCACGAACGGGCTGGAAACCAATGGGCCGAACGCCATCGTCGACATGGCCCAGTACCTGACGCGCCTGCCGCAGGACAGCTTGCCGCGCAGCGTCATGCTGCTGCTGACGGGCGGTCATCTCGCGGGCGGCGCGGGCATCGGGCAGTTCATGGACCGGCACAAGGACGACGGCTTGACGCAGCGCATGGCCGCGATGCTCACCATCGGGCAACTGGGGGCGATGGAAGTGCTGCCCGACAGCGACGGCTACCTGCATCTCACGGGCAGGTCCGAGCCGGCCGCCCTGTTTTCGCCGCGCACACCGGCCCTGATGGATGCAGCATCCGCCATGCTCAGGCGCGCCAATGTGGCACCCGCGTTCGTGCTGCCGCCAGCCAATGCCGGCGGCGATGGCTGTGCGAAGGGTGCCGCCTGGCTCGATGCAGGCCGGACGTTGCGGGCTGCGCAAGGCATACCTATGATGAGTTACGTCAAGGCGCCGACCTACCAGTTCAGCTATGGCATCGGCACGGTGACCCAGACGGATTACCGGCTGATGCAGCGCGAAACCGTGGCCTTGACGCAGATGCTGCTGGACCTGTCGCGCGTGCCGTATGCCGATTTACGCAAGGAAACAGCGCCGTAGCAGCCGCAAGAGCTTGCCCGGCGTCCTCCTCCCTTCCCCGCCCTGCTCCCGGCGCACTTGCGTACACCATACCAGCGCACTCGAAAACAGGCACTGGTATGGCCCGCATCGCCCATCCTATGGGGAAAGACTTCGACTGGTATTGTGATCTTGCGCAAAGAATAAAACCAGTTGACTACCACTTGCAATGCTTGCACTCTGAAAAATCGGACGGTGATAAACCGGCTCGGCCATGAAAAAATACACAAGGAGATGCAATGAACCGGACAGTCATGAATACCCTCATCCTTACCCTCTTCGGCGGCACCCTGGCCGCTTGCGGCGGCGGCAGCGGCGACGGATCCAGCGGGGGCGCGAGCCAGCTGCTGGCCGGCGCCGCCGAAGCGGTGGCCTGCTACACGCCATGGAACAGCGGCACAGCCTACAACGGCGGCGGCAAGGCCAGCTACAACAACGTCAATTACACGGCCAACTGGTGGACGCAAGGCAATAACCCATCGACCAGCAGCGGCGGCGCCGGCAGCGGCCAGCCATGGACGGTGGTGGGAGACTGCGGCACACCGACACCGACTCCCACCCCAACGCCTACGCCGACTCCTACGCCGACTCCTACGCCGACACCGACACCAACTCCGACACCCACACCAACTCCGACACCCACGCCAACTCCTACCCCGACGCCGACGCCAACACCGACGCCGACGCCCACCGGCCTGGCGAAGCACGCGCTGATCGGCTACTGGCACAACTTCACCAACCCCAGCGGCGCCACGTATCCGATCAGCCAGGTCAGCGACGACTGGGACGTGATCGTCGTCTCGTTCGGCGACAACGCGGGCGGCGGCAATGTCAGCCTGACCATCGATCCGGGCGCGGGCACGGAAGCGCAATTCATCGCCGACGTGGCGGCCAAGCGGGCCAAGGGAAAGAAAGTCATCCTGTCGCTGGGCGGGCAAAACGGTTCCGTTTCCGTCGGCAACACGGCCGAAGCAACGAATTTCACCAACAGCCTGTACGCCATCATCACCAAATACGGTTTTGACGGCATCGACCTGGACCTGGAAAACGGCGTGGCGCAAGGCGCGGCCATCCAGACCTATCTGCCGATCGCCGTGAAAAACCTGAAAACCAAGGTCGGCAGCAGCTTTTATTTGTCGATGGCGCCGGAATGGGTGTACGTGGAGGGGGGCTACACGAGCTACGGCAGCATCTGGGGCGCCTACATTCCCATCATCAATGCCTTGCGCAGCGAGCTGACGGTGCTGCACCCGCAGTACTACAACAATGGCGACATCTACACGCCGTACGCCACGGGCGCCATCAAGGCGGGTTCGGCCGACCAGCTGGTGGCCACGGCGCGCATGCTGATCGAGGGTTTTAACTATGGCGGCAATACCTTCGCCGGCTTGCGTCCGGACCAGGTGGGCTTCGGCGTGCCGTCGGGACGCAGCTCGGCCGGCTCCGGCTTCACGACGAATGCCGACGTCAGCAATGCCCTGAATTGCCTGACGCGCCTGCTCAACTGCGGCACCATCAAGCCGTTGCAGGCGTATCCGGACTTCCGCGGCGTGATGACGTGGTCGATCAACTGGGACCGCCACGACGGCTATAACTTCTCCGTGCCGACGAAGAATGTCCTGAAAACCTTGCCGTAAGCGGCATTGCCCGACTGCGCATGCGGGCTTTGCCGCTCACATGCGCAGCAGCGCCGCGCCCAGCACGCGCATCTGCAGCGCAATGCACTGGCGCAACGCCTCCCCTCCCCCTTGCGTGTGCTTGATGCCATCCATGGCGGCCACCAGCAAGGCGGCCACTTGCGCGGCAGTCGCGTCCACCCGGCGCAGCGCGATATCGCCCGCCGCTTCGGCCTGTTCCAGCGCGCCGGCCAGCGACGCCACCAAGGTTGCCCGCGCCGTCAAGGTGATGCCGGCGGCCAGGGTCATGTTGGCGTCGAACAACTCCTGTCCGTGGGCACTGGCCGAAATTTCCGCCATCAAGCCTTGCTGGAATGCCAGCAGCGCCGTTTCGATGCGCGCAAGAACGGGACGGGGCTCGGCCAGTGCCGCCACCACGTGCGCCATCACGGTCGCATGGGCCCGTTCGGAGCCGGCGCGGAACACGTCTTCCTTTTCTTGAAGTGCAAATACAGCGCGGCGCGCGACATGCCGGCCGCCTGCGCGATATCGAGCATGGACGTCTTGCGGTAGCCGTAGCGGCAAAACACGGCCAGCGCCGCATCGAGGATCTGCTGGCTTTTAGGGGTATCGGTTGTCATGCGGCCATGTTGACACTATGGTCATATAGTGTCAACATGACTTTTGGACAAAAACCGTCAAAGTGTCAATCACCTACCCGAACAGGACTGCCATGCAAGAATTCAATGCCGCACCGACTGAAGAACAACAGATGGACCTGCTGCGCCACACGGAACGCTGCCGTTTGCGCGCCCTCGTGGCCGCCGATACGGAAGCGGCGCGCGCCCTGCACGCCGACGACTTCCAGCTGATCACGCCCATCGGCAGCATGCTGTCGCGGGAACACTACCTGGGCGCCATCGCCTCCGGCCACATGCGCTATCTGAGCTGGGAACCGGAAGCGATCAGCGTGCGCCTGTACGGCACGGCCGCCGTCTGCGTTACCAGGCGCAGCTGGAAATCGTCTTCGGCGGACACGCCGTGCCGCGCGCCCGCTACTGGCATATGGATAGCTACGAATGGCGCGATGGGCGCTGGCAAGCCGTCTGGTCGCAGGCGACGGCGGTTGCCTGAACGGGCGCTTTCATCATTGCAAATGAATCTCCCTTTCTTATAGTTTTAAACTATGGATGCGGTTGAAATATTTTGCTTCCTTTTGTAAATGAGAATCGTTACTATCTAAATCAAGGATAAGCGAATTCAACAGAAAGGAGCATCCCTTGTTCACCGCCATCAAAACATTCAGCCAGGTTTGCACGCACATGTCGATCGCCTTCGGCCTCGCCTATTTGCTGACGGGCTCGCTGGCACTCGGTGGCCTGGCCGCGATCATCGAACCCGTCATCAACGTGGGCTTGCTGCCCATGCATGAAAAAGCCTGGCACGCGATCCGCCGCCGCTATGCGGCCAGCCGCCTGGGCTTTGCCGCCCTGGCTGGCGAAAAACTGAGCCAGACGGCCATGCACATGGGCGTGGCCTTCGGCGTCATGTACTGGGCCACGAGTTCCTTGGCTTTCGGCGGCCTGCTGGCCGTGGTCGAGCCGATCTGCAACGTGATCGTGCTGCCCTTCCATGACCGGCTGTGGGAACGATTTCGTTTCCGCATGGAAGGCCGGGGCGCGGCGCGGCTCGCGGCGCTGTAATCGCCCTTCTTAATTACCCGCCCACACAGGCGGCCGCCTTTGCCCCCACGGCGCCGCCCGCTCCAGCTGGCCGGCCAGGCGCAGCAAGGTTCCATCGTTTGCATACCCGGCCATGAACTGCATGCCGATCGGCAAGCCATCATTGGACATGCCCAGCGGCACGGACATGGCCGGCAAGCCCGCCACGTTGGCCAGCGGCGTGTACGGCGAATGCTCGAACAGGCGCGCCGTCCAGCCCAACCCATCGAGCTGTTCCTGCTGTTCTCCATAGCGCCCCAGCGGCCACGGCACATCCGGCATGGTGGGCGTGAGCAGCACGTCGTACCGGCCGAACAGGGCGCCGGCCTGGCGCGTGACCGTGTTGCGCACATCGAGCGCGGCCACGAAATCGACGGCCGACACCGTCTGCCCGTACCGGTAGCAGGCCAGGGTCGCCGGTTCCAGCGTATCGGGCGACACGGCGCGCCCGCTTTCCTGCGCCAGGCCGGCTATCCACGGCACCAGATTGGCGCACCAGATGCCGGCATTGGCGTGGACAAATGCTTGCCACGACACGCCCAGCGCGGGCGCCACTTCTTCCACATGGTGGCCCAGGCCTTCCAGCAGGCGCACGGTGTCTTGCAGCGCGGCATCGACGGCAGGCACGGGTTGGGCGCCATTGCTGGCCACGCGCTGCACGGCGATGCGCAGCCGTCCCGGTTCCTGGCTGACCTGCGACAGCCAGCTGTGGCCGGGCGCAGAGGTCACATAGGGTTCGCCCGGCATTATTCCCTGCACGCAGTCGAGTCGAGCAAGGCGGCGCTGTCGCGCACGCTGCGGCTCACGCCCAGCTGCACGCCCAGGCCGCTGAAGATTTCGTCCATGGCGGGGCCGTTCGACACCCGGCCACGGCTCGGTTTCAGGCCGAACAGGCCCGTCGAGGCGGCCGGCACGCGGATGGAGCCGGCCGCATCCGTCGCATGGGCCAGCGGCACGATGCCGGCCGCCACGGCCGCCGCCGCGCCGCCGCTGGAGCCGCCCGCGCTCAGGTTGACGTTCCAGGGATTGCGCGTGGCGCCATATAAGAACGGTTCGGTGGTGGTGGCAAACGCCATTTCCGGCGTGCTGGTGCGGCCGAACGTCGCCAGGCCGGCTGCGCGGAACTGCGTCATCAGGTGCGAATCAAACGGGGCGACATGGCCGGCGCCCAGGCGGCTGCCCGCTTCGCTGCGCCGGCCCGCCATCGTGACGGCCACATCCTTGATCAGGAATGGCACGCCGGCGAATGGTGCCGCGTGGTCGATGGCAGTCAAATCGGCCGGCCACAGCTCGACCACGGCATTGATCTGCGGGTTGACGGCGGCGCAGGCGCGCTGAGCCGCGTCCTGCAATTCGGTAGCGGAAACGGCGCCCTCGCGCAGCAGCTGGGCCAATCCTAAGCCATCAAAGCTTGTATATTCATGGAGTTGCATCAGTTAGTTCCTGTAAAAGGTGAAGAATAGAAGTCACAGGAACAACTGTAGGGCTTGCGCTATCATAGCGGAAATGAATAGTTGATATACAAGGTATAGTCATGGACAATTTACGCAAGCTGGACCTGAATCTGCTGCTGACACTGAATGCCCTGTTGATCGAACGCAACGTCACGCGGGCGGCCGCGCGGCTGCACCTGAGCCAGCCTTCCGTCAGCGTGCAGCTGGGCAAGCTGCGCGCGGCCTTCGACGATCCGCTATTGTTGCCCGGCCCGCGCGGCATGCTGCCCACGGCGCGGGCGCTGGCCCTGCTGGCACCGTTGCAAGCCGTGCTGGCTCAGCTGGAGCAAGTCTTGCAGCCGGAAGTGGCCTTCGATCCGGCCACGGCCCAGGTGCGCTGGAACCTGGCTGCGGCCGACGCCGCCGAGTATGCGATCCTGCTGCCCATGCTGCCCGCCCTGCGCGCGCAAGCGCCGTTGTCGCGCATGGCCGTGTTCGAAGCCGTGCCGGCGCGCATGGCGCATAACCTGGAAATGGGCCAGGTCGACCTGGGTTTCCTGGCGCAGGAAGAAGCGCCGCCCGGCTTGCGCCACCGCACCTTGTTTACCGAGCACTACGTGCTGGCGGGCCGCCACGGCCACCCGCTGCTGCAATCGCCGCCCGACCTCGACCAGTTCTGCGCACTGGAATTCATCGTCGTCTCGCCCAACGGCGGCGGCTTCCGCAGCAACGTCGATACGGCACTGGAAAAGCTGGGGCGCACGCGCAAGGTGGTGCTGTCCGTGCCGCATTTCCTGATCGTGCCGCCTTTGCTGGAAGCGTCCGACATGGTGGCCTTGCTGCGTCGCGCCTGCTGAAGAATGCGCTGGGCGCGCTGCGCACGTGGGAGCCGCCCGTCGCCCTGCCCGACTACGAAATGGCCATGGTCTGGCACGAGCGCATGCATCTGGACCCGGCGCACCGCTGGCTGCGCGAGCGCATCCTGGCCAGCTTGCAGGCGCCCTTACACGATTTTAAAGCGTAAAACACTAGGGAAGATTACCTAGTTGTTCGAAAGAAATTCCCAATGTTCGCCGTGGTGACGACTGCGTAAGCTTGCGCGTAATAATAAAGGGTCACCATGAACGTCATTTCCATCCTGCACCGCGGTTCGCGCCGCCCTCCCGCTTCTTCCTTTTCGATCACTGCCTGGCTGGCGGCAATGCTGCTGGGCATGCTGGCCTTCAGTGCCGGCGCCACCGCCGCGACCGCCAACATGCCCACGGCCTCGGCCGAGCTGATCAAGCGCGGCGAATACGTCGCCCGCCTGGGCGACTGCGTGGCTTGCCACACGAGTCCGAACGGCGCCGCCATGGCCGGCGGCCTGGAACTCAAAACGCCGTTCGGCACCATCTACAGCACGAATATCACGCCCGACGCGAAGACCGGCCTGGGCACGTACACCTTCGCGCAATTCGACCGCGCCATGCGCAAGGGCGTGGCGGCCGATGGCCACAACCTGTATCCGGCCATGCCCTACCCTTCCTACGCGAAGATCACGCCCGACGACATGCAGGCGCTGTACGCCTACCTGCAGCGGGGCGTGGCGCCCGTGGCGCAGCAAAACCGCGAAACGGACATGAAATGGCCGTTCAGCATGCGCTGGGGCTTGTCGCTGTGGAATGCCGTCTTCCTCGACGACGCGCCGTTCAAGCCCGACAGCGCCAAGTCGGCCCAGTGGAACCGGGGCAGCTACCTGGCGCAAGGGCTCGGCCATTGCGGCTCCTGCCACACGCCGCGCGGCGTGGCTTTCCAAGAAAAAACCATGGGCCAGGACGGCGGCAGCGGCAAGCTCTACCTGTCCGGTTTTACGTTTGACGGCTGGCATGCGGTGAACCTGCGCAATCTGTGGACGCCGGGCGACATCGTGCAATTGCTGAAAACGGGCCGCAACAGCTTCGGCACGGCGGCCGGCAGCATGACGGAAGTCATCACGCACAGCACGCAATACTTCACGGATGCCGACCTCGACGCGCTGGCGCACTACCTGCACGGCTTGCCCGCCAAGGATGGCGTGGCCGCGCCGCCGAAGAAAACGGCGCCCGTCCTGGCGGCCAGCAACGATGCGCTGTACAACACGCGGGGCGGCCTCGGCTACCTGCAGTTCTGCGCCACCTGCCACCGCCGCGACGGCCGTGGCGTGGACAACATCTTCCCGCCGCTGGCGCAGAACGACTCGGTGCAGTCGAAAGACGCCACCTCCGTCATCCACATCGCCCTGACGGGCTGGCAGTCGGCCGTCACACAGCACTCGCCGCGCTCCTTCGGCATGCCAGCGTATGACCGCCTGGCCGACACGGAACTGGCGGAAATCCTCACCTTTGTGCGCGGCAAGTGGGGCAACCACGGCGCGCCCGTGACGCCCGCGCAGATCGCCAGGGTGCGCAAGGAGCTCAAGCTCAAGGCGCCGGACGCGGGCGGCTTCGTCACGCCCCGCTTCGCCGCCCTGACGGCCGATCCGAACGCCAGTCAATTGATCCACGGCATGCAGCTGATGACGGAAACGCGGGCCCGGCTGCCGCAAAACGTGGGCAACGACCTCAATTGCAGCAGCTGCCACCTGAATGGCGGCACGGTGGCCGGCGGTTCGCCCTTCCTCGGCATTTCCGCCTTCTTCCCGTCGGAAGCGCCGCGCGCCGGCAAGGTCATCAGCCTGGGAGAGCGCATCAACGGCTGCTTCCGCCGCTCCATGCACGGCAAGCCGCTGCCCGTGGATGGCCCCGACCTGCAGGCGATGGTCGCCTACATCGACTGGATGAAGGGCGCCACGCAGGCGGGCGACAAGGTGGGACGGGACGCGGCGTGGCGAAGATCGACCGGGCTCTGCTGCCCGATCCCGTGCATGGCAAAAAAGTGTACGCCGAGCAATGCGCCGTCTGCCATGGCGCGAATGGCGAAGGCATCCGTGGCGCCAATGGTGTCGTCGCCTTCCCGCCGCTGTGGGGCGAGCGCTCGTTCAATATCGGCGCCGGCATGGCCCGCACCTACACGGCGGCCGGCTTCGTCAAGGCGAACATGGTGATGGGCCACGGCCAGAAATTCCCGCTGGGACAAGGCAACCTGTCCGACCAGGACGCCGTCGACGTGGCCGAATATTTTACCCACATGCCCCGTCCGGACTTCCCCGACAAGGTCAAGGATTGGCCCAAGGGCGGCAAGCCCAAGGATGCGCGCTACTGAGGCGTGAATTTCCCGGGCGGTGCCCCTTCTGGCCGCCGCCCGCCTGTGATACGCTGCTTGCTCCATCACGCAGGAGCGACGCATGCAGACCGACAGCGGCCGGGCCGACCCATCCGACACACTGGCTGGGCAAGCTGGGCCCCGGCCTGATCACGGGCGCGGCCGATGATGATCCCAGCGGCATCGCCACGTATGCGCAGGCGGGCGCCCAGTTCGGCTTCGGCATGCTGTGGACGGTGTGCCTGACGTTTCCGCTAATGCTAGGCATCCAGGTCATCAGCGCCAAGATCGGCCGGGTCAGCGGCCATGGACTGGCGACGAATATCCGCCGCCACTACCCGAAATCCTTGCTGTACGCCATTGTCGGCTTGCTGCTGCTGGCCAATGTCATCAATATCGCCGCCGACGTGGCCGCCATGGGCGATGCCCTGACCCTGATCATCGGCGGCCCCGCGCACCTGTACGCCGTCGGCTTTGGTTTACTGTCGCTGTTGCTGCAAGTCTTCATTCCCTATCAACAATACGTGCGCATCCTGAAATGGCTGACCCTGGGCTTGCTGGCCTATGTGGCGACCGTGCTGACCGTGCACATACCCTGGAGCGAAGTGGCGCTGCGCACGGTCTGGCCGCAATTCGCCTGGTCGGCCGCGTCGGTCACCATGATCGTGGCCGTGTTCGGCACCACGATCAGTCCCTATTTATTCTTTTGGCAAGCCTCGCAGGAAGTGGAAGACTTGCAGGCCGATGCCAGCGCACAAGCCTTGCGCCGCGCGCCGGAACAGGCGCCACGGCAATTCCAGCGCATCAAGATGGACACGGCCATCGGCATGGGTTTTTCCAATCTGGTGGCCTTCTTCATCATGCTGACGACGGCCGTGACCCTGGGCGCGCAAGGCATCACGCACATCGACACCTCCGCCCAGGCCGCGTCCGCCCTGCGCCCGATTGCCGGCGAATTCGCCTTCGCCCTGTTCAGCCTGGGCATCATCGGCACGGGTTTGCTGGCCATTCCCGTGCTGGCCGGCTCGGCCGCCTACGCCATGGCGGGCGCCTTTCACTGGAAAAACAGCCTGGAACTGGCGCCCCGGGCCGCCAAGAAGTTCTACGCCATCATCATCGGCGCCACCATGCTGGGCGCCGCCCTGTGCTTTTCGCCGCTCGACCCCATCAAGGCCCTGTACTGGAGCGCCGTCATCAACGGCGTCATTTCCGTGCCCATCATGGTGCTGATGATGGTGATGGCCTCGCGCCCCGCCATCATGGGCACCTTGACCATTTCGCGCCGCCTGCGGGCGCTGGGCTGGCTGGCGACCAGCGTCATGGCGACGGCCGTGCTGGCCATGTTCGCCACGATGGCGTTTTGATGCGCATCAAGTCCGTGGCTTGAGCATGCCTTCCACGATGCCCAGCACGGTCTGGCGCGGCAGCAAGCGCGGCAGCCATGCCAGCAGGCGGTTGGGACGGCCCGCCACGTGGCTGCTGCGGCCACGGTCCAGCGCGCGCAGCGCCTCATCGACGACCGTTTGAGGATCCATGCGCTTGCCCACGGCCGCTTCGGGCGCGGCCACCACGTCGAAGAAGGCCGTTTCCGTGGCGCCCGGGCACAGGGCCAGCACGCGCACGCCGCGGCTGCGGTTTTCCGCCCACAACGCTTCCGAAAACGACAGCACGAAAGCCTTGCTGGCGCCGTAGACCGCCATGTAGGGATCGGGCTGCAGGGCCGCCGTGGACGCCACATTGATGACGGCGCCCCGCTTTTGCGCCAGCATGTGCGGCAAGGCGCAGTGCGTCAGTTCCATCAGGGCCGTGCAATTGACAGTCACTTCGGCCGCCTGTCGCGCGAGAGGGATGGTCTCGAACCTGCCATGCGTGGCAAAACCCGCATTATTGATCAGCACGTCGGGCGGCATGCCCAGCGCGCAGGCCTGCGCATGGGCGTTCTGGGCGGCGCCAGGAAGGCTCAGGTCCGCCACCAGCGCGTGGGCGCGGATGCCGTGGCGCTTGGCAAGCTCGGCGGCCAGCGTCTCGAGCACGGCGCCGGAGCGGGCCAGCAGCAGCAAATGCGCGCCGCGCGCGGCCAGGGTTTCCGCAAAGACGCGGCCGATGCCGGACGAGGCGCCCGTGATCAGCACGGTCTGCTTGGTGTAGTTGAAGGCGGTCATGGCAAAAGTGTCGTAGTTGAAAGTGTTTTTACTGTAAACTGTGGTCTTTAGTCCACGGTCAATAGAAAAACCATGCGTATCGGAGAAATCACCCGCCTGACGGGCGTCAGCAAGGACACGGTGCGTTTCTACGAGCGCCAGGGGCTGCTGGATGAAGCCCCGCAACCGGGCATGACGAACAACTACAAGGAATACTCGGCGCAGGCCTTGCGGCGCATCGAGCTGATCGGCCACGCCAAGGCCTTGGGCTTTACCTTGAAGGAAATCGCCGAAGTCATTGCTGTATGGCAGGAAAATGCGCTCGATGCGCAAACCAAACGGGCCATGCTGGAAACGAAAATCGCGCAGATCGACGACAAGGCCCGCTCGATGGCCGTGCTGCGGGCCGGCCTCGTCGATGCGCTGGCGAAGGTGGAGACGGGCTGCGACGATGGCGTGGCGGCCGCAAGAAAATTACAAGGATAATCGATGACCTATTACACGCAGTATCGCCACCTGGCGCTCGAGGGCGCCAAGCCTGCCCCCACGGCGCAGCAGATCGCCGCCATCGAAACCTTGCTGGAAGCACCGTTGCCGCCCGCCTTCCTGGCTTTCCTGCAAGCGGCCAACGGCGCCTGGTTCGACTACACCACGGACGTGCCGGACGGCAATGGCGGCGTGGAGAAAATGGGTTTCAATACCTTTTTCAGCGCCGACGAAGGCGATTTCTGCGATGAAACCTTGGTCGGCGAAATCCGCGCGGCGCGCCAGCATGCGGACATGCCCGTGAAAATCCTGCCCTTCGCCCGCGATGGCGGCAATTCCATGCTTTACCTGGACTTGACGGACGAAGGCGGCGGCCGCGTGCTGGCCTATGTGCAGGAGTTGCCGGACTGGACGGGCAAGCGCGCCCACGGCCTGATGGAACTGGCCCCGTCGTTCGACGCCTGGCTGGACAGCCTGTACATTGACCGCGACACGGTGCTCGATGAAATCGAACACAGCGTTTCGGAGCCATCGCACCTGGACGCGATGGCGGAATGGCTCGATATCGGCATGCCCGCCTGGCGCCGCGATGCGGGCATCGCCGCCTTGTTTGCCCTGAAACAAGTCGAACTGTGCGCTAACGAACAGGACTAGTCCTACTGGGAGCTTCGACAGTGTCCTATAGGTGTGCGCGGACTGCTGGCTTAACATTGTCATCAGCTTGCAGAAAAAACCACACCCGAAAGGAGTTCCCATGCCTATCCCCACCACCAGTTCCCGCGCGCCCTCCCTGAAAAGCGTCGCCATCGGCGCCGCCGTGGCGCTGCTGAGCGGCATCGCCATCAACAGCATCGCCGCCGCCGCGCCCGGTGCGTACGACAAGCAATTCCTCAGCAAGGCGGCCGACGCGGGCAGCACGGAAATTGCCGCCAGCAAAGTGGCGCAAAGTAAAAGCAGCAATGGGGAAGTGAAGAAATTCGCCGATGCCATGGTCACGGATCACACGAAAGTGGCGGACGAGCTGAAACAGCTGGCCAGCAGCAAGCAGATCGAGGTCAGCGACCAGCCCGGCAAGAAGCACCAGGCGCAGCTCGACAAGCTGGGCCGCCTGGAAGGCGCGCAGTTCGACAAGGAATATGCGGCCAGCATCGGGGTGGCGGCGCACAAGGAAGCCGTGAAACTGTTCACGGACGCCAGCCAGAAGGCCAGCGATCCCGACATCAAGGCCTTTGCCGCGAAAACATTGCCAGCGTTGCAACATCATCTGGAAATGGCCAACGCGCTGCACGCGTCCCTGGCGAAATAGACGGCCATACCCGGCAATAAACGCATAAATGCTTGCCGTACGTGCTGTACGGCAAGTATTTCCGCACTTGACATACAATGCGGCAACTCAGTTTCTGGCCCCGCCATGACCTCATGCAGCTACTCAAGAAAACCGGCCTGATCGCCGCCGCCCTCCTGTTCGCCATTTTGCTGGCAGCCTGGCTATTCATCAAGGTGAGCGCGGCGCGCAATGCCAGCGTGTATGCCCAGGAATGGAATGACCAGGGCACGTGCGTGATCAAGACCTATGTGCCCCACTATGGCGACGGCGTGCCGCAGAACATCGTGCGCGCCCTCAGCACTTCCACCTTCTTCCGCGTCTATCACAAGGATGGCACCTTGCTGGAAAGCACCGAATGGGTGCTGGACATGCATGAAGACGGCATTCTCGACCATGCGCGCTGGGGCCAGAACCAGACCCGCGCCATCTACCCGACGGACATGGGCGACGAAGGCTGGACCTTGCCCGAATGCGCGTAAACATTTAGCAATCGAACGAAAGACTCCCATGCTGCGAGGCCCCTGGAGCGACGCTCCCTATCTTCCCACGCTCCACTATTTCCTCGGCCCTTTCGATGTGTATGACCGCGAAGAAACCATGGGTGTGGAGCTGGACACCTGGGACATGAACGACCCGGTCCAGCGCGCGGCCCTGATACGGCGCGACATCACCTCGCAATACAAGGAACTCAGCTACCGCCACCGCCACGCGCTGGTGGCCGTGCTGGCGCAGGCGCTGCAAGACCCCGCCTACGACTTCCAGGCCATCCTCGAACATGACCCCGAAAGCACGCACGCCCTGCCCGCCATGTGGGATGAAATGGCCGATCCGCGCGCCTTTTTTGCCGATATCTACCGGCTGGTGCAGCAGGACTGGCGCGACGACCTGGCGCGCGCGGCGGCGGAAGACCAATCCACCTGGTAGTGCGGTGCGGATGCCACACTAGCGTATCGATAGCCGGTAGTGGCCTTTCCCCTATGAAAGATCCATTTCGGCAACGTGCACGCGATGTTGCGAAAACGCCCCACTGAAAAAAAATTTGTTGCACCAGCGCATGCCCGCTGGCATCGCGCTACCATGAACCGTCGGCACTCCCCCACCGCGCCGGTTCCCTGCCGGCATCCCTTGCCGCAATTTGAAGGAGACACTCATGCCCAAGTTCACCCCCCCCTTTGCCTGGCCCTTATCGTTGCCGCCAGCACGGCCAGCGCTGCCGAAGGCGGCGCCACGCGCGCCGACGCCGAAGCCATGGTCAAGAAAGGCGTGTCCTACATCAAGAGCGCTGGCGACGCCAAGGCATATGGCGAGATCACGGCCAAGGCGCCGCAATTCATCCTGCACGACCTGTACCTGGTCGTGTATAAACTCGACGGCACGGTCGTCGCGCATGGCGCCAACCCGAAAATGGTGGGCAAGAACTTGATCGAACTCAAGGATATCGACGGCAAGGCCTTCGTCAAGGAAAGAGTCGACCTGGCCAAGAGCAAGGGCACGTTCTGGCAGGAATACAAATTCACGAATCCGGAAAACAAGAAGATCGAACCGAAGGCCATGTACTGCGAAAAACTGGCCGACACCGTCGTCTGCGGCGGCATTTACCTGTAGCCAGCCGCCGCGCCGCCAGCGCCGGGATGGTTTTCCGCTCTCTTGACGATATGGGTTCCGATGAAATCGCACAGAAGATGTTGATCGTCCCGGTGGTTGCGCTGGCTTGCCTGCTGGCCATGGGGGCCTTGTCCTACTTCGCCATGCAGCAAAACGAAAGCCGCATGCGCGACCTGAAAGACGTCACCCTGACGGCCGAGCGGCTTGCCAACCAACAAGCCATTGCCATCGGCCAAGTCCACGCCGACGTGTATGCGAAGATCGCCATCGCCGCCAGCCTGTCGGACGAACAGTTCAAGCAATTCGGCACGCAAACGGATGGCCAGCTCAATGCCATTGCGCAAGGATTGAAGGAACTGCAGAAATTCTCTGGTGCCGCCACGGAAGCGGCCCAGGCCCTGCCAGGCCTTGAGCGCTACCGCGCCAGCGTGGCGCAGGCGCTGGACCTGGCGTCGATGGACCCGAATACGGGCGTGGCGGCGATGCAAAATGCCGCCACGCACTACCAGCAAGTGCGGGGCCAGCTGCGCCAGGTGCTGCAGAATCTCGACCACCGCACCGTCGACGCGCTGCAGGAGACAAAAAATGCGGGCCAGCGCGCCGGCTGGCTGTCGCTGGGCACCATGGCCATCGGCTTTGCCTTGCTGGCCCTGATCGCCACCTGGGTGGCCCGTTCCGTCGTGCGCCCCATCGATGAAGCTTGCCGCGCCGCCGAGTCGCTGGCCGCCGGCGACCTGACCATGCGCATCGAGGCGCAGGGCAATGACGAGGTGGGCAAGCTGTCGCGCGCCCTGGCCACCGTATTGAAAAACTGGAACACCTTATTGGGCGACATACGCCAGGCCGGCTCCACCATCACGGTGGAAGCGAGCGAAATCGCGCTCGGCAATGCAGACTTGTCGGCCCGCACCGAGTCGCAAGCCCATTCCTTGCAGGAAACAGCCTCGTCCATGCATGCCCTGACCGATACCGTGAAGGAAAACGCCAGCCATGCGCACCAGGCCAACCAGATGGTGCTGTCGACCTCGAACGTGGCGCTGGAAGGCGGGCGCGTCGTGGGCCAGGTGGTCGAGACGATGGGCTCGATCAAGGCCAGCTCCGGGCGCATCGTCGACATCATCGCCGTCATCGACGGCATCGCGTTTCAGACGAATATCCTCGCCCTGAACGCGGCCGTGGAGGCGGCGCGCGCGGGCGAACAGGGACGCGGCTTTGCCGTCGTCGCCACGGAAGTGCGGGGCCTGGCGCAGCGCTCGGCCACGGCGGCGCGCGAAATCAAGCAACTGATCGAGGATTCCGTGGCCCGCATAGAAACAGGCAGCGAGCTGGCCGACAGCGCCGGGCGCACCATGGGAGATATTGTCGCCTCCGTGCAGCAGGTGACGGAAATCATGAACGACATCACGGCGGCCAGCCAGCGCCAGAGCAAGGGCATCGAGGAAGTCAACAATGCCATCACGGAAATGGATGAATTGACCCAGCGCAATGCCGCCCTCGTCGAGCAATCGGCGGCCGCCGCGCAAAGCATGCAGGACCAGGCGCATGATCTATTGCGCGTGGTCGACGCCTTCCGCCTGGGCGACGGTGGCCCGCCGCTGCTGCCGCGTTAGCGCCGGTGCGGCATGGCGGCCCGGGAACAGGCTTGCATGGCCTTGCCTGTCTCGACCAGCGCGGGGTCGGTTTCCCGCCGCAAAACATTGCCCATGCGGAATTGTTGATGGTAATCACCGAGTTGCGCAGAATACAGAAAAACCTGATCCCGCCTGCGCCAGACGGCACTGTAGTTGCTGCCGGGAGCGACCGGCATGGCGCCGATGAAATAACTGTACAGGCCGCTAATCTTCTTCTTGTGCAGCCATTCCATCAATTGCACGATGCGGTACTGTTCCAGCAGGCTCAGTTCGCTGACATTGGCGCCGGACAAGGCGTAATACAGTTCCAGACGGGCCATCCAGTTGCCCTTTTCGCCTGCCGCCACCAGCGCATTCCAGGCGGGGCCGGTGCGTACCTTGCCCACTTCATCAGGCGATCCCAGCCAGGCCTCGACGGCTGCCTGGTCCGGCACGGGGCCATAGAAGGCCGGCGCGCGGCAGACGAACTGGCGCGCGTCGGGCCCGTCCTGCGGCACTTCGTCGGCGATGTACCTGGAGATCTTGTCGCCGATGCCCAGCAGGCGCTTGCCATAGCCTTCCAGGGTCCAGCTCGAAGGCAAGCGGCCCAGCCAGGCCAGTGCATCGTCGTTGGCCTGGGCTTCCACCGCATAGGCGGCGATTCTGGCCTGCATTTTCAATTCTTTCTGCTGTTCCGCCAGCTTGAGCGCCTCTTGCTCCTCATCGTAGCGGCTGGTGGTCTTGGCCAGCTTGACGCAATCGAGGAAAGCCTCGGGCGAGCCCTGCCAGCACCGGGCCGGCACCTTCAGCTGCCAGCGCATGCTGACGGTTTTCAAGATATAGTTTTCTTCGCCCTCTTCCCCTTTGAGATAGGCGCGGCCGTCCGCCTTGGTCACGCCTTTTGTCAGTTGCTTGCCGCCCACCGTGCTCCAGGTGTACGGGTCATCGTTTTGCGGCACGCCGGGTGCGGCGTACAAGGTCAGGTAATGGCCGGCGGCGGCAGGAACATCGGCCGCATGGCTCAGCGGCGACAGCAGGGACAAGGTGAGTAAAGTTTTTTTAGGTAACAGTTTCAGCATGCAGCAATCGGTTCAATGGAGTTCGGTATGGCAGGCGCAGTCGTGGCCGCTGGCCGCCTCGGACAGGTTTTGCAAAATGGCGCAGTCTTGCGACGGCTGCGGCTGGTCGCACTGGTGGCGCAGGGTCACCAGTTGCTGCTGCAAGGTTTGCAAATTCGCCATCTGCTCGGCGATGCGCAGGATATGGTGGTCGAGTAATTCGTTGACGCTCTGGCAGCCTTCGGCGGGATTGTTCTTAAATTCCAGCAAGGCGCGGATATCGGTCAAGCCGATCTGCAAGGAGCGGCAATGGCGGATGAATTGCAGCCGTTCCTGGTGTTCTTCGCGGTATTCGCGGTAGCCGGCGCTGTTGCGCCCCGGTTCCTGCAGCAAGCCCGCCTTTTCATAGTAACGCACGGTTTCCACGTCACAATCTGTCCGTTTGGCCAGTTCTCCGATACGCATGGCATCCCCTTTTCATTCTTTCTTGCAAATTCTCTTGACCCTGTAGCGGCTACAGGGTTTCTAATGGAAGCATACACGAAACCGGAAGGACGAATGCGATGCCGCACGATAGCCACGATCATACCCACGAGCACGAGCACAAGCACGACCATGAGCATAAGCATGCACCCAAGGCGGCCAGTTGCTGTTCCAGCCAGCATGCGTGCTCATCCACGCCTGCGGCCAATGCCGCGCCAGCCCTGCCCAGCGCTCCCATCGCGGGCGCCAACACGGCCAAATACCGTATCGCCAACATGGATTGCCCCACGGAAGAACGCTTGATCCGCAACAAGCTGGCCAATATGGCGGGCGTCGTGGGCCTCGATTTCAACCTGATGAACCGCGTGCTCGACGTGCATCACACCCTGGCCTCGCTGGCCACAGTGGAAGCGGCCTTGCACGGCATCGGCATGCAGGCGATTCCCATGGAAGCGGACGCCGTCGTCGCGCGCGACCCGAACGAAGGCAATCTGTCAGGCATGCAAAAAGGCTTGCTGGTGGTCTCCGGCCTGGCCGCGGCGGGCGCCGAGGCGCTGGCGAGGACCACGCACGCAGACAGTTCGCCCCTCGTCATCGCCCTGGCCCTGCTGTCGATCGCCACGGGCGGCTGGCCGACCCTGAAAAAGGGCTGGATCGCCCTGAAGACGTTCACCCTGAACATCAATTTCCTGATGAGCCTGGCGGTCTTCGGCGCCATCGCCATCGGCCAGTGGCCGGAAGCGGCCATGGTCATCTTCCTGTTCGCCATCGCCGAGCTGATCGAGGGCTTGTCGCTGAACCGCGCGCGCAACGCCGTGCAAAGCCTGATGCAGCTGGCGCCCGACACGGCGACCGTTGCCGACGCCAGCGGCGCCTGGAGCCAGGTGAACGTCGCCACGGTGGCCATCGGCACGGTGATGCGCGTGAAGCCGGGCGAGCGCATCGCCCTCGACGGCATCGTGCAAAGCGGCGAGTCGTCCGTCAACCAGGCGCCGATCACCGGTGAAAGCATGCCGGTGGACAAGACCGTGGGCGATGTAGTGTATGCGGGCACCATCAATGAACGGGGCTTGCTCGACGTCACCGTAACGGCCAACAGCGGCAACAGCACTCTGGCGAAAATCGTCAAGGTGATCGAGGAAACCCAGGGAAAACAGGCGCCCACGCAGCGCTTTGTCGACAATTTCGCCCGCTACTACACGCCCGCCGTGGTCGTGTTCGCCATCCTCGTGGCCGTGTTGCCGCCTTTGCTGCTGGGCCAGCCCTTCATGGCCTGGATCTACAAGGCCTTGGTCATGCTGGTGATCGCCTGCCCGTGCGCGCTCGTCATTTCCACGCCCGTCACGGTGGTCAGCGGCCTGACGGCGGCCGCGCGGCGCGGCATTTTAGTGAAAGGCGGGCAATTCCTGAAACGGGCTACCGCATCAAGGCCATCGCCGTCGACAAGACGGGCACCTTGACCATGGGCAAGCCGGCCGTCACGGACGTGGTGGCCCTGGAAGGCAGCGACCGCGACGCCATCCTGCTGCTGGCCGCCAGCCTGGACGCCAATTCGGCCCATCCGCTGGCCGCCGCCATCGTCAAGGCGGGTCCGCCCGCCGGCAGCCACTTGCCCGTCACCCAGTTTGCCGCCCTGCATGGACGCGGCGTGCAAGGCAATATCGATGGCCAGACATATTATCTGGGCAATGCGCGCCTGATGACGGAATTGAAGCTCTTGACGCCGGCACTGCAAGCGATTTTGGCGCGGCTGGAACAGCAAGCCTACACGGCCATGGTGCTGGCCACCTCAGCCGGTGCGCTGGGCGTGATCGCCGTGGCCGACGTGCTGCGTCCGACGGCAGCGTCCGCCATTGCCCGCCTGAATGCGCTGGGCGTGACGACAGTGATGCTGACGGGAGACACAATTTACTGACGGCGCAGCGCATCGGTGATGAAGTCGGTGTCAGCCTGGTCAAGGCGGAATTGCTGCCAGAAAACAAGCTCGATGAAATCAAGGCCTTGCAGCAGCAGTTCGGCGTGGTCGCCATGCTGGGCGACGGCGTCAACGACGCCCCGGCGCTGGCGCAGGCGGACATCGGCTTTGCCATGGGCGCGGCCGGCAGCGATACGGCCATCGAAACATCAGACGTGGCCCTGATGGACGATGAACTGGGGAAATTGCCTGAATTCATCAGCCTGAGCCAGCGCACGCGCAGCATCCTCGTGCAAAACATCAGCTTTGCCATCGGCATCAAGGCCGTGTTCTTTGGCCTGGCCCTGGCCGGTACGGCGACCTTGTGGATGGCCGTGTTCGCCGACGTGGGCGCCAGCCTGCTGGTGGTGGCGAATGGACTGCGTTTGTTGCGTGGCAGCAAGAGCAACTAAATCCTGTCAGAAATATTTCAATCTGGACAATTGCTGTAAAAAAGCTACTTTGGCGCTTGACCTCCACCTTCGCCAAAGTAGCCGATGACCTTACTACCCCGCCTGACCCTGCTGGCCATGCTGCTGGCAGGCGTTTCCCTGCACGCCGAACCGATGTTTTTCACGCCCTGCTCCGATACGGCCGCCCCCGGCAGCCTGTGCTCGGGCTTGAACGTGCCAGGCAGCTACGATGCGCAGGGCCGCGCCGTCGGCGAGGCGGATGCCATGCACGTCTTCGTGCGCAAGTTTGCCGCCGACGTGCCTGCCGGCAAACCCGCCAAGGGCACGCTGTGGCTGGTGGCGGGCGGCCCCGGCGAATCGGGCGCCTCGTTCTACAGCCTGCTGCCCACCTTGCGCCGCAGCTTTCCCGGTTTCGAATTCCTGATCCCCGACCATCGCGGCACGGGCCATTCGTCGCGCCTGTGCAAGGTGGAGGAATCGGAACAAAGCCCGGGCGGACGCGCGCTGGCCGGCGCCGAATGGGCCAGCTGCTTCAAGGGCATCAATCTGATGCCCGAATACGCGGCGCAGTTTTCCATCACCACGGCCGCGCGCGACTTGCAAGCCTTGATCGAGGGCGAACGGAGCAAGCGCAAGCGGCCGCCCGTGTATGTATACAGTGTGTCGTATGGTACGCAGCTGGTCTTGCGCACCTTGCAGCTGGGGCCGCTGCCCGTCCAGGGCGTCATTTTTGATTCGCTGGTGCCGCCGCAAGCGGATGCGCGCTGGGACTTGAGCCAGCGCTCGCACGTGGTCAACCAGGTCGGCATGCAGGTGCTGGCCCGCTGCGACGCGGATGCGGCTTGCCATGCGGCACTGGGCGAGCCGGCTGCCACCTTGTACCGGCGCGTGCTGGAGCGAATGCAAGCCGATCCCGCCCTGCTGGCGCAGATTCCCGGCAAGAACCTGAAAAACTTCCTCGGCGGCATGCTCGACGTGCCGGCCGCCCGCGCCCGCATCCCGTATCTGCTGCGCGACCTGGACCAGGGCGGCGAGACGGAACTGGCGGCCGTGCGCGCCACGTTGACGGACGCGGCGGCCGGGCTGGGCAGCTATCCCCAGTCGCCGCTGTCGATTCCGCTGGTCAGCATCATCAGCAATTCGGAAAACACTCTGCAGCCCTCCTTGCGCCCCAACTGGACGGCTGCCGACCTCGACCGTGAGGAGGCGGACTTGCTGTTGACCAGTCCCCTGCCCCGCATCCTGCTGGGCGGCGGCTTGCCCACCTACCCGCGCGACGCCTATTTCGGCGCCTTGCCGGCGAAAGTGCCGCCAACTTTGGTGCTGCAGGGCACGCTGGATCCGAAGACGCCATACGCGGGCGCGCAGGCGCAAGTGCAGGCCTTGACGCAGCGCAAGGCGGGCAAGGTGTCGCTGTCCACCGTGCACAACGCCCCGCATTTCATCCTGTGGACGGCGCCCGCCTGTTTCGAACAAGCCAGCGCCCGCTTTATTGCCGGCAAGCAGGCACAGGATTGCACGCTGTAGTTCCCCCACACTATATAGAAGAGGACGATATGCGCATCACAGGCCTGGCATTGCTGCTGTTAACTTGTTTCGGCACGGCACAGGCGGCGCCCGCCTCGCCGTCCATCTGCGCCTCGCCTGCGCAAGCCGTGCGCGAACAGGGCTATGTGCCGATCAATGGCATCGGGCAATGGATCACCGTCACGGGCGCCGCTTGCGGCAATCCCGTGATCCTCTTCATCCATGGCGGCCCCGGCAATGCCTTGAGTCCGTTTGCGGACGCCATCTATGCGGGCTGGGAGCGCCACTACACGCTGGTGCAATGGGACCAGCGCGGCGCGGGCATGACATATGCGAAACAGCGGCCCACGGAAGACGTGCCGCTGACGGTGGCACAGATGCGCGACGACGGCATCGCCGTGGCCCGCTATCTGCAGCAGCACCTGGGCAAGGATAAAGTCATTTTGATGGGCAGTTCCTGGGGATCGATCCTGGGCGTGCACATGGCCAAGGCGCAGCCGGACCTGTTCCACGCGTACATCGGCACGGCGCAAGTGGTCAATGCGCGCGACAACGAGAGCGGCATGTACCGGGAAGTGCTTGCGCTGGCGCAAGCAGCCGGCGATGGCGCCACGGTGAATAAACTGACGGCGCTCGGTGCGCCGCCCTGGACCGATCCGCGCAACTTCGGCATCCTGCGCCGCTTCGACCGCAAATATGAGGGATTGGCAACGGATGCGCCTCCGAAGCACTGGTGGCAGCCGGCGCCGTTCTATGCCACGCCGCAAGCGCTGGCCGATGCCGAGGCGGCCGATGATTACTCGTACATCCAGTTCATCGGCCTGCGCGGCGACGGCATGTTTGCCAAGGTCGACCTGCCCGCGCTGGGCACGCGCTTCGACTTGCCCGTGTTCTTCATCATGGGCGAAGCGGACCTGCTGACCTCGCCCGCCATCGCGCGCAAGTACTTCGACAGCATCACGGCGCCGGCCAAGGGTTTTACGGTGGTGAAACGGGCCGGGCACGACCCCAACCAGGCCGTGCTGGACGCCCAATGGACGGTCTTGCGCGACCAGGTGGCGCCGCTGCTCGGTCGTTGAGCACTTAAACCGCGCGGCGTGCCCGCAGATGCAGGTGGCGGATGGTGGCGGCGGCTGCCATCAGGATGGCGGAAGCCGTGGCCAGCACGACAATAAATGCCTTGTCGAAGGCCGAGCGGGCCAGTTCCGATACTTGCAGGCCCAGTTCGGCCGGCAATTGCTCGGCGGCCAGCAGCGCCGCGTCGAGGGTGTCGTGCGCGTTCGGCAACAGGCCCGCGCTTTCCGGGATCACCAGGGTGGCGCTGTAGACGGCCGACATGATGGTGCCCAGCACCGTCACGCCGATCACGGCGCCCAGCTCGTATGACACTTCCTCGATCGAGGCGGCCATGCCGGCTTGCTGGGGAGCAACGTTGAGCATCACGGCGCTCGATGCGGCCGTCATGACGGCGCCCAGGCCCAGGCCCAGGATCACCAGGCTGGCCACCTGCGCGCCGAGACGGCGGCGTCATGCAGCAGCAGATACGACGCCATGCCTATACCGGACAGCAGCAGCGAACCCCACAGGACCTTGGCCTTGTCGGCGCGCGGCAGCATGAAACCCGTCAACGGACCGGCAAACACGGACGCCAGCGGCAGCGGCAACAGCAGCAAGCCCGCTTCCAGCGGCGACAATTCCCGCACCAGCTGCATGTGCTGGCTCAGCGCCAGTTCCATGCCGATCAGGGCGGCGGACGCCACCATGGCGGCGGCCACGGCGCTGGAAAACGGCAGTTCGCGGAACAGGGCGAAGTCGATCAGCGGCCTGGCTTGCCGCTTCTGGCGGCGCACAAATTTGAGCATGAAGAAGGCGCCCACGGCGAACGAAGTGGCGGCCAGCGCATACGACGGCTGCGGCTTGCCCAGTTCCTTGATCGCATACACGCCACCAAGCAGACCCATCATGATTTGCAGCGAGCCCTTCAAGTCCCACGGCTTGTCGCGGTTACCGGCCCGTTTCGGCAGGACGACGGCGGCCAGCACCAGGGTCAGCAGCACGATGGGCACGTTGATCAGGAACACGGAACCCCACCAGTAATGTTCCATCAGGAAACCACCGAGCACGGGGCCGAACGCGGCGCCGCCGGAGGCAATCGCCGCCCACACGCCGATGGCGAACGAGCGCTCGCGGTTATCGGTAAACGTCAGGCGGATGATGGACAAGGTGGCCGGCATCATCAAGGCGGCGCCGATTGCCAGCAGCACGCGGGCAAAGATCAGCCATTCAGGCGCGGGCGAAAACGCGGCGCACAGCGAGGCGATGCCGAACACGGCCAGGCCGGCGAGGAAAACGGGTTTGTGGCTCAGACGGTCACCGAGGGTGCCGAGGCCGGGCAGCAGACCGGAGACGACCAGCGCGTAGACGTTGATGATCCACAGTTTTTGCGAGGAAGTGGCCTGCAAGTCGCGCGTCAGCGCGGGCAAGGCGGTGTAGAGCACGGTCATGTCGACCACGATCAGGAACAGGGCGCTGGAGACGATGGCCAGCGTCAGCCATTTTTTCATTGGATGCATAAACAACTCATGGATTTTAGTGTAACTTTTAACAACTATCGGTTTGGATAAAGCGGGTGCTGCGCAAATATTTACGTTCCAGGCTGCCACGGGCCTGGCCTTGTCGGGGGCGGCGGGCGTCAGCCACGGTCGCCATCCTTGTCATCCACGGCGGCCGTCACTTCCGGCGCATCGAGTTCGCGCAGCATGACGACGGAAACCTGCTTGAAGCCGCGGCCCTGGAAGAATTGTTGCGCCGTCAGGTTGTGTGCGCCGCATTCGAGGAACAAGCGGGCGATGCCGTGGCTGCGTAGCTCGTCGGCCACCCACTCCACCAGCAAGCTGCCGATGCCGCTGCCGCGCACGGAAGGCAACAAGACCAGGTCATCCAGCGCGGCGAACGATTTCGAGGCGCGCTGGCGCGTATCGATGGACACCAAGGCCATGCCGACGATGATGCGTCGCCTGCGGTGGCGACGGCCAGCAGGGTCGAATCGCCATGCGTCCAGTCGTGCGACAGGGCGGCGCGGATTTCGCCGCGTATGACTTCAGGCAAGTCCGCGCGCCAGTTGCCGGGCGCGTCGGCGCGTTCGCCCTGCAGCTCCGAATGGGAGATATAGTCGGCGCTGACGTTATCAAGGTAGAGCTTGCACAGCGCATCTTCGGCGGTGGCGTCGTGACACCAGCTGAAGCTGATGGCGGGGGTATGGACTTGGGCGTTTTGCATGGCGGATCTCGTGTTATTGAAGTAGTAAAAGCATTTTATGTCGCCCCTGAATGGCATTCAAGTTAAAATCCATCTGTAAAACAGATAGGTGGATGCCATGCAATGGACTTTGGAACAAATGCGTTACTTTGAAGCAGCTGTCGCGGCCGGTTCTTTCTCGGGCGCGGCGCGCCGGCTGGGCCGCGCGCAATCGGTGGTCAGCACCTCGATCGGCCTGCTGGAAGCGGAGTTCGGCTTGGAACTGTTCGACCGCTCGCGCCGCAGCGCCGTGCTGACGGAAGCGGGCAAGGTGATGCATCTGGAAGCGTGCGAACTGCTGCGCCAGGCCGAGCGCTTGCAGCTGCGCGCCCAGTTGCTGAGCGAGGCGCCCGAAGCCCAGCTGACCCTGGCGCTGGACGAAGCCCTGCCCTACCTGGCCATCGGCACTTTGGTAAAAGAGCTGGCGGCGCGCTACCCGGCGCTGGAACTGGTGATGCTCAACGCCACGGCGTCCGAAGTGGCGCAATACGTGGAGCAGCAGCAAGCCGACGTGGCCTTCCACTTCGACCGCGGGCCGATTTCTCCCGTGCTGGAACAGCAGCACATCGGCAGCGTGGCGCAAGGCGTGTTCGTGGCCAAAGGCCATCCGATGGCGCATGGCCAGGAAGTGAGCCGCAACGAGCTGACCCGTTACCGCCAGCTGATCATGGATTCCGAGCTCAACCGCGAACACGCGTTCAGCCCCGCCGTGTGGTTTTCCGACAGTTTTTACAGTATCGCGGAAATGGTCGCCGACGAGCTGGGCTGGGCGATCCTGCCGCTCAATATCGCCAATTACGACAACTACAAGGGCTATCTGCAGGAAGTACCCTGCCCTGCGCTGGCTTTATCCAGGCTGCCGGTGCGGCGGCTGTCGATTCATGGGAAAAAGCTCAGCGAGACGAGTTTGTGGTTGACGAACAGGCTGGCGGAGTTGCTGGCGGATGGGCCGCGGGGGTGAATAGTGGCCATGGCGGAGCTTGACGACGCCAGCGGCGAAAGCTCCACCAAGATGCTGGCATGGAAAGTCGGCGCCAGCCTTTGAATTGTAGAACTTCATTCGAACGATTGATATCTCATTTAAAATCAAATTACCAGCAAGGCATGAAATTATGAAGATAAGCTGCGACTATGCAAGAGAAGTTGAAATTGCGGTGGAGTTTCCGATTTCAATACTATGCGAATATAATGGCCATGACAATTTAGATGTGACGCTCGATGATAATATAATATATCTGATTAATGAGGCCTTGAGAAAATCCGGAGTATATGTAAAAAACACAGCAATGAAGACATATTATTCCGAGAAAAATGAAGAAATTCTAAGTTATCAACTGACATTGATCGTTCGGCCACCAGGATTTGACTTATATTGCATTGTGAATGACTTGACTCAGGAGAATTTTCATCAAGGATTATGTATTAAACTACAATCTCAGCATCATGGTTTTAGAATAGTATATGCGGAATCTGCAGTCGGATGAGGCTGAACTGAGCATTGATGTATTTTCGAGGCCTGAGTTCAAGAGCAAGCTCACCTGCAGGTCGTTCTCTACCCAGGCTTCATATGTCAGGAAGGATTGCAGCATGGATTTCGATTGGCATGGCAGTACCATCACCCGGCACACGGTCATTGACGCCAACTACAGGAACACCCAAAACGTCAGGCGCTTCCTGCTTGCCCAGTGCGGGCCAAAGTTCAAGCTTGACCGTGAATTCATGGCCTGGATCGGCGATGGCGCCGTCAAAAACATGGGCGATGTCGCGGATGAATGGATGCGCCGACATAATCAAGCCGGTGATGCGTAAATAAAAAATATTGATAAGCACTGAAAGCGTTACATGATGCACTCAACCGTCGTAAGCAGCTGGCTCGCCATGGCAAAAGACGATCCCGTGGAAATTGATCCCGACGATATCAATTACGAAGCCCGAACCAATATGTGGAGCTTTTCGCCCACGGACGAGGAAACGCCGCAGATTCATGCGGCCGATATCGTTGCCTTCATCGGCCAGGTGATCGCGGCCCGCCGCAGCGCGCTCCAGGGCGAGGACATGCTGTTCTATTGCTGGCACGATGCGCAATGCCGGCAGTTGCGCTACAGCCTGGTGTCGCGCTCGCATGGCCGGCTGCCGTTTCGTTGCGCGCTGCGCGAAACGCAGGATTTATCTCTGATCGCCGAGCGCGTGGTGAACGGGGACTGGCGCAACGAGCACTATATGCAGGCCCCGTCGGAGGACGGCGATGAGCAAGTGCCGTTCGTCCTGCCCGTCTTCGTGGTGCCAGTGCCGTAGGAATCAGCACGCCAGAAAGCGTGCTGGCCGGCAAGCCTCCAGGGCTAGCGCCGGCTGGCCATCGACGATTTCCCCGCTGGCCAGCTGGCCCACGATGGCCGCCAGCACGACGCCCGGATGCATGGCGCACACGTACACGCCGCCCACCTGCGGCAGATAGCCGATGACGGGCACGCCGTCAAGCGGCATGGGGCGCAGGCCGATGCAGGCCAATTCCGGCGCGATGGCCTCCGCCCCCTCCAGTTCGTCCCGGATCGCGCTGGCCGTGCGTAGCGCGATGGCGGCCGGCTGGTTTTCCGGCGCGTCGTCCAGGTAATCTTCCGCTGCCAGCATGGTCCCGTCCTCGGCTTGCCGCACTTCCATTGCATGATTGGAAATAATCGCGCGCACGAGGCCCGGCGGCGCCTGGTAGCGCAGGAAGATGGCGGGCGAGGCGTGAATCGGCAAGTCTACTCCCAGCTGCGCGGCCAGGCTGGCCGTGCCCGTCCCCGCCGCCAGCACGACCATATCGGTCCCGATGCGGCCCGCGGCCGTCTCCACGCCCGTCACCCGCGCGTCCCGGACGGTAAAACCCAGCACGGGCGTGTGCGTGCGGACCGTCGCGCCGAGCGCCTGGGCTGCCGCCAGCAAGGTATGCGTGGCGGCAACGGCGTCGAGCGCGCCCTGCTCCGGCTCGTACAGCGCTTGTTCCGGCGGCTGCCGCAGACGTGGTTCAAGCCGGGCGATGCGCGAGCGGTCCAGCACGATGGATGACGAAGACACGCGCCCATCCTGCGTGCCATACGACAAGGCGCCGTGCCAGCGCACCGTCAGGCCCGGCACCTGCGTTTCCAGTTGGCGCCAGGCCGCGATGGCGCCGCCGCGCAGGGCCGCGATGGGGTCAATCCCCGCGCAGGACGTGTTAATCCAGGCAAACGAGGTGCCCGTCACGCCGGACGCGACGCCGCCCGCCTCGACCACGGTGACTTGTGCGCCCTTGCTGGCCAGGTGGTAGGCGAGCGACGCGCCGACGATGCCGGCGCCGATGACGACGATGCGTGCTGGACGTTTGAGGCTTTCCTGATTCATCTCTGATAATTGTTTATTTCTCACAGGATAGAGTCTACCCCAGCCGCCCGCAAATCCAGCGCATAGGCATGGCCATCGACAACATTGCCTTCCACCATGGCGATATCGGGCACGGCCATTCCCTGCACGAAACCGCAGCGCTCCAGCACGCGGATCGACGCCGCATTGCCATCGATGGCGTAGGCACACAGACTGGCCAGCCGCCATTCGTCTTGCGCCAGATCAATCAGATGGCGCAGCGCGGCCGTTGCCAGGCCCTTGCCCGCCTGCTGCTCGCCGATGCGGTAGCCGACTTCGGCCAGGCCTTGCTCCCGGTCAATGTCCTTGAGGTTGGCGCGCCCGATCAATTGTCCGTGTTCAGCCACGATGACGCAGGGATGCATGCGGCCCTGTGCGTGCTCGTCCAGAAATTGCGCGACGTGGGCATGAATGCCGTCGAGGCTGTAAAAATCATCGGGGCGCCGGTCGATATGGCGCTCGAACCAGGCCCGGTTGGCTTGCTCGAAAGCCAGCAAGGGCGCGGCATCGCCGGGGCGCAGGGTGCGAATGGTAAATATGCTCATGGAGACTCCTGGAAAGGCATGAGTCTAGTGACGCGCCGCCCGGCCCGTCAATCTTGATTCCATCAATCAATATAAAGCGACAGCCGCTACAATGGCCGCCATGAACAACGATCTGTCCGCTGCCGAGGCTGCGCGCCTCTTGAACGTCAGCCTGCCCACCCTGTATTCCTACGTGAGCCGGGGTTTGCTCGCTTCCGTCAGCAATGGGGCATCGCGCCGCAAGCGCTATCCGCGGGAAGACGTGCTGCGCCTGGCGGCGCGCAAGAACGATGCCAAACGCGGTGGCCAGACGGCCATGGCGGCCATAAACTGGGGCTTGCCCGTGCTGGAGACGCGGATTTCCCATATACTCGATGGACGGTTGCTGTACCGGGGCTGCGATGCGACGGCATTGGCCGAATCCGCGACGCTGGAGGCTGCCGCCGGCCTGCTGTGGGACGACAACGCGAGCGACTATTTTCAGCAGGACGCGCCAGCCCTGCCGCCAGGGCTGGCCGGCGCGCCGGACGGGCCCCCGCTGGCGCGCGCCATGCTGGCCCTGGCCATGTTGGCGACAGCGGACATGGCGCACTCGCTGCCATCCGGCCCCGCCCTGATGCGCATCCTGGCCGCCGCCCTGCTCCGGACGGCGCCGTCCATCCTGCCGCTGCACCTGCAGCTGGCCCGGGCGTGGCAAGCCGATGCGGAGCAAACAGAATTGATCCGCGCCGCGCTCGTGTTGCTGGCCGACCATGAATTGAATGCATCGACCTTTGCCGTGCGCTGCGTCGCCTCGACGGGCGCCAGCCTGCCCGCCGCGCTGATGGCCGGCCTGGCGGCCTTGTCCGGCGACAAGCACGGCGGCGGCAGCGCGGCGGCCCGGCGCATGTTGACGCAGGCGCTGGCCGCACCGGATGCCGGGGCCGCCATCGTCGCCTGTTACCAGGCCGTCGCGCCGGAATTCGCCGGATTTGGCCACCCGCTGTATCCAGGCGGCGACCCCCGCGCAGCGTATCTGCTGAAAATCCTGTCGAGAATGGCGCACGAGAAACCGGAACTGGCCGCCATCCTGGCCGTTTGCGCGGCGGCGGGCCAGTTGCGCGATGCGCGCCCGAATGCCGACCTGGCGCTGGCGGCGATGGAACTGGCGTTCGGTTGGCCCGAGGGCGCGGGCATGGTGGTGTTTGCGCTGGCCCGGTCGGCCGGCTGGATCGCGCATGCCGCCGAGCAAGCGGACAGCGCGGCCCTGATCCGTCCGCGCGCACGCTACATCGGGCGCCATCTGCGCGATTAAAATAGTCGCTTGATTTATTACGCATACGTAGTAGTATACTCCGCATGCGTACCAATACCTCTCCCCAATCCGACCGCACCGATGCCGCTGCCTGCCCGCTGGGCGAGCGTTCGCCGCGCCTGTTCAACCTGCTCAACCTGGCGCGCCAGAACCTGTTCCGCTCGGCCGATGCCGTGTTTACCAGCGAACTGGGATTTTCCGGCACGCAAGTTGTCGCCCTGTTTGCCCTGAAGGGCGAGGAAGGCTGCCAATTGAAGGATTTGGGGCGGGCGCTGCAGCTGAAAAACTCGGCCGTCACGGGCCTGGTGGCGCGCATGGAAGAAAACGGCCTGATCGTGCGCGGCCAGTCGGCGCTTGATGCGCGCGCCGGCACCCTGCACATGTCGGCCAGGGGCGGCGAGGTGCTGGCCGCCGCCCTGCCCCTGCTCGACAGCCTGAATGAACAACTGAAAGCGGGTTTCAGCGAGGAAGAACTGGCCATCGTCGCCCGCTTCCTGCTGCACGCCTCGCGCCTGCGTTTTGCGCAAGATCAAGCCACCCCACAGACAAAAGCTGGGGTCAGACCCTGAGGGTCTGACCCCGGTCATTGCCCTTGGGTTAAGCATTTTCATACCCTTTTTTCTCACCCACAGGAGTTACCATGCACCCCAACGACATGACCGGCTTGCAACTGATGCAAGCTTTCGCGCAAGGCCTGTTCCCCCGGCCCGGCATTTCCAAGACCATGCCCATGGATGCGCATACGATCGAGCACGGCCGCGTGATCTTCACGGCCACGGCGAATGAAAACCACACGAATCCCATGGGCGGCGTGCATGGCGGTTTCGCTGCCACCGTGCTCGACACGGTCACGGGCTGCGCCACGCACACTGTCTTGCCGGCCGGCGAAAGCTATGGCACGACGGACCTGAACATCAAGATGTGCCGTCCCCTGCCCTTCAACGTGACGGTCTTTGCGGAAGGCAAAGTCATCAATGCGGGACGCAACCTGGTCATTTCCGAAGGCACGATCCGCGACGAAGCGGGTAAAGTCTACGCGCACGCGACGGCCACCTGCATGATCATCCGGCCCCGGGAACAAGCGGCCGCATGATACGGCCCGGCATTAGTTTGTGCAGTTTTCAGCTGTATCGACATTCAGAAAGATTGGAATTTTGCATGAAAGGCACCATCGAATGGATTTCCATGTAAGCGCTAAATCCTATAATTGCTACGGCGGTCACACGACGTTGTCTCCGATTGGGGATTTTCTTCTGGCGGGAGGGGGCAGTTTTGGCGACGCGATTAAGGAAATTGCAGTCACGCTTCACTTTGGAGACTCTGGTCCGGCAAAGAAGACCTTGGAATCGCTCCTGGAGACGCACAATAGTTTCCGCTCAACGCTACCTAAGATCACTTATCGAAGAGCAAAGGGCAAGGTCGAGATCGATATCGCCAGCGAATTGATGGAAGGTCGGGACTGGACGCGCTCTCCAACATTGTCCTTGCCACTTTTTAAGGCAGGTGTTGATGAAGTCATCCATGCACTCGGGCTATTGCGAACGCGATTGAAGCGCACCGATGATTTCAGCCTGGAGCGATTTCTAGAGCACTGTGAAGCCGCCAAGAAACGCGTCCCGCATTCGGGGGAAGCTCTGCAACTCCTTGCATCGGGGCTGGAGGCAGCAGCACAAGCCCAGCGTGATGCAATGTCACCCTGGGAGGCGTTGGGAATTGATTGGGAGGACTTTCATCCCAAAGCACGCGAAATTCTCGATGATCCATTTTTTTGGAGTTGCGCGGATGATTTCTCGCCGAACGGCAATGATACTGGAGCCGATCTTCTGGAGAGCTATCGCGATTGGCGCAAGACGCACAAGGACGTCATGCCAATTCGATTCCTTGAGAAACTGGCAAGACAGTGGGGATACTCCGACATCAACGCCATGGACTATGATGTGCGCTGCGAAGCGTCGATTGCTCTCGCATTTGCCGATATCAAGCTAAGAGCGGCATGCGACCAGCAGGCGCGACAACTGGCATTGGACTGTATTGGGCAGCAAAGAGCCCGGGCGCTGGCCGCCGGGAACTGGTCTCATCGCGAAGAAAAGCTCAATGCGTTGAATCAGATCGAAGCAAAGTTACAGCAAATTTCACTGTCAACTTAACTGCGGGCGGCAGCAATGGGCACAAGCCGCCGGAAGCTGAGCTTGACGAACACCAGCCTGCCCCGGGCGCACCTCGCATATTTTATACAACATATTGCGCAATATATTGTATGATCGGCTTTCACCGTGGGGGGGAACATTAGAATGCGCTATCACTTATGTCTGCTTCAAACGCTGTCGGCACTGTCCATCGTCTGCGCATCAAGCGCTTTTGCCGAGGCACCGGGCATCTCGCGAGACGAAAAGGGCGCGGTCATCGCCTCCCTCGATAGCGCCCTGAATGCGAACTACCCGTTTCCGGACATCGCAAGAAAAATTGCGCCGGTGCTTCAGGAGCGTCTGAAAAAGGGAGACTATGACGCGGCGGCCACGAAGGCTGAGTTTGCGAGCAAGCTGACCGACGATCTCGTCAAAGTCAGCGGAGACCTGCATTTTTTCGTCGGTGCCGACGCGAAGTGGATCGCCGAATTCAAGGCGAAGGCCGATCCGGCGCTCAAGGCCAGTATACGAAAAGAAGAATCGCGCAGGCTGGAGGAAACCAATTTCGGTTTCGACGAGGTCGCCCGCCTGAAGGGAAATATCGGTTATATACGATTCAGCTATTTTGCCGATCCCGAGCTTGCCTATGATACGGCCGCGTCTGTTATGCGCTTCGTCGGCAATACGGATGCCGTTATCATCGATTTGCGCTATAACAATGGCGGACATCTGGAAATGGCGCAATTCCTGGCGAGCTATTTCTTTTCCAGCGAGAGAGACCAGCTGCTCTTCGACTATTATTATAATGAGGATGGCAAGCGTATCCAGCGCGGGCAATGGGTGCTGCCGGGCTTGCCGGGCAAGCGCATGGTGGACAAGCCCGTCTATATCCTGACCGGCTCCACGTCGTTTTCCTCCGCAGAATGGTTTTCCTATGCGATGAAGAAGCTTGGGCGCGCAACCCTGATCGGGGAGCGGACAGCCGGCGGTGCGCATCCGGTCGCGCGCAAGCCGCTCAACGACGATTTTTTCGTGCAAGTGCCGATCGGCCAGATCCAGGATCCCGTGGACCATGGCGATTTCGAAGGAACCGGCGTGCAACCCGATATCGCCAGCCCCTCGATTCGCGCGCTGCCGCTGGCGCACAAGCTGGCGCTTGAAAATCTGGCGAAGAACGATGAGGCCAGGCGAACCGAACTGGCCTGGCTGCTCCCGAGCTTGACGGCAGCGATCGAGCGCCCGCACGCCGATGTCCGGATGCTGGCGAAAGCGGCCGGAAAATATGAAGGCCGCCAGATCATTCTGGACAATGGCACGCTCTATTATCTCTGGCGCGAACGGCTTCGGGTCGCGCTTGAGCCGATCGGCCCCGACCTGTTCGCGGTGGAAGGCGTGTCAGATTTTCGATACCGCTTGAATGTTTCAAGCGGGAAAGTGACGGAGCTGGAACGCGTGAACAAGGATGGCAGCATCCAGAGGTACAAGCGCCTTGACTAAACAGACACTTCACCCGGCCGAGATCGATGACGCGGTGTTCCTCGGCCGCGCCGTCGAACGGCTGAGCGTCCTGATCGCCGAGCAATCCAAGACGGTCTTCGATACGATGGGGATCGTCATCCCGGTTCGCTCCTGTTCGCTGATGACTGTTCTGGCAACGCTCGGCTCGGCCTCCGCCTCGGATCTGGCGCGCGAACTCGGACATTCGCACCAACTGGTCATGCAAAAGATACCAAAGCTGCTACGCCTGGGCCTCATCCGGTATCGGAACGACGACCATGATGCCCGGCGACGGATATTGATGCCCACCGATGAAGGCTTGTCGCAGCTGGAGAAATTCGAGCAGTGCACGGTGCTGATACGGGCGGCCTATGCCGGCTTGTTTGCCGAGGTGGGAGACGTCAGGCAATTCGTGGACCGGGCCGCCGATGCGCTCAACGCGAGGCCGCTGGACAAGCGCATCAGTTCCCCGGGCTGACGGACACGGTGTTCACTCCTGCCTGGCTTGGTGAAATACGGGGCTTCAATTTCGCCGCTGTAGCAGTCGTCCGGCTGATACAGCATGTGCGTGTACGCGGCGCCTTGTGTCTTGTCGCTGCCGCGCCGCGCTTCTAGACTGGGGCCTTCTCCACGCTGCGACTGCCTGCCATGACCGAACTTCTGCCCCTGATGAGTTATTGCTTTGTGATGTCCGCCACGCCCGGGCCCAACAACGTCATGCTGGCCACCACCGGCGCCAATTTCGGCTATCGCGGCGCGCTGCCGGTCATCCTCGGCATCCAGGCCGGCATCTTCGTGCAGACCATGCTCATGTGCGTGGGACTGGGCAGCGTGTTCGTCGCGTACCCGATGGCGCAGCAGCTGCTGCGCATCGCGGGCGCGCTGTACCCTGATGTTCCTGGCCTGGAAGCTGGCCGGCGCCTCGGTGGCGGGAGGCAGCGCGCCGAAGGCCGTGTCGTTCGCGCAGGCGGCGCTGTTCCAGGCGCTGAACCCGAAGAGCTGGCTCAAGGCGATCACCATGGCGTCGGTCTTCATGCCGGCGCAGGGCAACATGCTCGCCAGCGCGCTGCTGGTGTCCGTGACCGGCACCGTGGTGGGTACACCGTGCAACGCCATGTGGGCGCTGTTCGGCGTCTCGATCCGCAGCGTGCTGAAAGCGCCGCGCAACCAGCGCATCTTCAATCTGGCGATGGGCGCCGTGCTGCTGGTCCTCGCCGTGACGTTTTTACGCTAGACTGGCACCATGTTCGCCATCGACCGCTCCTCGCCTATCGCCCTCTTTAAACAGATCGAGGCCGCCTTGCGCCAGCAGATCGCGCAACGGGTCCTGCCTGGCGGGACCAGGCTGCCGTCGATCCGCCAGCTTGCCACGCAGCTCGCGGTCAGCACCAACACCGTGGTGGTGGCGTATGACAGGCTGGTGGCCGCCGGCGTCATCGATACGCACGGCACGACGGGCTTCTTCGTCTGCGCGCCGGCTGACGCCAGCCGCGCCATTCCCGACGAGGTGGCGCTGGAAGCGGGACAGGAGCAGGAGCCGGTCTGGCTGAGCCAGCAAGTGAACGACCAGCGGCCGGGCGTGCTGCTGGCCAGCAGCGGCGCCCTGCCGCCCACCTGGCTGCAGGATGCGCTGCCGGCCGCCGCCGTGCAACGTGGCCTGGCGCGCAGCGCGGCCGGCATGGCTTCGCGCTGCCCGCCGCAAGGGCTGGCCGAACTGCGCGAGCAGATCGCGCTGCTGCTGCGCGCGCATCGGCATCGCCGCGGACGCCGGCCACATCCTCACCACGTTCGGCGGCACCCATGCCATCGATCTGATCTGCCGCACCTTCCTGCAGCCCGGCGATACGGTGCTGGTGGAAGACCCCGGATACTTCCTGATGTTCGGCCGGCGCGCCAGGACGGCGTGCGCCTGGTGCCGATTAAGCGCCGCCCCGACGGCCTCGACCTGGACGAGCTGGAAGCGGCCTGCCGCGCGCACCGTCCGCGCCTGCTGTTCATGCAGACGGCCTTGCACAATCCCACCGGGTGGAGCAGCAGCGCCGCCAACTTGCACAAGGTGCTGATCCTGGCGCAGCAGTACGGTTTCCTGATCGCCGAAGACGACGTGCACGGCCATTTCCAGCCGGGCCACAGCACGCGGCTGGCGTCGCTGTCCGGACTGGACGGCGTGATCTATTACTCCAGCCTGTGCAAGGCGCTGAGCCCGGCCCTGCGCATGGGCTACCTGGCCGCGGCGCCCGCCCTGCTCAAGCTGCTGATGCGCACCAAGATCCACTCCATCATGACTTTGCCGGCACTGAACGAATACGTGCTGCTGGAAGTGCTCAAGGCCGGCAACCTGCGCAAGCACCTGGAGCGGCTGCAACGCAAGATCATGGTGGCGCGCAACGCCAGCACGCGGCAACTGAGCGCGGCCGGCGTGCTGTTCGAGCAGCCCGGCGACGCAGGCATTTTCCTGTGGGGCAGCATGCCCGCAGGGCTGGATGTGGACTTGCTGGTGCAGGACGCCTACCGCAACAAGATCCTGCTGATGCGCGGCGCCGCGTTCTCGGCCAACGACACGCCCGACCGGCACATCCGCTTCAACGTCGCCTTCAGCCAGCATCCGCGCGTAAGCGCCTACCTGGAAGAACGCCTGCGCGCCGTGGCTGGCGCGCGCTCAAGCCTGGCCCGCGCCAGCGCCGCCGCCGGCATCGCGCGCAAGGATGCTTAACAGGGTAGTGTTTATGGCACTCGGATTCCTGGCCGGCATCGCCTTCGCCATGCTGCCGCATGCGTTTGAGATCCTTGCAAAGACCAGCGTTTGTCGCGAATCATGCTCCAGCTTGCTGAAAGTCGTGTCAGTCGTCATCTATGCGGCCTTGCCGATAATGTGGGGCGGGCTTTTGGGCGTAGTGACAGGAAAGCCTCATGCAATACGCATATTGTTCACCAGTGCGCTATTCTCCCTGCTTGTCATGGCAGTATTGACCTGGTTTCTCTACAAGCAGCAACACCCATGATTTTCAAGCTTTTCACTAGACAGGCACCAGGATGCTTTTTTTCTCGCTGACGGGCAAAAGAATTGGCGTATCAAGCGTTCATGTTCCCTGCTCCTCGATTGGCTGCCCGGACTTGAGCAAGGTGAGGCGCATCCTGTTTGAGGAGGTCGAGTGAAACGCATAGGCTTGTCGCTCGGCTTTCTCATTGCCGGACTATTGACAACCTGGGCTGCATTGGTCGCTGGCAGTCACATGTCGTTCAGGTTTCATTTCAAGCTGCTGCACCGTGACGCGGGAGCTTGCTACGAAATTGGGCCGTGTTCGGTGCCCTGGTGGGTCATTGCCGCGCTGGCAGCCTATCTTCTTGGCCCATCGTTCATTTTTACGGTGACGGGATGGCTTAGCGCACGGCCCGGCGTTACCGCATCTAAAAAACTGCGCAGACTCTTGCTGCTGACAGTCCTTACCGTTCTCCTGTATCTGCTGGGATATGCCATCAGTTGAATGGTCAACGCAACCCACTGTTCAAACCCTTGCCGGCGCGCCGCCGCAAGCTGCTGCCGCGCAGCCTCAGCCCGCCGCCTTCTTCTTCCCCTTCAACAAACTCCCCGCCGCATTGTCCTCGAAGCGCCCCGCCTCTTCTATATAGCCGTGCACGGTGCCGTCGTGGCGCCAGCCGCCCTGGCGCTTGATGGCCTGGAAATCGGCGCCGGCCCGGTGCGCGCTGGTGGCCATGCCGCGGCGCAGGCTGTGGCTCGATAGTTCCGGCACGTAATCGAGGCCGGCCAGCCGGGCGCAGCCTTCCAATATCGTGTTGATGCTGCTCGCGTGCAACCCCGTCCCTCCCACATGGCCCCACTGGTTGACGGTGCGCAAGAGCGGGCCGCTGGCGATGGCGGCCACGCCCAGCCAGGCGCGCAGGGCCGTGGCCGGGCAGCAGACGCCGTCGCCGAACGGGATCGCCTTGACGATGCCTTCGCCCGACTGGTCCGTTTTCGAGCGGGGCAAGGTGATCACCAGGCCTTGTGGCTCCCAGCTCACGTCTTCCAGCTTCAAACCCACCAGTTCGCTGCGCCGGAAACCGCCAAAAAAGCCCAGCTGCAGCAAGGCGTTGTCGCGCAGGGCCTTGTTCGTGCCCAAAGCGCCCAGCCTGGCGACGATCAGTTCCAGGTCTTCCAGCGGCAGCGCCCTCGCCTTCTTTTTCGGCTTGCCGTGCAAGCGGGCGATGCCGGCCAGGGTCTTGCGCACGGTGGGCGTGGACGCGGGGTCCGCAAAGCCCTGGTACACATGCCACTGCGACAGGGCCGTCAGGCGCAGGGCCAGCGTGCGCGCATTCAGGCTGTCCGCATACGCCATCAAATAGCGGATGACGGTCGACTCGTCGGCAGGTAGCGCCCCGCCCCAGGCCTGGAAGTGGCGGATGGCGGAACGGTAGGTGCGGCGCGTGTTGTCGGACGTGGCGGCGGCCAGAAACGCCTGGTGGCGCGCGGCCAGCTCCGCATCGACCAGGGCGCCGTGTAAAGGCACAGGAGCCAGGGTGGCGCTTTTCGGCACGGCAAGGCGGCGTTTAGTCAGGGGCAAATCGGGCATGGCGGCAGCGAAATCGCGGTTTTGTACTAAGGGATACGCAGAATAGCATGCCAGACACCCCCATAACACGCGATAAGCGATCTTATCGCAGCTTATATTTTTCAAGAATCATTAAAATTTATATCGTAATATTATTCGATATTACGTATCATGTAATACGTTACTAAATTTCGCTCATAGGTGATTTCATGGCCCGCACCGGCATTTTGTACTCTGATGTTATGAAAGCAGCCCAAATCGTTGCTGCCGATGGGCGCAATCCCACGGTCGACAGCGTGCGCGAAGCGCTGGGCAGCACGGGCAGCAAGAGCACCATCGCGCCCCTGCTCAAGCGCTGGAAGGAAGAGTTTCAGGGCGCGGGCGCCGTGAAAACGGAGGCAGGCTTGCCGGCCGAGCTGATGGAAGCGATGCGCGGTGTCTATGAAAAACAGCAGCGCGACGTGGCGCAGCAGCTGGAAACGGGCATGCTGCAACACCGCGCGGAACGCGACGCGGCGCTGGAAACACTGAAGAAGACGGAAACGGAGCGTTTAAAACTGACGGAGGCGCGCGCCGCCCTCACCCAGGAATTGCGCGCCACCCAGCACGCGCTGGCGCAATTGAAGGAAGAACACCATTTCCGGGCCGTCACCCTGGCGACCCTGCACAGCGACAACGCGGGCCTGACGCAGCGTCTGGCCGACCGCGGCGAAGAAATCGCCGCCCTGAACCGTCAGCTGGCGCAGGTGCGCTCGCAGTTCGATCATTACCAGGAGGCATCAGCCGCGCAGCGCAGCGAGGAACGGGCGCAGGCGCAGCAACAGATCAGCCGCCTGGAACAGGACAATGCGCAATTGCAGCAGCGCCTGCAGGGCCAGCAAGCGACCCTGGTGCAGCAAGACATGCGCCTGGCGCAACTGCAGGCGGAGCAAACGCGCCTGGCCAGCGAAGCAGCGGCCGACCGCGAGGCGCTGGCCACCGTGCGCCCCGAGCGCGACCAGTTCGAGTTTCAATACTTGCAGGCGGCCGCCTCTGCCGACGCCCTTCTGGCCAAGCTGGACACGGCCCTGCTGGCGCTGAACGACGCCAAGGTGGCGCTGGCCGCCCAAGACCGCCAGCTCGACATGCTGGCGGAGAATACGCAGGCAACGCAGCAGCGCGCCGAAGCGCTGGCGCTGGAACGCGATGCCTTGCTGCGCGACAATGCCGGGATGGCCGCGCGCCTGGCGCTGCACAACAAGGGGAAGCGCGATGTTTGAGCCCGTCTGCATGGTGCGGGATCTATATGATGGTCCCGGACAGGCCGGGGGCCGCATCCGAAGCCATGCTTACAGGCGCCGGTTCAGCACGCTGTCGATATCGTGGGTTGCCAGTTCAAGGTCGACCACGCCGTCCTGCAGCCAGTAGCCGTCGCCTCCCTGCTGCAGTGCATCCATGTCGAGCGCGCCCAGCGCTGGCGCGATGGCGCCGGCGAGCAAGGCCGCCGCGTCGTCCCATTCCCCGTAAAACAGTTTCAGATACCAGCCGTCGTCGTGGGCAAAGGCAAGAAAGCGGCCGCGCAAGGCGGGCAGTGGGATGAGCGCGCCACGGTGGCCGAGCAGCGCGGACACGTCCGCATCGCCGGGGGCCGGCGGCGCGCCCCGGTAATCGGCCCAGGCATGGCTGCCACAGGCGTACAGGTCTTCCCTGGTCAGGGCCGCTAATTGTTGCCGCGCCAAGGCCTGCCAGGCGGCAGGCTTTTTGATTGTGCCGGCGCTGCCCTTGCGCAGCACGATGCCGTCCGCGTCCAGCAGCGCGTGCATCACATCCTTGAATTCGATGCCGGAAGCGACCAGCATGCATGCGCTCGGCCGGGTCGTGCCAGATATACAGATAATGTCTCAAGTAGCGGTCCGCTTTGGTTTTGGCGCCGTATTCAGCGCCACGGCGGCGCGTATCAGCGCCTTGAACGCGGCGGTATCGAGGTGCGCGCCTTCGTGCTGGTCGATGGCCCGGCGCGTGTTGCCGTCCAGGCTGGCATTGAAGAGACCGGCCGGATCGGGCAAGGCGGCGCCCTTGGCAAAGGTGAGTTTCACCACCCGTTGATAGGTTTCGCCCGTGCAAATCATGCCCGCGTGCGACCAGATGGGCACGCCGCGCCATTTGACTTCCTCGACCACGTCCGGATCCGCCGCGTGGATCAGTGCCCGCACGGCGGCCAGGGTTTTGCCGCGCCAGTCGGCCAGCGCAGCGATTTTCGCATCGATCTGGCTGGCGGCGGACGCGCTGCTTGGCGCCTCATCCCCGGGCGGCGCGCCGCTTGCTGCTCTTTTCATGGCTCACGTCTCCTTCCTGTGCGCTTGCCTCACTGCCCCGTATCGGCCATGCAGGCGGCCAGTGCGGCAATGAACTGGTCGCGCAAGGCCAGGTATTGCGCATCCGTCGCGAATTCCCGCTTGTCCGCCGGCTGATTGAGCAGATAAGCGGTGGCGACCGTCCCGCTGGCCGCATGCAGCAAGGTATATAAACTGATCACGCCTGACGAATGCATGATGTACGGGTTGTTCAATCCTAGCACTTCCACGCCCTGGCGCGCGTCCGTTTCCAGCGGCACCAGCTGTGGCGGCTTGCTGTTGGCCGACATCTCCTGCATTTGCGCCACGATGGTCTGGCGGTCGGCGGCAAAGCCGCCTGCGGCACTGCGTTCGATTTTCAGGTTCACGAAGGGCAAGCTGCTTTTGTGAAACAACATCAGCCGATAGCCGTCGGCCGTCGATACCCGGCGCTCTCCCGCCTTCATCATGATGACGCGCGACGTCGCGCTGAGCGGCAAGCGGTCCTGCTGGCGGAACTGGAACTCGCTGCGGTTGATGCATTGCGCCAACGGCGCCAGGGGATCGGCCGTGCGCTCTTGCGCCTGGGCGGCCAGTGCGGCAACGAGCAAGGGAAGGACAAGCAATTGGCGGTGGTTCATGAAAGGCGTCGTTCATCGGGTTGGCGAGCAGGGAGAATAAGCGTCAACATTACCAAAAGGCAACTGTTTAGTTGCCATCCTCTAAATACCCATGGGCATAGCTTCTTAATATGAAATTCACCTGGCCCGCGTAGCATTCAGCTTGGCAAGGCGCTCACTGTGCAGCGCCTGCCCTCACCGGCTCAATCATGAATGACATCGCATTACCCTTGCGCCACGGCCCTGTCGTGGCACACCCCGCCAGCGGGCACCGCCTGAAAGCGGCGCTGGGCGCCCTGTTCTTTCCCCGCCAGCGCACGCGCTGGCAAGCTTTCCTGGACAGCATGCCCGGCTTGACTTCCCTGGCGCAGCTGCACCCCTGCCTGCGCTTCAAGATCTACCGCCCGTACGCCTCGCGCCAGCTCGCTTGCGCGGACCGCCTGGCCTTGCTGGAAGGACATTACCGCTTCCTGTGGCAAGCGGGCGCCCGCGTGCTGGTCGAGCGGGCCGCGCGCCAGCCCCTGGTGCTGGCCGCGTTCGAGGGCAAGGATGGGGCGCTGTTCCGCTTGCAGCTGACGGCCATTCACGACAGCTACCGCGAAGGCGAACTGTGCCTGCGCCTGACCCGCGACGGCCAGCCGCTGTATCTGGCCAGCTTTCTGTTCCTGCCGCGCGCCGATGGAGTCTCGCTGCAGCTGGGCGCGCTGCAAGGCTTGCGTTCCGAGGCGGGCAAGCTGGCCGTGAAGGCGGCCACGCGCGCGCTGCACGGTTGCCGCCCGAAAAACCTGATGGTCACGGCCCTCCGCGATTTCGGCGATTTTTTTGCCTGCAATAACCTGTTCTTGATCAGCAATGACAACCGCATCGCCCTCAATGCCCGGCGCAGACGCCATATTGCCACCGATTACGACCTGGCGTGGCAGGAATTGCACGCCTTGCGCATGCGCGACGGCAATTATCACTTGCCCTGCGCAGCCTACCGCGTGCCGGATCTGGCCGACGTGCCCTCGAAGAAACGCGCCGATGCGCGCCGGCGCGGCGAATTGCTGCAAGGCATGTCCGCCGGCATGCGCGCACAGCTGGCGGGCTTGCTGGAAGCGCCGATGGCTGAACATTGAGCAAGCACAAGCGTTGCCATACCAGCAAACATAAAACTCAGGCAACCTTCATGTTGGCGCCGTATCCTTCCCCATGCATGCCAGCCACCATATGCGGGGCCGGCGCGCATACGGCCCACCCTGGACAAGGTTTCCCATGACACCCACTTTCGCCCTCCTCCCCCTTTGCCTGCTCGGCGGCGCCGCATTGGCCGCCCCCACCCTCGACGACGCCGTGCGCCAGCGCGCGGAAGAATTGACAAGCACGGGCATGCACGCCAGCATCGTCATCGCCGTGATCGATGGCAAGGACAGCGCCGTCTACGGCTTTGGCAGCGTGCATGCCGGCAAGAATACCAAGCCGGGCGCCGACACCGTCTACCAGATCGGCTCCGTCACCAAGACCATGACGGCCCTGCTGCTGGCCGACGCCGTCGTCGAAGGCAAGGTCAAACTCGACGAGCCGGTGGCGGCAGTATTGCCGGGCTACACGGTGCCGGCCTTCGAGGGCAGGCAGATCAGCCTGCTCGACCTGGCCACGCATTATTCTGCGCTGCCGCGCCTGCCCGACAACTTCGCGCCGAAAGACCCCGCCAATCCGTATGCGGACTACACGGAAGCGAAGCAGCGGCAATTTCTCGCCGCCTACCATCTGCCGCGCGCGCCAGGCACCAAATTTGACTACTCGAACATCGGCTATGCCGTGCTGGGCACGGCCCTGGCGGCGCGCTCGGGCAGCAGTTATGAAGCGCTGCTGCAAAAGCGCATCGCCGTGCCGCTGGGCATGCGTTCCACCTCGAACACGCCCTCGCACGGCATGCTGGCGCGCCTGGCGCCCGGCCATTTGCTGTCGGGGGAGCCGACACCCGCCTGGGATTTGAACGTGGTGGCGCCGGCCGGCGGCGTGTATTCGAGCGCGCGCGACATGGTTGCCTACCTGCAAGCGTACATGTTCAAGCCGCTGCGCCCGTATGCGCTGGCGATCCAGCCGCAGCGTCCGGTGGCGTCTGGCGACGACACGAAAATCGGCCTGTCCTGGCTGCTGGAGCAGCGACAGGGACAAAGCTACGCCTGGCACAGCGGCCAGACGGGCGGCTACACCAGCTACGCGGCATTTACGACGGACGGCAAGCGGGGCGTGGTGGTGTTGACGAACACGGCGCGCACCATCGACGCGCTGGGCTTGTCCGCCTTGCTGCCCGGTACGCCCTTGCCGCCGCTGAAAAAGCCGCAAGCGGCCATCGAGCTGCCGCGCGCAGCATTGGCCGAATACGTGGGCGAGTATGCGCTGGGCGAGGATTTCACGTTGACGGTGTCGTTGGGCAAGCATGGCCTGGAAGCGGCCGGGTCGGGCGTCGGCTCGGCGCCCCTGTTTGCCAGCGCAAAAGATGCTTTCTTCTTCCGCGCCATCGAGGCCGACCTGGCGTTTACGCGCGACCCGGCCGGCAAGATTGCCGGCGCCGTGCTCACGCAAGGCGGGCAGGACGCCGTCTTGCCGCGCAAGCAGTAAAACTCAAGCGCCCGGGTCTTGCATGAATT